>JAHHRV010000001.1 GCA_020025595.1 Oscillospiraceae bacterium
ATTGCCGCCTGAACATCATCGACACCCCGGGCCACGTTGACTTCACTGTTGAAGTTGAGCGTTCCCTGCGTGTTCTGGACGGTGCTGTCACCGTTCTGTGTGCAAAGGGTGGCGTTGAGCCCCAGACCGAGACCGTTTGGCGTCAGGCCGACGAGTATCGCGTCCCCCGTATGATCTATGTCAACAAGATGGACATCCTGGGTGCTGACTTCTACCGCGTTCTGAACATGATCGACGAGCGCCTGAAGTGCAATGCAGTACCCATTCAGCTGCCCATCGGTTCCGAAGCTTTCTTCAAGGGCGTCATTGACCTGCTCACCATGAAGGCTGAGGTTTACTACGATGACCTGGGTAAGGACATCCGTGTTGAGGAAATTCCCGAAGACATGGTTGACCTGGCTAACGAGTATCATGAGAAGCTGATGGACGCTGTCTCCACCTTCGACGATGACATCGCTATGATGTATCTGGAAGGCGAAGAAGTTCCCATCGACATGATCAAGAAGGTTATCCGTAAGGCTACCATTGATAACGAGATGATCCCTGTCTGCTGCGGTACCTCTTACAAGAACAAGGGCGTTCAGCCCCTGCTCGATGCTGTTGTCGACTACATGCCCAGCCCCCTGGATAAGAAGGGCATCAAGGGCATCAACCCCGACACCGGCGAGGAAGATTTCCGTCCCGCATCCGACGAGGCTCCTTTCTCCGCTCTGGCATTTAAGATCGCTACCGACCCCTACGTTGGTAAGCTGTGCTACTTCCGCGTTTACTCCGGCACCCTGACCAAGGGCACCACTGTCCTGAACTGCACCAAGCAGTCCAAGGAGCGCCTGGGCCGTATTCTGCAGATGCACTCCAACCACCGTGAAGACATCGATGTCGTCTACGCTGGCGATATCGCTGCTGCTGTCGGCGTGAAGAACACCACCACTGGTGATACCTTCTGCGACGAAGACCACCCCATCATTCTGGAGTCCATGGTCTTCCCCGAGCCCGTTATCTCTGTTGCTATCGAGCCCAAGACCAAGGCTGGTCAGGAAAAGATGGGTATCGCTCTGTCCAAGCTGGCAGAAGAAGATCCCACCTTCAAGACCTACACTGATCAGGAAACTGGTCAGACCATTATCGCCGGTATGGGTGAGCTCCATCTGGAGATCATCGTTGACCGTCTGCTGCGTGAGTTCAAGGTGGAAGCCAATGTCGGCGCTCCCCAGGTTGCTTACAAGGAGACCATCCGCAAGAGCGTCGAGCAGGACACCAAGTATGCTCGTCAGTCCGGTGGTAAGGGCCAGTACGGTCATGTTAAGATCCGTGTCGAGCCCAACGAGCCTGGTAAGGGCTATGAGTTCGTCAATGCAATCGTTGGCGGTTCTATTCCTAAGGAATATATCCCCGCTGTCGATGCAGGTATTCAGGGCGCTATGGCAGCCGGTGTTCTGGCTGGCTACCCCGTTGTCGATGTAAAGGTTACCCTGTTCGATGGTTCCTACCACGAAGTTGACTCCTCCGAAATGGCATTTAAGATTGCCGGTTCTATGGCATTCAAGGAAGCTTGCCGGAAGGCCAACCCCGCTATCCTGGAGCCCATCATGAAGGTTTCCATCAATGTTCCCGATGAGTACATGGGCGTCGTCATTGGCGACGTTACCGCTCGCCGTGGTAACATTCTGGGTCAGATCACCAGAACCGGTTCTGTCCAGATCGACGCTAACGTTCCTCTGGCTGAAATGTTCGGTTATGCTACCGACCTGCGTTCTAAGACTCAGGGCCGTGGCAACTACTCCATGGAGCCCAGCCACAACAGTGAGCTGCCCAAGAGCAAGACCGAAGAAATCGTCAAGGCTCGTTCCAAGGGTTAATCAAGATATCTGGGGTGGAACCAGTGTTTTACCCCAGATTCTTAGGAATTTGCAAAAATTCTACTTGTGTTTCTGGAGATCATGTAGTATCATGTCTCTAGAAGCGCGTAACAACCGTTTATTTAATTCCATTTTATTTCATTCATTACAGGAGGAATTTCCAAAATGGCAAAGCAGAAGTTTGAAAGAACTAAGCCTCACGTCAACATTGGTACCATTGGCCACGTTGACCACGGCAAGACCACTCTGACCGCAGCTATTACCAAGTACCTGGCTATGCAGGGCTACGCTGATTTCGAAGACTACGCTTCTATCGATAAGGCTCCCGAAGAGAAGGCACGTGGTATCACGATCAACACCGCTCACGTTGAGTACGAGACCGACAACCGTCACTACGCTCACGTTGACTGCCCGGGCCACGCTGACTACATCAAGAACATGATCACCGGCGCTGCTCAGATGGACGGTGCTATCCTGGTTATCGCTGCTACCGACGGCCCCATGGCTCAGACCAAGGAGCACCTGCTGCTGGCTCGTCAGGTTGGCGTTCCCGCAATCGTTGTCTTCATGAACAAGGCTGACCTGGTTGACGACGAAGAGCTGCTGGAGCTGGTTGAGATGGAAATCCGTGAGACTCTGGCTGAGTATGGCTTCGACGAAGAGTGCCCCATCATCAAGGGTTCCGCTCTGAACGCTCTGATCTCCGAGTCCACCGACAAGGATGCTCCCGAGTATGCTTGCATCAAGGAGCTGATGGATGCAGTTGATACCTACATCCCCACTCCCGACCGTAAGGCTGACCAGCCCTTCCTGATGCCCGTTGAAGACGTCTTCACCATCTCCGGCCGTGGTACTGTTGCTACCGGTCGTGTTGAGCGTGGCGTCATCAAGAAGAACGAGCAGGTTGAAGTTGTTGGCCTGAGCGAAGAGAAGAAGTCCACTGTCGTTACCGACATCGAGATGTTCCACAAGCTGCTGGACTACGCAGAAGCTGGCGACAATATCGGCGCTCTGCTGCGTGGTGTTGACAAGAAGGACATCGAGAGAGGCCAGGTTCTGTGTAAGCCCGGCTCCATCCACCCCCTGACCAAGTTCCAGGGCCAGGTTTACGTTCTGTCCAAGGACGAAGGCGGCCGTCATACTCCTTTCTTTAACAACTATCGTCCTCAGTTCTACTTCCGTACTACTGACGTTACCGGCATCATCAACCTGCCCGAGGGCGTTGAGATGTGCATGCCCGGCGATAACGTTGTTATGAACGTTGAGCTGATCACCCCCATCGCTATCGAGAAGGGCCTGCGTTTCGCTATCCGTGAGGGTGGCCGTACCGTCGGTTCCGGTGTTGTCACCGAGATCATGGAGTAATCCAGGATTTAATCGATATTGATTGATTACGAAAAGCCCCGACCTTTTGGTCGGGGCTTTTTTGTGCGGTGTGTGAAGTTTTCAACAATCGGTGCATCGACTGTGGATAAAATCCCGGAAAAATCTGCCGATACTGTGCGCAAGAGCGGGATTTGTGTATAATATGGCTGTTCAATTCATAATTTGCAAGAAATACTCCACAGAAGCGTGACATTCTGTGGATAAAAAAAGCACCGTTCCAAAGAACGGTGTTTTTTTGGTGCGACTAGGTCTATAAGCCGGGTTCTGTTTTGACAGCCATCTATCTAGACCCAGAATTGCTCCTGGGTTCCAGCCACCTCTTGGGGACGACCGGGCCAGTCATGCGTCCCTCACACGGTGTTGCTCCGGATAGAGTTTACAGCATACCCATGTCTCCATGGGATGGGTGCGCTCTTACCGCACCTTTTCACTCTTACCTCCCGAAAGGAAGGCGACATATCTCTGTTGCACTTGTCCTGAGGTCACCCTCGGCGGGCGTTACCCGTTATCCTTGCCCTATGGAGCCCGGACTTTCCTCATACAGGGCCTTTCGACCTCTGCACGCGGCTGTCCAACCTACTTGCCTAACCATTTTACTGTATTAATGCCAGAATGTCAAATGTCTTGCAAATTCTTTTTTTAAGGGATATACTATTATAGAGATAAAAGGCCTTATTCAGGGCGCAGAATCATTTTGAAATGAGGGATCATGATGCAAAATGCATTTGAACAATATTTTAATTCTCTGCAGGGAAAGAGAATCGTTGTACTGGGCTTAGGCGTCAGCAATCGTCCGCTGGTGCGGCTGCTGCTGGAGCACGGCTGCCATGTCACAGGCTGTGACCGGACGGAGCGTGAAAAGCTGGATGCAGAAGTTCTGGAGTTGGAGAAGCAGGGTGCTGAGCTTCGGGTCGGTGCCGATTATTTAGAGAATCTGCAAGCAGATCTTGTGTTCCGGACTCCCGGAATGCACCCAGGCAATCCTGCTCTTGTGATGCTGAGAGACAGCGGCGCAACCGTCACATCCGAGATGGAAGTGTTCTTTGAACTTTGCCCCTGCCATATGATTGCAATTACCGGATCTGATGGAAAAACCACCACAACCACACTGGTTTCCGAGCTGTTGAAGGCAGAGGGAAAAAAGGTCTGGCTTGGCGGCAACATCGGCACGCCTCTGCTTTCCAGTGTCCCCGAAATGACGGAAGATGATTATGCCGTGGTAGAGCTGAGTTCCTTCCAGTTGATGGATATGCAGCGCAGTGCAAAGCGGTGCGTGGTGACAAACCTGGCTCCTAACCATCTGGATGTCCACAAGGATATGCAGGAATATATCGATGCCAAGAAAAATGTCTTCCGTTACCAGAGTGAGGATGGACTGCTGGTCGTCAATGCGGACAACGACATCACCGCACCTATGACCGGAAACGGCGAAACCCGGTATTTCTCCCGGAAAAACCGCATCGAAAACGGTGTTTGCTGCCATGATGGCGTAATTTATCGCGTGAAAGACGGCGCTGAGCAGAAGGTTATGGATGCCAAGGACATTCTAATTCCCGGTGTACACAATATTGAAAACTACATGGCTGCCATTGCAGTTACCGACGGTCTGGTCAGCGACGAATCCATTCGTAATGTGGCAAAAACCTTCGGCGGTGTTCAGCACCGGATCGAGCTGATTCGTGTGAAGGATGGGGTTCGTTTTTACAATGACTCCATTGCGTCTTCTCCCAGCCGCACCATTTCCGGTCTCCGCAGCTTCCCGGAGCCTGTGATCCTGATTGCCGGTGGATATGACAAGCACATTCCTTACGATGTACTGGGCCCGGAAATTTGCGCCCATGTAAAAAAGCTGTTCCTCACCGGAGCAACTGCTCAGAAGATCTATGATGCGGTGGTTGGCTGTGCAGAATATGAACAGGGGAAGCCTGAAATTGTGATGATGGATGACTTTGCAGAAACTGTCCGGGCGGCAGCTGCATCTGCAAAGGACGGGGATGTGGTTTTGCTGTCTCCGGCAAGCGCATCCTTTGACCGGTTTAAGAATTTTGAGGTTCGGGGAAACTTCTTCAGGCAACTGGTAATGGAGCTGTAAAATATGGATATCTCAAAATACACAAAACTTGCAAGAAAAGCACTGAAGCTGCGCTACTGCGGTGCGGTAATTGTTGCGGCCGGCAGCGCATCCCGGATGGGCGGTATCGACAAGGTGATGGCTCCGCTGAAGGGCGAACCCATGATCGTCCACACGGTCAGAGCATTTCAGGAATGTGATGCCATCAAAGAAATCGTGATCGTGACCCGGGCGGATCTGATTCGGCCGATTGCATCTCTGTGCAGAGAATACGACAAGGTCAAGGCAGTGGTTGTGGGCGGAAACAGCCGACAGGAGTCGGTGAGCCTGGGCCTCAACAGCCTTTCTGAACAGGTGGAGCTGGCAGCCATTCAGGATGGTGCCCGGCCTCTGGTGAGCTGGCAGCTGATCGACCGGGTGGTTCGGGCTGCCAACAGCTACGCGGCAGCGGTTCCTGTAATTCCTGTGAAGGACACCATCAAGGTGGCTCCCATGGGTGTGGTGGATTCCACCCCGGACAGAAGCACTCTGCGTGCGGTGCAGACCCCTCAGGTGTTTGATTTTGACCTGCTGCGGGGCGCCCTGAAAAAAGCGGCAGAGGAAGGTGCGGAAGTTACCGACGACTGTTCCGCGGTGGAGCTGCTGGGCGTAAAAGTAAAGACTGTAGAGGGTGACGAGCGAAACCTGAAGGTCACCACTCCCTTTGATTTGAAAGTGGCAGAAATGCTGATGGAGGAAAACAGATGAGAATTGGACACGGATATGATGTGCATCGACTGGTGGAAGGCAGAGACCTGATTCTGGGCGGTGTGAAAATCGACTATCCTCTGGGTCTGGACGGACACAGCGATGCCGATGTGTTGCTGCACGCAGTATCGGATGCGCTGCTGGGCGCTGCAGGTCTGGGCGATATCGGAAAGCATTTCCCGGACACAGATCCTCAGTACAAGGGCGCGGATTCGCTGATGCTGCTGGGTGTCGTTGCGAAGCTCGTTCAGGAGGCCGGCTATCGGGTCAGCAACATCGATGTGACCATGATTGCACAGAAGCCTAAGCTGAAGGATCACATCCCCCAGATGGTGGAAAACATTGCAAAGACCGTGGGAATTGATGTATCCCGGGTCAATGTGAAAGCCACCACCGAGGAGCATCTGGGCTTCACCGGCCGGATGGAAGGCCTCAGCTGCCATGCAGTTTGCCTGCTGGAAGAATAAACTGTGATAAACCGCTCTGCAGATGCAGGGCGGTTTTTGCTTTTGCACCTTTTGTCTCCTGAGGGCATAGCTTGGCTCGGGAGGTTATGACATATGAAATCATTTTTTATCACTTTTCGTTCCATCACGCATGCGCAGCGTTGTGAACGGGTATTCACAGCAGAGGGCATCAAGTGCCATATGCGCCGTACGCCCAGATGGATGGAGGAACGGGGCTGCGGGTATGGAATCGAGGCGAAACTGACCGAACTGAATCAGGGGCTGGAGATTTTACGGGAGAATGAGATTCCCTTTCGGAAAAGTTATCTGTTCCATCCAGATGGAGTGGTAGAGGAGCTTCGATATGATCTATCTTGACAATGGTGCAACATCCTTTCCCAAGCCGGAGTGTGTCTGTAATGCGATGGCAGAGGCAATGCAGACCTGTGCCAATCCCGGCAGAGGCAGCCATGAAGCCGCCAGGGCTGGTGCCGAAATGCTTTACGATTGCAGAGAAGCCGCAGGTGAGCTGTTCCGGTGTCTGCCGGAACAGGTCGTGTTTACCATGAACTGCACACAGGGCTTAAATATGGCCCTGAGAACACTGGTAAAACCGGGCACAAAAGTGGTGATCTCCGGCTTTGAACATAATGCTGTCACAAGGACACTGTATGGACTGGGTGCAAGGGTGCTGGTGGCAGGACACAGATTATTCGATCAGGAAGACACGCTGCGTTCCTTCTATAAGGCATTGCAGCAGGGGGCTCGTGTGGCGGTGTTCACCCATGTATCCAATGTGTTTGGCTATATTCTGCCCATTGAAGAAATGGCACGGGCCTGCATCCGCAGAGGGATTCCTTTTGTGATTGACGCAGCCCAGTCAGCAGGGGCTCTGCCCATTGATTTTCGGACTCTGGGCGCAGATTTTATTGCAATGCCCGGGCACAAAGGGCTCCTGGGGCCAATGGGAACCGGAATCCTGCTGTGCAAACGGCTTCCCAAACCGCTGATTATGGGAGGAACCGGAAGCGAATCCGCCCGGCAGCAAATGCCGGATTTTCTGCCGGATCGGGCGGAAGCAGGCACGGCAAATGTTCCGGGAATTGCAGGACTGGGGGCAGGTATTCGCTATGTAATGGAGAAAACACCGGCAGCCATCGGCATACACGAGCAGAAAACGGCAGCTAAGGCGGTTCGGATTTTGAAAGATCTGGGAATGGAAGTGTTTTCCGGCCCACACCAGCTGGGGACGGTTTCCTTCCGGTGCGGATTGGATTGCGAGACAGCCGCACTGGCCCTTGCCCAGGAAGATATTGCTGTGCGTGCAGGGCTTCACTGTGCGCCGCTGGCCCATAAAAGTGCGGGAACATTGGATACGGGAACCGTGCGCCTCAGCTTCGGACACGACGCGTCTGTCGAACATTTGCAGGCATTGCAGGAAACGGTGCAGAAAAGATTGCCGCCGGTGATGTAACGATTTTTTTACACATTTTCTCTTGCTATTGAAAGGCTAATCCGCTATAATGATAAGGATAATAGGCTAGTTATCAGGATTTTCCGGAACTGCCAAATAACAAATGAGAAGCGAGGGATGCGTGTCTATGGAATATCTACAGGATCTTCTCAAGCAACTGTCCGCAATGTCTTTGTCGGACTATCTTGATATCGCAATCGTTGCATATATAATTTACCGAGTCATTCGGATGATTCGATCGACGACGACCATGCGCATTGCCGGAGTGGTCGTGGCAATGCTGGTGGTTGCCTGGTGTACACAGCTGTGGGATTTGCATACACTGAGCTTTTTGCTCAATCAGGTACTTGCAGTAGGAATGCTTTCGCTGGTTATCCTGTTTCAGCCGGAGCTTCGCCGAATGATGGATCATTTGGGCAGCGTCAGCATCAAGCAGCTGATCAGCCCGGAAAAGAAAATGGCGGAAATGGAACTGATCATTGCCCAGACTGTTATGGCGTGTGAGGTCATGAGCCGTGAGAAAATCGGTGCACTGATCGTTTTTGCCAGAAGTCAGCGCCTGGAAGAGTATTTCAAAACCGGAACAGTTATTGACGGCAAAGTGTCTGAACAGCTGATTCGGAATATCTTTTTCCCCAAGGCTGCGCTCCACGATGGTGCTATGATCATCAGAGACGGTACCATTGCAGCAGCCGGCTGCGTGCTCCCCTTGTCCGAAAGCCACCGGCTGAGCGCAGATCTGGGCACCCGACACAGAGCAGGCGTGGGTATGAGCGAAGCATCCGATGCAGTGGTGGTGATCGTGTCTGAAGAGACCGGAACCATCTCTGTGGCAGTCGGCGGTATGCTGAAGCGGCACCTGGCTCCTCAGACTTTGGAACGACTGCTGCGGCAGGAACTCTACAAAGAGGATCAAAAGAAGGAACAGTCTCCTCTGATCCGCCTGAAGCAGCTGCTTGCCCATAAGGAGGAAAAGCACGATGAAAAATAAGGTAGTTAGTGCACTCGTTGCTGTCGTACTTGCTTTTGGCCTGTGGTTGTATGTCATTACGGTTATCAGCCCCGATCAGACCCGGCCTTACTATAAGGTCCCGGTGGTCCTGGACAACACAAGTTCCCTTACAGAAAAGCAGCTGATGCTGGTTTCTGACCCGAACCCCACCGTTACGGTGGAACTGGCCGGAACCCGGTCGGATCTGAACAAGATCAATTCCCAGAATCTGACCGTAGTGGCAGATTTGAGCAACATCCAGGAAGCTGGCGAATATCTGATCGGATATTCCATCACGCCGCCCAATGAGCTGGTCAGCGGAGCAATCACAGTACAGGACCGCGATCCCAAACAGATTTCTGTGGTGGTGGCAGAACGGGTCAGCAAAGAAGTTCCCATCCAGATTGCTTACGAGGGCAATGTCCCTGAGGGATATATCAAGGGTACCCCGGAGCTTGATTACAGTGAAATCAAGATTTCCGGTCCCAAGGAAGTGGTGGACCAGATCGACCATGCTTCCATTAAGGTGGATCTGATCAATCGGACCGAATCCATCTCACAGAGCTATCGATATGAGCTTCAAAACAAGCAGGGTGAGCCTCTTGATGTAAAGATGGTTACCACCAATGTAGAAAAGGTTCGCCTGCAGCTGCGGATTTCCGCCATCAAGAAGATCGACTTGAAGGTCAATATTGTCAATGGCGGCGGTGCTACAGAAAAGACCACTTCCATCCAGATCAGCCCTGCACAGATCAGCATCTCCGGCAGTGAGGCTCTGCTGGAAAAGGTGAATGAACTGGTGATCGGCACCATCAATCTGGCGGATTACACCACCGGTGCAGCCAAGGAATTTGAAATCCTGCTGCCGGAGGGAATCACCAATGAAAGCGGCGTAAACAGGGCAACGGTAAGCATTTCTTTCCCATTGCTTGAAAAGAAGTCTTTTGATATCAGCAATATCCAGACGCTGAATGTGCCCCAGGGCATGGAGGCGGATGTGCTGACCAAAATGCTGACGATTACGGTTCGCGGCCCCAAGGAGCAGATTGAAGCAATGCGGGCCTCGGATATTACCGTTCAGGTTAATGTGGAACAGGTAAGTGGCGCAGAAACCGTTGAACCGGTGATTACGATATCGAATAAGTTCCCTGAGGTTGGTCCTGTAGGCAAGTACGGCGTATCGGTTATGGTTGCACCGCCTTCCACAGGGGCTACGGAAGGAAACTAATTATGGAACAGATTGTAAAAGTGCATAAGACATATCCGGATGGCAAGGCGGAAGTGATCCACTTCCGGGAAAGTGCCTGCTCCGGGGACTGTCACAAATGTTCAGGCTGTGGCGCAGCACAGGAAACGCTGATTGTCCAGGCGGATAATCCCATCGGAGCAAGCGCAGGGGATTTCGTCACCGTGTCTTCTGATACGGCAGGCGTGCTCAAGGCTGCGGCGGCGGTTTATCTGGTGCCGATGGTTCTGTTTTTCCTGGGCTATGCTGTCGGCGCAGCATGGAATCTTGGCGGCCTGCTGGGCTGTACGGGATTCGTATTGGGACTCATATTTGCCGTTTATGTGGATCGTTCACACGCAAAGCATAAAAAAACGGTTTATACAATTACCGGCTATGCCCCTGGTCTGGGGCATACCGAACAATAAAGGAGGTCATTTGCTTGGTTAAGAGCATGACTGGTTATGGCCGCGCCGTGGAGACGGTGAACGGTCGCGAATTTACAGTTGAAATCCGTTCGGTAAACAATCGTTATCTGGACTGCACTGTGAAGATGCCGAGAATCTTCTCCTTTGCGGAGGATGCGGTAAAGCAGATGGTAAAGTCCGCTGTGTCCCGCGGCAAGGTGGATGTGTTCGTCAGCGTCAATGCAGAGGCTGCATCCGATGTCCAGGTTACCCTGAACAAGCCTGTTGTAGAGGGCTATCTGAACGCTATGCGCCAGATGGTGGACGAGTATGGTGTCAAGGATGACATCAGCGTCACCGCCCTTGCAAGAATGCCGGAGGTATTCCTGGTTGAGAAGCCTCAGGCTGACGAAGAACAGCTGAAGGCAGATCTGCTGGGTGTGGTCAAGGAAGCCCTTGATAACTACAACCACATGAGAGAGGTCGAGGGTGCAGCCCTTGAGACCGATCTGCGCAACCGGGCTGCTACCATCCTGAATCTGGTTTCTCAGGTAGAGCAGGCAAGCCCCCAGACTGTTGCAGATTATCGCAAGCGTTTGGAAGAGAAGATGCGTGAAGTCCTGGACAACAAGTCCATTGACGAATCCCGCATCCTGACCGAAGCAGCTATTTTCGCCGATAAGATTGCCGTGGACGAGGAAACTGTCCGCCTGCGCAGCCATCTGGAGCAGATGGATACCATGCTGACCAATGGCGGCGGCGTGGGCCGGAAGTTGGACTTCCTGCTGCAGGAGATGAACCGTGAGGCAAACACCACCGGTTCCAAGTGCACCGATGTGAAGATTGCCCGGATCGTGGTGGACATCAAGGCAGAGCTGGAAAAGATCCGCGAACAGACCCAGAATCTGGAGTAAAAGAGGCGTTTCATGAAACTGATCAATATTGGTTTTGGAAATATGGTTTCTGCAGCCCGGCTGCTGGCGGTGGTCAGTCCTGACTCGGCCCCCATCAAGCGTGTGATTCAGGAGGCAAGAGATCGGGCGATGCTCATCGATGCCAGCTACGGCCGCAAGACCAAATCGGTTCTGCTGATGGACACGGATCATGTGATCCTGTCGGCAATCGCCCCTGAAACGATCTGCGAGCGTTCGCAGGACAAGCAGGGAATCCGTTATGAGGAGGAAGAAGGATGAGCAAGGGCAACTTGTTTGTAATCTCCGGTGCGTCCGGTGTAGGCAAGAGCACGGTGCTCGCCAAGGTGATGGCTGCCAGAGAGGATCTGTGCTTCTCGGTATCTGCCACCACCAGAGCTCCCAGAGCCGGGGAGCAAAATGGTGTACACTACTATTTCGTAACGGTGGACGAGTTCCAGGATATGATCGCAAACGGCGAGATGCTGGAATACGATTTCCACAACGAAACATTCTACGGCACCCCGAAGAAGCAGCTGGATGAGAAGCTGGTGGACAAGAATGTGGTGCTGGATGTGGAGCCTGTGGGCGCATTCAATGTGAAGAATGCCTGCCCGGATGCAACACTGATTTTTGTCATGCCTCCCAGCGTGGAGGAACTGGAACGCCGGCTGAGAGGCCGCGGCGATACATCCCCGGAACAGATTGAACTTCGTCTGGAACGGGCAAAATGGGAAATGGAGCAGCGCTTCCGTTATGACTATATTGTGGTCAATCAGGATGCGGATGTCTGTGCCCGGGAAATTTTGGAAATCATGGCTGAAAAAGCCGATAATGAATAATGGAGGAATTTTAATATGCTGTACCCCCCTGTTGCTGAACTGCTGAAGAATGTTGATAGCAGCTATCTGCTGGTGAATGTTGTTGCAAAGCGCGCTCGTCAGATCGCTGAAGAGGCAAATGAGTTTGGTGAAGAACTGCCCGAGAAGCCTGTTACCCTGGCAATCCACGAGGTTGCAGATGGCAAGCTGACCGCCACCCTGAAAGACGAGTATATGAAGTAATTTAGACCAAAGGAGGAATGAGGATGATTGCAAAAATCGCAGTTTCGGCTGCTTTATTTGCCATTGACAAGCCTTATTCTTATCGCTTTGGTGAGGATTTGCCCCTGAAGGTTGGTATGCGGGTTCAGGTTCCCTTCGGAGCCGGCAATCGCCGGTGCGAGGGAATTGTGCTGCAGATCACCCAGGGGGACGAGTCCAGACTGAAATCCATTGAGCAGATTCTGGATCCGGAACCACTGCTGTCTGAGATGATGCTGAAGCTGGCTGCTTTCATGCGGGAGCGCTACTTCTGCACCTTCTACGAAGCCATTCGGGCAATGCTGCCCGGCGGACTGTGGTTCAAGACGGTTGAGCGGTTCGCTCTGGCAGAAGGGGAGCCCTGGAAGGGCAAGACCATCCGCCAGGCAGATGCTGTGACCATCCTGTCGCACCTGGAAAATCTGGGAGGACAGGGAGAACTTGACGATATCAAGGCGGTCGTTCCGGAGGAAGAGGCACGCACTGCGGCGCTGAAATATCTGCTGAAAAAGAAATGGATCACCACGGAATCGGACTTCCTGCGCAGAACCGGCGATCAGTCGGAACAAATTGCGACTTTGGCCGCGTCTGCGGAAGAAGCCATGGAATTTGCATCCCACAGGCCCAAATCCGCCGCCATGCAGAAGGCTGTGCTGCAGCTGCTGTGTGCGGTTGGCTCGGTGGCGGTGAAAGAGCTTTGCTATTTTACCGGAGCTTCTACGGCAACGGTGAGGCGTCTGGAAAAGCTGGGCTATGTGACTCTGAGTCAGCGTCCCACGCTGCGCTGCAGGGAAATTGAGCCGGCCCATCTGGATGGCCCGCTGGTATTGACCGAGGAGCAGTCCCGGGTATTTGAGGGCCTGCAGAATCAGATGGAAGAACCTGCCCCGGGCGTTGCACTGCTGTACGGCGTTACGGGCTCCGGAAAGACTTCGGTGTATCTGAAGCTCATTGGTCGGTGCCTGGATTCCGGCAAAAGTGCCATGCTGCTGGTGCCGGAAATCGGCCTGACGCCTCAGCTTCTCAGCCTGATGGCTGCCCATTTTGGGAATCAGGTGGCGGTGCTCCACAGCAGCCTGTCTGCCGGAGAGCGCTACGACCAGTGGAAACGCATCCGAAGCGGCGATGCACGGGTGGTGGTGGGAACCCGCTCTGCGGTGTTCGCGCCGACCCGGAATCTGGGAATCATCATTCTGGATGAGGAACAGGAACATACCTATAAATCCGAAAATGCCCCCAGATACTCTGCCAAGGAGATCGCCATCTGGCGGGGCGCCAAGGAGAAGGCGATGGTGCTGTTTGGCTCGGCTACGCCTTCCATAGAAACCATGTACCGGGCAAAATCCGGAGATTATCGACTCTACGAGCTGCACAGCCGGTTCAACGGCCGTCAGCTTCCCAGAGTGGAAATCGTAGACATGAAAGAAGAGCTGAAATCGGGAAACGATTCGCCTTTCAGTGAATTTTTGCTGGATGCCATTCGGGATAATGTGCAGCACCAGAAACAGACCATCCTGTTTTTGAATCGGCGGGGAAATGCCCGTGCGTTGGTCTGTGTGGATTGCCGCAAGAGCCCTGAATGTGTCCGGTGTAGCAATCGGCTGACCTATCACAGCGCCAACGGGCGGCTCATGTGCCACTATTGCGGTCACTCTCAGCCGGTGCCTGACCGGTGCCCAAGCTGCGGTGGCCCGCTGAAGCCTCTGGGCGTTGGTACCCAGAAGGTACAGGAAGCACTGGAATTCGAGTTCCCGGACATGGAGATCCTTCGCATGGATGCAGATACCATCAATGCGGTGAATACCCATGAAAAGATGCTGAAGCGATTCCAGGAGGAGAAGATCCCCGTCCTGATCGGCACGCAGATGGTGGCAAAGGGACTGAACCTGCCGGATGTAACGCTGGTAGGTGTTCTGGATGCGGATCTCAGTCTGTATTCCGGCAGCTACCGGGCAGCGGAGACCACATTTAATATGCTGACACAGGTGGTGGGCCGTGCCGGTCGCGGACAGAGCGAAGGCCGGGCGGTGATCCAGACCATGGTGCCTCAGCATCAGATCATTGCTCTGGGCGCCAGACAGGACTACAACGGATTTTACGATCTGGAGATCGGCCTGCGGCGGGTGATGAATCTGCCTCCCTTTGGGGACAGCGTGAGCATCACCTTTGTGGGAGAAAACGAAGCTGCGGTGCTGCGGGGCAGTGCCCTGTTCCGGGACAGCCTGGCCGGGTGGCTGAAGCAAAACCAACCTGATGAGAATGCATACACCCTACTGGGGCCTGCCCCATGTCCGGTGATGAAAATAAACTATCATTTCCGTTATCGCCTGACCTTACGGTGTCGGGCGGATAAGCAGCTCCGGCAGACCCTGGGCGTTTTCCTGCGGCAGTTCATGCAGGACAGGCGCAACCGAGGCGTGTCGGCGTTTGTGGATGTAAACGGATACGAATAATGAAAGAGGCGTTGTAATTATGGCACTTCGTAGAATTTTTACCGATAAGGAGCCTGCGCTGCACAAGGTGTGCAAGCCTGTGACCAATTTTGATAAGAAGCTGTTTCAGCTGCTGGATGACATGAAGGATACCCTGCTGGATGCAAACGGTGTGGGCCTTGCGGCTCCTCAGGTGGGCATCCTGCGCCGGGTGGTTCTGGTGGATACCGGAGACGAGGTCCTGGAGCTGATCAACCCGGAGATGGTGGAGACTTCCGGCGAGCAGGTGGGCGTAGAAGGCTGCCTGTCTGTACCCGGAAAGTACGGCATTGTTAAGCGTCCCATGGTTGCCAAGGTCAAGGCACAGGATCGCAACGGAAACTGGTTTGAAGCAGAAGGAGAAGAGCTGATTGCCCGCTGCTTCTGCCATGAGCTGGATCATCTGGATGGCATTGTGTACACGCAGGTGATGGATCGCTTCCTCACTGAGGAAGAGCTGGAGGAAATGTAAAAGCGCCTGGGAGGGATTTCATGCGAGTAGTATTTATGGGAACGCCGGATATTTCGGCAACCTGCCTGAAGAAGATTATTGCAGACGGCTTTGATGTCGTCGGTGTATATACCCAGCCGGACCGCCCCAAGGGCCGCGGCATGAAGATGGTCTGCTCTCCTGTTAAGGAAGTAGCCATGGCTCACGAGATTCCGGTATTTCAGCCGGAAAACTTCCGGGAGGAAGAAACCGTGCAGCAGCTGCGGGACCTGAAGCCTGATATCTGTGCGGTTGTGGCCTATGGTCGCATCCTGCCTCAGAAGGTGCTGGATGTGCCGACTCTGGGTTGCATTAACATTCATGCAAGCGTTCTGCCTGCATATCGTGGAAGTGCGCCCTATCAGTGGGCAGTGCTGGACGGCCTGACCGAGAGCGGTGTTACTGCTATGTACCTGGTCCGGGAAATGGATGCAGGCGATATGATCGAGGTATCCAAGACCCCCATCGGCGAAAATGAAACCGCCGGAGAGCTGCTGGACAGACTGGCAGTTCTGGGTGCGGATCTGCTGAGCAAGACTCTGACCAGATTCACCCAGGGTAAGGTGGAAGCCACCCCTCAGGATGCGTCCAAGGTTAGCTTTGCACCCATGCTGGATAAGACTATGTGCCCCATCGACTGGAGCAAGAGCGCTCAGGAAGTCCACAACAAGGTTCGCGGACTGCATCCCTGGCCTGTTGCGACTGCAGAGCTGGGCGGCACCAAGTTCAAGATTCACCAGACTGTTCTGGTGGACGGAACTACCAATAAGCCCGCCGGAACCCCTGTGGAACTGAACAAGACCGGCCTGCGGGTCGCCTGCGGTGACGGCAGGATGATTGAGATTCGCCAGCTGCAGGCAGAAGGCGGCAAGCGCATGGCGGCTCCGGATTATTTCCGCGGCCACCCGCTGGAGATTTAAGATGACTCCCAGACAGACGGCACTGGAAGTGCTGATCGGCTGCCGGAAAAAAGACGGCTGGTCCAACGCACTGCTGAAAGAGCAGATCGGCCGTGCCAATCTTGATAAGCGCGATGCGGCACTGGCTACGCGGCTGTGCTACGGCGTGCTGCAGAACCGGGGCCTGCTGGATTTTTACTGCCAGCAGCTGCTTACGGGAAAGCTGAAGGGCCTGCGTCCGGTGGTACGGGATATCCTGCATCTGGGACTGTATCAGATCCTGCTGATGGACAAAATTCCTGATTCTGCCGCAGTAAACGAGTCTGTGGTGCTGGCAAAGCAGTACTGCAAAAAGCAGCCCCACGCGGCATCACTGGTCAACGGCGTGCTGCGCAATGCTGTGCGGAAGAAGGATGAACTGGCTGAGCCGGAGGATCTTGCGACAAAGTATTCCCATCCGGAGGGACTGGTCAATCTGTTCCGCAGCTATGTGGGACAGGAGCGGCTTGAAAATATGCTGCGGGCCAACAACGAGGCTCCGGAAACTGTGATTCAGGTGAACACCCTGAAGACCACGGTGCAGCAGCTGGAAGCACGCTTGGAATCAGAGGGCGTGCAGGCAAAGAAGCATCCCTGGCTTTCTGACTGCCTGGTGCTCAGCGGTACCGGCAGTATTGACAAGCTGCCCAGTTTTCGGGATGGCTGGTTCTATGTGCAGGATGCGGCTGCGAAGCTGGCAGTAGATTGTGCCAGAATCCCGGAAGGGGAGCTGCTTATTACAGACTGCTGTGCTGCCCCCGGCGGCAAGAGCTTTGCAGCGGCAATGGCACTGGGCGGCAAAGGAAGAATCGTATCTTCCGATGTCCACGAACATAAGGTTGCACTGATGCAAAACGGTGCAGACCGTCTGGGATTTGAAAATATGCATCCCCGGCAGTTTGATGCCACAGTGTTTGATGCAGAACTTGAAAACCGTGTGGATGTGGCGCTGGTGGATGTGCCTTGCAGCGGCTACGGCATCATCCGCAAAAAGCCGGACATCCGGGAAAAAGACCCGGACACCATGAAGGAACTGCCTGCGCTGCAGCTTCAGATCCTGAGCAATCAGGCTCGGTATGTAAAGCCCGGCGGTGTGCTGCTGTATTCCACCTGTACACTGGTACGCCGGGAAAATGAGGGCGTGGTGGAAAAATTCCTGAAATCTCACCCGGAATTTTCTACCGAGCCTCTGGAACTGCCGGATGTTTTCGGTAAGAACGAAAACGGCATGCTGGCACTGGTTCCCGGAGAATATGACACAGACGGCTTCTTTATTTGCCGTATGCGGAGGACTGTATGAATATCAAGGCGATGACGCTGCCTGAAATGACCCTTGCACTGAAAGAAATGGGGCAGCCGGCTTTTCGGGCAAAGCAAATTTATACATGGCTGCATAAGGGTGTGCGCTCCTATGACGAGATGACCAATGTATCCAAGGAACTTCGTCAGAAGCTGGCCCAGGAGTACCCGTTTTATCCGCCGGAGGTGGTGCGCAAGCAGGAATCTCAGAAAGACGGAACCATCAAGTATCTGTGGCAGCTTGCCGACGGAAACTGCGTGGAAACGGTTCTGATGCGCTATCACTATGGCAACACCGTCTGTATCTCCACAGAGGTGGGCTGCCGGATGGGATGTGCATTCTGTGCATCCACGCTGGGCGGACTGGTTCGCAGACTGGAACCTCAGGAAATGCTGGATCAGGTGCTGTTTACTCAGGTGGACTCGGGACAGCCGATTTCCCACATCGTGCTGATGGGAATCGGTGAGCCGCTGGACAATTATGATAATGTGATGCGATTCCTGGAACTGGTGAACAGCGAAAACGGAATGAACATTTCCATGCGTCACATCAGCCTTTCCACCTGCGGCCTGGTGCCCAAGATCCGGGAGCTGGCAGAAAAGAAGCTGCAGCTGACACTGTCGATTTCGCTGCACGCACCCAAGGACGAGACTCGAAACAAAATCATGCCTGTAAACAAGGCATACTCGTCTGAGGAGCTTCTGGATGCCTGCCGTGATTACTATAAAATTACGGGACGCCGGATTTCTTTTGAATATGCTATGATCGACGGGGTGAACGACTCTGAGGCAGATGCAAAGCTTTTGCTGAAGCGGCTGAAGGGATTGCCTGCCCATGTCAATATGATCCCGCTGAATCATGTGGAGGAAAGTCCTCTCAAGCCCAGCACCCGCATGGCTGTGCAGCGCTTCCAGAAAATTCTGGAAGATGGCGGCGTGCCTGCCACGGTTCGCAGAACTTTGGGCGGGGACATTGATGCTTCCTGCGGACAGCTGCGCCGGAAGTATAACAAAGAACAGGGAAAATAATCAAAGCGAAAGGAGGCACTGCCTATGCAAAGCTGGGGCTTAACTGATACGGGCTGTGTCCGCAGCCAAAATCAGGATGCATTCCAGATCGTACAGCTGGATCGCAGCACCTGGTTATATGTCGTATGTGACGGCATGGGAGGTGCAAAATCCGGCAACATTGCTAGCTCTCTGGCCATTGATGTTTTTGTTCAGGAGCTCAAGCGTGTACACAAGTTCGGAATGAGTCAGGAGCACATCGAACAGATGCTGATCGGCGGAGCCAAACTTGCGAATTTTACCGTTTATGACCAGGCACAGCAGTTTGAAGAGTTCCAGGGAATGGGAACAACACTGGTGGCTGCATATGTAACGGGGAAAAAAGTTACCGTTATCAATGTGGGCGACAGCCGCTGCTATATGGTCAACAGCGATGGTGTCCGCCAGATCACCACGGATCATTCTCTGGTCCAGAGTATGGTCAGCAGGGGAGAGCTGACTCCGGAACAGGCCAGAACCTTTCCCGGAAAGAACTTTATCACTCGTGCAATCGGCACGGAAGCTACCATCGAATGTGACCTGTTCCATGAGACAATGGAGCGGGGCGATGCACTGCTTCTGTGCAGCGACGGTCTGAGCGGCGTGGTTGATGAACAGGAAATCCTGTTTGAGGTCGTCCATGGCGTGAACAAAGAAAATTGCTGCCAGCGGCTGCTGGATATTGCAAAGATGCGGGGCGCACCGGACAATGTAACAAGCATACTGGTGTTTGCCTGAGCCGGCAGATGAAAGGAGTAGGACAATGGATAACGATAAATACATCGGCCGGCTTTTGGACGGTCGTTATGAAATTCTGGAAGTAATTGGCACCGGCGGTATGGCAGTGGTTTACAAGGCCCGCTGCCACAGACTGAACCGACTGGTTGCCATTAAAATTCTGAAGGATGATCTGTCTCAGGATGAAGAGTTCCGCCGACGCTTCCATGCGGAGAGTCAGGCGGTCGCCATGCTGAGCCATCCCAATATCATGTCTGTATATGATGTCTCCACTTCGGGGGATGCAGACTATATTGTCATGGAGCTGATCGATGGCATCACTCTGAAGCAGTACATGGAAAAGAAAGGCACCCTGAACTGGAAGGAAACCCTTCACTTCTCCATGCAGATTGCCAAGGCACTGGAGCACGCCCACAGCCGCGGAATCGTCCACAGAGATATTAAGCCCCACAATGTGATGGTGCTGAAAAACGGCAGTGTCAAGGTAACGGATTTCGGCATTGCAAGAATCATGTCCAGTAGCAACACGCTGACGAAGGAAGCTCTGGGCTCAGTACATTACATCTCTCCGGAGCAGGCTAAGGGCGGCAGAGTAGATGTCCGTTCCGACCTGTACTCTCTGGGCGTCGTCATGTATGAGATGATGACCGGAAGAGCTCCCTATGACGGAGAGTCTCCTGTCGCGGTGGCAATTCAGCACATCAACGGCGGAGCGCCTATGCCTTCTACATTAAATCCCAATATTCCCGGTGGCCTGGAGCAGATCATCATGAAGGCTATGGCTCTGAATCCGGATGACAGATACAGCAATGCAACTGCGATGCTGTACGATCTGGAAGAGTTCCGCAAAAATCCCAGTATTCTCTTTGATTTTAATGATAAGGCCGATGTGGATGCAGCGACCATGCTGAACAACATGGCTGCATCGCAGGAGCGGGTGGTTCCTGTTCAGCCGAGAACCACGGCAGAACGGATCGCCGGTGTACATCCGGACCGTCCGGCTCAGCCCAGAGCGGCCGGTTCTCAGGCAAGACCCAATGCATCTCAGGCTCAGCGTCCCAGACGAGATGCAGAAGGCAGAGTAAACAGCCGAGATGCAGAGATGTGTCGCGGCAATCGCGATGCCGATGTCAGACGCAGTGCAAACCGTCCGGCCCGCAGGGAGCAGGATCAGGAACGGGAAAACCGGAACCGTACCGTTACCATCGCCGTTGCGGTATGCTCCGGCATTGCAGTGGTGGCAATTCTGATTTTCCTGGTGCTGCTGCTCAATGGCGGCCTGTTCGGAAACAATGCCCAGGTTGTGGAGGTTCCCAATCTGGTGGGTCAGGTCTATGATAAGCTGGACCACACCAAATACCCCAATATCGAAATCGTCCAGGGAGACCGGGTCTTTGACGATACCTATGAAGAAGGTAAGATTGTCGATCAGAATCCCAAGCCCAAGGAGCAGATTCCTGTAGGTGGACGGGTTCAGGTCTATGTCAGCATGGGACCGGAGCAGGATGAGCTTCCTGCCATTGCGGATATGCAAGGCATGACCAAGGATGCAGCTCAGAATTATCTGAATGCACTGAAGGGTGACCTGGTTGCAAAGTTTGAAGAAATCAACGATGACGAAGTGAAAGAGGGTCTGGTTGTCAAGACAGATCCTGCCAAGGGCGAACAGCTTCAGAAGGGACAGACCGTTACGATTTATCTGAGTAAGGGTCCGGAAATCAAGAAGAACAAGGTCCCCAATGTCATCGGTAAGGATAAGAACACCGCAATTGAGATTCTGGCAAACAACGGATTTAAGACCTACATCATCGAAACCGAGGAGAGCCGGGAGGCAAAGGATACTGTCACACGGCTGTCTGTGCGTGCCAATGAAAACCTGGATGTGACAACGGAAATTATCATCTATGTTTCTGAAGGCACCATCCGGGAGCGGGTTCCCAATCTGGTGAATATGTCTGTTGAAGATGCACAGAAGGAACTGGACAATCTGAGCTTTAAGAATATTTCCGTTGTCCGTGAAGAGAATCCTGCAGAAAAGGATACCGTTTTCCGTCAGTCTATTTCCGCAGGCGTGGAAATCGATGTGACAACAGAGATCGTGCTGTATGTTTCTGACGGCCCCAAGGAAACCGAGCCGCCCACAACAGAGACCACAGAACCGGAACAGACGGTGTATAAGACAATCAATCTGCCTATGGATAAAAAGGATCCATACAAGCTGACCATTACGCTGGAAGGCAAAACCATCGTGGATGAACAGGTGATTCAGCCTGGCACGGCCAGCTATGCGGTGCAGCTCAGCGGCAGAGGCACAGGCTATATTGAAATCTATATCGACGGCGAATACAACCGTACAGAAAAGGTGGACTTTGGTGGTTAAAAAACACAATGGGCGAATCATAAAATCCCTGAGTGGGTTTTATGATGTGCAAACGGAAGAGAAAGTCATCACCTGTCGGGCAAGAGGTCATCTGCGCAGAGGTCAGATCCCTCTGGTAGGCGATCTGGTGGAAATCAGCGAGGAAAAGGGCAAGGGAATGCTGGAACAGATCCTGCCCCGAAAAAACTGTTTTGTTCGTCCGGCGGTTGCGAACCTGGACTTGCTTGTGGTTTTTGCGGCAAATGTGAATCCGGTGACGGAGCCTTTCCTGATTGACCGGGTTGCGGCCATTGCCGGTGACCAGGGTGTCGAAGTTTGCATCTGTATCAACAAGTGCGATATGGATGCAGGTGATGACCTGGCAAACATTTACCGCAATGCCGGCTACACGGTGATTCAGACCAGTGCAGAGTCCGGACTCGGAGTGGAGCAGCTGCGTCAGCAGCTGAAAGGAAAGTTCGCTGCGTTCACCGGAAACTCCGGTGTTGGCAAAAGCAGTATTCTGAACGCACTGGAACCGAAGCTGCAGTTGCAGACCGGAGAAGTTTCTGAAAAGCTGGGACGCGGCAGACATACCACCCGCCATGTGCAGATCTATAAGATCGGTGATGACAGCTTTATTGCTGACACTCCGGGATTTTCCTCTTTTGATACCGATCAGATGGAAGTGATTCTGAAGGAGAATCTGCAGTACGCATTCCCGGAATTCGGCGAATATATCGGAAAATGCCAGTTCAGAGACTGCACCCACCGGAAGGAACCGGGCTGTGCTGTGACTGAAGCACTGGCAAGTGGCAAAATCGGAAAGAGCAGATACGAAAGCTATCTGAAGCTTTATGAAAAAGCGGCCCAGATCAAACAGTGGGAACTAAAGTAAATGATACCCCCGGACTGATTTCAGCCCGGGGGTACTACTATATTATATAGTATAACCAGGAGCGCTAAAGCAACCATCACAGCGGCACAAAACCGCAAAAAACTTTTTCTGCATATTGACCGAAATTTATGTAAAAAGTTTGTGGTTTTTTCTGAAAATGTGGTTGACAAGACAAAAAATATGTGGTATGATGTCTGAGCATGTGTGGGGAAGCTACGCATGCGGTGCGATGATGCAGGAGATTGCGTCTTAGACGGTAACTTCTGCGGAGTATGTCCGGTCATCGGGCGGCTGAGCTGTTCAGATTGCGCTTGCGTATATCGCTGCATCTGAAAGAGGGTCGGCTTGCGTCGGCCATTTTTCATAGGCTAGAATGATACGCACGGAGGCGCGGACAAACAGTTCACCGTACCCAGGCACTAATGAAACTGAGTACGTTTTCAAGGAGGAAAACAACCATGGCAAACCAAGAAATGATCCGCATCAGACTGAAGGCTTATGATCACCAGCTGATCGACTCCAGCGCTGCAAAGATCGTGGAGACCGCTAAGCGCAACGGCGCTGCTGTTTCCGGCCCCATCCCTCTGCCCACCAAGAAGGAAGTTGTGACGATCCTTCGTGCTGTCCACAAGTACAAGGATAGCCGTGAGCAGTTCGAGCGCAGAACCCACAAGAGACTGATCGATATTCTCAACCCCAATCAGAAGACCGTTGAGGCCCTGATGAGCCTGGATCTGCCTGCTGGCGTTGAGATTGAGATAAAGCTGTAATTGCTCGTCACAATTATAGCTGCCCGCACTGTCTGGCATCGGGCGGACGGGTCATGTTGACATGGGAAACCCAATGTTCCTGAGTCAACCAATAACCTATTATAAAAGGAGAAAACCAAAATGCAGAAAGCAATCATCGGCAAAAAAGTGGGCATGACCCAGATCTTCGATGAGAGCGGCAAGGTCATTCCTGTCACTGTTGTAGAGGCAGGCCCCTGTGTTGTTACTCAGAAGAAGACTGTCGAGACTGACGGCTACACTGCCGTACAGCTGGGCTACGAAGACATTAAGGAGCACAAGCTGTCCAAGCCTGAGGCTGGCCATTTGAAGAAGGCTGGCGTTGAGGCAAAGCGTCACCTGAAGGAGTTCCGTCTGGAGAACGCTGCTGAAATGAATGTCGGCGACGTTGTCAAGGCTGACGTCTTCGCAGCAGGTGACAAGATTGACGTGACCGGCATCAGCAAGGGTCACGGCTTCCAGGGCGTTATCAAGCGCCACGGTGCACACCGCACCGACATGACTCACGGCGGTGGCCCTGTCCATCGTCACGCAGGTTCTATGGGTGCTTCTTCCCATCAGTCCCGTATCTTCCCCGGTAAGATCGGCGCTGGTCAGATGGGTAACGAGCAGGTTACCATCGAGAACCTGGACATCGTTAAGGTTGATGCTGAACTGAACATGATCGCAATTCGCGGCGCCATCCCCGGCCCCAAGGGCGGTCTGGTCTTCATTCGCAACACTGTTAAGAACAACAGAGTTAAGAATGTTGAAACCGGCATCAGCAAGAACCCGCAGAAGGCTTCCGGCAGAAACCCCCAGAAGGCTTCCGCAAGAGGCTAAGGAAAGGAGAGCTTAAATCATGCCTAAGACTAATGTTTACGATATGTCCGGCAAGCAGGTCGGCGAGATCGAACTCTCCGCAGCTGTGTTCGGCATTGAACCCAACGGCGCTGTTGTCCATGATGTGGTCAAGAACCACCTGGCAAACTGCCGTCAGGGCACTCAGTCCGCTCTGACTCGTGCAGAAGTTTCCGGCGGCGGCAGAAAGCCCTGGAGACAGAAGGGCACCGGCCGCGCTCGTCAGGGCAGCACCCGTGCTCCTCAGTGGACCCACGGCGGTATCGTGTTCGCTCCCAAGCCCAGAGATTACAGCTACACCCTGAACAAGAAGGTGAAGCGTCTGGCTCTGAAGAGCGCTCTGTCCGCTAAGGCTCAGGACAACAATGTTGTTGTCATCGACTCCATCAAGATGGATTCCATCAAAACCAAGGACTTCGCAAGCTTCCTGAGCGCTGTCGGCGCTGAGAAGAAGGCTCTGGTCGTTACCGCTGAGGCTGATCAGATCATCGTCAAGTCCGGCCGCAACATCCCCGGCTGCGCTGTCACCTTCGCCAACCTGATCAACGTTTACGACGTTGTCAATGCTAACAAGCTGGTTGTCGATCAGGCTGCTCTGGCCAAGATCGAGGAGGTATTCGCATAATGAACGCTTACGATATCATTAGAAGACCGGTTATCACCGAGCAGTCCATGGAGGCTGTCGCTGATAAGAAGTACGTTTTCATGGTTGATGTCAACGCTAACAAGACCGAGATCAAGGCTGCTGTGGAAGAGATCTTCGGCGTCAAGGTTGCAAAGGTCAACACCATTCGTATGCAGGGTAAGATGAAGCGCACCGGCGCTTATCCCGCAGGCCGCCGTGCTGAGTACAAGAAGGCTGTCGTTACCCTGACTGCTGACTCCAAGACCATCGAGTTCTTCGAGGGTATGGTCTAATCCACATCTCAATAAAGGAGTAAACGCAAAATGGCTATTAAAACTTTTAAGCCTTATACCCCCGCTCGCCGGGGCATGACTGTCTCCGCTTTTGAAGGCGTGGACAAGAAGGCAAAACCTGAGCGTAGCCTGGTTGAGACCCTGAAGAAGCACTCCGGTCGCAACAGCTACGGTCATATCACCGTCCGTCATCGCGGCGGCGGCAACAAGAAGAAGTATCGTATTATCGACTTCAAGCGTCAGAAGACTGACATGCCTGCAACCGTGCAGCGCATCGAGTACGATCCCAACCGTTCCGCTTTCATCGCTCTGGTGAAGTACGAGGACAACACTCTGAGCTACATCCTGGCTCCCAACGGCCTGAAGGCCGGCGACGTGGTTATTTCTTCCGCTACCGCCGACATCAAGCCCGGCAACTGCCTGCCTATCGCCAACATTCCTGTTGGTACCGTTATCCACAACGTCGAGCTGCAGCCCGGCTACGGTGCACAGCTGGTTCGTTCCGCTGGTACCGCTGCTCAGCTGATGGCTAAGGAAGGCGAGCTGGCTCAGGTTCGTCTGCCCTCCGGCGAAGTTCGTTATGTTCGTACCAACTGCACCGCTTGCATTGGTCAGGTCGGCAACGCTGACCACGAGAACGTCCACATCGGTAAGGCTGGCCGTACCCGTCATATGGGCGTCCGTCCTACTGTTCGTGGTTCTGTTATGAACCCCTGTGATCACCCCCACGGTGGTGGTGAGGGCCGCGCACCTGTCGGCCGCTCCGGACCTGTTACTCCTTGGGGTAAGCCTGCACTGGGTTACAAGACTCGCAAGACCAAGAACCGCACTGACAAGTTCATTGTCAAGCGTAGAAACAGCAAGTAAGGAGGAAATGAAATGAGCAGAAGTATTAAAAAAGGCCCTTTCGTAGCTCCTGAGCTGTACAAGCGTGTTGAGGAGCTGAACAAGGCTGGCGAAAAGAAGGTTCTGAAGACCTGGAGCAGATCTTCCACCATTTTCCCCTCCTTCGTTGGTCACACCATCGCTGTCCACGACGGCCGCAAGCATGTGCCCGTTTATGTCACTGAAGACATGGTCGGCCACAAGCTGGGCGAGTTTGTTCCTACCAGAACCTTCCGTGGTCACTCTGGCAGCAAGACTGCCAACAGCAAGTAAGGAGGTACTGAAATGGAAGTTTTTGCACATGTAAAGTACGTCCGTATGTCTCCCCGTAAGGTGAAGCTGGTTTGCGACATGATCCGGGGCAAGGACGTTAAGACCGCTGCCGCATATCTGAGCCAGACCTCTAAGGCTGCTTGCGAGCCCATGGCTAAGCTGCTGAAGAGCGCTGTGGCAAATGCCGAGCACAACAACGGCATGAATGCGGATAACCTGTATGTCTCCACTGTGATCGCTAACCCCGGCCCTGTGCTGAAGCGCGGCAGAATCGCATCCAGACGCGGTTTCGTTCGTATTCTCAAGAGAACCACTCACATCACCATCGGTGTGAGCGAGAAGGCTTAACAGGAGGTAGCTATGGGACAGAAAGTTAATCCCCATGGTCTGCGCGTTGGCGTTATCAAGGATTGGGATTCCCGCTGGTACGCCCGTGAGGACAAGGTTGGCGATCTGATTGTTGAAGATTTCAACATCAGAAAGTATCTGAAGAATAAGCTTTACTCCGCTGGCGTTGCAAAGATCGAGATCGAGCGCAGCAACGGCAAGGTAAAGATCAACATCGTCTGCTCTCGCCCCGGCGTTGTCATCGGCAAGGCTGGTGCAGAGATCGAGAACCTGCGTAAGGATATGGAAGCCCGTCTGGGCAAGAGCGTTGCTCTGAATATCATCGAGGTTCGCAGCCCCGACCTGAATGCACAGCTGGTTGCAGAGAACATCGCTCAGCAGCTGGAGAAGCGTATCAGCTTCCGTCGTGCAATGAAGAAGGCTATGCAGCAGGCTACTCGCCTGGGTGCCAAGGGCATCAAGGTTACCTGCGCTGGTCGTCTGGGCGGCGCTGAAATCGCTCGTTCCGAGAGCTACCACGAAGGTACCATTCCTCTGCAGACCATCCGTGCCGACATCGAGTACGGTTTTGCTGAGGCTGCTACCACTTATGGCCGCATCGGCGTTAAGGTGTGGATCTACAAGGGCGAAGTCCTGAACACCACCCTGCGCGCTGCAGCTCCCGAGCCCGCTCCCCGCGAGCGTCGTGAGCGCCGTGACCGCCGCAACGGCGATCGTCGCAACGACCGTCGCCAGGGCGAGAGAAGAAACTATAACCGCGAAGGAGGTAACCGCTAATGCTGATGCCCAAAAGAGCTAAGTACCGCAAGGTGCAGCGTGGCCGTATGACCGGTACCGCCACCCGTGGTAATACCGTATCTTATGGTGAATTCGGCATCCAGGCTCTCGAGCCCGGCTGGATCACCGGTAACCAGATCGAGGCAGCCCGTGTTGCCATGACCCGTTCCACCAAGCGTGGCGGTAAGGTCTGGATCAAGATTTTCCCCGACAAGCCTTACTCCAAGAAGGGCCTGGGTTCCCGAATGGGTTCCGGTAAGGGCGCTCCCGAAGGCTGGGTCGCTGTGGTTAAGAACCAGAAGGTGATGTTTGAGATCGCTGGCGTTTCTGAGGAAGTCGCCCGTGAAGCTCTGAGACTTGCTCAGCACAAGCTGCCCATCAAGACTCGCATCATCAAGAAGGAAGAGCCTGTTACTGAGATTGGTGGTGAATAATGATGAAGGCAAAGGAAGTTAAGAACCTGTCTGTTGAAGAGCTGAACAAGAAGCTGGCAGACCTGAAGAAGGATCTGTTCATGCTCCGTATGCAGCATGCCACCAACCAGCTGGAAAACCCCATGCAGATTGCGGCAGTCAAGAAGGACATCGCCCGCGTCATGACCATTATTCGTGAGAAAGAGACCAACGTCTGAGGAGGTAAGCAATTATGACTGAAATGAATAGAGCTTTCCGCAAGACCAGAATTGGTACTGTTGTCTCCGATAAGATGGACAAGACCATTGTGGTTGCGGTTGAGGATAGCTACCAGCATCCTCTGTATAAGAAGACCATGAAGCGGACTTACAAGCTGAAGGCACACGACGAGAACAACGAGTGTGGCATCGGCGATACCGTTGAGGTCATGGAGACTCGTCCCCTGTCCAAGGACAAGAGATGGAGACTCATCAACATCATTGAAAAGGCTAAGTAAGGAGGTCGGACAACTATGGTACAAATGGAAAGCTATCTGAAGGTTGCCGACAACACCGGCGCTAAGGAAATCCACACCATTCGTGTCCTGGGCGGCTCCAAGCGTAAGTATGGTAACATCGGCGATGTCATCGTTGCTTCCGTTCGTAAGGCTACTCCCGGCGGCACTGTGAAGAAGGGTGATGTCGTTAAGGCTGTTATCGTCCGTACCAAGCGTGGTGTCCGTCGTGAGGATGGCACCTACGTTCGTTTCGACGAGAACGCTGCTGTTATCATTAAGGACGACAAGAATCCCCGTGGCACCCGTATCTTTGGACCGGTGGCACGTGAGCTGCGTGACAGAGACTACATGAAGATCCTGTCTCTGGCTCCCGAAGTCATCTAATGGGGGTACTGAAGGATGAACATTAAGAAGAATGATACCGTTATTGTCCTGTCCGGTAAGGACAAGGGCGTTAAGGGCAAGGTCCTGGTTGCCATGCCCACTGAGAACAAGGTCATTGTCGAGGGCGTTAACGTCGCCACTTGCCACACCAAGCCCCGTAAGCAGGGTGAGACCGGTGGCATCGTGAAGAAGGAAACCCCCATCCGTACCTGCAAGGTCGCTCTGTTCTGCGACAAGTGCGGTAAGGGTGTTCGCGTCGGCTACAAGGTCGACGGCGACAAGAAGGTTCGCGTTTGCCGCAAGTGCGGCGCCGAAATCTAATGAAGGAGGAGTAAATCAATGAATGCACCTAGAATGAAAGTTCAGTACAATGAAGAGATCGCTCCTTCCCTGATGAAGAAGTTCGGTTACAAGAGCGTTATGCAGATCCCCAAGCTGGACAAGGTTGTTATCAACGTCGGCTGCGGCGAGAGCAAGAACAACGCCAAGGAGATCGAAGCTATTGTTAAGGATCTGGGCATCATCACCGGCCAGAAGGCTGTGATCTGCAAGGCTCGTAAGTCCGTTGCAAACTTCAAGCTCCGTGAGGGCGAAAATGTTGGTGTTAAGGTTACCCTGCGTGGTGCCAAGATGTACGAGTTCCTGGACCGTCTGTTCAGCATTGCGCTGCCCCGTGTCCGTGACTTCCGCGGCATCAATCCCAACAGCTTCGACGGCCGTGGCAACTATGCCTTCGGTCTGAAGGAGCAGCTGATCTTCCCTGAAATCGAGTATGATCAGGTGGATAAGATCCGTGGTATGGACATCTGCATCTGCACCACTGCTACCACCGACGAGGAAGCTAAGGAGCTGCTCACCCAGCTCGGCGCTCCCTTCTACGCTTGATTGGAGGAACGAACATGGCAAAGAAGTCTATGATTCTGAAGCAGCAGGCTGAGCCCAAGTTCTCCAGCCGCCGCTACAACCGCTGCAAGATCTGCGGCAGACCCCATGCATACCTGCGCGACTACGGCGTTTGCCGTATTTGCTTCCGTGAACTGGCCTACAAGGGCGAGATTCCCGGTGTCCGCAAGGCAAGCTGGTAAGGTCGACTTATAATGTAAAATAGGCATGGGAAGTCGGGTGAAGATGGGCTGATCGATGAATCAGTCGCATTCACTCGATACCCCCTTGTCTTAACGGGTTTAGCCCGTAACTTCATTAAGGAGGATATTAAACATGCAAATCACCGATCCCGTAGCAGATATGCTGACCCGTATCCGGAATGCTAACTCTGCAAAGCACGAAACTGTGGATGTCCCCGCTTCCAACCTGAAGAAGGCTATTGCTCAGATTCTGTTTGACGAAGGCTACATCAAGTCTTTCTCCGTTGTTGACAACGGCAACCAGGGCATGATCCACATCACTCTGAAGTATTTGGCAAAGAAGCAGACCGTTATCTCCGGCCTGCGCCGTGTCTCCAAGCCCGGCCTGCGTGTGTACGCTGGCGCTGAGGAGCTGCCTAAGGTTCTGAAGGGCCTGGGCATCGCCATTGTCTCTACTTCCAAGGGCGTTATGACCGACAAGAAGGCACGCGAGCTGCACATCGGCGGCGAAGTGCTGGCATTTGTTTGGTAAGGAGGTTGCGGTATGTCTAGAATTGGTAAGAAGCCTGTTGAAATTCCCGCAGGCGTTACTGTGAACGTTGCCGAGGGCAATGTTATCACTGTCACTGGCCCTCTGGGTACTCTGACTAAGACCATGCATCCTGACATGATCATCAATGTTGAAGGTAATGTCCTGACTGTTGGTCGTCCCGACGATGAGCATCTGCACAAGAGCCTGCACGGCCTGACCCGTACTCTGATCCACAACATGATCGAGGGCGTGTCCAAGGGCTACTCCAAGGAACTGGACGTCAATGGCGTCGGTTACCGTGTTGAGATGAAGGGCAAGCAGCTGGTCATGCGTTTGGGCTTCTCCCATGAGGTTATCATGGACGAGATCGAGGGCATCAAGGTTGAGTGCCCCACTCCTAACAAGATTATCGTTAAGGGTATTGACAAGCAGGTCGTCGGTCAGTTCGCTGCCGAAGTCCGTGCTAAGCGTCCCCCCGAGCCTTACAAGGGCAAGGGCATCAAGTATACCACTGAGGTCATCCGCCGTAAGGTTGGTAAGACCGGTGGCAAGAAGTAATGGAGGTGTGCTAGAATGGTTAGCAAGATCAATAAGAATGCAATGCGCCTGAAGCGTCATACTCGCGTTCGTGGCAAGATTTCCGGCACCCCCGAGCGTCCCCGCCTGAATGTGTTCCGTAGTAATGCGAATATTTACGCCCAGATCATCGATGATGTGAACGGTGTTACTCTGGTTTCCGCCAATACACTGGAAAAGGCATTTGAGGGCACTACCGGCAACTGCGAAGGTGCAAAGAAGGTTGGCCTGGTGCTGGCTGAGCGTGCCAAGGAAAAGGGCATCGAAGAGGTTGTTTTCGACCGCGGCGGCTATATTTTCCATGGCCGTGTCGCTGCTCTGGCTGAGGGCGCCCGCGAAGGCGGCCTGAAGTTCTAAGTGTAGAGGAGGAAAAGATATGGCTTACAATAAGTCTAACAATGAAGCTCCCGAGCTCATTGAGAAGGTCGTCTACCTGAACCGGGTCTCCAAGACTGTCAAGGGCGGCCGCGTTATGAAGTTCTCTGCTCTGGTCGTCGTTGGCGACGGTAAGGGCACTGTTGGTTATGGCCTGGGTAAGGCAGCTGAGGTTTCCGAAGCTATCATCAAGGGCATCGCCGACGCTAAGAAACATATGGTTAAGGTCAGCCTGGCTGGCACTACCATTCCCCACGAAGTTACTGGTATCTTTGGTGCAGGCACCGTTCTGATGCGTCCGGCTCCCGAAGGTACTGGCGTTATCGCAGGCGGCGCTGTCCGTGCTGTGGTTGAGGCTGTGGGTATCAAGAATATCTGCGCTAAGTGCCTGCGCTCCAACAACCCCCAGAACGTGGTAAAGGCTACCATGGCTGGCCTGGAGTCCCTGCGCACCCCCGAGCAGGTCGCTGCTATTCGGGGCAAGAGCGTTGAAGAAATCGTTGGTTAAGGAGGGCAATTAACATGGCAAACCTGAAAATTACGCTGGTTAAGAGCCTGAACGGCCGTCTGGAAAAGCACATCGCTACCGCTGAGTCCTTGGGCCTGCGCAAGATCGGCAATGTCACCATCCAGCCTGATAACACCCAGACTCGCGGTAAGATCGCCAAGATCGGCTACCTGCTGCAGGTCACCGAAGTTGAATAAGGAGGAGCTAGGAATGAAACTTCATGAACTTTCTCCTGTCGCTGGTTCTACTCATGTAGGCAAGCGCAAGGGCCGTGGCGTCGGTACCGGTAACGGTAAGACTGGTGGCCGCGGTCACAAGGGTCAGCATGCTCGCTCCGGCGGCAAGACTCGTATCGGTTTCGAAGGCGGCCAGATGCCTCTGTCCCGCCGTATCCCCAAGCGTGGCTTCAACAACATTTACGCAAAGCCCCTGACTGCTGTCAATGTGGCTTGCCTGAATCAGTTTGAAGACGGCGCTGTCATCGATGCTGCTGCACTGATCGAGAAGGGCATCATCCATGATTGTCCCTACGGTCTGAAGGTCCTGTCCAACGGCAACCTGACCAAGAAGATCACTGTAAAGGCTGCGGCTTTCTCCGAATCTGCTAAGAATAAAATTGAGCAGGCAGGTGGAAAGGCCGAGGTGGTCTAAGTGCTACGCACGCTGCAGAACGCCTGGAAAATTCCCGAACTTCGCAAGAAGTTGCTCTTTACTGTGCTCGTACTGCTGCTCTACCGCATCGGTAATGTGATCCCCGTACCCTATATTGATGTTACTGCTCTGTCCACTTATTTTAATAATGTTCTGAGCAACACCATCCTGGGTCTGTACAATGCAATGTCCGGTTCTGCATTCTCTAATGCAACCGTGCTTGCATTGGGCATCCAGCCCTACATCAATGCTTCTATTATCATCCAGCTGCTCACCGTAGCCATCCCCGCTCTGGAGCGTATGGCTAAGGAAGAGGGCGAGGAAGGCAAGAAGAAGCTGAACCTGATCACCCGGTACACCACCGTTGGTCTGGGTCTGCTGATGGGCTGGGCCTACTACACAATGCTTCATAACTATGGCATTGTTACCAAGGACGGCTTTATGCCTGCTCTGGTTATCATCCTGTCATTTACTGCTGGTTCTGCAGCAGTTATGTGGCTCGGCGAGCAGATCACCGAGTTCGGCATTGGCAATGGCATCTCTCTGATCCTGTTTGCCAATATCATCTCCCGTCTGCCTGCTATGATCAACACCATGTTCACCATGGTGTGGTGGCATGTGCTGATCGTTCTGGTCGGCATGGTTGCACTGGTCCTGTTCATCATCTTCATCAATGATGCAGAGCGCCGGATTCCTATCCAGTATGCTAAACGCGTGGTTGGCCGTAAGGTTTACGGCGGTCAGAACACTCATCTGCCCATCAAGGTCAGCATGTCCGGTGTTATGCCCGTTATCTTCGCTCAGTCCATCGTTAGCATCATGCCCACCATCTTTGCATTCACAAATCCCACCGGCACTTCTGAAAATGGCTTTGTGCAGTTCCTGATCAACATCAGCAACCAGCACTCCGCATTCTATGCGATCTGCTATTTCGTTCTGATCTTCTTCTTTGGCTGGTTCTACGCTGCCATCCAGTATGACCCCGTGGAGATTTCCAACAACTTGAAGAAGAACGGTGGATTCATTCCCGGCTTCCGTCCTGGCAAGCCCACTGCTGAATTCATCCAGAAGGTCATTTCTAAGATCGTGATCTTCGGTTCTGTATACCTGTCTGTGGTAGCTCTGCTGCCCATCATTGCAGGCAACATTATGGATTCTGTTCAGCACCTGGCAATCGGCGGTACTTCCGTCATCATTGTCGTAGGCGTTGCTCTGGAAACCGTGAAGGCAATTGAGGCCCAGATGCTCATGCGTCACTACAAGGGCTTCCTCGACTAAGAAAGAGGTGCAGTAGAATGAATTTGATTCTGTTGGGTGCACCCGGTGCTGGTAAAGGTACTCAGGCAGAGCTTCTTGTAGATGCTCTGGGTATTCCCTCTATTTCCACCGGCAATATGCTCCGTGAGGCTATGGCCAATGGCACGGAGATTGGCAAACAAGCCAAACACTACATGGACAACGGTCTGCTGGTTCCGGACGAAGTCATCCTTGGCATCGTTGCGGAGCGTGTTGCTCAGCCTGACTGTGCAAACGGTTTTATTCTGGACGGGGTGCCTCGCACCCTGGCCCAGGCCGAAGCACTGGAAGCAAAGGGCATCCGGATCGACCATGTTGTTTCTATTGAGATTGACGACTCTGTGATCGAAGGTCGTATGACCGGTCGGCGTGTGTGCTCCAAGTGCGGCGCCAGCTACCATATTGTCGCTAATCCCACCAAGGTTGAAGGCATCTGTGACGCTTGCGGCGCAGAGGTGATGATCCGTAAGGACGATACTCCTGAAACTGTTCAGAAGCGTCTGAAGGTTTATCACGAAGAAACCGAGGTGCTGAAAGACTTCTATGCCAAGCGCGGTAACCTGCGTATGGTAGATGGCGATCAGCCCATCAAGCAGATCACAGCTGAAATCTTGGAAAAAATTGGTGCAAAAGTATGATCTCAATCAAGAATGAACATGAACTTCAGCGTATGCGTCAGGCTTGTAAAATTACCGCGGCAGCCCGTGCTCTGGCAGGGGAAATGGTAAAACCCGGCGTTACAACGAAGCAGATTGATAAAGCTGTTCACGATTATATCGTGAGCCAGGGCGCGAAACCGTCGTTCCTCGGCTATGGCGGCTTTCCCGGCAGTGCTTGCGTCAGCGTAAATGATGTCGTGATCCACGGTATTCCCGGCGGATATGTCTTAAAAGAAGGCGACATCGTCAGCGTCGATGTGGGTGCGTACTATCTGGGATTTCATGGCGATTGTGCAGCAACTTTTGCATGCGGTACGATTTCCGATGAAGCACAGCGGCTCATTGATGTGACCCGCGAGAGCTTCTTTGAAGGATTGAAGTACGTGAAGCGCGGTAATCGCGTGTCTGATATCTCCCACGCCGTACAGAAGCATGTGGAGTCTAACGGTTTTTCAGTTGTGCGCTCGTTCGTAGGTCACGGCGTCGGCGCACAGCTGCACGAAGAACCCGAGGTGCCGAATTACGGTGCTCCGGGACGTGGACCCCGGCTGCTGCCGGGTATGACGATTGCCATTGAGCCTATGGTGTGTGCCGGCACTCATGAGGTCCGGGTACTCAGGGATCATTGGACGACCGTCACAGCCGATGGTAAATTGGCTGCCCACTATGAAAATACTGTACTCATCACCGACGGCGAGCCGGAAATACTCACCGTCACCGAAGGGCTTTAATTATGGAACCAGGTAAACCTGATATATGTATTTCTGATGTAGTGGCTTCCACCGCTGGCAGAGATTCCGGGCAACTGTTCTATGTAATCGGAACAGATGGTGTGTATGCGGAACTTGCAAACGGTAAGGATCGCTCTTTGGAAAAGCCCAAACTGAAGAAAATCAAACATGTAAATAAAGTCCTTCGCGCTGAGACCAGAGTTGCCGCCAAACTGAGAAGCGGCGACAAAGTACTCAACAGCGAATTACGCAAGGACCTGGCTTATATCAGCCAGGAGGTAAACAGTCACAACCAAGGAGGTTAAAATCTTGGCAAAGGACGACGTAATCGAAATTGAGGGCATCGTTGTCGATGCGCTGCCGAATGCAATGTTTACCGTTGACATTGGCAACGGTCACACCATTCTGGCACACATTTCCGGCAAGCTAAGGATGAACTTCATCAAAATCTTGCCCGGTGACAAGGTAACCGTTCAAATGTCTCCGTATGATCTGACTCAGGGTCGGATCACCTGGAGAAGTAAGTAAAACAGAGATTCGTTCTCATATGGAGGTTAAACAGTATGAAGGTAAGACCGTCCGTTAAACCCATGTGCGAAAAGTGCAAAATCATCAAGCGCAAGGGTCGCGTTATGGTAATTTGCGAAAACCCCAAACACAAGCAGAGACAAGGCTAATAGGAGGTGCTGAAAGAATATGGCACGTATTGCTGGTATTGACCTGCCCCGCGAAAAGCGTATTGAAATTGGTCTGACTTATATCTATGGCATCGGCGCAACCCGCGCCAAGGAGATTCTGGAGAAGACTGGCATCAGCCCTGACACCCGCGTCAAGGATCTGACTGAAGACCAGGAAGCTCAGCTCCGTGAAGCCATCGAGCATAACTACACCATCGAAGGTGATCTGCGCAGAGAGACCGCTATGAACATCAAGCGTCTGTCTGAAATCGGCTGCTATCGTGGCATGCGTCATCGTCGTGGTCTGCCCGTGCATGGTCAGCGTACTAAGACCAACGCTCGTACCCGTAAGGGTCCCAAGAAGACCATCGCTAATAAGAAGAAGTAAGGAGGGATATGTAACATGGCTAAAGCTACTAAGAAGGTTGTAAAGCGCCGCAGAGAGCGCAAGGTAGTTGAGAAGGGCGCGGCACATATCCGTTCCTCTTTCAACAACACCATGGTCACCATTACCGACCTGGAAGGCAATGCCCTGAGCTGGGCTTCCTCCGGCGGTCTGGGCTTCCGTGGCTCCAGAAAGTCCACCCCCTTTGCTGCACAGAGCGCTGCTGAGACTGCCGCTAATGCTGCTAAGGAGTATGGCCTGAAGACCGTTGAGGTCTACGTTAAGGGCCCCGGCCAGGGACGTGAAGCTGCTATCCGTGCACTGCAGTCCGCAGGCCTGGAAGTCGTTATGATCAAGGACGTGACTCCCATTCCTCACAATGGTTGCCGTCCTCCCAAGAGACGTCGTGTCTGATTTTGCAATAGGAGGAATTTTGCGTTATGGCTAAGAATATGCAGCCCGTGCTGAAGCGTTGCAGAACTCTGGGCGTTTCTCCTGCCGCAATGGGTTATTCCAAGACTTCCAACAAGAACCCCGGCGGCCAGAGAAGAGCTAAGAAGTCCGAGTACGCTGCTCAGCTGACTGAGAAGCAGAAGGTCAAGTTTGTTTACGGTGTGCAGGAAAAGCAGTTCCGTAATTATTATGAAAAGGCATCCCGCGCAGAGGGCAACACTGGTGAAGTGCTGCTGACCTACGTGGAGCGCAGACTGGACAATGTTGTCTACCGTCTGGGCTTTGCCAACACCCGCCGCCAGGCTCGCCAGCTGGTGAACCATGGTCATTTCACTGTCAACGGCAACCGCGTTAACATTCCCAGCTTCCTGGTGAAGACCGGTGATGTCGTTGCTGTGTGCGAGAAGAGCGTTTCCAGCAACTTCTTCAAGAAGCTGAAGGAAGACGATGCATTTGTTGCTGCTCCCAAGTGGCTGGATCGTGACAAGAATACCCTCACCGGTAAGGTCATTGCTATGCCCACTAAGGCGGACATCGACTTCGACATCGCCGAGCACCTGATCGTCGAGTTGTACTCCAAGTAATCGACCCCCTCGTTTCGTTCGTATGTATTTCAGTTGGGGTGGTTACTTCCACCCCACACTACAAGGAGGGTATTGATTCATGGTAGAAATTGAAAAGCCTCGTATTACCTGTATGGATTCTGCTGAGGATGTCTCATACGGCAAGTATGTAGTCGAACCTCTGGAGCGCGGCTACGGCACCACGCTGGGTAACTCCCTGCGTCGGATCCTGCTGTCCAGCCTGCCCGGCACCGCTGCGACCTCTATTAAGATCGCCGGTGTTCAGCATGAGTTCTCCACCATTCCCGGTGTGAAGGAAGATGTTACTGAGATCGTTCTGAATGTGAAGCGCATTATTGCAAAGCTCCACTGCCAGGGCGTGAAGACCGTATATATCGATGCTGTCGGCCCCTGTGAAATCAGAGCGGGCGACATTAAGGCCGATGGTGAGGTTGAGATTCTCAACCCGGATCTGCTGATCTGCACCCTGGGCCCCGATGCTACCTTCAACATGGAGATCACTATGAGCCACGGCCGTGGCTATGTGTCCTCCGATCGGAACAAGAATGCGCAGACTCCCATCGGCGTAATTCCCATCGACTCCATCTACACCCCTGTTTACAAGGTGAACTACACCGTTGAAAACACTCGTGTAGGCAACATGACTGATTTTGATAAGCTGACCCTGGAGGTCTGGACCGATTCCACCATCTCTGCTCGCGACGCTGTGAGCCTGGGTGCAAAGATCATGTCCGATCACCTGAGCCTGTTTACCAATCTGTCTGACACCGTGGGCTCTAGCACCACTGTGGTGGAGAAGACTTCTGACAGACCTGATGCCAAGCTGGCAATGACTATCGATGAGCTGGATCTGTCCGTCCGTAGCTTCAACTGCCTGAAGCGTGCCAACATCAACACCGTTGCTGATCTGATCAACAAGACCGGCGAGGATATGATGAAGGTTCGTAACATGGGCAAGAAGTCTCTGGACGAAGTACAGAAGAAGCTTGAGATGATGGGTCTGTCCCTGGCCAGTGACGATTCTGGCAGCAACAACTAAGTTAACCTTTCAAGTAAGGAGGAAACGTTCATGTTTGGCACTCGTAAGCTGGGCAAAACCAGCACTCAGAGAAGAGCTATGCTGCGTCAGCAGGTCACCGATCTGCTGGAGCACGGCAAGATGGAGACCACCTTCTACCGCGCCAAGGAGATCCAGCCCGTGGTTGAGAAGATGATCACCCTGGGCAAGAAGGGCAACCTGGCTGCTTACCGTAGAGCTCTGGGTTACATCACCAAGGAAGATGTTGCTCAGAAGCTGTTTAAGGAGATCGCTCCCAAGTACGCTGACCGTAACGGCGGCTACACCAGAGTGACCCGCATTGGTGAGCGCCGCGGTGATGCTGCTGAGATGGCAGTCATCGAGCTGGTGTAATCCAAAAAGGCTTGTGATAATTGAACGGTGCAGTATTTACTGCACCGTTTTTCGCATATTCGGGCAGGGAAGCGGATGCATGGTTTCCTTGCTGTCGGCTTTTCTCTGTGAGATTATTCGAAAGAACACAGTTCCCGATGATAAAAAAAGGACACTTAGATTCTTCTAAGTGTCCTTTTTTGTTTGTTATAAAGAGATGTTGACAGTGCAATTGGACAGAAAACTTCTGTCGGAGCCTCTGTGCCTGCGTAAGCATAATTTCGAGTTCTTAGCAAGCCAAATATCGTCGGATAAAATTGGCCGGTATAAAGGCACTGACGGATGGAGTGGGGGAGCTATGAACTCAATCCGGAACAGAATGGCGATTGTTTTTACAATCTATGATACCGAAAATCACACTTTTCACCGCCGTCAGCAAGAGTGGTGGTGCGTTCCAACCGCATACCGATCAGCTCCGCCAGCATATAGTCGAGTTTGCACAGATAATGAGCTAGCTCAAAGCAGCCTTCGTACCGGCAAAGGTCGCAAACACCGCACTTCGTATAATCATAGCCCAGGTCATATGCTCCATTTCCGGGCAAAACATCTACGATCCAATCATTTTCGTATTTTCTGCGATGGGTCTGTTCTGACCATTTGATTCTGCCGGGCATCCTTTTTGGAGAAAGATACTGATCTGCGTTTCCCATAAGAATCTGAAAGAGACGACTGCCCTTAAGCCCTTGCTCCAGAATTTGATAGTTCTGATCTGGAGAGAGGGAATTGCAGCTATTCATCGCAATAAACCACGCAGCCAAGGCATAGCTGCTCAGTAAAGGATTATCTGCACCAATATCTTTGGCTCTGGCGCAGATCGACCGGAATTCCTGCACAGTTGCTTTGCGCAGTTCCCCGGTAGGCATCGCTTCCTTTGTCAGGATCGGCATTACAACATCCATAAGTTGGAAGGTAAAGTTTCGTTTCATAAAAATACACAACTCCCGGTATTCCGCCTTGAAATCTTATAAAAGGGACAGGATCCATCCGTCAATTACGGCAACAATGAAAAACATTGCGATTCCTTTCGTAAAGGAAATCAGGTGTTTTTTGGGGTCGCGATACAGTTCCGGCTGATTTTCGGTGCCAGAAAAGCGGACACGCTTTGAGTGCCGCCACCATAGCAGATCCATCACGAAAAAGTCGAATGCATTGAGAATTTCTCCCATAACGAGAACATTCAGAAAGTTCGGTAAGAAGCCGTCCTTGCGAATAAAGAAGCACAGAATCAGAAGCAGGATCCCATAGAGCAGCTGATTAGCAAGAAAGCTGGTCACCGGGGATACAGTTTTGACCTGCAAGCCTAGTGCGGGATTGGCTTTCACCATGCTTTGAATCTCATCCGGATAAGACGACAAACTTTTCAGATTCTTCTCGTCTGTGCCGGTTGCTAGATAGCAGATGCCCCAGAAAGCCAGACACAGACAAATCGTTTCGATTATCAAAATCATATCATTTCCTCCACCCATCTCTGGGAAACCAGGGGATGCAGCGATTGACTTTGCTGCAGTAGTTTGAATAGGCCTGCCCGTATCGCTCAGCCAGCCATTTTTCTTCTGTCTGTTTTACCATGACAGTCATAACTGCATGGTAAACGGGGCACAGAACCAGTAAAAGCAGGTTTCCGCTCAGAAACAGAAGCCCCCACATCAGCAGCATCACTGCCGTGTAGATAGGATTTCGCACCCAAGCATATGCGCCGGAAGTAACCAGTTCGTTTTGGCGAATGTGACGGGCAATTTTTGTGGTGATTACAGCATTGCACCAAAGCACCGCTGCGACAATCAGACAGACAAGCCCCAGAAGCATTATAGGCAGGCCAGCAGCGCTCAGATGAATGACGGGAAGCAGACGGTAATGGTTCAGAAGCAGCGCAGTAAGCGTCATCACAAAGGACACCGCCGCATAGTACGGACCAACACCGAACTGAGATAAAGGCTTCTTTTCTTCCATAGGACACCTCACAATCATATCGTTAGCTTTAACTAACCGAATGATAGCACAGTTTTATTTAGTTTTCAATGATCAAGATCTTCAATCCGAAGGGTACATCAAATATTATGTATGAAATCTTCCGATGATTGGGGGGAACGCTATTTCTAGTATGCGATTTCTAAAGGGAAAAGAAAAAACCTCGAAAACCGAAGTTTTCGAGGTTTTTGGAGCTGCTAGCCAGATTCGAACTGGCGACCTCATCCTTACCAAGGATGCGCTCTACCGACTGAGCTATAGCAGCAAGTGGTTTGTTTTGTTGTGCCGCACCAGACGACTTCATTAGTATACATCAGAGGTCTTAAAATGTCAAGCGTTATTTTAGAAAAAATCGAAAAAAGTTTTTAGAGCAAAAAAGAGGTCGGATTAGTTGCTCATTTTCCCACATTATGATATAATTTTCCCACCGAGATGTGATATATTGTTAACAAAACAAGTTAGAAAGGTTTTTTCTATGGGCTATATCATCGCCATTGTGATGGCATATTTAATTGGCAGCTCCAATTTGGCATATTATATCGCCAAGTTGAAGCACATTGATTTCCGATCTTCCGGTTCCGGCAATCTGGGTGCGTCCAATACGACAATACTTCTGGGATGGAAGGCTGGCATCCTTGTGGGTGTGCATGATGTTGCGAAATCTGCACTGGTGGTCTGGCTGGCCATGTGGCTGTTTCCGGATCTTGCGTATGTGGGACCTGTTGCCGGTGTCGCGTCGGTGCTGGGACATATTTTTCCCTTCTATCTGGGTTTCCGGGGAGGAAAAGGCTTTGCGTCCTATCTGGGTATGACCCTTGCGCTGAACTGGAAGCTGGCACTGGTTGTGCTGGCGCTGGTGATCGTGATTACATGGCTTACGGACTATATTGTGGCAGGAACGGTGACCACGATCGTGGTGGTGCCCGTTTCTCTTGGAATTATGTGTCACAGTGCGATCCTTGCGGTGATCCTGCTGGTCGGAACAGCAGTGATTGCCTACAAGCACAGAGATAATTTTGTGCGGATATATAACGGAACGGAGTTCCGGTTCAGAAATGTCAACAAGGGCAAGCATCGGGTGGATAAGAAGTAGAGCGTTTTGCGCCTGCTGAATAGAATATTTCTCTGAAATCAAAATGCCAGACAGACGGTAGATGCGTGTGTCTGGCATTTTTGCATGAGCGAGGGCTTATTGACAGGGATTCTGTTTTTCGCTACAGTATAGCTATACATGGCATGGAAAATCGAAATAAGGGAAAGCGACTCGGCAGAGCCGGCAAAAAAGTTTTTTCTGGGAGGCAATGATCGTTTATGACTAGCTATCAGCAATTTCAGGAACTGCACATCAATTTTTCTGCCATCGGCATGGAGCCCGACAATACCGGCGGCACCTATTTCTGCACGCCGGAGGGAGCTAAAACCATTGGCTGGGCCGGGGAAGATGGTATTCACAGCTGCTTTGTCCCGGGGTTCGGAGAATTGGTATTTACCGTTAATCCGGAAAGTGCATCCGGACAATTCGTGCATCCGGTAGCTCGAAACTTTGAAGACTTTCTGCGGCTGCTGTTGGCCTGCAAGGATGTGAAGCTGATTGAGTCGTTATACCAGTTTGACGAAGAGGGCTTTGCGTGCTGGATGCAACAATACGAAGCCACGCAAGAGCAGCTTGCATCGCTGAATACATTGCAGGAGGCGTTCTCGATTTCGCCAATGGAGCATCCTGTCACATACATCAAACAGCTGCAGCAGGACTTTGATTACAGCAGGATTCCGTATGCTCCTGTATACTACGAAGAGACTTCTGAGCCTGAGGAAGAGCCGGACCAGTGGAAAGTGACCTATGACGGAAATTTCTGGTGCGCCGGCGGACAGGCGGGCAGGGAAGTTCGGGTGAACAAGACCTTTACCTGGGGAAAGGAAACCTGGCGTATCCCCTCGGTGTATGTGTGCGGAAGAGGTCTGGTGGTGGATTTCTGCGTGGAGAAGGCTCCTGAAGACATCAAGACATTTATCGACAAGTGGGATCTGCAGCATGAGGCGCAGAACCATTATACCCGGCTTCAGCAGGAGCAGATGGACGCAGAAAACCCTCTGCGGATGGAAGTGTACACGCATATGGTGGTGAACGGACGGGGATTGAAGGAATGCCGTGGCTGCGGCGTGACCTGGATTCCCAGCAGCTGTTTTGCGGGCGACGATGATCAGACGGTGGAAAAGCAGGTTTTGGAGTATTATGGCCTGGATGAATCCCGGTGCTGGGTCATTAGACGGAAGTCCTTCAGCTGGCAGACGGCTCCCATAACGGATATCGCATCTTTAAGCGTGCGTCTGGAGCGGGGGGATCGGATGCTGCAGAGACTCCGGTTTGAAGTTCATGAGGCAGGGGAGCAGATTCCCTTTACAAACCCTGTTACCGGCGCAGAGCACACTCTGACGGTTCACGCATATGAGAAACAGGATTTCGACTTTCAAGGGCAGCCTGAGGACGGCTGTGTGTATCCGAATCAGTACGCACAGCTGACCTATAGCGTGCATCCGGATTTATCTGAGGAAGATTTTTGGATCTGTGATTGCCGGGAAGGGGATCAGCCCCAGCCGGTAGACCCGGACAAATCCAATGCAGGCAGCGCTGTAATCGGAATCATCGGCGGAATGGATGGCCCGGTGAGCATTTACCTTGACGATACACAGAAAGCGAAGTGCCACACGGCCTATTCTGCTCTGCGTTTTGAGCCTGTCGATCAGGTTCACTGGTATATGCAGTTCCGGGAAAAGAGCATGGATCATACCAGCGTGCCCATTATTTGAAAATGAATGAAAAATCCCCCGGTCATGAACTGTGTGCAGCTCGTGACCGGGGGATTGGTGTATTTATGCTTTCTTTCCTAAGATGAGGGCGCTGACCGGGGGAACAAAGATTTTGCCGGATACGGTTTTCGGGGACTTCCAGCACAGGCTGCTGTTTCCGTCGGCTAAGATCTCCCAGCTTCCGGGCAGAAGGGTGTGCTCCCAAGTCTGGGAATTCTGATTGCAGATGACGCACAGTGTGCTCCACTGGGCGCCTGCGCCCTGATTGTCCAGATAATATCCTGTCACGCCGGGACTGCTCCACTGGCTGAAAAAGCGCTCCCGGGCCTGAGGAGACTTGTCACACAGACCGGGACAGAGCTTCCGCAGAGCAATGAGGCCCTTGTAGTAATTGCGCAGGTCTTCAAACGCATATGCCCGCTCCCAGTCCAGACGGTTCAGTTGGATGCTTTCGTTGTAGGTGTTGTCCAGACCGTCTTTGGTTCGGGCAAATTCCTCGCCGGACAGCAAAAACAGCCGTCCCTGGCAGGTCATATAGACCGCAGCGGCCAGCTTGTTCCGGCGAATCCGCTCCTGCTCGTCGGGGACAGCGATGGCCAGCTTATCCCACAGGGTCAGATTGTCATGGGCGGACACATAGGTGATGATCTGGGACGGGGCTTTCACGCCGGATCCTTCCACACACCAGGCCATGGCGCTGTGGAGAATTTGCTCTTCCAGTCCCGGGGCACCGGTTACAAAGCCCGGAACTTCTGCGTAGAAAACATGGCCCTTGATGGCATCTCTGGTGTCATCGCAGAACATTCCAATGTTTTCATCCAGCAGGGCGATGTTCTTTTTCAGGGCGGGGACGCTGCCTTTTTCCATGGCTGTGGGGCCGGCGGCCCAGGGCTCGCCGTAGATTAGCTTTTCTCCCTTGCCATAGCGTGTATCCAGAGCCTTGCGGATGCGGTTCATCAGCTCTACATCCAATAGACCCATCAGATCGAAGCGAAATCCGTCGATGTGGTATTCCTCGGCCCAGTAAAGCACGGAGTCCAGAATGAAATTAGCGCACATGGGACGCTCACTTGCAACATCACAGCCGCAGCAGGAACCGTCAGCGGGAAGTCCGTGGCTGTCCACCCGGTAGTAATACCAGGGCACCACCTGCTGAAAAACCGAGTCCAGACGGTAGGTGTGGTTGTAGACCACATCCATAATGACCCGGAAGCCGTGGCGGTGGAGAGACTGCACCATCTGCTTGAACTCCTGAATCCGGACTTCGCCATGATGGGGGTCGGATGCGTAGGAACCTTCCGGAATGTTGTAGTAGACCGGGTCATAGCCCCAGTTAAAGTCAGTGGGGGATTCATCATCCACCGAGCCATAGTCATAAACAGGCATCAGCTGCACGCTGGTGACACCCAGATCTTTCAGATAATCAAGACCGGTGGGGTGGACTCCATCGCCGTGCAGGGTGGTGGCGTCGCAGGAAAAGGCATTGTATTTCCCCCGGTATTCCTCGGGAAAACCGCCGGAGGGGTGCCAGGAGAACTCCTTGACATGGAGCTCATAGATAATGTCCTCGGCGCATTTTTTGGGAGCTTTGTCATCAGACCAGCCTGCCGGATCGGTTCTGCGCAGGTCAACGACCATGCATCGCCGGCTGTTGCAGCCGCAGGCCCGGGCGTAGGGGTCGCCTGTGATGACTGTTTTGTCCTCGTGCTCGATGCGGTACTCATAGTACACGCCGTGCAGGGACTCGGGGGTGCGGTAGAACCAGACTCCCTGCTCTTGTCTGACCATGGGGATGGAGGCAAAGGCGGGAGAGGTTTCACCGTCTCGGTACAGAAGCAGGGTAACGCTCTTGGCAAGAGGGGACCATAGTTTGAAGCAGGTCTGATTTCCGGTGCACACGGCACCCAGATCGTTTCCTGCGTAGGTGTATTCCTGGCAAAATTCGTCACTCTGATAGAGTTTTTTTAGTCGAAGCGCTTTTCTCACGGAGCTGCAATCCTTTCCTGTAAAGATGTAAAGATCAATCCTGCGGAGACAGCGGTGCGCAGCTGTTTCGCTCCACCAGCTGGGGGTGCAGCAGCAGAGTGCTGACGGCGACATGGTTAAACTGGCTGGTAAAGGCATAAAAAGCACTTCTGCCCAGAAGATCCCGGTCCTGCCGGATGGTGGACAGGGGAGGCACGGTGTGCTGGCACAGGGGAATATCGTCAAAGCCAAGGATGCTCACATCCTCGGGAACGGACAGTCCAAGCTCGGCGCAGTAGACCAGAGCGTTGCTGGCCAGAAGGTCATGGCTGCATACAAAAGCGGTGCAGCCTTTTTCCAGCAGCCGGGGCAGATGCTGGGACAGGCAGTCAGACACATGGTAGGCGCTGCCCGTCAGCTCCTTGTCCGGGGTGAGGCCGCAGCTTTCCATTGCCTGCAGGAAGAACAGAAGTCGCTGATGATACACATACGACTCCAGTGCGTTGCTGAGGTAGCCGATTTTCTCGTGTCCCAGAGATCTCAGATAGGCAACGGCAATCTTCATGCCCTCTGCATTGTCAATACCCACATGGGAGATATGGGGATTTCCGCTGACATGGTTGTCGTAAAGGACCGTGGGGGTCTTGCAGGTTTCAAATTCCTTCAGCCAGGGGTCCAGTGGTGTGAGGCCCAGGAAAAAGCCGCCGCAGAAATGATTCTTCATCATATAGGTATCATAAGAATCGCTTTGCTGAAGGGGAATATCCAAAGGAATCAGTGTAACCTCGTAGCCCTCCGGCTCTGCAGCCTTGCGAAAGCCCATAACGATGTCGTGACCGAAGTCGCTGGGCTTGCGGTATTCCATATTGGTGACAAAGACCGCAATCCTGGGGGCAGACTTGGTGCGTGTCCGGCGGGTGTATCCCATTTCAACTGCTTTTTCCAGCACCGCCTGACGGGTGGCTTTGCTGACATCGTCGGCTCCGTTCAGCGCTTTGGAAACAGTGCTTTTTGTGGTACCCAGTGCCCGGGCGATATCCTCCAGTGTGGTCATGACCAGTCCTCCTTGATCGAAGCCGGATTCCCTGGCTTCTTTTGGACAATTATATCATGAAGTCATTCAGAACGCAACGAAAAATCACGAAATTTGTTTCGTTTTGTTTCGTAATAAAAAATGGATGTTTTTCTGGTTGTTAAAATATACGAAAAGGAGTTATTTGATTTAGTGTAAATGCTGAATATATAATTATTATTGATAACCATATTGACGAAAAAAGAAAAAAGAAGTATTCTAACAACGGTGCTCATATGAAACTGTGAGCGAAACAAATCGAAAAAACGCGAAATTGCGTCGACACACAGGCGATGCAGCAGATCCGGCAGACCAAAGGAGTGGCAAAATGAATTTTATCTACGGAAGACAGGATTTCAACACCTTGCCTGACGCGCAGAAAATTATGTTTTTGTCTGCAAATGGTTTGGGCGGATATGCTTCGGCAACTGCGGCATTTTCTGTAACGCGCTGCGACCACGGAATCCTGAATGCTGCGGTCAAGGCACCGAACGAGCGCATCACGCTGGTTCACCGGCTGCGGGAAACTCTGACAGTGAATGATTCGGAAGTTTTTCTTTCCAGTCAGGAATTTGCAGACGGTTCGCCTGAAGAAGACGGCTATCGGCATCTGAGTACTTTTTCCCATACATATATTCCGGAATGGACCTATCAGGTGTCTGGGGTTCGAGTCGTGCGGCAGTGTGCAATGGGCTGGGAAAAGAACAGCACTGCAGTGGTTTACACATTGGAAAACCATTCGCAGACACCCTGCACCTTGTATGTAGAGCCTGTTTTGAAGTTTGCTCCCAAGGATTGCGCGCTCAAAGAGAGAAAGCAGTTTCTTTTGGACGGCAGTAAGATTTGCGCAGAAGGCAAGAGCCTTTACATTTGTACAGATGCAGATGTGCAGCAGCTTCCCCTTCGCTGGGAGCAGCTGTCCTACCCGGATGATGCCAAAGACGGCAGACCGGAGCAGGGCCTTGCAGCCATCTGCTGCAAAATCGAAACAACGGTTCAGCCCGGCAGCACGAAAAGACTCGAAATCGTCTTCTCTGCTGATAAAGATGTATGCTCCGGCAGCGAGATTATTGAACAGCTCCGGCAGCGCTTGGTGCATCTCGAGCAGGAGAGCGGATTGCGGGATCCTGTGGCCCGGCAGTTAGCGGTTGCGGCAGATGCCTATATTGCCCGGCGGGACTCTACCGATGGGAAAACCATTCTGGCAGGTTATCCGCTGTTCAGTGACTGGGGTCGGGATACGATGATTGCCCTTGGCGGCTGCTGCCTGTCCACCGGGCGCTTTGCGGATGCAAAAAACATTCTGGAAACTTTTTTAGCTTATGAAAGAAACGGTCTTGTGCCGAATCTTTTTCCTGAGGGCGAAAATGCCCCTATGTATAATACGGTAGATGCGGCGCTTTTGCTCATCGACGGTGTGTGGAAATATGTGCAGAAAACCGGTGACCGGGATTTTGCAAGGAAAGCATACCCCGTGATGGAGCGAATCGTCAGTGCCTATCAAAACGGTACCGACCACGCCATCGGCATGGATGACGACGGTCTTGTGTACGCAGGCAGCGGCCTTGACCAGCTGACATGGATGGATGTGTGCGTGGATGGAATCCTGCCTACACCGCGCCATGGAAAGCCGGTAGAGGTGAATGCCTACTGGTATAATGCGCTTTGCATTATGGAGCAGCTTGCAAAGGAATTCGGATACGATGCCGGCGGCTATGAAAGCCTGGCCCGGCGGGTCCAGAAATCTTTCTGCGAGAAGTTCTATATGGAAGATAAGGGCTATCTCAAAGATGTACTGTCTGGCACAAAGGCAGATGAGCAGCTCAGATGCAATCAGATCTGGGCGGTGTCGATGCCCTTTACCATGCTTTCCCCGGAGCAGGAAAAGCGAGTGGTGGATACCGTTTACCGGCATCTGTACACACCCTGCGGCCTGCGGACACTTTCTCCCACAGATCCGGAGTTCCAGCCGTTTTACGGCGGCAGTCAGCTGAAACGGGACCTTGCTTATCACCAGGGAACCGTGTGGGTGTATCCCATGGGTGCCTATTATCTGGCCTGGCTCAAAACCCGGGGCAATACAAAAGAGGCGGCACAGACGGTCAGACAGCAGCTGAAGGCTCTGGAGCCTATGCTGCGAGAGGGCTGCATAGGACAGCTGCCGGAGATCTATGACGGTGAATTCCCCAGCCAGGGGAAGGGCTGCTTTGCCCAGGCCTGGAGCGTGGGCGAAATGCTTCGCGTGTATGAAGCAGTGGAAAAAATCGACAGAGGTGAATGAAAAATCAATGGCAGGGTTTGCACTGAATAAAAGAAAAGCGGGCTGGTGGAAAGAGGCTGTGTTCTATCAGATTTATCCCAAGAGCTTTCAGGATACAGACGGAGATGGCTTTGGTGATCTAAAGGGCATCATTTCCCGCCTGGATTATCTGGAGGAACTGGGAATCGACGGAATCTGGCTTTCTCCTGTGTTCCAGTCCCCGCAGGCAGACAACGGCTATGATATTTCTGATTATTGCGCAATCGACCCCATGTTCGGCACCATGCAGGATATGCAGGAGCTGATCGATCAGGCAAAGCGGCGCGGAATCTCCATTATTATGGATCTGGTGCTCAACCACAGCTCGGACGAGCACCGCTGGTTCCGGGAAGCACTGAAAAGCAGGGATAATCCCTATCATGATTATTATGTCTGGCGCGACGGTGAAGAAAATTGCCCGCCCAATGACATGAAAGCGGTGTTCGGCGGTTCTGCATGGACCTATGTGCCGCACCTTGGGCAGTATTATTTCCACCAGTTTTTGGACAAACAGCCGGATCTGAACTGGGAAAATGAAAATCTGCGTCAGGAGCTTTACAAAGCCATTCGTTTCTGGGTGGACAAAGGGGTGGAGGGTTTCCGCCTGGATGTCATCGACCAGATTGCCAAGGAGCCGGATCAAAAGATCACGGCAAACGGCCCCAGACTTCACGAATTTCTCCGGGAGCTTTCCCGGGAAGCCTTCGGTGAAGAGGGGATCGTTACAGTAGGCGAGACCTGGAGCGCCGATGTTCCCCGTGCGCAGGTGTTCAGCGCACCGGACGGCAGCGAGCTGAGCATGGTGTTCCAGTTTGAACATATCTGCCTGGATCAGCAGGCCGGCGGAGAGAAATGGGACATTGCACCGCTTTCTTTGCCGAAGCTCAAGGACTGCTTCTGCCGGTGGCAGCAGGGGCTGCATGGACAGGGCTGGAACAGCCTGTTTATGGACAATCACGATCTGCCCCGAATCGTCTCCCGGTGGGGTGACGATGGAAAATACCGTGTCCAGTCGGCAAAGATGCTGGCGACCATGCTTCACGGTATGCAGGGAACGCCTTACATCTATCAGGGTGAAGAGCTGGGCATGACCAACATTCGCCTGAAATTAGAGGAGTATGTGGACCCGGAGATTCACAATATGTACGCAGAACGCACCCAGCGAGGCATGGACCCCCATGATGTGATGCAATCCATCTGGGCAAGGGGCCGGGACAATGCCCGAACCCCCATGCAGTGGTCGGACGAGCCTTACGCCGGATTTTCGAATGGAAAGCCCTGGCTTCCGGTGAATGAAAATTATCGGCAGATCAATGCCCGGCAGGAGCTTGGCGATCCGGATTCCGTCTTCCGTTACTATCAGAAGCTGATCCGGCTGCGAAAGACATATCCCGTTTTCAGAGACGGCGATTTTACGCTGCTGTGTCCTGAGGATGAACGCATTTTTGCCTATATCCGCAGCACGCAAGATCAGAAGCTTCTGGTGGTCTGTAATTTTACAGACAGGGAAGTGGCATTCGAGATTCCGGATGCATTTGCACACGCAAAGCAGATTCTCGGAAACTACCCAGATGCAGGCGACGGCCTTCGTCCCTATGAGGCAAAAATGCTTCTGTGGGAAGAATAAAGAACCGAAACCTGCCCCAATGCCGTGAAAACGGCGAAACATTCTGAATTCCACAATCATCTGTATCTTGCAGATGGTTGAGGTAATAAACATTATTGATTTTCTTAAGGAGGAAAAACAATGAAAAAGATTCTATCGTTGATGCTGGCTGGCATTATGACAGTTGGTCTGCTTGCTGGTTGCGGCACACAGTCCACCAATGAAACTCAGGCTTCCGGTACTGGAACCGGCGAAGCCACCACCGCACCTGTTGCTGATCCCGTTGATATGACTCTGACCGTCTGGGGCCCTCAGGAAGACCAGGCAGACGAGAACGGCTGGCTGCCCACCATGTGCCAGAAGTTCGCTGCTGAGCATCCCGAGTGGAACATCACCTGGAAGTACGGCGTTTGCTCCGAAGGCGATGCAGGTAAGAATGTTACCGCTGACCCCTCTGCAGCTGCTGATGTCTACTTCTTCGCAAACGACCAGCTGGGTACTCTGATGCAGGCCAATGCAATCGCACAGCTGGGCGGCAAGTATCTGGACGCTGTTACCGCTGACAACTCCGATTCCATGATCGCTTCCGTCACCGGTACCGATGGCGGTGTTTACGGTGTTCCTTTCACTGCTAACACCTGGTTCATGTACTACGACAAGTCCATCTTCTCCGAAGAGGACATCAAGAGCCTGGACACCATGCTGGAAAAGGGCAAGGTTGCCTTCCCTCTGAGCAACTCCTGGTACCTGGCTTCCTTCTATGTTGCAAACGGCGGAACCCTGTTTGGTGACAAGGGTGTTGACGCTGCTGCCGGCATCCAGTTCGGCGGCGAAAACGGCACTGCTGTGACCGCATACCTGGCTAACCTGGTTGCTAACCCCAACTTCGTAAACGATGCTGACGGCTTTGGCCTGGACGGCCTGCGTAATGGCACCGTCGCTGCAATCTTCTCCGGCTCCTGGGACGCTGCCAATGTGCAGGAAGCTCTGGGCGAGAACTTCGGCGCAGCTCAGCTGCCCACCATTAACCTGAACGGTGAAGCAAAGCAGCTGAAGGCATTTGCCGGCTCCAAGGCAATCGGCGTTAACCCCAACTGCAAGAACCCCGAGGCTGCTGTCGCTCTGGCTGTATACCTGGGTTCTGCTGAGGCTCAGAAGGCTCACTACGAGATGCGTCAGATCATCCCCTGCGCAAACTCTCTGCTGACCGACGAAGCCATCAAGGCTGATGTCGTTGCAATGGCTCAGGGCAACACCGTTGCCAACACCGCTATTGTCCAGCCCTCCATCCCCGAGATGGGTGCTTACTGGACTCCCGCTGAGTCCTTGGGCAAGGCACTGGTAAACGGTGAGATCACCGCTGACAATGCTGCTGAAAAGACTGAGGCTTTCGCTGCTTCTTTGAATAACGCCGGTTTGTAATTCGATTACCGCTATTTAATCGAAGAAATTAAGGCGGTGGTTGGAATATTTCCAGCTGCCGCCTTTTAGATTCAAAAAAGAGGAGATGATTCCATGTCAAACCCTTTGGCAAAAACGACACAGTCCTGTTCGCTGGGTAGTGCGCTGAAAAACGGCGGCCCGCTGATCTGGCTGTCGTGCCTGATAATGGGTCTGGGAAATATGGTTTGCGGTCAGTTGATCAAGGGCATTTTGTTTCTGGCAATTGAGGCGGGCGTTTTTTGCTTCCTGCTGAGTCCCGGCGGCGGCCTGTACTGGATCTCGATGCTTCCCAGCCTGGGTTGGCGTGAGCAGCAGAAGGTCTGGAACGAAGAAAAATTTGTATATGAATATGTGGCAGGTGACCAGTCTCAGCTGATTCTGCTGTATGGCATTGCCTCTTTGTGCATCATCGCTTTGCTGATTCTTGTGTGGCGGGCATCTGTGCGCAGCGGCTACCAGGCTATGTGCCTGAAAAAGAGCGGCAGACCTGTTCCCGGCATCGTGGATGACATCAAGTCTTTGTTTGATGAGAATATCCACAAGCTGCTGATGGCACTGCCCACCGTTTGTCTTGCAATCTTTACCATCTTGCCTCTGATCTACATGATGAGCATGGCATTTACCAATTACTCCAAAGAAGGCGACCATCTTGTTCTGTTTGACTGGGTGGGACTTTCCAATTTCTTTGCAATTTTTGACAGCGGCTCGGTCATCGGTAAACAGTTCGGAAGTGTTCTTGTGTGGACGCTCGTGTGGGCATTCTTTGCAACCTTCCTGAACTTCTTCCTTGGCACATTTATGGCAATCATCATCAATCGGCCTTCCATTCGCCTGAAGGGCCTGTGGAGAGGCTGCCTGTCCATGACCATTGCAGTGCCCCAGTTTGTTTCGCTGCTGGTTATGCGTTCTATGCTGCAGCCCACCGGCATCATCAACCAGATGCTGATGGATGCATCGCTGATTCGGGGAGATATGCCTCTTCCGTTTTTAACCAATGCCACCTGGGCCAGAGTGCTGGTCATTGTGGTCAACCTGTGGGTCGGTATTCCGTATACCATCATGCAGGTTACGGGTGTTCTGCAGAACATCCCCGCAGAGCAGTATGAATCGGCAAAGATCGATGGCGCAGGCGTTGTCAAGCAGTTCCTGCACATCACCATGCCGTATATGCTCTTTGTGCTTACGCCGTATCTGATTACTCAGTTTACCGGCAACATCAATAACTTCAATGTGATTTATCTGCTGACCCGAGGCGAACCGCTGCGTGTCGGCAATTCTGCCGGTGACACGGATCTGCTCGTCACCTGGCTGTATAAACTGTCGGTGGATCAGCAGAAGTATAATCTGGCGGCAGTCATCGGTATCTTTACCTTTGTGGTGCTGGCGGTGGTTTCGCTGGTAACCTACCGAAGCACCGGATCTTATAAAGATGAGGAGGGTTTCCGGTAATGGCAAAAAAACAATCGCATTCCATGCGGAAAAAACGCCTTGCAGGGGACATCGTTACATATGTGTTCCTTGTGCTGGTCAGCATCATCTGGCTGATCCCCTTCTTCTGGCTGATCATGCAGTCCTTCCGTGACGGCAAGGGTCAGTTTATCAGCACCTTCCTGCCTGAGAAGTACACCTTCAACAACTATAAGGCGCTGTTTACAGAGTTCAATGTCATGAACTTCCCTCGGATGTTCCTGAACACCCTGTTCGTTGCATCGTGCACCTGCGTGATCAGCACCTTCTTCGTGCTGAGTGTGTCCTACTGCACCAGCCGTCTGAAGTGGAAGCTGCGCAAGCCCTATATGAACATGGCAATGATCCTGAATCTGTTCCCCGGCTTTATGTCCATGGTGGCTGTTTACTTCATTCTGAAGGCCCTGGGCATGACCGAAGGCAAGATGATTCCCTGGGCTTTGATTATTGTCTTCTCTGCCGGAGCGGGCAGTAACTTCTATGTGATGAAGGGCTATATGGATACCATTCCCAAAGCTCTGGACGAAGCTGCGGCACTGGACGGCTGTACCCGGTGGCAGATTTTCACAAAAATCACCCTGCCCCTGTCCAAGCCCATGATCGTCTATCAGATCATCACTTCCTTTATGGGCCCCTGGGTGGACTTTGTATTTGCAAAGGTCATCGTCCGCACCGAGGCAAAGTACTTCACCGTGTCCATCGGACTGTGGAGTATGCTGGAAAAAGAATATGTGGACACCTGGTTTGTCCGGTTCTGCGCCGGTGCCGTTCTGGTGTCGATCCCTGTTGCAATCCTGTTCATAATCACTCAGAAATTCTATCAGGAGGCCATGAGCGGCTCGGTGAAGGGATGATTCCATGAAGAAAATCATGAAAGCATTGAGCCTTTTGCTGAGTATGCTGCTATTCGCCGGCTGCGCTGCGGCCGGCGGCGAATCGGATCCCTCTGTTCCTGAAGCTTCGGGAACGGAGGGGGCAGCCCAGTCAGTCTCAAAGGCAGAAAAAACCGAACAGGCTCTGGCTGAAATCGCAAAGCTGGGTCAGAGCCCTGACGACGATTACCGCGTGTGGTATGAGATTTTCGTCTATTCCTATTGCGACTCCGACGGAGACGGGATCGGCGACCTGCAGGGTGTGATCTCCAAGCTGGACGAACTGCAGGCACTGGGCGTGGGAGGAATCTGGCTGATGCCCATTCATCCCAGTACATCCTATCACAAGTATAATGTGACCGATTATGAAGCCATCGACCCGGCCTACGGAACGATGGAGGACTTTGAAGACCTCATTGCACAGTGTAACAGCAGGGGAATCAAGGTCATTATGGATCTGGTGCTGAATCATACCGGAAGCGAACATACCTGGTTCAAGCAGGCGGTTTCCTATCTGCAAAGCCTTCCGGAAGGTGCAGAACCTGATCTGGAAGCGTGTCCCTATGTGGACTACTACAATTTCGTTCAGGCAGAAGAGTGCCCCGTCACTTACTGCCCGGTGAGCGGTGCCCCCGGATGGTTTTACGAGGGCCATTTCAGCCCGGAGATGCCGGATGTGAATTTCGGCAGTGAGTCGCTGCGGGCAGAGCTTGAAAAAATCATGGCCTTTTGGCTGAATAAGGGCGTGGCGGGCTTCCGGCTGGATGCTGCCAAGGAGTTCTATTCAGGCAAGACCGAGGAAAATGTACAGGTGCTGCGCTGGATTCAGCAGACAGCCACGGCAATCAAACCGGAGTGCTATCTGGTGGCAGAGGTATGGGAAAGATTTGATACTCTGACACAGTATTATGAAAGCGGCATCAACAGCATTTTCAACTATCCATTCGGAAACAATAACGGAAAAATCATCAAGGTGCTGCAGGGCGCAGGCAATGCATCCGTCGTCAGCACCTACGCAACTGCGCTGGAAAAGGCAGATACGGCTTACCGCAGGAACAATCCCGGCTATGTCGATTCGCCTTTCCTGTCCAATCACGATGTGGGACGGATTGCAGGCTTCGTTGGCCGTGACCCGGCGAAAACCAAGCTGGCCGGAGCGATGAATCTGTTCATGTCCGGCAGCGCCTATGTCTATTACGGTGAAGAGCTGGGCATGGTGTGCGGAGCGATTGACGACCCCTCTTACCGTGCGCCGATGCTCTGGAATGAATCCGGGGATCAGGGTATGACCCAGCCGCCTCCCGGCTGTACGCTCCCTGAGGAATACCCCATGGGCAGTCTGGAACGCCAGCGCGGCGATGACGATTCTGTTTATAACTATTACCGGCAGGCAATTGCCATCCGAAATGCATTGCCGGTCATCTCTCACGGAACGCCCACGGTGGAAGCGGCGCTGAACACGCTCTGTGTCAGTGCAGTGCGTAAAACCTGGAATGACGACAGCTGCATCATTCTGATGAATATCGATGATGCTGAGACGGATGTTGACCTGTCCGATTATTCGGATTGGGTTTTGGCAGCCGGACTGTCTGTCAATGGCAATGCCGTGACAAAACAAGGGGATACGCTGCATCTGCCGGCCTTTGGCACGGCGGTGCTGATTCCTCAAAAGTAAGGAGCTTCTATGACACACACTATTGACGAACGGCCCACAGGGCTGACTGGCAGCAGGCTGAAGATCATCGGCATGGCCTTTGCCGCGGCAGGCATCATCGGTCGGGGAATCATACAAAACGGCATTCTGGGCGTTGGCAGCCTGACGGCGCAGCAGCTGCTGCAGGTTATGAGCACCTCCTCTAACATGATGGCGCTGGCTACCGTATCGCTGGTGCTGCAGGCGGTTTCCACCTGCGCAGTGCCCATTTTTGCGATGCTTCTGACAGAGGGCTTTGCCCATACGGGAAATTTTGCAAAGTATCTGCTCAGACTGTTCCTGCTGGCCGTAGTCAGCGAGATTCCTTATAACCTTGCTATGCAGGGGAAACTGATCAGCACAGCCAGCTGCAATCCGGTATTCGGATTGGTTTTGGCACTTGTGGTCCTTTACTTCTACGACCGTTATCAGGCAAAGAACTGGTTTGTCAGGATCCTTGCGACGGCAGCGGCAGTGGCCTGGTGCATCATGCTCAGAATCGATGAAGGTGTGGCTCTGGTTCTGGTCACCTGTGTGTTATGGCTGTTTCGTGGGAATACACTTTATCGAAACTTCGTTGGCGCTTCTGCAGCAGTGGTCTGCAGCTTCATGTCGCCGTTTTACCTGGCATCCCCGATGGGATTTCTGGTGGTGCATTTCTACCGCGGAAACAGGGGAGAGGGAAATCGCTGGGTACAGTACGGTGTGTACCCGGTACTGCTCCTGCTGGTCGGAATTATCTCCATCCTCATCAGAGGGTGAGTCAGTGGTTTAAGAGAGGAATGATTTGTTTTGAGAAAAGCTGGGATTTTGATGCCTATTTTTTCCCTGCCATCTCCGTATGGAATGGGAACCATGGGACAATCTGCCCGTGATTTTGTGGATTTTCTGGTGGAGGCCGGTCAGAGCTGCTGGCAGCTGCTTCCTGTGGGACAGACAGGGTACGGAGATTCTCCCTACCAGTCTTTTTCGTCCTATGCAGGCAACCCCTACTTCATCGACCTGGATGAGCTGGCAGCCGATGGACTGCTGATGCCGGAGGAATATCAGAACCTGAATTGGGGAGATGACCCTGAGAAGGTGGACTATGCGCTGCAGTTTCACACCCGGTATCCGGTTTTGCACATAGCCTGCCATCGGCTTGTGGAAAGAAATGATCCTGCATTTGCTGACTTCTGCCGGGAGCATGCTTACTGGCTGGAAGACTATGCTCTCTACATGGCGATCAAGGGTAAGAACGGCGGTGTATCCTGGTTTGAATGGCCTGAGGAAGAACGCCTGCGCCACCCGGATGCGCTGGAGCGTGCTCGCTCAGAGCTAAAAGACGAGCTGGACTTCTGGAAGGCAGTGCAGTTCCTGTTCTTCCGTCAGTGGGAGCAGCTGAAGCACTATGCAAATGAAAAGGGAATCACCATCATCGGCGATCTGCCTATCTATGTGGCAGCAGACAGCGCCGATATGTGGGCAGACCCCAGACAGTTCCAGCTGGACGAAAAGGGCTATCCCACCGAAGTGGCAGGCTGTCCTCCTGATGGATTTTCCGAGGACGGTCAGCTGTGGGGCAACCCTCTGTTTGACTGGGAGTATATGAAGCGCGATGGCTACCGGTGGTGGCTGCGCCGAATCGCATTCCAGTTCCGGATCTATGACACCCTGCGGATCGACCACTTCCGTGGATTCGACGCATATTATGCAATTCCCTATGGGGATCAGACAGCCCGCAACGGTCAATGGAAAACAGGCCCTGGCCTGGACTTTTTCCAGACGGTCAATCGGGAGCTGGGAGAGCGGGACATCATCGCAGAGGATCTGGGTTTCCTGACGGAGTCCGTCAATCAGCTGCTGCAGGATACCGGCTACCCCGGAATGAAGGTGCTGGAGTTCGCCTTTGACAGCCGGGAAACAGGCAGTGACTATCTGCCTCACTGCTACGGCAGACACTGCGTGGTCTATGCGGGTACCCACGATAACGATACCATCATGGGCTGGATGGCCAATGCGCCTGAAAAAGATGTGAAATTTGCAAAGGACTACCTGCGCCTGACCGAGGCGGAGGGATATAACTGGGGTATGATGCGCTCTGCCTGGGCATCTGCTGCAGACCTTGCGGTGATGCAGCTGCAGGATGTGCTTGGGCTTGGCACTGAAGCCAGAATCAACATCCCGTCCACACTGGGCGGAAACTGGCAGTGGCGTGCTTTGCCCGGAGCCTGCACGCCGGAGCTTGCACAGAAGCTTTCCTATGATATGGAAGTGTATCAGCGACTGCCCCGGCAGAATCAGAATAAATTAGTTCAGCCGACCTGAGCTGAGCATGGAGGAAATATTGTATGGAAATTTTAGAGTTGAAAAAGACGATCGATAACCTGTCCCAGGAGCTGTTCTCCTGCGCAAGTGAACAGTGCGATGACAGACAGCTGTATGAGCTGCTGCTGAACCTGACCCAGCGGATGTCTCAGGCTCGCCGGGCACCTGAAACCGGTCGTAAGCTGTACTACTTCTCTGCTGAGTTCCTGGTGGGCAAGCTGCTGTCTAACAATCTGCTGGCTCTGGGGATTTTTGATCAGGTTCGTGATCTGCTGACGGAAATGGGCCATGACCTCAGTGCGGTCGAGTCCATGGAGCCGGAGCCTTCTCTGGGCAACGGCGGTCTGGGCCGTCTGGCAGCCTGCTTCCTGGACTCCATTGCTGCGCTGGGACTGCCCGGTGACGGCGTGGGCCTTAACTATCACTATGGCCTGTTCATGCAGAAGTTCCGCAACCACAAGCAGACAGAAATGCCCAACGCCTGGATCGAGCAGGACAGCTGGCTGATTCCTACGGATACTGCATTCACCGTTCCCTTCGGTGGCTTTGATCTGACTGCAAAAATGTACGATGTGGCAGTGCCCGGTGCAGGAAATGAATATGCCAACCGTCTGCACCTGCTCGATGTGGAGCATCCTGCTGCTCAGCCTGAATCCGGCATCGACTTTGACAAGACCGATATCGCCCACAACCTGACTTCTTTCCTGTACCCGGATGACAGCGACGAAAACGGTCGTCTGCTGCGTGTGTATCAGCAGTACTTTATGGTTTCTGCCGGTGCTCAGCTCATTTTGAAGGAACTGGAAGAGCGTGGTTACTCCATGGAGGAGCTGTCTGAGCATGTGGCTATCCAGATCAACGACACCCATCCTTCCATGGTGATCCCGGAGCTGGTTCGCCTGATGACCCAGCGTGGCATGGACATGAGCGCTGCCATCGAGCAGGTACGCCGCAGCTGCGCCTATACCAATCACACCATTCTGGCAGAGGCTCTGGAAAAGTGGCCCATTCACTTCATTGAGAAGGCTGCACCTCAGCTGGTTCCCGTCATTCTGGAGTTGGATCGCCGTGCAAAGGAAGCATATCCCGATGCCAAGCTTGCAATCGTGGATGAGCAGAATCTGGTACACATGGCCCATATGGACATTCACTACAGCTTCTCTGTCAACGGCGTCGCACAGCTACACACCGATATCCTGGTGAATTCCGAGCTGAAGGCCTTTGCCGATATCTACCCCAGCAAGTTCAACAACAAGACCAATGGCGTGACCTTCCGCCGCTGGTTGGAGGTCTGCAACCCCCAGCTGACTGCGCTCATTGACGAATGCATCGGCAAGGACTGGCGCCAGGATACGGAAAAGCTCACCAAGCTGATGGACTTTGCCCAGGATGAGGCTGTCCTGCAGCGCCTGCTGGACATCAAGCAGGAAAACAAGAACCGCCTGTGCCGCTTTCTGAAGGCAGAGCAGGGAATCGAGCTGAATCCGGAATCCATCTTCGATATTCAGATCAAGCGCCTGCACGAATACAAGCGCCAGCAGATGAATGCACTGTATGTGATCCACAAGTATCAGCAGATCAAGTCCGGCATCCGTCCGGAGCGCCCCATCACCGTGATTTTCGGCGGCAAGGCAGCCCCTGCCTATGTGATGGCAAAGAACATCATTCACCTGATCCTGTGCCTGAAGCAGCTGATCGAGAATGATCCTGATGTCAGCCCCTGGCTGCAGGTCGTCATGGTGGAAAACTACAATGTGACCTGGGCAGAGCGCCTGATTCCTGCCTGTGATATCTCCGAGCAGATATCCCTTGCATCCAAGGAGGCAAGCGGCACCGGCAACATGAAGCTCATGGCAAACGGCGCAGTTACACTGGGAACCATGGACGGCGCCAATGTGGAGATTGCCCAGCTGGTGGGCAAGGAGAACATCTACACCTTCGGCACGGACAGCGACAGCGTCATCCGGATGTATGATGAGGCCAGCTACAAGGCCCTTGATTACTATCACCGCCCCGCAGTGGAAAAGCTGGTGGACTTCATCATCTCTCAGGAGCTGCTGGAGATCGGCGATCCTGTGAAGCTTGCTGAGCTGTGGCGTGATATGAAGCGCAAGGACTGGTTTATGGCTCTGCTGGATGTGGAGGAATACATCGAGGTCAAGGATCATGCCTTCCGGGATTATGAAGACCGCAGACAGTGGGCAGGCAAGATGATCGTCAACATTGCAAAGTCCGGCTTCTTCTCTTCCGACCGTACCATCAGACAGTACAATGAGGATATCTGGCATCTGAAATAAAAAAGTTATGCACAGGAGCGTGACTGGCCCTGTGTACAAAACAAAGGGACACGGTTTTGCCGTGTCCCTTTCTGTTTGCCCGGGGATATCATGTTGACAAACACAGGCATATTTGTTAGATTGTATAGGGTCAAAATCTGAATTTATTACCGGATAAAACAGGTATCCCGGAATATTTCAGACAGATTTACGGATACTTTTGTTTGGAGTGAGCTAGATGGATACCAACAAGCCGGATATTTTCGACCGGATCATGATGCTTCCGGGATTCAACAGATTCAATGCATTTTATGTGCAGAAGAAGTCGGTGCTTCTATATATTTTCTTCGGAGGACTGACCACCGTTGTCAGCGTAGGCTCCTTTGCGCTGGCGAACAGCTGCTTTCATATCAATGAGCTGATTGCCAATATCATTTCGTGGGTGTTTGCAGTCACCTTTGCATACCTTACGAACCGGGTCTGGGTTTTCCATTCCCAGGCAAAAGGCTATGCCATTGTGAAAGAGGCGATTTCCTTCTTTGGCGGCCGTCTGGCGACACTTGGAATCGAAGAAGCAATGCTGTTTGTGTTTGTGACCTTGATGAAGATCAATGGCCTGTGGATCAAAATCATCGCACAGTTCGTGGTGCTTGTGCTGAATTACTTTATCTCCAAGGTCATCGTGTTCAAAAGCAAAAAAGTGTGACTTTTCCTGAAAGGCAATATCTATTGCAAATAAAAAGGACTGAAACCCGAGGGCTTCAGTCCTTTTTGCGTTTTAAGGATTTGACAAAATCCGCTGACCGTTCGCAGTCAAATTACTGGGGATCGATCCGGTAGCTGTTGTCGTGGAAGTTGACGGTAACGGTGGTGCCGTCGCTGTAGGTGGTGCGCTGCTTCATCCAGTCATGATCCAGGAATTCGTGGCGAACCATTTCGCACTTGGCAATGCGCTCCTGGAGGCTTGCCACGATCTGATAACGCTCGATTTCCTCGTCCAGATGGGTCTCAGCGGCTGCATCGTCGAAGGAACCGTCGCAGTTGGGATATGCGCCGTCCTTGTCCATGTAGGCAGCACCGCCGTTCAGCAGTGCGTAAAGCATATAGTCTTCCTGACCCTCGATGCGGTCCATGAGCCAGGGCAGGATCATGCAGTCGTGATAGACCAGATTAAACAGAGGCGTGGGGATACCCTTTCTGGGGGAGCCGGGAGCCTGCAGCATGAAATCATAGGGGCCGTAGTGGGCAAATACCAGATTCTTCATGGCCCAGTCGGTGACTTCTTCAGAGCTGGGCAGAATGTTTTTGGACAGCAGGTATGCAAAGCAGGCATTGCGGTATTCAAAGCACTCTTTTCTGGTCATTTTGTGCCAGGGGTGGCAGCACTCGTCGCCTTCGTTGCAGGTAAACACATCCAGGTAGGAGGCCTCCAGATGGATGCCGTGGCGCAGGACTTCCTCGAAATTCCGCTTCACATAGTAGGGGGCCTGAGATGCACACAGCAGCGTCTGTCTGCCGCCAGCCCACCGGGCCATATCGAAGATGGAACCGTCAGGAGCGTGACAGGCAAAGTCTTTATCGAAGGTGGGAGCATCAAAGTAGTAGTCCCGGTACTGATCGTGCAGACCGAACATATAGCCGCAGTCCTGAATGGTGTCGGACAGCTCCTTCAGACCCTCCCAGCCACCGGCTTCCTTGCAGGCGGGGAGATAGTCCGGGTGCTTGTTGTCATAGCCGGGATCGCCCCAGCCGTCCAGATGAAGGTACAGCTTCTTGACGCCTTTTTCCTTGTAGTGCTTGATTTCTGCGGTGCGGGTAGAGAAGGGGACCAGATGGTCGTTCTTTTCGGGCTCTTCTTCGTTGTAGTAGTAAGAACCGGGGGCCACATGGGTCTTGATGCCCTTGTGAACAATGGCAGAGCCGATGAGCTTGTCCACCAGAGGGGATTTTGCGGCCTTTTCGGCAAGAGAGGTGAACAGACCGGTTTCCTTGACATAGCCCCGGTAGATCTTGCACAGGTCGTTGTAGTCGCAGGAGCCAAGGAAGGAGTATTTCATGATGCGGCGGTAGCTGAGCTTACCCAGACTGGGCAGCCACCGGACGGAAACATGGGAATAGGGGCCGTTGGCGGGATGATCCACCTGATAAGCAGCATCCCAGGGGTGCTGGCAGATGGCAATATAACCGGCGCCGGGGCGAACCTGACCAAACCAGGGCATATAGGCGGCGCAGCTGCACATCTGTCCGTCGAAATGCAGTTTGTTTACCTCATTTTCCCAGGTGTTGGGCAGCAGCAGACCCTGCATGATATTGAGGACGCTGTACCAGCGGTCGCTGGGCTCCTCAAATTCCATATAGCCGGGCCAGTAGACTGCCTTGACGCAGAGTCCGTCCTCATTCAGGGGCACAAACTCAAAGAAAACATCCCCGGAGACACCTTCGATCCACACGATGGTTTCAAAGGAGAAGGGAAGTTCTACGCCGTCTACGGAAAAACCTTCGTAGGTGGAGCGGATGCCTTTGCCGATACCGGTATTCCAGGCGTGATGGGTGATGGAAGCGGCATCGGAGAAGAAAATCTCCCGGTCGTCGGTGGTGACGATTCTCGGGCGGTAAGACTCGGCCCAGCGCCAGGTCTGTCCCTGAGCCGTCACGGAGAAAGCAAGGGTAGATTCATTCAGCTGAAGGGTTGTGTTTGCGTGTTCCACGGTCATGACACTCATAGAAAACACTCCTTATGTATTTAAGTCTGAGCGTTATGGTACTACATTTTTTTCCATTTATCAATGCACCTGGAAGTGTTTTGAATGATTTGCTAATTTCCTTTTGCCACAGACCATTTCTTTTTTCAAAATGACCAAGTCTGCGTGCCTGCTTTGTTATATGCCATAAAATAGAGAAAGAGGCTGAAAACGCATGGTTTTCAGCCTCTTTGGCACTCCCTGGGGGAATCGAACCCACAACAGACCCTTAGGAGGGGACCGTTATATCCATTTAACTAAGGGAGCGTGGAACATGATTATGATATGAATGCAAACAATGCCTTCTGCCGGCGGAAAGTGACTGCTGAGCAGGCCGGAGAGACCATTGCATACTGTGTTATTGTAACGGAAAAAGGGAATCCTGTCAACATGGGAATCCCCACGGCAAACAGGAAAAAACACGCATATCTTGGAAAATCCTCTTTACAGAATGAGGAAATCCCGTTATAATAATAGAAACTATGTAATTTTCACGAAATGAGAGTATTGTGTTATGAATATTGAATTTGAAGCATACAAAGGAAAGCTGAACGACCTGCGTCCTGCTCTGGACGGACTTTCTGAATCTCTGAATCTGGAGGGCCTGCGCAGCGAGCTGGAGCGTCTTCATGCAATGCAGGAAGCTCCCGGTTTCTGGGATGACCCCGAAAAGAGCCAGAAGATCGTTGTGAAGGCTAAGATCACAGAGAGCAAGATTGAACGTTATGAGAAGATGGTTGCTTCCTGGGAAGACCTGATGACCATCTGCGAAATGGCACTGGAAGAGGACGACGATTCCATGCTGGATGAACTGAAGGAAGGCTTTGACAAGCTCTCTGAGGGCATGGAAGCCTGCCGTCTGGAAACCCTGCTGACGGGCCACTATGACAGCAACAACGCCCTGATGAGCTTCCACGCCGGTGCAGGCGGCACAGAGGCACAGGACTGGTGCCAGATGCTGTACCGTATGTACACCCGCTGGGCAGAGCGCCACGGCTTTACCTATAAGATCCTGGACTATCTGGAAGGCGATGAGGCCGGCCTGAAGAGCGCAGATATCCTGATCGAGGGCGAGAATGCCTACGGATTTTTGAAGGGCGAGAACGGCGTTCACCGCCTGGTGCGTGTATCTCCCTTCGATGCCAATGCCCGCCGTCAGACTTCCTTCTCCGCTATCGAAGTCATCCCCGAAATCGAGGATGATTCTCAGGATGTTGAGATCAAGGCCGAAGACTACGAAATGCAGGTGTTCCGTTCCTCCGGTGCAGGCGGTCAGCACATCAACAAGACTTCCTCTGCTGTTCGTCTGATCCACAAGGCTACCGGTATTACCGTATCCTGCCAGACCGAGCGCAGCCAGTTCCAGAACAAGGAAAACTGTCTGCGTATGCTGCGTTCCAAGCTGGTCGAGATCAAGGAGCGTGAGCATCTGGATAAGATTTCTGATATCAAGGGTGTTCAGCAGAAGATCGAGTGGGGCAGCCAGATCCGTAACTACGTGTTCATGCCCTACACCCTGGTCAAGGATACCCGTACCGGCTGCGAAACCTCCAATGTCAACGCTGTCATGGACGGCGGCCTGGATCCCTTTATCGAGAGCTACCTCAACTGCCTGGCTACCGGCAACTGGGTACAGAAGTAAAGTATAGCGCCTGCCTGAGCTGCAGGTGTTGTGAAACCCCCGATGTGATGTCCACATCGGGGGTTTTGTATTCAGACATGGCAGCGACCGGCATTACTCAGATTGCCATGACAGACGGATTAACAGCTGGAAAAACAGCAAAAAAGAGCGATGCGCAGAACTTTTACGGATCTGTGTATCGCTCGTTTCATTATGACTGCAGGGGAGAGGAAAACAAAAAGGCTGTTGCCGAAGCAACAGCCTTCTATACTTAAGCGAACTGTAAAATTACAGGGCAGCCTTTGCCTTCTCAACCAGAGCTGCGAAAGCGGTGGGATCCTGAATAGCCATTTCGGACAGGCTCTTACGGTTCATCTCGATGCCAGCCTTCTTGATACCGTTCATGAAGGTGGAGTAGTTCATGCCGTAGGGAGCGACAGCAGCGCTCAGACGGGTGATCCACATTCTGCGGTAGGTACGCTTCTTCAGCTTACGACCGACGAAAGCGTAGTTGCCGGACTTCATGACAGCCTGCTTGGCCATCTTAAAGTGACGGGACTTGGAACCCCAGTAGCCCTTAGCCAGCTTCAGGGTAGCATTTCTTCTCTTGCGCGTCATCATTGCGCCTTTAACTCTTGCCATTTATATTATCCTCCTCTTCCTATTATTTGTAAGGGATCATCTTCTTGATGGTCTCGACATTGGTCACATCAGCGTAAGCGGTGGTACGCAGACGACGGGTACGCTTAGTGTCCTTCTTGGTGAGGATGTGGCTCTTGTAAGCGCGGGCTCTCTTAACCTTACCGGACTTGGTCAGGTTGAATCTCTTCTTTGCACCGCTATGGGTTTTCAGCTTGGGCATAGTAGGTTCTCCTTCCGTTTCTTTCGTTGTCAAGCTCGATTACTTGCTATTCTTTGGGGACAAAAACATTGCCATGAAGCGGCCATCCAGCTTGGGATTCTTTTCCATGGTGGCCACTTCGGCGCACTCTTCGGCGAAGGTGAGCAGAAGCTTCTCGCCGATATTGGTATGGGCCATTTCACGGCCGCGGAAACGAACGCTGACCTTGACGCGGTTGCCGTCGTTCAGGAACTTCTGGGCAGCCTTGATCTTGGTGTTCAGGTCGTTTGTGTCGATACTGGGACTCATGCGAATCTCTTTGATTTCCACGACCCGCTGATTCTTACGGGCTTCCTTTTCACGCTTCTTCTGATCGAAGCAGAACTTGGAATAGTCCATGATCTTGCACACGGGGGGAGTGGCGTTGGGAGAGATCTTCACCAGATCCAGACCCTGCTCTTCAGCAAGCTGGTTGGCTTGTGCAGCGGACATAATACCCAGCTGGGCACCGTCTGCACCGATGACACGGAGTTCCTTGTCGCGAATCTCTTCGTTGAGCTGATGGTCTAACTTGGCTATGGTAAGCACCTCCAATGAATCAATAAAAAAGCGGATGCCAAAGCATCCGCACAGTTCCAAAATACTCAACCTTTTGCAAGGTAAGAGAAGGAATGTTAACCTCTTTGCACGATTTTGCGGGAGGTGAGGCGGATGTCAGGCCTTCTTTGTTACCTGTACATTCTAGCACAGGATTCCCTTGGTGTCAAGCGATATTTTTTATAATACTGAAAACAGTTCCGGACGGAATAATCTATTCCCGGATGGGTAGAATCATACCGGAAGATTTGATCAGCCTGCCAGCACATCGGCCTTGACAACGCCGTCGGTTTTGGTCAGATCAGCCAGAAGCTCCTCCAGAGAAACCTTCAGCTGAGCGGTTTCTGCGGTGATGGTTACCAGGGCGCAGCCGTTGGTGGGAATGGTCTGGTTGATGGTCAGAATATTGGCATGCCACTTTGCGAAGCACGCAAGAATCGCCGACAGAACGCCGGGTTCGTCATGCAGGGTCAGGTGGAATGTGATGATTCGACCGATCATCATGTTGTGGAAGGGCAGAATGGAGTCCCGATATTTGTAGAAAGCACTGCGGCTGATATCGGTACGACGCGTGGCCTCATTTACGGTGGAAACTTCGCCGGAGTCCAGAAGCCGTTTGGCTTCGGCAACTTTCAGAAACACATCCGGCAGGGCACAGGCTTCGACAATGTAGTATTTGGGTGCGCTGGACATAATCATAACCTCCTGCTGTGCGCAATTGTGTGCATTGTGTGGATAATTCTTTTGTATTCTAGCATATTTTGAAAAAAATGCAAGAGGGAAGGAAAAGGGACTGCGGTTTGGAAAAAAAGTATGTAAGGAAAATCGGAACTTTTGCGGCGGTGTTTCTCGGAATACTTCTGGCAATACGGTACTTGTTCCCTATAGTCTTGCCGTTTTTGCTTGGACTATTCATTGCGATGATTTCTGCTCCCGGGGCGGATTTTTTGCAGGAACGCCTTCATTTGCCCAGAGCACTGGCCTGTTTCCTGGCGGTAACACTGGAACTGGTGCTGCTGCTGGGGCTTATGTGGCTGCTGTTTGCACTGGGGTATCGGGAGCTTACGGCCCTTTCCAAGGGAATCCCGGATCTTGTTCAGCAGGTGACTGACCAAGTCGGTTTTATTCGCCAATGGCTTCTGAATTGGGTGCATCAGCTGCCTCCGGGACTGTCTGCGCCACTGGATCGCACCGTTACGGATCTGTTCACCAGCGGCAGCATCCTGCTGGAAAAGGGGGCATCGGGGACACTATCGGTGATTGGTATGCTTCTGGGAGGAATCCCCGGCGGGGCACTCCTGCTGGGAACTGCGATAATTTCCGGATACATGATCGCAGCCCAGCTGCCAACGCTGAAGAAGAGACTTTTTTCCAGCAGACTGTGGAAAAAACAGCTGTCGGGCATCGCATTGCGCTTAAAGGAAACGGTGGGCTGCTGGCTGAAGGCCCAGGTCAAGCTGTCCGGCATCACCCTTGGGATTGTAGCGGTAGGATTGCTGCTGCTGCGGACAAAATACAGCATTTTCTGGGCAGTTCTGATTGCGCTGGTAGATGCAGTTCCTATGCTGGGAACCGGAACCATCCTGATTCCCTGGGCGCTGATTTGCCTGCTTCAGGGAGAAACGGTGCGGGCAGTCGGCCTTGTGGGGATTTATGTGACGGCGATGACAATTCGCTCTGCTATGGAGCCAAAACTGGTTGGAAAGCAGCTGGGACTGAATCCGCTGCTGACTCTGGTGGCGCTGTATGCAGGATACAGGCTCTGGGGCGTGCTGGGGATGATCCTTTCGCCTATTCTGGCGGTAACAGCCAACCAGCTTGTAAGTATTGGAAACGAGGGCTTGAACAGTTGATGGGATTTGGTATAATAAACCAAAAGGAAGTGAAACCATGGAACTGAAGCAGCAAGCCCGGAATTCGGGCAGGCTATCGGATATTCTAAAGCACGAGATGCGGATTTCTACGGGGCTGATGAATCGGCTGAAGTGGGATGACCGCCTGCTGGTCAACGGAATCCCTCAGCACACCAATTATATGGTAGCCCAGGGGGATGTGGTCAGTGTGATCCTGGATGAGCCGGAACCTGTATATCCGGCGGAACATCTGCCACTGGACATTCTTTATGAGGATGACCACATTCTGGCAGTGGACAAAGGTCCCGGAGTTCTGATTCATCCGTCCCGGAACAGAGATTCCGGAACTCTTGCCAATGCGGTGGTGGGATATTATCAGCGAACCGGGCAGAAGTGCGCATTTCACCCAGTGACCCGGCTGGACCGAGACACTTATGGCGTGGTGCTGCTGGCGAAAAACTCCCATGTCCATGCGTTGCTCAGTGAATACCATGCCCAGGGAAAGCTGCAGAAAACCTATGAGGCGCTGGTGTTTTCAAAACCGCCTGAATCAGAGGGAACCGTGGATGCTCCCATTCAGCGACGGCCTCTGCCCAGCCTGCTGCGCTATGTCAGCCCGGACGGAAAGCCGTCCCAAACCATTTATCGGGTGAAGCAGACCTTTGAGCAGTCCAGCCTTCTGGAGCTGACTCCCGTCACCGGGCGAACGCACCAGCTGCGGATTCACTGTGCCTATATTGGCTGCCCGATTCTGGGAGACCCCCAGTACGGCACGGAAGAATCTCAGGAGTATTCTCATCACCTAGGGCTTACATACCAGCGCCTGTGTGCCAAAAGACTGGAATTTGTCCATCCAATCACAGGAGAAACCATGCATCTGGAGTCCAGAATGCAGGCACAGATCGAAAAAAATCCCTGACACATGAGTGTCAGGGATTTCTGTATTCATAAATAAGGAGATCAGGCAGTGGGCTGGTTAGCAGCATTGATGATCTGCAGGAACTTCTCGGGAACCAGAGAAGCACCACCGATCAGACCGCCGTCGATGTCGGGCTGAGCCAGCAGCTCGAAAGCATTCTTCTCGTTCATGGAGCCGCCATACAGGATGGAGATAGCACGAGCGTTCTTGGAGCTGTACAGCTTGCGAACGACGGTACGGATGTGCTCGCAGACTTCCTCAGCCTGGTCGGGAGTAGCAGTCTTGCCGGTGCCGATAGCCCAGATGGGCTCGTAAGCGATGACGACCTTGCGGATCTTGTCTTCGGAAACGCCCTGCAGGCCAGCCTTGATCTGCATTGCGATCCACTCGGAGGTGATGCCGGACTCACGCTGCTCCAGGGTCTCGCCGCAGCACATGATGGGGATCAGGCCTGCTTCCAGAGCAGCCAGAACCTTTGCATTGACATCAGCGTCGGTCTCGCCCATAGCACGGCGCTCGGAGTGGCCGATGATGACATACTTACAGCCGGCGTCAACCAGCATATTGGTAGCGATTTCGCCGGTATATGCACCGCTGGCGTTGGCGTTGCAGTTCTCAGCGCCGATGCCTACGCGGGTCTCACGCATAGCGCGGACAGCTGCGGGGATGCAAACTGCGGGAACACACAGAGCAACATCGCACCAACGGCCCTTAGGCATCATGCCCTTGAATGCGGTCATGAATTCCTTGGTCTCGCTGGGGGTCTTGTTCATCTTCCAGTTGCCTGCGATAATAGTCTTACGATACTTTCTGTTCATGGTGGATTCTCCTTGTTGTATATGTTCATTACATGGCAATGGTATGCCGGAAAAGAATCCGGCATACCACTATTGTTAAATCAATTACTTGTCCTGCAGGCAAGCAATACCGGGCAGCTCCAGGCCTTCCAGGAACTCCAGGGAAGCGCCGCCGCCGGTGGAGATGTGGGTGATCTTGTCAGCGAAGCCCAGCTGCTCGCAGGCTGCAGCGCTGTCGCCGCCGCCAACGATGGTCACAGCGTCGGAATCAGCCAGTGCCTGAGCAACAGCGATGGTGCCCTTTGCCAGAGTGGGGTTCTCGAACACGCCCATAGGTCCGTTCCAGACAACGGTCTTAGCAGCCTTAGCAGCAGCAGCGAACTCGGCCTGAGCCTTTTCGCCGATGTCCAGACCCATCTTGCCAGCGGGGATTGCATCGGACATAACAGTCTCAACGGGAATCTCAGCATCGATGGGGGAGGGGAAGGAATCAGCAACGACGGTGTCGATGGGCAGCAGCAGCTTAACGCCCTTTGCCTCAGCCTTAGCCATCATTTCCTTGCAGTAATCCAGCTTTTCGTTGTCAACCAGGGAAGCGCCAACGCTGTGGCCCTGAGCTGCCAGGAAGGTGAAGGCCATGCCGCCGCCGATGATCAGGGTGTCGACCTTTTCCAGCAGGTTGTTGATAACATTCAGCTTGTCGGAAACCTTAGCGCCGCCCAGGATAGCGACGAAGGGACGCTCGGGGTTAGCCAGAGCCTTACCCATGATGCCAACTTCCTTCTCAACCAGGAAGCCGCACACTGCGGGCAGGTAATCAGCAACACCAGCGGTGGAGGAGTGAGCACGGTGAGCGGTGCCGAATGCGTCGTTGACGAAGATGTCAGCCAGGCTGGCCAGTTCCTTGGACAGCTCGGGATCGTTCTTGGTCTCGCCCTTGATGTAACGGGTGTTCTCCAGCAGCATCACGTCGCCCTCTTTCAGAGCAGCAGCCTTAGCCTTGGAGTCCTCGCCTGCAACGTCAGCAGCCATGATGACTTCCTTGCCCAGCAGCTCGCTCAGGCGGTCAGCAACGATCTTCAGGCTCAGCTCGGGCTTCCACTCGCCCTTGGGCTTGCCCATGTGGGAGCACAGGATGACCTTTGCGTTGTGCTCGATCAGGTACTTGATGGTGGGCAGAGCGGCAACAATACGCTTGTCGCTGGTGATCTGACCATTCTTGGTGGGAACATTGAAATCGCAGCGGCACAGAACGCGCTTGCCGGATACATCGATGTCCCGGATAGACTTCTTATTGTAATTCATGATGATTCCTCCAAATTATTGGGGATTATCCCCGCATTTTTCCAAAATCCTGCAAACCCGGGAAGTCCAGTTGCCGGAGCGCCTCGTAGACCGTAATGGCTACGCTGTTGCTCAGGTTCAGGCTTCGGGCTTCGGCACGCATAGGCAGACGAACGCAGTGATCTGCATGCTCTGCAAGGAAGCTCTCGGGCAGACCCTTGGTTTCCTTGCCAAAGAAGAGATAGCATTCATCTTCGAATTGGGCTTCCGTATAAGAACGGGGAGCCTTGGTAGACAGGCACCACATCTGTTTGACATCGTTTTTTGCGAAAAAGTCCTCCAGATTGTCGTAATCCCGAACATCTACCAAATGCCAGTAGTCCAAACCTGCACGGCGGACAGCCTTCTCTGAGATATCAAAGCCCAGGGGGCGGATCAGATGCAGTCTGGATCCGGTAGCGGCGCAGGTCCGGGCGATATTACCACAGTTTTGTGGAATTTCCGGTTCCACCAATACCACATTCAGCACACCAAATCACCTCAAATAATTGCTAATTCCGCAGCAAAAACTTCGCAGTTCGCTTGCTTACATATTGTATGCCAAATAGTTCATAAAATCAATCTAAAAATACTGTTTTTTTCTAATATTACATACTATTCACATAAAATATGGGGTTGCGTACCTAAATTTGGTGAAAATGTCATTTGCGATCGAGTATCGTATAAAAAATACAGAAGAAAATTTGTGCAAAAGGTAGAGCGGATTCAGAAAAAGCAGCGCGCTACACAACAACTGATACAAAAAGCCGCCTCTAAAAAGAGACGGCTTTGAATAATTAATCAACTTTTACCTGTTCAATTGTGATGTGGGGCATACCGTTGTAATCGGAAACATTTTTTACATAGTCATACTCGAAGTGGACCTTGTCACCCACAGCAAGGGTATCCTTGCCCTTTAAGGTGGTGTAGGTCACCTGAATAACTGTTTCGGTATCATAGTGGCTGTCGCCTTCTGTAACTTCAACCCGGCAGTTCTGACCGTCCACATATTCAACGGTTCCGCTCAGGGACGAACCATATAAATCCAGCGTGGGCAGGGTAGGTCCGGAGCCGCAGCCTGCCAGCAGCACACCTGCCAGTACAGCCGAGAGTAAAATCATAAGGGGAGATTTTCGCATAGGGTATCACCTCAAAAATAATCTGCATATATGATAGTTGGTTTTGGCTCAAAAAGCAAGGATTAAGTTTTTATTTGCTTCGATTTGAAGAAAAAAGGGAAAGATACTATGAAAAACCACAGCGCTATGCTATAATATGCGAAAAATACCCATTACAATGGAGGAACAGATATGAAAGAAATCTTTTTGCTGAAGCTTGGCGAAGTGGTCCTCAAGGGAGCCAACAAGCGCCAGTTTGAAAGCAAGCTCCGGGCAAATGTCCGCCGCCGGATGAAGCCCTTCGGAGAATTTGATGTGTATATTATGCAGTCCACCGTCTATGTGGAGCCGATGAATGAAGAGGCTGATGTGGACGGCGCATGGGATGCCTGCAAGAGCATCTTCGGCGTTGTGCGTCTGTGCCGCTGCCGTCCCTGCGACAAGGAACTGGATTCCATCTTCAACACCATCGAAGAGTATCTGGGTGCAGATCTGGACTGTGCAAAGAGCTTTAAGGTGGAGTCCAAGCGTTCTGACAAGGCATTTCCTCTGACTTCTATTGCTATTTCCCAGGAAATCGGTGGTCGTCTGGCAGAAGCACACCCGGACTGCGAAGTTGATGTGCACAATCCCGACTATACCGTTTATGTTGAGATCCGGGATCTGGCAGCCTATGTCCACGGCCCTGCTGAGCCCGGTGCGGGCGGTCTGCCCACCGGCGTCGGCGGCAGAGCCATGTGCCTGCTCTCCGGCGGCATCGATTCCCCGGTAGCAGCCTATATGATGGCAAAGCGCGGCATGGAAATCGAATCCGTTCACTTTTTCTCTTACCCCTACACCTCTCAGCTGGCGAAGAACAAGGTTCTGGAGCTTGCCCGTCTGGTGACCCGCTACTCCGGCCGTATGACCGTGAATGTGGTCAGCTTTACAGAGATTCAGGAAGCTATCCGTGACAATTGTCCCGAGGAGTACTTCACCCTGATCATGCGCCGGTTCATGATGGAAATCTCCCAGCGCCTTGCCAAGAACGATGGCTGCGGCGCTCTGATCACCGGCGAAAATCTGGGTCAGGTGGCAAGCCAGACCATGGAAGCCATGACCGTTACCGGTGCTGTGGTGGATATCCCCATCTTTATGCCTCTGGTCGGTATGGACAAGGAAGAGATCGTGACCATTGCCCGGAAGATCGGCACTCTGGAAACGGCAATCCTTCCCTATGAAGACTGCTGCACGGTCTTTACCCCCAAGCATCCCAAGACCAAGCCTACGCTGGGTCAGGTGATGCACGCAGAGCGTAAGCTGGACCGGGAGGCACTGATTCAGCGCGCACTGGAGTCTGTGGAAAAGATTGGTGTGAAATATGATGAAACAGAGCCTTTCTGCTAAGGTTTTACAGGTGCTGACCGGAAAAAAACTGGCTACTGCGGAGAGTCTTACCGGCGGCGGTATCGGCTCGGCAATCACGGCGGTTCCGGGCGCTTCGGCTGTCTATGCCGGCGGCATCATCAGCTATACCAATGAAGTCAAGCACAGGCTGCTGGGTGTGCCGGAGCAGGTGCTGCAGGAGCTGGGTGCGGTATCCGCTCCCGTGGCAAAAGTCATGGCCCAGGGCGCAAGAAATGCGCTGGAAGCAGATGTGGCAGTATCTGTCACAGGCCTGGCAGGCCCGGATGCAGATGAATTCGGTCACAGCGTCGGCACGGTCTTTATTGGCTATGCAGATGCAAAGACAGCCTTTTCCCGGGAATTCCACTTTTCCGGAGACAGACAGCAGATCAGAGAGCAGACCATCGAATCTGCCCTGGCATTGATTCTGGAACAGAATCAGTAACGCAATATTTGAAAACTCCCTGCGTTTTAAGAAAATGCAGGGAGTTTTTGCGCGATAAAAGCGGACTTTGCTTGCATATCTGGCCTCTATATGGTAAATTGGTTTCAGAATGGAGGGGGAAGATATGGCTTCAAAAAACAGGATATGGATTAATGCTGTTTGTGCAGTACTGGTGACATTGCTGGCCTGCGGATGCGGTAAACAGGATCTGCCCTCGCAGACACAGCTGCAGGACAGCACGCAGGAATCGACCGAAGTGTATACACCAACGCAGCAGCCGACTGAGCCTGCACCGCTGGAGATGGAAGTGCCTGTTCTGCTGTATCACCACATCGATGACACCGGCGACGGCGGCAGCTGTATCGAAGAAGGGAACTTCCTCCGCCATCTGGATGCGCTGGCTGCAGCAGGATACACCACTGTGACTATGGAGCAGCTGGCGGACTATGTGCAAAAGGGCAAACCGCTGCCCCCGAAACCCATTGCGATCACATTTGATGACGGCTACCTGAGCAACTACGAAATTGCATACCCGGCGCTTGCTGAGCGGGGGATGAAAGCCACCATTTTTGTCATCGGTGTCAGCGTGGGAAAGGATACCTACAAAGATACCGGAGAACCTATGTATCCCCATTTTTCCTATGAACAGGCTCGGGAAATGGCAGATTCCGGCGTAATTTCGGTGCAGACCCATACCTATGATATGCACCAGTATCTGCCCTTTGAACCCGACGGCGGAAGAAAGGGCGTTTTGCCGCTGGAAAGCGAAACCGAGGAGGAATATCTTGATGCGCTGCGTGCAGATTTGCAGCAGGGCATTCAGGAGCTGGAGCAAGAGACCGGCCGAGAGAATATTTCTTTGGCCTATCCCTTTGGTAAATTTACGGAGGAAAGCGAGCAGGTCTGCGATGAACTGGATATCTTCATTACATTTACGATCCAGCCGGAACACGCAAAGCTCGTTAAGGGTCAGGCGGAAAGCCTGCGACTGTTGGGAAGATACTATATTGACGATATTTCCGAACAGGAACTGCTGGACCTGATCGAAGGGGAAGCACTCTCCGACACTTAAAAAAGAAGCAGCGGCTGAAAAAACCGCTGCCGGAATATATAACAAACAAGAAAATCCCCTCTGCATTGCAGAGGGGATTTTTGAATCAGGTGGGGTCGTAGTTGACGATCACATTCATGTCAAGCAGAGGTGCAACAGACTCGCTGGTAACCTGAGTGCCGAACGCATTTACCTGGACCAGAACGCCGCAGGAGGTAAGTGCGCTGATATCGGAAAGGTCAGGGTTGTAGTCCAGGAATACATAATTCAGGAAGGACGAGCCTGCCAGTGCGCTGATGTCGGTAACCTGGTTGTTATCGCCGACGATCTTGACCAGTTCACTGCCTTCTCCCAAATTGGGAATGGAGGTGACCAGATTGTAAGAGAAGTCCAGCTCTCTCAGAGTGTCGATGCCGGACAGGCCACCCAGACTGGTAATCTGGTTGTGAGAAACATCCACCTCTTCCAGAGCGGTGCAGGCAGACAGCGCATCCACATTGGTCAGTGCGTTGTGATGGGCACGCAGAGAATGCAGTGCGGTAAGCTTTCCTACGGGGCTCAGATCGGTCAAGCCGCTGCCGGATACATCCAGATCCGTCAAAGCGGTGCAGGAGCTGAGTGCAGAAATGGAGGAAAGCTTGTTGCTGGAAAGATCCAGCTTTTTCAGATTGGCAAGTCCGGACAGAGGTGCGGGATTTGTGATCGCATTCTGAGCCAGGTTGACTTCTTCCAAAGCGGTCATGTTTGCCAGCGTGCTGATATCGCCGATGGCGTTATCGGAAAGATCCAGGTAGGTGAGTGCCGGAAGAGCGGTAATCTCTGCCAGGGTAGAAATGCTGCTGCCGGACAGGGTCAGACGGGTCAGCGAGGAGAGCTTATTCAAGGGAGACAGAGACGAAGAAATACTGCAATTGGTGATGCTCAGCTCCTGAAGCTTGGTCATGCCGGACAGTGCGCTCAGGTCGGGCAGATTGAGTCCGTCCATGGTCAGCTTTTCCAGGTAGATAAAATACTTCAGATCTTCCACGGTGGTGACCTCAGCAGGAAGCTCCAGCTCGGTAATGGACCACAGGTCCTTTGTGGTGATCACATTGTTTTCGCCGTAGGACAGCTTGCTGCGGACCAGAGCATCAAGGGCAGGATCGGCCAGTGTGACATCTTCAATCACGCCGCCGATGGTGTAGTTGAAGATGGAGATGGGGCTGACCAGACCGTTATCCGCTACGCACAGGGCGTAGATCTTTGTCTCGCCGCCTTCCAGGGTCACGGAGCCGCTGCTGGGACCGGTCGCAGTGGAGGGGTAATCACCGTCGGTGGAGACATACAGGCTGCCGCTCTGGTAGGAGAAGTTCAGCGTGATATACTCGGAATAGAAGCCCGGCTCCTGATCTACGGTGGGAGCGGCAGGGCGCTGGGCATCCAGCTCTGCTTTGATGTCAGGGTCTGCGATGTTTTCCAGCATGGTGACAGCGTCCAGCAGCTTGTCCTGCTCTACAAAGGTTTTGCACAGGGCCAGGTACAGCTCTGCGGTGCCGCCGTCTGCAATGGCGTTGGTGAGGGTTGCTTCGGCCTTGGTATAATTGCCTGCGGATTTATAGATCTCAGCCAGCTCGATGGCAACATTCTGATCCTGATCGGAGAGCTTGTAGCTCAGATTATAAAACCATGTGGCGGTGTCGAAATGACCATCCTTGGCACTGTTGCGTGCCTGCGCATTCAGAAAGTCCTGAACGGTGGAACGGTCATAAACCAACATATACCAGAAGGCGCTGGTGATAATCAAAACAACCAGCAGCAACGGTATGATCCATTTCATAAGTCGTTTCATGAGAATTACTCCATTTCAGGGAATAGTTTGTCAGCATTATACTAAATTACAGGAAAAATGTCAAGAAGTGCGATGAAAAGATGATTGGTTTTATACAGAAAACCCTATTTTTTGTGGGAAATACCCGCTAAAATGATATGCAGAGGTGATACCGATGAAAAAGCAAATCGTACTTGCATTTCTATGCGGGATGGTGATCCCCATGGCGATGATGGCATATGGTTTTCACACGCAGCCCCGGCAGGAAGAGAATCCGGAAAGCGTCCCGGAAAGCACTGCGCAGCCTGTGCAGCATTGCAATGACGCGCAGACGGATATCATGGTGCTGACAGACTCCGGGCGGGTGCAGCAGATGAAGCTGGATGAATACCTGACGGGAGTGGTTCTGTCGGAAATGCCCGCTGACTTTGATCAGGAGGCGCTGAAGGCGCAGGCCACGGTGGCACGGACCTATACCTGCAAGCGGATGGACAGCGACAAACATGATGCTGCGGCGGTGTGTACGGACTCAGCGTGCTGTCAGGGGTATCGGTCACCGGAATCCTATCTGGATGCCGGCGGAACGGAGGATGCCGTGGAGAAAGTCCGTCAGGCGGTGGCTCAGACAGATTCCATGGTGCTGACCTACGAAGGGGAGCTGATCGACGCGACCTATTTTTCCTGCTCCGGTGGAACTACAGAGGATGCCGTGGCGGTGTGGGGGCAGGATGTTCCGTATCTGCAGTCTGTGGACAGCCCCGGGGAGGAGGATGCGCCCCGGTACGCAGAAAGTGTGTCCTTCACAGCAGAGGAGTTTTTGAATCTGACAGGCTGTACTAGCAGCGAAGAGCCTGAGAACTGGTTTGCAGACATCTCCTACACGGATGGGGGTGGTGTTGATACGATTCAGGTCTGCGGGGAAACCTTTACGGGGGTGGAGCTGCGGCAGCTTCTGGGTCTGCGTTCCACAGCCTTTGCAATAAGCGTGGATGCAGATACCATTACCATTGAGACGAGAGGATTCGGTCATCGTGTGGGGATGAGCCAGTACGGTGCCCAGGCCATGGCACAGGCTGGAAGCAGCTGGGAAGAGATCCTGACCCACTACTACCAGGGAACCAAAATTGAGTCCCGACAGGAGGGGTAAAAAATAAAAATAGAAAAAATGAAAAAAGGGGTTGACAAGAGAAGGAACCGGTGATATAATTCATCATGTTCCGCGAGAGAAAACGACATGCGGGTGTAGCTCATCCGGTAGAGCGCCACCTTGCCAAGGTGGAGGTAGCGAGTTCGAGCCTCGTCACCCGCTCCAAAGACTTCAGTGATTTCACTGAAGTCTTTTTTCTTTTTCTGCATATTTGAAATCAGGCGGAATCCTTTCTGATTGAAATGAAAATCCCCCACTGCACAGTTTGCCAGTGGGGGATTTTTTTATTCGGTAGGATCGGTGGACGCAGGAACCGGAGCGCCGCCGCTGGGATATGCGGAATAATCCCAGACATACCCTGTCATCTGGCTGTCCACCAGAAGCTGCAGGCTTCCGGACAGATAGGACTGAATCAGATCAATGTGATAATAAATCCCGTTTACCTGTACGATGTTCCAGTACCGGGCTTCGCCGTGATAGGAGCCGGAGATGGTGATGCATTCCAGACCGCTCTGACGGCACATGGCGGTATAGATCTGGGCAAAGGCTTTGCTGTCGCCCACGCCGTGGCACAGCAGGGAATAAGATGGGGTCAGGGAGGTTTCAAACTTATAGTTAAAACGCTCCATCAGAAAGGTGTAAAGCTGAGAGAGCTTTGTCTGTTCGTCCGCATCGTTGCTGACATAGAGCTCTGCAGAGGAGAAAATCTGCTTTACCTGATTCTGCATCTGGTGAAGGGAATCCCGGCTGTTCTGGTAGGTGAAAAGCAGCTCTACCACCCGGGTGTCTCCCTGATTGGGGTAAATCTGGACGGAAACCTGAGGGAGTTCCATGACGATATCCGGATGCAGTGCCACATAGTCGCTGATCCACTGGACGAAATCCGTATCCTCATAGCCGGTGATGAGCAGCACCAGAGAGCTTCTGTGGTTGTTCAGCGCATCGGCGATGGACTTTGTAGCGCCGGAAAGGGCGTGGACGGTACGAATCTGATCGATTTCAGATTTGGTGTGGCGGTAGGTGATCTCCAGCGAAAGAGCGTTCTGACCGCCGTTGGTGCCAAAGGTATAATCGATGGATTCGACACAGTAGGCACCGATGGGGTAGGATTTCATCACATAGTTTTTGGCACGAATCATGTCTGTTTTTACATTCTCCTGCTGGTAATCGCCCAAAAGAAAGACGCCTTCCGTGTTTCCTGCGTCGACCAGATTGATAATGGCACTTCGCAGATCGATGTAGTCTGATACCAGAGGAATGTTGTCATCTGTACGGGCATAGCCTACCCTGTGAGGGGTAACGGATACATAGCTTCCATCCATCCAGTTGCAGCCCGTGATGGAGAACAGGAGGCAGATCGTTACGGCAAATGCGATTGTCCGTTTCACATGGCCACGCCCTTTCTTTTTATGACAGAGAATTGTGGGAATACTTTGCAAATCCGTCGCCCAGCACCTGGTGGGCTTCCTGGACGATGATAAATGCATTGGGGTCGATGGATACCACAAGCTCTTTCAGCTCAGCCAGCTGATTTCTCTTTACAGCGGCGAGAATTACTTTGGTATCTTCCTGAGAATAGTAGCCCTGACCGTACAGATAGGTTACGCCACGATCCAGGTTGTCACAGATGGCTGTGGCAATGGTCGCGTGCTCCTTGGTGATGATCAGCGCCACCTTGGAGTAGTCAAAGTGATATACAACCGCATCGATGACCTGACTGGTGGCAAACACTGCAATCAGGCTGTACAGTACATTGGAAATATCCTTGAAGACGATGCCGGTCAATGCGGCAATCACCAGATCGAAGGCAAAGGAGATCTGACCTATGGGCATATTGCGGTAACGGGATTTTAACAGCCGCACTACAATGTCAGAGCCGCCCGTAGAGGCGTTGGAGATAAACACAATACCCAGACCGAAACCGCCTATAATACCGCCGTAGAGGGCCGCCAGCAGGGGCTCCACCTGAGGCACAGGGATCAGCGTGAACAGATCCAGAAAGACGGACAGGAAAATGGTACCCATCAGGGATCCTATGAAAAATTTCATGCCGATTTTCTTGCCGCCCACAAAGAACAGGGGCAGGTTCAGCACTGCGGTGATAATACCCACGGTTCCGATGGGGAACAGATGGATGATAATCATCGCAAGACCGGAAATGCCGCCGGCGGTCAGACCGTTCGGCTCCAGGAACAGGTCAAAGGCCAGTGCATAGATGGCACAGCCCAACACAATATTTCCCACCCAGAGGGCGGTAGAAGGCAGTTTTTTCATAAGACCCTCCTATTATAGGTGGATGCTGATCTGCTGCTCGGGAGCTTCCTCAGGCTTGAGGATTGCGCCGGCAGAAGGCAGCGATTTTGCCCGGTAGCGAGCTTCGTTTACGATGTTGCTTTCAGAAAGCAGGCAGGCGTAGTCGAGGATCGCTTTTTTTCTGAGTGTCATCAGGCTGACACCAATGGTGGAACGGGTGGTCTTGGGTGCGAGCATTGCGGTGGAGAAAATCAGTGCTCTGCCGTCTGTGGAGTAAACCACAGCCTGGGCATCGGCATCCAACGCCAGAATGGTGCGCAGGGGATTTTTGTCGGAGTAGGCGCCGGTCAGCTTCTTGCGGTTGGTCTTTGTCTCGTAGGAGCTGAAGGGAACCTTGGCGACCTTGCCGTTTTCAAAGAAGAACAGAACAAAACCGCTGTAATCTCCGGGCAGAACCACGCTGACCACATTTTCGCCCTGTTCCATGCCCAGCTTGGTGGGCAGGTAGTCGCCGAGGACGGATGCCTTCGCATCTTCAAAGTCCGAAAGTCTGGTCTTGTAGCACTGGAACTGATCGGTAAAGACCAGCAGCTCTGCCCGGTTGGTTGTCTCCAGAGTGAAGCTCAGGCTGTCGCCTTCTTTGAATTTCTGCTCGCCGGACATACGCAGACTCTGAGGAGTGATTTTTTTCAGATAACCCTGCTTGGATACAAACAGGTGCACAGGATAGTCGGGGATCTCATCTACCTCTTCCAGAACATCGCTTTCGTCAGCGGTCTGGTAGATGATTTCGGTCTTTCTGGGCTGGCCGTATTTTTTGATGACCTGCTCCAGCTCGTTGATGATGACCTTCTGCAGGCGGCGGTTGCTCTTCAGGGTTGCCTGCAGGTCGGCAATCTCATTCTCCAGCTCCTCGATGGCACGGGTCTGCTTGAGGATGTATTCCCGGTTGATATTACGCAGCTTGATTTCTGCCACATAATTTGCCTGAATCTCGTCGATGCCGAAACCAATCATCAGATTGGGGACGACTTCGCTTTCCAGTTCCGTGTTGCGGATGATTTCCACAGCCTTGTCGATATCCAGAAGGATTCGTTCCAGACCCTGCAGCAGGTGCAGACGGTCGGACTTTTTCTGAACCTGGAAGTAGATGCGGCGGCGGACACACTCGGTACGCCATGCGGTCCACTCTTCCAGAATTTCGCCCACACCCATGACCCGGGGCATACCGCCGATGAGGATGTTGAAGTTGCAGGCGAAGGTGTCCTGCAGGGGAGTCAGACGGAAGAGCTTTGCCATGAGTTTGTCGGGATCGGCGCCACGCTTCAGGTCGATGGTCAGCTTCAGGCCGCCCAGATCTGTCTCGTCACGCATATCGGAGATCTCTTTGATCTTGCCGGCTTTGATCAGGTCTGCCACCTTGTCCATGATGACCTCGGTGGAGGTGGAGTAGGGAATCTCGTAGATTTCGATGAGGTTGCCCTCTTTCAGGTAGCGCCACTTGGCACGCAGACGGAAACTGCCGCGGCCGGTGGAATAGATATCCCGGAACTGAGCTTCATCGTAAAGCAGCTCGGCACCGGTGGAGAAATCGGGGCCGGGCATGGTTTCCAGAATGTCGTGCTCTGGGTTCTGCATGAGGGCGATGGCGGTTTTGCAAACCTCTGCCAGATTGAACGAGCAGATGTTGCTTGCCATGCCGACGGCAATGCCCTGGTTTGCCGACACCAGCACATTGGGATAGGTGGTGGGCAGCAGAGAGGGCTCCTTCATGGTGGCGTCATAGTTGTCCACCATGTCCACGGTGTCAGAGTCAATGTCACGGAACAGCTCCTGACAGATGGGCTCCAGCTTGGCTTCGGTGTAACGGGAGGCTGCGTATGCCATGTCACGGGAGTAGACCTTACCGAAGTTACCCTTGGAATCCACAAAGGGGTGCAGCAGGGTTTCATTGCCCCGAGCCAGACGCACCATGGTTTCATAGATGGCGGCGTCGCCGTGGGGGTTCAGGCGCATGGTCTGACCAACAATGTTGGCAGACTTGGTTCGGTTGCCGTTGAGCAGGTTCATCTTGTACATGGTGTACAGCAGCTTCCGGTGAGAGGGCTTGAAGCCGTCGATTTCCGGAATGGCACGGGATACGATGACGCTCATGGCGTAGGGCATATAGTTGATCTCCAGAGTTTCGGAAATGGGCTGTTCAATGGTGGAACCAACCAGACCCATAATGCCGTCGGTGGAGACTTTTTTCTTCTTTTGGGGTTCTTGTTTCTTCTTAGCCATAATCTGCTTCCTTTAAGAAATATCGGCCAGTTCCAGATATCTGGCGCCGTTTTCTGCAATAAAATTCTTCCGTTCGGGGAGATTGTCACCCAGAAGAATATCAAAATAGTGGGAGGTACGCTCGGCATCTTCGGGCATGACCTTGATGAGCCGGCGGGTTTCGGGGTTCATGGTGGTCATCCACATCATTTCGGGATCGTTTTCACCAAGACCTTTGGAACGCTGGATGGAGACTTTTTTGCCCTCCAGCTTTTTGAGGATGTCCACCTTTTCCTGCTCGTTGTAGGCAAACCATGTCTGATCCTTGCAGGAAATTTCAAACAGAGGAGACTCTGCGATGAAGACATAGCCGTTGCGGATCAGGGTGGGGCACAGGCGGTACAGCATGGTCAGCACCAGGGTGCGGATCTGGAAACCGTCCACATCAGCATCGGTACAGATGACGACTTTGTTCCAGCGCAGGTTGTCCAGATCGAAGGAGGAAAGCTCCTTGGCCTTCTTGCCCTGAATTTCAACGCCGCAGCCCAGAACCTTCATCAGGTCCGTGATGATGGGGGAGGCGAAGATCTTGTGGTAGTCTGCCTTCAGACAGTTCAGGATCTTACCGCGGATGGGCATGATGCCCTGGAATTCAGAGTCTCTGGACAGCTTGACAGAGCCCAATGCGGAATCACCCTCGACGATATACAGCTCGCGCTTGGAGGTGTCCCGGCTGCGGCAGTCTACGAATTTCTGAACCCGGTTTGCAATATCCACAGAGCCGGACAGCTTCTTCTTGACGCTGGACTTGGTCTTTTCGGCGGACTCTCTTGCCCGCTTGTTCACCAGAATCTGATCGGCGGCCTTGTCGGCATCCTGCTTGTTTTCCAGGAACCAGACCTGCAGCTGATCTTTCAGGAATGCGGTCATGGCTTCCTGAGTGAATTTGGAATTCACGCTCTTTTTGGTCTGGTTTTCAAAACAGCCAATGGTGGAGAAGCAGTTGGTGATGATCACCAGAGAATCCAGAATATCCTGGAAGATGATTTTGCTTTCCGATTTGGTGTATTTGTTGTTGTCCTTGAGGTACTTGTCAAAAGCGGCGGTAAACGCAGAACGGACAGCCTTGTCCGGGCTGCCGCCGTATTCCAGCCAGCTGGAGTTGTGGTAGAACTCGGTGTGGCTGAACTTTTTGGAGAAGCAGAAGGATGCGGTGATCTTCAGCTTCATCTCCGGACGGTTTTCGGCATCTCTGCCCCGGCGCTCGGTTTCCCAGAAAACGGGCATGGTGAAAGCGTCATCACCCACCATCTCTTCCAGATACTGCTTGATGCCGTCGTCATAGCGATATTCTTCGGTTTCAAATTTGCCGCCCACCTGGTTGCGGAAGCGGAAGGTGATACCGGGGTTGACCACAGCCTGTCTGCGCATCACATCCCGGTAGTACTCTGCGGGAATGTTGATGTCGGTAAAGACTTCCTTATCAGGCTTCCAGTGGAATCGGGAGCCGGTCTTCTTGCGGTCGGTAGGCTCTTTGGTCAGACCGCCGATGTTGCGGCCCTTTTCAAAGTGCAGGGTGTATTTGAAGCCGTCTCTGTGAATGGTTGCATCAAAGAAAGAGGATGCATACTGGGTTGCACAGGAACCCAGACCGTTCAGACCCAGAGAGTATTCGTAGTTTTCACCGTTTTCGCCGTATTTGCCACCAGCGTACATTTCGCAGAAAACCAGTTCCCAGTTGTAACGGTTTTCCTTTTCGTTGAAGTCCACGGGACATCCGCGGCCGAAGTCTTCGACTTCTACAGAGAGATCTGCGTAGCGGGTGACGATAACAGTATCGCCGTGGCCCTCACGGGCTTCGTCGATTGCATTGGAGAGAATTTCAAATACTGCGTGCTTGCAGCCCTCCAGATCGTCGGAGCCAAAGATGACAGCCGGGCGCTTACGCACACGCTCTTCGCCTTTCAGCATGGAAATGCTGGAGTTACCATATTGTTGTGTTTTTTTAGCCATAGATTCAAACCTGCCATAATTAACCATTAAATTTTCCTATATTATATGCAATTTTTGAGAGAAAGTCAACAAAGCTCCCAGAATTGGAATCGATGCGAAATGAGTAAAAAAGGGGACAAAAAAATCCCTCCCGAATCGGAAGGGAATTTATTTGTGGTATGATTACACCAAGCTCAGAGACAGAGTCAGAATCAGCCATACAGCGGCAATCCACTTGGTGGAGGATGCCAGCATGTGATCAGCACCGCCCTTGGAGTTTCTGTTCATGTAGGAATCGGAGTTGCCTGCAATTGCACTAGACAGGCCAGCCTCCTTGCCGGACTGCAACAGAACGACTACGATCAGAGCAACACTGGCTAAGACTTCCAAAACGGTCAGAATAGTTTCAAGCATCTAAATTTACCTCCCTCCGCATTATGGCAGAAATGCGCCGATTGTGGCGGATTTTCTTCCGTTTGCGGGTAATTAATAACGTAAGCCTGTTTAATATAGCACAAAAAAACTGGGATAGCAAGAGCGATTTTCCCAAAAACGGCTTTATTTGATAAAAAAAGAGCGATTAGAAGAGAATTTGTAACATTGCATAATTTTGACACAGGTATTTGTCTTGATTTGTGCGATATGATGCAATCTCCAAACGGGAATCAAGACTTTTTCCAAAACGAAGGATTTGTTGGAGATAGGCCCATAATTCACGCATATTCTTTATATAAATAATGCCAAAAGTAAAAAATCTCCGGATGAACCTATCATCCGGAGACTTTTATTGTTACAGAATCATGCCTGCGAAACTCTGGCTTGCCAGCCACAGTGCAAGGGCGGAAATCCAGATTGCACCATGGGCCTTGGGGCCGGAGCTGAGCCGGTCGGTGATGGAACTGAACAGCCATGTAACGATGGTGAACAAAGCTCCTCCAATCACAGCCAGCTTTACGGCGGCCATGCCGGATGCATAGCCTGCAGCCATGGGAATCAGGCCGAAGGATGCACACGACAGCAGCGCTACGCAGATGTAGCAGCGGTTTGCATTGGGAGCAATGTAATACTCTGCGATGAGTACCAGAAGCATCAGTGCTACCAGATTGGGAATGTTGATCTGGGGCAGGATCACAGCGGGGAAGAAGGTATCTACCACCACGAAGATCAGCATGGTAACTGCCAGTGCAGCTGCCAGAAGCGTGTTGAGAACATAGGACTTATTTTTCATCACAATCAACCTCCCCAAGAAGTGGCGCTGGAAGAAGTGTCTGCACCGGTGACAAAGCCAACGGCGGAATTGACACCTCGGGCAATGGCTTTGGAGGTAACGGTGGCGCCGGTCAGAGCATCTACATTGGTTCCGACCTCGGCACTGCCGTCGGTGTTCAGGAACTGAATCAGGAACTTGAAGTCAGAAAGTGCCTCTGCGCCCAGTCCGTAGGACTCGGTCATCTGCTGGACCTGAAGTCCGGTGACGGTTCCTTCGTTGCTGACACCCACCAGCATGAGAATTTCGCCGGTGTAGCCCTCGGGAGCCACAAAAACAGCGTAGCCGGTTTCGGCCTTGTATGCAGCCCTGATGGAAGTATCCTCGCCTGAGTATTCTTCCTGAGTAAACTCGCTGCTGCCGGGCAGTACGGTCTGCATCCGGTCCAGCATATAAGCTTCGTTGTTTGCCTTGCGGATGCCGGCGGTGGCGCTGCTCACGCAGAAAACCAGTGCGGCACAGGCTAAAATGACAATAATGGGAGTCAGGATCTTGTATTTTTTCATGCCTTGGCTCCTTTCTTTACGCCAAAACGGCGGGGGGCAGTGCAGCGGTCCAGTGCCCAGGTCAGCGCGTTCATCAGCAGAATTGCATAGGTAACGCCCTCGGGGAACAGGCCAAAGTAACGGAACACAACGGTGAGCGCACCGCAGCCGATGCCATAGAGGATCTGACCGTTGGGGGTGACGGGAGAGGTGGCGTAGTCGGTTGCCATGAAGATGGCACCCAGCATCAGACCGCCGCCGAACAGGTTATACAGCATCCACTGCAGGGGAGCATCGGTCTTGTGGAAAATCAGGGTCAGCACAGCCACAGTTGCCAGATATGCAACAGGGATTCTGGCGGAGATGACTTTGCGGACAACCAGATACACGCCGCCCAGCAGCAGAGCAATAGCGCTGATTTCGCCGATGCAGCCGGGGATGTTGCCCAGGAACATATCCATCAGGCTTTCTTCAGGCAGCGCAGGCATGACCATGTGGTGCAGAGGGGTAGCGGCGCTGACACCGTCCACACCCAGGGCGTTGAATCGGGTCAGAGATGCAGGCCAGATGACCATCATCAGTGCTCTTGCGGTCAGTGCGGGGTTAAAGATGTTCTGTCCCAGACCACCGGCCAGCAGCTTCACCACGATGATGGCGAATGCACTGCCCAGGGCCACCTGATAAACAGGAACGGTGGCAGGAAGCGTCATGGCAAGCAGCATACCGGTGACGATTGCAGAGCAATCCAGCACGGTGTTGCGCTTTTTGGTCAGCAGGGAATACAGCCACTCGGCACCTACGGCAGCAGCAATGCTGACGACGGTGACCAGCAGACTGCGCACACCCAGCACCCATGTGCCAACAGCCAGTGCAGGCAGCAGGGCAATACATACATCCAGCATCAGACGGCTGGAACGAAAATCTCCACGAATATGGGGAGAGGAAGCGACGGTCAGATTCATTTGTTCTTGGCCTCCCTTAGTTCTTGTTTACCCTTGCGGAAACGCTCCACCAGGGGCAGTTTGCCGGGGCAGGTGAATGCGCAGCTGCCGCATTCCATGCAGTCCATGATGTTCAGACGCTCCAGCTGGTCCAGCCGCTGCGCGTTTACATAGCGGTACATATAAAGGGGCTGCAGATGCATGGGACAAACAGAAATGCACTTGCCGCAGCGCAGGCAGACGGGGTTTTCTGCAGCGCCGTTGCGATCCTTCAGCAGGCACAGGATGGAGTTGGTCGCCTTGATGACAGGAACGGACAGGTCGCTCTGTGCAATGCCCATCATGGGGCCACCGCTGATGACCCGCTCGGTGCGCTCATTCAGTCCGTCGGCGGTTTCAATCAGATCCCGGAAGGGAGTGCCGATGCGAACAATAAAGTTCTGAGGGGTGTTGATCGCCTCACCGGAAACGGTGACGATTCTCTGAATGACAGGCATACCCAGTCGGACAGCCCGGTAGATTGCGGCAAAGGTGGACACATTGAACACGGCGCAGCCTACGCTCACCGGCAGCTTGCCGGGAGGAACCTGACGGCCGGTAACAGACTGAATCAGCTGCTTTTCAGAGCCCTGGGGGTAACGGGTGGGCAGTACCAGCAGCTCGATTGCGGGGAAACCGCCAAGCAGGGTCTTGACCTTTTCAATGGCCTCTTTCTTGTTGTCTTCCACTGCCAGAACGATGCGTTCAGGCTTCAGGATGTGATAAAGGATCATCATGCCTTCCAGAACATGGTCCGGATTTGTCCGCAGCAGGGTGTCGTCTGCGGTGATGTAGGGCTCACATTCGCAGGCATTGGCGATCAGAGTGTCCACATGGCCCATGGAAGACAGAGCCTTCACATTGCCGGGGAATGCAGCACCGCCCATGCCGACAATACCGGCCTCGCGAATGGTGTGCAGAACCTCGTCGGGGTCCATCTGGTCAGCGGGGATGTCGCTGGTTTTGTAGTCAATGGTGGTGTCCTGATAATCGTTGTCGATGACGATGGCATTGACCATGCGTCCGCCGGGATGGGGGCGGGGCTCGATGGCAACGACTGTGCCGGAGACGGAAGCGTGGACAGGTACACACAGACCTTCGCCGTCGCCGATCTTCTGACCGCGCAGAACCTTGTCGCCGACTTTCACCAGAGGCTCACAGGGAGCGCCGATGTGCTGGGACAGGGGGATGATAACCTGCTTCGGGATTACAGGATCAGAAGGTGTGGATTTTGCGGACATTTCCTTGCGGTATGCAGGGTGGATTCCACCAAAAAACAGGTGTTTCATTCTTTCACCTCGTTCACTTTCATTAGGTTCGAATTAAATCCCGGAAACCGGGACTGTAATAGTAATTTCCTTGGGCATCGACCCACATGGCCTGGGCATCAAAGCGGTCCAGAAGAGCCTGTCCCTGCTCCTGAGGAAGCAGGAAGAGCGCCGTTGACAAAGCATCGGCAAGGCCGGAATCGGGACATACAATGGTGACAGATCGCCAGTATGCGGCGGGATACAGAGTTTCCGGGTCGATGATGTGGTGGTAGGGTTTGCCATCCACCACGAAGTAGCGCTGATAGTCACCGCTGGTGACAACGCTGCTGTCTGTTACGAAGAGGGTATGCAGATATTCGCTTTGGTTATCGGGATCGGTGATGCCAACCACCCATGGGATACCGGACGGGTCTTTCGGCCCGGTGGCGCGGACATTACCGCCCACGCTGATGAGCAGCCCGGAGGGCGCATTTTTTGCAGCCTTCTCGGTAGACCAGCCTTTTGCCACGGCGCCCACATCCAGGCGGGCCTCCGGGTCGGTGAGATAGACGGTGGATGCTTTTTCGTCAATGACCAGACAATCCATTCCCTTGTGAAGGGACGCTTCTTTCAGCGCAGCTTCGTCGGGAAGCTTTGCATTTGCGGGATTGTCCAGGCCTTCGGTCCGGGCCTGGTGCCACAGATAGAGGACACTGCCCATGGTGACATCTACTTTGTGCTGGGTAGCCTCGTAAAATTCCCTGCAGTCGGACAGCAGCTCGATGATGCGGCTGTCTACCACCACAGGGGCGATGCCTGCCTGGTCATTAACGGTTTTCAGGTTGTTGACACCATCGTAATCGTGATAAATATCAAACAGCTGATGGTATTCAAGCAGATCATCATGGATGGCCTGCGCCTTTTCATGAAAGGCCTGTTCGCTGCTGTCTCTTCCGACGATGGTGGTTACGGTGTCAAACAGAGTCAGAAAACTTGCCTGATATTGGGTTTGTTCCGACTCCTGAGTGGCGGCGCAGCCACACAGGCTCAGGGCCAGAATCACGGGAAGGATTCTACGAAGCATGGCTTCACCTGCTTATTTCATATAGTATAGGTTTGTGCCGTAGCGAACCGAAAAATCCGATCCACTACGGCATTGTTCATTAGTTGCCTGCGGCAGCCTTTGCAATCAGAGCCTGGAAACCAGCGATGGAGATGGTCACAGAGGAAGAAAGGTCTGCATCAGCAGGAGCGGTTTTTTCGTCAACAGCGATGCCGGATACCTCGGCAGCGGTCTTGCCGGTGACATATGCAGCGAAGGAAGCAGCCTGCTCGTTCCACTCGAACTTGGCGCCGCCCCATGCCTTCATGCCGTAGTTTTCGCCCAGCTGATTCTTGGTCAGCACGGGTGCAGCAAGATCAGTGGTGATGGTGCCGGTCTGGTCGAAGTTGATCTTGGCCTGCAGGGAATCGATGTAGCAGGAGGTGATGGTCTCGCCGTCCATGGTCATGGCGGTGACGGTTGCGTCCAGCTGTGCAAGGCCGGCATTTTCTGCATCGGCAGGAGTGCTGTCGGAAACCTGGTTCATGGTTGCCAGCTTCAGCTGGTCGCCGGACTGTGCGCCCATGTGGGCTGCATTGGCAACAGCAGCTTCAACAGCGGAAACGAAACCGCCCAGATAGATGGTAGCGGTGGAAGCCAGGTCTGCATCAGCAGCCATGCCGGCTTCGGTGATAGCACCGCTGCGCAGCTGCTCGACGGTCTTGCCCTGGGCATAAGCTGCCAGAGCGGCGACCTGCTCGTTCCATTCATACTTGGCACCGCCGTAGGCCTTCATGCCGTACTGCTCGCCCAGTTCGTTCTTGGTGGGAACAGGAGCGTTCAGGTCGGAAGTGATGGCACCGGTGGTGTCGAACTTCACAGAGGCGGGGATGCTGTCAATGATGCAGGACTCGATGATGCCATCGTCAGTGACGGTGACAGCAACGACGGTTACATCGTACTTGGCTTCGCCTTCTGCTTCAGCAGTAGCGCTGACGCTCTCGCCGATGGTGGGGATGATGGCAAGACCGGTCTTCACTGCACCTGCAGCGGAAGTAGCGGCGGTGGAATCGGCGGAAGTGCTGGGTGCAGCTTCGGTGATGACGGGGCTGTAGACCACAGTTGTTCCGGTACATCCGGAGAACAGGGCAAGCACCAGAGCCAGTGACAACAGAATTGTCAGGTTCTTTTTCATAATAGGGGACCTCCAAATTTATTCATTATGCTCGTTTTTTCAACGATTTCGCTATAATTGTATCAATACGAACTTAATGTTTGATTACTCTAATCTTAATAATTGTTAAGAAAACAAAAAGACTGCACACATGGGGGGTGTGCAGTCTAAGATTATAGGGAAGGAATCTGCGGGGGCTCTGCCACTCTCGGCAAGGTGACAGTGAAGGAGGTGCCGACTCCTGGGGTGGAATCCACCTGAATGTTTCCGTGATGATCTTCCACCACCTGAGCAACGATGGCAAGACCCAGACCGGTGCCTTTTCCGGCTTCCTTGGTGGTGTAGAACGGGTCGAAAATGTGGGGGAGCACATCCGGAGCAATGCCGCAGCCGTTGTCTGTCAGGCGGATGTGAATGGTGTCTTCATCAAACCAGGTTTCGATTTTCAGAAGGCCATCCTGATTTTCCACAGCGTGGAAGCTGTTGATGATCAGATTCAGCAGCAGCTGGGAAAGCTGGATTTCGTTGGCCTGAATCCGCTGATCCCAGCAGTTGAGTGCCAGCTTGATCTCCAGATTCTTTGGTCGGGCTGGGGCAACCACATCCAGTGTCTTTTTCACCAGATCGTCAGGGGACACCTGACGGAAGGTGGTGGAGGTGTTCTTTCGGGAAAGGTCCGAGAGTCGGGAAATGATGGTTTTTGCCTTCCGGGAGGAGTTATAGATCTCCAGAATGTCGTCATACAGATCGGTTTCCTCGGGAGGGAGCTTTTCCAGAGCCATCATGGAGTAACCCATGATGGGAGTCAGCAGATTGTTGAATTCGTGGGCGATACTGGAAGTCATTGTGCCCATGATTTCAAGTCTTTGATGGTGAGCCAGCTGCTGCTGCTTTTTGTTGAGCTCGTCCATAGCCTGATTCTTTTTCTGAAGTGCGGAGATTTCTCGACGGCTCTTGTTTGCCAGAGAGAAAAAGGTCAGCAGCATGGTGAACACGCCTGCTGCGGATATTCCGCCGCAAATGGCCAGCTTCAGCGCCACAAGCCGCAGCGGTTTAAGCAGATGGTCGTGCTGGCCGCAGGAGATGACCACATTTTCATAAATATGAAAAGCGCGATATGCCATAATGCTGCCAAACAGGATGAGAATTGCAGATGCAATCAGCGCAATCGTAAACCTGGCGTGGGTACGGATGGTTCGTTTCACAGGATTTCCCCCTTGTCAAGCGGGTGCTTTTTGATTATACTATCATAAGTGATTTATAGATGTGTGTAAAGGGGGAATCTGACTATGGCGGATCGTGTCCTGGTTGTAGATGATGACGAAGCAGTGCTGAATATGCTGTATAAGGTGATTCGAAGCTGTGGGCTGGAGGTACAGACAGCCACCGGCGGTGAGCAGGCGTTGGAGTTGACATCCAGAGAAAGCTTTGATCTGATTCTGCTGGATGTGAATATGCAGGGCATAGACGGATTCCAGGTGGTGGAAACACTGAGAAAACGGGGAATTAAAACGCCTATTATTATTGTAAGCGGGCGGCAGGAAGATTATGATACGCTGTACGGTCTGGATATCGGTGCAGATGACTATGTGACAAAACCCTTCAATCCGGTGGTTTTGGGCGCAAAGGTCAAGGCTCTGATCCGGCGCAGCAAGGGCAGTCTTCCCGGAGCCAGCCAGGTGATATCAGCAGGCCCGTTCCAGTATAATACCAGCACGCTGCGTTTTTATAAGGACGGACAGGAGATCGTTCTGTCATCCAAGGAAAACGCCATGATGAAGCTGTTTATTGATAATGTGAACCGCATTTTCTCCAAGGATATGCTCTATGAGCTGATCTGGGGTGAGGCAATCATTGACGAGAATGCCATTATGGTGTATATCAACAGACTTCGTCAGAAAATAGAAGAAGATCCGTCCAAGCCAAAGTATATTCAGACTGTCCGTGGCCTGGGATACCGGTTTGTTGTTTGATTGCTGATATATAGAAAGGAGATATTTATGGAATTATTTTATGGCGTATTTCTGATTTGGGGTATTTTCATTTCATTTGTAATGCTGTTTGGTCTGGTTTTTTGGGTGCTGCGTTCCTTGGCAGTGTACCAGATTGCAAAGCGCAGAGGACTTGAAAATGCTTGGCTTAGTTGGATTCCTGTGGGCCGTGATTGGATGATCGGTTCTATTTCCGACCAGTATCAGTATCTGGTTCATGGAAAGGTTCGTCACCAACGCAAGATCCTGCTGGGATTTTCTATGGCATCTTTTGTATTGGGTTTGATTACCATTATTATGTCCCTTGGAATTATTACGGGAATCAGCGTGAGCGGATTGATGTATGGTGAATTCGGCTATTATATGGCAATGCAGGGCGTTGGCATGTCATTGATGACGGTGCTCTTTTCTGTGATTGCGATTGTTGCATTTGTTTTCCGCTGCATCTGCAAATACGATCTGTACCGTTCCTGCGAACCGCAAAATGCTGTGGCTTATTTGGTGTTGGGAATCCTGTTCGGAATTCTTGATTCGATTTTCCTGATGATCTGCCGGAACAAGGATCAGGGAATGCCTCCCAGAAAACCGGAATACACCGGTGCTGCACAGCAGGAAAAAACTTATATCTGATGAATAAAAGAACCCCGCTGCTTCGGTCAGGAGCAGCGGGGAATTTTTTAGTAATTTACCTTGAACAGGGGCTTTTCCACATGCTTATACAGCAGCAGCGTCAGAACGGAAACCATGACACCTTTTACAAGATTCAGCGGAGCTACGCACAGTGCAGCAAGAGAGTACACAGAATCGATGGAGCTGTGGATGGCGGAACCCATGGAGATGATTGCTTCCACAGGGGTGCCATAGAGCTGTGCAAACTTTGGGATCAGGTAAACCGCATTGAACAGTGTTCCGAACACGGTCATAACCAGTGTGCCCAGCACCATGCCGATAATGGCGCTCTTGCGGGACTTGTTCATATGATAGACGATAGCTGCAGGCAGGATCAAGGCGCAGCCTACGACAAAATTGGCGAGATCGCCCACGAATGCAGTGGTGGTGCCTTTGATCAGCAGCTTCAGCAGAACTTTGATGCCAAGACAGCTGATGCCTGCGCTGGGTCCCAAGAAGAAACCGCACAGCAGAACCGGGATTTCAGAGAAGTCCAGCTTGTAGAAAGGCGGAGCCAGGAAAGGAACAGGAAAATCTATGATGTAAAGGATCATGGCAATGGCACTGCACATACCAACAATTGCAATCCTGCGGGAAGGGGAAAGCTTTCGTCGGGAGGGAAGAAATCGCTCTGCCAGTTTTGCAATACCGACCATGATCAGGCCGATGGCGATGCATACCAGCAGAAAAGTAAAGTTTTCTTGGATTTGTGTTAGGAGTTCGCCCATGATGACACCTCGTTCAATAAAAATAGCGCCCCAAGAGTACACTCAGGGCGCAATGAAATCAAGATGATCCATAGACGATGATCTACAGACAAATGGTATCCATAATCTTCTTCCATCCAGACTTTACTGTCGGTTTCGGAGTTGCACCGAATCAACGCATAGCGCTCGCGGACTTTACCGCCGGTCGGGAATTACACCCTGCCCTGAAGATTCTTAAGTTGTATACTGAGCATAGCACCGCAAGCTCAGCTTGTCAAGTTTTTTTCTTTGTGATAGAATGACCCCAAGAAAGGCGAGGTGGCGCAGATGGTGCTTGCATTTACAGGTCACAGACCGGAAAAGCTTCCCTGGGGCAGCGATGAAGCCGATTGCAGATGTCAGGCACTGAAGCTGCAGATGCAGCGGAAAATCGAGCAGGAAATTATCCGGGGGACCGGGGTGTTCTGCTGCGGAATGGCCCGGGGGTGTGATTTTTACTTTGCAGAAGCAGTTCTTTCCCTGCGGAAGCGCTATCCCGAAATTCGTCTGGAAGCATATCTGCCCTGTGAAAGCCAGCCCAGCCGATGGCCGGAGGCAGACCGGGTGAGATATCGCAGAATTCTTTCTGCATGTGACCGGGTGCATCTTCTGCAGCGTGCATACACAAAGGGGTGTATGCTGCAGCGCAACCGGATGATGATTGACGATGCAGATGCATTAATGAGCGTCTGGGATGGTTCTGCCGGCGGTACCGGGTCTGCGGTACGCTATGCCATGCGGCAGAACCGGCGCATGATTGCGTTATGGCTTTGATGCTTCGGGCATGGCAAAGCCTTGCACCTTGCCGTTTGGTGCTGTGTTGGTCACATCGCCGCCGATGATCTGGTCTTTATATACCAGAACCGTGGCGTAGACGGGCTCGGTAGCATCGGGATAGTTGTTGATTTGGTAGACATAACGCATAACGGATTTTCCGGCGTACTTGGACAGGTCGAAGCCTTGGCTCTTTTGCAGTGCATTATACCGGTCAAAAACTTCGTTAGAGTCCTTGGGAATCTTAACCTGCAGGGACTCCGTAGGCGATGCGGTAACATCCCAGCCCAGATCGGTCAGAAATTTGACGCGGGCATCGTTGGTGTCTGCCGGCGGAATTGCGGCAGTGGCTGCTGCAGTGGGAGCGGATGGAGAAGCCGGATCGGCGGCTGTGGTGGGAGCGGGTGCCGAAGGCTTGGAGCTGCCGCCTGCCAGGGCGACGATGATACCAATGGCAACTGCTAAAACTGCGATTGCAACGATGATTTTTCGTTTATCGACCTTCGCGGTCATGATAAGCATACAGATCCCTCCTGAAACTTGGATTGGCATTACACCCTATTCCGGGGGACGGGGGATTAGAACGGAGGAACTATGGAACGATTGGATAAATTTCTCACCGGCGCAGGGGCAGGGACCCGGAGTCAGGTGAAACAGATACTTAAATGCGGCCGTGTGGCAGTGGATGGTGCCATTGTAAAGGACGGAAGTGCAAAGGTTTCTCCGGAAGCCCAGACGATTACGCTGGATGGAGAACCGCTGGGTGGAAAACGGCGGATGGTTGTGATGCTGAACAAGCCGGAGGGGTATGTGACTTCCACAGACGATCCCCGGGACCGGACAGTGATGGAGCTGCTCCCGGAAGAGTATCGCCATCAGGATCTGAAGCCTGTGGGGCGGCTTGACAAGGCGACTGAAGGTCTGCTGCTGTTTACCAATGACGGAGATCTGCTCCACCGGCTGATCAGCCCCAAGAAGGAAGTGCCAAAGGTGTACTATGCAAAGCACGAGGGCACCGCCGGAACAGAAGATATTCGGGCGTTTGAATCGGGGCTGACGCTGCGGGACGGCACCGTGTGCCTGAGCGCAAAGCTGGAACCGCTTGGAGCAGGGGAGAGCCTGATTACCGTGTGCGAAGGCAAATATCACCAGGTCCGCAGGATGATGGCATCGAGAAATATGACCGTGCTTTATCTGGAGCGGCGGCAGGAAGCAGGGCTGGCTTTGGGTGATCTGCCCAGAGGACAGATCCGGGAACTGACCGCAGAAGAAATCCAGAATCTGGAAAAAGTGGCACAATGACGAAATAAATGTGCGACTGAATGGCGCAATTGCATTGCGAATTTTGTTATAATCGGGATTATTCATAAAAAATGCAATCTTTTTTGCAGTAAATTGACAAAATGGTCTTGCAAAATGTGCAAAAGCTATGTATAATAACTCATGAAATTTGTGAAATAAGTGCTTATGCATTTTTATAGGGAGGAGCCTATTATGTCTAATAGTGTTTTTCAAAGTGTGATCGTCCAGCTGAAGGATGCCACCGATCGTTTGATGGGTGTGATCGATGCAGAGGGCTGTGTGGTCGCCTGTAACGATGTGAACCTGCTGGGAGAGCGCTGGACAGATGCAGCTTTGAAAGTTGGTGCTGGCACAGATACTGTTGTGACCTATGGACAGAAGACCTATAAAGCCATGGTAGGCAGTTCTAATTTCTTCGAGTATGCAGTGTTCTGTGCCGGTGAAGACGAACTGGCAAAGGGACTGTGTATCGCAGCATATGTTGCACTGAATGACGCAAAGAATTACTATGAGGACAAGCATGACCGCGGCACTTTCGTAAAAAATATCATTATGGACAACATTCTCCCCGGTGATATTTATATCCGTGCCAAGGAGCTGCATTTTGCAACTGACACACCCAGAGCGGTGTTCTTGGTTCGTCAGGTAGGCCACGGTGATGTGGCTACTGTGGATGTGCTGGGCGGTATGTTCTCTGACAAGCTCCAGGATTTTGTCCTGAGCATCAATGAGACCGATATTGCCGTGGTAAAGCAGATCCAGTCCACCACAACTCAGGAGGAACTGGAAAAGCTGGCTCAGTCCATGGAAGAGACTCTGAAGAATGAGCTCTTCATCAAGACCGTTATTGGTATCGGTACTGTGGCTGAGCATCTGCGTGGTCTTGCTGATTCCTATAAGGAAGCTCAGACCGCTATCGATGTGGGTAAGGTCTTTGATACCGAAAAGAGCATCATCAATTACGAGAATCTGGGCATCGGCCGTCTGATCTATCAGCTGCCTACCACCCTGTGTGAGATCTTCCTGAGCGAAGTGTTCAAGAAGAATTCCATTGATTCTCTGGATCAGGAAACCCTGTTTACCATCAACAAGTTCTTTGAGAACAACCTGAATGTTTCCGAGACTTCCCGTAAGCTGTTTGTTCACCGCAACACTCTGGTTTACCGTCTGGAGAAAATCAAAAAGCTCACAGGTCTGGACCTGCGTGAGTTCGACCATGCAATTATCTTCAAGGTGGCACTGATGGTTCGCAAGTACCTGTCCAGCAGAGAAAACCGCCAGTAAAAAAGAGATTTTATGAGCCACTGCAAAAGAAGCAGTGGCTCATTGTTTATATGTAATTTGTATGAATTTTTAGGTGGGTACATTGACATAACATAACCGATGTGTTACAATTTTGTTACACTTTTTTAGGAGAAAAATATTATGATTGAGTTTACCGATGTAGTAAAATCTTATTCGGTGGGCAATACAGCGCTCAATGGCGTAACCATGCAGATTGAGGATGGCGAGTTTGCATTTTTGGTTGGACCCTCTGGCTCTGGCAAGTCCACTATTCTGAAGTTGATTACCGGCGAATTAAAGCCCACTTCGGGCAGTGTCCATGTAAACGGATACTCTCTGGAGCGGATTCGCAAGAGAGAGATCCCTTACCTTCGCCGTACCCTCGGCGTCGTGTTCCAGGATTTCCGCCTGATTCCCAATATGTCTGTTCACGACAATGTGGCATTCGCCATGCGTGTGGTTGGTGCCAGAGAAAAGGATATCAAGGATCGCGTTGATTATGTTCTGGATCTGGTAGGTCTTGAGAATAAGAGCCGCCGTCTTCCCGGTGAAATGTCCGGCGGCGAACAGCAGCGTCTTGCCATCGCAAGAGCGCTGGTGAATAACCCCTCTACCATCATCGCAGACGAGCCTACCGGTAACCTGGATCCTGCCCGGTCTTTTGAAATCATGACTCTGCTGCAGGAAATCAACAATTTGGGCACCACAGTGATGGTTGTCACACATGAGAAGGATCTGGTGGAACGCTTCTCCAATCGTGTTATTGCGATTAACGACGGCGTTGTGATCAGTGACGGAATGGACGGGTATTATCGCTATGAAGATCAATAATATTGGATATTTGACGAAAGAGGGCATCCGGAGTATTTTTCTTCATGGTCTGATGTCCTTTGCCTCTGTGTGTGTCACAGTGGCGTGTTTGATTATTGTGGGCAGCTTCTCCACGCTGATGTACAACCTGAACATCATGGTGGATGATCTGAACAAGACCAACGAAGTCATTGCTTATGTTGACGAAGCTCTGACCGATGCTGAAGCCAAGAGTGTTGGCACGAAAATCAATATGATTTCGAATATACAGCAGGCCACATATGTTTCTCGGGAAGAAGCACTGCAAAGTTTCGTGAACAGTCATGGAAATGACGATGCATTCCAGGGATTTGATCCCAGCAACCTGCGTCACCGCTTCGTTGTAGTGCTGGAGGACAATTCACTGATGGATGAAACAGTGGAAAAGCTAGAGCAGGTCCCGGGCGTTGTGAAGATTGGTGCCGAGTATGAGCTGGCAGAAGGCTTTACAACCATTTCCCGTGTGCTTCATCTGGCGTCTTTTGCGGTGATTGCGGTGCTGCTGGTGGTTTCCCTGCTTATCATTTCCAACACGGTTAAGCTCGCTATGTACGACCGTAAAGATGAGATCGCCATCATGAAGATGGTCGGTGCAACAAACGGCTTTATTCGCTTCCCCTTTGTGGTTGAGGGCTTCTTGCTGGGTATCGTTGGCGCAGCCATTGCCTTTGGCCTGGAGTGGGCTATGTATGATACAATGGTTTCTAAAATTGCGCAGGTCGATGCCCTTGGCCTGTTTGAGTTCGTGCCCTTTGTAGATTTGCTGGTGCCCATGGTCGCAACATTTGCAGCGGCCGGTCTGTTTGTCGGTATTGTCGGCAGTTTGACCGCAATCAGCAAATTCCTGGATGTCTAAGGAGCTTTTATGAAAAATCGTAAGTTATTTGTGTCGATTCTGTCCGGTATTATGGCCGGTATAATGCTTTTGGGTTTGATTCTGAGCATCCTGCCCAGAAATGTGTTTGCGGCGCAGACTTCTGATGAGATCAAGCAAAATTTGACGGATCTGGAGCAGCAGCAGAGTGAAATCAGCGAAAAAACAGCTCAGGTCCAGGAAGAGAAAGCAGCCAATCAGGGTTCTATCGAGGAGGTTGTGCAGCAGAAGCTGAACATCGATCAGCAGATCAATCTTCTGAGCACCCAGATTGACGATATCAACGACCAGATTAATAACTACACCCAGCAGATTGCCCAGAAGCAGGCGGAGCTGGATCAGGCAGAGACGGTTCTTGCAAATCTGAACAAAAAGAATCAGGAACGCATCCGTGCCATGGAAGAGCAGGGCAAGATCTCCTACTGGTCTGTGATTTTCAAAGCCAAGAGCTTTACAGATCTGGTAGATCGCCTGAACATGGTTGAAGAGATCCAGGAGGCAGACCGGCGCTGCATGGAAGAGCTGAGCGCAGCTGCCAAGACAGTTGCCGATGCCCGCCAGGAGCTGGAAAAGGAAAAGACCGATTTACAGACTTCCCGGGACGAGCAGCTTGCCGCCCAGAAAGCTCTGGATGAAAAGCGTACCGAGTCCGATGAAGTCTTGGCTGAGCTGAGTGCCCGCCAGAGAGAACTGGACAGCATGTATGATGATTACGCAGCTCAGGCAGATGCCCTCAACAGCAGCATCGCTGCAGCAGAGCAGGCATTCACCGAAGCACTGCGTCAGGAGCAGGAGGCTGCAAAGCCCGCCCCCGACGAGACCGAAGGCGACTCCACGGACAATGGCTCCGACGGCGAAACCTCCGACAGCGGCACGGTGATGCCCGAGCCCAGCGGTTGGGTTTCTCCCTGTTCTTACATTTGCATTACCGATCCATATGGCTGGAGAGTCCATCCCATCACCGGAGAGGCTACCAGCTTCCACAGCGGTGTTGACCTTGCAAATGACGAGGGTACCCCCATCTATGCAGCCAAGAGCGGTATCGTTACCACTGCTACATCCAGCTCTGTGTATGGCTACTATGTAACCATCAACCACGGCGACGGCTACTCTTCCCTATACGGCCACATGACCAACTATGTGGTGTCCGAGGGTGAGAGTGTTTCCGCAGGTCAGCTGATTGGCTATATGGGTTCCACTGGTTGGAGCACAGGTCCTCATCTGCACTTCACTATTTATTATGATGGCAGTACAGTAGATCCTATGGACTATATCTGAGAATAACAGCACCCACAGCGCAGTTGTGCTGTGGGTGTGTTTTATATTGTGAGGTATGTTATGAAAAATTCAAAGCGATTTCTACAGATTCTGAGCTATGTCCTTGTTGCGGTTGTGGCAAGCGGCGCAACGATGGCAATGCTGAAGTTCAACCCGTCCATGACCGGCGGTTCATCCAAACTGAATGAGCTTTCCGGCCTGATTCAGGAGCGCTTCATTGGGGAAGCTGATGCAACCAAGATGGAGAATGCTGCGGCAGCGGCTATGGTGGCTTCTCTGGGAGACGAGTGGAGCTATTACATCAGCGCAGCAGATTACGACAATTATCTGGATCAGATGAGTAATTCCTATGTAGGTGTTGGAATCACCATCCAGCTGCGCGAGGATGGCTATCTGGATATTGTTCAGGTGAGCGAGGGAGGCCCTGCTGAGGCTGCGGGACTGAAGGCAGGCGACATCCTGACCAAGGTGGAAGGCCGGGACTGCGCAGAAATCGGAATTGAAGAAACCAAGAATCTGGTTCGTGGGCAGGAGAATACACAGGTGGTGATGACCGTTCAGCGGGGAGAAGAATATCTGGACTTCACCGTAGAGCGCAGATACTTTGAGACTCCTGTGGCAGAGGGCCAGATGATTGATGACAACATTGGATATGTGACGATTTACAACTTTGACGAGCGGTGCTCCAAAGAAACCATTGCAGCCATTGAAAAGCTTGTGGCCGATGGAGCAAAGGCCCTGATTTTTGATGTGCGTAACAACCCCGGCGGCTATAAGAATGAACTTGTGAAGGTCCTGGACTACCTCCTGCCGGAAGGCCCTCTGTTCCGCAGTGAATACTATAACGGTCACACGGAACTGGACGAATCCGATGCAAACTTCCTGAATATTCCCATGGCGGTTCTGGTGAATCAGAAATCCTACTCCGCAGCGGAGTTTTTTGCTGCTGCGCTGCATGAGTATGATGCTGCAATTGTGGTAGGTGAGCAGACTTACGGCAAGGGATATTTCCAGCAGACCTACGAGCTTTCTGACGGCTCTGCAGTGGGTCTGTCTGTGGGCAAGTATTATACTCCTGATGGCAACAACCTGGCAGGTGTTGGCCTGAAGCCGGATATCGAAGTGCCGGTAGACGAGCAGATGGCGATGAAAATCTATGCCAGAACCTTGAACTATGACCAGGATCCGCAAATTTTAGCGGCGATTGAAGGGGTAAAATCCGGAATAGACCTTGACGATTAGAACAAAAACCCGTATAATGTAGGGAGCTATCTGAATAAGTTTTTCTTTATGAAAGGATAATATCATGGCAAAGGAATTTAAGATTACTAGTTTGCGGCTTGCCGACCTGGAGCGGGAGCTGAATTATCTGAAGACCACCCGTGAGCGCGAGATTGCTGCAATGATCGCAGAAGCTCGTTCCTATGGTGACTTGTCCGAAAACTCTGAATACGATGCTGCTAAAAACGAGCAGGCAAAACTCTATGGCCGTATTGCCGAAATCGAGGATATCCTGTCCCACGCAGTTATCATTGAAGATGAGAACGAAGCTACCGGTCGTGTTGGCCTGGGCTGCTTCATCACTGTTCGCAATCTGTCCACCGGTGCTGAAAATACCTATAAGATTACCGGTTCTCAGGAAGCTAACCCCATGGAGTTCAAGCTCTCTGATGACTCTCCCTTTGGCCGTGCAGCTGTTGGCAAGGGCGCAGGTGAGACCTTCACTGTGAATGCTCCTGCCGGTTCTTATGAGATGTTGATTCTCAATGTCTCTCGTGAGGGCTGATCTATGGCAAAGTTTGTACCTCAGGCTGAAATGTCCTACTCGGATCAGGTTCAGGTTCGTCGCGACAAGCTGGATACCCTCCGCGCAGAGGGCTTTGATCCGTTCCAGCAGACGAAGTTTGAAATTAACGGCACTGCAAAGCAGATCAAGGAAAACTTTGACGCTATGGAAGGCCAGAACATCTCTCTGGCAGGCCGTCTGATGAGCAAGCGCGGCATGGGTAAGGTTTCTTTCTGCGATCTGCAGGACAGCACCGACCGTATCCAGCTGTATGTAAAGTTCGACGAGATGGAGGAGGAATCCTTCAACCGTTTCAAGAAGTACGATATCGGTGATATCGTGGGTGTCAAGGGCGATGTGTTCCGTACCCAGCGCGGTGAGATCTCCGTGCGCGTGCACGAGGCTACCCTGCTGAGCAAGGCTCTGCTGCCCCTGCCCGAAAAGTTCCATGGCCTGACTGACCGTGAGACCCGTTATCGTCAGCGTTATGTTGACCTGATCGTCAACCCCGATGTCAAGGATACCTTTGTAAAGCGCAGCATGATCATGCGCGAGCTGAGATCCTTCCTGGACAACCGCGGTTTCCTGGAAGTGGATACTCCTATCCTGACTCCCTTTGAGATCGGCGCATCCGCCCGTCCTTTCTATACCCACCACAACACCCTGGACATGGATATGGTTCTGCGTATCGAGACCGAGCTGTATCTGAAGCGTCTGATTGTCGGCGGTATGGATCGCGTTTATGAGGTTGGCCGTATCTTCCGTAACGAAGGTATGGACCCCACCCACAACCCCGAATTTACCAGCATTGAGCTGTACCAGGCCTATACCGACTACTACGGCATGATGGATCTGGTTGAGGACATGATGAAGACCGTTGCCATGAATGTCTGCGGCACGCTGCAGATCAGCTATCAGGGCAAGGAAATCGATCTGTCCCACTGGGAGCGCATGACCATGGTGGAGGCTGTTAAGAAGTACTCCGGCGTGGACTTTGATGCAATCCATTCTGATGAAGAGGCTATTGCTGCTGCTAAGGAGCATCAGGTCGAGCTGCCTGAAATCCCCACCAAGGGTGCAATCCTGGCAGAGTTCTTTGATGTATTTGTTGAAGAGAAGCTGATTCAGCCCACCTTCATCTATGACTATCCTGTTGAGAACAGCCCCCTGGCCAAGCGTAAGCCCAATGATCCCGCTTACACCGAGCGTTTTGAGTACTTCATCAACGCTACTGAGTTTGGCAATGCATTCTCCGAGCTGAATGACCCCATCGACCAGAAGGGCCGTTTTGAGCGCCAGGTCGCTGAGCGTAAGTCCATCGATCCTGAGTGCCGTGCACAGGTCGATTACGACTACATCACCGCTCTGGAATACGGTCTGCCTCCCACGGGCGGCCTGGGCTTTGGTGTTGACAGACTGGTTATGCTGCTGACCGACTCTGCATCCATCCGTGATGTCCTGCTGTTCCCCACCATGAAGCCTACTCAGGAAGAAATCGCCAGAAACAAGGCTGCAAAGGGTGAGAGCGTCGAAGCTGTTGCCGAGGCTGCAGAAGCCGCCCCTGTCAGCACAGCACCTATCATTTCTGAGGAGCCCATCGACTTCAGCAAGGTTGAAATCGAACCTCTGTTTGCAGATTTCGTTGATTTCGACACCTTTGCAAAGTCCGATTTCCGTGCTGTTAAGGTCAAGGAATGTGAGGCTGTGAAGAAGTCCAAGAAGCTCCTGAAGTTCGTTCTGGACGACGGTACAGGCGTTGATAGAGTCATTTTGAGCGGTATTCATGATACTTATGAGCCGGAAGAGCTGGTTGGTAAGACTCTGATCGCTATCACCAATCTGCCTCCCAGAAAGATGATGGGCATCGATTCCTGCGGTATGATTATCTCCGCTGTCCACCATGAGGAAGGCGTTGAAAAGCTGCACTGCCTGATGGTTGATCCTCATATTCCGGCAGGTGCTAAGCTGTACTAATGATGTCAATCTTTGTGCAGCGGTAAAAATCGCATAATTCTTGAATGGGCAATCTCTTGATGAGATTGCCCATTTTTGCTAAAATGTATTTAGAGTAGAGTGTTAGATATATCAAAATTTATCCAACAATCCCTCTCAAAACCCTGTATTTGCAAGGGTTTTCGCCGTTTACAACTGCACATTTTATGTATTTTCCCTTGTTTTTGCCCTTACGAGCCGAAACAAGGGAAAGTTTTTATTCTCCGCCGACTACTTTGTCCAGCAATCTTGCGGAGCTGCGCTTCGCTTCCCTTGTAGCGTGAGCGTAGACATTCATGGTGGTACTGACGTCACTGTGTCCCAGAAGCTCCTGCACATCCTTGGGGGCTGCGCCGTTTGCCAGCAGGTTACTGGTGAAGGTGTGTCGGAGCATATGGAAGTGGAAGTTCTCAAGGCCCTCCACCTGCTTGTTTGCTCTGCGGCACACCATCCCAACCGTACTGGGGGCCTCATAAGCCCCGTCAGGCCGCAGGCACACGAAGGAGATCTCCTTGTAGTCCTCTGGCACTTCTTCGGTTTGGGGAAGGCTGTACGCCTCGTAGTAAGTACGGTCTTTCTCGGTCACTTCTTTGTAGTAGTTCAGCTGGTAAAGCGGGCCATAGCGCAGACGGTTTTTAAGCTGTTCGGACTTAGCTTCCTTCAGGATCGCCGCCAGCGTGTCACAGAAGTCCACCGTGCGGATTTTCTTCCGCTTGGTAGGCCCGATCTCCGTGGTGTGCCTTGCAGCGTTGTAGCGCATACTGCGTCTGACCGTGAGATACTGTTCTTCCAGATTGATGTCCTGCCAGCTGAGGGCGCAGGCTTCACCGATCCGAAGGCCGGTGTAATAGGCAATCTGGATGGGAAGCAATGCCGGATTCTCCTTGGCTTTCAGGAAGTCCTGGAGCTTGCAGAACACCTCATAGCTGAGGGTCGGTGCAGAGCCGGTATCCCCATCCTCGCCGGAGAACAGATCGTATTCTTCCTTGTTGCCACGCCAGACCACATACTGCATGGGGTTGAAGGACAGCAGCCTTTTCGGGAAGACAGCAAACCGGAACGCCCCGTTCAGGACTGCCGAGAAGGATCTCGTATAGCCCTTTCCGTGGGGCTTTGCCGTCGTGCCGTCAGGGTTGACGCCGCCGAAGGTCAGATAGTCCATATACGCCTGCAAATGATCTGCGGTGACGGTTTTCAGCTTGCGCTGTGCAATCGGATGCTTTTTGATGCGATTGACCGTCCCCTGGTAGTTCATCACAGTGTTGTTGCTCAGATTGCCGGGTTTCAGTTCTTCCTCCACCCACAGATCCAGCAGCATTCCCACCGTGGTGTTTTCGGATTTGGCTACGAATTTCTTTTCCTCGTAGTCCTCCATTGCCTTGCGCAGCAGACCCTCCGTTTCGGATTTGCTTTCAGCGCCCACAAACTCACGCTGTACCTGCTTGCCGCTTTCATCTTCTACATAGAAGCGGTAGTACCACTTTTTGCCTTTCTTTCTTACAGAACCTTTTGCCATAGATCAAAACTCCTTCCTGATCCGTGGCAATCGGGCCTGTGACATATGATGTGTGCGAAGTTAAAATGTCACCGTGTCGGCTGTTTTACAGTCGGCTTTTTCATATCATTTTGCCACGGAATTCTCCTTACCGGCCAATCTCTGTTCTGCCGATAACTTGATCTGCAACAACTCTCCAATGTGGTTCTTGTGATCGTTGTCGTAGATATGTAAGAGACAATCCAACATCTTCTTCATGTCTTCGATAGGAGCTTCCATTTCGTTATGATATGCCTTTTCGGTGATCTCGCCGGATTCGATTGCATAGCGTCTGAGGGATTCTTTCAGTCCTTCATCCTGGGCAATCTTGTCCGCTTCTGCCATAGCCCGTGCAAAATGTTTGCAGATAATGGCGTACATATCAATAAATTCTCCGAGGAAATTCGTCAGCATCTGCTGGCGAGGCTCTCCCTGCACCGTCTGCGTCACGCTTTCAAGATAGGCGGTGATATGTTCTTCAATGGAGTTTTCACAGATCGTGCGGCTGTCGTATTCCTTATCATCGGAAAGCCCGGTCAGCCATTCGGGGGTGGTCAGCAGTGCCTCTGCCAGACCTTTGATAATCATGGTTCGTTTCGGATCTACGCCGTCAGCTTCATATCTCTGGATGGTGGATTTGTTCACGCCAATTCGCTTGCCCAGTTCAGGCATTGTGAGATTCAGTTCTGTACGACGCTCCTTTACTCGTTCACCGACCTGTTTTGCGGTGAATGTTATTTCATTTTTCAAGGCTTGCACCTCCTGTCGAGTATGAGTATAGCATATAGAAACCTATTTTGCAACCATATTTCCTGTAAATATGAAAGAAATCTTCTGACGGGTTGTGATATGCATTGACAAGGAGCGGCAAAATAAGTATAATAGTCCGTGCAGAGTTGCAAATTGAGCATTTCATAAGGAGGGCCACTATATGAGCACTATCAAAATGGGTTTAACCATCGAGGAAGCCGCCGAATGCACGGGTATCGGCAGAAACACCATGCGGAAATTGGTGGAATGGGGCAAGCTGCCGGTTCTGAAGGTCGGGCGCAAGGCGATCATCCGCAGGGATACGCTGGAGCATTTTATGGCCGTGAACCAGGGACGAAACCTCCTGAGCCAGAGTGAAGTCCGCAAAGTCGAGTAACGTTCTCTCAAGCCCTCGGCGTTTGAGAGCGAAATACACCCCTCGCACAAATCTTCGATTTGTACTCTGGGTATTTCGCCCTTGCAGGGGGCCAAAGGTCAACGCATCACTCCCGTTTCTGCCTTGACCTTTGAGAAAATTGCCGCCGCAATTTTCTGTGCTGCCCCATCTGCCCACGCCGCTGTGACAGCAGCAACCGTTTCACGGTTGCAAAATGAGGACGCCCTACTTAGGGAGAAAGGATACCATGGCGAGACACAGCTTCATCCGAATGTCGAAGCTGCCAAATGTCAAAGGACGCATTTCCTATATCACCAGCCCCCAGCGGCAGGAGCACCTGTATGCCACCTGCCACACCACAGACCCTTCCTTCTGGGAGAACCTTGCAAGGGAAGGTCAGCAGGAATTCAAGCGAAGCGGAGCCAAGGGAACGTGCATCGAAGCACGGGAACTGATTATTGCTCTGCCGGAAGTTTACACACAATTTGATCCCGATACAGTTCTGAAAGAGTTTACCGAAGCCTTTCACAAGCGGTATGGCGTTGAGTGCGTTTCCGCTCTGCACCACAACAAACGCAAGACCAACTACCACATTCACCTGATCTTCAGTGAGCGCACCCTGCTTCCGGACCCGGAAGTGAAGATCGCCACCAGAAGAGTATTCTTTGACGAAACAGGAAAGAGAGTCCGCACCAAGAAAGAGGTCACCGGTGAAGATGGAACGCTCCGGGCAGGCTGTACGGTGTTCAAAAAGGGAGAGATTTACGAAAGCCATATGTTTTCCATCAAGGATGACCGCTACAAGAGCGAGCCGTTCTTGCAGGAAGCCAAGGAAATCTACACCGATCTGATCAACAGCCGCCTGTCAGATCCCACCCAGCACCTCAAGGTGTTTGACCCCAACGGCGTCTATCTTCCCACCAAGAAAATCGGCAAGAACAATCCCAAGGAAGCCGAAATCAAAGCCGACAATGCGGCAAGGCAGGAGTGGAACCGCATGGCAGATGTGGCGCTGGTCACCGGCATCTCCGAGGAGAAGATCATCGAGATCAAAGAGACGGAGATCCTGGACACCGTGAAAACCTCCATCGAAAAATGGGGCTGGCTGCCCGATCTGTTCCGCAGCATTGTGGGCAAGGCAAAGGACTTCCTGCAATCGCTGATCCGTGAGCAGGCCATGCCGCCCAAGCCTACCCTGGATATTGATATGACCGAGTTCCGCACCATGCGGAATCTGATGATCCGGGTGCAGAATAAGGCAAAGGGAATCAAACACTTGCAGGACAAGGTACTGCCTGGGCTGAAACAGCAGCTGGCAGATACCAAGGGAATGTTCAAGGGAAAGGAACGAAAAGCACTTACTACTAAAATCGAAGAAACAGAACAATCACTCAAACAGCAGTTAGAGGAGTTCCCGGATATTCTGAAAGCAGAAGGCTACCCCGATGTGCAGGCATTTATGAGGACCTTCCGCCAGATGGAAGCCGTTGTGGAGCAGTATCACCACGACCTGGCTCAGTGGGAACACCAGACCGGCAAGACCGGCAGCCCTCCTGAAAAGGAAAGCGTCAGAGAAAAACTCCGGCAGCTTCAGCAGCAGGGCAAACAAAAACACGCTCGGAAAAAGTCCTTTGACCAAGAGCGGTAACTTAGACAAAAAACCGCCGTGTACGGTACAGAACCATACACGACGGATTACATAGGATGAGCTTTGAAAAATTATACTACCGGAAATGTAAGGATCATCTCAAATCCTTCGCCCCATTTTGAGTGGGCGCCTATTTTCAGGTTCAGATCATCAGCCATCTTTTTGGCAAGGTACAGGCCCATACCTGTGGCTTTTTTCTGACTGTCCGTACTGTCCCCGGTAAAGCCCTTCTGGAAAATATAGGGCAGATCACACGCCTTGACGCCGGTGCCATTGTCCCGGATGTGCAGAACGGTTTCCGTTTGCAGACATTGGACCCAGATGCAAAGCTCCGGGTCTGCGCCTGCGTATTTGATGGAATTACTGATGATCTGTCCCAGGATAAACCGAAGTCCTCGGGAATCGGTGAAAACCTGCTCATCCAAAAGAGACTTTTGAATTCCAAATTTCTTTTCTTCCAAAAGAGGCAGGTAATCCTCCAAAACATCCTCCACCAGATCATGCAGACAAAAATGCTGAAAGCGGTAATCCTTGGTACTGCTTTTCAGGCGGGCATAGTAGAGCATCTGGGTCACATCTTCCTGCAACTGACTGCGGACATAATTGAGCCTTTCGGAAAGCTCCGGCGGCAGCTCGTCCTGACGGTTATCCAGAAGCATGGTCAAAAGGCTCAGGGGCGTTTTGGCCTCGTGTGCCCAGCCCTCTACATATTCTTCATAGTCATGAAGCTCGTCACTCATTTGAACAAGGCGGGACTGCTGATCGTACAGAAGGGAAATCAGCTGATCCAGTATCTGCCGCTCCTGAGCACTTACTGCGTCCAGAAGCTGCTGCGCCCGGATTTCGTCCGGCTGAGACAGAAAGGAAAGAAAGGCTTTCTCCTTTTTTCGTTCCTGAACCGATGCAAAAAGCAGTGCTGCTGCAAACAGAAGAATGCTGAACAGCAGGATGATTCCCAGAAGCGTCCCAAACGCCTGTGCATCGGAAAGCCACAGGAGCATAGCTGCAAACGCATCCACCAGCAGAAGGAGCAGCAGCCAGGGAAGGTTTCTCATAAAGGTGGAGCGGAGGTTTTTCATCCCTGTCCACCCCCTTCCAGGCGATAACCCTGTCCACGGATGGTTGCCACCTTTTGTATGGTGCCGAGGCTTGCCATTGTTTTTTTCAGTCGGGTTAGATTGACCTGCAAGGCATTCTCATCAATAAATTCCTCTGTACCCCAGAGTGCCACAGCCAGTTCACGGGCAGTAATAATCCGATCCCCGGCGCAAAGCAGCACCTCCAGCAGCTTGCCCTGATTTTTAGGCAGAACAGCCGAGGTGTTATGGATGAAAATCGTATAGGTGGTGCGGTCCAGCAGAAAATCTGCCCCCTCCAATAGATTGGTCCTGCCCTCAAATCGCTTCAGGATGTTGGAGATCCGGGCCAGCAGCCGCTCCCGGCGGCAGGGCTTTGTGAGAAATTCATCCGCTCCCAGCTCCAGTGCATGGAGTTCGTCCTGCATCTGGTCCCGTGAAGTCAGCACCAGTACGGGAATGGCCGTTTTCTGCTTCAGGTCCCGGCAAATCTGAAAGCCGCTGATCCCCGGCAGATTGAGATCCAGAACCACCAGATCAGGAGAGAGGGTCATGAGTGTTTCGGTTGCATTCTCGAAGCGGTCCAGTGCAATTGGTGAATATCCCGCCTTCTCAAGCATCCTGCACAGTTCTTCCCGCATATAGAGTTCATCTTCTACAACTGCAATTTTCTTCGTCATGGCCCTCTCCTTTCTTTATTCTTCTCTCTGGGGCTGCATCAGCGTCAGCAGATATCGGTCGCTGGAACGCTTCACAACCGTGATATAGATATATTCTACCACAAGCAGAAGCAATATCATAGCGGCAGAAACCAGCAGAATGGCATTTTGCGATCCACCGATCCGACCCGCCAGTGCTCCGCCCACAATGGCCTTGACACCCAGCAGACTGCTGAGTGCTGCTACGGCGACCGGCAGACCCATAAACCACTGTACCTGACTCCGTCCGGACTTGCGAAGAACGGAATAATCCGCACCCAGGCGCACCAAAGTCTGATATCTGCGTCCGGATTTGCGCTGGCTCATCAGGAATTGAACACCCAAGATGGTATTGGCGACAACCATAAAAATAATAGCCAGATAAATGGTGATATAGCTTCCTGCTACCACATAAAACAGGCTTCGGCCCATATTTTGCAGATAGCTTTCATAGCTGATTCCTTTGCTGCTTAAATTGGCGGTATCAAGTCGGTCATCGACTTGGGAGACAGCCTGCATCAGGCCGATCTGATCGATCTTATCTTGTGACAGAACGCCATTAATGTAGACACTATATTGATCCTGTGTATAATAGCGAAACTGCTCATCGGGAAGGATCAGGGCAAAGGACAAGGTGATGGTGCGATCCGTCACCAGATTTGTAGTCTGCAAATCACCGGTCAGAAAAATCTGAGCACCATCCAGTTCAGCTTCCGGACGTGTAGAAAGAATCTGATTCAGAATATTCGTTCGTTCTGCATCGGTAAAATCAGCCGAAATGTAAACGCCCGCCTCATTCTGAGCAAGATCTAAGGTCGGTTTTCCTGCAAGTTCCAACAATGTATTATAATCAGATTGGCTGAGTAGATACGGTTTGTCGGTATAGCTCAAATTATTGAGGAGGATATCCTGAGCGTAGGATTTTGGAAGAGCGGCAATTGCATCCATAACAGGATCCATTTGAAAGACATCCTCGTATGCTTCTGTCGTGCGGATATGCCCGATACGCATAGGAAATAAAGCGGAAAACTGTTCTTCCAGCTCCTGCTCTGCCAATATCGTTTGGATAGTGGGAAGCATTTTTTCAGATGGAATATCATCATAACTATCAAAGGTATAGTCCAGAACATGGTCATCACTTTGGGCGTTGGTACCTGCAATTCCCACGCCGGCACCAAAGCAGCACAGGGCCGCCAGAATCAGCAGAGAACTGACAGCCATAGTCGTGGATTGATGGATAACATTTTCCTCCAACTGTCTGAAGTTAAACACACCAAGCCTGCCGCCTCTGATTTTAGAGAAAATCTGAACCAGTATCCTCATTCCGTAGAACAGTAGAAGCGTTCCGAAGAAGCCCGAAAGTTCTGTCACAAACATCATCCCCGGAATCTGCCATGCGGTTCCACGAATAGCCATTGTATACGCTGCTGCCAATAAGAAAAGGCCACCCAACAACGAAAGGATATAGACAAATTGAGGTTTCTGTTTCTTGGTGATCTCTGATTCGTCTCCTAACAGACTTCCAATCTCCCGAAAGCATATTTTAGTACTGAGAATGGAAAACGCTACAAGTTTGATCATCAAAAATCCAGCAATCGTAAAAATAAGTGCTGATCCAGATAGAGAAAATTGATGACCGATGATACCCATACCGACAGTCTTTGCTGTCACAAGGCTGATGACCTCAGACAGCAGCACCGCAACAGGAAGACCGATTAGTAATGCCAGAAAACTGCTCATCATATCTTCTGCCAGTAGCATGGAAAACAGTTTTGCTTTTTCCATGCCCATCATCAGGTAGACACCAAATTCGTGTCTGCGGCGCTGGAGCTGATATTTGCAGGCAAAGTAGATCAGAAAGAACAGGATTCCCAGGGTCAATACATAAAACACCGGAACCAGAAGCAGCAGTTTATTTACGGCATCGCTTTCCATTTTTTGAAGAAAAATCATGACATCCTGTTTGGAAAGCGATAAAATCAGATAAAATGCAACAATCGAAATCACAAGGGAGCTGAAAAACAGTCCGTTTTCCTTGCGGCTGCGTTTGCTGTTGCGAAGGATCAGATCAGAGAACATTGCAACTTCCTCCTCCCATCTGGGCCATCACCTGTAAAATACGCTGGTAGAAATCCTGCTGAGATTCCTCCCCCCGGCGCAGTTCATGGAAAATATCGCCGTCCTGAATGAATAGGATTCGTTTGCAGAAGCTGGCTGCATTGCTGTCGTGGGTGACCATCAGAATGGTGGCTTGTTTCTCTTGATTAAGGCCGGAGAGTTTCTCCATCAGATTTTTTGCGTTTCTGGAGTCCAGAGCGCCGGTGGGCTCGTCTGCAAGAATGAGCTTGGGATGCAGGATGAGCGCCCGGGCCGTGGCCACACGCTGGCGCTGACCACCGGACATCTGCGTAGGGAATTTATCCAGCACATCGGTAATTTCCAGATAATCTGCAAGCTGCTCCAGACGCTGGCTGCTCTCCTTGGAAGACACGCCATGCAGGGTGGTGGGGAGCAGGATATTTTCACGGGCGGTCAGATTGTCGAGAAGTTCAAAATTCTGGAACAGATAGCCAACTGTTTTCCCTCTGTATGCGGCAAGCTCCTTGCCGCCCAGCTTTGCAAGGCTCTTCCCTTCAATGGAAATTCTTCCACCGCTGGGCTGAATCACCGTTGCAATGCAGTTGAGCAGGGTAGATTTACCTGAGCCACTGCTGCCCATGATTCCCAGAAACTCACCGGGCATCACCTGAAATGTAATCCCGTTCAGTGCTTTGGTCTGGCTCTGAGTGTTGCCATAAACCTTGGTCAGGTTTTCAATATTCAAAATAGGTTCCATTGGAATCCCTCCTTTATGTTGTACCTCAAGGATAACACGGCAACTCCCGAAATCATACTTACAGCTGTTGTAAGGTTTCTATCTACACAAAAAGCGGCTGGGGAAAATGGCCCCAGCCGCTTCGCTTTCGCTTTTATGAACTATATTTATGAGTAAATGATTTCTGCGTTCACGATCTCCCTGGCACACGCCCGGATATTATTCATTCTGCCGACCCACTCCATAGCGTTTTCAGCCTTGAGCTGTTCGGTGATCCCCTGGGCCTGCTTCATCTGCTCCATTAGGACTTCCATTCGTTCCTGTGCCTGCTGGTCAATTTCGGCAAGATAGCTGTTCAGCCTGCCACTGGTCAGCAGTTGCGTGTAGACGATCTTCCGGTGCTCCTGCAAGTAGTTCTTGTGCCGCTGCCCCCAGAGCCCGATAGGCTTGTTCTCGCTCTCCGGCAGGGTCAGACAGGGAAAGTAATAGTCTCCCTTCAGCTCGTACCACAGGCCGTTGCTCTCATCGTATTTGTACTTGTCCATTCTAAAATCCTCCAGTATAATATATTCACACATATGCCACTTATCTGCCGATTGCCACACTCTGTTATAACTTTTTATGGGATTTTCTTTCCCTTGTATTTGCCCTTATGAGCCTTCAAGGGAAGCATAAACAGGGGTGAAACCGTATAAAGGGAAAAGGTGAGCTGTTTGCGAAAAACCCTTTGTTATCAACGGTTTTGGAGGATTTTATGAAAGCCCTGCGGCATCTAATAATCGTAGATAAAATCGAGTAGATCAAATCAAAATTATTCTAACAGTCAGACTTAATAAATCAAACAGGGAGAATATGAAGTGGGTATGGAATATAAAAAAATACTGCTTGATAATATTGATAAAATTCATACGACAGAAATGGGAATTGATAGAATTAGAAAAAATCTAAACATAGATACAACAGATGTTGTGGAGTATTGCAAAAATAAGATTTTGGATAGAAATTGTAATATTTATAAGCAGGGAAAAAACTGGTATTGTGAGGTTGGCAATATCAAGTTTACTATCAACTCATATAGTTATACGATTATCACAGCACACATTATTAAGTAAAATCCAATTTGTTGAAGATGAAAGATAAATGACAGAAATTCTGTTGAACTTATTCGTTAGATAAACTCCAATTTTCATAACAGATAAAGAAAACAAGACCTTGAAGGGCAAATTGCCTTTCAAGGTCTTGTTGTTATCTGGGATTTCAAAACTGTCAGCCAATGTGGAAATTGGCATTGGGGTCCTCCAGCTGGGACAATCTCAGCTGATAGGCTTCCATTGCCTGCTGTTCAAAGGCCAGAGTATCATCGTGGCCCAGAAGCCGCAGGAGGTACTTGGTGAACTGCGGGTTCAGCACGAGCAGGGGACCCAACAGATAGGTTGCAAACAGATTCTTATAGTGGATGCCCTCGGTTTTGTCCTCTGGGCTGTTTCCGCAGCCTCCACGGACCTGAATGAACGGGTGAGTAAATTCACCCCGGCAGAAGGAAAACTGGGAACGGCAGCCTACCATGGCGATACCGTCGAAGTCTCCCAGGAACATGGAATTGTGGCGAATCTCCTGAATTTTTCGATCTGCGTGGAAGGGGAACAGGCCCAGCATTTCTGTCTTATTGCCGCAGTTGTCGCCCAGATCAGAGATGTACTGGCCGAACAGCTCCATGGCGTTTCCGGTGGCCAGAACCACCACACCGTCCTCAATCAGCTCTTTCAGGCGCTGCACATGGGGTTTTAGCTGTTCCATTGCCATGACCTGCTTGCGCTCGGGCATGGAACCCAGATACAGCATATCCACACGCTCGTTTACAAAGCGGGGGGTGGAGCGGATGCCTGTGTAGACAAACTCTATATCAGGGGCACAGGCTTGCAGATAACGCATATTTGCCATATCTCCAAAGAGATTGCCAAACTCGGGATATAATACTTCAACGATCATTTGGACTCAGTACCCCTTTCGTTCAGAATTCGTTCCTTGACTGCATCACGGACCTTCCGTCCGCGGGTGATGGAGTTGACATCGTGCAGTACATAGATTTTGGAAATGCCATCGAAGCTCACATGATTTGCAGTTTCAAACATATCGCGCATATAGACGATCTTCTCTTCCGGCACACCAGCAAGCAACAGTCTCAGTCGATGGTCCAGATAACGCTCACCGCCGATGACAATTCTGTGGATGTGCTCGTTGTTCAGGTACTCGTAGTCGGTGTCGTAGATCCATGCAACGGTTTCGGTTCTGTTGGGGTCGTCAAAAAGGTCATCCAGCATCAGGATGATTTCCTTCTCGCTGGGGTCTTTGACAACATTTTCAAACACGGTGGAGACAGCTGTGGGGTTCTGTCCCTTGGCAACCTGAGTGATCAGCTCAATTCCACCCACGACCTCGTGACTTTCACGGGACACGGGCAGCTTGGCCTTTTTCAGACCCTCTGCCAGCGTTTCGTGGGAAAGTCCCATATCACGGAACAGGGCAATGACAGCTGCCAGGTTGTAGATGTTGTGGACTGCGGGGGAGAGAATGGGGTAGCGGAAGGTCCCTTCCGGTTCACGCATGGTGATGGAGGTAGCGTCTGCTGCCTCTACAAAGTAATCCCGGCTGGGGGATTTCAGGCCACAGTTGGGGCATTCAAAATCGCCGATGTGACGGTAGTTGCGATAGTGGTAGACAGGCTTGGTTCCGCAGCGGGGGCAGACGGTAAAGTCATTTGCCAGAGCCGGCAGAGAGTGGGTGTGCTGGTCAAAGACACCGTAATACAGGTGACGGTTATTCTGGCCTACAAAGCAGCTGAGGGGATCGTCGGCATTGACGATGACCACCGTGTCGGGAGAACCCTCCGCAGCCTTTTTCAGCTGGGCACCGATGTACTCAGGATGGGCATTTCGCTCCATGGAGTCTCTTGCAAGGTTGGTGACGATTAAGTAGTTGGGCTTGATCTTGGGAATATTGATGGGGGAAATCAGCTCGTCCATTTCAATCACCACAGCATCCTTGGTGGGACGGTTGAAGATGTCAACGGCATCCAGAATGCAGCGGGCGTGGCCTGCGTGGTGATTGGCGCCCCAGTCGTTAAAGCTCACGGATTTACCCTGTTCCTCCAGCAGACCGGCAACCACGCTGGAGATGGTAGTCTTGCCGTTGGTACCGCTGACGGCAATGGTCAGCTCAGGCTTTGCTACATATTTCAGAAAATCGGAACACAGCCGCATGGACACCATGCCGGGGCGGTCGTTGCGGACATGACCGGTTTTTTTGTACCACCACAGGAATCCCTTTCCTGCCCACAGGGCAATCCAGAATTGAATTTTTTTCATTTTATTACCTCTTTCAAAAACCTATTTTTTCACGGATCGATTCTACCAGTTTTTCTCCGAATACATCGCTGAGCACCTTTGAACGGTAGGTCAAAGGCAGATACACTGCAGCACCCACCAGACCATAGACGGCAAACTGAACCAGCAGCAGGAGGCCGCGGCCCTGGGTAACAGGCCACAGGTACTTAACAAGCGCAACCACCACGGTCATGACGACGGCGGCAGGAGCAGTCCGCAGGAAGATGCTGATCATCGGGCGGCAGCGGAATCCAATGGACTTTCTCAGAGAACCCAGCAGCAGGAACATGGTCACAAGCTGACCCACGATACTTGCGGCGGAAGCACCCAGATAGGCGGGGATTCCGATTGCATCAAACAGATAAATAAGGGGCAGATCCAGAGCCGTATTGATGATAACGCCCAGAATGGTAAACAGGCATACGGACTTGCCTCGGTTCATGCTCTGCATGGACATACTGATGACGGTGGTCATGCTGCCCAGAATGTTAACAACGATTGCCAGCTGCAGAATGTTGCCGCCGTACAGATTTTCACCATAGAACAGGCGATAGACAGGCTCTGCAAACATGATCATGCCCACGCCCAGGGGAATGGAAACAGCCATAACCGTTCCGATTGCCTGGTTGATTTTCAGATTCATGGCTTTCCAGTCTCGTTTTGCATAGTTTTCAGCAATAAAGGGAGCAATGCTGCTGGTCAGACCGATGGAAAGTGCGGAGATGATCATGCAGATTTTGGGAATCCATGTGGATGCGATACTGGAAACCAGCTGAGCCACTTCATCATCATAAGCAAGATTGTGAAGACCCAGCAGAAGCATTTTCAGGTCTACCAGATTATACACGCTCATGGTGATGGAAACAAGAATCAGTGTTGCGCAGTGGGAAAAAATGTTTTTCAGGATCACCTTGGTAGGCTCGGCTTTTTCTTCCGTGCCGCCATGAACGGAGAACTCACTGCGATTGGCTCGGTGGGTGCGAACCAGATAAATCTGCGCCACCAGCGCGCCGACTGCGGCACCGATCAGTGCAATGCAAACACCGGCGGTGACACCGGCCTTCAGAATGTAAATTGCGATGTAGGAGCCGCACAGAACAAAGACGATACGCACAAATTGCTCGATGACTTGGCTGTGGGAAGGGGGTGCAAGAAATTTGTGTCCCTGCAGGTAGCCACGCTTCATGCTAAGGAAGGGGACGATGAGCAGGCAATAGGAAACCGCCCGGACAGCGTGTGCAATTTCATCAATCGTGACGCCTTCGGTCATATCCTTCAGGAAGTAACCGCCGATCTGTCTGGAGCACAGCTGCAAAAACAAAAATGCAGCCAGGGAAATGCCTACAACTGTGAAAAGACCTAATGAATAGGCTTTTTCCTTGGAGCGGTATTTGCCCAGGGAATTGTATTCGCTGATGACGATGCTGATTGCAATGGGAATACCGGCAGTGGAGATATCCAGAAACAGGGTGTAGATGCTGTAGGCGTAGGAATATATGATACCGCCCTTGTCTCCGATAATACTGTAAAAGGGAATGTTGTACAGGGCGCCCATCAGCTTGGTGATGACGATGGCCGCATAGGCGATGGCTGCGCCTTCCACAAACCCGTTTTTATGCATTTTTTTACTCACGAATAAACCTCTTTTTCTGTATTGTTGATCAAGTGACGGTCACAGTGCACTTGGACATGAAATAAGCCAAATCAGCACAACTGTAACATCAAATGAGTGCATCTATAGGATGCTTCGTTCAATTTACCGCAATTATAACACATTTTTCAAAAGTGTACAACTACATTAAAATTTGTCATTTATTTCCGGAAAAACACAGAAATTGTACTGAAAATCAACATTTTTGGAGAAAATTGTTTTGCAGTATCTTGAATCTGACGGCGCTGGAAAATAAAAATACCGAAGGAAGCCTGTATTCAGACTGCCTTCGGTATGATTTTTATGCAGAATTTATACTTTGCAGGGCTGCTTCTGCACCTGACGGAAAATGCGAAGCAGCATGAAAATTGCTGCCACAGCAAGAATCAGCTCTGTGATGGGCTGGGCATACGGCAGACCGTACAGACCAAACACCCGGTTCAGCAGGAACAGCAGGGGAATTTCCAGAATGACCTTGCGAAGCAGGGCAAAGTACAGGGCGGTTTTTCCCATGCCCAGAGCCTGAAATACACCCACGGCAAGAAAATCCGTACAGTTAAACACAACACCCAGACACATGGCACGGAGGAACAGAACACCGTAGCTGACGATCTCTTCGTTTTTCATAAATGCGCCGATCAGGGCTTTGGCACCCAGCCAATAGGAAATGGATACCACGCTCATGATGGGGACGATCACGCCCAGTGCAAACAGGATTCCTTTTTTCATCCGTTTGTGATCCTTGTTTGCATAGTTGTAGCTGACCAGCGGCATAATGCCCTGACCAAATCCCAGAGCGATTTGCAGAGGAATCATGTTGATCTTCTGGGCGACACCCATGGCGGCAACGGCGGTTGCACCATAGACAGCGGTAAAATTGTTCAGGATCGTGGAGCCGGTTACATTCAGAAGATTCTGGATGGATGCGGGGATGCCTACCCCCAGAATGCCGCCGACAACGGAGGAATCCAGAGATTTCAGCCGCCGGACATCCAGACACACAAAGGTGTTGCCCCGCTTGACATAGGAGAGAATGAAGAAATACAGGCAGGCGACGCAGTTGGAAATCAATGTGGCAAGACCTGCGCCGGAAGCACCCATATTCAGACCCCAGGGGAGAATGAAGAACGGGTCGAGAATGATGTTCAGGATACAGCCCAGCATGGTGCCCATGCTTGCGTGCAGGGCAGAGCCTTCGCTGCGTACCATCTGGGCCTGTACTACATTTAATATGGAAGGCGTAGCACCCAGCATTACGGTGAAGAAGAAATAGTTCCGGGTAGCGGTCATGGTGATTTCGTCAGCGCCCAGAAGCCGCAGAAGCGGGCCATGGAACGCAATGCAGATCACGGAGAACAAAATACCGCTGAACAGTGCACCGTAGAAGCCAAATGCGGAACAGATTCTGGTTTTTTCGTAGTTTTTGGCACCCAGACTACGGCTCATCATGCTGCTGGTGCCGATGCCGAACAGGTTGTTCACCGCATTAAAGGCAAGCATGACCGGATATACCAGTGTAACTGCGGCATTCTGAACGGGATTGTTCAGCATACCCACGAAATAGGTATCTGCCAGATTATACAACACCATTACGAGCGATGACATGACCATGGGGATCGCCAGCTGAGCAACGGCTTTTGGAATCGGCATGGATTCAAATAAATAGGTTTTTGAGTGACTTTGTGTCATATGGATTATTCACACTCCTTGCAGATAGTATAGTTCATCCGGAACAGAAGTGTCAAGGTTGGCCCGGTAAAATGTACCATATTTAGCTGGAATCTATAGAATTTCCAGTAATTGCGGAAGATTCAGAAAGAAAATCGATAAATGTGACAAAGAGTGAAACATTGACAATCTATGGCAAAACGCTTATACTATATCTGATTTAGCAATAAAAAATACCCTTTTAGATTATATAAGGATAGGTGAATCATATGTACATGGACGATTACAAGCGCTGGTTGGAAGCAGATCTTGAAGATCCTGCGCTGAAAACTGAACTGGAGTCTATTTCCGGACAGGAAGATCAGATCAAGGAACGGTTTGCAGTAGCACTGAAGTTCGGTACCGCAGGTCTGCGCGGCATCCTGGGCGCCGGCTCCAACCGAATGAATATCTATGTGGTTCGTCAGGCAACCCAGGGACTGGCCAACTGGGTCAAGACTCAGGGTGGCAATCAGCTGGTGGCAATCAGCTATGACAGCCGTATCAACTCCGATGTATTTGCAAAGACCGCTGCCTGCGTTCTGGCTGCCAATGGCATCCATGTGCGCATTTACGATGCACTGATGCCCGTACCTGCACTGAGCTTTGCAACCCGTTATTACAAGGCTAACGCCGGTATTATGGTGACCGCATCCCACAACCCCGCCAAGTACAACGGCTACAAGGCCTACGGCCCCGATGGCTGCCAGATGACGGATGAGGCTGCCAACATTGTCTATGCAGAGATCCAGAAGACCGATATCCTGACCGGTGCCAAGATGATGTCCTTTGAGGACGGCCTGGCACAGGGCCTGATCGAATATGTGGGCGACGAGTGCAAGGAAGCACTTTACGATGCAATCAAGGCTCGCTCTGTCCGCCCCGGTCTGTGCAAGAGCGCAGGACTGAAGCTGGTGTACTCTCCTCTGAACGGTTCCGGCCTGGTTCCGGTTACCCGCGTTCTGAAGGATATCGGCATTGATGACATTACCATCGTTCCCGAGCAGAAGGACCCCGATGGCAATTTCCCCACCTGCCCCTATCCCAACCCTGAGATTTTTGAGGCACTGCGCCTGGGCTTGGAGCTTGCAAAGCAGTCCGGTGCAGACCTGATGCTGGCTACCGACCCGGATGCTGACCGTGTAGGCATTGCAATCAAGTGCCCCGACGGCAGCTATGAGCTGGTTTCCGGCAACGAAGTCGGCGTGCTGCTGCTGGATTACATCTGCGCAGGCCGCATCGAAAACGGCACTATGCCCAAGAATGCGGTTGCAGTCAAGTCCATCGTTTCCACCCCCCTTGCTGACGCTGTTGCAGCACACTACGGCGTGGAAATGAGAAATGTTCTGACCGGCTTTAAGTGGATCGGCGATCAGATCGCAAGACTGGAAGCTGCCGACGAGGTGGATCGTTTCATCTTTGGCTTTGAAGAGAGCTATGGCTACCTGGCAGGCCCCTATGTCCGGGATAAGGATGCAATCATCGGCTCTATGCTGATCTGTGAAATGGCTGCTTACTACCGTTCCATCGGCTCTTCCATCAAGGAACGCCTGGAACAGATCTATGCCCAGTACGGCCGTTACCTGAACAAGGTGGATTCCTACGAGTTCCCCGGACTCAGCGGTATGGACAAGATGACAGGTATCATGCAGTCCCTGCGTGACAATCCTCCCGCAGAATTTGCAGGATACAAGGTGGTCAAGGTTACCGACTACAAGAAGTCCGAGGAAACCGGCCTGCCTGCTGCAAATGTGCTGATCTACAGCCTGGAAGGCGGCGCAACTGTGGTGGTTCGTCCCTCCGGTACTGAGCCTAAGATCAAGACCTACTTTACCACTCTGGGTAAGGATCTGGCTGAGGCAGAGGCACAGAAGGAAGCACTGGCAAACGCACTGAAGCCCATGCTGGCATAAGTTAAATATCTGTCGGGACAGAACGAACCGTTCTGTCCCGATTTTTTTATAGTCGGACAGATTTTTCCCCCGGATTTTGCTGTTTTATTGACATCTTTTTGTATATATGGTAAATTATTCACAGTTTATGCCTATTTTAAGGGAGACTTGAGGGTTGAAAATGAAAAAAGGAAAACCAATTGCACTGCTGCCCATCGGTGTGTTTTTAGTGATGTATCTGGGCCTTGGACTGTGGTTTGAGTATAAGCTAAGGATTCCTATGGGTTTTTATAATGTCCCCATTGTGATTGCATTTTTAACGGCAATTCTGGTGGCGTGCCTGCAGAACAGATCCGTGAGCTTCGACCGGAAGCTGGAGATGATGGGTCAGGGCGTGGGAGATAAGAACATCGTCACCATGCTGCTGATTTTCCTGACGGCAGGTACCTTTGTGGGCGTTGTGGGCAGATCTTCTGCTCAGAGCGTGGCCTATTTCATGCTGTCGGTGATCGATGCCCGCTTTGCAGTGGCAGTTCTGTTTGTGGTGGCCTGCTTTGTGTCTACTGCCATGGGCACCTCGGTTGGTACCATTACGCTGCTGACGCCCATTGCGGTCGAGGTGGCGCAGGCTTCTGAATTCGGTGTGCCGCTGTGCGTAGGAACGATAGTCGGCGGCGCTATGTTCGGCGATAACCTGTCCTTTATTTCCGATACCACCATCGCAGCCTGCAACGGTCAGGGCTGCCAGATGCGGGATAAATTCAAGGGCAATTTCTTCATTGCACTGCCGGCGGCACTGGGTACTCTGGCACTGATTCTGGCGATGACCATGAACAAGCCCACGGTTCAGATTGAAAAATCCTACAATCTCGTTCAGATCATTCCCTATGTTCTGGTCCTGCTGGGCGGCATTCTGGGAGTCAATGTGTTTGTGGTGCTGCTGTGCGGCATTGTTTCCGGCTCGCTGATCATGCTGGCCACGGGACAGACTGCGGTGACGCAGCTGCTTGCCAACATGGGCTCCGGCGCTGCGGGAATGTTTGAAACCAGCATGGTGGCAATTCTGGTGGCTGCCATGTGTGCGCTGATTCGCAATTACGGCGGTTTTGATGCGCTGTTGTATTTGATCCGCAAGATTTTCAAGGGAAACCGAGGCGGACAGCTGGGCATGGGCCTGCTGGTCGGCACCATGGATATTGCAACTGCAAATAATACGGTGGCAATCGTAATGGCAAATCCCATTGCGCGGGAGATGAGCAGAGATTATGACATCAGCCCCAAGCGTGCAGCCTGTATTCTGGATACATTCTCCTGCATTTCCCAGGGTGTCATTCCCTATGGCGCCCAGATGCTGGTTGCAATTTCTGCCACGGCTGAGATGGGCGTTGCACTGTCCGCTTTTGATATCATGCACTATCTGTTCTATCCCTATCTGCTGTTTGTCAGCTGTATGATTTCTATTTTTCTGATCCCCTCAATGAAAAAGAAGTAAATCCGGCTGCGCTCTGCAAAAGCAGAGCGCAGTTTTCTGTGCAGAGGTAGTATATGAGAAATTTCAGAAAACCAAAATATAATATGGAGATCATGGGTGTGATCCTGGCTCTTGCATGGCCCACCATGCTGGAGCAGCTGATGCAGACCGCCGTTCAGTACATCGATACGGCGATGGTCGGCACTCTGGGAACTCAGGCCACGGCGGCAGTCGGTGCGACTACTACGGTAAACTGGCTGATTACAAGCACGATTTCAGCAGTGGGCGTGGGATTTCTGGCATTTATTGCACAGGCCTATGGCGCTGGTGACCGAAAAAACGCTTCCAAAGCTGTGGCACAGCTGGTGACGGTGACGGTCGTTATCGGAACGCTGTTTACTCTGGTGACAGTGCTTATAAGCGGAGTGCTTCCTGTCTGGATGCAGGTGGACCCGCAGATTCGGCAGCTGACTTCGGCATATTTCTTCGTGATGTATCTGCCCATGCTTCCCCGGACGGCAATTATCCTGTTCGGCACGGCACTTCGTGCAGCAGGCGATTCCAAAACACCCATGAAGGTGGGCGCAACGGTAAACCTCATCAATATCGTTTTGAATTTCCTGCTGATTTATCCGTCCCATCCGGTTCAGCTGCTGGGATACACCGTGATGTTCCCCGGTGCCGGAATGGGCGTTGTGGGTGCGGCTCTTGCAAGTGCCATTGCCTTCACCGTTGGCGGTGTGCAGATCACCTATGTACTGTGGCATCATCGCGTTATTTCGCCGAAGGGTGCAAAGTTTGCTCCGGACAGAACCATTCTGGGGCCCTGCATGAAGGTGGCGCTTCCCAATATGCTGCAGCGCTTCGGCACTTCTCTGGGATATGTAGCATTTGCCTCCATGATCAATTCTCTGGGTGAAGTGGCGACGGCAGCCCATACCATTGCCAACACGGTGGAATCGGCATTCTATATTCCGGGATACGGTATGCAGACAGCGGCATCGACCCTGGCGGGCAATGCCTATGGTGCCCGGGACAACCAGCGAATGAAGGATCTGGCAGCCATGTTCATCCCGCTGGAAATCGGATTGATGATCGTATCGGGCGGCGCTCTGTTTTTTGTGGCTTCCGGTCTTGTGGGCGTTTTTTCCAGCAATGATGCCGTCATTGCTCTGGGAACCACCGTTCTGAAAATGGTTGCACTGTCAGAGCCGTTTTACGGATTTTCCATCATTCTGGAGGGCTTGATGCTCGGAGTAGGGGACACCCGAAAGCCTTTCCTGTTCAATATACTGGGTATGTGGGGAATACGGATTGTGGGTACCTTCGTCTGTACGCAGATGCTGGGCATGGGACTGGTGGCAGCTTGGGGCTGTATGGTTGCCCATAATGTGCTGCTGTTTGTTATGTATCAGATTTGCTACATCCGGGGCAGTTGGAATCCTCTGGAGAAAGCGATTCCGGCAGAAAAATAAATTCGATAATTTTTGATTGAAATAACCCCCTCCCCGGCTTGTACGCCGTGTAAGGATCTGGTAATATATCTCCAGCAAGAAGATTGGAGGCTATTCCCTTGAAAAAATTTTTATCGATGTTACTGGCAGCAGTGCTGGTACTGAGCATGGCGGCCTGTGGACAGTCTAAACCCGCGCAGGATAATACACTGGTCTATGGTTCCCATGACTATACACGCATCAATCCTGCAATGGATGAGCATGGCGAGATCAATGTTCTGATCTTTAACGGCCTGACTGCCCACAATGGTGACAATCAGGTGGTTCCCGGTCTTGCAAAGAGCTGGGATTATGATGAAGCAACCTGCACCTATACCTTCCATCTGGAAGAAAATGTAAAGTGGCACGACGGCGAGCCCTTTACCGCCGAGGATGTCAAATTCACCATCGAAGCTATTATGGACCCGGAAAACGGTTCTGAAAATGCGCCCAACTATGAAGATGTAAAGTCCATTACAGTTGTGGACGATCACACAGTTGCATTCCAGCTGGCTGCACCCAATGTGGCATTCCTGGACTATATGACCATAGGAATTCTTCCCAAGCACCTGCTGGAAGGCCAGGATTTCCAGACTTCCGATTTCTTCCGCAATCCCGTGGGCACCGGCCCCTACAAGCTGGAAAGCTGGGATGCAGGTCAGGCAATTACCCTGGTCAAGAATGACGACTACTTTAAGGGTGCGCCCAACATCGAACATATCATCTTTAAGATCGTTCCTGATGACAACGCAAAGACCCTACAGATGAAGTCCAAGGAGCTGGATCTGGCTCTGCTGACCCCCAAGGATTCCGAGGGCTTTGTAAATCAGGAGGGCTACACCGTTTACAACATGAAGACCTCTGACTACCGAGGCATCATGTTTAACTTTGCAAATCCCTACTGGACAGAAAATAAGGATATCATTCCCGCAATCTGCTACGCCATCGACCGCCAGGCCATTCTGGACACTGTAGTGCTGGGTCATGGTAATATCGCCTACGGCCCGCTGCAGCGCAATATCTACAACAATGAAAATGTAGAGCATTACGACTACAACCCGGAAAAGGCTAAGGAAATTCTGGAAACTGCCGGCTGCAAGATGGGTGCCAACGGCTTCTATGAACGCAACGGCAAGGAAATCGGTTTCGTGCTGAGCGTCGGTGCAGGCGATCAGGTCCGTATTGATATTGCTCAGGCAGCAGCTCAGCAGCTGAACCAGATCGGCATCAACTGCACTGTAGAGGTTCCCGAGCAGGTGGACTGGGCCGGACAGATGGCATTCCTGATTGGCTGGGGCAGCCCGTTTGATGCAGATGACCACACATACAAGGTCTTCGGCACAGACAAGGGTGCAAACTACTCCGCTTACTCCAATGCACGGGTAGACAAGTATCTGGTGGAAGCCCGTCAGTCCGATGACGAGAAGGTTCGTGCCGAGGCTTACAACCACTTCCAGGAGGAGCTGGCCAAGGATCCTGCATATGCATTTATCTGCTACATCGATGCAGACTATGTGGCATCTTCCAGAATTCACGGAATTGATCCCGATACCGTCATGGGTCACCATGGTGTGGGTATCTTCTGGAATGTCAACGAATGGACCCTGGAAGGTTAACAGAAAAATAAAAATACATGAAAAGGGGCTGGGTTCCAGCCCCTTCTCGTGCGTTAGGTGAACAGTATGTCAGAATTATTAGAAGTAAAGAATCTGAGCGTCAGCTTTGATACCCATGAGGGTGAGCTGCAGGCGGTGCGGGATGTATCCTTCAGCCTGCATGCAGGAGAGGTGCTGGCGATTGTCGGCGAGTCCGGCAGCGGCAAAAGTGTGCTGTGCAAGTCCATTATGAAGCTGCTGAACAAGGATGCCCGAATCAAAAGCGGTTCCATTGCAATCAACGGCGTGGACATCACGAATTATTCAGAGCGCCAGATGCAGCGCATCCGGGGCAAGGTTTTTTCCATGGTGTTCCAGGACCCTATGACCTCTCAGAACCCGACGATCCCCATTGGCAAGCAAATTGCAGAGGCGATTCGGGTACACGATCCCAAGATGAGCGCAGAGCAGGTGCATCAGCGGGTCATCGAGCTGATGGAGCTGGTGGGAATTGACCGGGCAGAGCAGCGCTGCAAGCTATGTCCCTACCATTTTTCCGGCGGTATGCGTCAGCGCAGCGTTATGGCAATCGCACTGGCATCAAACCCCAGGATGCTGTTTGCGGACGAGCCCACCACCGCACTGGATGTGACTATTCAGGCGCAGATTCTGGATCTGCTCCGGGATGTTCAGAAAAAGCTGGGAACCGCGACGATCCTGGTATCCCACGACCTGGGTGTTGTGGCACGGGTTGCTGACCGGGTGGCTGTGATGTATGCCGGAAAAATTGTGGAGATCGGCACGGCAGAGGAAATCTTCTATGACCCCCGTCACCCCTATACCTGGGGACTGATGCGGTCGCTGCCTGCCTATGCCCAGCAGGGCGAGAAGCTTTATACCATCCCCGGAATGCCTCCGGTGCTGATCGATCCTCCTGCGGGGGATGCTTTTGCCTGCCGCAACGAATATGCTCTTGGAATTGATTATGAGCAGATGCCCCCGATGTTCCAGATTACAGATACCCACTATGCAGCCACCTGGCTGATGGATGAGCGGGCACCGAAAATTACACCACCCATTGGAGGAATGTACCATGTCTGAAATATTACTGGATGTCCAGGGCTTGACCCATCATTTCAGGCTGAGCAAGAGCGCAGTGATCAAAGCGGTGGATGATGTATCCTTTCAGATTCACGAGGGCGAGATTTTTGGCCTTGTGGGTGAGTCCGGTTCCGGAAAATCCACAGTGGCGCGCTGCGTGATGAATGTACACAAGCCCTCAGCAGGCTCCATTTACTATCAGGGAATCAACACCTGCGACCCTGCTCAGTTTCGGAAGAACCGGAAACTGCTGCAGACATCCCGGCAGTTTATCTTTCAGGATTCCACATCCAGCCTGAATCAGCGGATGCGTGTTGCTGACATTATTGCAGAGCCCATGCAGATCAACCATGTGAAGACCCCGAGAGGCTCTGACCGTGAGGAAGCTGCGTTCCAGCTGCATTATGTGGGACTGGACCGGTCGTATCTGGATAAGTATCCTTCGGAGCTTTCCGGCGGAATGCGTCAGCGGGTGACCATTGCCAGAGCCTTGTCCATGGAGCCCAGACTTCTGGTGGCAGATGAGCCGATTGCATCGCTGGATGTTTCTATTCAGGCGCAGATCATCAATCTGTTTGCCCATTGCAATCGGGAGCATGGCTGTTCTATACTGTTCATTGCCCACGATCTGGCGGTTGTGAAATATCTGTGCCATCGGGTGGGTGTCATGTATCAGGGAAAGCTGGTGGAGGTTGCCCCGACCAGAGAGCTTTTTGAAAATCCGCTCCATCCCTATACAAAATCCCTGCTGGATGCCATTCCCATCCCGGATCCCCGTCTGGAGCGGGCGAGAGTCTGGCACGAATTTGACCCGGAGCAGTTCGACCGGAATGGAACCATGGTGGAAGTAAAGCCCGGCCATCTGGTATTAAAGGGGGAAAAAGCATGATTCGGAAGAACCCTTATATCTACTACGGCCGAAAGCTTCTGGCCTTTGTACTCAGCGTTTTTATTCTGTCCGTGGCAGTTTTCTATATTGCACGACTGGCACCCGGTGATCCTCTGGTGTCCTATTACGGAGACCGTGTGGAGCGAATGAGTATCGAAGAACGGCAATGGGCGGAGGAAAAACTGGGACTGAATGACCCCATCTATGTTCAGTATATCCGCTGGATTCAAAATGCGGTGAAGGGCGACTTCGGCATCTCCTTCAAATATAAGATGGATGTGCTGGAGGTAATTGAAAGCCGTCTGGGGAACACCCTGATTCTGGGCGGTATCGGCTTCATCCTGATATTTGCAGGTGCGCTGGGTCTGGGAATCCTGTGTGCGTGGAAAGAGGACGGATGGCTGGACAAGAGCATTTGCAAAGTCGGCACCATCACAAGCTGTATTCCGGAATTTTGGCTATCGCTGATGCTGATTCTGGTTTTTGCGGTCAATCTGCACTTGCTGCCCAGCAGCGGAGCCTACTCGGTGGGCCACAAAAATGACATCGCAGATCGGGCCGTCCATCTGATTCTGCCCATGACGGTTGCGGTGATCGATCACCTCTGGTACTATGCCTTTATGATCCGTAACAAGCTCCTGGAGGAGGTTCGGGCAGATTATGTGCTGCTGGCCAAGTCCAAGGGCCTGGACAAAAAACGCATTATGTACCGCCACTGCCTGCGCAATATCATGCCGTCTTATCTGAGCCTGATGGCCATTTCAGTGCCTCACATTCTGGGCGGTACCTATATCATCGAGACCGTGTTCTCCTATCCCGGTATCGGCACGCTGTCGTATGAAAGCGCCCGTTATCAGGATTACAATCTGATGATGGTGCTGTGCATCCTCACAGGAGCTGTGGTGATCCTGTTCAACATGATTGCCCAGATCATCAACGAACGCATCGATCCCCGAATGCGTGAGCAGGAAATCGTAGAAACCACGGAGGTTACGGAAATTGGATAATCAGTTTGTTCAAGTGGGAATTCGTCCGATTCCCGCACCTCAGGCGAAAAAACAGAAATGGTATCAGGGAAAACCCCTTGTTTCCATGGCTGTTCTGGGCGTTATTGTCATCAGCTGTCTGCTGTGTGACCTGTTCATCCCCAAAGACCCCACCTATATGGATCTGTACCATGCCAATCTGGCTCCGTGCGCAGAATTCTGGTTCGGCACAGACACCATGGGCCGGGATATCTTCTCCATGATTTTCTACGGAGGAAGAATTTCTCTGTTCATCGGCTTTTTTGCAACAGTGATTTCCACCGCCATTGCAGTCGTATTTGGTGCCGTCAGCGGTTTGATGCCCAAGTGGCTGGACGATGTTCTGATGCGCCTGTCAGAAATTATTCTCAGCATTCCCAATCTGCTGTTGATTATTTTTGTCCAGGCCATTCTGGGAAAGGCCAATGTGCTGAGCATCTCGCTGGTCATTGGCATTACCGGATGGGCAACCATCGCCAAGGTCGTGCGCACAGAGGTGCGGCAGATCCGTAGTGCAGAATATGTGGTGGCATCCCGGTGCATGGGTGCAGGATTCTTCCATATCCTCTGGAAGCACCTGACACCGAACTTTGTTTCCTCCATCATGTTTATGGTGGTTATGAACATTCGCGGAGCCATTGGCGCAGAGTCCACGCTGAGCTTTATGGGCATCGGCCTGCCGTTGGAGATCATCAGTTGGGGCAGTATGTTGAGCCTGTCGGAGAAGGCACTGCTGTCCGGCTCCTGGTGGCTGATTCTGATCCCCGGTGTGTTTCTGGTGGTGACACTGCTGTGCGTGACCAACATCGGTAACTACCTGCGCAAATGCGGCAACCGAAAGGTCAGCAATCTGTAAAGTCGTCTGATAGAACTGAAAAAAGCCTGACAACCCTTGCGGTTGCCAGGCTTCTTTTTTAGTCTTGGTATTCCGGATCCATGCCGCAGCGCGCAATGCTCTTGTGCAGCCAGGTACCCCGGAAGTAAGTGATGAAAAATACAATGGCGGCCAGGACCCAGCTGACGGGATATGCCAGAGCCAGCACCTGAATCATATGATAGCGGCTGACAATGAAGATGACCCACAGCACCCGGAACAGGCACACAAACACAAAAGTGATTACAGTAGGAACCACGGAGTAGCCTGTGCCGCGCATGGCGCCTGCAAAGATCTCCACAGGCAGGAAAATGACCACATAGGGAACGATCCACGACATGACCTGTCCGCCCAGACGGATGACCTCCAGGTCTGTGGTGTAGATTGCCAGGATGAAATCCTTGCAGTAAAGCAGCAGTGCGCAGATTGCACCAATCAGCGTAACGCTCATTCCGAGACAGATCCAGATGCTCTGCCGGATTCGCTTGTATTTCTGAGCGCCGAAATTCTGACCGACGAAGGTGGTAATTGCCACGCCGAAGGCGCTGATGATCATCCATGCGATTGCTTCGGTTTTGCTGTATGCAGTCCATGCGGCAACAGTGACATCGCCAAAGGAGTTGATGCCGGACTGAATCAGAACATTGGAAAGGTCAAAGGTGATAAACTGGAGGCCGGCGGGAATGCCAATCACCAGAATGTTCTGCATGAGGCTGGAATCGATGCGCAGCTTTGTAAAGTGCAGACGGCTGGCTCCCGGCAGACGGATCATGACCCAAAGCACCAGCAGCGCACTGACGATCTGGGAAATGACGGTTGCAATGGCTGCGCCGGCGACACCCATGTTGAGTGCAACAACGAACACAAAGTCCATGACGATATTGACAAGACAGGTGATCATCAGGAAAATCATGGGGCGCTTGGAATCGCCCATGGCTCGCAGAATACTTGCGCCCATGTTGTAAACCATGGTGCCGATAGCACCGGAGTAATAGATGCGGGTGTAGAGCAGCGCGTCCTCAAGGCAGCTCTCGGGCGTGCCGATGAGTTTGAGAATGCGAGGGCCGGCGAAAATGCCGATCACCGTAACCAGAACACCCAGAATCAGGGACAGGGCAATGCCGGTGTGGATGCCTTTTTCAATACCGCCGTGGTCATTTGCACCGTAAAACTGGGACAGAATGACCGTAACACCGGAGCTCATGCCAATAAAAAAACCATTGATCAGACTGATCAATGGGCCTGTAGAACCTACCGCAGCCAGCGCCGTGGTACCCACATAACGACCTACAATAATGGTATCCACCGTATTGTACATCTGCTGAAAGAATGTACCCAGTAGAATGGGAAAGAAAAAAATCAATAATTGTTTCCAGATCACACCCTCAGTGATCTGATGCATGGCATTTTTACTTTGCATTTTTCTAAATCTCCTTGAAAATCTCTAAGGATTTTATCACGAAAATATGGGCTTGTCTATGAGATTTTAGCCTGTTTGCAAAGAAAAATGACGGTCTGTGGCTGATTGTAAACCTATAAGAATAATATAGTTGACGATTGTGGACGGGCATATTATAATGAGTGGGAAATCTCATCCGGAACAGAGAAATTGATTTGTTAAAGGGGAATTTCCAATGATGCAAACAACACACATAAAAATGCGTGATATGACCTATATCGCAATGTTTTCTGTGATCATTGCGGTATGCTCCTGGCTTTCGATTCCCACTGGGGTTCCGTTTACATTGCAGACCTTCGGCGTGTTTGTTGCCGTAGGCATTCTGGGCGGCAAGCGGGGAAGCCTGTCTGTCCTGATTTATCTGCTTCTGGGCATGATCGGCGTGCCTGTTTTTGCAGGCTTTACCGGGGGCATTGGCTGTATTCTGGGCACAACCGGCGGATATATCATGGGATTTATGCTGTCAGCGCTGCTGATGTGGGCCATGGAGTGTATGTTTGGCAGAAAGACGCCGGTGCTTGCTGTATCCATGGTTCTGGGGCTGCTGGTGTGCTATCTGTTTGGTACCGTGTGGTTTATGACGGTGTATGCAAGACAGTCCGGCGCAATTGGCGTGTGGACAGCGCTTGGCTGGTGCGTGTTCCCGTATCTCATTCCCGATGCACTGAAAATCATTTTGGCTCTGGTTGTGTGCAAAAGACTGGAAAATGTGATAAAATTGGACTGAGGAACGGAACATGAAAGACTATTTATGTAAACTGCGGGCCCACCATGGAATGTGCCTTGCCTTCTTCCAGGGGAAGGGGTACAGCAGTGACTTTACACGGCACATGGCGCAGGTGCAGCAACAGCTTTCTGCCAATCCTTCTGTGTGCATTGTCGATGAGCTGGATACCATCTGTGATGCGTGTCCCAACCACGCAGGCGGAGTGTGTGATGCCCAGCAGAAGGTGGCAGAATACGACCGTCAGGTGCTGCACCGGTGCGGGCTGAAGTCCGGAACCGTGATGCCCTTTGCAGATTTTCAGAAGCTGGTATATGACCGGATTCTGGTTCCTGGCAAACGGGAGGAGATCTGCGGAGACTGCCAGTGGACACAGCTGTGCCACCTGAGAAACGACCAATAGATTGGAGTACCTATGACGACGAAAGAAAAACTCTTAGCCCTGTTTGAATCCAGCAGGGGTGTGTATTATTCCGGCGAGGAGATTGCAAAATCTCTCAATGTGTCCAGAGCCGCTGTCTGGAAAGCGGTCAAAGCCCTGAGAGCGGAAGGGTACTGCATTGATGCGGTATCCAACAGAGGCTATTGTCTTTCGGTGCAGTCGGACATCTTTTCACCACAGGGAATCGCAAAATATTTGGATCAGGCCTGTGAAAATCTGAATGTGAATGTGCTGCCTTCGGTGGATTCAACCAATGTTCATGTCAGGGAAAAGGCGGATGCAGGGCTTCCGGAGGGATACACCTTGATCGCCAGCGAGCAGACCGCCGGAAAAGGTCGCTATGGCAGATACTTTTTCTCTCCGCCGGAGACGGGAGCGTATCTGAGCCTGCTGCTGCGGCCCAATCGGTGTGCAGCCCAGCAGGCGCTGGGAATCACCACCATGGCGGCGGTTGCCATGTGCGAAGCTATTGAGGCGGTATCAGACGAGAAGCCGCAGATCAAGTGGGTCAATGATATTTTTGTCCGGGGGAAAAAGGTCTGCGGAATCCTGACAGAAGGAGCCTTCGGAATGGAAAGCGGCGTGCTTGAATACGCGGTGCTGGGAGTTGGAATCAATGTGTACCCGCCCCAGAGCGGCTTCCCAGAGGAAATCGAGGAGATTGCCGGGGCAATTTTTGAAAAGCCCTGTGCAGATATGAAAAACCGTCTGGTGGCAGAGTTTCTGAACCGATTTATGGCGTATTATACAGCCGGGAATCCGGCAGAATATATCGGAAAATACCGGGATTACAGCATGGTGATCGGAACAGAAATCACCGTGATTTCCCCGGACGGTGACCGCCGGGCATTTGCCTGCGGAATCGATGACGAATGCCGGCTGCAGGTTCGCTATGAAGACGGACAGACAGAGAGCTTATACTACGGAGAAATCCGGATTCGGGTGTAAACAGCAGAAAACCGCCGACTTTTTTGGAAAGTCGGCGGTTTTCTGATTATAAAGGATATTGTCAAAAGCGATTAGTGATTGCCGCACTCGTCAGCGTGCTCATGCTCGTGGCAGATGGAACCGGTGGACTTGAGCTCGCCTCTCAGGTAAGTCTCAACAGCGGTGCGGGCATCGCCCTGAATGCCGATGATGACTTCTACATCGCGCTCGTTAAAGATGTCCACAGCGCCGCCGCCCATGCCACCGGCAATGATGACCTTAGCGCCGTTGTCTGCCAGGAAGTTGGGCAGGAAGCCGGGACGATGGCCGGGGTTGGGAACAGACTGCTCGGAAACGATTTTGCCGTTCTCGGTGTCGAAGAAGATAAAGTTTTCACAATGACCAAAATGGCCTGCAACGGTGTTGCCCATAGCTGCTACTGCGATTTTCATAGTAATGACTCCTTTTATCATAAGAAATTATAGTTCAAGCAATTTGCTTGTAGCTTCATAGATTTGTTTCAGCGCATCCCGTGCGGGACAGTCGATTTCTGCCACGCTGTGACCTGCGTTGATGGCTGCGGATGCGGTTTTGTCATAGGGAATTTTTCCCACAAAGGGAATCTCGTTCTCCTGACAGAAGGCCTCGATTGCAGAGGCGTTTTCGGGACTTGCATCCCATTTGTTCACACAAACCGCAATTCTGGTCTGGAAAGATTGTGTGGTTTTCAGCAGGCGCTTCAGATCGCTGATACCGGAAAGACTGGGCTCTGCAACCACCAGAACCAGATCCGTTCCGCTGATGGAAGAAATCACCGGGCATCCGATTCCGGGAGAGCCGTCGATGATCGCAAGATCCGTTTCCGGTGCGTGCTTCAGCATGGAGACCTTTACTTCGGCAACCAGCTTGCCAGAGTTGCCCCGGCCCATCTTCAGCTTGGCGGTGGAGAAGACTCCATCATCCTGATAGAGGTATTTGGAACCTGCCATGTCCGGATGCAATGCAACCGCCTGCTGGGGACATACATGGACGCAAACGCCGCAGCCTTCGCAGGCGTATTCATCCACCTGATACCGGCCGTCCACCTGATGAATGGCATCAAACCGGCAAACTTGCTGACATTGTCCACAGTCAATGCATTGATCTGTGGAAATCTCTGCCTTGTCGCCGCCAAAAAAATCAGATCGCTCAGGCTGGGCTTGCTGATTGGTAACCAGATGCAGATTCGGTGCATCCACATCGCAGTCGGCGATGGCTTTTGCCTGGGAAAAGTGAATGAATGCAGCGGCGGTGGTGGTTTTGCCGGTGCCGCCCTTGCCGCTGAGGATCAACAGTTTTTTCATCTGACGCCACCTCCAATGCCTGCAAGGATCGACTGAAATCTGCTGTTCAGAATGGTGTTGTGTTCGGCGATGATCTCGCCACGGGATGCCAGGGAAGCAACCTGGGGATCATAGGGGAGCCTGTCCAGAATCGGGAGGCTGTGCTCCTTGCAGAACTGCTCCAAAGGCGCATAAGGCGCATCCATTTTGTTGATTACCACGCCGCAGGGCTTTTTCAGCAGGGTAGCCAGCTCATAGACCATCTGGAAATTGTGGAAGCCAAATGCAGTCGGTTCTGCCACAAGAATGCAGTAGTCTGCGTTTGTGACACATTCCATGACGCTGCAGGCACTGCCGGGAGGGCAGTCGATGACAGTCAGATTGTCGTCAGCAAGCTTTAGCGCGTCGCGAATGATGGGAATACCGGAAGCCTCGCCGGGGTTCAGCTCGCCGGTGATGACACGAATGTCTCCGTGGTAGCCTGTCTGGATGATGCCCACGGGATTGGGCTGCTCGGAAATGGCTCCTTCCGGACAAACCATGGCGCAGCCGCCGCAGCTGTGGCAGACCTCTGGGAAAATCATGGGCTTTTCCTTGATATAGATCAAAGCATGGAACCGGCAGAAATCCACACATTTTCGACAACCTGTGCATTTTTCGGCATCAAAGCTGGGCAGGAGCGTGTGGACAGGGGACTGCTGTACATTTTCAGGCTTCAGAAACAGTCTGCCGTTGGGTTCCTCCACATCGCAGTCAATATAGGTCGCCTGACCTGCAGCGACGGCAAGGTTGACTGCAACCATGGTCTTTCCGGCTCCGCCTTTTCCGCTCAGAACTGCGATTTTCATTGGATTCCCTGGAAGCCTGCGTGGAAGTGGGTCAGTTCTTCCAGTGTTCCGTTTGCAAGGGCGGTGAGATTATCCTGAGCAGAGGTGCCCTCGGACTTATAGATCTTCATTCCGGCGGCCTTGAACACATCGGCGGCGTTTTGACCGCATCGGACGGTAATCAGGGTGGTTATCTGGTTGTCAACCAGAAACTGTGCGGCCTGGAGGCCTGCACCGCCCTGAGCCTGTGCGGCGGGATTATCTACGATCTGGACAGAGTCGTTTTCAGAAAAGAGAAAATAAGGGGCGCGTGCAAAGGCAATGCACACATCCTGCTTGTTTTCATCCAGTGGAATTGCGATTTTCATGGTGTTACCCTCCTGTTGAGAATAGTGAGCGCATACAAGACGATGCTTTCTGCACCCGCCGCAGCCGCAGTATGTTTCGTTGCCGGTGCACAGCTGATAGTCGCCGCCTTCGATTTTGATGGAAAGTCCGTCCACCAGTGCATCGGCAAGCTTTTTGCGTGCGGAGGTGTAGATTTGCTGCACGGTTGTGCGTGCAATGTTCATATAGGTGCCGCATTCCTCTTGAGAGAATCCTTCTTTGTCGATAAGACGAATTGCTTCGTACTCGTCAACGGTCAGGATGATTCCCGGAGCAGAGGCGTCACCCCCCACGGGAACAAATGCCTGGGTTGAAGGCATCTGACATACTTTTCTGCATTTTTTAGGTCTGGGCATACGGCTCATCTCCTTTAGTTTGTGGCATATGTCATTTATATCTTGATTATAAACCTGTTTATGGCATATGTCAATTACAATTCTAAAAAAACGGATCTTGCTTTGTGCCTGTTGCGGCTGCGTTTCGGATTTATGGGCATAAAAAAGCTGCTCACCACAGAATGTGCGGTGAGCAGCATATTCATATCATTACGCGTTGAGAGTTGCCTGTTTCTTGTTCCATACACCGCTTCGATAGAAGATGATGGAAAAGACTGCGCCAACACACCAGCCAATGGGCCAGGAGCTCCAGATACCGGTAACACCCATTCCAAGGTTGATTGCCAGCACCTGTGCAAGGACCACACGCAGGATCAGGTCTGTAAAGGTGGCGGCCATGAATTGTTTCATCATGCCTGCACCGCGGAGGATACCGTCGCAGACCAGCTTTGTGGAAGCAATGAAGTAGAAGGGAGCAACGATTTTCAGGAACTGCACACCCACGGTCATTGCTTCGCCATTGGGCTCATCCATGAAGATGGACATCATGGTTTTGCCTGCGAAGAAGTAAAGTGCAACGATGGGGATGCAAATCATCCAGACCAGCTTCAGACCGGCGTGGAAGCCTTCGCGGATGCGGTCGGTCAGACCGGCACCCAGATTCTGAGCGGTATAGTTGGAAATACCGTTTCCGAGGGTGGTCATGGAGGAAATCACCAGGTTGTTGAGCTTCACAGAGGCGCTGTAGCCTGCCATGACGCTGGAACCAAAGGAGTTGATGATGCCCTGGATGATGATGTTGCCAACAGAGATGAAGCTCTGCTGCAGAATACTGGGGATTGCAATGATGGAGATTCGGCCCAGCAGATTCCAGGAGAACAGGGGGGCCTTTTCTTCACACTTGATGGTATTGAAGCGCTTGAACATGACGATGACAGCCAATACACAGCTGACACCCTGGCACAGGAAGGTTGCCCATGCCACACCGGATACACCCATCTTGAATGCGGTAACAAACAGGATGTCTACTGCAATGTTGGCAGTAGAGGAGATGGCAAGGAAGATAAACGGGGTTTTGGAATCGCCCAGAGCGGAGAATACACCCGTTGAGATATTATAGTAGAACACAAAGGGAAGGCCCAGAATGTAAATGTCCAGATACAGCTGGGAATCAGCCATGACATTATCCGGGGTGTTGATCAGGTGCAGCAGATCTGCACACAGCAGCATACCGCCTAACATCAGGACACCGCACAGCACACCACCGGCGATCAGTGTGGTATAGACTGCGGTTTTCAGATCCTTGTTCTTTTTCGCTCCGAATAGCTGGGAAACGATTACGGAGCATCCAATATTGGTGCCGAAGGCAAATGCGATGAAGATCAGTGTGATCTCATAACTGTTGCCAACTGCGGCCAATGCGTTTTCGCCAATAAACTTGCCTGCAACTAGACTGTCTGCAATATTGTACAGCTGCTGAAAGATAATGCTGCCAAACAGAGGAAGGCAGAATTTCCACAGCACGGTTGTAGGTTTTCCAACGGTCAAATCTCGATTCATTGTAAACACCTCACAAATTTTCTCAGTCCAGTGTATTATACTGCTGCATTTTATCAAAGTAAATAGGACTCGAGCATGCTTGAGTGTAGAAAAATCGGTGTCAAGAAGGGCAAGAATAAGTAAAAATAGCGAATTGAGCAGCGGCGTACGCAATTGCAGAGTGCTTCACGGAAAATCAGTCCGCATCGTCGTCCAATGCTTCAATGAGAAAGCTCACCGGACGGAATCCGTCGTTGCAGGAGATCATGGCAGACCGGGGATTTTTCATCCAGCCGTCATAGAAATTTTCTCCGCCGTGGGCCAGTGTCATGACAAATGGGGACATACTCTCCCAGGCACTGTCGCACAGTCCTTCGGGCTTTTGCCAGCCGTTGGCAACGAAGACCTGTCCCTGCTGAATGTCACAGGTGTGTTCAATGGGGTTTTCATACTGTGCGGAAAGATCCGGGTAGCAGGCTTTGCGCATAACGGTAATTTTGCATTTTTTCATGATCGCACCTCGTTTGCGTAGAACTGGCCCCAGTATAGCACAGGCCCATTGCCGATGCAATCAGACAGTAAAGACAGTCTGAAAATAAAAGACACCGCAGGATATACACGCTTCCTGCGGTGCCTTGGTTGTAGGAATCTTAAGTTTTCAATGGGAAATGCCTGCGGGAATTTGATTCAGCAATTGCTTACGATGTGATTCCTTTTAAGAGCAGGCAATCTTAAAGACAACCTTGTCTACATGGCTTGCTTCACCGGACACCAATTTGGGAAGATGTGCTTCTCCGGGGTATACCAGCAGGAATGTGGTGGAGTCGCCCGGCAAAAGCTGTTTCGGGTCACCTTTGTACAAAATAGCATCCTCATCCTCCAGAATCTTGGTTTGCGCTAGTGATCTGGCAGGGGAGACTGCAATTGTTTCGCATCCGGAAACAATCACATGCAGATCGAGATACTTAACATGATCCTCAAATTCGCTGTTTTCGGACACCGGAGCAGTGGTATAGCAGAAATGATTGCAATACACATTATCTCCATCAATTGTGGTGCGTCCCATTTTGAGTTTACTTAAATCTGTCTTCTTTAGAAAAGCAATCGCGGTGTCCAGGTTGTGTGATAAAGACTTATAACGATCGATGTTATTTAGTTCATCATAAATCATAGAGCAGACTCCTTACTGATTAATGTATAACCAGTATAGTTGCTATTGACATTTTTTACAACTGGTTTGGTTAAAATTTATCTATTTTGGCAGATTTGAACTAAAATTGATATTAGTTTTCATAAATTATTATAATTGAAAATATTTTTCATTACATATATAATTTATTAAAGCTAAAAGTTTTAGAACCTAATTAAAATTCGAGAAACGGTGTAATAGAGTTTTGGATGGCATTCCTTTTATACTTTATAAGGGGCGGAGCACTCTGCGTTGTCGGAGAATCCGATTGCGGCAAGGCCACACTGCACAAAAAGGAAGTGTAATTTATACCAATGACAGCAGAAGAGATTGAGCAATTAAGCGGGTATATGGGAACGACCCCCATGCCTGCAGATTTTGAGGAATTCTGGAGTGAACGGATGAAGGAAGCAGACGAGATTCCGCTCGATTATGAGATTACCCAGTCTGAAATTCCTTCTTTTGATACCTGTGAGTATCTGGATTTGTGGTTCAAAGGCATGGGCGGCGCGAAGCTCTATGCAAAATTCTTAAAGCCGGTTTCCGACAAGCCTGTGCCGCTGGTTCTGCAGTTCCACGGCTATCCCGGGGCATCCAGAAGTTGGCTGGAGCAGTCCTCCTTTGCCGGAATGGGAATTGCACTGATTGCGATTGACTGTCCGGGTCAGGGTGGATTTGGAGAGGATATCGGTGGCTTTGCAGGCACAACCGTTACCGGCCACATTGTTGCAGGTATTGACGGCCCTCCTGAGAACCTTTATTATGTCCGATTCCATCAGAATGTTCGAATCCTGTGCCGGATCGTACAGCAGCTAGATGGCATTGACTTAAACCGGGTGTTCGTGAACGGCGGTTCGCAGGGCGGCGGCCTGAGTCTGGCGTGCGCAGCTCTGAATCCGGATCTCATCAACCGGGGTGCAATTCTTTATCCGTTCCTTAGTGACTACCGGATGGTTTGGGAACTGGATGCAGACCAGATTGCCTATGAGGGTCTCCGATATTACTCCAGATGGTTTGACCCGGATGATACGAAAGCAGATGAGTGGTTTGCAAAGCTTGGATATATCGACAGCAAGAATTTTGCGCATATGATTCGCTGCCCGATCCTGTTTGGTACCGGACTGGCAGATACCATATGTCCTCCCAAAACCCAATGCGCTGTGTATAATAACCTGAATTGTCCGAAGAAGCGTTATCTTTTTGATGGCTACGGTCATGAAGAAATTCAGGACTTTGATGACATGATTCTGGATTTCTTTGGAAAGGAGCGTGCGGAGCTGTGACGATTACAGAACGCAAAAAGCAGATGGAGCTCTATCAGGGCCTGACCAAAACACCGGATGATTTCCTTGCTTACTGGCGCAAGAAAGATTTGCGTGTAACGGGAGAAATGAACATTCAGCCGGTACCTTATTGCAACCATTTTGCAATTTATGAAAAGATGGTGATTCCTTCTTCCAGCGGTGATATTTATGCCCGGTGCATTCGTCCGGCAAGGGAGGGGAAACATCCGCTGGTGCTGATGTTCCATGACATTAACAGAGGGATCCGCGGCTGGCACCATATGACACGGTTTATTGCGCAGGGCTATGCTGTCATTGCGCTGGAAGAAACAATATGCACAGATGACTGGAAGACAAGCCCTGAATTGATGAACATAGAAGATCGATATGAAAGGGCTACGATTCTGGCGAAGGCTGCCTGTGGTCTTCCTTTTGTGAATCGGGAAAAAATCGTAACATGGGGCGAGGGCTTTGGCGGAGGTCTGGCTATGGTGGTATCAGCTATGTTGCCGGAAAACTCCAAGTGCGCAGTTTTGCATCCGATGCCGGCGGATTTTCGCGGCATGTGTCGAGATGTTCCTGAGACAGTTCTTTCCAGAATGGACTATGTCGATCTGGTGAATTTTGCACCGCTCATGCATGGCAAGCTACTGATGGGAACTGCTTTGCTTGACAAAATTGCTCCGGCAGACAGTCAGTATGCTTGTTATAACCGGGCAGTATGCGACAAGGAGCATCTCATTTATCCAAAATATGAGCATGAGAGAATCAACTTCTTTGAAAATGAAATGCTGAAATTTATGCATGATTGAGGAAACCATATTGTAAGACTGGGTTCAGCATCATCAAACCGGGAGATCGTTCCACGGCTCAATTCATATTGTTAAAGACACTGCTGGCATTGTTTGGCAACAAACAGCAGATGGTTGGACGCACCTAAATGCTCCGGTTTCTCACAAGCGTAGTAGTGATAGCGCAGATACTGGGCGTAGCTTGCTTCGTCCATCATGTTAATTTTTTCCTTCAGCAGTTCGCTGACGCCATCAGAGCCAACCTCATGCAGCACATTTACGCCACCTTTGCGAAGAAGTTTCCTGCAGGCATCTACTGTATGAAAGACAAAAGGAAAGTCGTCCACACGGAAGGTGTTTTTGTCGTAATCTCCGTTCAAAAAATAGTCGGAATGTTCGTTGAACATGGTCAGGATCACAATGTCGTTGGCAATGAATGCAAAAAATAGTGTGCCATCGGGTTTGCATACTCGCTTTGCTTCCGCAATGCAGCGGAGTCTGTCTGCCTCGCTGTGGAGATGATACAGCGGACCGAACACCAGAACTACATCGAAGGAATGATCCTCATACCGACTTAAATCTAAGGCGTTTCCCTGTACCAAATCGATTGTATCTTGTGGACTCAGTTTCTTTCGGAAGGCTTCGATATTGCTGTCAGCCAGTTCCAGAGCTGAGACGGTATAGCCCTTGCGAGAGAAGTACAAGCTGTATTCGCCTGCACCGGCACCTACATCCAGGATTTTATCTCCCGGCTTCAGGTAACGCTCAATGTAACGGACATTGGTCAGAAATTCCACCTGCGCTGCTTTAGAGCTGGTCAGACGGCTGTTCTCGTCATAACGATGATAAATCTCCTGTACCAAAGCTGCGTCGTTTTCATAGGAGAAGCCTTCCATGAAATGCGACGGTTTCTTCCAGTCACTCCTGAGAATCGCATACTGGGCTGTGTCACAAATACCCTGGTTGTTTTTGGCAGATTGTCGGGCGGTACCTTCGTATTTCATGCCGCACTTTTTCATAACATTGCCGGAATGCGGGTTGTTAGGATCGTGGTTGGCAGTAATACGATTAAAGTTACAGGTTTCAAACAGATACTCGATAACACCCTGCAGAGCCTCGGTCATAATACCCTGATGCCACCAATTCTTGCCGATGCAATAACCAATCTCAATAGAAGAAAGTTGATCATTGGGGTTCATGCCGGAGATGGAGCCAATAGGCTGTCCTATGCTTTTCAAGACGATCATCCACTGATAGTAGTTGTCCTTTTTATAGCCCTCCATCCAGCTTTGCAAAACCTTTAGGGTGATTTCGACACTGTTGTGAGTAGGCCAAATCAGAAATCGAGTCACTTCCGGATCAGAAGCCCAGTTGTCATACATAGCGTTCGCATCCTCCAAGACCGCTCTGCGAAGAAGCAGTCTTGGAGTTTCTATTACCTGCGTTCCTTTGTGCTGTAACATATTCTCAGTCCTTTCTTGGTGTTAAAAAAGCAGTGCAAGCGACCTTTTGGGGGTTGGCTTGCACTGCATCTGTTTTTATGAATATCCTATAGGGGATTATCCGAAAAAAGAGTATGACAATGTAAGCCCGATGCAGTGCCAAGGCATTGCGTTATCGGACTGGTTATTATAATTGCAAACATCGTTATAACCAAACATTGTCGTTCCTCCTATATTTTTTGAATATTATACTCCATATTTTCAAAAAAGCAATACCTTCACCGAAACCAGTGCGCCGGATAGAAACGAAGTTTAGAAAATCACCATTATATTCAAGCTAAGGAGCGTAAAAAAGGCCGCTGTGGCAGTTCATTTTCCTCTATCACCGATACTAATATTTCCGCAAATCCTTTCGGATCGCGGATCTGATACTGCATATGATTGAATTCGTCAAAAACCGGAAAATTTCCATGTGTGTATGTCTGCATAACATTTTTGCGATATTTGAAATGGTCTTCCACACTTCCAAATTCGAAAAATGTACGCTTTTGCAATTCTTCTGACAGCGCTGGAAAAGGCTTATTTTCCAGACTATCGGCCAGCTGGTGACGAAGATTTCTATAAGTCAGGTTCTTGCCTGCCCCGATGAAATAAGGCTTGATCTTTTCGTCATCGCACCAGAGTATTTTCTTCAGTGTTTTTCCTTTTGACCAGTACAGGCTTTTCATAGCCAAATACAAAAATGGCGTCATTATGCACCGAGTTAATTTGCCAATTTGAGCAAACTGTCCCCCATCGAAAAACGCGTGCTCTACCGGAATCTTTGATTGCGTCAAAAAAGCCATTGCCAAATCAGCTCCTATAGAGGAAGCAACGATCAAAACAAGATTCTCTATTCCCTGTTTCCGAAGGAAGTTTTCAATCTGCCGTATTTCGTCAGCCTTACCAATATACTTTTGGCCTGCACAATACACGGTTGAAGTAGGCATAATGCAATAATACTGTTCTTTTAAGAAATCTGCTACCGGAATACTGCTGTCACCGGTTACACCCATTGCATGAAAAAACAATATTGCCGGGTTTAATTTGTTTCCCATCGTATTAAAAATCATAAAGACAGCCTCCACTTCAAAAACTATAGTCAGATTGAAAATAATAAAAGTTTCGCTCAATCAATTGCTGGTAAACCGTAAAGATTCCAATATTGGTTAGTTTTAACTAACCAATATGATAGCACATTCCATTTCATCTTTCAATTACCCAACAAATAGATTTCCATTTTGCCGGAGCAATCCGATTCAGAGCTTTGCAGAGCTTCGTGAATCTGCTTTGCAGAATCGGTTTCATCTTCATCATTCGGCGCGATGTTTCCGCTGATCCCGGCATAATCAAAAAACACCATGCAGACTGACAAAAGGAGGTGAATGAGTCAATGGTGAGGGGAGGATAAGAAAAGGCCCGGCCCGTCGCAAGACAATGCCTGCAAGGTCGTTGAGTTTAAGCAGCGGCGAATCTTTATTGCGAGAACAGGAGCTGGAGCATAACACTCCGGCTCCTGCCTTGTTTGCACTTGTGGGGCGGTGTATACCGCCTGTATGGGGAGATTATAAATAGGAAAGCATTTTATGACGGTGCGGATCAACAGCTTACCGGTACGGACTGCGGTTGCTTTTACTGGTCATTTGTATCACTCTACACGGACCATGCGATAGCCCACGCCCACATGGGTTTGGATATACTGCGGAGAATCGGGAGCCGCTTCCAGCTTTTTTCGCAGGGTTGCCATAAACACCCGTAAAGACGACACATCGTTTTCCCAGCACCGTCCCCAGACGCGCTGGGTGATATAAGTATGGGTCAACACCCGGCCTACATTTTTGGACAGCAGACAGAGAAGCTTATACTCAATGGGAGTCAAATGCAGTTCTTCGCCACCTAACCATGCACAACCGGCCGAATAGTCAATTTTCAGCTGACCGTTTATAAAAGTTGAGGATTCAAATTCATTGGGCATCATACTCAGTCTGCGCTGGGTAACACGCAGCCGTGCAAGCAGTTCCTCCACAGAAAAAGGCTTTGTGAGATAATCGTCAGCACCGGCGTCCAACGCTTCGATTTTATCGGTATCCTCACTGCGAGCGCTGATAACAATGATCGGCATATTGGACCAGCTTCGGATATTATGAATTACCTCCACACCATCCATATCGGGCAGTCCTAAATCCAAAAGAACGATATCGGGATTGTGGGAAGAAGCTTCCATAATGGCGGATTGACCGTTTCCTGCTGTCAGGAAATGATAATCATGGGTACGCAGCGTGGTTGTCATCAGGTTCTTGACGGACGAATCGTCCTCCACAACCAAAATCGTCAACTTATTCATATAGCATTATTTCCTCCATGGGTAAGGTAAAGGTAAAGATTGTTCCATGGGGCGTATTGTCTGTCACACGAATCGTCCCACCGTGAGCGTTAATAATCGACTTGCAGAGAGAAAGTCCCAGCCCCAGACTGCGACGGCTATCTGCAATCTTGTTGGCTCCGCTATAAAACATATCAAAAATCTTCGGTTTCATATCATCTGGGATGCCGCCACCGTCATCGGCTACAGAAATGACCGCTTTGCCATCTTTTGGCTCGGTGCGGACTGTAATGCTGCTGCCCTCAGGGGTATATTTTATGGCATTGTCCACCAGATTGATGATGACCTGAACAATGAGCTTTGCATCCATTTTGGCAAGCAGAAACTCATCCTCGTGGTGCACTGAGATATGATAATTTACACTTTTTCGATTGATATGCTTGAGCGCCTCTTCAATGACATCCGACAAAAGCTCCGAACTGAAATGCAGATTCAGGTGATTTTCTTCCAGACGAGACACAGACAGCAGATTTTCTACCAGATTGATCAGCCACATGGAATCATCGTAAATATCCGTGAACAGCTGGTGCTTCGTCTGCTCATCCATCTTGTCCCCATTACTGAGAAAATTACTGGCATTTCCCGAAATAGAGGTGAGCGGCGTTCGCAAATCGTGAGAAATCGCACGCAGCAGATTGGCACGGAGCTGCTCCTTCTGAGCCAAAACGGCGGCTTCTTCTTTTTCTCTGGCATTTTGCTCGTTTTCGAGAGCCAAAGCACACTCGCCCAGAATTGACAATGTCATACTCTTTTCTGAACTGTCCAGCGATTCCTTCCCAACGGCAACACCCACCACACCGTATACCTTTTGGTTGATTCGTATGGCCAGGTAGAGACATTTGGCATTGGAAAGTGTCTGTGTAGTAGCTCCTGCGTGCTTATTGTTTTTGAAAGCCCACAACGCAACGGCTCGCTCGCTGTCCGACGAGTAGTCTGCATCTGGTTTTTTATCTGGATCGATATAAAATATTTTGGCCTTCTCCAGTTTGCCATTCAGCACGGGATAGATCACGATATCCCTTTGCAACAATCGGTTCAGATGCTGCGCAGTGGAACAGATAATCTCATTGCGGTCTTTTGCCTGTTGGAGCGATTGATTCACATCAAAGAGAATTTTATTCCGATAAGCCACCAGAGCGGATTGTCTGGCGTGCTCTTTGAGCTTGACTGCCAAGGAACTTGTGAGGAATGCTGCAAGGAACATAACAAAGAAAGTAACCGGATAGCCCTTGTCATAGGCCTGCAGGCTCAAACGAGGATCTGTAAACAGGAAATTAAACACAAGGACACTGATGACAGAAGAGCAAAGACTATATATTCGCTTCTGTGTCACCACAGAAGTGACCAGCACACCCAGAACATAAACTGTGATAATATTGGCTTCTTCAAATCCCACATAGTCAAAAATACCGCCGATGCAGCTGGCAAGAAACAAAATCAATCCGGTTTTCAAAAGATCTCCGGCAGAAAATGTTCCTGTTTTTGCTTTCCGTGGACGGTAGGGAACACTGGATGTGTAATCCGGAATGATATGAATATCCAGATAAGGTGCAGCGGCAATCAATTTTTCCGTGAGGGATTGCTTTCCAAATAGTCGGCTTTTTCCGGCAGCACTGCGCCCTATGACGATTTTGGATACACCGGAAAGCCGGGCAAATTCTGCGATCTGGAATGATACATCTGAACCATATACCGTTTCAATTTTCGCCCCCAACTGTTCGGCGAGACGGAGATTACTGCGCAGACGCTGTAAATTTTCCTTGCTCATAGCAGGAAAATCCGGCGTTTCTACAAACAGTGCTGTAAATGAGCCTTTGAATGCCTGGGCCATGCGGGCGGCAGTTCGGATTATTTTTGCGTTGGAGGGAGACGAAGACAAACACACCAAAATATGTTCCTCGGTGTGGTATTCCTCGCGTTGCAGCCCTGCAGATTCACTTCTGCTGTTGACACGATCCGCACAGCGGCGCAGGGCGATTTCCCGCAGGGCAGTCAAATTCGGTGGGGTAAAAAAGTTTTCCATCGCTCTTTGTGCCTGCTGCTGACGATAAACCTTTCCGCTTTGCAGCCGCTCAATCAGCTCCTGTGGCTCAATATCCACAATTTCCACTTGATCTGCACTGTCAAATACCGAATCCGGAATACGCTCCCGAACGGCAATTCCGGTAATGGTCTCCACCGTATCATTTAAGCTCTCGATGTGCTGTACATTGACGGTGGTGTAGACATCAACTCCTGCCCGAAGCAGCTCCTCGATATCCTGATAGCGTTTTTCGTGACGGCTTCCCGGGGCATTGGTGTGGGCTAATTCATCCACCAGAATAAGCTCCGGCTTCTGCTGAAGCGCTGCATCCAGATCGAATTCCTGCAGCGTGATATCTCCGTGCTGTATCGAACGGGTCGGCAAACAATCCAGACCGTTTAACAGCGCCATTGTTTCGGGGCGGGTATGGGGCTCAACATAACCCGCCAGCACACGAACTCCCTGTGCTTTGGCTGCATGGGCCGCTTCCAGCATGGCAAAAGTTTTGCCTACTCCTGCTGCATAGCCAAAGAATATTTTCAGTGCTCCCCGGGAATGCGCCGTTTCTCCTGATTTGATTTGCCTGAGAATGCGTTCCGGATCTCGTTTTTTTGTTTCCACAGGGATCGCCTCCTTTTTCCTTTTTTATCATATCATACTCTGTAAGGAAATGGCATTATGAGCAATGTGATTATCATAACATTATCTAATATAAATCATCCGGAATTGGCTTCGCATAAATGTTATCTGCCAGACATTAAGAAAATATAAAGACTGCAGAAAGAATCTACTTCCTTCCGCAGTCTTTGCTTATCGCTTTTGTTCAAGACAGTCTGCATAGCAGAATCTGCACCGGGGAAAGCGAATATCAAATCTGGCATAATCCATTAGATTTTCCTGTGCAGGAAGATATGTTGGATCCAGATCCAGCGCTGCACGAAAATGCTTCATGGCTCCCGTATGATTTCTTTGCTTTTCCATCAGAATTCCCATCAGATTGTGAGGCTCCGGCGCATCGGGATGCAGATACATAGCGTAGCAGATATCTTCCGCACAATTTTTATACGCATTCCGGCTGAGATTTTCTTTGACACGATTGCACAGATTTACAAGTTCTGTGCTTGTTGCATCTACCATACAGTTCACTCCTTACTGTGTAAGTCCCATAGCTTCTGCAATCCCTACATTCACGCCAAGGACATTGACCGTCTCCTCGCCGAAAATACCAAGCAGTTTCCCTGTGGTGTTGTCTTCTACAATCTGCTCCAGAACTTCCGTGGAAAGTCCGGAGGCATCTGCGATTTTCGGCAGCTGAATGGCGGCAGAGTCAGGAGAAATGTGGGGGTCCAGACCAGAACCGGAAGCGGTCATCAGGTCAGTGGGGATGTCCTCCGGCTTTACATCCGGGTGTGCAGCCAGAAATGCTGCAATGTCAGTTTTAACACGCTCTGCCAGCGCAGGATTGGAAGGGTCGTAGTTGGACGAGCCGGATGCCAGACCTGCAAATTCGCTGCCATCCAGATAGACTTCCTTGCCATCCTGATTGACAGTATAGGTGTTGTAGTGAACAGCGGAAGGGCGTCCCTTCATGAAATAGTCCGCTGTAAATTCCTGGCCCACATGTTCGCTGCCTACAGGTTTGCCGGCTACGGTAACAAGGCTGCCGTTTGCCTGATCGGGGAAAATCACCCCGGAAAGGCCGTTCATAAGAAGCGGATACCCAAGTCCGCAAATCAGCATCAAGACCAGCGTAATCGTAAATGCTGGACGAATGAATTTCAGAAAGTTTTTACAATGTTCCATAACCTTTTCTCCTTAGAGTCCGATCATGAGAAGAAGCGGACTGATGACCAGATCGATCAGCTTAATTCCGATAAAGGGGGTAATCACACCGCCCAGACCATAAATCAGCATATTCCTTGCCAGCATTTTTCCAGAGGACATGGGGCGGTATTTAACGCCTTTCATTGCCAGAGGAATCAGCGCCGGAATAATCAGTGCATTGAAAATAAGTGCTGACAGGATGGCACTGTTGGTAGAAGCCAGATGCATAATATTGAGTACTCCCAGCTGGGGAATCGCAGCCATGAACATGGCGGGAATGATGGCAAAATACTTTGCAATATCGTTTGCAATGGAAAATGTGGTAAGAGAGCCTCTTGTAATCAGCAGCTGTTTGCCGATTTCTACCACCTCAAGGATCTTGGTGGGGTCGCTGTCCAGATCTACCATGTTGGCGGCTTCCTTGGCGGCAGTTGTGCCGGAATTCATGGCCAGACCCACATTGGCCTGAGCCAGAGCAGGGGCATCGTTGGTGCCGTCGCCGGTCATGGCAACGATCTTACCGTCTGCCTGTTCTTTCCTGATCACGGCGATTTTGTCTTCGGGCTTGCACTCAGCCACAAAACCATCTACACCGGCTTCTTCTGCAATGGTGGCAGCAGTCAAAGGATTGTCGCCGGTACACATGACCGTTTTAATACCAATGGCACGCAGACGCTCAAACCGCTCCCGCATTCCGGGCTTCACCGTATCTTTCAGATAAATAACACCGAGAATCTGACTATTTTTGCATACGACCAGAGGCGTGCCGCCCAGGGAGGATACTTTTTCCACATGCTCCTGTAAATCTGTGGGGATTTTTCCGCCCTGCTGCTGAGCATAACGAATAATGGCATCGGATGCGCCTTTTCGGATGCTGGTTCCATCTGCCAGATCTAGGCCACTCATACGGGACTGGGCTGTGAACTCATAAAACTGAGAGCTGATCGGTTCCTCAGTGGTATCGCCCAGCTTCCGGGCCAGATCCAGAGTGGATTTTCCCTCCGGGGTGCTGTCGTGGAAGCAGGTCAGCACAGCGCAGCGAATCAGTTCCTTTTTGTCTGCGCCCTGCACCGGCAGGAAATCCGCAGCCAGACGATTTCCGAAAGTAATGGTGCCGGTCTTGTCGAGAATCATGGTGTCCACATCGCCGCAGGCTTCTACCGCCTTGCCCGACATGGCAATGACATTGAACTGAGTTACACGATCCATACCCGCAATACCGATGGCAGACAACAGACCGCCGATGGTGGTAGGAATCAAACAGACCATAAGTGCAATCAGCGTAGAGGTGGAAAGCTCTACACCGGTATAAAGGCCGATGGGGTACAGTGTCACAATGACGATCAGGAAAATGATGGTAAGCGAAACCAGCAGGGTGTTCAGTGCAATTTCATTGGGAGTCTTTTTCCGGGATGCGCCTTCCACCAGAGAAATCATGCGATCCAGAAAGCTGTGGCCGGGGTCGGAAGTGATCTCAATTTTCAGCCAGTCGGATACCACCGTTGTACCGCCGGTAACGGAACAAAAGTCACCGCCGTTTTCCCGGACAACAGGAGCGGATTCGCCGGTAATTGCGGATTCATCTACGGAAGCGATGCCCTCGATGACCTCGCCGTCGCCGGGAATGATCTCGCCGGCCTTCACCAGCACGATGTCACCCTTTTTCAGCTCACTGGAAGAAACGGTGCGGATGCTGCCGTTTTCGTCCAGCACATGGGCTTCTGTATCCTTCTGTGTCTTTTTCAGACTGGCGGCCTGCGCTTTGCCACGGCCTTCTGCCACGGACTCTGCAAAGTTGGCGAACAGTACGGTCACAAACAGAATGACCGAAACGATGATGTTGTAAATCCGCAGACCTTCGTTATTTCCTCCAAAAAGATTCGGAAAGAAAGATAGCAGCAGTGTCACAAAGAACCCCACTTCTACTACGAACATGACCGGATTTTTCATCATGTACCGGGGATTCAGCTTTTGGAAGCTGCCTTTCAGAGCCTCTCGAAGCATCTCCGGGGTAATGCTCTGTTTTTTAGAATGTTTGCTCATACGAGAATCCTCCTCAACCCCAAAGCGTCAGGTGTTCCGCAATGGGTCCCAGTGCCAGTGCCGGGAAAAATGTAAGTGCGGCAAAGATATAAACAACAAATACCAGAATCACGGCAAAGCTTACAGTGCTTGTCTGGAGTGTACCAGCAGATTCGTTGACAGATCTCTTTTTCATCAGCGAGCCAACAATCGCCAGCTGAATCACAATGGATAAATACCGTCCAAAGAACATGGCAAGACCGGTGGTAATGTTCCAAAACAGCGTGTTGTCGGCAAGCCCTTCAAAACCGGAGCCGTTATTGGCGGCGGAAGAAGCAAATTCATACAGTATCTGACTCAAGCCGTGGAAGCCTCCGTTGGTGATTCCGGCCTGACCTGCGGTGGTGCCGATGGCAAGAGCGGAGAACACCAGAATCAGCAGCGGATGAATGATGATGCAAAGAGCCGTCAGCTTCATTTCTCTGCCTTCGATCTTCTTGCCCAGATATTCCGGTGTACGGCCTACCATCAGGCCACAGATGAAGACAGCCAGAATTGCGTACAGAATCATGTTCATCAGGCCGACGCCCTTGCCGCCGAATACCACATTCAGCATCATGTGAAGCATGGGAACCAGACCGCCCAGAGGTGTCAGGGTGTCATGCATATTGTTGACGGTGCCGGTGGTGAAGGATGTAGTCACCGTGGTGAACAACGAGGAAAGCGTCACGCCGAAGCGCATCTCTTTACCCTCCATACTGCCCATGGATTGGTTAAGACCTACAGCTGCCAGTGCAGGATTTCCCTGACACTCTGCCCAGTAGCAAAGTCCTAATCCAATCACAAACAGAATGCTCATAGCAAGGAAAATGCTGCGTCCTTCCCGGCCTAAGAGCTTTGCCGTCAGGCCCTCCCGGTGCACCGGAAGCGCATTATCTGCCATCCGGCGGCTGCGTCCGTCCCGTGCCATCTTACCGAAGGCAATGACGCAGGCTCCGGGCAGAAGCATCATGGAGTACATCTCAATCAGGTTTGTCAGCACTGTGGGATTTTCAATGGGGGTTGCAGAGTTGGCTCCAAGAAAACCGCCGCCGTTGGTGCCCAGATGCTTGATGATCTCAAGCGCAGCGACAGGACCGGAAGCGATGACCTGCTTGGTACCTTCGAGTGTATCGACGACAATGTTTCCGCTCAGATTCTGGGGGACGCCCTGCCAAACCAGCAGCAGACCGCCAACGATCGAGAACGGAATCAAGATGCGGGTGGTGATTCGCACCAGGTCCGCATAGAAATTGCCCAGCGAAGTCTTGGACTGTCCGGTGAGACCACGAATGAAGGCTGCGCAGGCGGCATAGCCGCTGGCTGCGGATACAAACATCATAAATGTGATGACCAGCATCTGGGAGAGGTAGCTCAGACCACTCTCGCCTGCATAGTGCTGCAAATTGGTGTTGGTCATAAAACTGATAATAGTATTGAAACTCAGATCCGGTGCCATTGCACCAATGCCGTTTGGATTAAAGAACAACAAATTCTGCAAACGCAGTACCAGATAACTCAAAATCATCATGACACCGTTTGTCAGAATCAATGCACCGGCGTACTGCTTCCAGTCCATCTGCTTTTCTGCGTGGATGCCACCGACTTTGTAAATCACCCGATCAATCCGGTCAAATACAGGGTCGGCGAATGTGCGCTTTCCAGCCATAATATGATATAGATACGCACCGACTGGAATGACCATGACCAGATAAATGGTCAGTGATACGACTAATTGAAGCATTTTTCTGCGTGCTCCTTTCTGTTAAAAGCGTTCCGGATGAACCAGCGCATATACCAGATATCCGCCAATTCCAAGCGCAAGTACCAATAAAACTGTCATAGAAAACATCCCCTTGATTTTGATATAAGTTATTCCTCTGCTTCCACCTGGCAGCTACACCAGTGCAGTAAAAGCCATACAAGGCCGATGGAGCCAAGCAATGCCGCAATCATTCCGACATCTAACACATCAATCACCTCCAATGGCTACAATGTACCATCTGAAGCATGAAAAGGGAGTTAATAGAATCAATGCTACATTAAGAAAATGCAAAGTTTTAAATCCATCCCAAAAGCAATCCTATTGGAAATACCAAAATAGAAGTGCAACACGCCACTGCAAATAATACTCCGATTGGCAGAACAATCATTGAGAATAAAACTCCCCCGAGTGGATGGTGTAATAAATATTTGCAAAGTTTTTCTTCCAGCCCTATTTCTACAGTGTGGATCTGCAGCATGGTTTCAACCCCTTTCTGCCTTTATTCTATCAACAGCAGAATAAAAGTAGGAGAAAGGAAACATATGTAAAATAAAAAATCCATAAAGGGAGTCGTCCCAATACTTCCAGATGTCGCTGCAATTCACAGCAAAATCCGTGTAGGAAAATGCTCCAATCCCTTGTCGGTGGAGCCAGGTTTTTGATTTGAGCTGTTTGATAAAGATAATCCAAGCCCCTGAAACAAAAAAACAGCACATTCAGCAGAGGTCCATTCTGCCAGATGTGCTGTTTCTGTTTGAAACCATTTTCAGCCGGTTTTGCCGTTAGGGTCAAAGGGAAGGTAAGTGGATATTGGTGAAACTGAAATCCACTCATGTTTGTGAAATTGCCTCAAACTGCAAGGAACGTTTTGGGTCAGAACTTATCAGGAAAAGTTGTCAAAAACCAAAAAACCGACTAAATAGGTGTTTTTTTGGTCGGAGTGGGGAGACTCGAACTCCCGGCGTCCATTTGTGTTGTATACTGCATCATAAAACGATTCTCCTTTTTCTTAAAAATCTGCCTAGAAAGGTCGCTGGCAGCAAAAAGAGAACACAAAAATAAGCCTGGGCGCAAATCTGCATCGAACTAAAATTACAGTATCTTGTTGTCAGCGCCTTCGTTATATGATATAATATATATGCCGCTCGACGGAGACAGTTCGTGACCATCCTGTCTTAAAACAAAACTACGGGAAGGATGAGGCTTTATGCATTTTATTTTTGCATGGGACCTCTTTTTTTATTGCGTCAGACCTGTCGCTGTCGCCTCTCGGTAAATAATTTTTTGAGGTGCAGTGATGAACAAACAAATGAACAACCATGCAAAACAGGGCTTCTTCAGTCCGGAAAATCTTAAGCATCAGCTCTTGGAATTTCAGCTTCTTATTAAATCTGTTCCATCTGTGATGCTGATTCTATTTGTTGTTGCCGTCTTTCTGATGAATCTGATGGCCAACAAAAGCATCAATCTGCCATTTGAATGGCTTGCTCTGGACTGTGGATTAGTGGTATCCTGGTTCGTGTTTCTGGTGATGGATATCATTACCAAGCACTTTGGTCCGAAGGCTGCAACACAGCTTTCCGTCTTTGCAATGCTGATCAATTTTGGCCTTTGCGCAGTATTTTATATTGTCAGTCTGATTCCCGGGACCTGGGGTGAATCCTATGTTCCCGGAAGCGAAGATATCATAAACACAGCCTTAAACAACACATTTGGCGGTACCTGGTATATTATTCTCGGAAGTGCCATTGCCTTTCTTTCCTCTTCTGCGGTCAACAATTTCCTAAATTATTACGTTGGCAAGGCGTTCACGAAAAATCCAAATGGCATCTTTGCCTACCTGTGCCGTTCCTATGTTTCTACGGGTGTCGGTCAATTCGCGGACAATTTTGTTTTCTCCATGCTCGTCAGCCGGGTTTTCTTTGGTTGGACCCTTACCCAGTGCATTACCTGTTCCCTGTTCGGAATGATTGTAGAATTGATCTGTGAGGCGCTCTTCTCTGTATTTGGCTATTGGGTTTGTGAAAAATGGCGAAACAACAACGTCGGTGCCGAATATTTGCATTATTCGAAAGCAGCAGCTTAAAGGTGATAAAATGAAAGTCTTGATAACCGGTACAAGTCATGGAATCGGAAAAGGAATCGCAGAAGAATTTCTTTCGCATGGAGATTTTGTCACGGGTATGGACATCTGCCCATCCGAGATCAACCATAAAAACTATACACATATCGTAACAGACATATTCTCAGGAGAACTTCCGGAGATTGACAGTGTGGAAATTCTTGTAAATAATGCAGGCATTCAAAACAGTGGTCGCGATATTGACGTGAATTTGAAGGGAACCATTCGCATCACCGAAAAATATGCATTTCAGGAACGCATTAAAAGTGTAGTTTTTATTGCATCCTCCAGTGGACAAACTGGTGCAGAATTTCCTGAATATGCCGCAAGCAAAGGCGGCATGATTGCATATATGAAAAATGTAGCCTTGCGTGTTGCAAAATACGGTGCCACCTCCAACAGTATCTCTCCCGGTGGTGTCACAACCGATCTGAATGCACATATTCTGGAATCCCCGGAGCTTTGGGCGCAGGTAATAAACGAAGCGTTGTTGCCTAAATGGGCATCAGTGGAAGAGATTGCACAGTGGACCTATTTTGTTGCTGCCATCAATAAATCCATGACTGCGCAGGACATTTTGATCGATAATGGCGAGGCTGCAAAATCAAACTTCGTTTGGTAAGGAAATTTGCATCAATCCGTTTTGCACAATCCAGAATATCAGGTTCATAAATATAACAAAAAGAAGTCCCTTGGATTGCTCAAAGGACTTCTTTTTTCCTATATAGTTGTATTCCACGAATCTTTATGGTCTGCTGCAAGCCAGGCTCTGCTCCATGCAAAGTTGAAAATGCTCTTGTTTATCTTGCCGACCTATGGTATAACTAAAGAAGATATAAATTATAGGTATGTGCGATTTTTGCGAGCAATAAGGAGGCTCATTATGAAACAACATCGTTTTTGGGCTTGGGGCGCTGTTATCTGCATGGTCATGGTAATGATTACAGGTTATAAACATAAATAAATTTACATCAGAAAGGAACGATTCTTTATGTCCAAGTACACGAAATTATCTTGCTTTGTAGGTGGCACTTTGTTTGGTTCTGTTGGTATTAAGCTTCTCACCAGCAAGGATGCCAAGAAGGTTTACACTCATCTTGCCGCTGCTGGTCTGCGGATAAAAGACTCTGTTATGGAAACCGTAACCGTCGTACAGGAAAATGCAGAAGACATTCTGGCTGCTGCAAAAGATCTGAACGAGGAACGCGTTGCAAAGGAAACAGCCGAAAAAGCGGATGCACAGGTCTGTGACTGCAACTGTGAAGCAGAATAATCACAGACTGTAAGGAGTCGCATTTGCGGCTCCTTTTTTCATGGAGGTTTATATGAACGCTATTATTGAGCACGAATCCAAGGGCCGTATACGGCTGCGCTGTCTTCAAAAGCAGATGAGTCTGGCGCAAGCCGATCTTTTGGAGGCTTGGTTTCAAAAAATTGGTGGTGTGGTTCGGGTAACCGTTCACGAACGCACACGGTGCATCATAATCCAGTATCAGGGCGACCGTACCAAGATCCTGGATGCTGTGCGTAAATTCAGCTGGGAGCAAGCGGAACAGACCATTTCTCTCCCTGATTACAGCAGTCGCCAGTTAAACCGTGAATTCCAGGAAAAGCTGGTTGGTAAAGTAACCATGAAGGTGGCCTGCACCCTATTTTTGCCTGCACCTTTGCGTATTGCCAGAATCTTGCTGCACGCCATTCCCTTTGCAGGTCGAGGGCTGCGTTGCCTGTTTGACCGCAAAATGAAGGTGGAACTGCTGGATGCAATTTCTATCGGTGTATCTGTTGTTCGAAAAGATTTCTCCACCGCCGGGTCAGTCATGTTCCTGCTGGAAATCGGCGAACTGCTGGAAGAATGGACTCGTAAAAAATCCATTCAGGATCTTGCCCAGTGTATGTCGCTGAATGTGGACCGCGTATGGCTGCGGACCCCCACCGAAGAAGTTTTAGTCCCGATTTCCCAGGTCCGCGCCGGCGATCATGTGGTCGTGCGGGTTGGTGGTGTTGTTCCGGTAGACGGCATCGTAGTTGAGGGTGAAGCAATGGTGAACCAGGCTTCGCTGACTGGTGAATCGGTTCCTATCCCAAAACACACCGACAGTGCTGTTTATGCCGGCACCATCGTTGAAGAAGGCGAATGTGTGATTGAGGTGAAGCAGGCTTTCGGGCAGAGCCGTTATGACCAGATCATCACAATGATTGAGCAGTCCGAGAAGATGAAATCCGCCACCGAAAACAAAGCAATCAATCTGGCTGATAAACTGGTTCCCTATACATTTGCAGGCAGCGTTCTCAGCTTCCTGCTGACCCGAAACGTTACCCGTGCCCTGTCTGTCCTCATGGTCGATTTTTCCTGTGCGCTGAAGCTGGCCATGCCTTTGGCGGTACTTTCGGCCATGCGGGAAGCCGGCAAGGTGCACATCACCGTAAAGGGCGGCAAATTCCTAGAAACCATTGCGCGAGCCAATACCATCGTCTTTGATAAAACGGGCACGCTGACTCATGCGTGCCCCAAGGTGGTCCAGGTCATCCCCTTCTGCGGATATGACGAGACAGAAATGCTCCGACTGGCAGCCTGTCTGGAAGAGCACTTCCCCCATTCTATGGCGAATGCTGTCGTTGAAGAAGCGAAACAGCGGGGGCTTGTCCATGAGGAATATCACACTAAGGTGGAATATATCGTTGCCCATGGCATTGCCAGCATGGTTGGCGATGAGCGGGTTCTGATTGGCAGTTCTCATTTTGTGTTTGAGGATGAGCAATGCGTCATCTCGCCTGATGATCAGGAAAAATTCGATGCGCTTCCGGGTGAATATTCTCATCTTTATCTTGCCATCGATCACAAACTGGCCGCTGTCATCTGCATTGTTGACCCATTAAGAGACGAAGCCTCTGCCGTTCTCCATGCGTTGCGCATTTTGGAAATTAAGAAAACGGTTATGCTCACCGGTGACAGTGCACATACTGCCGCCATGATTGCCGCACAGGTGGGCATTGATGAATTTTGTGCTGAGGTTCTTCCCGAAGACAAAGCTAACTATATACAGGCTCTGCAAAAAGAGGGTCACATCGTTATGATGGTAGGCGACGGAATTAACGATTCGCCGGCTCTGTCGCAGGCTGATGTTGGAATTGCGATTAGTGACGGCGCAGCCATCGCACAGGAAATTTCCGATATTACCATTTCTGGTGAAACCCTTTGGGACTTGGTTCATCTGTGCCGCATCTCCACTGAGCTCATGAAGCGCATTCACTCAAATTACCGCTTTGTATTGTGGTTCAACAGTATGCTGATTGCACTGGGTGTTGCTGGAATCTTGCAGCCTGCTGTTTCTGCAACCCTTCACAATCTCTCTACTCTTGGAATCAGTCTGCACAGTATGACTGCATTAACCCATTCCGATCAAGAAAAAATAGAGTGATTCTACTCCATGTGGGGGCAATAAGCCAACACGCTGAACAGTCTATGCAAAATTCTTAAATTTGACATCCCAGATATTATCAAATATATAGACGACCCCCATGACTTTGAAATTTATGGTCATGGGGGTTTCGTCTGCGCAAAATTGGCCACTGAGGCAAAGAAAAACCGCCTGCTTAGGCGGTTTTTCTAAGAAAGCTGGTCCGAGTGACAGGATTCGAACCTGCGGCATCCTGCTCCCAAAGCAGGCGCGCTACCAACTGCGCTACACCCGGTTGTTTAATTACCAGTGTATTATACACGATGTATAGGGGAAAAGCAAGTGAAAAATATGGGCATATCCCGAGGGATATGCCCATAAATCTGCTTATAAATTATACATTGAACAGGAAATTGACGATGTCGCCGTCCTTCATCACATATTCCTTGCCTTCGCTGCGAACCAGACCCTTTGCCTTAGCAGCTGCCATGGTGCCGCATTCCTTCATATCCTCAAAGGCAATGACCTCTGCACGGATGAAGCCACGCTCGAAGTCGGTGTGGATCTTGCCGGCGGCCTGGGGAGCCTTGGTGCCATTCTTGATGGTCCATGCACGGCACTCGTCGCTGCCTGCGGTGAGGAAGGAGATCAGACCCAGCAGAGCATAGCTGCTGCGGATCAGACGGTCCAGACCGGATTCCTTGACGCCCAGCTCTTCCATGAACATGGCCTTCTCGTCGGGATCGTCCAGCTCTGCGATGTCTGCTTCCAGCTTGGCGCAGATGGGCAGAACCTGGCTGCCTTCAGCTTCAGCCAGAGCCTTCACAGCCATGAAGTGGCGGTTGGACTCGGGGTCGTTGACCTCGTCTTCTGCAAGGTTTGCAACATAGATGGTCTTCTTCAGGGTCAGCAGATCGGAAGTGGCAATGAGAGCCATATCGTCCTCGCTGGCATCAAAGGTGCGGGCCAGCTTGCCCTCGTTCAGGTGCTTGAGCAGCTCGCTGAAGAGCTCTGCCTCGTGCAGATACTTCTTGTCGCCGCCCTTGGCAGCCTTCTGGCACTTGTCGATGCGGCGCTCCACCATTTCCATATCAGCCATGACCAGCTCCAGGTTGATGATGTCGATATCACGCAGGGGATCGGTAGAACCCTCAACGTGGGTGACATTGGAATCTTCAAAGCAGCGAACCACATGGATGATGGCATCGGTGGTGCGGATATTGGACAGGAACTTGTTGCCAAGGCCTTCGCCCTTGGATGCACCCTTAACCAGACCTGCGATGTCAACGAACTCGATCACAGCAGGGGTGGTCTTCTTGGGGGAATAGAACTCAGACAGCCACTGCAGGCGCTCATCGGGAACGGATACCACGCCCACATTGGGGTCGATGGTGCAGAATGCATAGTTATCAGCAGGGACACCTGCATTGGTGATGGCGTTGAACAGTGTGGACTTACCCACATTGGGCAGACCAACAATACCTAATTTCATAGATCGTAATCTCCTTTATTTCCAATGGTTTCGGTGCAGAATGAGGATCCTGCAGTCCGGTTTGCCAAACAGAATTCGTCAATCATGTATTATAATCGATTTTGCGGACTTTTTCAATAGCAGTAATGTGCATTACCGGCTTTTATCGGGAAAAAAGCACCGCTTCACAGAAACGGTGCTTTTGAAGTGCAGTTATGGTAAAAAAATCAGAATGTTCCGCAGTCATCCCAGAAAACAAGGGGCAGATGATCCAGTACGGAACGGTCTTCAACGGGGTTGTCCATTATAAGCAGTTCCTTCAGACCGGTGAGCGCAGCCAGCGGGGAGGCATCCGTAATCTGATTTTGGTGGAGCCACAATGTGGACAGATTTGTCAGGCCTGACAACGGCGAAACATCGGCAATCTGGTTGTCATACAGATTCAGCTCAATCAAATTTGTCAGACCGCTCAGGGGGGTGAGATCCTGAATTTGATTGGCTGACAGCCGCAGTACTTCCAGATTTGTGAGGTTTTCCAGAGGTGTCAGATCGGAAATCTGGTTTTGGGTAGCGTTCAGCAGGGTCAGCTCCTCCAGATTTGCCAGAGCGGACACATCAGAGATCTGATTGGAGTTTATCAGCAGAGTCTTTAGATTGTAAAGCTGTGCCAGAGGAGACAAATCGGTGATCTGATTCTCACAAAGCCACAGCTCGGTCAGTTTGGTGAGGTCTTCCAGCGGGGAGATATCCGAGATTTGGTTGTAATCCAGATAGAGTTCTGTCAGACTGGGAAACTGACGAAGGAAGGAGATATCAGTCAGATGACAATCGGACAGGGCCAGCTTGGTGACGCTGGACAAATCGTCTGCGGTCAGAGCGTCGGCGCTTTTTCCCAGAGATTCGGCGGCAGCCTCTGCAACTGCCTGAGGCAGATCAACGGTGGTGTCGATAGAGTCAGAATGATTGGAGGCCGTGGCTTTTTCTGTCTCTGCCGTGGAAGAAGCCGGGGCCGTTTCCGGGGAAGCGGTGGCAGCGGGGATCGTTTCAACAGAGGAAATCGGTTCCGTGGCAGGGCTTGAGACGGGAAGCGTGGAAGGGTTGGTGGTTTCTGCCGGATCAGAGCCGCACCCTGCCAGAAGAGCAGAACAAAGAGCGGTTACAAGCAGAATTTTTGAATGTAGTTTCATGTTGAACCTCCTATTTGCTACACCTGCGTGTTGATACCTTTATCATATCGTATCATTGGGGAATGTCAACGAAAAAACTCCCTGTTTGTCGGAAAAACAGGGAGTTAAATTCTAAATTTTTGTCCGCAACGAGGTTAATTGCCTGCGTTCTGCTTCCTTGCATAGATCCGGGCCAGTCCGCCTTCGCTGGTTTCGCGGAAACGGTGGTTCAGATTGATGCCGGTTTCATGCATGGCTCTGCAAACCATGTCGTAGCTGATGTTGCGGCTGCCGCACAGGCAGTAGCTCAGATTGCAGGCGTTCATTGCACGCATGGCTGCAACGGCATTTCGCTCGATGCAGGGAATCTGCACCAAACCGCAGATGGGGTCGCAGGTCAGACCCAGATGATGCTCCATGGCGACCTCAGCAGCGTATTCCACCTGGTCCAGATTGAGGCCGTACAGCTCAGCCAGCGCTGCTGCAGCCATGGAACAGGCAGTGCCGATTTCGGCCTGACAGCCGCATTCGGCGCCGGAGATAGAGGCGTTGCGCTTGGTCAGCGAACCGATGATACCGGCGGTAGCAAGGCCGCGGATGATCTGCTCATCAGAGAGATTTCTGGTTTCCTGGATATAGCGCAGGACAGCCGGAAGTACACCGCAGGCACCGCAGGTGGGAGCGGTGACAATCACGCCGTTGTCGGCATTCTGCTCTGCCACGGCATATGCATAGGCAGAAATCAGCTGAAACTCTCTCATGGCTGCGTTGTTTTGCGGATGGATCTGCTCGTACAGGTATTTTGCCTTGCGCTGGACATTCAGACCGCCGGGCAGGGTGCCGGTGGCTGCAAGTCCGTCGTCAATGGATTTTTTCATGACGAGCCAGACTTCCATCAGGAAATCCCAGATTTCCGGGCCTTCGTTCAGCTCTACATAGTCGGAAATTTTGTCAATGTAGCGCCAGTGGCAGAAGTCAGAGACCTCGGCAAAGGAATTTTCCGGATACACCTCAGGAGAATCCAGGTGAGACTGACCGGGAATTCTCAGGTCACCGCCGCCGATGGATTCTACCCGCATGGTACCGATTTCGGCACCGTCGGCAAAGGCAGAAAAGTCCATGGTGTTGGGATGCATTCCCTCCCAGGACTCATTGGAAAAAATGATCTCAGTAGGAATCGGTTCAAGGGTCTGACGAAGCACTCGATCTGTGCCGTGGCCGATACCGGTTTTGCATAGAGAACCGTACAGAATGACCTGGAAACGGTCGGCTTTGGGATGATTTTGCTTAAATAATTTGGCGGCACGCTCCGGGCCCATGGTATGGGAAGAGGAGGGGCCAACGCCAATTTTATAAATATCTCGGATGGATTTCACGGAAATACCCCCGTTTGTTATAATTTCACTCAGTATAGCAAATTTCCGTAAAAATTACAACATTATTACGAAAAATATTCGGATGCAGATGATGTAATGGCGTTCAGGGATAATTCACCCGCCAGCTTAAACAGAGAATCGCTGAGAATCTGCTCAACACTCAGATGCATGGCATCTGCAATCCTCTCGTAAAAACAGAGCACATCCGGCTCGAGTGTTATGGTAATGGTATGCATAGCTCCTCCTTCTGAAATAATTGGGAAAAGATCGATTCATCCTATGCAGCCTCTTGACAGATGTGATACAATATATAAAGCAAAATTACGATTTTACCCTGAGAGGATGACAAATATGGCAAAAGAAAAGAAGGTTGAGCAAATTACCGATATGGAGGTCGATTTTGCTCAGTGGTTTACAGATGTGTGCAAAAAGGCACAGCTGATCGACTATTCTTCCATCAAGGGCGTATTCATTTACCGTCCCTACGGCTATGCCATCTGGGAGAATATTCAGCAGATCATGGACAAGGAATTCAAGAAGAATGGCGTAGAAAATGTCTATATGCCTATGCTGATTCCTGAGAGCCTGCTGCAGAAGGAAAAGGACCATGTTGAGGGCTTTGCTCCCGAGTGCGCATGGGTCACCATGGGCGGCAACGAGCCTCTGGAGGAGAAACTGTGTATCCGTCCTACTTCCGAGACCCTGTTCTGCGATCACTTTAAGTCCGTGATTCAGTCCCATCGTGATCTGCCTCTGAAGTATAACCAGTGGTGCAGCGTTCTGCGTTGGGAGAAGACTTCTCGTCCGTTCCTGCGTCACAGAGAGTTCCTGTGGCAGGAGGGCCATACGATGCACGCCACTGCAGAAGAGGCACAGCAGTTCACAGAGCAGATGCTGAACCTGTATGCTGATTTCTGCGAAAATGTTCTGGCAATGCCTGTTACCCGTGGCCAGAAGACTGACAAGGAAAAGTTTAACGGCGCTGAGGCTACCTACACCATCGAGTGCATGATGCACGACCGTAAGGCTCTGCAGGCAGGTACTTCCCACTACTTTGGCGATGGCTTTGCAAAGGCATTTGAAATTGCCTATACCGACAAGAACAACCAGAAGGTTGCACCATTCCAGACTTCCTGGGGCGTGTCTACCCGTCTGATCGGCGGTATTATCATGACCCACGGCGACAACAATGGCCTGGTCCTGCCTCCCAAGATTGCACCTATTCAGGTGGTGGTTCTGCCCATTGCACAGCACAAGCCCGGTGTCCTGGAGGCTGCTTCCGAACTGAAGAACCGCCTGATCGAGGCTGGCTACCGTGTGAAGCTGGATGATTCCGACAACTCCATGGGCTGGAAGTGCGCTGAGTACGAGATGAAGGGCGTGCCTCTGCGTGTAGAGTGCGGTCCCAGAGATCTGGAGAATGGTCAGTGCGTACTGGTTCGCCGTAACGACGGTGAAAAGATCGTTGTGAAGCTGGAAGAGCTGGAGCAGGCTGTGGCTGAGCAGCTGCAAGCTGTCCATGACGGTATGTTCGCTAAGGCAAAGAAGAACCTGACCGACCACATCTACGAGGCTCATTCTCTGGAAGAAGCCAAGCAGCTGCAGGAAGAGAACGGCGGCTTCATCAAGACCATGTGGTGCGGCGATCTGGACTGCGAGCTGAAGATGAAGGAAGTTGCGGGCATGAGCTCTCGCTGCATCCCCTTTGCTCAGGAGCATCTGGACGATGTTTGTCCCATCTGCGGCAAGCCTGCCAAGAAGATGATCTACTGGGGCATTGCATACTAATTCGATAAACTGATTAAAAAGAGGACTGAAGGCAATTCAGTCCTCTTTTTTGCTGCTCAGAATTCAGAAATCTTTATTTGCTCATCCGATTATGCGGCGGTATAATCAGGACAGAAGGAGGGATTTCTGTGAGAAAACTTGGTGTATTATTCTTTTTGCTGATGGTGGCTGTTATTGCCGGATGCAGTAAACGGGAATATGAGGTCAATATCGTAATTCCCGCAGGTACTCAGGGAGAAATGGTCTATTCGGACATGGAGGTTTCTCCGAAAGGAAATACAGTGAAAATTTCCACAGGGGAAGGCCTGGGGGATACCTCTGTCTGCTTAAAACCTGTGGATTCGGGAGAAGAATACGAACCGCAAGGGGAGTACCTTACAGGTGGCATAACGGTGGAGCTTTCTGCAGAACATGGAAAGTGGTATCGGATCGGCATTCGGAGCTATAACGAAACGGATCAGGATATCACGGTAACTGTGAAGGTTCGCGGTGCAGAACTGCGCATCTCCTGATATAAAAAATCCCACAGTCATGCGACTGTGGGATTTTTGCATATTACATCTTGTCGGGAGCGCTGAAACCAAGCAGGTCAATGCACTGCTCCAGAATGCGCTTTGCAAGGCCAATCAGGGCAATGTAGCCGGCCTTCTTCTGCTCATCTTCTTCACCCAGAATACGGGTCTGGTGATAGAACTTGTTCACGCAGCCAGCCAGATCATAGATGTATGCACAGATCAGGTTGGGGGCGGAGGACTTGAGGGCACTTTCCAGAGTGGGGCCGAACTTGGTGATGGACAGCATCAGATCCTTGGCAGATTCGTTGACAGGCTCCTGAATCTCCAGATGTTCCCATGCGCCGAACTTTGCAAGAATGCTTTTGATTCTGACGATGGTGTAGAGGATGTAGGGGCCGGTGTTGCCTTCAAATGCAGCGAAGCGATCCAGATCGAAGATATAGTCCTTAGTGGGCTGGTTGGACAGGTCGCCGTACTTCAGTGCAGCCATGGCGATCTTCTTGGTGGTTTCTTCCACTTCGTCCTCGGCAACGATCTTGTTCTCCACAACCTTGGTACGGACAAAATTGGTCATGTCGGAAACCAGTTGCTCCAGACGCATGACACCGCCGTCACGGGTCTTGAAGGGCTTGCCGTCGGTGCCGTTCATGGTACCGAAGCCCAGATGCTCCAGCTCGGTTTCGGGCTTTACGATACCGCTCTTGCGGGCAGCGCGGAACACCTGCTCAAAGTGCAGAGCCTGACGCTTGTCGGTCAGGTACAGGATCTTGTCGGGATGGAAGTCCTGCATACGCTGAACCATGGTTGCAAGGTCGGTGGTGGCGTAGATGGAAGCGCCGTCGGACTTGACCAGAATGCAGGGAGGAACTTCCTTCTTGTCGGTTTCCTCTGCAACGGGCATAACCAGAGCGCCTTCACTCTCAACCAGCAGACCCTGCTTCTTCATATCCTCGATCATGGGAGGAATGTAGGGATCAGCATCGGATTCGCCCAGCCAGGACTCGAAGTGAACATCCAGATTGTCGTAGTTCTTCTTCAGGTCAGTCACGGACACATTCATGATGTGCTGCCAGATGGCACGGTAGCCGGGATGGCCCTTCTGCAGCTCGAAGGTAGCGGTGTGAGCCTTTTCTGCAAACTCTGCATCTTCCTTCTTCTTTGCAGAAGCGGTGGGATAGATCTCTTCCAGCTCGGAGATGGTGAAGGGAGGCTCGGTGGGGTATTCGCCCTTGAAATCGGGATCGAAGTAGGGCAGATCCGGCTGACGCTCTCTCAGTTCGGCAATGATCAGACCCATCTGCAGGCCCCAGTCGCCCAGGTGAATATCACCGATGGCGTTGTAGCCAAAGTACTTGTACAGGCGCTTCAGGCTCTCGCCGATGATGGCAGAACGCAGGTGGCCGATGTGCAGGGGCTTTGCCACATTGGGTCCGCCATAGTCCACCACGATGGTCTTGCCGGTGCCGACCTTGTCAAGACCGAAGGTATCAGCAGTGCGCATCTGCTCCAGATACTGCTGCAGGAAGTGACCGCTGAGCTTCAGGTTGATAAAACCGGGCATAACGGCTTCCACCAGGGAATAGTCGTTGGCGTCCAGCTGCTCAACAACAGCCTTGGCAATCTGGATGGGAGCGCATCTGTACTGCTTGGCAGCAGCCAGAGCGCCGTTGCACTGATATTCGCACAGGTCAGGACGGTTTGAAACATTGACCCGGCCGTAAGAAGCGTCATAACCGGCATCTTCAAAGGCCTTGGCCATTTTGCTGGAAATCAAATCCAGAATCTTTTCCATGGTATTTCTCTCCTTTACAGCTTAGGACTTCTTGGCAGCATCCTGCTTGGCAAGATAGTCATCATAGGTTCCGTAGTAGTCCACGATGGTGCCGTCGGGCTGGAATGCAATAACACGGTTACACACAGAAGACAGCATTTCGTGGTCGTGGCTGGCAAGCAGCACAACGCCGGTGAAGGCTTCCAGACCCTTGTTCACAGCCTGGATGGATTCCATGTCCAGATGGTTGGTAGGCTGGTCCAGCAGCACCACATTGGCGCCGGACAGCATCATCTTGGAGAGCATACAGCGAACCTTCTCGCCACCGGACAGCACATCCACGCTCTTAAATACATCTTCGCCGGAGAACAGCATACGGCCCAGGAAGCCACGCAGGTACACATCGTCCTTCTTGGCGGAGTATTCTCTCAGCCAGTCGACCAGCTCGCTCTTGTTTCCCTCGAAATAGGGGGTGTTGTCCTTGGGCAGGTAGCTGCGGGAAGTGGAGACACCCCACTTGATAGAGCCTTCATCAGGCTCCAGCTCGCCCATGAGGATCTGGAACAGAGCGGTCTGTGCCAGCTCGTTTTCACCGACAAATGCGATCTTGTCGGTACGGTTTACGGAGAAGTAAACCTTATCCAGCAGCTTTTCGCCGTCGACGGTGACGGATACATCCTTAACGGTCAGAACATCTTTGCCCAGCTCACGCTCGGGGGTGAAGCCCACGAAGGGATAACGGCGGGAGGAGCAGGGCATCTCTTCAACAGTCAGCTTGTCCAGCAGCTTCCGGCGGGCGGTAGCCTGCTTGGCCTTTGCCTTGTTTGCGGAGAAGCGCTGAATGAACAGCTGCAGTTCTTCGATCTTTTCCTGGTTGCGCTTGTTCTTGTTGCGCAGCATGGCCTGAACCATCTGAGAGGATTCATACCAGAAGTCATAGTTGCCCACATACATCTTGATCTTGCCGTAGTCGATATCAACGGTATGGGTGCAGACGGTGTTGAGGAAGTGGCGGTCGTGGCTGACGGCGATGACCATGCCGGGGAAGTCCAGCAGGAAGTCTTCCAGCCAGTTGATGGATTCGATATCCAGGTTGTTGGTGGGCTCGTCAAGCATAACGATGTCGGGGTTGCCGAACAGTGCCTGAGCCAGCAGGACCTTAACCTTCAGTCGGGGATCGGTGTCACCCATGATGTCGTAGTGGTTTTCAGTGGGAACGCCCAGACCCTGCAGGATGCGGGATGCATCGCTTTCTGCTTCCCAGCCGCCCAGCTCTGCAAATTCTGCTTCCAGATCGGCGGCACGCAGGCCGTCTTCGTCGGTAAAATCGGGCTTTTCGTAAATGGCGTCCTTTTCCTTCATCACATCATACAGGTGCTGATTGCCCATGATGACGGTGTCCATGATGCTGAATTCATCGTAAGCATTCTGGTTCTGCTTCAGGACGGAAACACGCTGATTGGGAGCCACGGTGATGGAACCGGTAGTGGAATCCAGCTCGCCGTAGAGGATTCGCAGGAAGGTAGACTTGCCTGCGCCGTTGGCACCGATGATGCCATAACAGTTGCCGGGGAGGAACTGCAGATCTACATGCTGGAACAGCCACTGGCCGCCAAACTGCATACCTAAATTGCTGACAGTGATCATTTCATACTCCTTACATCAAACAAATGTCGTTCTTACATAATTGAACCGAAAATAATCGGAACATAGCTATACATCATAAATATACCATAGAATTGTGAATAATCAAAGAACTTTTTACAAGGGGGTTGCAATTTCTTTTGGATATGATATAATTTTAGCACTCGATACAAAAGAGTGCTAATTTTGAAAGGAAGCGGAGATAAGCACTATGGAAAAACAGCAATTTAAAGCAGAGTCCAAGCGACTGCTGGATTTGATGATCAATTCCATTTATACCCACCAGGAGATTTTCCTGAGAGAGATCATTTCCAATGCATCCGATGCCATTGACAAGCTGGCATACACTGCACTGACTGACGAGAAGGTGGGCCTGAATCGGGATGATTTTGCAATTACCATTACCCGTGACCAAGAGCATCGAGTTCTGACGGTTTCTGATAACGGCATCGGCATGAGCAGGGAAGACCTGGAAGAGAATCTGGGTACCATCTGCAAGTCCGGTTCTTTGAATTTTAAGCAGAATATGGAGAAGAATGAGGACATCGACATCATCGGTCAGTTCGGTGTCGGCTTCTACGCCGCATTCATGGTGGCAAGCACCATCACTGTTGTTACCAAGAAGTATGGCGAAGACAAGGCCTGGAAGTGGACTTCCGACGGCGCTGAGGGCTATACCATTGAGGAAACAACCCGCGATATGGCCGGTACCGATGTGATTATGACTCTGAAAGAGGACACCGAGGAAGAAAAGTACTCTGAATTCCTGGAAGAGTACCAGATTCGCTCTCTGATCCGCAAGTATTCTGACTATATTCGTTACCCCATCCGCATGGAGGTTTCCAAGTCCCGCAAGAAGGAAGGCTGCCCGGAGGATGCTCCTGAGTATGAATCCTACATGGAGATGGACACCCTGAACTCCATGGTTCCCATCTGGCAGAGAAATAAGAAGGATGTCACCGACGAAGAGTATGAGAGCTTCTACCGTGAGAAGTTCTACGACTACAACAAGCCTCTGCGCACCATTCATGTGAATGCTGAGGGCGCAGTGAGCTACAAGGCTCTGATGTATGTGCCTGCAAAGGCTCCCTTTGATTTCTACACCAAGGATTACAAGGGTGGTCTGCAGCTGTATTCTTCCGGTGTCATGATCATGGACAACTGCGAAGATCTGCTGCCTGATTACTTCCGTTTTGTCCGCGGCGTTGTGGACAGCCAGGATCTGTCCCTGAACATCAGCCGTGAGATGCTGCAGCACAACCGCCAGCTGGCAATCATTGCCCGGAATCTGGAAAAGAAGATCAAGTCCGAGCTGACTTCCATGCAGGAAAATGACCGTGAGAACTACGAGAAGTTCTACGGTGTCTTCGGTCGTCAGCTGAAGTACGGTACCGTTTCTGATTACGGCGCACACAAGGACAGCTGCCAGGATCTGCTGCTGTTCTGGTCTGCCAAGGAGAACAAGCTCATCAGCCTGAAGGAATATGTGGATGCCATGGCAGAGGGCCAGGAGAAGATCTACTACGCTCCCGGCGAAAGCACCGAGCGTCTTGCAAAGCTGCCTCAGGTCGAGACTCTGCTGGCAAAGGGCTATGATGTGCTGCTGTTCAACGAGGATGTGGACGAGTTTGTGCCTCAGACTCTGGTGACCTATTCAGAAAAGTCCTTCTGCAATGCACTGTCCGATGATCTGGGACTGCAGAGCGAAGAGGAAAAGGCAAAGGCTGCCGAAAAGACCGAAGAGATGAAGGGCCTGCTGACCTTCGTTTCTGAGAAGCTCGATGGCAAGGTCAAGGAAGTGAAGCTGTCTGACAATCTGGGCAGCCACCCCGTTTCTCTGAGCCCCGAGGCCGGCATGAGCTTTGAGATGGAGAAATACATGAAGCGTACCAATCCGGAATTTGCCTATGCCGTAGGCCGGATCCTGGAGCTGAACCCGGAGCATGAAGCTGTCAAGGCTATGCAGGAGGCTCTTGCATCCGATCCTGAAAAGGCAGAGGATTACGCAAAGCTTCTGTATGCTCAGGCTGAGCTGATGGCGGATCTGACACTGGAAGATCCGGTGGAATACACCAGATTGGTTTGCAAACTTATGAAATAAGAATAAAGGGCGAGACGCAAGTCTCGTCCTTTTTCGTATAATTGTGAATCTTGCAATACGCCTCAAAACCGAGTACACTAAATTCAGCGCTAGACACAAGGAGGCACAGGTATGATTTGGTGTGTAGAAGATGACCCCAGTATTCGGGATATCGAGGTGTACGCTCTGCAGAGCACAGGCTTTGAAGCAAAAGGCTTTGAAACCGGTGATGAATTCTGGAAGGCAATACAGACAGAGGTTCCCGAGCTGGTGCTTTTAGATGTGATGTTACCCGGTCTGGACGGAATCGAGCTGCTGTCCAGAATGAAAAAAGACCCCGCTCTTTGCGAGATTCCCGTGATTATGGCTACCGCCAAGGGCAGTGAATATGACAAGATTCAGAGCCTGGATCTGGGTGCGGACGACTATTTGGTAAAGCCCTTTGGCATGATGGAGATGGTCTCCCGGGTCAAGGCGGTGCTCAGACGCTGCAAGCCCAGACGCTCAGAGAACCAGCTGAAGCTGGACGGACTGGTGATGAATCTGGACGAACACACGGTCAGCATTGACGGGGAACGAATTATGTTAACCTATAAGGAGTTTGAATTGCTCCGTCTGTTCCTTTCCCGTCCGGGGGTTGCCTTTACCAGAGAGCAGCTGCTGAGTGATGTGTGGGAAGCTGATTATCTGGGAGAGACCCGCACTGTGGATATGCACATCCGGACTCTGCGCCAGAAGCTGGGCAGCTATGGGCAGCTGATCGAGACGGTACGCAATGTGGGATACCGGCTGGAGGCCAAGCATGACAGGTAAAATCTTTCGCTCCACCATGTTTGTGGCAGCGGTGGTTATGCTGTGCAGTCTGGCGTTCGTTGTGGGGGTGCTGTATGACTACTTTGACGCACTTCAGATGAAACAGATGAAAAACGAACTGATGCTGGCGGCCGTTGGAACGGAGCTGAATGGACTGGACTATCTGGAGTATGTTGATTCAGACCGGCTCAGGATCACTTGGATCAATCACGATGGTACGGTGTTGTATGATAATAAGGTTGATGCCCACACCATGGAAAATCACGCTGACCGGGAGGAGATTCGGGAGGCGCTGACGGACGGCGACGGCAGCAGCGTGCGTTATTCCATGACTCTGACCCAGAAGACCTGCTACGAAGCCATGGAGCTTTCCGACGGGAGCGTTCTGCGTGTGTCGGTCAGCAGAGCTACTTCGGGAGTGGTCATGTGGGGGATGCTGCAGCCCGTTGGTGTTGTGGTGCTGATTGCGGTGGCGCTGTCGGCATTCCTGTCCATTCGTATGGCAAAACGAATCGTGAAGCCTCTGAACGAACTGGACCTGGAGAATCCTTCCGACAACGAAGTCTACGAAGAGATCACCCCGTTGCTGAGACGCATCAAGCAGCAGCATCAGCAGATTTCCAATCAGATGCGCAAGCTCAAGTATAAAACCGATGAATTTGAGCAGATCACCTCCAACATGAACGAGGGTCTGGTGCTCCTTGACAAGAAGGGCGTGGTGCTCAGCATCAACCCGGCGGCAAAGCAGCTGTTCGGTGCGACGGATTTCTGCATCGGCCAGGATTTCCTCACGGTGGATCGAAATCCGGATGTCCGGACTGCGGTGCAGCAGGTGTTTTCCAACGGCTACAGCCAGATTCGGGTGGCACGCAACAACCGGGAGTATCAGCTGGATCTGAGCCGAATCGAATCTCAGGGCAGTATCATGGGCGCGGTTATTCTGGCGTTTGATATTACAGCTCAGTATTCGGCGGAGCAGACCCGCCGGGAGTTTTCTGCAAATGTATCTCACGAGCTGAAGACCCCGCTGCAGTCCATCATTGGAAGTGCAGAGCTTCTGGAAAACGGTCTGGTGAAGCCGGAGGATACCACCCGCTTTGTCAGCCGTATCCGAAAAGAAGCTTCCCGGCTGGTGAATCTGATCGAGGATATCATCCGCCTGTCCCAGCTGGATGAAGGCATCCCCATGCCTCAGGAAGATGTGGACCTGCTGGACATCGCAAAAGAAGTGGCAGAGACATTACAGCCGATTGCACATGACAAACAGGTCACGCTACAGGTAGAGGGTACCGGCTGCTGTGTGAACGGTGTCCGCAGACTGCTCCACGAAATGGTGTATAACCTGTGTGAAAATGCAGTGAAGTACAATGTCTCCGGCGGCAGCGTGACCGTCCGGATTTCCCAGCAGAACGGAAAACGGATCCTTTCAGTTTCGGATACGGGCATAGGCATCCCCTATGAGCACCAGGAAAGGGTGTTTGAACGGTTCTACCGGGTGGATAAGAGTCACTCAAGGCAGTCCGGCGGCACGGGATTGGGGCTGTCCATTGTAAAGCACGCAGCACAGTACCACAATGCAAAGCTGGAGCTGCAGAGCACTCCGGGCGAAGGAACAACCATTACCGTTATTTTCCCATAAACACAAGGAACTGCGGAAAAGGACGAACTTCCATAGGAACACAAAGTGAACCGGAGGTAAGTCCGATGCGGAAAAGGAGCCCGACCATCCCAATGTGGTGGTCGGGCTCCTTTTTATGGTGAGGATGATATAGATGGCTTTCATAGGAATGACCTCTGCTGCAAAATAATGTGTTTAACCATCCTTTTCCGCTATTCTCCTGTAGAACTACCGATCAAACTGTCAACTCTCTTAACAGGCGGTTGCCAAAGTAATGCCTGAAAACTATAATGTGGACAGGAGGCGAAGAAATGTACGAACTTGATAAAGCAAAATTCGGAGCGTTTGTGGCCCGGCTCCGTAAGGAAAAGGGGTATACACAGAAGGAGCTGGCAGAACAACTCCTGATTTCAGATAAAGCAGTCAGCAAATGGGAAACGGGAACAACCATTCCCGATACAGCGCTGCTGATTCCTCTTGCGGATATTCTTGGCGTCACAGTAACGGAGTTGCTCACCGGGGAACGCATGGAAAAGCAGGCCATGCCGCCTGAAAAGGTTGAGAATATCGTAAAAACAGTCATTACCTACACCGAAGCTGCTCCTGCGCGAGCGTGGCAGGAAAAAAGCTTTTGGGGTGCTGCGTTTGTATTTGCCTGTTTGGCAGATGCGGTATTTCTGTTTCTGCTCTGGCAGAGAGGCCATCTGACTGAAGCTGTTGTGACCAACGCAGTACTTACTACACTGTTTGGCGCCTATTTCTGTTTCTTCGTACAGCTGAAGCTGCCCGCCTATTATGACCAAAACAAAATTTCAGGTGTCCATGATGGGGTTATCCGAATGAATATTCCCGGTCTGCATTTCAATAACAGCAACTGGCTGCATATCGTCAAAACCGGTCGATTGGCTATGATTGCAAATATGGTAGCTTTCCCGCTTTTGTCTATCGTTTTTGGGCAGCTCGTCCCGGAACTGTGGTATGCTTCCGAGAATGTGGTCATGCTGGTTATGATGCTGGGTGGACTATTCATTCCTATGTACATTGTCGGAAAAAAATATGAATAAAAAAGAAGCTGCTCATCGAACTTTTTGATTCGCTGGGCAGCTTCACTTTGCGGTGTTTTCCCTCGCTTTTGGAGGTGCAAGCAGAGCGCCTGTCCAACTTTGTCAGATTTGGCACCGCCGGAAATCCGGCAAAATCAGCAGGCAGAAGCCCACACTCACTTTGAGGGATCTCAAAAAGGAGGATTCATCTTCAATGAAATAGGGATTCAGAAGATGCGCCTATGGAACACACCAGAATCCGTGGCTCTATTTTTATAATTCATTGTTTATCTCACTTTACACAGATTTTACATAAGTCTTTCATATCCTAAATGGACTTTGCAAATTCAGCATTTTATAATCAATCTGTAATCGAAGGTCTATAATAAAATACTTGAAAGATAGGTAAAAAAAGATGACAATGTATATTCTGAAAATGATTTCGTTGCTGGGCGGGCTTGCGCTGTTCCTGTTCGGCATGGATATTATGGGTAAATCCCTGGAGCGCCAGGCCGGCGGCAAGCTGCAGACCATTCTGGCGAAAATGAGTTCCACGGTATTTCGCGGATTCCTGCTGGGTCTGGCGGTTACGGCGGTAATCCAGTCCTCTTCAGCTACCACCGTTATGGTAGTCGGCTTTGTAAACTCCGGCATTATGACACTGAAGCAGGCTGTAGGCGTGATTATGGGTGCCAATGTCGGTACCACAGTCACTTCCTGGATCCTTTCCCTGAGCGCGCTGGAAGGCGACAGCTTCATCATTCAGCTGTTCAAGCCCACTACACTGGCACCGCTTCTGGGCGTGATCGGCATCATCCTGTATATGTTCACCAAGTCCGAGAAGAAACAGGGCATCGGCACCATTCTGCTGGGCTTCATGGCACTGATGACCGGTATGGATCTGATGAGCGAGTCCATGAAATTCCTGAAGGATGAGGCTTGGTTTGCCAACATGATGGTGTCCTTCTCCAACCCGCTGGTTGGCATCGCTGTGGGCGCTATTCTGACGGCTGTGATCCAGTCTTCTTCTGCATCCGTCGGTATTCTGCAGAGTCTGTGTTCTACGGGTGTGGTTACAGGAGGTGTGGCACTTCCGATTATTCTGGGACAGAACATCGGTACCTGCGTGACGGCGCTGATCTCCACAGTGGGTGCTACCCGCAACGCACGGCGTACCGCAATGGTACATCTGTACTTCAATATGATTGGTGTGGCGATTTTTGCGGCACTGTTTTACGGAATCGGCCTGTTCATCCCGTGGACATTCCTGGGAACGGCTGTGAACGAGTTTGACATTGCCCTGATTCATACCGGATTCAACCTGCTCACCACTGCGGTGATGCTGCCGATGCACAGCATTCTGGAAAAGTTGGCCATCATGTCCGTCCGGGATAATGAAAAGCCCGAGAAGACCGAGCTTCTGGATACACGACTGCTGGCAACACCCGCCGTCGCCGTTCAACGTGCAAAGGAAATTGCCGTTCAGATGGCAGACTCCGCAGCCGAAGCTACAGAGAAAGCATTTGATCTGACAAGAGACTATCAGCCCAAGGTCATGGATCGTGTCCACCAGTTGGAAGGTCTGACAGATCAGTATGAAGACGCACTGGGAAGCTATCTGGTGAATCTGACCGGTACCAATCTGCCGGTTCAGGACAACCGGGTGGTGAACACTCTGCTGTATACCATCAGCGATTTCGAGCGTATTGCAGACCATGCCGTTGCCATTGCCAAGGCCGGTGAGGAAATCTCCAAAAAGAAGATGCATTTTTCCGAAGATGCCCGCAAAGAACTGGATGTTCTTGAAAAGGCGGTTCAGGCTGTGGTACAGCGGACGGTGACTGCTTTTGACAGCAACGATCTGGAACAGGCCATGAAGGTGGAGCCTCTGGAACAGGTTGTGGATACACTGGTGAAGGAAGTGAAGTCCCGTCATGTGCGCAGATTGCGTGAAGGCACCTGCACCATGGAATACGGATTCGTTCTGGAGGATCTGCTGACCTCCTATGAGGGGATTGCGGACCACTGCTCCAACATTGCAGTCGAGATGCTGCAGGTCGCAGAAGGCAAGCTGGAGGCTCATGAGTATCTGAATGCACTGAAGTCCGGTGCTCTGGACGAAAGCGTGCAGTATTCTGAGCGCTTCCACAAGTACCGTGCGCAGTACGGCTTCAAAGAGGATAAAAATTAATCTGATATAGAAAGAGCTCACGCCGGGCAAACCCTGCCCGGCGTGAGCTTTATTGTTATTCCAATGCGCTTTCCTCTGACGGGGAGATTGTATCATTCCGGTTCGCAGCTCCAGGCAGAGCGCTGCCGATGCAGTGCAGGCGGGGGAAGGTGTGTGCATATCTGAATGAGGAAAACTGCTGTTCAGGGGCACTGACAGCCTGTCTGCTCCTTGCAGAGGGGAATTATATTATCGGAATGCGCAGGCGTAGAATGTGCGATTTGCGAAGCAGCAGGGGAGAAGAGAAGTTCCTGCATCAATCAAAAGTGCGTTATCAAAACGCAGTGCCTATAAAACATAAGTCCCCCGGAGCATACGCTCCGGGGGACTGTCTGTCCATGTGGGCCATGGGATTTTTGTAAGTATGTATTACTTGTTAGCCAGCTTCTTGAACTCTTCGAAGACAAACTGGACCTTGGGTCCGATGATGACCTGAACAGAGGTCTTACCCGGACGGATGACGCCAGCAGCGCCGGAAGACTTGATCTTCTTCTCGTCAACCAGCAGGCGATCCTTAACTTCCAGTCTCAGACGGGTGATGCAGTGATCGATGGAGACCACATTGTCCTTGCCGCCCAGACCTTCCATGATGATCTCAGCCATTGCGGTGTAGTCATCGTTAGCCAGCTCAATCTTCAGCTCGCCATCCTGATCGTCCTCACGGCCGGGGGTCTTCAGATTCCACTTCTTGATAGCGAACAGGAATACCAGGTAGAAGACAACGAATGCTGCGATACCCATGGGGATCAGCAGCCAGCTCTTGTTAGCTGCGGGCAGGAAGGAAGAGAAGAATGCGTCGGTCAGGCCAGCGGAGAAGCAGAAGCCAGCGCGGTAGCCCAGAGCGACGGTGATGGTTGCGAAGATAGCGTACAGCAGAGCGTACACAACATACAGGGGGAATGCCAGGAACATGAATGCAAACTCGAAGGGCTCAGTAACGCCGCAGAGGAATGCACACACAGCAGCGGAACCAACGATACCGATGGTAGCCTTGCGCTTCTTGGTCTTTGCAGTCTGAATCATAGCCAGAGCTGCGCCGGGGATACCGAACATCATGCAGGGGAAGAAGCCTGCCATGTACATACCGACGGACCAGTTAACGGGGTTGCCGTTAGCCATGACGCCGCCCTCGGTTACGCCCTGCCAGTAAGCCTGCAGGTCGCCCATGCCGATGGTGTCAAACCAGAACACGTTGTTCAGAGCGTGATGCAGGCCGGTGGGGATCAGCAGACGGTTCAGGAAAGCGTACAGACCAACACCCAGGACACCCATGCCCTTGATGGCGTTGCCGACCCAAACCAGGCCGCCGAAGACGATAGGCCAAACGAACAGCAGGATAGCTGCAACAATGATGGAGAACACGCTGGTGACAATAGCGACGGAACGCTTGCCGGCGAAGAATGCCAGCACGTCAGGCAGCTTGGTCTCTTTGAACTTGTTGTAGCAGACAGCACCGATAATACCGGTCAGGATGCCGATGAAGGGGTTCTGAATCTTGTCGAATGCAACCTTCGTAGCGGTGTTAACCAGAGCGCCGTCCTCGGCCCACTGGAACATCTTGGGAGCGATGGTAGAAACAACAGGAGTGCTCAGCAGGGTGGTGATCATCAGCCAGGAGACCAGACCAGCCAGACCAGCAGTGCCATCGCCGTCAACAGCCAGGCCGACAGCAACGCCGATAGCAAACAGCAGAGCCATGTTGTCGATCAAAGCGCCGCCAGCCTTGATCAGGAAAAAGCCAATTACGTACATTGCACCACTGGTAGGTGCATCGGGAACGCCCATGACACCAGGTGCCATTGCGTAACCCAGACCCATCAAAATGCCGCAGATGGGCAGAATTGCTACGGGAAGGAACAGAGCCTTACCGAGCTTCTGAAGATATCTCATCATTAGAGTTTTTCCTCCTTAATTCTCTTTGCCGTTTATACAAGACCGCCGGCCCACAGCGGTCGTTGTGGCCATATTCAGTTGTGGGATGGTGAATCCCAAAAGACTGTGGGCCAACGGATGTTGGCCGCGGGGATTTACAGGTTGGCTTCCAGGAAAGCCTTCAGCTCAGTAGCTGCCTTTTCTTCGTCGGCACCTTCGCAGGTAACGGTCAGTTCCATGCCCTGCTTTGCAGCCAGACGCATAACAGCCATCAGACGCTTTGCATCAGCCTTGCCGGTGGGAGCAGTCAGAGTGATGGAGCTTGCGTAACCGGAAACAGCCTTAACCAGCATACCGGCAGGACGAGCGTGCAGACCCATGGGGTCATTGATCACATGTGTAAATTCCTTCATAATTTATACCTCACTTTCGCATACGAGCTTGCGGGTTCCCAGAATACGACCGGGAGCCATGCTGAGCTCGGTATAGCCCATTTTAACAAAGGTTTCGGTCAGCTTGGGATCAGCACCCAGCTCACCGCAGATACCGGCCCAGATACCGGCTTCGTTTGCAGACTTGGCAATATGAGCAAGCAGTGCCATCAGTGCAGGATGGTACGGATCATAGAACTCACCCAGTTTTGCATTCTGACGGTCAACAGCCAGAGTGTACTGAGTCAAGTCGTTTGTACCGACACTGAAGAATGCAGCTTCCTTGGCAAGCTCATGAGCAAGCACAGCAGCAGCGGGAGTTTCCACCATCACGCCGATGGGGACTTCCTTGGCAGGAACACCCTCACGGATCAGCTCCTGCTGGATTTCAGCACACAGTGCCTTTGCCTTCTTCAGCTCCCAGACGGATGCGACCATGGGGAACATGATGCTCAGGTTGCCGAATGCGCTGGCGCGGTAAATAGCACGCAGCTGGGGACGGAAGATCTCCTCGCGAGTCAGGCAGATACGCAGACCGCGCAGACCCAGAGCGGGATTTTCCTCATGCTCCAGACCCATGTAGGATACCTGCTTGTCAGCACCGATATCCAGAGTACGGATCACAACAGGGCGATCGCCCATGATCTGAGCAACCTTCTTGTATGCTTCAAAGAGCTCGTCCTCGGTGGGCAGAGTGTCACGGCCCAGGTACAGGAACTCGCTGCGCATCAGACCAACGCCTTCAGCATCGGCGGCAACAGCAGCCTCGGCATCTTCGGGGCAGCCGATGTTGGCGCACAGAAGAACCTTTTTACCGGACTTAGTGATGCTCTCCTTGCCACGGTAGGCTTCCAGAGCAGCACGGTCAGCAGCAGCCTCGGCCTGCTTGGCCTTCAGCATAGCCATGGTCTGCTCATCGGGATCGGCATACCACTTGCCGGTAAAGCCGTCAACTGCCAGAACGGTGCAGTTTTCTGCATCATCAAGAGCGATATCAGACTGAACCAGAGAAGGAATGTTCAGTGTACGGGCCAGAATGGCGGTATGGCTGGAAGAAGAGCCCTGACGGGTGATAAAGGCCAGAATACGCTCACGGGGGAGCTGGATGGTCTCACTGGGAGCCAGATCTTCCGCAACCAGCAAAAAGCTGCCCTCAGGCAGCTGGAAACCGGTGTTGCCGCAGAGAATGTCATAAATTCTCTGGGACAGGTCTCTAATATCAGCGGAGCGGGCCTTCATATATTCATCATCCAGTGCAGCAAAAACCTGGGCGAACTCCTCACCGCAATCCAGTGCGGCGGTAGCGGCAGCGGCACCATCGGAGATGGAAGCAGCAACGGCCTCCAGGTAGTCCAGATCATCAAGCATCAGCATCTGAACTTCGATGATAGCGCCCTTTTCTTCACCCAGTTCTGCGACAGCTTTATCATACAGATTTTGAAGCTGCTGGCGAGCGGTTTCACGCGCGTCGTCAAATTTCTTTTGTTCGATTTCGGGGTTACCGCAGGAAACCGGCTGAATACGCTCGCTCTTACGGTAAACAACGGCGGGGCCGATAGCCACGCCGGGGAATACGGGTAAACCTTGTCCTTGCTTCATTTTACTCTCCTGCGCCTCACTTAGCCAGCTCGATCACCGTATCTGCAGTGGTGACATTCTTACCGGTGTGAGTTTTGAAAGTAGAATACTCAGAGCTGTTGCAGACCAGCATAGGGGTAATGGTATTGAAACCGGCAGCCTTAACAGCTTCCAGATCAACATCAATCAACAGCTGACCTTTCTTGACCTTGTCGCCGTTCTTAGCGTGTACGGTGAAATACTTGCCTTCCAGGCTTACGGTCTCCAGGCCAACATGAATCAGAATTTCGGCACCGCAATCGGCAACCAGGCTCACAGCGTGACCGGTGGTGAACATCATATCCACAGTGGCATCGCAGGGAGCGCAGACCTTGCCGTCGGTGGGGTTAATGGCGATGCCATCACCCAGCATACCTTCAGAAAAGGTGGGGTCAGGAACAACTGAAACGGGAACTGCCTCGCCGGCAATTGGAGCACACAGCTGATCCAGGGGTTTGCTGAACAGTTTGCTAAAAAATCCCATGATTTTTCCTTCTTTCACTCAGGAGCGCCAAACCACCAGTATCAGGTGAGGCGTTATCCCGGATCTTACGAGATTTTGGGCTATATCTGCAAAATTTTTACAGGAATATAAAAGGAATAGGCGATAAAACACAACAATCTCTTTTCTATATAAGAATATCAATTTTGCGCTAAAAAGTCAACTATGTATCAAAATCGCAAACTATTTTGTGTATTGTTCACAATCGTATTGCCAGAATTTGAGATTTTTTGCGAAAATTTCTACCTAATGTATCTTTGAAATTTTTCACCCCAAAAAGAAAATAAATATAAGAGCTGAAATGTGAAAAAAACAAATCGAAAATGGCACTGCAGGGCAGAAAACGGAGATGACGAAACGGGTGTTGTCAAATGATGTTTGTCTGTGATAAAATGTGTGAAAAAAGGAGGAATGCAGCTATGCTATTTTTGCAATATCCGCCCTGCAGCACCTGCCAGAAGGCCAAGAAGTGGCTGGATGAGCACGGTTTTGCCTACGACGACCGCAACATCAAGGAGATGAATCCCACCTATGAAGAACTCAAACAGTGTGTGTCGGCCAGCGGACTGCCTCTGAAGCGGTTCTTTAATACCAGCGGTCTGGTATATAAATCTTTGGGATTAAAGGATAAGCTGGCATCCATGACTGAAGAGGAACAGCTGAAGCTGCTGGCTACGGATGGGATGCTTGTGAAGCGACCGATTCTTGTGTGTGAGCATCAGGTTCTGGTTGGCTTCCGGGAAAAGGACTGGACAGAAAAACTTTTGTAAAAACAAGACCGGCTGCAGCTGCAGCCGGTCTTAATTTAGTTTAATTCATCCATTGCAGTTTTCTGCTCCGATATGGTTCGAATGTGGTTGAGGTTGACATCGTTTGGGTGCTCCTCAAGAAACTGTACAAACTTTTTGGCATTATCGGTGCCGATTTCACGCCATTGTCCGTTGTCAGTACGCAAATAGCGGTGGCCCATCAAATGGTAGTGCTGTGTCATTTCATTTGCGTATGTAAGGCTGATCACGAAATAGCTCTGACCATCCAACATATTTGGCTGCTGATCCGGATATTCGTTTGTTTGAAGACTGCGAAGCAGAATCAAAAAGTCCCGAACATTGGCTTCAGAGCTGTAATGCCGGGTGTAAGTGGGGTTATCCGGCTGAAAAGTGATGTCGATGTGCTCAACCATTTTTCCGGGAGCCGGAGTATTTGGGCTGTCTGGAACTGTGGTTTCCAATCCGGTCGCAGCAATGGAGCATCCGCTGAGGGCAACCACAGCAAGGACCAGCAATAATGCAACAACTTTTATTTTCATAGCAATCCCTCACTGAAAACGAAATCCGGATTGAAGCAGGATCCTCAGGTTTGCCTGATAGTTGACCTGAGATTGGAAGCTGACAACATCGTATCCGTTTACCGGATGGAAGGATACTACGGAATGGTCCCAATTGACCCATAGCTGGTATCCATCAGTTTGTTCTTTCATGGCAGTATCCTCCTTGTTTTGTGGGTGTAACCCCATTATAATCGGTCTTTTGATAAAAAGATATCCATTGAAAGCAACATTAAGAATATTTAAGATTATGTTTAGAAAGTCATCATAATTCCTCTGTTACCCGGCAACAGAGGGTAAAAAAACCGCCGGTTTTGAAACCGGCGGTAAATGCGTATGCTTTATTTTACGATGCGGATGACGCCCATAGGAGTCTGCTGATCGTCCTGACCCAGAGGGTTGTCCTTCAGTACACGAGCAAAGAGGTTTTTGTCCATGCTGGGATCGCTGACGCCCAGGATCTGACCCTCCAGATCGTTGATGTCAACGATCATTGCTCTGTGGCCGATCTTGGCAGCAATGTCCTTTGCAACCTGCTCGGGGTTCAGAGGTCCGAGAACAACATAGTGGTTGTAGGGAGGGATGGTGTTGTGGCAGGGGCCGTCGATAGAGCGAGCCTTGTAGCCTGCGACCTGATAGAACCAGCCCTTCTTGTGGAAGATCTTCTTGCCGATTACGGAGACTACTGCAGCAAACAGAATCTTCAAAACACCGCACTCGACCAGAGCACATTCCATGGTTTCGGGCATACCCAAACCGATGCCGTGGGGAGTCTTGGTGACATGACCGCTGAGCCATACAGCCAGCTTTCTGGGCTTAATGTCCTCCAGGGGGATGGCGCGGCCGGGCTGAGTGCAGGCGACGCACTTTTCTGAGATGAACAGAATATCGTCGGGCTCGGTGAGGACGGGGGTGCCATACTGGTCGGCAACAGCAACAATATCATCTTCCAGAGTGACCAGATGGGTCTTGATGGGCAGACGCTGGTAAGAAACACCGTCAATGGTTGTTACACCCTGCTTACCCTCATTGGGCTTTAATTCCTGAGCCATAATTTCTCCTTCTTTCTGGTGAATATCATATATTTTGTCATTTTTTGGTTCGATATAAGTATATCAAATATCATAGGATTGTCAAGAATATCGCATATGGGTCACTAAGACCAGTTTTCCCGATTTATCAGAAAAACACCAACATTTTATTTATCAAAAATCCCATGACCTTAGTATTATAGCATATCTGTCAAGGCTGAACAAAAGCCCCGCATTCTGAAAAATGTGGGGCTTTTGTTTGTTAAAAGTCAGAAAGTGTCAGCGCACTGCACGCAATGCCTTGCGTTCGGTTCTGGTTTTGCAGAAACGCTCCAGCTGAGGAACGATCATCAGACACACAAGCGCTGCGGTAAAACCACCGTTGTACAGGCAGAAACCGCCATGCAGAGAGGGAAGAACCGTAACCATGCACAGATGAAGCGCTGCGGCGATCATGCCGGCCAGCAGACCGTATCTGCCGGAAACAGGGGAAAGACCTGTTGCAAAACACAGGCCCACGGCGATGGGCTGTGCGTAGAGGATGTTCTGGTAGTTGCCGCCCAGAGCCTGGGAAATGGCACCCATACCAAAGGATGCTGCTACATAACCCAGCATGATGGGCAGGACCGTCAGGGGATTGCTGCCGCAGCCGCAGCAGGAAACTACGCAGAAGATACAGCCGAAGGTGATGCCGTTCATGGGAATACCGATCAGGTTGTAGTACAGCAGAATGCAGGAGCCCAGCAGACCCATGTTGATCAGCAGCGGGCCGGGGCCATAGAGCTTGAGATAATCCGCCTGGTAGTTTTCAGCGGTCATCAATGTCCAGTACTGCTTCCAGGAGCACTTCCACAGGAAGCGGCCGCAGAGGATTGCTGCCACGAACACGATCAGACAGAAGGAGTTGACAATCACGGGAGATGCCACCTGCAGCGTGGCAGGATCGGGCACCTGAGGGATCGCCAGACCCAGAGCGTTGTAGAACACCGCCTGGAGCATGAAGGAAATCAGGCCCAGAGGAAGTGCAGCAGAATAAAGGTCATAATCCTTATGGACCTTGCCGGAATGGGCGATGCCCGCAGGCATACATAGACCAATCAGCAGGCCGACGATGCTGCCCAGCAGAATACCGTACCAGGTGAAGCCGACGACTTCCTGATAGGGATAACGGATGAACAGATCCGTAATGATGGGCGCAGCGCCGGTAGAGAAGAACATGGCGTTGACCTGCTTGCCGGGCGCTTCGTGCTTGATCAGGCAGTAGAGGAAAACACCGATGATGCTGGGCAGAATGTTCAGCAGATTGATACCCCAGCCGGTGAAGCCGATGACCAGCAGAAATGCCAGAATGGATTTCTGGTTGGGCTCGGATTTAGGCAGACAGAACAGTCCTACACACAGCAAGGACACCAGTCCGGAATTCAGAAAGGTGGCTGCGTAACCGCCGACAGCGAAATAGTTTGTGGCGACTTTGGATGGCTGAGACATGATCTGCCATAGTCCCGTGAGCATGCTGCTTCTATCGGGCATCAATACAGCGGCGATCAGAAAACAGAAGGAAATACAGGTGAAAAATAATCTTAAAAACTGATTATTAGAGAGTTTGTTCACGGACTTCATAAAAATTCCCCCTAAAATGAAGAAAAGGCGTTCAGCGGAAATGTCATTCTGCTGAACGCCTTGTTTATATCATGGCTTAGATTTTTTCAGCAGCCTCAACAACATGCTTCATAAGAACAGATGTGGTAACACTGCCAACGCCGCCGGGAACGGGAGTGATTGCATCGACGATAGGCTCAACTTCTTCGAACACAGCGTCGCCTGCAATGGCACCCTTGCCGCCCTTGGAATTGATCTTGTTTTCATCCCAGTTGATGGAAACATCGATCACGACCTGGCCGGGACGGACATAGTCCTTGGTCAGGCTGTTCAGAACGCCGGCAGAGGAGACAATGATATCTGCGTTGCGGCAGATTTCAGCAGTATTGGGAGTTTTGGTGTGGCAGGTGGTGACGGTAGCATTCTTGCCCATGAGCATCATGGCAGCGGGCTTGCCGACAACCAGGCTGCGGCCGATAACGGCAGCGGACTTACCCTTGCAGTCGATGCCGTAGAAATCCAGGATTTCCATACATGCAGCGGGAGTACAGGGAGCATAGCCCAGATCGTTCAGGCCTTCAAAAACGCCTGCATTGGACATATGGGTCATGCAGTCAACGTCCTTCTTGGGATCCAGACGGTTGCAGATCTCGTTCTGGTCTGCCTTCAGGTGCTTGGGCAGGGGACGGAACATCAGAACGCCGTGGATGTTGTTGTCAGCGTTGACCTTATCGATGGTCTCCAGCACCAGCTCCTTGGAAGCATCGGCGGGCAGCTCGAACTTTACAACATCAACGCCAACCAGCTCAGCACGCTTGGTAGCGCCCTTTTCGTAGGACAGGTCAGAGGGGTCAGCACCTACACGAATGATTCCCAGAGTGGGAGTTACGCCTTTTTCACGAAGAGCGGTGGTGCGCTCCTTCAGATTTGCATTCAGGGCATCGGTAACTTCCTTGCCCAGCAACAGCTTAGCCATTGGATTTTCCTCCTATATATGTAAATCAGTTAAAATTTGCGCGGACTTCGTTGAAGATATCGTCAGCCATGTCGCAGTACTTGTTCAGCATCAGGTTGGCCTTGCGATTCATCTCTTCGGCAACATCCCGGTTCTTCAGGCTCTTGGTGTTGATGAAAACATTCAAAGATGCAGCCTGCAGAGCGGCCTTGCAGCAAACAGCGCCGCAGCCGGCATCGGAAACAGCCAGACGGGAGCCCTTGGCAGCGAATACGGCAATGTAGTCGATGGCCTGGCAGCACAGCTCCATGATGTGCATGGGGACAGCGCAGGCGGTAATGGTGGCTTCTTCCAGGATCTGATCCCGGTTGGGGTCATCCTTGGGAATGCCGTAAGCCTTTGCCAGGGGCACAAAGCCCTTGTCATCGGCCTCTACCTGATCCAGCAGCTCTTTCTGCAGTGCGTCGCACTTTGCCTTCAGAGCGATGATCTCTTCTTCTACTTCGGCGTACTTCTTTTTGCCGACGGTCAGGCTGCCAACCATGTTGCCCAGAGCGGTACCCAGTGCGCCAACCAGAGCAGCAGCGCCGCCGCCGCCGGGAGCGGGAGCATTGGATGCCAGTACTTCAACAAAGGTACGGCAGGATTCCATTGTCATATCCATATTATAACTCTCTCCTTAGAAAATAGGTGAAGCCCAAGCCGGATGATACCACAGGCTATGGGCTGAAAATTTGAAGTGCTTACCGCAAAAAGCACAGGCGGGGGCCGCCTGTGCTTTGAAAAGTGCGGATTAGAACAGACCAGTGATCTTGCCGGTCTCGTCTACATCGATGCGCTCGGCAGCGGGAACCTTGGGCAGACCAGGCATGGTCATGATCTCGCCAGTCAGAGCAACCAGGAAGCCGGCACCTGCGGAAACCTTGATGTTGCGCACGGTGATGGTGAAGCCCTCGGGGGCACCCAGCTTGGTCTGGTCATCGGTGAAGGAATACTGAGTCTTAGCCATGCAGATAGGCATCTTATCGTAGCCCAGCTCGGTCAGAGTCTTGATCTGCTTCTCAGCGTTAGCGGTGAAGTTTACGCCGTCGCCATGGTAAATCTTCTTGACGATAGCTTCGATCTTCTCCTTGATGGGCAGGTTGACATCGTAAGCAAAGGTGAAATCGTTGGGCTCTTCGCACAGACGAATAACTTCCTCAGCCAGAGCCAGACCGCCTTCGCCGCCCTTGCCCCAAACTTCGGACAGAGCAACATTGACACCCAGCTCCTTGCACTTACGCTCGATCAGAGCCAGCTCAGCTTCGGTATCGGTGGGGAAGCGGTTGATAGCTACGACGCAGGGCAGCTTGTAAACCTTGGTGATGTTCTCGACATGACGCAGCAGGTTGGGCAGGCCCTTTTCCAGAGCTTCCAGATTCTCGTTGCTGGTCTCAGCCTTGGGCACGCCGCCGTTGTACTTCAGAGCACGAGCGGTAGCAACCAGAACGACACAGGAAGGATGCAGGTTAGCCATACGGCACTTGATGTCCAGGAACTTTTCAGCGCCCAGGTCAGCACCGAAGCCAGCCTCGGTAATGGTGTAGTCAGACAGCTTCAGAGCAATCTTGGTAGCGGTAACAGAGTTACAGCCATGAGCGATGTTAGCGAAAGGTCCGCCATGTACGAATGCGGGGGTGTGCTCCAGAGTCTGAACCAGGTTGGGCTTCAGAGCATCCTTCAGCAGAGCAGCCATAGCGCCCTGAGCATTCAGATCACCTGCGGTAACAGGCTTGCCATCGCGGGTATATGCAACGACCAGACGGGACAGGCGCAGCTTCAGATCGGTGATGTCGGAAGCCAGGCACAGAACAGCCATGATTTCGGAAGCGACAGTGATGTCGTAGCCGTCTTCACGGGGCATACCGTTGGTCTTGCCGCCCAGGCCATCAACGACATTACGCAGCTGACGGTCGTTCATATCGACACAGCGGCGCCAGGTGATCTGACGGGGGTCGATATTCAGAGCGTTGCCCTGATAGATGTGGTTATCCAGCATAGCGGCCAGCAGGTTGTTGGCAGCGCCGATTGCGTGGAAGTCGCCGGTGAAGTGAAGATTGATATCTTCCATAGGAACAACCTGAGCGTAACCGCCGCCAGCTGCACCGCCCTTGACACCAAAGACGGGGCCCAGAGAGGGCTCACGCAGAGCGACCAGAACATTCTTGCCCATTCTGCGCATACCGTCAGCCAGACCGACAGTGGTAGTGGTCTTGCCCTCACCAGCGGGGGTGGGGTTGATGGCGGTAACCAGAATCAGCTTGCCATCCTTGCGGTCAGTTTCGTTCAGAATATTGTAGTCAACTTTTGCCTTGTACTTACCGTACTGTTCCAGATACTTTTCGTCAACGCCGGCGGTCTTGGCGACCTCGGTGATGGGCTGCATCTGTGTTTCCTGTGCGATTTCAATGTCAGTTTTGAAAGCCATTTTAATCAGTCTCCTTGTATTAATGTTGGTACCCTGCCGTTGGAATGGCCCAGGCCCATACAGGATTTATGTGGTTTGCCGTTGGAGTGACGCACCACACATATGGACGGTACAGAGAACATTCAGTATTTCTGTACTGAAAAAAGAATACCATTATCTGTGCGAAAAGTCAACTTCTTTTTTGCGAATTTTTTGTTAAAATTAATCAACAGAGACAGTGAAAAACCTGCCTCTGTTGATTAATATATCAATTAAAGAACATCGAAATGCCGGGATTTTTTGCTTTTAATGTGCTGATTTTGTACAGGATTTGGGCAGTAGCGGATCGGGTGAGGGCCAGATCATCTTCTGGGATCTCAAGCTCTGCATCCATGACGGCACTGACGGCGTCGTGTGCCCATGTGGCGGCGATCCCATCAGAGTCCAGAACAGTGGGAATTGCAAAGCTCAGAGCGTTCTGAGCCATAGCAGAAGCTTCGGTGCTGGTGATGGGCTGATCGGGGCGAAATTCTACGCCCTCGGCACCGGGGTAACCGGAGATGATCCCCGAACGAAAGGCTGCTGCAAGATAGGGCCTGAGCCAGGTGGGAGCATCATCGACAAAGCCGGTATTGACGGCGTTTTTCTCCACAGGCAGATCCAGAACCTCCATCAGCATGGGCAGAAACTGGCCTCTGCTGACCAGTGCATCCGGGTGGAAACAAGGCTGGCCGTTTACAACCTCCCCGGAGAAAATGCCGGTGTTTCGCATCCATTCAGCTGCAAAGCGGCAGTCACATCCCATGGTGTCGGTGTACTGCTGGGAATCGGTGGGCTTCAGGATCTTTATGATAATAGTAGCTTCCCGGGATACATTGCCCGCCGGATCGGCTGCGGTATAGGTGAAAGAATCCGTTCCGACTTTATTGTGCTTGGGAGTATATAAAAAAGCCCCGTCCTGCATAATTTCCACGGTGCCTCGTTTAGGCTGACGGACGACGGTGTAGGTCATGGCTTGCTGCTCCGGGTCGGATACTTTCAGTCGGGCGGTATTGGGCAGATTTTTGTAGGTTTCCATACTGGAATCCTCTGCCACGGGGGGCTTGTCCTCCTTGCCGTGGATGGAGATGGTCATAACAGCTTCCGGCGCGGTGTAACCGGAGAAGATGGGCAGATATTTCACATTGGCGGAAGTATCTGTTTCGGTGGGCGTGGGGGAGAAAGTCATCTGCCCCAGCTGATCGGCGGTCAGAATGTCACCGGGACAGATCTGACGGTTCCCCAGTCTGACGGCTCCTAGCTCGGCATCCGGAAGGTCGGTGATGCATATACCGGCGATTTCGTCTGATTCGGCGGAGAAGTCGCTGCCCGCAAAACAGTAGATTCCGTTAGAATCCACCTGCGCGGCCTGCGCCGAGGCGGACATTGCAGCGATACATAGTGCGGCAGTGAGCATTCGAAAGGATGCTCGGTGATGACAGGTCATAGAAAAACCTCCTGAAATTGGTGTTCGGAGGTATTGTTTGCGCCGAATCTCACATTTATGCAAAAAATCCGCCGCCCGGACAGGCGACGGATTTTTGATTACAGAGGGGGTTGGACATACATACCCTGTTTGCCGGGACTGGGGCGTGCGTAGACTCCCGATACAAGACCCAGCATAGCATAGCAGGTCAGAATGGAAGAACCGCCATAGCTGACAAACGGCAGGGTCAGACCGATAACCGGCGTAAAGCCCAGGCACATACCCAGATTACTGGTGACCTGGAAAATCAGTGCAGATGCAGCGCCGAAGCAGACCAGTCGGCGGGAAAAATCGGAACTGCGGGTTCCTACATAGATACACCGGCCGATGATGGCAAACTCCAGCACGATGATGGCAAAACAGCCCAGGAAACCCAGCTCTTCGCCGATGGAAGCGAAAATATAGTCAGTGTGCTGAGCAGGCAGAGCACCGATCTGGGTTCTGGCACCGTTGAACAGACCTTGTCCGGAGAAACCGCCGGCGGTCAGGCTCAGCAGGTTCTGATTGGTGTGATAACGCTCGTTAATGGCCAGCGGGTCGATGGAAGGATCGAACAGAATCATAATACGGTTCTTCTGGTAGTCGTTGAACAGGAATTTCCACAGCAGGGGGAATACGGCTGCAATGCTGCCTCCGGCGAGGGCAAACCAGAACAGGCTGACGCCGCCGGCAAAGGCCATGCCGATGAAGATAAAGACGAAAATCAGGGAAACACCGGCATCCTTGGAGATGACAACATTCAGTCCGGCCAGCACCAGCAGGTGAATGACCATGTGCATGACGGAGCCGAAGGACGAAATGCGCCGCTGGTGTGAAGCCATGACTGAGGCCATGACCAGAATATAGCTGATTTTGCAGATTTCTGCGGGCTGAATGTTGATGGGCAGTAAGGGGAAGTCCAGCCAGCTTCGGTTGCCGCCGCGCCAGTCGCCGAATGGAATCAGCAACAGCAGCAGTCCGATACCGAACAGAAACAGGAATGTTCGGTGTTCCAGTATATAGTCAAGATCAACGGATGAAATAAAGACAAACAGTCCGATGCCGATGGCTACTGCAATCAGCTGAATCAGCAGAAATCGGGTCGAACCCATCCAGCTGGTGGCGCTGGCGATAATCACACATCCGAAAGCGGTGGCCAGCATACATAGAGTAAGCAGCACCCGATCGCCTTTTCGAAAAGCATCCAGGAACTCCTGGGAAAATTTGCGCATGGGAAGCCTCCTTAAATGGTGTGGCAAATAAAATTACTCTCGTAATCATAGCATTTTTCTGCCGAAAACGCAACAGCCTTTCTTGGTATGACGGAATGAAATGAAAATATGTACCGGCGATATTGGGAGAAGACTTGCGCTTTAGGCTATTTTTGTTTATAATAGAAGACAAATGAAGTACATTCAGGAGGGTTTTCTATGGCGAATCGTCTTGCAGCTTACAAGGGCTGTCTGCTGGGACTTGCCATCGGCGATGCGATGGGATACACAGTGGATCACAAGACACTTGACCAGATTCGGGCGGATTACGGTCCCAATGGTCTGCTGGGATATGACCTGGCAAACGGCTATGCCGATATTACATCCTACACTCAGATTGCGGCCTATGTCTGCAACGGTCTGCTGCTGGGAATGACCCGGGGACAGCTCCGGGGCGTTATGGCACCGTATGTCCGATATATTGCCATGGCAGAGCAGGAGTGGGCAAGACTCCAGGGCTATCACAAAAATCCTTCTGCAATCAATTACTGCTGGGTCAGCGGTGCAGACGGGCTTCAGGCCCGGCGATGCATGGATACGCTGATGCTGGATACATTAAATAGAAACGATCTGGGCACTATGGAAGAACAGCGAAACCGCTACCAGGGCCCCGGTTCTCTGACTGCTGCAATTCCCGTGGGACTGTTCTTTGATCCTGAGAGAATCGGCAGGGAAGAGGTTCAGCGGCTGGGCGCAGAGGCTGTGGCACTGACCCACGGAAATCCTGCTGCATTTCTGACCGGTGCTGCGCTGGCACATATCATCAGCCGCATTGCCTGGGACGGAGAAACGGATCTGCGGGGTCTGGTTCGGGAAGTGATCAATATGCTCCAGACCAGATTCGGCAGAGCCTATAAGCAGACGGCGGAAGTGTGTCAGAACCTGCGTATGGCGCTGGCACTGTCCATCTCCCCCAATATGAAAGAGACAGAAGCAATGGAGCAGCTGGATTGCAGCTGCGCATCAAAGGTTCTGGCGGGAGCACTGTACTGCTGCATCCTTCATCCCAAAAGCGTGGATGAAGCGGTCATTGCGGCGGTGAATCACTCCGGCTATTCTGCAGCGGTGGGCGCTGTGGCAGGAGCCATCCAGGGAGCACTGCTGGGAGATGAATCCATGCCGGAATTTTATCTGGAATGCCTGGAAACCCGGGATACCCTCCAGGAGCTGGCAACGGATATGTTCCAGGGCTGCCCCATGACCAAAGACAGCAATCTGTTTGACATGGAATGGGACGGAAAGTATGTTTCTGTTCAGGGTTAGAGCCTAAATATGGCAAAAATTATGAAAAAAACGCCCTCTATTTGATAAATTGCCCTTGCAAAACACATTCAAGGGTGATATAATGATTGCATTCTAGAGTATATGTTACGAAAGAGAGGGGTGTTCACCCCTCTCTTTCTTGCTGAGAAAGGTGAAATATGAAAATTACAGAACTTGTAGCATCTTTTGCCCAGCCTGTGGTAGAGGCCAATGGCTGTTCTCTGTGGGATGTAGAATATGTTCGGGAAGGTTCTGATTACTTCCTGCGTCTTTACATCGACAAAGAGGGCGGCGTGGATATCACCGATTGCGAGAAGATCTCCAGAGCTATGGACCCCATTCTGGATGAAAAGGATCCCATCAGCGAATCCTATCATTTTGAAGTCTGCTCTGCAGGCCTGGAGCGCGCACTGAAGCGTCCCGGCGATTTCGAGCAGTTCATGGGCAGCCCTATCACGATTAAACTCTACCGTCCCAGAAACGGACTGAAGGAACTGCCCGGCGTCCTGAAGGGATATGACAACGGCAAAATCACCGCAGAGTGCGGAAAAGAAATCGTTACATTCGAAAAGTCCGAGGTTGCACTGGTGCGGCTTCGTGTGGAATTCTAACAGGAGGTTTATATACAATGGCTAGAGCAACTAGAGCCAAGAAGCAGGTACAGCCCGAAGTAAATGTGGGTGCAGAGATTTTTGAGAGCCTGCGTGAACTGGAAAAGATCAAGGGTATTCCCGTAGATTATATGGTAGAGCGCCTGAAGCAGGCACTGATGAATGCCTACCGCAAGGACCGTGAAGATCATCGGGATGTTCCTGCAGAGAATGTGGTCGTAGACCTGACAGAAAACGGCCTGGCAATGTTCCAGGTTAAGACTGTCGTGGATGAGGTGGAAGACACCGCACTGGAAATTCACATCGACGCAGCCAAGACCCTGCGGCCCAGCATTCAGGTGGGCGACAGCATCCGTATTCCCATCAAGATCGAGTCCTTCGGCCGTATTGCTGCCCAGACTGCAAAGCAGGTTGTGATTCAGGGCATCCGTGAGGCAGAGCGCGGCGCTATGTACGAAAGCTACTCCTCCAAGGCTCAGGAGCTGCTGACCGCCACCGTTCTTCGCCTGGATCCCAGCGGAGATGTCTTTGTTCGTATCGGTCAGGGCAACGAAGCTTCCGATGCTGTGCTGCGTGTCAGCGAGCAGATCCCCGGTGAAGAGTACCATGAAGGCGACATGATCCGTGTCTATGTTCTGGAAGTGCACCGCTCCAACCGCGGTCCTCTGGTCCATGTGTCCAGAACCCATCCCAACCTGGTTCGCCGCCTGTTCGAGCTGGAAACTCCCGAAATCGCATCCGGCGAAGTGGAAGTTCGCAACATTGCCCGTGAGGCAGGCTCCCGTTCCAAGATGGCAGTCCGTGCCACTGTGGAGGGTGTTGATCCTGTCGGTGCCTGTGTCGGCCCCAGAGGCGGCCGCGTCGGCGCTGTTGTGGAAGAGCTCCACGGCGAGAAGATCGATATCGTTGTCTACAGCGAAGATCCCTGCCAGTATGTTGCTGCAGCACTCAGCCCTGCTGATGTTATTTCCGTCACACTGGTTCCCGGCGCCAAGGCCTGCAAGGTCGTTGTTCCCGATGATCAGCTGAGTCTGGCCATCGGCAAGGAAGGTCAGAACGCCCGTCTGGCAGCAAGACTGACCAGCTATAAGATCGACATCAAGCCTGAATCTCAGGCTCGTGAGGAAGAAGAGTCTGCCGAGCTGTAAGCTGGGCAAGCTCACAGATTTGAACAGGAGGGAATGTCAATGCCAAAAAAGATCCCTCAGCGGCAGTGTATGGGCTGCCGTGAACGAAAAGAGAAACGGGAATTGATTCGGGTGGTTCGTTCTCCAGAAGGAAATGTAAGCCTGGATTTTCACGGTAAGGCACCCGGCCGGGGCGCATATATCTGCCCCAATACGACCTGCCTGAAGAAGGCGATTCGCTCCAAAGCACTGGAGCGGAGTCTGGAAGTGCCCATTCCCGAAGAAATCTATGCTCGGTTAGAGCAGGAAATGGAGGCTGGAAGCAATGCATAAGGCTCTCAATTATTTATCCATTGCCCGTAAGGGCGGCCTGGTGGAACTGGGCGAAGAACCCTGCGGCGGCGCAGCAAGAGCGGGCCATGCCCGGCTTGTCGTGGTTGCATCCGATGCCTCTGATCACACCTGGCGTCGGGCAAAAAGTTATGTGGCTGGAACCAGCCAACAGTGTATCAAAGCCCCATTCAGCAAGGATGAACTGGGTCAGGCCACCGGCCGTTCCAGCCTTGCCATGGCGGCGTTTACCGATCCTGCACTGGCTTTGGCGTTTGTCAAGGCTTTGGGGGATTCGGATTCTTACCGGGAAGTGGCGGAGGAGCTGGACAAGAAGGCTAAGAAAATCCGTCAGCGTCAGAATGAGGAAAAGGCTCATCAGCACAACAAGCGCATGGGCAAGAAGCATTCTGCATCCGGTAAAAAGGATTGAGTTATGGAGGTGCGTATATGAGTTTACAAAAGTATCGTTTGCGTGAGGTAGCGTCGGATTTCGGCACCACTCCCAAGGAAATTTCTGAGATTGTGGGCGAGTATTTTGAAAAGCCCAAGTCCAACACCCAGGTCCTGACCGATGAGGAACTGAATGTTGTTTTTGACCGCATGACGCAGAAGCATCAGATCGATTCTCTGGAGCAGGTTTACGCGGTTCAGCCCAAGGAGACTGCAAAAGAGGCTCCCAAGGCTCCTGCAGCAAAGCCCGCCCAGAATCACAGCAATAATCAGCAGGGCAGACAGGACAGCCATTCTGCACAGAAACCTGCACAGAATAACCAGGCTTCCGGCCAGAACCGCAATGACAACACCAAGCAGCCTGCCAAGGCAGCAGAGCCCCAGCGCAAGCGTGAGCGCCGCGTGGTGGATACCTCTGCAGTTCAGGTCAACTCCGCCCGTTTTGATGACCGTGTGGACAGCCTGATCTCTGAGCGTGCTCAGAACTTCACCGGCGGCAAGCAGCGCATTGGCGGCGGCAAGAAGCAGCAGAACAAGCGCGATAACAAGTTCAAGGGCAACAAGGCCCGCAACGAAGAGCAGGAGAAGATGCGCCGTCTGCAGATGGAGGTTGCCCGCAAGGCTCCTCTGACTGTTAAGATCCCCGACGAAATCACCGTCGGCGAGCTGGCAAGCCGCATGAAGAAGACTGCCGGCGAAGTCATCAAGCTGCTGCTGAAGAACGGCGTTATGGCTGCTATCAACCAGACCATCGACTTTGATACCGCAGAGTTCATCGCAACCGAGATGGGCTGCAAGGTAGAGAAGGAAGTCACCGTCACCATCGAAGAGCGGATCTTTGATGATCATGTGGATACCGAAGACGAGCTGGAGCCCCGCGCACCCGTTGTGGTCGTCATGGGCCATGTTGACCATGGTAAGACCTCCACTCTGGACGCAATCCGCAAGACCAATGTTACTTCCGGCGAAGCCGGCGGCATTACCCAGCACATCGGTGCTTATACCGTTGAGCTGAACGGCCAGCCCATTACATTCCTGGATACCCCCGGCCACGCAGCATTTACTTCCATGCGTGCCCGTGGTGCAAAGTGCACCGATATTGCCATCCTGGTTGTTGCAGCTGACGACGGCATCATGCCCCAGACAGTTGAATCCATCAACCATGCCAAGGCTGCAGGCGTGCCCATCATTGTTGCTGTCAACAAGATGGATAAGCCCACCGCAAACCCCGACAGAGTCAAGCAGCAGCTGACCGAGTACGAGCTGATCCCCGAAGAGTGGGGCGGCGACACCATCATCTGCCCCATTTCCGCAAAGACCAGAATGGGTCTGGACAACCTGCTGGAGATGGTCCTGCTGACTGCAGAAATGCAGGAGCTGAAGGCAAACCCCAACCGCCGTGCAAAGGGTACTGTCATCGAAGCCCGTCTGGACAAGAACCGCGGTCCTATCGCTACTCTGCTGGTGCAGAATGGTACCCTGAAGCAGGGTGACATCATCATCGCAGGCACCGCAGTGGGCCGTGTCCGTGTGATGACCAATGACAAGGGCCGTACTGTTAAGACTGCCGGTCCTTCCATGCCTGTGGAGATTACCGGCCTTGCAGATGTTCCTTCTCCCGGCGACGAGTTCAACGCTGTTACCGATGAGCGTATGGCCCGTGAGCTGGTTGAGCAGCGCCGTCAGGCTGAAAAGGATGCCGCTGCAAACGCAATGAGCAAGGTTACTCTGGATAACCTGTTTGCAAAGATGCAGGAAGGCGAAATGAAGGAACTGCCTCTGATCGTCAAGGCTGACGTTCAGGGCTCCGCCGAAGCACTGAAGGCTTCTCTGGAGAAGATCTCCAATGAGGAAGTCCGTGTTAAGGTCATCCATGCCGGTGTTGGCGCTATCAATGAGTCCGATATCCTGCTGGCTTCCACTGCCGGTGCAATCATTGTCGGCTTTAATGTCCGTCCCGATGCAGCAGCTCAGGCAAGCGGACAGCGTGCTAATGTAGATATGCGTTTCTACCGCGTCATTTATGATGCAATCGACGAAATCGAATCTGCAATGAAGGGCATGCTGGATCCCAAGTTTGAGGAAGTTGTGATCGGCCACGCAGAAGTCCGCATGACCTACAAGGTCAGCGCAATCGGCACCATTGCCGGCTGTATGGTTAAGGACGGCAAGGTTACCCGTGATGCACAGGTGCGTGTGCTGCGTGACAACATCGTCATCCATCAGGGTGAGGTCGGTTCCCTGCAGCGCTTCAAGGACCCTGCAAAGGAAGTCACTGCCGGCTATGAGTGCGGCATGAGCATCCTGAAGTTTAACGACATCAAGGAAGGCGACATCTTCGAGTGCTTCGCCATGCAGGAAATCAAGAGATAACGGTATCCCCGCTGTGCCGCTTCAGCGGTACAGCGGGATTTTGCTTTTTATGATATTAAGATTAGGAGGAGTATAATATGGCATCGAATCGAATTGGTCGGATCAACGAAGAGATTCAGCGTGAATTGTCTGATCTTCTGCGTAACCTGAAAGATCCCAGAGTTCAGAATACCATGATCTCCATTACCCGTGTCGAAACGACACCCGACCTTCGCTGGGCGAAGGTTTATGTCAGCTTCCTGGAAGCGGATCGTGCGAAAGAGGCAATCAAGGGCCTGAAGTCTGCCGGTGGCTATCTGCGCCGGGAGCTGGGCAGAGCATTGCAGCTGCGCTACACTCCGGAGCTTCAGTGGGAACTGGATGATTCCATTACCTACGGCGCAAAGATGCTGAAGCTGATTAACTCTTTGAATTGTGGAGAATCTACCGATGAAGGAACTGACGAGAACTGAGGTTGCGGAGTTCCTTCGCAATCGTGATCATTACTGCATTCTGACTCACCGCCGTCCTGACGGAGATACGCTGGGCTCTGCGGCTGCTCTGTGCCGCATCCTGCGTGCCATCGGAAAGCAGGCAGATATTCTGGAAAACCCGGAAATTACGGAGAAATACCGCAGCCTGCACGAAGGCCTGACCTGCACGGCGTGCCCGGAGAATGCAACGGTTGTCAGTGTGGATGTGGCCACAGAAAAGCTGCTGAATCCTGATTTTGCGGCACTGCTGCCCCGGATCGCACTGCTGATCGACCATCACGGAACCAACAGCCACTTTGCTCCCGAGGGCATCGTGGACGCGGGCAGTGCTGCCTGCGGTGAGCTGATTTATGACATTCTGGTGGAGCTGGGCGTGCAGATGGACAAGTCCACAGCAGAAGCGCTCTACACGGCAATCACTGCCGATACCGGCTGCTTCCGCTATTCCAACACCACGGCCCATACCCTTCGCACGGGAGCGGCCTGCCTGGAAGCCGGTGCAGATACCTACCGGATCAACAAGGCGCTGTTTGAAACCAACCGGATGTCCCGGCTGAAGATGGAGGCATACCTTGCCCAGCATCTGGAGTTCTTTGCAGACGGCACCATTGCGCTGGCTCTGATTCCTCTGGAAGCGGAGCATGAGTGCGGTGTCGGCGAAGACGATATGGAGAGCATCTCCAACTTCGCCCGCAATGTGGAGGGCGTTCAGCTGGCAGTGACTTTCCGGACTGACAAGACCGGAGCAACCAAGCTGTCTGTTCGCAGCGCACCGGGATATGATGCATCCAGTGTCTGTGCGGCACTGGGCGGCGGCGGACACGTGGCTGCTGCTGGTGCAAGAGTAGAGTGCGACCAGGCCCAGGCCCGTGAGAAAATCCTGGAGATTTTGTCCAAGCAGGGATACCTGTAACAGAAAGATAAAAGTGGCGTCATCCTCTGATCGGCGCCGCTTTCTCCAGAAAGGAGAGAGACTATGGCAAACGGAATTATTTCCATAGACAAGCCTCAGGGCTGGACCAGCCAGGATGTTACCGCGCGGCTGAGAAGAGTGTTCAATACCCGCAGAATCGGCCACGGCGGAACACTGGACCCCATGGCGACCGGAGTGCTTCCTGTGTTTGTAGGCAGAGCGACCCGGGGCGTGGAGTTTTTTGAACACGCAGAAAAGATCTATGAAGCCACGCTGCGTCTGGGCGTTGCCACGGACACCGAGGATATTACCGGCACGGTGCTGGAAGAAAAAGAAGTTTCCGTCACAGAGGCAGAATTTGAGAAGGCACTCTGCCAGTTCAGAGGCGAGATCATGCAGGTTCCGCCCATGTACTCTGCACTGAAGGTCAACGGCAAAAAGCTCTATGATCTGGCAAGAGCCGGTAAAGAGGTGGAGCGTCAGCCCCGTCCCATTACCATTTACGAGTTGGAATGCCTGGAATTTTCCGGAAACGAAGCAAGACTCCGGGTGCATTGCTCCAAGGGAACCTATATCCGCACGCTTTGCAAGGATATCGGCGAAGCTCTGGGCTGCGGCGGCTGCATGGCGGCACTGCGCAGAGTCCAGGCAGGGGAGTACACCATTGCAGATTCCGTTTCTTTGGAGCAGCTGCTGGAAGAGTCTGAGCAGGGCATGGAAGTGGAACACTATCTCAAGCCCGTGGATTCCATGTTTGCATCCTATCCCAGTCTTACGCTGACCCCAAATCAAACCAAGCGTGTTCGTAACGGAAATTCCTTTTCCCATACGGCAGCACCGGGCAAATACCGCCTCTACGGCAATGACGGGGAGTTCCTGGCATTGGCACAGGTACAGGACGGCGTTATGTCAACTATAAAGAGTTTCTTCGAGGTATAACCGACAATGATAGATAAGAGAATCATTGCGCTGGGCTTCTTTGACGGTGTCCACAGGGGACACGGTCAGCTGTTGACTCAATGCAGAAAAATGGCGGATACCCATCACTGCAAGGCTGCGGCGGTGACTTTTTCCAACCATCCCGACGGACTGGTGTTCGGAAAAAGTCCGGAACTGATCAATACGGATGCAGACCGATCGCTTCTCATGCAGAAAAAATACGGAATTGACGAAGTCCTGATGCTTCCCTTCGACAAGAAAATGATGAATATGCCCTGGCGGGATTTCTTTGATATGCTTTGCCGGGAGTATAAGGCGGCTGGAATCGTCTGCGGTCATGATTTCTGCTTCGGTGCCAGAGGTGAGGGCAATGCCCAGTGCCTGAAGCAGGCGTGTGCGGAAGCCGGAATGCCCTGCGAGGTGATCCCGGAGCAGAAGATCGATGGCATCACCATTTCTTCCACCCATATCCGCTCGCTTCTGCAGGACGGTCAGGTGGAGCAGGCAGCAGAATTTCTGGGACACTATCACATGATCAGCGGTCAGGTGATTTCCGGCAGAAAGCTGGGAAGAACACTTGGAATTCCTACAGCCAATATCGCTCCCAAGCAAAATCTGGTGCAGCTGAAGCATGGCGTATATGCCTGCCGGGTCCACATTGAGGATGAATACTATATTGCCGTTACCAATGTGGGAAAACGGCCTACGGTGAACGGTCATCATGTGACCATTGAGCCGTGGATTCTGGATTTTGACGGCGATTTATACGGCAAAGACATCCGCCTGAGCTTCCATAAATTCCTGCGTCCGGAGCAAAAATTTGCATCGCTCGAGGAACTGAAGGCCGCAATCTGTGAAGATGAAAAGGCAACAAGAGCGTATTTTTCCAACATCAAACCGGATAATTGCAAAATTTTGGATGTTATTTGAAAGTTTTGCTTTACTTTTTGGAAAACCCATGATATCATATTCAGGCTGGATTCGTCTGGCAAATTGATCGCCCGCTGCTCAGTTCTGGGAGAAGACCTTAACGGTATTCCACTAGCCCCTACTTAGCTTCTGGGTAATATTTTTGAAAGGTGGAAATCACTATGATTCTGAAGGAAAAGAAGACCCAGGTTATCCTGGACAACGCTACTCACGAGGGCGACACCGGTTCTCCCGAGGTTCAGATCGCTATCCTGACCGCTCGTATCAACGAGCTGACCGATCATCTGCGTGTGCACAAGCACGACAACCACTCTCGTCGTGGCCTGCTGATGATGGTTGGTAAGCGCCGCAACCTGCTGGACTACCTGGCACGTAAGGACATCAACCGTTACCGTGCTATCATCGCTAAGCTGGGTATCCGTAAGTAAGATCTTTCAGAAGGGCGACGGATACCGTCGCCCTTTTCGCAAATTCAAACACAACTCGGGAGCCACTTTAGCAGTTGAAAGGGCAGCTGAAATCCTTCGGCGGTCGTTTCAAGTGCTAAACCTCCCGGAAACAATCTGATTTTATTAGGAGGTAAACCAATGATTACTCGTAAGCAGTATCCCAATCATCGCGTCTATGAGACCGAAATCGGCGGCCGTACCTTTACCGTTGAAACCGGTAAGGTCGCAGAACTGGCAAACGCTGAGTGCATCTGCCGTTATGGCGATACCGTGGTTCTGGTCACCTGCACCTGCAACCCCATCCCCAAGGCCGGCATCGACTACTTCCCTCTGACCATCGAGTTCGAGGAGAGAATGTATTCCGTGGGCCGTATCCCCGGCTCCTTCAACCGTCGTGAGGGCAAGCCCTCCGAGCGCGGCATCCTGAACAGCCGTATCATCGACCGTCCTATGCGTCCTCTGTTCGATGAGGAGCTGCGTAACGACACTGTTGTTACCTGCACAGTCCTGGCTAACGACTACGAAAACCCCGTTGAGATCGTTGCTTCTCTGGGTGCTTCCATTGCCATCGCTTCTTCCGATGTGCCCTGGAACGGACCTGTTGCAACCACCAATGTGGCTCACCTGAACGGTGAATATATCATCAACCCCTCTGCTGAGCAGCGTGAGGCCTGCGACTGCTTCGTGTGCATCGCTTCCACCTTTGAGAAGGTTGTCATGATCGAGACCGAGGCTAACGAGGCTCCCGAGAACATCGTTTACGAGTGCATCCGTGTTGCTCACGAGACCAACATGGAGATCGTCAAGTTCATCAACGGTATCGTTGCTGAAATCGGCAAGCCCAAGTTCACCTTTGAAAAGGCTGCTGTTAACCACGATCTGCTGAACGACCTGATGGAGTACGGCATGGACCAGATCGAGTACGCTCTGGATACCGATGACAAGAATGTCCGCGAAGAGCGCCTGACCGCAGCTCGTCTGGACTTCGCTGAGAAGTTTGGTGAAAAGTACGAGGACTTCGAAACTCATATCGATGTCTGCCTGTACAAGATGCAGAAGAAGGTTGTTAAGAAGTGGCTGCTGCAGGGCAAGCGTGTTGACGGCCGTGGCATGGACGAGATCCGTCCTCTGGATGCCGAAGTCGGTCTGCTGCCCAGAGTTCACGGTTCCGGCCTGTTCTCCCGTGGCCAGACTCAGGTCCTGTCCATCTGCACCCTGAACACTCTGTCTGCTGCTCAGAAGCTGGATACCATCTATCCCGAAGAGAGCAAGCGTTATATCCATCACTACAACTTCCCCTCTTTCTCCACCGGCGAAGCTCGTGCAGCCCGCTCCACCTCCCGTCGTGAGATCGGTCACGGCGCTCTGGCTGAGAAGGCTCTGCTGCCCGTGATTCCCTCTGTTGAAGAGTTCCCCTATGCTATCCGTGTGGTCAGCGAAGTTCTGTCCTCCAACGGCTCCACCTCTCAGGGTTCCATCTGTGGTTCTACCCTGGCTCTGATGGATGCCGGTGTTCCCATCAAGCGCCCCGTTGCTGGTATTTCCTGCGGCCTGATTTCCGATCAGGAGACCGGCGAGTGGAGAACCTTCACCGATATCCAGGGTGTTGAAGACTTCCACGGCGAGATGGACTTCAAGGTTGCCGGTACTACCGAAGGTGTTACCGCTATCCAGATGGACCTGAAGAACAAGGGACTGACCATGGAGATCATCGCAGACGCTCTGGAGCGTTGCCGCAAGGCTCGTCTGGAGATCATCAACGAAGTGATGCTGCCCTGCATCGCTGAGCCCCGTGCAGAGGTCTCTGAGTTCGCTCCCAAGATGCTGTCCCTGAAGATTCCCGTGGAGAAGATCCGCGAGGTTATCGGTTCCGGCGGAAAGACCATTCAGAAGATCTGTGCTGAGACCGGCGCTAAGGTTGATATCGATGATGACGGTTCCGTCTTCATCTCCGCTGTTGATTCTGCTGCTGCTTACGCTGCAAAGAAGATGGTGGACGATATCTGCTTCGTTCCCGAGGTTGGCAAGCTGTACTACGGCAAGGTTGTTCGCATCCTGCCTATCGGCGCATTCGTTGAAATCGCTCCCGGCCACGACGGCATGGTTCATATCTCCAAGCTGGAGAACCACCGCGTAGAAAAGGTCGAGGATGTTCTGAATCTGGGCGACATGACCTGGGTCAAGTTCATGGGCTTCGACGAGAAGGGCCGTGCAAACTTCAGCCGCCGCGATGCACTGAAGGAAATGGCTGGCGAAGGCAAGTAATTTTGATACAACAAAAGGCTGTTGATGAATTTCATCAACAGCCTTTTTCTTTTGCGTTTTTCAATTCATGGAGAACAGGATACCAACCAGGGCAGAACCCAGAATGAAGACAATAGGGTGCAGGCCCTTTGTTTTTTTGACTTTGTTGGTCAGCAGCCACAGCACGGCGGCGAGGACAATGCCCTTCCAGTTGATCATGGCTGTCCACCGGGACCAGTCGGCACCATAAAACAGATTGGAAACCGCAACACTGATGCCTGCCGCGGTAATCAGGGCGGTGGATGCAGGTCTCAGCCCGTAAAAGGCACTGTTTACATAGGAATTGTTCCGGAAACTCTTCAGAATTGATGCGATGATCAGAATAATGATGATTGAAGGTGTCACCAGACCCAGTGTGGCGGCAACAGCGCCAAAGATGGCTTCTGTCGCATTTCCGGATTGCATACCGGCGGTAAAGCCCACATAGGTTGCCATATTGACCCCAATGGGACCCGGCGTGGATTCGCTCACGGCAATCATGTTGGCAAGATCTGTGTAGCTGAACCATCCGGTAGCATCAGACATTTCGTACAGGAAAGGGATGGTGGCCATGCCGCCGCCCACGGCAAAAAGTCCTGCACGGAAGAAGCGGAGAAAAAGTTCGAAGAATACCATCATTTCTTTCCTCCCAGATTCTGCAGAACAACGCCTGCGACTGCGGCAAGAAGCACGAATACAACGGGGCTTACAGGCGTGAACAGACTGCCGAGTAAGACCACGCAGAAAATAACGAATGTCTTGGAATCCACAACGGACTTCTTAAAGAGCTTGGTAACAGCGTTTAGAATCAGGACGCACACACAGATCCGGATTCCTGCGAAGGCGTGCTGCACCCATGCCAGGTGTGAAAATGTTTCGATGACCCCGGCGAGCAGCGAAATAATGATCAAAGAGGGGAAAACCATGCCCAGTGTTGCACAGATGCCGCCCAAAGTTCCTTTGTTTTTCTGGCCGATGAAGGTTGCAGTGTTGATGGCGATGATGCCGGGGGTACATTGTCCAATGGCAAAATAGTCCATCAGTTCCTCTTCTGTTGCCCAGTGCTTCCGGTCAACAACCTCTCTTTGCAGAATCGGCAGCATTGCGTATCCGCCGCCGAAGGTCATAACACCCACTTTTGCAAAGGTTACAAACAATTCTAAAAAGATATTCATGAAAACCTCCTGTTATTAAACTGGGGTAATGCTTTGCTTCAGATCTACATAAAAAGACGCTGGCTCCGATCAATGGTATCATCGAAGCCAGCGTTTGTCAAATTGTGTGGGTGCTGCTGTCACATGGAATCAGCCTTCGGCGGGGGCGGGAGCTTCCGTTGCTTCCGGCGCCTGTGTTGCCTCTGTAGCAGCAGTTGTGGGTGTTGTAGTAGGTTCGGTTGTAGGGGCGGTGGTAGGCTGTGTGGTAGGCTGCGTGGTGGGGTGTGTAGTGGGCTGTGTAGTGGGCTGTGTAGTGGGTTTGGTTGTCGGTGCGGTAGTAGTTTCGCTGGGGCGTCCATCGGGAGTGGTGGGGCCGTTGGGATCACCGATTGCAACGACAATCCGGTCGCGCTTTGCAAAATCAGAGGTAGCCTCGTAATCGCTGGAGATCAGCTCGTTGGTAGCCTTGCTGTATTTGCAGCGGTAAGTTCGGATGGTTCTGCCGGTATACGCCGTCTGCAGAACCTCGCCGTCTTCATAACCTTCGGGATTGTTTTCTGGGTAAATCTTGTACTTGGTTTGGCCGTAGTAAGGACCGTCAATTGTCTCGTAGTCCATTTCTACATAGTAATCTTTGGTGTCGGTGCCGACCAGCTCAACATGGACCTGACCGCCGGAGACACTGGCATCGATTCGCAGGGGATAGTCGGTGTTATTCCGGAACTGGAAGTCCAGGGAACCCCAGTAGATGGTGGCATCCAGTCCGGGTGGGACATAGCTCACCTCAAACATATGCTCTGTGCGCTCTACGATCTCCATATCTGCCAGAAGCGCCGCATAGTAGATCGTAGATGCTACCTGGCAAACACCGCCGCCCAGGCCGTCTACAGTTTCACCGCCGGAATAAATGGCGGCGGGCAGATAACCTTTGTCAGAAGTCCGTTCGCCAACAATATCGTTGAAGGAGAAAACCTCACCGGGACGGATGATCGTGCCGTTGATGGCCTCACAAGCGAGGATCAGATTGTTTGTACGGTTGTAGATATCCACATGGTCGGTATCCACTCTTGCAAGGGAATCGTGGAAGAGGTATTCTTCCAGAGAAGCCTTGGTCACTTTGGGGTTCAGAAAACGGAACTCATAGGTAACTTCGTCGCCGGGTTTGACTTCAGCCAGACGATTCGTGTAATCCTGAATATCGAATCCGTAGCCCAGCACTTCAGGGGTGATATCGTATGTCTTCTCGTCCAAAATCGCATCTACAGGTGCGACGCAGTGCTCCTTAAAGAGTTTGTTCAGATCCAGAGGAGCGGGCTCCTTCACATCGTATTCCACATGGATTGTTGTGAAGTCGTTGTTTGCATAGGCATTCATGATGGTTTCAAAAACCTTCTTGGTGTCCAGCGCACGGTAGGGGGTGCCCATACGGAAGGTTATGGTCATGTGCTCGACCTCGGTATCGGCATTTGCCTGTTCGATGGTTCTGTTGAGGTCCGGAACTTTTCCGGTAACAGTGATTTCCGTCTGCTTGAGCTCACTGGCGGCAGCCTTTGCGGCCTGGGCCAGGAGATCTTCGATGTATGTGGTGTCCAGGGAAAGAAATTCCAGGACATTCATATTGTGATGAGAAAGTGCAGACTGCATCTTGGCCTGATAGTTCTGCCAGCGGTTTCCGGTACGGCCGAAATTGTAGGCAGCCTCCACAAGTCCCGCCACATCCAGAGACGGTTTCGTACTGGAGGGGGCAAGGATCAGACTGTAGTCCGGCAATTCGACGGTCAGATTGTTGTTGGGATAGGTGTCGTCGGTCTGTTCGTGAATGGCTGTTTCGGCCTGTTCAGGAGTCATGCCACCCAGATCAATGCCGAAGGCATACACATTGCTGTAAATCAGGCCATCGTCCTTGGTGGTGTCCAGGAACCACCAGATACCCAGCGCAGCTGCAATCAATGCGATGCTGACAGCAACGCAGGAAATGATGATAATTTTTTTTCGCCGACTCTGATCGGCGTCTTCACTTATTTCGGAGCCCGTTTGATAAACTGCATCAGCTTTGACGGAATGCCCCTTGCCGTTGGCCATGGCGGTAACCTGCTCAAATGCCTCATCCAGCTCATCCTCTTCTCGTTTGCGGGGCTGCTGGAAAGTTCCTTTCTTTTTCATGGGTCGCTCCTATCTTCAGTGGTAAAACCACGAATTCTTTTTTATAAAACCTATACTACCATACTTTACAGAGAAAGCAATGAATATTCTGTTTCAATTGAATACAAAATGTTAACAAAAAGCAAAATTTTGTCATGCATTTACCACAGTCGTATACCGTTCTACAAATATCTTACACTGTTTCAGCGGATCTATGCCGGAAGCCAGTTTCAGACGGAGCGTAGGCTGCTTAGCGGAGGCAACGAACTGAACACGATCCTTGTAATCAGGATCTGCACACAGTGCGCTGACCGCCTCAAAATTCAGATTTGCCAGAATGAACTGAACTTCGTTTGCCTTCTGGCGAATGTCGGTGATGGCCACGGCCTTGGCTTTGGCTCGCAGCAGAGCGATGCTCACCAGATTCAGCACGCCCTTGGGCGGCTCGCCATAACGGTCCACAATTTCGTCCAGCAGATCGTCTGCATCCTCGTCCGAACGAATGGCGGCCATTCTCCGGTAAAGATCCATCCGTTCTTCTCCGCGCTCCACAAATTCCTTGGAAATATTTGCGGTGACATTCAGGTCTGCAGTACATTCCGGAGCCATGGGTGCTTCGCCCCGTTCCTCCAGAACTGCTTCGTCAAGAAGCTTCAGGTACATATCGTAACCTACGCTCATCAGGTGACCGGACTGCTCGGAGCCAAGCAGATTGCCTGCACCGCGGATTTCCAGGTCACGCATGGCGATTTTGAAGCCGGAACCGAATTCTGCAAAGTCACGGATTGCAGAAAGACGCTTTTCGGCAATCTCCGACAGGGATTTGTCCGGGCGATAGGTGAAGTAGGCGTAGGCGTGCCGGGTGGAACGGCCCACGCGTCCACGGAGCTGGTGGAGCTGGCTCAGACCGAAATGGTCTGCGTTTTCAATAATCAGCGTGTTGGCGTTGGGAATATCCAGACCGGTTTCAATGATGGTGGTGCACACCAGAACCTGGATATCGCCCTCGGTCATGGCCTGCATCACATCAGACAGTGCTTCCTGAGTCATTTTACCGTGGGCAACGCCTACACGCAGACCCGGGATCCGGCGAGTGAGGGCGGATGCGCACTGGTCGATGGTTTCCACTTTGTTGTGCAGGTAGTACACCTGTCCTCCACGCTCCACCTCCCGGCGGATGGCATCGTCGATGATGGCGTTGTTGTGCTCCATGACAAAGGTCTGCACCGGGTAGCGGTCTGCCGGGGGCTGTTCGATGGTGGACATATCACGAATGCCGGAAAGCGCCATGTTGAGGGTTCTGGGGATGGGAGTTGCAGACAAGGTCAGCACATCCACGCCCTTGGAAATTTCCTTCAGACGCTCCTTGTGGCTGACACCGAAGCGTTGCTCCTCGTCCACGATGAGCAGTCCCAGATCCTTAAACTGTACGCTCTTTTGCAGCAGCTTGTGGGTGCCGATGACCACATCCACGGCGCCTGTGCGAATATTCTGCAGGGTGCGCTTCTGGGCGGCTGCCGGACGGAAGCGGCTGAGAACATCGATATTCACCGGGAAGCCGTGGAACCGGGAAAGGGCGGTCTGGTAGTGCTGCTGGGCAAGCACAGTGGTGGGCACCATGATGGCAACCTGCTTGCCGTCCATGACAGCTTTCATCACGGCACGCAGCGCAACCTCTGTCTTACCAAAGCCCACATCGCCGCACAGCAGCCGATCCATGGGGACGGGAGATTCCATATCGTTTTTGATATCTGCGATGCAGCGCAGCTGGTCGTCGGTTTCGGGGTAGGGGAAGTTGTCTTCAAATTCCAGCTGCCAGGGAGAATCAGCTGCAAAGGCATAGCCCTGCTGCCGCTTTCTGGCAGCGTAAAGCTGGATCAGCTGGGCAGCCATGTCCTTGGCGGCCTTGCGGGCCTTGGCTTTGGTCTTCTGCCAGGTATCCGTGCCGATTTTGTTCAGACGGACACTGGTATCTTCGCCGCCGCTGCCGATGTATTTGCTGACCAGGTCCAGCTGGGTGGCAGGGACGAAGAGCACATCGGTGCCGGCATAGGCGATTTTGATATAGTCCTTTACCGCACCGTCGATTCGCATCTGCTCCATCGCCACGAACCGACCGATACCGTGGTGTTCGTGAACCACAAGATCGCCGGGGGTCAGATCTGTGAAGGAGTTGAGCTTCTGGCGGTTGGTGGCGACCTTTTTCGGCTTCTTTTTGACTTCGCCCCGGGCAAGAAGCTGGCCTTCGGTGAGGACTGCCAGCTTTTCGTTGGGGTATTCCATGCCGAAAGGCAGCGTGCCCTCGGCAAGAAGAATCTGTCCGGGCTTGGGCATCATGGTCAGGGGAATGCAGAGCATGGCGCTGAGGTTCCGGTCATGCAGCATCTCCTGCAGCAGTTCTGCTCTGCGGCGGCTTCCGCACAGAACCAGAGAACAGAATTCCATCTTCTGGTAGTGGGCCAGGTCTGCAGCGGCGGTGTCCATATTGCCGCCGTAGCTGGGCAGCTGCTTGGCAGACATAGGCAGCAGCTGAGAAGGCAGGCATTCTTCCGGGTAGGAAGAACCGGCAAAGGAATCCACATACAGCACGCAGCGGTTCTTTAGTTCGTGGCAGAAATCCTCCCACTGGCACACAAAGTCGCACAGTTCTCCGGCGACAAGACCGGTCTGCAGCATGGAATCCAGTCCCATGCCAACCTCTTCTGTCCGTGTTTTTGCGCTGCGGTGGAGGGAGGAATGATCGCATACAATCACCACGGCGTTATCGGGGATATAGTCCATTGCTGTTGCCATCTGGGGATAAATCAGCGACATATACCGGTCGGAGGCAGGATGATGGACTCCTGCTTCGTATTTTTCAAGATCCTGAGTCAGAGTCTTGATGAGAGCTTCGTTGGGAGTTTTGCGGCGGTTCTGGCGGGCAATCATGTGCTGAATATCTTTGCAGAGACCTTCCAGTCCATCCGGGTGGAGTCTGGGCTGTGTCTCGCCCACGGGCAGAATGACGATGCTGTCCACATTCTCTGTGCGCCGCTGGGTAGCGGTGTCGAAATAGCCCATGGTATCCAGCTCGTCGCCAAAGAATTCCGCACGCACAGGCTGCTCGGCAGCGGGGGAGTAGATGTCCAGTATGCCGCCGCGGACAGCGTACTGACCGGGGCCTTCTACCATGTTGCAGCGGCTGTAGCCGGACTGGGTCAGCTTTGACAGCAGATCTTCCAGAGGGTATTCGGTTCCGGTTTCCAGCGTGAAAGTGGCTTTTTCCAGAACTTCAGGGGGCATGGTGCGCTGGCTGAGAGATTCCCAGGTGAGAATCTGCAGCTTTGCCTGACCACTGCGCAGCCGATACAGCTGCTGCAGACGCTTCTGCTCCCAGCTCCGGGAGACAACGGCAGCATCATACAGCGTCAGTTCACGGCCGGGGAGCACCGGAACTGTGATTCCGAGAAAACTTCCAATTTCCTGCTGTATGCGTTTGGCAGTCATATCATCCTGACAGATCACGACCACAGGCCGCTGCAAGTCTTCATAAAGTCCTGCAATCAGGTGACTGCGGTTGATTTGACCAAGACCGGTGACTGCGACGGCTTCGTTTTGGCGCAGGCCGTCCAGCATTTGGTTGTATTCGGGGATAGAGGATAAGAAAGAAAGGAGTTTTTTCATATTACTACCTCATAAATCGGATTTTTGCTCCACGCAGGAACGCGGAAAGAGGAGATTCCCCTTCCCGTGATGTTTCTGTGTATCTTATTTTTAAGCCTTGCCACTGATTTAGGCCTTGCCGCTGAAGCGGTTGGATGCTTCGCTGACGCCGTGGTCGATGATGCACAGGGCAGCGTCGGCAGCCCGTTCCAGTGCAGGGACAAGATCTTTTTCTTCATTGGCAGAAAAAGCGGACAGGACCCAGTCGGCAAGATCGTAATCCGGGTGCGGCTTGGCACCTACGCCGATTTTGACACGGGGGAAGTTCTGACTGCCCAGTTCCTGGATGATGGACTTGATGCCGTTGTGACCGCCGGCGGAGCCGTTGGCACGAATTCTCAGGCGGCCCGGAGCCAGGGAGATATCGTCAAACAGGACGATGATCTGCTGGGGCGGGATTTTGAAAAAGGCGGACAGCTGCAGCACGCTGCGGCCGGACAGATTCATGTAGGTCTGGGGCTTCAGCAGCAGTACCTTGCAGCCGTGGTAGCTGCACTGACCGTACAGGCCCTGGAATTTGCCCTTGTCGATGGAGCAGCCGAGCTTCTTTTCCAGAATATCCATTGCACGGAAGCCACAGTTGTGGCGGGTTTTTTCGTATTCACGGCCGGGATTGCCCAGGCCGACAATCAGCCATGTTTCTTGATCTTTTAACATATGATTCAGTTCCTATCAGCACATAATATTTCATGATAATTATACCATCCGATTACCGAAAAATGCAATATACAAAAGAAAATAAAAATCACAAAGAAGTGGTGAATAACCCGATGACTCCTCATTTGTTACAAAAAATTGATAGAACTTTGTATTGTTTGTATTGTATGACACCAAAGAAAATGGTATAATAGCCAGTACGAAATATGATTCATTTTGCGAGGAACCGACCATGAAAGAAACCATTCGAGTTAAAGGTGCAAGAGAGAATAACCTCAAAAATGTAGACCTGACGATCCCCAGAGACAAGCTGGTGGTATTTACGGGACTGTCCGGTTCCGGCAAATCCAGCCTTGCCTTTGATACGATTTACGCAGAAGGTCAGCGCCGCTATGTGGAGAGCCTTTCCAGCTACGCCCGGCAGTTTTTGGGCCAGATGGACAAGCCCGATGTGGATTCCATCGATGGACTGTCTCCTGCCATTTCCATTGACCAGAAGACCACATCCAGAAATCCTCGATCCACGGTGGGTACCGTTACGGAGATTTATGACTACCTGCGTCTGCTGTGGGCCAGAGTCGGCGTTCCCCACTGCCCCAAGTGCGGCAAGGAAATCAGCCGTCAGACCGTGGATCAGATCGTTGACCGGGTGGAAGCTCTGGGCACCGGAACCAGATTTTTGGTGCTGTCGCCTGTGATCCGGGGCAAGAAGGGTGAGCATGTAAAGGTGTTTGAGGATGCACGCAAGGGCGGCTTTGCCCGTGTCCGCGTGGATGGCATCCTGTATGACCTGAGCGAAGAGATCAAGTGTGAAAAGAACAAAAAGCACACCATCGAGCTGGTGGTGGACCGACTGGTATTGAAGGAAGGTCAGCGCAGAAGACTGACCGATTCCATTGAAACGGCCTGTTCTCACTCCGGGGGACTTGTGACCATTGAGCTTCCGGATACGAAAGAGGAGCTGACCTTCTCTCAGAACTATGCCTGCGAGGAATGTGGAATCAGCTTGTCAGAGCTGGAGCCCAGAATGTTCTCCTTCAATAATCCGGCGGGCGCCTGCCCCCACTGTACGGGTCTTGGATTTCAGCTGGTAGCTGACCCAGATCTGGTGATTCCGGATAAAGACAAATCCATCTTTGAGGGAGCTATTCAGGTCTCCGGATGGAACAGCGCCAGAACGGATTCTGTATTCAGAATGTATTTTGAGGCGCTGGCACAGAAATACCACTTTTCTCTGACGGTCCCTGTAAAGGATTTGCCCAAAGAGGCACTGGATGTGATTTTCTACGGCACCGGAACGGAAAAACTCCGCATGACCTATAACCGGGGCAACGGTATGGGTGTTCTGGAACAGCCTTTTGAGGGAATCATGAATAATATCACCCGCCGGTATCGGGAGACTCAGTCGGATTCTGCCCGGAAGGAACTGGAGGAGTGTATGTCCAGTGCGCCGTGTCCTCATTGCCACGGCGACCGCCTTTCTGATATTGCACGGGCAGTGACCGTGGGCGGCATCGGCATTATGGATTTTTGTCGGATGAGCGTGAAAGATGCGCTGAAATTTGTGGATGAACTCCATCTGGAGGGCAATATGGCCATGATTGCCAGTCAGATTCTCCGGGAGATTCGCTCCAGACTTCAGTTCCTGGCAGATGTGGGACTGCAGTATCTGACCCTTTCCCGGTCCTCCGGCACTCTGTCCGGCGGCGAGAGTCAGCGAATCCGTCTGGCAACCCAGATCGGCTCTTCTTTGATGGGCGTTTTGTATATCCTGGACGAGCCTTCCATTGGCCTGCATCAGCGGGACAATGATAAACTTCTTCAGACGCTGAAGAATCTGCGGGATCTGGGCAACACCCTGATCGTGGTAGAGCATGACGAAGATACCATGCGCGCGGCGGACTATATCGTGGATGTAGGCCCCGGAGCCGGCAGTCATGGCGGCGAAATCGTGGCGAGCGGTACTTTGCAGGAGATTTTGGACTGCAAGGAATCCATTACCGGACAGTATCTGTCCGGTGCGAAGAAAATTCCGGTACCTTCTGAACGCCGGCAGGGAAACGGAAAATTCCTGGGGGTGCTGGGGGCTGAGGAAAACAACTTGAAGCAGATCAATGTAGAGATCCCTCTGGGAACACTGACCTGCGTGACAGGCGTGTCCGGCTCCGGTAAATCCAGCCTTGTCAACCAGGTGCTGAACCGGACTCTGAGCGCTAAGCTGAATCACGCCAGAACCCGCCCCGGTAAGTGCCGGGAGGTCACGGGCCTTGAGTATCTGGACAAGGTGATTGACATCGACCAGAGCCCCATCGGACGGACGCCCCGGTCTAATCCCGCTACTTATACGGGACTGTTCAATGATATCCGGGATCTATTTGCATCTACCAACGATGCAAAGATTCGCGGCTACGGCCCCGGCAGGTTTAGCTTCAATGTCAAGGGCGGCCGATGCGAAGCCTGTGCCGGTGATGGCCTTGTGAAAATCGAAATGCATTTTCTGGCCGATGTCTATGTGCCCTGTGAGGTCTGCCACGGCAAGCGGTATAACCGGGAAACGCTGGAGGTCAAATACAAGGGAAAAGACATTGCTCAGGTTTTGGATATGACCGCAGAAGAGGCTTTGGAATTCTTTGAAAATATTCCCAAAATCCGCAAAAAGGTACAGACCCTTGTGGAAGTGGGTCTGGGATATGTGAAACTGGGTCAGTCCTCCACCACGCTTTCCGGCGGTGAAGCCCAGCGTGTGAAGCTGGCAACAGAGCTTGCAAGAAACTCTACAGGAAAGACGATTTATGTTTTGGATGAACCGACCACCGGACTTCATGCTGCGGATGTGCACAAGCTGATCGATGTACTGCAGAAGCTGGTAGATGCGGGAAATACGGTTCTGGTAATCGAGCATAATCTGGATGTGATCAAGACCGCAGACCACATTATTGATCTGGGACCGGAGGGCGGCGATGGCGGCGGCTATGTGGTCGCCACGGGTACGCCGGAACAGGTATCCGAGGTCGAAGGCAGCTATACGGGTCAGTACCTGAAGCCGTATCTGAATAAATAAAAACTGTGCCCTGCAAGCTTGCAGGGCACAGAAAACTAATCTTCATCTGGTAAATAGAGCGTGTAGGGAAGGGAATCAGAAAGCTCCACCAAAGCGTGATTCCGTTCGCCGGCATAGTCTATGCGGATACTGGGTGAACGCAGGCCAGTTGTATTCTGGCGAATCGGCAGGCTCACGGTAATCCGGGTGCCGGACTCGCCGGACTGATCCAGCAGAACCGTGCCCCCGTGGGCAGAAGCTGCGTTGCGCACCAGTGTAAGGCCAAGACCCAGACCGTGACGGATGTCCTCAATTCCGGGCTCCCGGAGAAATCTGTCAAAGGGTGCCAAAGTATTTCTGGGGTCCATTCCGCAGCCGGAGTCCGAAATGGTTAAATATAGAATATCCTTTTTGCGGGTGAGCCGCACCCGGATATAACCGCCCTTTTCCGTGTATTTCAGGGAATTGGACAGGATGTTGTAGATGCTGCGCTCCAGACGCTGGGTGTCGATGAGAGTATAGACACTGGTCGGGAGATTGGTAAATTCCAGTTCCACGCCCACACAGGCGCAGTATTCAGCCGCCTGGCTGAACAGCTCCTGTAGAACTGCCGTGATATCACGCAGTTCCATTTTCGGGGTGGACTGGGAACCGGCATCGGACATATTGTTGACCGTTCTGAGAATCTGATAAAGGCCGCGGTTCATTCTGGCTGCCAGCTCGGCAGTCTGGGGGTCACCGTCCTTTGTAAACGGCAGTCGGTCGGAAATTGACATGATGCGGTTCAGGGGTTCGCGCAGTTCCTTTGCAGCCAAAGCCAGAGCCTGCAGCTGGCTGTTGGAGCTGGTATCCAGAATAAAAATGTGGTTAGGTCCAATCATCGTGACAGAGGCTTCGTAAGAAGTGCTTTCTATGGTCACGCTAAGGTATAGGCATCCGTGGTTGAAGGCAGCGTATTCCTGTGCGCCGACACTGATCAGCGGAGCAATGGGCTTTCCTAATGGGACTAGATGTGCAGAAGCCGCAGTGTTGGTGTATACTATCAGACCATCAGCAACGCAGAATGCGGGACGCTCTATTAGTTCAAGCATTTGTGTAATATCTGTCTGTGTCTCCATGGAGAACCCTCCTTTTGGATTAGTATGTACCATTGTGGTGAAATGTTACATTGACAGGGTCTGGCAGAACTACTATATATATTACAGGAACAATCAGAAAATAGCAAGAATATTCATGAGTCGGGGTGTAAATATGTCAGATCATAGTGATCACAGACAGCGGGTTAAGGCGCGTTTCAGAAAAGAAGGATTGGATGGATTTGATGAAATCCATGTTTTAGAGCTGTTGTTGTTTTACTGCATACCGCGAAGGGACACAAATGTACTGGCACATCAGCTGTTAGAGCATTTTGGATCTTTAACACAGGTTTTGGAAGCACCTGTGGAAGAATTGGAAAAAGTACCGGGAGTTGGAGAACACGCATCTACATTAATCAGTCTGATTACCGAAATTTCACGGTATTATCTGGTAAGCAAAACAACCAATATGGAAATTCTTCACACGACCCGGGAGTGCGGGCAGTACATGGTTTCACGATTTATGGGTCGCCGGGATGAAATGGTGTTTCTGTTGTGTCTGGATGCAAAATGCAAGGTCCTGTGCTGTAAGGAAGTAGGCAGAGGCAGTGTTAATTCAGCCAATGTTTCCATCAGGCGCATTGTGGAGATGGCACTGGCGGTCAATGCAACGACCGTGGTGCTGGCCCACAACCATCCCAGTGGAATTGCAGTTCCGTCTAACGAAGATATTCTGACCACCAGGAAACTTGCGGTGGCCCTGGACGGTGTGGATATCATGCTGGCAGATCATATCATTGTCGCCGATGAAGATTTTGTTTCGTTGGTGGAATCAAACCTGTATCGTCCGGAAGAATGCCGCATGATCGTTTAAGGAGAAAATAAATGGATCAATTCAAACTTGTTTCGGATTATCATCTGTCCGGTGATCAGCCGGAAGCTGTTCAGGGACTGGTCAACGGTGTGAACTGGGGCCTGCGGGAGCAGACCTTGCTGGGTGTCACGGGTTCCGGTAAGACCTTCACCATGGCATCCGTGATTGAAAAGCTGAATCGCCCAACGCTGGTGCTTGCCCACAATAAGACCCTAGCGGCTCAGCTTTGTTCGGAATTTCGGGAATTTTTTCCAGATAATGCGGTGGAATACTTCATTTCCTACTACGATTATTATCAGCCAGAGGCATATATTGCCCACACAGACACCTACATCGAAAAGGATGCGTCTGTGAATGAAGAAATCGACCGCCTGCGCCACAGTGCGACTTGTGCGCTGTTTGAGCGCCGGGATGTGATTGTGGTGTCTTCTGTCAGCTGCCTGTATGGTCTGGGCGACCCAATCGACTATAAAAGCATGGTGATTTCTCTGCGTGTGGGTCAGGAACGCTCCATCGACGAAATCCTGCAAAAGCTGGCAGAAATCCGCTATGAGCGAAATGATGTGGATTTTTCCCGTAATAAGTTCCGTCTGCGTGGCGACACCCTGGAAATATATCCTGCATACTGGTCGGGAAAAGCCATCCGGGTGGAATTCTTTGGGGATGAAATTGACCGCATTTCCGAAATCAACGCCCTGACGGGTATGGCGGAACGCTATGTGGACCATGTGTCGATCTATCCCGCCAGCCACTATGTGGCATCCAAAGAGAAACTGACCCGGGCCATGCGGGATATTCAGCGGGAATGCGACGATCAGGTGGCATGGTTCCGTTCTCAGAACAAGCTGATCGAGGCCCAGCGCATCGCCCAGCGGACAGCCTATGATCTGGAAATGCTGACGGAAATCGGATTCTGCAACGGCATTGAAAACTATTCCCGGGTGATTCAGGGCAGAGCACCGGGAACACCGCCCACCACACTGCTGGACTATTTCCCGGATGATTTTCTCATGTTCATTGACGAGAGCCATGTGACATTGCCCCAGTGCCGTGCCATGTACGCAGGTGACCGGAGCCGCAAGGATGCACTGGTCAATTACGGCTTCCGTCTGCCATCTGCATACGACAACCGTCCGCTGAATTTTGCGGAGTTCGACAAGAAAATCAATCAGGTGATTTATGTTTCCGCTACCCCCGGCGAATACGAAAGAACCCGTTCCGGTCAGACTGTGGAGCAGGTTATCCGTCCTACTGGTCTATTGGATCCTGAGGTTGAGGTTCGTCCCATTGACGGTCAGATCGATGATCTGATTGGCGAAATCAATGCAAGAACCCAGCGGGAAGAGCGTGTGCTGGTGACGACGCTGACCAAGAAAATGGCAGAGGATCTGACCACCTATCTGCAGAAGGCAGGCATCAGGGTCCGATATATGCACTCGGAGATTGCCGCCATGGAGCGTATGGAGATCATCCGGGATCTGCGTATGGCAAAGTTTGATGTTCTGATTGGCATTAACCTGCTGCGAGAGGGTCTGGACCTGCCGGAGGTCAGCCTTGTGGCAATTCTGGATGCAGATAAGGAAGGCTTCCTGCGTTCGGAAACCAGTTTGATTCAGACCATCGGCCGTGCTGCACGAAATGCTGACGGCAAGGTCATCATGTATGCCGATACGATTACTCCCTCCATGCGTGCAGCGCTGGATGAGACGGCTCGCCGCAGAGAGATTCAGGATGCATATAACAAGGCCCACGGAATCGAGCCGAAGACCATTATCAAGTCGGTTCGTGACCTAATCGAGATCTCTTCGCCCACGGCAGAGCGCAAGAGCCGTTCCGGCGTGAAGATGACGAAGGTGGAAAAGGAACGGGAAATTGCCCGACTGGAAAAGCAGATGAAGGAAGCTGCAAAGATGATGGAATACGAGTATGCGGCTGTGCTGCGTGACCAGATCATTGAGCTTCGCGGAACGAAATAAGAAAAGCCCCTCTGAATGGTTCAGAGGGGCTTTTTGCAGCGATTTATTTGTAGAAATGCTGTTCGTAGTACTTGGAGAATCTGGAAAGTTCAGTGTTGAATGTTTCAAATCCCATCTGCTCTGCCAAGGTGGGCAGATCTGAGAACAGGTTGGTGCCCAGTCCCAGACGGTCGCCCTCGATTTCACAGCCGATGGCAGCCAGCGTGGTGGGAAACATATCCAGTGCAACAAAGGTACGGTTCTTGGTATTTTCCGTCTGGACGGGAGCGTTGATGATACAGTCGTAGACATGGCGCTGATAACCATCTTCTACATTTCGCTCGAAATAGCCGTGGTCCATGGAATTATGATCGCCGACGATAATGACGGTGGTGTTTTCGTAGAAGGGCTGTTCCTGCAGCCAGGAGACAAAGCTTGCTACCTGACGGCTGGAGCAGGAGATGGACTGCTCATAGGTTTCTTTCCGAGTGGGCTGGCACAGCTCGCACTGATAGCCGCTCACATGGTGGGTATCCACGGTCAGCATGGTGAATACAAAGGGCTGATCCTGAGCGGCAATCTTGGTCAGCTCCTGCTTGGCATACTCAAACAGGTGCAGATCTTCCATGCCCCACCAGACAAAATAGTCTTCCGGGACGATGCCGTCTTTTCTTGCGGTGTAGATGTCGTAGACTTTGTCAACGCCGTGGGTCTCAAAATAGGACTTTCTGCCGCCGAAATTGGCATCGGAGCCAACCATCAGAGACTGATAGTATCCGTTTTCAGCCAGAATACTGGTGAGGGAGGTGACACCGGGCAGAAATGCACTGCCGTCCTGACCATAGTCGTTCTGATTGCCGGAGGGAGTCTTCAGGGGGACACCGGAGGTCTGGGAAACCATGGAACCTACGGTCCAGCTGGCACCGGATGCTTCGCTGAATCCGCCGACTTCAGAATTGTGGGAGAAGTTGGTGTTGTCCTTGGCCAGCTGATAAAGCTCCGGAATCATGTTTTCATCCAGTGCTCCGCCCAGCTCCTGGCTGAGGTAGGAAGTCTCCATGGACTCCAGATAGATATAGACAAGGTTGCGTTTCTTCTCGGGGAAGGTGATCTTTACACTGTTGGGATCAACATAGGAATTCTCAAACAGCTTGCCGGCATGGATATTTGCCCAGACATACTGAGGCAGCTGCACATCAAATGCGGCCCAGATCAGCAGTCCGACAGACAGAACACACATACTGACAATTCGCAAAAGGGTACGCTTTGCGCAAAGGAAGGTATGTACCTTTTCGGATCGAATCAGACTACCGAAGAGAATTTTGGGAACGAGAATCATGCAAACCAGAACACTGGCAATTGTCGGCAGCAGGGCCCGGAGGCAAAACTGGAGAATCAAATCCGACTGGACGCCGCCAAGACTGGAAGACAGGGTGAAAAGGATGGAATCAAATCCTGTTTGACCGTAGACAGAAACATACCATCTGGCAGAGAAAAAGCAAAGGAATACCAGAAACAGAATCAATGTGGTAACGCAGGCGCGTATGGAAAGGTGTTTTCTTTTTTTAACGACTGATGAATTCATGATAGCGTACTCCAATAAAAAAGTTTTCGTCTGATAGAGGCGATACAATGTCCATCATAGCAGAATGTCCTGTTAAAATCAATTGGAAAGTAGTAATCAGCCCCCTGACACGGTCTGTGCCAGAGGGCTGTTCTCTTATTCCGGGGAACCGATATACTGGAATCTGGGACCGTGATAATCGTCCCGGTCGACTTGCTCTGTCCACATGGATGCAGGTCTTACCCACAATCCATGCTCACCGTACAGCGCCCGATAGACAACCATCGGCTCGAGTGTTTCGGAATGGGTGGCGACGAAGAGCAGCTCGTATTCGTTTCCCTTGAAGTGGCGATATCTGCCGGGTTTCAGATCCATAAATACATTCCTTTCTGATAAGAAAAGCGCCGGAAATTTCCGGCGCTTTTTGAAATTAGGCGGGAATCTCTCCACGACCTGCGGTATCCAGCACAGTGGCGGAATCAAACAGATCCTTGAAGAATTCGGGGTTGTGGGCCATGTAGGAACCGGTGACCCAGCGGCGGGTCTGACGAGCGTAGTTATCGGTGATCTGTCCCCAGGCGGTGGTGGAAGAATCCTGACCGATGTAGTACTTGAAGCCGAAGTCAGCCAGTGCAGTGTACTGGTTGCCGGAATACTCATTGGTATCGCCCACATCGCTGCCGTAGGGGTAGACCAGAATGTCCACATTACCCAGCAGGGGAGTGACTTCCTTTGTCCACAGAGCCAGATCCTGCTGAATTTCACCGGAGCTGAGATCGCTGTATCCCACATAATCATAGGTGAGGCAGGCGATATCGTAACCGCTCTGGCGAACTGCGTTGATCACGGGAACCACTGCGGCAACATCCTTGTCGTAGTATTCCTTGCTGATCTTGGTGGCAGTTTCGGGATCGGTACGATAGCCGAACAGTCCGTCATAGCCGGTGACTGCGATGATAGCCTTGGCACCCTTGTAAGAGAAGTCCGGGTGTGCAGCCACAAATTCATCCAGAATGGGGATCAGGTCAAAGGCACCGGTAACGGTGGTGCCGTCAGCTGCGACCATTTCGTTCATCAGCTTGCCGTTTGCATCCACAATCAGCTTGCTTGCAAATCCTGCACCGCCCTTGTCGGCAATGCCGTCGCCATCGCTGTCTACCATATAGGTGTAGTAATTGGCACCCTGCTGAGTCAGAACCAGAGGCTTCTTGCCCTCGGGCAGGTACAGCACACCCTTGCTGACGGTGGTCTTGCCATCAGCACCGGTGGTCAGCGGAGCAATGTCATAGGGGCTGACGAGAATATAGCCGTTGTCATACAGCTGCTGCAGGATTGCTCTGAATTCCTTGGTTGTGACATAATTCTCATTGTACTTGCTGCCGTAGTCCTTATCAGCCAGTGCACGGGGCAGATCCTCAATCAGCTGATTGAACGACAGGTTGGGAATCTTTTCCACATCCTTGAAGGGGACCAGTGCGCCCTGAGCGGCAGAATACTCATCGTACTTGGCCTTCAGAGCCTGGTTGCTGTCGATGCCTGCGGAGTAGGTGCTCAGCAGATCCATAGCGCCCTGATAGTCGAAATGAGATGCCAGTGTGTTTGCCTCCTGCAGCAGAGCATCGGCTTCCTGCTGGAGGGATTCGCTGGGGCTGATGGTGGACTGGGTGTTATTGGGAATGCTGGGAGTTTCCGGCTTCTTGTGGCGCTTTACAGAGCCGACAATAAAGACGATGATCAATATCAGGGCCAGTCCTACAATGATAGCGGGCAGATAGGCCTCCTTAAAGTCCTGCCATTTGCTGCGTCTGCGGCGGCGTCTGGGAGGAGTTGGCTGAATGAAATCGTTGTTGTTTTCTTCCATGGCAATACCCTGCCTTTCGTGATAGTTTAGTCCATTATATCTAAAAATATCCGCAATTGCAAGATGCTTCAGGCAATCCTAATATATTAAAATTCCCCCTGCGTCCGAAGACACAGGGGGATGACAGCAATCACTTAGAATGCATCGCCCTGCCACAGCATGGCATCTGCAACTTTCAGGAAACCTGCAATATTGGCGCCGACCACCAGATTACCGGGCTGATCGACCTGCTCGGCAGCGGATGCTGCGGAAGCATAGATATTTTTCATAATACCCTGCAGCTTTGCATCGACTTCTTCGAAAGTCCAGCTCAGGCGCTGGCTGTTCTGGCTCATCTCCAGACCGGAGGTTGCAACACCGCCGGCGTTGGCAGCCTTTGCCGGGCCGAAGGGAATTCCGGCAGCCTGGAATGCAGCAGTTGCCTCCAGGGTACAGGGCATATTGGCGCCTTCAGCCACATACTTGACGCCGTTTGCAATCAGAGCATCTGCACCGTCCTTGTCCAGCTCGTTCTGGGTGGCGCAGGGCAGGGCAATGTCACACTTGACACTCCAGATGCCCTTGCAGTCGGGGGTAAAGGTTGCGGTGGGAACGAAGTCCAGATAGGTGCTGATTCTGGCGCGGTTGACTTCCTTGATCTGCTTGATGACCTTGTAGTCAATGCCGTTGGGGTCATAAATGTATCCGGAGGAGTCACTCATGGCGACGACCTTGCCGCCCAGCTCGGTGGCTTTCTGGTTGGCGTAGGTTGCCACATTGCCGGAGCCGGAGATTACCACGGTCTTGCCGGAGAAGGAATCGCCGGCGGACTTCAGCATCTCATTGGTGAAGTAGCACAGACCGAAGCCGGTAGCCTGAGTACGACCCAGACTGCCGCCATAGGAAAGACCCTTGCCGGTAAGTACGCCGGTGAACTCGTTGCGCAGTTTCCGGTACTGACCGAACATATAACCGATCTCTCTTGCACCGGTGCCGATATCACCGGCGGGTACATCGGTATCGGGGCCGATGTGGCGATAAAGCTCGTTCATAAAGGCCTGGCAGAAACGCATGATTTCACCATCGGATTTACCCTTGGGATCAAAGTCGGAGCCACCCTTGCCGCCGCCCATGGGCAGGCCGGTCAGGCTGTTCTTGAAGGTCTGCTCGAAGCCCAAAAACTTCATAATGGACAGGTTTACGCTGGGATGCAGACGGATACCGCCCTTGTAGGGGCCGATTGCGGAATTGAACTGCACACGGTAGCCGCGGTTCACCTGAATATTGCCCTGATCGTCAGTCCAGGTGACACGGAACAAAATGGTGCGCTCCGGCTCTACGATACGGTCGATGATCTTGTTCTTTACAATATCAGGACGGCGTTCAACGATAGGCTCCAGAGAAGTCAGCACTTCTTCTACAGCCTGCAGAAATTCTTTCTGCTCCGGATTACGCTGTACCAGACCTGCGTAAACACCCTGCAGATATTCATTTTTGATTGCCATAGGGATCACTCCTTGCAGTTTGATGATATGCTGTTCAGCAATTTCATATGATTATAGTATATATCACACAGGATTGCAAGAACTAAATGCAAGATTTAATAATTGAAGTTTCATAAAATGACTTTTGGAATGAAAAAATCGCCTGAAATCCGAGCGATATGAGATTTTGAAAAGCCGGTTTTTCATATTTGCGGATTTCAGGGCGATGCTTGCAAATGAAGGGGAAATAGGGTATCATAGGGGAAAATACATCAACATATGTGAGGACTTGAATATGTATCAGACAATCCTGTTTGACTTGGACGGTACCTTAACAGATCCCGGAATCGGTATTACCAATTCTGCTATGTACGCTCTGGAAAAACTGGGGTATGAGGTGCCTGCCAGAGAAGAGCTGTATAAATTTATTGGCCCCCCTCTGTACGATTCTTTCCGGGAGTTTTATGATATGTCGCCTGAGCAGACCAACGAGGCTGTCCGGTTATTCCGGGAGTATTTTGCAGAACACGGCATTCACGAAAATGAGCTTTACGATGGAATCATTGAGATGCTCCGTCAGCTGAAAGACGGCGGTAAGCGTCTGGTATTGGCCACATCCAAGCCGGAAAAGTGGGCGAATGTCGTTATGCATCAGTTTGGACTGGATGTGTATGCGCCCGAGATTGCCGGTGCATCTATGGGAACAGAACGCAGCAAAAAGGGACAGGTCATTGCCTATGCGCTGGAGCAGTTCGGAATTGATCCGGCTACTGCCGTGATGGTAGGTGACCGGAAACACGATATCCTGGGCGGCAGGGAAAATAACTTGCCCGGCATCGGTGTAACCTACGGCTACGGCGACCGGGAGGAGCTGGAATCGGCCGGAGCAGCCGCAGTGGTGGATACGCCGGAACAGCTGACTACATTATTACTAAGAGGTTTATTATGAAAAAAATTGCAAGCTTTACTATCGATCATATCAAATTGCAGCCCGGTGTGTATGTATCCCGTAAGGATCGCATCGGCGCTGAAACCGTTACGACTTTTGACCTTCGTATTACCAGCCCCAACGATGAGCCGGTGATGAACACCGCAGAAGTCCACGCCATGGAGCATCTGGGTGCGACCTATCTGCGCAACGACCCTGAGTGGCAGGATCGTGTGGTCTACTTTGGACCCATGGGCTGCCGCACCGGTTTTTATCTTCTGGTGGCAGGAGATCTGACCTCCAGAGATGTGCTGCCTCTGGTTCACAGCTGCTTCCGGTACATGGTTGATTTTGAAGGAGAGATTCCCGGCGCGACTGCAAAGGACTGCGGCAACTATCTGGACATGAATCTTTCCATGGCAAAATACTGGGCAAAGCGTTACAGCGCTGTGCTTGAAAATATCAGCGAAGACCGTCTGGTCTACCCGGAATAAAGGAGAAATATCGGATGAAACTGGGAATTATCGGCGCCATGGATGTGGAAGTGGCGATTTTGAAAGAACATATGACAGAAAAAAGCATCGAAAAGATCGGAAAAATGGAATTCTGTCAGGGCAAGCTGGATGGCGTGGATGTGGTTGTCGTGCAGTGCGGCGTGGGCAAGGTTCATGCAGCAATGTGTGCACAGAGCCTGTGTGACCGGTATGCGGTTACCCACATTGTCAACACTGGCGTTGCAGGCTCTCTGGATGCAGAGCTTGATATCGGCGATATGGTGGTCAGCGAAGATGCCATGTACCACGATTTTGACTGCAGCTATGTAGGCTATCCTGCCGGAAAGGTTCCCGGACAGGATGTGATCGCTTTCCCGGCAGACGAGCAGATGGTAAAGCTGGCATTTGCGTTCAGCGATGCGCTGAAGCCCGGACATACCAAAATCGGAAGAGTGGCCTCCGGCGACCAGTTTGTCTGCTCCACCCAGCAGAAAGAAAAGATCGTTGCGCTCACCGGCGCCAAGTGCACCGAGATGGAAGGCGCAGCAATCGCTCAGGTTGCCTACAGCAACGGCGTGCCCTTTGTGATCCTGCGTGCGATTTCTGACAAGGCAGATCACTCTGCAGAAATGGACTATCCCACTTTTGAGAAGATGGCAGCAGAGCAGTGCGCTGCAGTTACAGAAGGCTTCGCCAAGTGTATGCAGAAGGCTCTCCAGTAATCCATATAATCAGTAAAACAGCAGAAAACAGGCAGTACCCGGATTTGGGTACTGCCTGTTATTTTGGTCAGATGCCGATATCAAATAGAAAAGCGGCGTGAAAAGAATCACGCCGCTTTTTGGTATCATATGTGCTTTGTTATTTGGTTTGATTGATCTGCAGCACTCCGGTGCGCTTCAGCGCAGGCCGCAGAGCAAGGTAGAACACGCTTGCACAGACCACAGCCACGATGGCGTTGACCAGTGTGGTGACAGCGCCCATTTTTGCCCAGGCATTTGCGATTTCCTGGGGAATACCCAGAACATACAGCTTGTAGAAGTAGCCCACGAGAGGATCACCCACTACATTGAATGCCATGCCAGCGGCAGAGGAAATGACTGCAGCTACGGTAATATAGCGCTTGTCATGCTCCTGATTCAGCTGGAAGACCTTGTGTGCCATGAAGCCGACGATCAGGCCGATGCACAGCTTCAGCAGGAAGGTTTTCGGTGCAGAGGTGATATATCCGGTGGTCAGGTCTGCGATGGTCATGCCGATGGAGCCAGCCATGCCGCCCCAGAAGCCGCCGATAAACAGTGCAGCCAGGACGCAGAAGACATTGCCCAGGTGGAAGGCGGTCTTTTCAGAGCCTACCGGAATGTCGATTTTGAAGAATGTGAAGCCGATGTAGCACAGAGCTGCAAACATGGCAGCCAGTGTCAGAGTCCGGGTGTCGGTTTTCTTTGCACCGAGCTTTGATACGAAAGGCCAGATAATGGCAATAAAGCCCATCAGCACTGCAATCAGCCTGACAGCATACTGCATCTGATCACCGGCAGAGGCAGATTCTGCAATTGCGACATTACGCGCAGCGGTTATACCGAATAATCCCAGAGCAAGGCATACGATACCGATACACGGGATGATCCATTTCTTTTTGGAGTTGTTCATGTTTAGTCCCCCTTTTCATAGTAGCCTGATTATATCACATTCTGGGCATATAAATAGAACCAAAAAACGAATATAATATAAGGCCAGATTTGGCGGAATCAATTCGACAGAAATACATAAAAAGGGAATATCGTTACCAAATTCAATAAAAAATAAAAGTGACCCTATACATATTATAAAAAGAGTGATAAAATAAATCTATCATTAATTGAATGAAAGGGGATTATTCCAATGAGAATCATCCGTGCAAAAGATTACAATGATGTAAGCCGCAAGGCTGCCAATATCATCGCTGCTCAGGTTCAGCTGAAGCCTGACTGCGTGCTGGGTCTGGCTACCGGTTCCAGCCCTGTGGGTACTTATCAGGAACTGATCAAGAAGTATGAGTCCGGCGATCTGGACTTCTCCAAGGTCAGCACCGTAAACCTGGACGAGTATGTAGGTCTGGATGCAAACCACGATCAGAGCTATGCTTACTTCATGCGCAGCAACCTGTTCGACCATGTGAACATCGACCAGGCTAACTGCAATATCCCCAACGGCATGAACCCCGATGCAGAAGGCGAGTGCGCTCGTTATGACGCTGTTATCGCTTCCTTCGGCGGCGCAGATCTGCAGCTGCTGGGCCTGGGCCCCAACGGCCACATCGGCTTCAACGAGCCTGCAGACGCTTTCGTTAAGGGCACCAACAAGGTTGAGCTGACCAAGGCTACCATCGATGCAAACGCTCGTTTCTTCGAGTCCTGGGACGATGTGCCCAAGTTTGCTTACACCATGGGTATCGGTGGCATTATGCAGGCTAAGCGCGTTCTGCTGGTCGTCAACGGCGAGAAGAAGGCTCAGGCTGTGAAGGATTGCTTCTTTGGACCCATCACTCCCAAGGCTCCCGGCTCCATCCTGCAGCTGCACCCCGACTTCACTCTGGTTGCAGACGAGGCTGCTCTGTCTCTGGTTCAGGATCTGCTGTAATCACAAAATGAAAGCCTCATCCGAGGCTTGTAAAGAAAAAAGCGGTAGTATCTCTTTTGGGATACTACCGTTTTTTTGATGGGCAGTTTGTAAGCACACCGGTGCGCCATTGGATGGATCATCGCGTTCTGTGTCAATAAATACCTCCGGTCAAAGAAAAAAACTTCGACGGACACAAATATATAAGACAAACAAAACAGGTGTATCGAGATTTTCGATACACCTGTTTCTGATACTCCTGAGCAGTTAACACCGGGAGCTTTATTGTGACATTAAATCAGTCGATGGAAGTGACGGGGTAGCCCTGCTTCTCAACAGCTTCCTTCAGGACATCGTTGGAAATCTCGGACTTCAGAGTGACCACAGCGGTGCCGGCCTGATGACTGACGACAGCGGACTCTACCTGCTCGATGGCTTCCAGAGTGTTCTTGACGCGGCCTTCGCAGTGGGGGCACATCATTCCTTCAATATGCATGGTTCTTTCCATAAGTTGTTCCTCCTGTTTGTGTGTTTTGTGGTGAATTTTTCTATCTCTTTTTGGATCATAAAGATCAAAAAGGTTCAATCTCAGAGCGTTGGATACAACGCAGAAGCTGGACAGGCTCATGGCAGCGGCACCGAACATGGGATTCAGCTCCCAGCCGAAGAGGTGGATGAACGCGCCGGCAGCCAGAGGAATGCCGATGGCATTATAGAAGAATGCCCAGAAGAGGTTTTCGTGAATGTTGCGCAGGGTAGCGCGGCTCATGCGGATGGCAGCAGGCACATCCTTGAGCTGGCTCTTCATCAGAACTACATCGGCTGCGTCTACGGCTACATCTGCGCCGGCACCGATGGCAATACCGATATCGGCACGGGTCAGGGCGGGAGCATCGTTGATGCCGTCGCCGACCATGGCGACCTTGCCGCGGCGCTGAAGCTGGCGGATGGTGGCTTCCTTGCCGTCGGGCAGGACACCTGCGATCACTTCATCAACACCGGCCTGTTTGCCGATAGCGTTGGCAGTGCGGGGGTTATCGCCGGTCAGCATGACAACACGGATACCCATGTTCTGCAGTTCCCGGATGGCCTCGGGGCTGTCCTCGCGGATGACATCGGCCACAGCAATCACGCCGACCAGCTTACCATCACAGGCAAACAGCAGCGGGGTCTTGCCCTGCTCAGCCAGAGCCTCGGCCTTGGCTTTGATTTCGTCGGGAACAGAAATCTGAGAGGAAATGTAGCTCAGGCTGCCGCCCAGCAGAGTCTTTCCTGCCAGCACTGCGGTCAGGCCGTTGCCGGGCAGGATCTTGAACTGTTCTGCTTCCTGAATGGTCATCTGCTTTTCAGCGGCACGATCCATGATGGCCTTTGCCAGAGGATGTTCGCTCTTGGATTCCAGAGCAGCTGCCATTGCCAGCAGATCCTCTTCAGAGCCGGAAGTCGGGAGAATATCGGTGACAGCGGGCTGACCCTTGGTGATGGTTCCGGTCTTGTCCAGAACAACGGTTTCCATCTTGCCGGTCTCTTCCAGGGAAACGGCAGTCTTAAACAGAATGCCGTTCTTGGCACCCTTGCCGTTGCCGACCATAATTGCAACGGGAGTTGCAAGGCCCAGAGCACACGGACAGCTGATAACCAGAACAGAGATGCCTCTTGCCAGGGCAAAGCCGAATTCCTGACCCAGCAGCATCCACACGATGATGGTGATTACGGAGATGGTAATAACGGTGGGAACGAAAACGCCGGAAACCTTGTCGGCGATCTTTGCGATGGGAGCCTTGGTAGCGGCGGCATCGGAGACCATCTGGATGATCTGGGACAGGGTGGTGTCCTGACCAACACGGGTGGCCTCACACTTGAGGAAGCCGGAGCGGTTGGTGGTAGCGGCGGAAACCAGATCACCGGGAGCCTTGTCCACGGGGATGGATTCACCGGTCAGTGCGCTCTCGTCCACAGCGGCTTCGCCTTCCAAAATCACGCCGTCAACGGGAACATTCTCACCGGGGCGAACTACGAAAATGCTGCCTTTCTGTACCTGCTCGATGGGGACTTCTACCTCTGCACCGTTTTTGATGACGGTTGCAGTCTTGGGAGCCAGCTTCATCAGGCTCTTGAGGGCATCGGTAGTCTTGCCCTTGGAGCGGGCTTCCAGCATCTTGCCCACGGTGATAAGGGCAAGAATCATGGCAGCGCCTTCAAAATAGAATTCGTGGGTAAGAGCGTGGGCCTCATGCATCAGGCCCTGAGCCTGATAGTGGCTCATCATGTACAGCGCTGCGGTACTGTAAATAAAGGATGCGGCGCTGCCCAGGGCCACCAGGGTATCCATGTTGGGGGCTCTGTGGATCAGACCCTTGAAGCCGCTGATAAAGAACTTCTGGTTGATGACCATGACGGCGGCAGCCAGAAGCAGCTGGGTCAGGCCGAAAGCTACGGGGTTGTTTGCCGGATCGATGTAGGCGGGCAGGGGAGCGCCCCACATATGGCCCATGGATACATACATTAGCACAGCCAGGAAGCCCAGGGATGCGATCAGTCTGTGCTTTAGCACCGGAGTTGCCCGGTCTTTCAGAGCGTCCTCATCGGCTGCGGCAGAGGAAGATGCGGCAGCTGTATTGGCGCCCTTGAGGGATGCACCGTAACCGGCATCTTCGATAGCGTGGATGACGGCCTCTGGGGAGACATTTCCCTCGACACCCATGGAGTTGGTCAGGAGGCTGACAGAACAGCTCTCAACACCGTCCAGGGCATTTACTGCTTTTTCGACACGAGCCGAGCAGGCGGCGCAGCTCATGCCGGTAACATTATATTGCTTCATAGTTACTCCTTTCTGCATAACATTATTTCATCAATTTATACAGGGTATTCATCAGGTCGTCGATCACTTCATCGTTCCCCTCGCGAATATCGGTTGCAACGCAGCCACGGATGTGACTGTCCAGCAATTCCCTGTTAAAGGCATTGATTGCAGCGCCCGCAGCGGCGCTCTGTACCAGAATATCTGTGCAGTAGGCATCGTTCTCGATCATACCCTTGATGCCGCGGATCTGTCCTTCCAGCCGGGACAGCCGGTTGATGAGCTTTTTCTTCTGCTCATCGCTGCGCATGGTCATTTTTTTGTTACAGCATTGATCCATAAGAATTATCTCCTTGGGTTATATACCCCTAGGGGGTATTTTGATTATAGCCCTCGGAATCTGGGTTGTCAAGAGCACCTTGGTGACTTTGTCACAAAAGGAATCATCCTGTATTATAGCACGATGGTTGTGTGTTATTCTGAAATTCGGACATGAGCTCTGATGGAAAGGGGAGCGGTAAGCAGCGATGGCTGCGGACTATTCCTGCCGGATATGGTCAGACAGACTGACAGAACAGCAAAACAGTTCTGAGTTCGTTGGCGTTATTGCTGAAGAATAAAAGAATCTCCCGGAAAGGTTTACAGATGGAACCTGAATGTGCTATCATATAGCGTGGAATATGATGAACTGAGGTTTCAATATGAACTATATTGTTTTGGATATGGAATGGAATCAGCCCTGGCCCGGATCACCTTCCGCACGAAAGGTATTGCCTGTACAGATTCGCGGAGAAATCATCCAGATCGGCGCGGTTCGTGTAACGGAAGATCAGCAGGTGGCAGATGAGTTTCAGGTGATGATCCGTCCCAAGTATTACCGGACACTGAATCGCCGTGTCAGCAAGCTGACCGGAATCAAGGAGTCCCGGCTGAAAGCTGAGGGAATATCTTTCCCCGAGGCAATGGAGCAGTTCCGCCAGTGGTGCGGTGACGATGTGGTCTTCCTGACATGGGGATTTGACGATATTTCCATCCTGCGGGAGAATCTGCAGCTGTTTGAACTGCCCACAGAATGGGTCAGCTCCTGGTATAATGCCCAGATGATCTTCAATGCTCAGACCGACGGCTCCACCGCCCAGAAGGCCTTGAAGACCGCTATGGAGATTTTTGGAATTGAAGCAACCCGTCCTGCCCATGATGCGCTGGGTGATGCCTATCACACGGCACTGATTTGCGCAAGACTGGATCTGCACAGAGGTATGGAGGAGTATGCCCAGGCTCTGCGCAATCATGACAACGGATTCCACGGTGCAGAGCTTCCGGGCTGCATCTGCCGGAAGGTGTTTTACGATGTGGCAGATAAGCACGCAGCGCTGGCGCTGATGTCCGGCCCTGAGAACCTGTGCCCGACCTGCGGCCGCCAGATGCTCAGCTCTCGGTGGTTTGCCCAGGCAGGACATCGGTATATGGATTTGGCAACCTGCCCTGAACACGGCAAATTCCTGATCCGCATCCGCCTGTCGGAACAGCCCGATGGACTTGTGCGGGTGAGCAGACTGACCTACGAAGCCACTTCTGAGGCTGCCGATGCCTACCGCAGCAGAGTGGAAAAGGCAGAGCCTGAGCGCCGCAACCCCCGCCGCCGCCGTCGCCGCCGTAGCAGAGCTGCTGCCGAGCTGAGCGAATAAGAAGGATACCAATCGCGCATGAAAGAATTCATGCGCGATTTTTTGTAAATGTTAAAAATATATCTTGACAATTCAGGAGTAGAATGGTAAAATACAGTGCGTATGGTGCTTAACCGCCCAGATTCATGGGCCTTTAGCTCAGTTGGTTAGAGCCTCCGGCTCATAACCGGATAGTCCCGGGTTCGAATCCCTGAAGGCCCACCAGTGTGTTCAGGCTGACAGAGCCTTGGAAATATAGAGATATAGGGGTATAGCTCAATTGGTAGAGCGGCGGTCTCCAAAACCGTAGGCTCAGGGTTCAAGTCCTTGTGCCCCTGCCAAAATTATCCTCGTTGCATCTGCAACGAGGTTTTTTTGCAGCTGAAACATTGTCTTTAATATGACATCGAGATACGAAATACATAAAATCAGCCCGCAATATCGCAAAAACCGGCGAGCCGTATCTCCATGCCGAGTTGTGGGGGAGAGATATGAAATATGTAAAACAGTTCAGCATTATCCTGCTGATCTCTTTTTTGGGAGAAGTGCTGAACCACCTGATTCCGTTTCCAATTCCGGCAAGTATTTATGGCATCGTGATTTTGTTCATATGTCTGCAAACGAAGATCATCCCGCTGAGCGCCATTCGGGAAACGGGAGACTTCCTGGTACAGATCATGCCGCTGATGTTTGTTCCGGCAGCTGTAGGCCTGCTGAATTCCTGGGATATCATTCAGGCTTCCTGCCTGCAGTATCTGGTCATTATTCTGGTATCTACGGTGGTCGTTATGGTGGTATCCGGAAAAGTGACGCAGCACATTGTAGGACATACCCATTCTGACACAGAAAAAGGAGAGGTAGAAAATGTCTGAGTTTTTTCAGAATTCAGTCTATCTGGGACTGGTTTTAACATTTTTAACCTATGGAATCGGCATGGTGCTGAAAAAGAAACTGAAATTCGCACTGTTTAATCCGATTCTGATTTCCATGATCCTGTGCATGGTATTTCTTGTGGTATTTGATGTTGAATATGATGTTTACTACGACGGCGCCCGGTATATCAGCTATCTGCTGACACCTGCAACCATCTGCCTGGCAATTCCTCTGTACAATCAGTTTGAGCTGCTGAAAAAGAATCACAAAGCAGTATTGGCGGGCATTGTTTCCGGAGTTGTGACGAGCCTTTTGACGATTCTCGGCTTTGCGGTGCTGTTTGCGCTGGATCACAGGGAATATGTGACTCTGCTGCCCAAATCCATCACCACTGCCATTGGCATGGATGTTTCAGCCGAGTTGGGTGGATATGTTCCCATTACGGTTGCTGTAATTATTTTCACGGGCATTATTGGAAATGTCATTGCAGAATATGTCTTTAAGGCATTCCACATTACCGACTCCATTGCAAAGGGCGTAGCCATCGGAACCTCTGCCCATGCGGTGGGCACGGCAAAGGCGCTGGAGCTGGGCGAAGTCGAGGGCGCAATGAGCAGCCTGTCCATTGCGGTGGCAGGTATTCTGACGGTTTTCGGAGCCTCTTTGTTTGCGGCCTTCTTCTGAGCGGCAGAAATATTATTTGGATAGAATTAAGAAAACGACCTGTGAACCTTGTTGATGGTTCGCAGGTCGTTATTTTTTATGTTGCCAGACGCTTGCAGGCATTGGCAAGAGCACTTAGCGTGCTGCACGAAACCATGGGGCAGAGAGATGCCATGATCTGCACGCTGCGCAGGTACTGCCATTTGTTTTCCGGAATGGGATTCAGCCAAATCATCCGACCGGACTGACGCTTGGCTTCCAGCAATGCCCGAATGGCTCTTGGCTGATCCACGGTTTTGGTATCAGACAGAATGAGCAGGGCGGTGGAAGCGTTCAGAACAGAGGGCTGCATACTGCACAGAGTTTCCAGGGCGGTGCCCAGGTCTGTGCCTCTTCCGTACATACCGGATTCTCGGACATAATTGCGGAACAGATCCATATTTTGCAGGTGGAAGGGATCGGCCTCCAGCAAATCCTCAGAAAACAGGAAGGTGCGGGAGCTTTCCGACACCCGGTTCAGGGACTGGATGAATCGCAGGGCGAATTCAGAAAACTGCATCATAGAGCCGGATACATCGCACAGAATTACCAGATGCTTTTTGCGCTGGCGCTTTTTGCGATAACGCAGGCGGTAGAAGCTGCCGCCGGTTTCCAGACCTTTGCGGATGGTCTTGCGGAAATCCAGGGCGCTGGCGTGTCCGCCCCGCTTGCGTTTAGAAGACAGCTCGCTGTTGATCTGCTGGGAGATGGTCTGAATGATCGAAATTGCTTTGGGAATCTCATTGTCCTTGAACTGGGTGATATCCCGATAGAGAAGCCCCAGCTCCGGGTCAGAATCATCGCAGCCGAGTCCTGCATTTTCCATCAGCATCTGCTGTTCCATAATCGCCCGGGCAAAAACGGAGTGGATAAAATTACCGTACAGGTTGGGATTGCGTTCCGTACTATCCTTGTAGCGATCCATGAAATTGCGGAGCTTATCCCGCTGTTCCTGAGACATGGAGATATAGGCGTTGCGCTGTTCCTCCGTCAGTTCCATGGGCTCGCCGTTGAATTGCAGATCTTTTTCGGCCTCCTGACGGGCCTGCTCCATCTGTGCTTCCTCCTGCTGGCGCTGCTCGGTCTGCTTGCGCATGGCATCTTCCGAGATGAAGAAACCGTCAAAAACCCGGTCGAAGGTATTCTGCTCCTCACGGGACTTGGCAAAGACGGTGCGCAGAGCAACTTTCACCTGCTCTCTGTCTTCCAGTCCCAGCTGAATGAGAATTTCACAGGCATCAGCGGTCTCCTGAGGGCCGACAATCATCCCCTGTAACCGAAGCATCCGGGAAAAGAGCGAAATCTTCTCCAGATAGACCTCCGGATCAACCATGGTGGTGTCCTCCGCAGGTTCCGCCGCAGCTGCAGCTGTGGCTGTGTGTGTCAACATCCTCTACGGCAGCCAGATCCTCGCTGTTTTTCAGCACGAAGCCGGCAGTGCGGCGCAGAGCGTCGGGGGTCAGTTCCTTGATTCCCAGGGCATCCAGTGCAGCGGCCCAGTCCAGAGTTTCTGCAATGGAGGGCTTTTTGAGAATGGCTTCGTTGCTGCGCAGCTTGGCAACGGCGGTTGCAACCTGTGCACACAGACGGTCATCCACATGGGGAAGCTTTGCCCGCAGAATTGCCAGTTCCTTATCAACATCCGGGTACTGGATGTACAGATATGCGCAGCGGCGGCGCAGTGCCTCGGAAAGGGGACGGGCACGGTTGGAAGTCAGAACCACAAAGGGAATGGACTTTGCTTTGATGGTGCCGACCTCGGGGATGGAAACCTGCATTTCAGACAGCAGCTCCAAAAGGAATGCTTCAAACTCTTCATCGGCTTTGTCAATTTCGTCGATGAGCAGGACCACGGGCTTTTCAGAGCGGATGGACTGCAGCAGAGGCCGCTCCAGAAGATATTCGTCGCTGAACAGGCTGCGGGTCAGCTCACCCCGGTCTTCGTTTGCCATGTTGACCTGAATGGACAGCAGCTGCTTCTGGTAGTTCCATTCGTACAGTGCTTTGCTTTCGTCCAGGCCTTCGTAGCACTGAAGACGAACCAGATCCCGGTCCAGAGCAGATGCCATGACCTTTGCGATTTCAGTCTTGCCAACACCGGCGGCGCCTTCAATCAGCAGGGGGCGACCCAGCTGCAGGGCCACGGAAAGAACGGTGGCAAGCGTATCATCGTAGATGTAATGGGCTTGATCCATTTTTGCTTTGAGTTGTTCCAGATTCATGATGTTCCTCCGTTTTTCTTTTCAGTATATCAGATTTTTCTATTTGGTCAATTCTATATATGAAAAAAGGTTCGGATTCTGATGAATCCGAACCTTTGCTTTAACGGGATTTCACTTTGTGAGCGATTAGACTGATCAGTGCAGCGACGACTGCAACCGGAACCCAGCCAAAACCCTTGGAGTACAGAGGCAGCAGTTCAAATGCGCGGCCAACGAAGCCCAGAGGCAGCTTCAGGTGATGCAGAGCGTAAACGACGCTTACAATGCCGGTCGCTGCGATGGTGCAGGGGTAGATGAAGGGATTGGCTTTGTGCCACCGATCAGTCAGACCCAGAACAATCAGAACGATGGAAACGGGGTAGATCGCATTCAGGACGGGGATGGAGATGCTGAGAATGGTGTTCAGTCCCTGATTGCAGACCAGGAAGGAGAAGCCGCAAATAACAAGAACCAGGGTTCTGTATTTCAGCTTCGGGTACATTTTGGAGAAGAACAGGGAAATGGAATTGATCAGACCCACACAGGTGGTCAGACATGCCAGGGTGAAGATTGCGGCCAGCAGGATGGCACCGGGAGTGCCGAACAGCTGATAGACGATCTGGCGCAGGGTGTATGCACCGTTTTCGCCCAGGGCGCACACGCCGGAGCTTGCCATGCCCATGTAGGTCAGCATCAGGTACACTGCAGTCAGAATGCTTCCGGCGAAGATACCGCAGAGGATGGTGTAGCGCATAACGCCCTTCTTTTCCTGAATACCCAGGGCGGTGAGGGTAGTGGCGATGACCAGACCGAAGTTCAGAGCGGCGATGGTATCCATGGTGTCATAGCCATCGATAAAGCCCTGCATGAAAGGCACACTCTGGTAGGCGGGCTGTGCCTGGGCGATGTCAACCTTGCCCTTGAACAGGAAGGTAATGAACAGAACGGTAATGAGAATCAGAAGACTGGGGGTCAGGATATGGCCGATGCGCTCCACCAGCTTCTGGGGAGTCATGCACAGCCAGCAGGCGATTGCAAAAAACACCAGAGAGTAAATCAGCATGTACAGGGTAAAGGGAGAACCCTCTGGCAGATAGGGGGCAACAGCCATTTCAAAGGGAACGGAAGCGGCTCTGGGGATGCCCAGTCCGGGACCGATGGACAGATAAATCAGAATGGTGAAAACTACAGCAAACTTACTGCCGACCTTCCGTGCCAGTGCATCCAGACCGCCGAACTTTGCGACGACTACGACGCCCAATACAGGCAGGATCACTGCAGTAATGGAAAAACCGAGAAATGCTCCGACCGTCATGTCGGCGGCCTTCTGTCCCATGAAAGGAGGGAAAATCAAATTTCCAGCACCGAAAAACAGGGAGAACAGCATAAAACTCACAAGCATGGTGTTTCTTTTGGTTAGCTTCATAGTATCACACTCACTTCAAAATAGTAATTTCGACCAATATATCATAAATCAGACAGTTTGTAAATTTCTAATTGCAAAAAATGTTACGAAATTTTGAACGAGGTTTTTTGCGGTAAAAGAGGATGTTTTGTGCAAATTGTCTTTCTGGAAAAAACGCTTGTCCACTATAGGTAGATTTTGATTGACAAATAGAGCGTTGTATGTATAATTGTATACAATAAAACAAAAGCGAGAGGAATTCAGATGAGAAAGTTTAAGACAACATCCCTGGCAGATCAGGTATTTGATCGGCTGGAAAATGATATTATCATGGGCGTTTATCCACAGGGAGAGATTCTGACGGAGCTGAAGCTGGTGGAACAGCTGGGGGTCAGCCGGACTCCCATCCGGGAGGCGCTGCGCCGTCTGGATCAGGAACGGCTCATTGAAGATACGGGCAAGGGCAGTTTGGTTCTGGGCATTACAGAGCAGGATCTGGTCGATATTATGGATATCCGGCGGTATGTGGAGCCTATGGCATCTTACTATGCGGCAAAGAACATCACCGGCGAACATCTGGAAGAATTAAAGCATGTGGTAGAGCTGCAGGAATTCTATTGCGCCAAGTCCGATCTTGAGCATCTGAACCAGATGGATGCAAAATTTCACCATATTATCTGTATTGCCAGCGGCAGAAATGTGATTCGGGACACGCTGGTGCCCCTGCACCGCAGAACCACCCGTTTCCGAAAAGCGGCGCTTGCTAAAGAGGAGCGGGTTATGAATATGGTGAAAGAACACCGCCAGATTTACGATGCAATCGAAGCGCACGACCCTGAAAAGGCGGCGCAGCTGACAGCGCTGCATATTGAAGCAGCAAAGAAAAGTATGATCGAAAGGATGAACGATAATGGGTAAAACAATTGCACAGAAAATTATTCAGGCGCACCTGGTTTCCGGAGATATGACTCCCGGCAGCGAAATTGCACTGAGAATCGATCAGACTCTGACTCAAGATGCCACGGGAACCATGGCATACCTGGAGTTTGAAACCATGGGAATCCCCCGGGTGAAAACGGAGCTGAGTGTGGCCTATGTGGATCACAACACCCTGCAGTGCGGTTTTGAAAACGCAGACGACCACCGCTATCTGCAGACGGTGGCTGCCAAGCACGGTGTCTATTTCTCCCGTCCCGGCAACGGAATCTGCCATCAGGTTCATCTGGAGCGATTTGGCAAGCCCGGCAAGACTCTCATCGGCTCTGACAGCCATACCCCCACCGGCGGCGGTATCGGTATGCTGGCCTTCGGTGCCGGCGGCATGGATGTGGCGGTGGCCATGGGCGGCGGCGCCTACTATATTACCATGCCGAAAATGTTCAAGGTGAATCTGACCGGAAAGTTGAATCCCTACGTCACGGCAAAGGATGTCAGTCTGGAGCTGCTTCGGATTTTGTCGGTAAAGGGCGGTGTCGGCGCAATTGTAGAATGGGGTGGACCGGGAATTGCCTCGCTGTCTGTTCCGGAACGGGCTACTATCACCAATATGGGTACGGAACTGGGTGCAACGACATCCATTTTCCCCTCGGATGAGGTGACCCATCAGTTTTTGATTGCCCAGGGCAGGGAAGAGGATTATGCGCCCCTTGCCAGCGATGCAGATGCTGTGTATGACCGCATCATTGATATCGATCTGTCTGCGCTTAAACCCATGATTGCCTGTCCCCACAGCCCCGACAATGTGGTGGAAGTGGAATCACTGAAGAATGTGAAGGTGGATCAGGTGTGCATCGGCTCATGCACCAATTCTTCGCTGTTTGATATGCTGAAGGTGGCGGCTATGCTCAAGGGCAGAACCGTTGCCCCCGGTGTCAGCCTGTCCATCTCTCCCGGCTCCCGGCAGGTGCTGACGATGCTTGCTGACTGCGGCGCACTGAGTGATATTCTTGCCAGCGGTGCCCGGGTGCTGGAATGCGCCTGTGGTCCCTGCATCGGTATGGGATTCTCGCCCAATTCTGCCGGTGTCAGCCTGCGTACCTTCAACCGGAACTTCCTGGGACGCAGTGGCACCAAGGACGGCCAGGTGTATCTGGTTTCTCCGGAAACCGCAGTCGCTTCTGCACTGACGGGATTTATTACCGATCCCACCACTTTTGATGGGGATATTCAGGTGCAGATGCCCGAGAAATTCAAAATCAACGATTCTGCGGTGCTGCCGCCCCTCAGCGTGGAGGATGCAGCCAATGCAGAAGTCCTGCGGGGCCCGAACATCAAGGAATTCCCCAAGTCCGAACCGTTTGCAGATTCTATGGATGGACAGATCCTGCTGCAGGTGGGTGACAATATTACCACCGACCATATCATGCCAGCGGGAGCAAAGATTCTGCCTTACCGCTCCAACATTCCCCATCTTTCTCAGTTCTGCTTTGAAGTCTGCGACCCCACCTTTGCCCAGCGGGCCAAGCAGGCCCAGCACAGCGGCATCATCATCGGCGGCAGCAACTACGGTCAGGGCTCTTCCAGAGAACACGCAGCTCTGGTTCCCATGTATCTGGGCATCCGCTGCGTCATCGCCAAGAGCTTTGCCAGAATCCATGTGGCAAACCTCATCAACGCAGGAATCCTGCCGCTGACCTTTGCAGATCCTGCCGATTATGATGCACTGCAGCAGGATCATGTGCTGCATCTGCAGGATATTCGCACCGGAATGGCAGATGGAAAACTGGATGTGACCGACAAAACCACAGGAAAGCACTTTACAGCACAGTGTAATCTGACCCAGCGGCAGCAGGCCATTTTGATGGCAGGCGGTCTGCTGAACTATACAAGGGAGGGCGGACAATGAGCGAACTGGATTTGGCTTGCGAAAGCTTTCGCAAACTGCTGCAGGAGCAGATGCAGCGAATTGAACACATGAACAGCGAGAAGACAGATTTTTCCTCCAAAGAATGCGTCACCATCGGACTGATTGACGGCGACGGAATCGGCCCCATGATCATGAAGCAGGCCAGACGGGTGCTGGAAAAGCTTCTGGCAGAGGAGATTTCCGCAGGAACCATTGTTCTGAAAGACATCGAAGGCCTGACCATCGAAAACCGCCTTGCCCAGAATCAGGCGGTTCCCACGCCTGTGCTGGAGCAGATCAAAACCTGCGATGTGCTGCTGAAGGGGCCTACAACTACCCCTATGGGCGGCAAGATGGAAAGCGCCAATGTGGCACTGCGCCGGGAACTGGATCTGTATGCCAATGTGCGCCCGGTATCCATTCCAGAGAAAAACATCGACTGGATGTTCTACCGTGAAAATACCGAGGGCGAATATGTACTGGGCAGCCGCGGCGTGGAACTGCCGGGTATGGCGGTCGATTTCAAGGTGACCACGGATCTGGGAACCAGACGGATTGCCCGGGCGGCTTTTGAATACGCAAAGAACAACGGCAAAACCCGGGTGAGCATCGTGACCAAGGCCAACATCATGAAAAAGACCGACGGCAAATTCACCGCCATCTGTCATGAGGTGGCGCAGGATTACCCCGGCATTACAGCAGATGACTGGTACATCGACATTATGACTGCGAATCTTGTCAACGAGGAGATTCGCGATCAGTTTCAGGTGGTGCTGCTGCCGAACCTCTACGGCGATATCATTACCGATGAAGCAGCCCAGATTCAAGGTGGCGTAGGAACTGCTGGCAGTGCCAATATCGGCGACAGATTCGCCATGTTTGAGGCGATTCACGGTTCTGCACCCCGCCTGATCGAACAGGGGCTGCAGGATTACGCCAACCCTGCCAGTATCCTGAAGGCAGAGGCCATGCTGCTGCGGCACATCTGCAGAGGGGATAAGGCGGAAAAGCTGGAGCAGGCCTTGCAGCAGTGCCCTCTGACAGTTTCTGCAGAAGGTTCCGGCGTCACCGGCGAAGCCTATACAGATGCCATCATGCAATTGCTGTAAACACACAAAAGGAGCATCCAACCGGATGCTCCTTTCCTTTCGGGGAATATTACGCCTGAGAGAACAGGCCTTTTCTGACGAAACACAGGGGACACAGAAAATCATCGGGGAGGTCTTCGAACTTCGTTCCGGGAGCAATACCGCCCTCGGGGCAGCCCTGTTCTTCGTCATAGGCCCATCCGCAAATATCACAGATATATTTCATAATCAATTCCTCCTGAATCATGGGATATGATATCCAAAACAGTTTGATCATATGCGCAGGCAGAGAAGAATAGTCTGTTTTGGATGGAAGCGTTCCAATGCAGGATTTTTCCATTGACGAACGACGGTTTCTGTAATAAAATAAAACAAATGTTCATGAAAGGAGAGAGACCGTGAAAGACAGAACCTACATTGCCATCGATCTGAAGTCCTTTTATGCATCGGTAGAGTGTGTCGCTCGGGAGCTGGACCCTATGACTACGAATCTGGTGGTGGCAGATCCCAGCCGGACGGAAAAAACCATCTGCCTTGCGGTTTCTCCCTCACTGAAAAGCTATGGCATTCCCGGCAGAGCCCGCCTATTTGAGGCGGTTCAGAAGGTGAGTGAAGCCAATGCGCTGCGCCGGTCAAAAGCCCCAGGACGGGAATTTAAGGGGAAATCCTATGATTCCAGAGAATTGGAGCGCGACCCTTCGCTGGCTATTGACTATATCGTGGCACCTCCCAGAATGGCTTATTACATGGAGTGCAGTTCCATGATTTACAATATCTATCTGAAGTATGTGGCGCCGGAGGATATCCATGTGTATTCCATTGACGAGGTGTTCATGGATGTGACGGGATATCTGAAGACCTATGGATGTACGGCCAGAGAGCTTGCCATGCGGATGATTCTGGATGTGCTGGAAACCACCGGAGTGACAGCCACCGCCGGAATCGGCACCAATCTGTACCTTTGCAAGGTTGCTATGGATATCGGAGCCAAACACATCCAGCCTGACAAAAACGGCGTTCGGATTGCGCAGCTGGATGAACTGAGCTACCGCAAGACCCTCTGGTCCCATCGGCCGCTGACAGACTTCTGGCGGGTAGGTAAGGGCTATACCAAAAAGCTGGAGGCTCACGGCCTGTTCACCATGGGAGATGTGGCTCGTTGCTCCATGACCAACGAAGCGCTTTTGTATAAACTGTTCGGCGTGAATGCAGAGCTGCTCATTGACCACGCATGGGGGTGGGAGCCCTGCACTATGGCGGATATCAAGGCCTACAAGCCCCAGACCAATTCCATCAGTTCCGGACAGGTGCTGAGCGAGGCATCCACATACGCAAGGGGAAAGCTGATTGTCCGGGAGATGACGGATTTGCTGGCGCTGGATCTGGTGGACAAGGGGCTTGTGACGGATCAGATTGTGCTGACGGTTGGCTACGATATTGAAAATCTGACCAATCCTGAGATCAGCAAAACCTACTCAGGTCCGGTTACTACGGATGTGTACGGCCGCCAGATTCCCAAGCACGCCCACGGCACGGCAAGCCTGAACTGCCAGACCTCCTCGACCATGAAGATCATGGATGCCATGATGGAGCTGTTTGAGCGGGTGGTGAATCCCAATCTGCTGATTCGCAGGGTAACCATCTGCGCAAACCATCTGGTGTCAGAGACCATGGCAAAGCGGGAAACCGTCTGCGAGCAGATAGACCTCTTTACGGATTTTGACGCCAGAGAAAAAGAGGAGGAAACACTCCGCCGTGAGAAACGAAGACAGCAGGCTATGCTCCAGATTCGCAAAAAGTACGGGAAAAACGCCATCCTCAAGGGGATGAATCTGGAAAAGGGAGCCACTACCATAGAACGAAACAGCCAGATCGGAGGACACAAGGCATGAGTGGAAAATATGACGATATGCTCTATCTGCCCCACCATGTGTCGCCTACCCGGCCAAGGATGTCTGCCATCGACCGGGGAGCCCAGTTTTCGCCTTTTGCAGCACTGGTGGGCTATGATTCCGTGATTGAGGAAACGGCCAGACTCACGCAGCAGAAAATCGAGCTGACAGAGGGGGCCCAGTGGGCGCTGAACGAGAAGTTGAGAATGCTTTCAGAGCTTGCATCAGATAGCCCGGTGGTTTCCATCACTTATTTTGCTCCTGACCTGCGCAAGCAGGGGGGCGCATATGTAAAAAATGTGGGCATTGTCCGGAAAATGGACACTGTGCAGAAGCTGATTGTGATGAAGGACGGCACGATCATACCTATGGACGATATTCTGAGCATCGAAGGCGACTGCTTCACATGGCGGCAGCTTCCGGAAAATGATTGAGCAAAACAGAAAAAATCCCATCCGTTTTATAACGGATGGGATTTTGTTATTCACAGGAAAGGGGAGGATCAGTTGATCTTCAGGTTCTCCCACAGGGTGTTCAGGTAGTCCAGCATTTCGGCATCCATGTTGCGGTATGCGAATGCATTGTAACGCTCAGCAAAGTCGCCCAGTTCGGGGTACAGGATTTCCATGGCATCTGCGCCCATGTCCTCGATATAGCCTGCGTTGGTGTAGACAATGCTGTTGGGGGAAGCGTAGTTGGTGTGCTCGGCATTGGCAACAGCAGGCTCTTCAGAGAGCATATAGTTGATGAAAATTTCAGCCAGCTCCTTGTTCTGGGTGCAGGAGGGGATGCACATTGCATCTACATAGAAGTTGGTGCGCTCGGGGTAGTAGAACTGAAGATCCACATCTGCTGCCTGAGCATCTCTCATGGTGAAGTAGTCACCGGCGTAGTAGGAACCGATTGCAGCCTCGCCGGACTCCATCATGTTGTAGATCTCGTCCATGACATAGCTGCCGACCAGAGGCTTCTGGTTCATCAGCTCTTCATATGCGGTATCCCACACAGCGGTGTCCGTGGAGTTAACATCCAGACCCAGCTTGTACATGGCGGTGCCGAAAGCATCACGGGAGTTGTTATACTGCAGAATGTTGCCGGCGTACTTTTCGTTCCACATCAGGTCCCAGCTGCCCACATCGGCTGCGTCAACGACATTTGCGTTGTAGATGATGCCAACGATGCCATAGGTGTAGGGGATGGAATACTGGTTTTCAGCATCGTAGTACAGGCCCTTGAAGGAGTCGTCAATATACTGATAGTTGGGAATGTTTTCAAAGTTCAGAGGCAGCAGCATACCCTCGGAAGCCATACGGGCGATCATGTAATCAGAGGGAATGATCACATCGTAGCTGACAGCGCCGCTGGACAGCTTGCTGTACATATCTTCGTTGGATGCGTAGGTGCTGTAGTTGACCTTGACCTTGGTGCCGTAGGTTTCCTGGTACCATTTTTCAAACTCGCGGATGGTGTCGAAGCTGCCTTCGCTGCCATCGGAGATGTACTCGCCCCAGTTATAGACATTCAGAGTCAGGGTATCGGAGCTGCCGCAGCCGGTCAGGCAAATGCCGGCCACCAGCATCAGGGCCAGAATCAGGCTTACAATTTTTTTGTTCATTTGGAATCCTCCTAAGAAAAGTATTAATCCGTACAAGACAGGATGGATTTATGGGGTTAATCGTTTCTCTTTTTGCGCTTGCGATCCCGAAGCTTACGGCTGTCGTCATTGTCCACCAGATTGCTGATGAGCAGCAGGGACATGGTTACGAAGAAGATAATGGTTGCCAGAGCGTACATCTTCGGGGTGACGGTCTTTTTCGTCATGCTGTAAATACGAATGGGAAGGGTTTCGAATCCGTTGCCGGAGGTAAAGTAGCTGATAACGAAATCATCAAGGGACAGGGTGAAGGCCATGATTGCACCGGTGATGATACCCGGAAGCATTTCAGGCAGCTCTACCTTGAAAAATGCCTGCATGGGGGTGCAGCCCAGATCCATGGCGGCCTCGGGCAGAGCCTTGTCCATCTGCTGCAGCTTCGGCAGCACCTGCATGATCACATAGGGGAGACAGAAAGTCACATGGGAGATCAGCATGGTCCAGAAGCTCAGGCTGGTGGATGCGCCGAACAGTCTGCCCACGAACACGAACATCAGCATCAGAGAAATACCGGTGATGATATCGGGGTTCGTCATGGGGATGTCGGTGACGGTGTTCATGGCGGCACGGTACCAGCGGGAACGCAGCCGGTCAATACCCAGTGCGGCAGCAGTGCCCATCACAGTGGAAATTGCGGTGGCGCTGGCAGCCAGAACCAGCGTGTTGCGAACTGTTTCCAGCGTGTTGCGGTCTTTCAGCAGTTCTCTGTACCACTTAAAGGAAAAACCGGAGAAAACGGAAAGACTCTTGGATTCGTTGAAAGAGAAAATCAGCAGAATCAGAATGGGCGCAAACAGAAAAGCAAAAATAATTCCAGTATAGATTTTGGAAGAAAGTTTCATTTTCATGTTATTCACCTCCGTACACATGGCGGGTAGTTACATATTTCAGCACAGCCATGCATACCAGCAGAATTCCCATCAGGATGAAAGCAATGGCAGCAGCAAAGTGCAGGTTGTTTGCAACATACTGGCCTTCGATGGCATCACCGATGAGGAAGAACTTGCCGTTGCCCAGCTTCTGGGAGATATAGAAGGTACTGATGGAAGGAATCAGAACCATGGTGACACCGGAGATGACACCCGGCAGACTCAGGGGGAAGATGACACGGCGCAGAACAGACAGACTTCCGCAGCCCAGATCACGGGCGGCTTCGATCAGCTTGTCATCCATCTTTGCCATAATGGAATAGATGGGCAGCACCATGTACGGGAAGTAGTCATAAACCATGCCAATCACGACAGCGGTTTCTGTGCCGATGATGTGCAGGGGCTTGATGCCCAGCAGACCCAGCAGGTTGTTCAGAATACCGGTATCCTGCAGAATGGTCATCCATGCATAGGTACGGATCAGGAAGTTCATCCACATGGGGATCATAATCAGGGTGATCATGGTCTTCTGAGCCTTAGGACCGGCGTGAGCAATGATATAGGCAATGGGGTAGCCCATCAGCAGACAGATGATGGTGGAGATCACTGCCAGCTTCAGCGAACGCATGAAGATCAGCAGATAGGTATGCACTTCTCGGACAGTACCGTCATCGTTTTTCAGATTGCTGGTGGCGGTGAAGAAGCGATTGAAGTTTTCCATGGTAAACTGGAAGCTATTGTCTGTGAATGCATAGTATGCCACGAAAAGCAGAGGAATCAGCACAAACAGCAGCGCCCAGATGGAGTAAGGCATCAGAGCAGCCCGATAAGTCGTGAGCTTGCCTTTTTTTACAGAGCGGTTCATTCTTCTTCTTCACCTCCGGGATTGGAGAGTTCTTCCAGTTCGTTGGAGAAAGAAGAATAGTCACCGAACATACCGGAATACTTGGACTTTTTCATGATGTGGATCGCATCGGGGTCCAGGCTCAGGCCAATGTGGGCACCTTCATCCACAGAATCGGTGGTCTGAATCATCCACTTGAAGCCTGCGATATCCACGATGATCTCGTTATGGACACCCATGAAGGTTACGGAGGTAACCAGACCGTTCAGCATAGCCTCCTGAGCGGGAACGATATCCACATCCTCGGGGCGGATGACCACATCAACAGGCTCATTCTTGCCGAAGCCCGTATCCAGACACTCAAAGGTGTGACCGGCAAAGCGAACCTTGTAATCTTCCAGCATCACGCCGTCAACAATGTTGCTCTCACCGATGAAATCTGCAACAAAGGCGTTCTTCGGCTCGTTGTAAATATCGGTGGGAGTACCAATCTGCTGAATTTTGCCTTCGTTCATAACCACGATGGTGTCGGACATGGAGAGAGCCTCTTCCTGGTCGTGGGTGACAAAGACGAAGGTGATGCCGGTGCTCTTCTGAATCTTCTTCAGTTCCTGCTGCATATCCTTGCGCAGCTTCAGGTCCAGTGCACCCAGAGGCTCATCCAGCAGCAGGACCTTGGGGTGGCTGATCAGTGCACGGGCGATTGCAACACGCTGCTGCTGACCGCCGGACAGGCTGGTGACGCTGCGGTTACCGAAACCGGAGAGCATGACCAGAGAAAGCATCTGATTGACCTTCTCGTTGATTTCATTTTTGGGGACTCTGCGCTGGCGAAGCGGGAACGCCACATTTTCAAAAACATTCAGATGAGGAAACAGCGCGTATTTCTGGAATACGGTGTTGATATTGCGCTTGTGAGGAGGGGTATCGTTGATCCGCTCGCCCATGAAGATCACATCGCCCTCATCCGGCTGAGTAAAGCCGCCGATCATGCGCAGGGTTGTGGTTTTGCCGCAGCCGGAGGGACCCAGCAGGGTGATGAATTCGTTATCATTGATATACAGGCTGATATTGTCCAGAATTTTTTCACCGTCAAAGGATTTTGAGATATTTTTTAGTTCAATAATCTTCTTCATATTCTTTCTCCCATTTCAACGACAGATTGCAAATTATATACAGGGTATTTACGCCCAAAATACAAAAAAAGCGGTATGCCACACCAGTAGCATACCACTTGTTAACTGCGATATAACAATACGCATTTTGTCCCGGGAACCTGTTAAAATTCGACATTTTCCGCACAAAAGCGCATCAAATCACAATGGGATCAGAGTCTATATAGCAAAGATTACTTTTACTACTCTTATTGACCATTTCACAAGTATATGCCACCAGGCACTGGTTTATAGTAACCAACTTATAAAACTGAGCTTCTAACTCAATCAATAAGGCAACAGAAGTTGCCAACCGCACCTGCGGTCTTCGGCATTCGACCCGGCTGTCCGTATGGCCTCAGCCGATCAAAAAATCGGCGGTCGCATCTTGCTTTGGAAAGACTCTTTCCAATCGAGACAAGAGAATTCTATCACCAAATTGTCAAATTGTCAACGATTTATTTGTATAATGTTTATAATTCTGTAAAAAGAGTCCACGAATGTTCGTGGACTCCTGGTGAAGAAAAATCAGTATTCGCTGCGGATCGCCCAACGCATCTTGGTGGACTTTGCACGGCTGTTGCGGAAGCACTCTTCTGCACTGGGGCGGATGACATCGTGGGCGATGTCGCTGTAAATGCCCTCCCGGTAGAAGCGCTTAAACGCCTGCTTTACCAGACGGTCTTCGCCGGAATGGAAGGTCAGAATGGCGACTCTTCCATTGGGAGCAAGAACCTGAGGCAGCTTGTCGAGGAATGCATACAGCACCTCGAATTCACAGTTGATGTCAATTCTCAGAGCCTGGAATGTCCGCTGACAGGACTTCTTTACCGCCTCTTTCTGTTCCTTTTTGGGCAGGAAGGACAGGGCTTCCTCTACAACTTGACGCAATTGGGTGGTGGTTTCAATCTCACGGCCCTCCTGGCGCCAGCGCATGACTGTTTCGGCAATCTCTGTGGCGTAGGGCTCGTCGGAGTTTTCAATCAGCATACCCTCAAGTTCTTCAAAGGGAATGTCCTTCAGACGCTGAGCGGCGCTGATGCCCTTTTCCGGGTTCAGCCGCAGATCGAGTGGGCCTTCTACCTTGTAGGTAAATCCCCGGTCCGGGTTATCGATCTGCATGGAGGAAACACCCAGATCCGCCAGAATAAAGTCGAATTTCTTTCCGGTTTCCTGAGAAACCAGATCGATATCCGCAAAATTTTGCAGACGGACGGTGAGAATATCCGGGCCGAAGCCCTGATCCATCAGACGCTTTCTGGTTTTTGCGGACTCGATGGGGTCCACATCAAGGGCGTAGATATGTCCCTGTCCCTGCAGCGCACGAAGCATATGGCCGGTGTGACCGCCGTAGCCCAGCGTGGCATCCAGACCGGTCTGTCCGGGCTGGATCTGCAGAAAGTCCAGAATTTCCTGAACCATGATGGAAATGTGCATACCTGCTGGGGTGGCACCGCGCTGGATCACATGCTCGATGGTATCGGCATACTTTTCGGGGTTATGCTCTTTATACTTTTCTTCAAAACGCTTGGGATGGGTGCCGGAGTAGTGCACCCGGCGCTTGTGGGGAGTTTGCTCTTCCATAGTGCCTCCTTTTCAGGTCGTCTGTTTGTAAATGGACGGATTATTTCAGCACATCTACTGTTTCGATTCCGTAATGTGCGAACAATTCCATGGCGGCCTCTTCGATCCGTTCGCCGGATACCGCAATGGGAATGGCGGGGGGGCACGCAACGGTGGGAGCACCGCAGATGCGCCCCAGTGCATCCTTTGCAGGAATTACTTCGTGAGGGGAGAATAATGCTTTGCGCACGGACACCAGCTGCTTTCCGTCTGCCAGAGGCAGGGATTGCGCAGCTCGCATTCCGGCGGTGTTTTTGCCCAGCACGGACACCAGACGGTCAAGATCTGCCATCTGATTTTCCGGGGTCAGCATCAGCACCAGAAATTCGGGGTCTGCATATTCGCATTCCATGGAGTTTGTGCGCAGCAGATTCGCAAGCTCCGTTCCGGTCTGACCGGCACCTGCACAGATGGTGATGCGCAGCGGGTCGGAATCTGTCACCTGCCAGCCATTTTCGATGAGTGCCTGACGGGCTGACCGAATCGAATCGGCAGCTTCTTTCAGCCGCCGGGGGTAGTCTTCAGACAGATAACGGTTGCAGCGATCCAAAGATGCAAGAACCAGATAGGAAGGGCTGGTGGAACCGAACAGCGCCATGGCAGCTTTCGCATTTTCACGCATGGCGGCAGGAGCATTCCGGCTCAGGTGCAGGTAAGCACCTCCCGTTAGAACAGGGAGGGTTTTGTGAGCGGAGTCACAGCAAATATCAGCCCCCAGATTCAGAGGATGCCGGGAGGGGCTGAGAAAATGCAGATAGGCACCGTGGGCATTGTCCACGGCAAGAATCGTACCGTGCCGGTGACAGACTTCGGAAAGTCCGGCGATATCGGCAATGCCGCCCAGATAATCAGGACTAGTAAGATACACGGCAGCCGGAGGCACAGGCAGGCTATTCAGTGTCTGCTCCAAAGATTCAGCAGAAATGGGGCAGCCGCACAGAGACTGGCTTTTTCCCTCAGGCCACAACCAGACTACTTCAAAATCAAGCAAAGCTGCTGCATACACGAAAGCCTTATGGACATTTCTCGCAGCAACGATCACGGGAGCGGTTCCTTCCGGGCGATTGGTCAGCGCCAGATACAGCATGGCCCGGATGCACTGGCTGGAGCCTTCGGTGGAAAATACCGTTCTGCCGGAGCTAAAGAGCATGGTCGCATTTTCTTCGCTCCGAGCGATGATTCCCTCTGCTTCATAGAGGGAATCTGCTCCGGAAACCTCCGTCAGATCCCAGGGCTCGCAGCCTAAAAATGCGTGACCCTTGTGACCGGGCATATGAAACCGGGTGATGCCGGTGGACTGATAATGCTGCAGAAAATCACAGATCGGTGTTTCCATGATCAGTCCTCTTTTTCGGCCTCCTCGGCAACCTTCATCATGATGGCACATTCAATACGCTTGCGGAACAGCTCACAGCCGGGCTCGTAAACGCCGCGGATAGAGCCGGTTGCGTGCATTGCATTGGCAGCACAGCCGCCGGAGCAGTACAGCTTTGCCCAGCAGTCAGCGCACTCGGGACGGGCATAGGCGTTGCAGCTGCGGAACTCTTCACGCAGCTCGGTGTTGGTGACACCGTTCCACACATCGCCCAGCTTGTACTTTTCCTCGCCGACGAACTGGTGGCAGGGATACAGGTCGCCCCAGGGGGTGACAGCCATGTACTCGGTTCCGGAACCGCAGCCGGAGATGCGCTTGTACACGCAGGGGCCGCCGGTCAGATCCAGCATATAGTGGTAGAAGGTGATGGGCTTGCCTTCCTTCTTGCGGCGCAGCATATCCTTTGCCAGGATTTCATACTGCTCCTTGACGATCTCCAGATCCTCAGCAGTCAGCTCGGCAGGATCGCCGGGTGCGCAGACAACAGGCTCCATGCTCAGCTCGGTGAAGCCCAGATCAGCCATGTGGAAAACATCGTTGGTGAAGTCGGGGTTGGCGTGGGTGAAGGTGCCGCGCATATAGTATTCCTTGCCACCGCGGGCAGCCACCAGCTTCTGGAACTTGGGCACGATGCGGTCGTAGCTGCCGTGGCCTGCGTAGTCCACACGGGTGCGGTCGTTGATTTCCTTACGGCCGTCCAGAGACAGGACCACATTGCTCATCTCGCGGTTGGCAAAGTCGATCACATCGTCATTGATGTTCATACCGTTGGTGGTCAGGGTGAAGCGGAAGTTCTTGCCACGCTCTTTTTCAACGCTGCGGGCGTACTGAACCAGCTGCTTTACGACCTCCCAGTTCATCAGAGGCTCGCCGCCGAAGAAGTCGACCTCCAGATTTCTGCGGTGGCCGGAGTGATCCATCAAAAAGTCCAGAGCCTGCTTGCCCACTTCAAAGCTCATCAGAGCCCGTTCACCGTGGTACTTGCCCTGGCTTGCGAAGCAGTAGGAGCAGTTGAGGTTGCAGGTGTGAGCAACATGCAGACATAGAGCCTTGACCACATCACCGGAACGCTCCTTAAAGGTGCCTGCCATATCGGCGAAGGTATCAGGGGTAAAGAGCTTGCCGGCATCCTTCAGAGCCTGAACATCATCGATGTACTCCCGGACTTCCGGCTCGGTCACATCGTCACGGTGACCGTACTTTTTCATGATAGCATCTACGATTTCATCGGCAGTGTGATCTTCAAACATGGCGATGATATCATAGCCTACCTCGTCAACTACATGGATCGAACCGGAATAGCAGTCCAGGACGATGTTGTAGCCATTCAATTTATACTGATGTACCATAAAAGGTCCTCCATTAGCGTGTTTTGATACATAAAAAAGTGCCACCTGAAACGGTGGCACCTTTCATTGGTCTCGAATGCTTACTTTTCAGTATTTTCGCACTTCTGGTTGGCAACACCGCAGCTGGTCTTGCAAGCAGACTGGCAGGAGGTCTGGCACTCACCGCAGCCGCCGTTCTTTGCGCTCTGGCACAGGTTACGAGTCTCAAGAGTCTTGATCTTTTCCATGATAAAATCTCCAATCTATTCAATATTGTGTTTTTCAATAATTCGTTGGAATATATGATTCCATTTAACAGAGAAATTCTAACATATACAGGGGCAAATGTCAACAGATCACAATGGAAATGGTTTTATATGCAGAATGGATATTTGCAGGTTTTTCTGCAGCCGACTACGGTGCCATTCATCGCAATAGCACCAAAGTCCGTATTTTCCGAAAAAGAACGGGCAAAGGCCGAACGGATTATTCTCCAATGGTCGGCTGATAGTTTTTCACCGCTTCTTCATAGGCGCTGAAGGGAACGGTATCTACCAGAGTCTCCCAGGGAAGCTTCTGGTCGATCTGGCAGCTGGGGAAGCAATGGCGAATCAAAGCGCACAGGTACTGGGCTTTTTCTGCCATTTTTCCGCTTCTGAGAACATCTTTATAGGGGAAAGAACTGTCGTTTCCCAGGTACAGATTTTCCAGGATCCGTGCCCGGTCCTCTTCGGGGAAGGTTCGGGAGTAGGAGTCCAGGAAGCTGACTTCTTCCATGGGAATATCCGACGAAGCGGTGTAGGTGCTGTCCCAGAACATCATGCCGTCCTCACCCACATAGCTGTAAACATAGGCATCCTTCGCCGGGGCAAAGCTCATCCAGTAGGGAAGATAGGGCATATTGTCTTTTTTTGCACACTCGTTGATCCGTGATTCCATCATGTGCATAAATTCGTGTACCATGGTGGCGCGGAATTCGTTAGGCGTATCGGCGTAGTTCAGGTCTGTGGCGAGAACCTGGCGCTCACCCAGGGTAGAGGTAAATGCGCAGACAGGGGGCTGACCGTCCCGGGTGGAGGAAATGGTTCCGGTCAGATATACCTCCAGCTGATCGGTGCCGGCGGGCAGCATTTCCCGGAACAGTCCTGCAGGAAGCTCCTGAGTCAGGCGGCTGATGTGGGCAAGGCCCAGATGCAGCAGAAGAGGATCGCTGCAGGGCTCGGAGGCATAGCCTGAGTCAGCGCTGCCGTTAAAACGGGTCCCGTCCTCTCCATAGAAGATCTTCATTCCTGTTTTCTGTTCAATGTCGGCTGAGAGAGTCCGATTGGCTTCGTCCAGCTGGTCTTGTGTCAACGCTTTGCCGGTATCGCCATCGGGTCGGGCAGAGCTGGGGGACCAGAGGTACAGTGTTCCGGGCTGCTTTTGCTCGGCATAGACCACCTTATCACCGCAGATGGCGGCGGTCCAGAGGTAATCCGTAGGCAGACGCCAGTAGGTTCCCTGCTCCAGATCCCAGAAAAGCAGACCGGTGTCCAGCTCATAAAACAGGGCGTAGTTCTTAGTGGAGGCAAGAACGGTGAGGTTGTTTTGAGGCAGGACATAAACGCTGTCGGTGTTGGGGTTTCGCAGGTAAGTCCCGTCTGAACCGTAGTAAGCCTGATAATAGTTTCCACGGATGGGGTAATAGGCATCAGCCACAGGCGGCTGCTCGCCGACAAATTCTCCACTGTCCATATTCAGCCATCTGTGGATCATTCTGCCGTCAGCATCGTAGTATTCCACAAGGCACTGGTTATCCTGTGCAGTTGCAATGGCAGTGGGCTCCAAACCGTCCGGAAGATGCTGGCGCTTTTCCTCCCGGGTGGCAAGGGAAAGCTGCACAATGTCAAAGTTTTCATCGATGCCATAATAGCAGCCGTCCGGCTGAATTTCACCCCGGGGCAGTTCCTTGCTGCTGCGGGTCCAGAACGTTTCAAGCTTTTCCGAAAAAACAGTCAGATCCATGCTGTTCCAGTCCTGCACAGCGATGCCGCCGGGAAACGCAAACACATCATAGCCCATAAATTCCAGAGTATGCTCCCCGAGAACCTGCTGTGCGGCAAGATCAACGGAGACAAGCTTCTGGTGATCGTCCGGACCGATAACGGTTGCAACGCAGAAAGTATCTGTGCAGGAAAGTGCGGAAATTCTTCCGTTTGTCGTCAAAATCTCAGCTGGCTGGGCAGCTTCCGGCGCAGATGATGCGGTGGTGATTTCAGAAGAAACTGCCGATGGGGCAGTTGTAGAGCCAGGCTGCTGCTGACATCCCGCCAAAATAAAAAGGAGAGATAAAACAACGCAGATTGTCCGTTTCATGGGTTCGTCATTCCTTTCATAAGACAAATGATAAAATGATACTACCATAAATTATGGGACTTATCATGAATTACCTGTAAAAACAGACGGGGGAAAAAACTTCCTCCGACTCAGGCAAGCCTACATCGGAGGAAGTGCTGATGTTATTTTACAGATCATCCACAAGAGCACTGCTTTTTGCGTAGGCAGTACTTCTGGCTTCAAAAAAGTCTGTTTTGATTATGTTTGCGTTGGAAAACTGGCTGACCCAGGACATACTGTCGGGCTCTTTATCGTGACCTTCGTAAATCGGGGCAAAGCCCAGATTCTGGCAGCGCAGATTGCCCAGATACTGGATATAGTCTGTGACCATGGTTCGGTTCAGACCCTGGATATCATCGCCGATGACATAGTGTCCCCAGCGGATCTCCTGCTCGCAGCCTTCACGAATCATCGCCCGGTAGTTGTCCACAAGCTCCTGGGTAAAAAGTTCAGGGCTTTCCTGCTTCAGCTCCAGCAGAATGTTACGGAACAGCCACAGGTGGGTGTTCTCATCCCGATTGATATAGCGGATTTCCTGGACGCTGCCCGGCATCCGCTGATTCCGGCCCAGATTGTAAAAGAACATAAAACCGCTGTAGAAATAGATGCCCTCCAGAATGTAGTTGGCAACCAGAGTGCGCACCAGCGTTTCGGGAGACTGGTCCTTCTGAAATTCGTTGTAAAGATTTCCGATGAATTCGTTTCGCTCCAACAGATGCGGATCATCCTTCCACTGGTACAGCACGGCGTTGCGCTCCTGAGGCTCGCAGATGGTGTCGAGCATATAGCTGTAGCTCTGGCTGTGCACGGCCTCCTGAAAGGTCTGGATGGCAAGACACAAATTGATCTCGTTGGCGGTGATATACGCACCAATTTGCGGAAGGTTTGCAGACTGGATGCTGTCCAGAAAAATCAGAAAAGACAGAATCTTGTCATAGGCACGGCGCTCGGCCTCCGGCAGGTGGCGGTAGCCCTTGATATCGGCGCCCAGATTGATTTCCTCCGGAATCCAGAAGTTGTTCATGGCCTGACGGTACCAGTCGCTGACCCATTCATACTTCATGTTGTTGAAATCATTGAGGTTTGTGGTGTTGCCGCCGATCATGCGGCGCAGCCGCACTTCCGTATCGCCGGCGGGATTGAACAGTGGTTTTTTATTTAATGTATTCATAGTATCTCCTTATGAGGAACAGACCTCGCACTCTTCTACTTCCAGGCTCTTGGAACGGATGTAGTAAATGGTTTTGACACCCTGCTCCCATGCCAGAAGGTATAGCTTCAGCACCTGGCGGAAGGTATATTCGTTGGTGATATAAAGGTTCATGCTCTGAGCCTGGTCGATGTACTTTTGGCGAATGCCGCAGGCTCTGATGGACCAGGTCTGGTCGATGAGATGCGCATTTTTATAGTACCAGAAGGTCTTCATGGACAGCTCGGGGGCCACTCTGGGGACAAGCCCGTTTTTCTTTTCTTCCAGGAAATAGCGGCTCATGATGGGGTCGAGGCCGGCGGTGGTGCCTGCAATCATGCTGGTGCTGCTGGTGGGAGCGATTGCCATCAGATAGCCGTTACGCAGGCCGTGTTCCATCACATCCGCACGAAGCGCAGCCCAACGGCCGTCGGTGAGAGAACGCTCATCGAAATATGCGCCGCTCTGCCACAGACTGCCGTCAAAGTAGGGATATGCGCCCTTTTCCTTGGCAATGCGGCAGCTTGCCTGAATGGCGGCATAGTGAATGTCGGAAAACACCTTTTCTGCAAAATCCAGATGCTGCTGGCTTTCCCAGGAAATGCCGTGCTTTGCCAGCATATGGTGGTAGCCGCTGATGCCCAGGCCGATGGGGCGGTAGTTCTGGTTGTTGATTTTTGCGTAGGGGACAGGGAAGAAGTTCAGGTCGATTACATTATCCAGAGCCCGTACAGCGCTTTCTGTGATGAACTGCAGAGCCTGCTGATCTTCCAGATCGATATTTCCCAGGGAAAGGCTTGCCAGATTGCACACCACAAATTCACCGGGCTTGGTGATGTTCACGACGACGGTTTCGCCGTCGATCTGCTGAATGGATTCTTCCACCTGAGAGATGGCTTCCATATTCTGTGCAATTTCTGTGCAAAGATTGCTGCAATAGATGATTCCGCGGTTGCGGTTGGGATTTGCACGGTTCACGATATCCCGGTTGAAAGCGAAGGGCGTGCCGGTTTCAACAGCGCTTTTGATAATGAGTCGAATAATTTCCTTGATGGAAATGACCCGCTTATGGATGCGACTGTCGCGAACGCAGTCCAGATATTTCCGTGTCCATTCGTCACCGTAGCAGTCTTCCAGCGCGTAGCCTTTGACGGTCAGAATCTCGTGGGGGCACATCAGATACCAGTCACCCTCCAGATTGTCCCGGGCCTGCTCCCAGAAGTAGTCGGGGTAGCACACGGCAGGGAATACATCGTGGGCTTTCATCCGGTCGTCGCCGTTGTTGGTTCGCAGATTCAGAAATTCCGGAAGATCCCGGTGCCATGCATCCAGATATACGGCAACAGCGCCCTGGCGCATACCCAGCTGATCCACAGCAACAGCAGTATCATTTACCAGACGAATCCAGCGGATGACACCGCCTGCGGCGCCTTCATAGCCCCGGATGGTGCTGCCGGTGGCACGCACCTTTCCAAAGTACATACCCATTCCACCGCCGAACTTGCTGACCTTGGCAAAGTTGTCAATGCTGCGGTAGATTCCGTCTAAGCTGTCGGGGACGGTGTCGATAAAGCAGGAGGAAAGCTGGTGGTGGGGCTTTCGTGCGTTGGAGAGGGTAGGCGTTGCCATGGTCACCTGCAGCAGGCTGAGCATATCGTAAAACCGGCGGACCCAGTCGTTTCGATTGACTTTTTCCGGCATGGCAAGGTGCATGGCGATGCCCAGGAACATTTCCTGAGGTGTCTCCATGGGAATACCCTGACCGGTGCGGATGACATAGCGCTCCAGCAGCAGGGAAAGTCCGGAATAGTTAAACAGGTTGTTCCGCTCCGGGCAGATCCAGGATGCAAACAGCTCGATTTCCTGCTGAGAGTAGGCTTTCAGAATATAGTCTCCGTAAAGTCCCTGTTCAGTGAGATATACCAGTTTTTCATAAAAGCCTGTGATGTGGCAGCGTTCCAGCGTTTTGGCAAGGTTGAGATCGAACCGCAGCATCAGAAGCCGTGCGGCAATATTCTCCCAGCGGGGAGCTTCCTGGGTGGTTCGCTCCACTGCGGCCTTGATGAGCATATCCAGCTTTTCCTTGGCAGAAAGTCCGGGCTTTGCAAGGGCCTGAAATTTGGTGTACAGCAGCTCTAAATCATAACATTCTTCGGAAAACTGGCGCTGGATATCGCCCAATACACCGCGCAGCTCAGGAATCTCCGGAATCAGAGCCAGAATGTCGGAGCGGGAACGGCGCTTTTTGGCGTGCTGGTCCCGGTAGAGAATGTAACTCTTCATTTCCTGATAGTAATTTGCCTCCATCAGGGTCTGCTCCACCAGATCCTGAATCTCTTCCACAGAAACCGAGGACTGGTCTGCAACCAGAGCCTGAATTTTTCCTTCTACTCGGGCAAGCAGCCGATCACATTCTTCCTGCGCAAGGGGCTTTCCGGTGCTTTGAAAGACCAGGGTGATGGCTCGCCTGATTTTATCCGGCTGGTAGGGTTCGGGCTGGCCGGTGCGTTTGATAATCCACATATATTTTTCCTCCGAAGGACAAAATGTTGTATTCATGAATTTATGCTAACACAAGATATTGTGGTATTCAAGTAAACAAATATTAAGGTTAGCGGATATTGCAGTACGGGCAGGGGAATGCGAAAGTATAATTTTGCATTTCCTACTGTCAACGGCTTTGATGCAAAATCGGACGGAATGGACAGAATTTTATAATAAAAATACCGATAAAAATAGAACGATTTGTGCATTTATACCAAATGAGATGGGGTTTTATGGACACTCCGTTTATAGAAAAGTCAAAAACTGGATGATATAATGTGCATATATCAAGCGATCGCACAGCTGCCCTTTATTCGCTCGGTAAAACAATGAGGAGGAAATAATCATGCTGGATGAATCCTACTATCGCAAAACAGATGAGATCATCTCACATTATGAACGTGAGGCAAAATCCCTGATTCCTATTATGCAGGATATTCAGAGTGAATACCGTTATCTGCCCAGCGAACTGCTGAGCTATGTGGCAAATAAAATCGGAATCACAGAAGCAAAGGCCTATAGTGTTGCAACATTCTATGAAAACTTCTCTTTCGAGGCAAAGGGAAAGTATGTAATTAAGGTATGTGACGGTACTGCCTGTCATGTACGGCACTCCACTCCGGTTCTGGAGGCTCTGTGGAAGGAACTGGGCCTGGGCAAGAAAAAGCACACCACAGATGACATGATGTTCACGGTGGAAACGGTATCATGTCTTGGTGCCTGCGGCCTGGCACCTACAATGATGGTCAATGACAAGGTATATCCCTCTATGACACCGGAGAAGGCTCTGGCACTGATTGAACAGCTGAGAGGTGAACGATAATGATTAAAACGGTGGAAGAATTGACTCAGGTGCGGATTCAGGCACAGGAAGATCTGGAAAAGTACCAATGTCGAATTTTGGTATGTTCCGGCACCGGCTGTATTGCTACAGGTTCTAACCATATCCACGAGATTTTCCAGGAGCTGGTTCGGAATACTCCGGGTGTCAAGCTGGAGTTTGCGCCTCATGACGAAAAGGAACATGAGGACCTGGTGGGCGTTAAGAAAACCGGATGCCAGGGCTTCTGCGAGCTGGGCCCTCTGGTGCGTATCCAGAAGGGTAACCGGGTGATCCAGTATGTAAAGGTTCAGCCGGAGGACTGCGAAGAAATCTTCAAGCAGACCGTTCTGGGCGATGTGGTGCTGGAGCGTCTGCTGTACCGCAAGGGCGATACCAGCTATGTTCAGCCCGATGAAATTCCCTTTATGGCAAAGCAGACCAGAATCGTTCTGGAAAACTGCGGCAGATTTGATGCAGAATCTCTGGATGAGTATCTGGCTGCCGGCGGATTCCAGGCACTCCAGAAGGCAATGTTCTCCATGACCCGTGAGGAAGTCATTGACGAAGTGGACAAGTCCGGACTTCGCGGCCGTGGCGGCGGCGGATTCCCCACCGGCCGAAAGTGGAAGCAGGTTGCCCGCCAGAAGGAAACCGTTCGTTATGTGGTATGTAATGGTGACGAGGGTGACCCCGGTGCCTTTATGGACGGCTCCGTGATGGAAGGCGACCCCTTCAAACTGATTGAAGGCATGATGATCGCTGCTTATGCGGTCCGTGCCGAAAACGGTTACATCTATGTCCGTGCAGAATACCCCATGTCTGTTTCCAGACTGCGTGGTGCTATTCGCCAGCTGGAAGAGCGGGGCTTGCTGGGTGACAATATTCTGGGTACTGACTTTAATTTCCACCTGCATATCAATCGCGGCGCCGGCGCATTCGTCTGCGGCGAAGGCTCGGCTTTGACGGCTTCTATCGAAGGTAACCGTGGTATGCCCCGCGTCAAGCCCCCCAGAACTGTTGAAAAGGGCCTGTGGGAGAAGCCTACGGTACTGAACAATGTAGAAACATACGCCAATGTGCCCAAAATCATTCTGCAGGGCGCTGACTGGTTCCGTTCCATCGGTACGGAGGGCAGCCCCGGATGTAAGACATTCTCTCTGACCGGTGCCATCGAAAATACCGGCCTGATCGAGGTTCCCATGGGTTCCACCCTGCGGGAAATCATCTTTGATATCGGCGGCGGCCTGAAGGAAGGCGCCAAGTTCAAGGCAGTACAGATCGGCGGACCTTCCGGCGGCTGTCTGACGGAGAAGCATCTGGACGAGCCTCTGGACTTTGACTCTGTGAAGAAGTTCAACGCCATCGTGGGCTCCGGCGGCATGGTGGTCATGGACGATCATACCTGTATGGTGGAGGTTGCCCGTTTCTTCATGAGCTTCACCCAGAGAGAATCCTGCGGCAAGTGCGTACCCTGCCGAGAGGGTACCAAGCGGATGCTGGAGATTCTGGAGCGCATTGTAAACGGTCAGGGCAAGCTGGAGGATCTGGATACGCTGGAAGAACTGGCAAAGATGATCCAGTCCATGGCACTGTGCGGCCTGGGCAAGTCGGCACCTCTGCCTGTGCTCAGTACCCTGAGCACCTTCCGGGACGAGTATGTTGAGCATATCGTGGATAAGAAATGTCGCGCCAAGACCTGTACCGCTCTGCGGCGCTATGTCATCAATCCTGCATTCTGTAAAGGCTGCAGCAAGTGCGCCAAGAACTGTCCTGTCAATGCAATCTCCGGCAAGATCAAGCACCCCTACACCATCGATTCTGACAAGTGTATCAAGTGCGGAGCCTGTAAGGATAACTGTGCTTTTGATGCCATCTACATCGAAGCATAAGGAGGGGTAATCATGGGAATCATCACGATTAATGACAAAAAATACGAGTTTACCGACGAAAAAAATATTCTGACCATTATCCGGAATGCCAATATCGAGGTGCCTACGCTGTGTTATCAGCCGGAGCTGAGTACCTTTGGTGCGTGCCGTCTATGTACGGTGCAGGATGACAAGGGCCGTTTCTTTGCATCCTGCTCGGAAGAACCAAGAGATGGCATGGTCATCTATACCCACACCGAAGCTCTGAGAAATTACCGCAAGCTGATCGTGGAGCTGCTGCTTGCTGCTCACTGCCGCGACTGTACCACCTGTGACAAGCACGGCAAGTGTACCCTGCAGAAGCTGGCATACCAGATGGGTGTGAATACCGTCCGCTTTGATAATCACCGGGAAGTTCAGCCCGTGGACTTTTCCTCTCCTGCCATCGTTCGCGATCCTAACAAGTGTATCCTCTGCGGCAACTGCGTCCGTGTCTGTGAGGAAATTCAGGGAATCGGCGTCCTTGGTTTTGCACACCGCGGTACCGATGCCATGGTCACTCCAGCATTTGACCGGAAGCTGTCTGCTACCCAGTGCGTGAGCTGCGGACAGTGCCGTGTGGTATGCCCGACCGGTGCTTTGACCATCCATCACAATATGGAAGTCGTCTGGCGTGCATTGGGTGACAAGAATACCCGTGTGGTTGCACAGATTGCTCCCGCTGTCCGTGTTGCAGTGGGTGAAGCCTTCGGCCTGCCTAAGGGCTCCAATTCTATGGGTAAAATTGTTGCGGCACTGCACCGCATGGGCTTTGACGAAGTGTTTGATACCAGCTACAGCGCAGACCTGACCATTATGGAAGAATCTGCTGAGTTCCTGGACCGGGTTGAAAAGGGCGAAAACCTGCCGCTGCTGACCTCCTGCTGTCCTGCATGGGTGAAGTTCGTGGATAACGAGTTCCCCGAGTTCAAGCCCAATATCTCCAGCTGCCGTTCTCCTCAGGGAATGTTCTCTGCGGTCATCAAGGACTACTACCGTGATCCTGTAAACAGCGAGGGCAAGAAGACCTTTGTGGTTTCCATCATGCCCTGTACCGCAAAGAAGATGGAGGCAGACCGTCCCAATTCCTATACATACGGGGAAAAGGATACCGATGCTGTTCTGACTACCGTTGAACTGATCCGCATGATCGATGGCTTTGGCATTACCTTCGACCAGCTGGACGGCGAAGCCTGCGATATGCCCTTCGGCATCGGCTCCGGCGGCGGTGTGATCTTCGGCGTGACCGGCGGTGTTACCGAGGCTGTTCTGCGTCGTTTGCTGGATGGACATGATGCAGTGTCTCTGAACAGCGTTGCTGAGTGCGGCGTTCGCGGCCCCGAGGGAATTAAGGAAACTGTAGTGCGCTATCACGATATGGATCTGAATATCTGTGTGGTTTCCGGCCTTGGAAATGCCAGAAAGGTTCTGGAACAGGTGAAGTCCGGCGAAAAGCAGTATCACCTGATCGAGGTTATGGCCTGCCCCGGCGGCTGTGTCATGGGCGGTGGTCAGCCTGTAGACGGCAGCAAGGAAATCCGTACCAAGACCAGATCCAAGGGCCTGTACCGTGCAGATGGCTCCATGTCCATCAAGAAGTCCAATGAAAATCCGTTGATGGATGTATTCTACAATGGATATTTCAAGGGCAAGGCTCACGAGCTGCTCCATAATCCCAAAGATTGATGATACGATCATAAATCAAAACCTCCCACGGAATCAACCGTGGGAGGTTTTTCGTTTATTCTACCAGAACCTGCAGCTCGGTGATCTGTTCATGGATATCGGATGTGGTGTGGTTGTCGATCCACAGAATTTCCAGAAAATTGCCAGAAGGCGTCAGCTGATGCTCCCGGGCGTAGCCCAGCAGCTGGTGAATCTGCTCTGGGCACTGGCTGTAGGCACCCCGGTAGCGAACGGACAGATATTTGCCGGCAGGCAGACAGCTTTCGCCGTTTTCGTCAATCAGAAATACCGACTGATATTTCACCCGTCCCTGTGTGGTTGCTTCCTGTAGGGAGATGACCGTGCCGATCTGGTTGTTGCCGATCACATAGAAATGCTCCGGATCGATGTTTACCAGCTGCTTGATCAGTACATCCATTTCGTGCTCATCTGAATACCCCTGAGGGATGGAAAAATAGTGGCGGTCGGGGTACTCTTCCAGAAAAACCTGTCCCAGAGGGCGCTGCTGGGCAGAACGGATGGTCTGCATACGGTGCTCTACATTGGCCTGCAGCTGCATCAGGGTCTGCATCTTGGCGTGGATGGCATCCTGTTCCTCCTGCAGCAGGGCAAGGGTGGATTCTGTGTTGTGGTAGTCCAGATATTGCTTGATTCGCGTCATACTGAACCCCAGTTCCCGCAGATCCCGAATCACATTCAGCCGCCAGATATCATTGACACTGTAGAGCCGATAGCCACTTTCTGCCCGCTTGGGTGAAATGATACCGATCTCTTCGTAGTATCGCAGAGAATCCACACCTATATGATAAAGTCGGGAGATTTCGCCGATTTTGAAATATTTTTCCATATTTTTCTTCCTCCTCTTGACTCTGGTATTATACTAGAGTTTATACTATAGTTGCAAGAAGTATATTTTAGAAAGGGAATTTTATTCATGCGTTTTATGTCTATTAAAAAGGAAATTCACTCCTGGTTCGACGGTATCAAGCTTTCATCTTGTTTGATTGCTGTGCTGGGAAGTGTCATATTGGCATTTGGTCTTTACAATATTCATTCCATTTCCAATGTAACAGAGGGTGGCGTTTTGGGCCTTACTTTGTTGCTGGAATACTGGTTTCATATTTCTCCGGCTGTATCGGGCTTTGTTCTGAATAGTATTTGTTATATTTTGGGATGGAAGATGCTGGGTAAGAAATTTGTCATCTACTCCATTGTGGCATCTGTAGGTTTCTCCACATCGTATGGCATTTTTGAACAGTTCGAGCCGATCTACCCTGCCATTGCAGATAATCCGCTTTTGGCATCCGTTGTAGGTGCACTTTTTGTGGGTATTAGTGCAGGTATGTGCGTGCGTGTCGGCGGAGCCCCCAGCGGAGACGATGCCCTGGCAATGAGTCTGTCCAAGGTCACGCGCTTTGATATCGAGTGGGTTTACCTGCTCAGCGATTTGATTGTTCTGGTGCTGTCTCTGAGCTATATCCCTGTCAGACGCATCATGTACTCTCTGCTGACGGTTATCCTGTCCGGACAGATCATTGGCCTCATGCAGAAAATCAAGATGCCCTCCTTAAAGAAAAAGGAATCCGTCTGTACGGAGTCATAAATTACAGTGAAAATAGTATCAAGCCGCTCCTTGTCCTGTGGACAGGGGGCGGCTTGATTTCACATAGGAGAGAATCAGTCAGATTTATTTTGCACACTGCTTGATGTACCCCTGAATTTCCGGAATGCCGGGATACACGGTGTGCTCGCTGCCGTTGATGACGACCAAAGACGGTGCCTTGGTCAGACCGTAATGCTGTGCAAGTTCAATGTTTTCTTCTGCATCCATAATGGTATAGGCAATACCGGCCTTGTCCAGCTGGGGCTTGATCATGCGGCAGTTGGGACAGGTCTTTGTGACAAAGAGCAGATGTTCTGCGTTGGTGCAGTTTACAGCAGGAGCCTTTTCTGCGGGAACGACAGGTGCAGGTGCAGAGCAGCCTCCGTTTTCCGGCAGGTAGGTTTTGCGATCCTTAAATTCCTGAGACTTACCGTCATTCCAGTTCTTTACGGGGCGGTAATAGCCGGTGATTCGGCTGTAGACTTCTGTTTCCTTTCCACAGCAGGGGCAGGTATACTGCTCACCGCTGAGGTAGCCATGATCCACGCAGATGGAATAAGTAGGAGACAGGGTATAGTAGGGGAGCTGGTAGTTTTCCGCAATCTTGCGCACCAGAGCAGCTGCAGATTTCCAATCCGGCAGCTTTTCACCAAGGAAGGTGTGGAACACGGTTCCGCTGGTGTACAGAGTCTGCAGCTTATCCTGAATATCCAGTGCCTCAAACACATCATCGGTATAGCCAACGGGCAGGTGAGAGGAGTTGGTGTAGTAAGGTGTAGCGCCCTCGTGAGCGGTGATGATGTCGGGATACTGCTCCTTATCGTGCTTTGCAAGACGATAGGTGGTGGATTCTGCAGGGGTAGCCTCCAGATTGTACAGATCTCCGTACTGCTCCTGATAATCGGACAGACGCTCGCGCATATGGTTCAGAACCCGAACGGCAAATTCCTGAGTTTCCTCGTGGGTCAGGTCCTTACCCAGCCACTTGGCGTTCAGTCCTGCTTCGTTCATGCCGATCAGACCGATGGTGGAGAAGTGATTATCAAAGTTACCCAAATACCGCTTGGTGTAGGGATACAGGCCCTCTACCAGGAGTTTTCCGACAGTGGTGCGCTTGATTTTCAGGCTACGTGCGGCAATGTCCATCATGTGGTCAAGACGATGGTAGAACTCCTGCTCGTTTCTGGACAGGTAAGCAATTCGGGGCAGGTTGATGGTGACAACACCGATGGAGCCGGTGGACTCGCCGCTGCCGAAGAAGCCGCCGCTCTTCTTGCGCAGTTCACGCAGATCCAGACGCAGACGGCAGCACATACTGCGCACATCAGAAGGCTCCATGTCGGAGTTGATGTAGTTGGAGAAATAGGGGGTGCCGTATTTCGCAGTCATTTCAAACAGGAGCTTGTTGTTTTCGGTCTCGCTCCAGTCGAAATCTTTGGTAATGGAGTAGGTGGGGATGGGGTACTGGAAGCCTCTTCCGTTGGCATCGCCCTCGATCATGACCTCGATAAAGGCCCGGTTGATCATGTCCATCTCCTTTTTGCAGCTGCCGTAGGTAAAATCCTGAGGCTTGCCACCCACGATGCAGGGCTGGTCTGCCAGATCCGCAGGCACGGTCCAGTCCAGAGTGATATTGGAGAAAGGAGCCTGTGTGCCCCAGCGGCTGGGGGTGTTTACGCCGTAGATGAAGCTCTCGATGCAGTGCTTTACCTCGTTATAAGTCAGGTTGTCCGACTTTACAAAGGGAGCCAGGTAGGTGTCAAAGCTGGAAAATGCCTGAGCACCGGCCCATTCGTTCTGCATGATGCCCAGAAAGTTTACCATCTGGTTGCACAGAGAGGCCAGATGCTTTGCAGGGGCAGAGGTGATCTTTCCGGTCACGCCGCCCAGACCTTCCTGAATCAGCTGTTTCAGGCTCCAGCCTGCGCAGTATCCGGTGAGCATGGACAGGTCGTGGATGTGGATATCGGCGTTGCGGTGAGCGTCGGCGATTTCTTCGTCGTAAATTTCGCTTAGCCAGTAGTTGGCGGTGATTGCGCCGGAATTGGAAAGAATCAGGCCGCCCACGGAGTAGGTGACAGTGGAGTTTTCCTTAACTCTCCAGTCAGAGACCTTCAGATAGCCGTCCACCAGACCCTTGTAGTCCAGAACGGTGGAGCTCATGGAGCGCAGCTTTTCCCGGTTCTTGCGGTAGAGAATGTAGGATTTTGCAACCTCAGTATAGCCTGCCCGCTGCAGCACAGCTTCCACACTGTCCTGAATGGACTCGACGGAGATTGCGTTGTCTGCAATTTTCTCAGCATAGTCTGCGGTGACCTGCAGTGCCAGCAGATCGATGATATCTGCATTATAGGGAATCCGTGTGGCTTCAAAAGCCTTGATAATCGCGTGGGAGATTCTGGTGATGTCGAAATCCACCATTCTGCCATCGCGCTTGATGACTTTGTACATAATGATACGCTCCTTCTAAATCCCTCGAATTCGAGTGTTGGGAATATACTTACAAACCGTCTGCTGCAGTGTCAGCATTTCTGCTTCGGTGAAGGGGGAAGACCCGGAACCCACCAGGTTTCCGGAATCAACGAACTGCTGCAGAAAATACTGTCTGGCTCCACGCAGCCACTGCCCGATGGAGCGCATAGAGTCTTCGTCGTGAAATGGCTTGCAGACGGTGGTTCTGAATTCGTATTCCACATTTACGCCCATCAGCACATCGATGCTCTCCTTTACATCTTGCAGCACATCGACTCTGCCGCAGGTCTGTGCATAGCGCTCAGGACTGTTTTTGATATCCATGGCCACATAGTCCACAAGGCCGTTCCGCAGTAGATCGCACAGCATCTGCGGATTGGTTCCGTTTGTATCCAGCTTTACGGCAAACCCCATTTGACGGATGGAGCGGATCAGTTCCGGTAAGTCAGGATACAGGGTAGGCTCACCGCCGGAGATGCAGACACCGTCCAGCTTGCCGACCCGTTTGGATAGGAATGCAAGCAATTCTTCGCAGGAAATCGCTGCGGGCTGAATCTGCTCCGGCAGCACCAGTCCTGCGTTGTGACAGAAGGGACAGCGAAGGTTGCAGCCGGGTAAAAATACCGTGCAGGCCAACTTCCCCGGATAGTCGAGCAGCGTCATTTTTTGGATTGCACCGATATGCATATGCGTCCCTCCTAGGCTTGTTCTGGATACCAGTATATCCAAAGATTAGGCGGAAGTCAAGAGAGAAACACAATATATTGTGCTTACAGCATAAAACCAATCACTATATATGGAAATAAAAGGAAGAGAAGGGATCAAGGCATGAGCAGATTAATCTTTGAAGAAATACTGGATCTTCTCTTCTGCACCCGTATTTTTTAGGTAAACGAAATTGAATTCTCGTTCAATCTGGCAGCCCTTGATGGTAAAGGTGGACAGGTGGCTCTGCTTTGCCAGCACCTCATATACAAAGGAAATGCCGATTCCTTTCCTCACATAATCCAAAATCATCTGGAAGCTGCTGATGCAGATGCTTCTTTTGAAATGGGTGATGGATTCGTTGAAATCCATCAGTTTGGTTTCCAGAATCGCTCTGGTTCCGGAGCCAACTTCCCGGCAGATCAGGGTTTCTTCCAGAAGTTCAGCAACGGTAACTTCTCGATGGGCAAAGGGATGAGAGGCAGCGCAGATTCCCACAAAGGGTTCCGTGCTGAACAGCTGGTGGCCATATTGGTTCTTGTCAAAAATGCCTTCGATCAGGGCAAAGTCCAGTTTGCAGTTGTCGATCAGATTCAGCAGACGCTCGGTGTTGTCCACAATCAGTGACAGCTCGTTTTCCGGACAGCGGATAAAATCCTCCACATATTTGCTGATGATGCACTCGGCGATGGTTTTTGTGGCGCCGATATTCAGCTCCTGAATTTTGCTGTTCTGGAGTTTGCGGATCATGTTGCTTTCGTTGACCTTCATGGTTCGGGCGTATTGCTCCAAAATTTCGGCGGCCTTTGTCTTCTTCAGGTGCCGGCCTTCGTACTGGAACAGCTTGCAGTTATATACCTTTTCAAGATGCTGAATATGCTGGGTTACCGCAGGTTGGGTGATGTGCAGCAATTCTGCGCTCTGGCGGTAGTTCATGGTGTCACATACGGAGAGAAAGGACTCTAATCTGAAATCAAACATGGTATTTTCTCCTTTTATCTATAAGAAAATGTTATTAAATTATAATTAACTATAATTTGATATTATCATACTTGTTTGCTATAATCAATGTACTGAGAGTAAGTAACGAACAGATGAAAAAAGGAGCGTATGCATATGAAAGTTGTTGTCATTGGCGGAGTAGCAGCCGGCACCAAGGCTGCAGCAAAGATCAAGCGTGAGAATCCTGCCGCAGAAGTGGAAGTTTATAATAAAGGTCAGGATATTTCCTATGCAGGATGTGGCCTGCCGTACTATGTGGGCGGAGACATTGAAACCCGTGAGGAACTGGTTGTGAATGCACCCGGAAAATTCACTTCCCTGACCGGCGCTGTGGTTTATACAGGTCAGGAAGCAATTTCTGTGGATGCAGATGCAAAGACCGTCCGGCTGCGTGCTGCTGCAGACGGTGCAGAGAAGACGGTTTCCTATGACAAGCTGATCATCGCAACTGGTGCGACTCCGCTGGTTCCCAATCTGGATGGTGTGCACAGCAAGGGCGTGTTCACTGTGCGTACTCCGGATGATGCAGTGCAGATTCGTGAGTATATCGAAAAAAACAACTGCAAGAAGGCTGTTGTGGTAGGCGCAGGCTTCATCGGTATGGAAATGGCAGAAAACCTGATGAATCAGAATCTGTCTGTTACCCTGATCGATATGGCAAACCAGATCCTGCCCAACATTCTGGATCCGGAAATGGCGGACTTTGCAGCAAAGCACCTGCGTCAGAAGGGCCTGAAGATCATGGTGGGTACTTCCGTCAGCGCCATTCAGGGTGCCGATAAGGCAGAAGCCGTGGTTACAAATGCCGGAGAGGTTCCTGCGGATCTGGTGATCCTATGTATTGGCATTCGTCCCGCAACGGCATTCCTGGCAGATACCGGCATTGAAATGTTCAAGGGTACCATCGTGGTTGACGAATATCAGAAGACCAGCCTTCCCGATGTTTATGCAGCCGGTGACTGCGCAATGGTAAAGAACCGCATCACCGGAGCAAGACAGTGGTCTGCAATGGGCTCCACCGCAAATATCACCGGCAGAGCCCTGGCAAAGACCCTGACCGGAACCCCTACCGCCTATGCAGGATGTCTGGGCACCGGCGTTGTCAAGATTGCAAAGGATCTGAATGCAGGCCGTACAGGTCTGTCCGAGCAGCAGGCAAAGGACGCAGGATTCCATGTGGTCAGCGTAATCAGCGTTGTCTCTGACAAGGCTCATTACTATCCTGATTCCGGTGATTTCGTGACGAAGATGATTGCGGATGCCGACACCGGCAAGCTCCTTGGCATCCAGGTTCTGGGCTCCGGCGCAGTGGACAAGATGACCGATATTGCCGCAGTGGGTATGTGCGCAGGTCTGACCCTGAGTGACTTTGATACCATAGATCTTGCATACGCACCTCCTTTCTCCACCGCAATTCATCCCTTTGTTCAGGCCTGCTACATTCTGGAGAACAAGATCAGCGGTGCATTTGAGACCTTTACCCCTGCCGAGTATCTCAGCGGTGCAGCAAAGGACTACCGTGTGCTGGATGTTCAGCCCGAGCCCAAGATCTTTGGTGCAAAGTGGATCAATCTGGGCAAGGTCACCGGCCCCATCGAGGGTTTGGACAAGGACGAGAAGCTGCTGCTGGTCTGCGCCAAGGGCAAGCGCGGCTACTTCCTGCAGAATCGTCTGAAGCACTATGGCTACACCAACACAAGAGTGCTGGAAGGCGGTACATACTTCAATAATGTCAAGGTGGAGAATGCCGGCGGCACCATCCCTCCCACGGAAATCAAGCGTGTGAAGGCACTGGGCTGCCTGCAGGACAAGCGTTACCCGGATGTGTTTAATGTCCGCGTGATTACCAGAAATGGTAAGATCTCTGTAGCAGATCACAGGGCGATTGCTGAAGCAGCGGAGCGCTTCGGCAGCGGCGAGATCGCTATGACCACCCGCCTGACCATGGAGATCCAGGGTGTACACTATAAAAATCTGGAAGACACCTTTGCATTCCTGAACGAGCACAATCTGCTCACCGGCGGTACAGGCTCTCTGGTTCGTCCTGTTGTATCCTGTAAGGGTACAACCTGCCAGTACGGTCTGATCGATACCTTTGGCCTGAGTGAAAAGATTCACGAGCGGTTCTATCTGGGTTACCACGATGTGACCCTGCCTCACAAGTTTAAGATTGCAGTCGGCGGATGCCCCAACAACTGCGTAAAGCCCGATCTGAATGACCTGGGCATTATCGGTCAGCGTGTTCCGGTCCTGAATCCCGACAAGTGCCACGGCTGTAAGATCTGCCAGGTGGAGAAGTCCTGCCCCATTCACGCATCCAAGCTTGAAAACGGCAAGCTGGTTATCGGCACAGACTGCAACAACTGCGGACGATGCAAGGGTAAGTGCCCGTTTGGTGCCATCACAGATTATACCGACGGATACAAGGTCTATATCGGCGGCAGATGGGGCAAGAAGGTTGCCAGCGGCCGGCCTCTGGACCGCCTGTTCACCTCTGAAGAGGAAGTGATGGACCTCGTGGAGCGTGCAATCCTGTTCTTCCGTGACGAAGGCATTACCGGTGAGCGTTTCTCCGATACCATCAACCGTCTGGGCTTTGACTATGTGCAGAACAAGCTGCTGAACGAGACAATCGATAAGGAAGCCATCATGCACAAGACCGTTAAGGGCGGCGCAACCTGCTGATTGCACAGGGCCACATTTTGAATCAAGTCTCCAAAGACAATTGTCTATAATGATATCCCTAAATGGAAAAGGTGCAGTCTCTTTTGAGGCTGCACCTTTTTGTCTGTAACAGCAGCTGCGGATTACTGCCATAGCCCGGATGATGAATTTTATTTGAAAAATTTGATGTATTGATTAAGATAAACGAATGAATTTTTAAAATATCTTAAAAAATCCAATTTTACATTGAAAAAATCAGATTTCTTGCTATAATAAAGCGACAGTTTCGAAAAACACAGAGAATTGTTATGTAAGGAGATGATAAGATATATCATGAAGGACTTTGGATATGTTATCGATAATTTTTTCACACATAAGGATTATCTGGTACCTGCCAATCAAATTCCCGGAACGATGTATACGCCGCTTCAGTTTATTTTTGTAGCAGTTTTGCTTGCATTTATTATTGCCACTGCAATTTATGTCGCAAAACACAAGCGCCTGATCAAGCCTGTTTTTACGGGTATTTGGATTACATTGGTCATTTTGGAAGTCCTGATTGTCGCTTGGGACACCTTTTCCGGTAAGAATAAAAGCTTTGATTTGGCAGTCAACCTGTCGCTGTATCCGTGCAGCATCTTCATGTATGCCATGCCGTTCGCCATTTGGGGAAAGGGCAATGTGAAGAAAATGGCATGCGGCTATGTATGTACACTGGGCCTTCTGGGTGCGGCAATCAACTATATTTATCCGGTTGCACGCCTGACTACATATTCCTGCATTTCTTTTGCCGGATTCCATACCTTCTTCTATCATGGCAGTATGCTTTTTACATGTCTTGTGATGCTGATTTCCGGATATCATCGGTATACCAATGTTACCCACTGGTGGGAGCTGCTCCTGCCCAGTGTGATGAGCCTGGTGGTATCGATCCCCGCCAATATCATCAACTACTCTTCAATCGATGCAGATTATATGTACTTCAGAGGCAAGTTCCCTCTGCTGGCCAAGCTGTGCGGCGGAGTCAGCGAGGTCAAAATCACCTTTGTTATTTACATCCTGTATATTGTGATTCCTGCGCTGTTTTATCTGCCGTCTTATGTGGCCTATAAAAGAAGAACAAAAGACAGCAGCGCACTGTGTACAGAAGCCGCAATTTTATAAGAAAAAAGCTCTGAGTTCTGCTCAGAGCTTTTTTGTGCATTTTATTAGGACAGTTTCAGAAAGTCGGTAATCTTTTTGCCGTCGGCATAGCCCTTGTGATAGAGGTTATCCAGAGCGTCTTTGTCCCGGGTCAGCGTATGGACACCACAGGTGTCGTCCGGTGCAACGATGAGCGCCTTTCCCTGGGACACATACTGCTGGGTCAGGGCAATGCCATCGTTGTATTTGTAGCACCGGATGCGCAGCTCGTCGGCTGCCTTGGGGTAGTGGCGGCGAATCATATGGGCCAGCCTTTCGTCTTGCTCCGGGGTGCGGATGTCGTCTTCCGGCTTTGTCAGCAGGACAATTACCTTGTCACATCCCAGTTCAAATGCCTTCTGGATGGGCACAGGATCGCCCAGAGCACCATCAAAATACAGGGTATCGCCAACGGGGTAAGGGTGGCAGACAAAGGGGATGGCGCAGGAAGCCTTCATGACGCTGTAGTCGTCCTGAGAGATATCATGCTTGTCAAAATACTTTGTCTTGCCGGTCTCGGCATCTGTCGCAACTACATAAAACTCCATGGGGTTATTTACAACGGCAGGATAGTCCAGAGGATATTCTCCGTCAGAGTTGCTCAGGGTGCTGTACATATAGTCCAGATCAATAAAGGTGTGCTTTTTAATAAAATTGGCAGGGCCGACATGCTCTTTGCGCAGACCGTATTCCGAGTAGAATCGGTAATTGCGCCGGGGCTGTCCGGCTGCGTAGGAGATGAGGTTTGCGCTGCCGGCGGATACGCCGATTCCAAGATCAAACCGGACGCCCTGATCCATGCAGTAGTCCAGTACACCGGCGGCATAGATGCCCCGATATCCGCCGCCTACATCAACAATACCAAGTTTCATATTTTTGAGTTCCTCCACTATTTGACAGTATCGCAATTCTTATCGTTATTTTATCACAGATAAAATGAAATAAAGATAAAAAACCGGATTGCCCCAGCGTCGTCAGAGCAATCCGGTCGTTTCTATATCATGTACAAAATAAACGGTTTCTATTTCATGGATTGGAAAATTATTCTGCAGGTTCCTTCACTTCAATAGAATCGGTCTTGTAGATGAATTTCACTTTACCCTGGGTGTTCTGATCGATTCCGGAGAAGGAGGTGTAATCCTTTGCAACATCAATGGAAGCAGAGATGCGGGCGGTCAGGTTTTCCAGATCCTTGTCAGCCAGGTCGATGATCTTCTGGATGCCTTCCTTCATGAGCTTCTTCAGGCCGTCATCAAGCTGCTTGGAACCATCTCTCAGCTGAGTGATACCGTTGATCAGCTCGGGGGACTTGCTCTTCATGGTCTGGATGCCGCCGGACAGATCGCCCACGCCGGTTTCCAGATCGGACATACCGTTGTTCAGGGTATCCATGCCGGCATTCAGCTCCTGAGCACCGGCAGTAGCGCTGGAAACACCGGAGGTGTAAGCCAGAACACCGAGGTAGAAGCCGTTATAGCTGTCCAGAGAGGACTTCAGTGCAATCACAGACTTTGCGCCTTCGGCAGCAGCCTGGAGCTTTGCCTGAATTTCGGGGGATGCCATGGTATCGGAGATTGCCTTTTCCACCTGAATGTCGGTGTTGCTTGCAATCATAGCCTTGATTTCGTCGCTGGCCATCTTATCTTCGGTGATAGCCTGGGTCTTCTGAGCAATCATGCCCTTGACTTCGTCGGATTCCATCTGCTTGTCGGTTTCTGCCAGCATTGCAGCTTCAACTGCTGCATTCAGAGCATCCTGCTGCTCCTGGGGGACAAGACCTGCCTTGACGGCAGCTTCGTACTGCTCGATGGTCATCTTAACAACCTGCTTCAGAACAGCAGCGCGGAACTGGGTTTCGTTTGCCTGAACCTTCTGAGCGACACCTTCGCGCACGGCAGCGGTAACCTGAGTGGTAACTTCTGCCTGAACCTGCTGCTTGACAACTTCGGTGACCTTTGCTTCGATTTCGCCGCGGCGTGCATTGACACCGTCGGTGACCTGCTGCAGAGCGGACTGGTAAACAGCGGTCTCATCCAGGGATGCGATGACCTGGTTCAGGACATCTGCATAGTTGCCAATGGTGAGGGTGGGAACGGAAAGACCGGCAGCTGTAAGCTGGGTGTTTGCGGTGGAAAGCAGCGTGTTGAAGACCTGCTCAGCACCACCGTTCAGGGCTTCGCTGTTGGAATTCAGGGTGTTCAGACCTTCGGACAGCTGAGCTGCACCGGCGTGCAGCTGGGAAGCACCGCTGCTGAGGGCATCGGCACCGGCCTGCAGTCTGGTTGCACCGGTTGCCAGCTGGTCGATACCGGAAACCAGAATGTTGGACTGATCCAGCAGCGTGCACAGACCGTTGTAGAGTTTATCGGAGCCATCCATCAGCTGATTCATGCCGTCAGCCAGCTTGTCAACGGACTTGGTCAGTTCCTTAAAATCCAGATCTTCGGAATTGAAATCGTCCAGCAGAGCAGAGCTTGCAATGGTCATGGTGGTGGTCATCTTGAAGTTTTCTACATCAGCAGTGATTTCCACATAGCTGGGCAGCTCCAGATCTTCCTTCTTGATGTCCAGGTTTTCCTGCATACCGGGCAGAGCCACGCCGACGACGGCGATTCCGTTGCCCATGTTTTCCATGATGCCATTGGTGACGGTTACATTATGGAATACATCGGTGTCCAGCAGGGTGCCGGTGAGCATGACGAAGGGAACATAGATCTTCTGCTTCTTGCCGTTGACCTTGACTTCTTCGTACTGGGTGTTCTTGTAGTCAAAGCGGATGGTGACCTTGCCGCTCTTGCCGGCCAGCTCCTCAGCGGAGATCTCCTTGCCGTCCAGAGTGTAGCGGATGGACATCTCAACAGGGACCTTTTCTTCAGTGGTACCCTGGTAATAGATGTCTTCACCGTTGGCGTTCCAGACCAGCTTGCCGTCCTTGTCAGTGGTAAAGGTCTCATCGCCCTTTACATTCTGAATATCGGAAAGGTTTGTCTTGTCGGACAGGGAATCGGCACCGTTGGTGTTCTGGAGCCAGTTGTTTACCAGAACCTTCTTCACAGAGCCGTCTGCACCGGAGAATACATATACCGTTTCATCCTTGGTGGCGGAGCCGGTATTGGTGTTCGTTTTTGCGGAGATAACGGTCTGAGGCTTCTTGGCGGCTTCTTTGTTATCGTTATTCAGAGCATATACGGCAGTGGATGCAGAGCCGAGAATAATTGCAGCACCCAACCCAACTGCCATCACTTTAATTGCGTTGTTTCTCATTTTGAGTTGACCTCCTTGTTTTTACAATGCCGAATTTGTCTCATGTCAAATGTTGTTGCGCAGATCACTTTGTCACACAGCAGGAGTAGTGCAGGCAAAATCAGGATAACAGAGATCATACTGACCACTGCACCTCTTGCCATCAGCATACACATGGAGCGAATGATATCAATATTGGAATAGAGTGCCACGCCGAATGTTGCGGCAAACAATCCCATACCGGATACGATGATCGAGGGAATCGAAGTGCTGAGTGCGGTACACACGGCAGCCTTTTTATCGGCACCGTGGAGGCGCTCCACCTTGTAACGGGTGGTCATCAGGATGGCGTAGTCAACCGTAGCGCCCAGCTGGATGGTACTGATACAGATGGGGGCGATGAAGGGAAGGCTCTGGCCAAGGTAATGAGGCAGCCCCAGGTTGATAAAGATTGCGGTCTCGATGACGGTAATCAGAATGAACGGAAGAGAGAAACTCTTTTCGACAAATGCGATGATAATGAAGATTGCAATGATGGACACGGCGTTGACAACCTGGAAGTCCCGGGCTGTGGTCTTGATCATGTCTCTCATGCAGGGAGCTTCGCCGATCAGCATACCGCCCTGATCGTATTTCTTCAGGATCTCATTCAGTGTGCCGATCTGCTCGTTTACTTCGTCGCTGGCGACTTTGTATTCAGAGTTGATGAGCATCAGCTCCCACTTGTCGCTCTTCATGACGCTGACCAGATCATCCGGTAGAATCTCTTCCGGAATCCGGCAGCCCACAATGGATTCCATGCTCAGGATGTACTTGATGCCATCCACCTGCTCCATTTCTTCCATCATCTTGCGGACCTGGGGAGTGGGGACGGTGCGGTCAACCAGAACCATGTGGGTGGATGCAATGTCAAACTCATCGACCAGCTTGTTGTTGGCGATGACATAATCCATATTCTCGGGCAGGCACTGACCGATGTCGTAGTAGACCTCGTTGTTGGTGGCGTCGTAGCCCATATAAGCGGGAACCAAAACCACAGCAAAGATAATCAGCAGCACAACGGAGCATTTTACAACGCCCTTGGAGAACTTTGTCATATTGGGGATTAGGGGCTTGTGCTTGGTCTTCTGCAGAGGCTTATCCAGCAGCAGAATCATGGAAGGCAGCACGGTGACGCAACCGATCACGCCCAGCAGAACACCCTTTGCCATAACAATGCCCAGATCCATGCCCATGGTAAAGGTCATGAAGCACAGGGCGATGAAGCCTGCAACGGTGGTGATGGAGCTTCCGATGACGCTGGTCAGCGTATGGGAGATTGCCACGGCCATTGCTTCTTTGTGGTCTTCATAATTTTCGCGCTGCTCACAGTAGCTGTGCCACAGGAAGATGGAGTAGTCCATGGTGACGGCCAGCTGCAGGACAGCGGACAGGGCTTTTGTGATGTAGGAGATTTCTCCCATGAAGTAGTTGGTGCCCATGTTTACCAGAATCATCATGCCGATGGACAGCAGGAACAGGAAAGGCACCAGCCAGTTATCCAGGAACACCAGCATGGTTGCACAGGCCAGCGCAACAGCGATGCCGACATAAATGGGTTCTTCCTCTTCACACAGGTCCTTCAGGTCAGTGACCAGTGCGGACATACCGGAGACGAAGCACTGGCTGCCGCAGATGGAGCGGATTTCACGAATCGCATCCATGGTGATATCGGCAGAGGTGGCGCTGTCAAAGAAGACGGCCATCATGGTGCTGTTTTCTGTATTGAACTCATTGAGAATGCTGTCGGGCAGCAGTTCCATGGGAACGGAGATATCAAACAGGGAATCATACCAGATCACGGTTTCCACATGATCGACCTGCTCGATCTTCTCCTTCAGCTTGACGACATCTTTGTCAGGCATATCTTCCACAATGATAAAGGAGAAGCCGCCTTTGCCAAAGTCGTCCATCAGCTCGTTCTGGCCGATGACCGTGTCCATGTCATCGGGTAGATAATCCAGCATATCATAGTTGATTCTGGTGTTGATCATGCCCAGACACGATGGGATCATAAGCAAAAATGCCAGAACTAAAATTAGGACGCGGTTTTTTACCACCGCTTTTGAAAAACGCATGAATATTCACAAACCTTTCCTGGTACAGCCGGACAAATCCGGCTGTACAAAATTTTTAATTTTCCGCATCGATTTCTAATGGATTCTTTCGCTGAAAAATTTTAACCACAGTAAGAACGGTAATCAAATTCAAAATACCTTCTGCAAGAATGGAAATTCCAAGCAGCACCATTACCGCCGCTGCGCTTTCGGAGGGACGAAGCAGCAGCAGAAAACCAACGATGCTGGTAATGACTGCGGCTCCGAGGATGATCCACCACTGGTGAATGCCAAAGGACTTGGCATCGATGGAAATCTGGATCTTCAGCAGTGCATCTGCCAGAATGTAGATGCCCAGCAGACTGCAGATAATGTGGATCATGGCATCGGTGCGGAGAATTAAAATGATGCCCAGAGAAATCAGCAGGATACCAAAGGCCAGATCAAACTGAAACGCCAGTCGGTAAAGATCTTTTGAAACATAGCCCACAATTTTTACACAGCCAAATAAAATCAGTAAGATTCCGCCAATCCAGCACAGAAGGGAAATGGAGAAGTTCGGAACGGCAATCAGCGTGATTCCCAGTGCGCAAAGCAGAGAGGAAAGGATGATATAGCCGAATTTTGCCATTCGTAATTGCTTATTAGAAATCAAAATTGACACCTCCTTTTGAAATTGGGATGCGGTGGGGACAGCTGAATTTTCTCATGGAAGCCCCAGTGCTTTATGTTATGGCCCTATTGTAACGGTGAAACCGAAAAATGCATACGGTTAAGAAAAGCCCCCGTGCCTATAATTTAGGCACGGGGGCAAATTTGTCTAAAAATTATGCTCAGGGCGTTTCAAGTCGGTCGATCATCTGATCCAAATCGCCCTTTTTCAACTCGCAGAGACGATGGGCATAGGCCTGAATATCATCCTGCATACCATTTTCCAGCCAACCCATCACAACACCAAAGCTGACGCATTTTACATAATCAATCAAGAGCTTTCGGTCTGAGTCGGAGATATTTCTGCCGCTGAGAATTTCGTCTATAAATGTTATGGCAGTGTGCTCGCAGACTCGCCACTGATACTGCTCGTAGAGGTCGCGGTTCACGGAGCGGTAGATGTGCAGCACAGCGTTCTTGTTTTTCAGCGCAAAGCCGATAATAGCATCCAGATACCCCTCCAGAGAGGTAATGGTGGGACTTTCCAGAATGATCCGGTCGGCATCTTCTTTTACGATTGTCTCAATCAGCTGAGGAATATCCTGAAAGTGATAGTAAAATGTATTGCGGTTCACACCGCAGTCGTCCACGATATCCCGAACAGTAATCTGCTTCAGGGGCTTTTCATTCAATAGTTTTACAAATGAATTGCGAATGGCTTTCTTTGTAAAATCGGCCATAGAATATAACTCCCTTCACTGGTGCACAATGCTATTGGAAGTATTATATCGGAAAGTACAGAAGATTTCAACAGAAACAGCAGTGCTTGCGTATAAAATTCAGCAGTGTGAAAATGGCATGTTGTTATGCGAATCTGTAAAATTTCAGTGAATTACTTGCGTAATTCCGGGAAAACTGCTATGATAGCCGGCAAGAACGCACCTCGTTATTAAATGGACGGTTCTAATTCTGTAAGCGAAAGGGAGAATAATGATGCTGAATGAAGTTATGCACATCGGAGTGACCGTGTCTGACATGGATCGCTCTATTGATTTTTATAAAAATATTCTGGGACTGACCTTCCTGGGCGAATTGGTTATGCAGGGAAAGGAAACCGATCTGCTTTTTAACAGAAAGAACTGCAAAGCTCGGGTCGCATACCTGAATGGAAGCGATGATGTAATGGCACCGCCCATTGAGCTGATTCAGTTTATCGATGATGAGGCTGAAAAAGTCCCCAGTGATCTGCACAGAACTTCTATTTCCGAAATCTGCTTCAAGGTTGCTGATATTGATAAAGTATATCAGCACCTGGTGGCTCATGGTGTGGATTGCCTGTCCGAGCCTCAGTACTTTGATTTTACTGAATCCGGCTTCGGAAAGAGTAAAGCAATTTACTTTAGAGATCCGGACGGCGTTGTGCTGGAACTGATGCAGCCGGTTGCCTAATTTTATTTCAGGAGGATAAAATTAGTGGTAATCGATCAAATTCAGGATTGCACTCATAAAAAAGAAGTCACCAGACAGATCTTGGAAGCACTGCCCGAATGGTTCGGACTGGAGGATTCCAGAGAAGAATACATTACGGAAAGTGCGGATCAGTATGTTTTTGCAGCACTTGATGGGAATAAACCAGTTGGCTTCCTGACCTTGAAAGAAACGGGAAAGGATACGCTGGAATTGGCAGTTATGGGTGTGCTGAAAGAGTACCATCGACACGGCATTGGAAGAATGCTGTTTGCTGACGCGAAGGCTTTTGCAAAGGAAAAGGGATATTCTTTCCTGCAGGTCAAGACCGTTCAGATGGGAAAGTATCAAGAATATGACCAGACAAATTGCTTTTACCAGAGTCTGGGCTTTCGGGAATTTGAAGTGTTTCCCACGCTGTGGGATGAATGGAATCCCTGCCAGATCTATGTGATGGCACTGTAAAGAACAGGCCGCAGTGATGTTCGTGTCGCTGCGGCTTTTGCGTAAATTGCTGCTGAGGCCGAGTGCTGTGGTGCTGAAATATAAGGGGCTTTAATCAGGTGATTATTTCTGTGAATGATAAACAAATGACGCAAAACAAATCAGAGGGCTGTTGCGCAGTCCTCTGATTTTTATACCGGAAGTCTTGCGTTTTCGGATAAAAACTTCTATAATATGCAAAAAAGTAATCATAAAGGAATGAAATGTTTGAAACATAGTCGATTAAATAAGTGGAATGCCACGGCGGCCTATGCACTGCTGCAGATCGTCTGCTGGGGCTTTTATGCGGTGACGCTTTGCTTTTCCAGCAATGTGCTGTATGGATTCGGATTTACAGACAGCCAGATCAGTATGCTGCTTGGAATCTGCACGGCGATTTCCTTTGTGCTGCAGCTGGTCCTGGCAGAAGTAGTTACAAAACACCCGAAGATCAAGGTCTGGGGTATTCTCGTTACTTTGGGCATCGTCATGCTGGTCAGTAACTTCATGGTGTGGCTGCCGAAGGTACCGGCCTTTGCAGCAGTTGGATTTTTCGGCATTGCCTGTATGCTGCTGCAGACACTTCCGTCGTGGACAAACGCGGTGGGAATGGATGCAATCAAGCGCGGTTCGCCAACCAATTACAGTATTGCAAGAGGCATCGGCTCTCTGGGCTACAGCATCCTTGCCTATCTGACCGGAATGCTGGTGCGGGAACACGGATACCAGATGGTGCCGCTGGTAGGCGCAATCTGTTCTCTGGCACTGGTGAGCGCTGCAATCTGGTTCCATTTTGCCGGAGAACGCAATCTGCCGGAAGCTGTTGAAATTCAGCCCAAGGAAGAGGAAAAATCCGGATTTTTGAAACAGTATCCCATGTTTGCGGTGTTTCTTGCCGGATCCATTGTACTGCAGTTCAGTCACAACCTGGTCAGTAATTTTATGTACCAGATCATGCTGGTAAAAAACGGCGGAGCGGGGGAGCAGGGAATTGCTTCGGCAATCTGCGCCTTTGTTGAATTGCCGGTGATGTTCTTTTTCCCGCTGCTGATGCGGAAAATGCGATGCGATAAATGGGTACGGTTCGCCAGCGTTTTTACTGCGGCGAAATGCATCGGCATTCTGCTGTCTGCGACACCCTACGGTGTCTATGCGGCTCAGGCAACGCAGATGCTGGGCTATGGCCTGTATACCATCAGCTCTGTAAACTATGCAGAGATGGTCGTAGGCAGGGGAGAGTCCGTCCGGGCACAGACCTATCTGGGCGCAACCAGCACCGTGGGAAATCTGATGGCAATGTCTGCCGGCGGCGTGATCTGCCAGCATTTCGGTGCACAGACCATGGTCATGGTATCTCTGGTAGCTGCGCTGATTGGCGGCGGAACCATCCTGTTCACTGCAGAAAAAACCAGAAACTATTAATATCCGAATAGGACTTTCGTTTTTATGGCATGTTGCTATTTACAAAATTCCATGTATGAAGTATAATCTTGCGGGGAATGAAGTTCTCCCCTGGGAAACCTAAACCGCTTATCAAGCTGATGACTTCTGTGATTTCGTGATCGCAGAAACCATCAGCTTTTTTTATATCAGAAAGGATGAGATTATGTTAACATCACTTGCACTCATTTTCCTTGTAGGACTGGCTATGGCAGCCATCTGCCAAAAACTGCGCTTACCGCGCATCATCGGCATGCTGATCACTGGCATTGTGCTGGGGCCGCATGTGCTGAATTTGCTTTCCACATCGATCCTGTCGATTTCATCGGAGCTGCGGCAGATGGCATTGATCATCATTCTGCTGAAGGCGGGCCTTTCGCTGAACCTGTCGGATCTGAAAAAGGTAGGCAGACCGGCAATCATGATGTCCTGTATCCCTGCAACATTTGAAATTCTGGCATATGTGCTGTTTGCACCGTATATTCTGGGAATTTCCAGAATTGAAGCCGCTGTGATGGGCGCGGTTCTGGCAGCTGTTTCTCCGGCAGTTGTGGTGCCCAGAATGGTGCAGCTGATGGAATCAAAATATGGAACCGGAAAGAGCATTCCGCAGCTGATTCTGGCAGGTGCATCCTGTGACGATATTTTTGTGATCGTTCTGTTCACAACTTTTTCCAGCATGGCCCAGGGCGGCAGCGCACACCTGATGGACTTTGTGAACATCCCCATCTCCATTGTGCTGGGTATTGCGCTGGGCGCAGTTGTGGGCTATGTGCTGAGTCTGTTCTTCGAGACCGCATACGCACACAAGCATTGCGTGCGCAACAGCACCAAGGTGATTATTGTGCTGGGCGTTTCCTTCATGCTGATGGCGATTGAAACCTGGCTGAAGGGGATCGTATCCGTTTCCGGATTGCTGGCGGTTGTCAGCATGGCGTGTGTGCTGAAAATGAAGTGCGTTGCCTTCGTTTCCAAGCGCCTTTCCGAGAAGTTCGGCAAGCTGTGGATTGCCGCAGAAGTGATCCTGTTTGTGCTGGTGGGTGCTGCCGTGGATATTCGCTACACCATGACGGCAGGGGTAGCTGCAATCGTGATGATTCTGGTAGCACTGATGGTTCGCTCCCTGGGTGTGCTGCTGTGTCTTGTGCGGACCCAGCTGACTATGAAAGAGCGTCTGTTCTGCATCATTGCGTATCTGCCTAAGGCAACGGTTCAGGCTGCAATCGGCTCTGTGCCCCTGGCAATGGGCCTGCCCTGCGGAAAGATCGTCCTTTCGGTAGCAGTTCTGGCAATCCTGATTACGGCACCGCTGGGAGCCCTCGGCATGGATATGAGCTATAAGAAGCTGCTTACCAAGGAACGCGAAAACGGATAATTACGGATAAAGTGATAACTTTTACGAGCCACCTGAGTTTCTAATTCGGGTGGCTCGCAAATATTATATTGAATTATGTTGATAATTCCACATAATATGCTATAATCAAGATACCGAAGCAGATTCTATATCTGTGTGTATGTGAAATGGGGAATTGAACCATGCCGAGAAAGAAAAAAGACGGACGCTTCATCAATTACTATATTGATCGCCAAATTTATGAACGCCTTGAACAATACGCCGATGACAAAGGCCAGAGCATGACCACAGCCATCGAACGAATTTTGAAAGAGTACCTCGATCGTTATGAATCCACCAGCCAGCATGAAGGAGGGAACATGATGTATTGTCCGAATTGTAATCTTCTTGTAAGCGGAACCAGATGCCCGGTTTGCGGAAGCAGACAGCTAAGCGCCCCTCAGCCGGAGGATTATTGCTATCTGGTTGAAAAAGAAGCAATCTGGTCGGAAGCACTTTCGGATCTGCTGACCCAGAATCAGATCCCGTTTCTCACCAAAAATGTACTGGGTGCCGGACTGGCTGCAAAGATGGGCTCCGGCGCAGAAAAGGTGAGATTTTATGTCCCCTATGCCCATTACGAAAACGCCCACGCTCTGGAGCAGGAATTTTTCTCGGCAGAGGCAGTTGCCGCCGAGCTTGATCAGCAAACAGAAGAATAATCCATGAAAAAGACCGCTGACATACCGAAATGGTGTGTCAGCGGTTATTATTTGCATTGCATCGAGTGCAAAGCGTTACTTCAGAATCCCGTTTCTCAAGGTGATATCCAGCATAATGCGTTTGATTTCTCTGGATTCTTCAAACTGGATGTCTGCTACGCCATTGGCGATGGATAGAACCACCCCGGGGCCGAAGTTTTTGTGGGTGACACGGCTTCCGATTTGTATGGTGGCTGCAATCTGTGCAACGGCAGCCTCCGGGATCGCCGTTTTGGCGGCAGGGACGTGTGTAGTATATTTCACGGAAGTGTCTCTGTTTTCCAGCATCTGGGCAAGGGTGAGCAGCTGCAGCTGCTCGGCGGGAAACTCCACCAGCAGATTGTCTTTGCAGTGAGCCAGAATCCTGCCTTTTCCAAAAGCTTTGTGGGTGTAGCTTTTACCGCACAGGTTCTGACTGAGGCTGCAGAATACATCATCGGGGTCGGCAGTCTCGATAGGGAGCGTTGAGAGAATCTCGGTTGTAAACTGAGAGCTTCTGTCCGGGCAGGTGAATAAATACAGCTCATTTTTGGCCCGGGTCATTGCTACATAATAAACCCGGCGGTCCTCTTCGTACTGCCGCAGGTCTTCCGGTGTTTTGATATCGGATAGCTTTTTAGACGGAAGAACGCCGTCGAGAATATCCAGAAGATACACCCGGTCGTATTCCAGTCCCTTGCTGGAATGTACGGTGGACAGCATCAGATGGTTGTCGGGTCGATCTACATGATTCTGAATCAGCAGCTTCAGCGTATCCAGTCGGCGCAGGAACGCATCCGGACTGGATTCTCGCTTGGCCAGCATACAGAGAATGTCAAATTTTCCGGCATCCAGCTTGTTTTGGGTGACATAGCTGCTGTAGCGACAGGTATTCCAGATTTGCAGAAGAGCCACTTCGGCAGACTGACCGGGCAGCTCCGGAAGCAGCGTATACAGATCTGCGGCACCATCTTTGCCATAGCTGCTCAGTTCGGGGCAGTTTATCAGCTCCTGCAGAATGGTTTTTCCGGATTTGAGTCTCTCCTGACAGGCATACACGGCAGCCGATTTTGTAATAGGACTGCCGAATTTATAATAAATGCGCATGAAAATGTCTATATCCCGGGGGTTATAGGCAAAGCGGATGATATCGACGATATCGGTGACGATTCGGTGAGAGAAAAACGAATCCTGGGACTTTTTGCAGTTGTAGCGGATGCCATTTCGCTCAAATAAGTCAATCAGAGGCAGAGCGCTGTCGTTGTTGCGATACAGAACAGCGGTTTCCTGGGTGCAGTTCCGTCCGATCTCAAACAGATACTTGTATTGGGAAATGCGGTTGGCGGTGTAAATCCGCTGAATGGATTTTCCACTGCCCCGGGTAGGGATGATCTTCTTTTCGTAGCGGAAACGGTTCTTAGCCACAAAAACATTGGCAGCGGCCACGATTTCCTCTGTGGAGCGGTAGTTGCGCTCCATCAGCAGAATCTTTGCGCCGGGATAATCCGTTTGAAAATTCAGAAGTGCTTCGGGGTAGGCCGCCCGGAAGCCATAGATGCTCTGGTCTTCATCGCCCACCATGAAAATATTCTGATGTTTCGCAGCCAGGAGCTTGATAATTTCGTGCTGAATCTTGGAGGTGTCCTGGGATTCATCCACGCAGATATACCGATAGCGATCCTGAAAGTAATCCAGGATTGTGGGATATCCTTTTAAGATGGTCAGAGCATACCCCATCTGATCATCAAAATCCATCAGCTGCTGCTGCCGGAGGCACGCGCAGTATGTCTGGAAAATCTGATCCATGTGGTTGATGCCCACATCGACTGTTTTGATTTCTTCCTCAGAAAGCATCATGTTTTTGATGTAGGTTATGCCGGTGCGAATGTCCTTGATGGTGCTTTCAGTGGGATATTCTCCGTTGAGTTGCTGATAGATCTGTCCCACGAGCTTTGCTGCGGCGTCATTTTCGATGACAGGGAAGGGCTGACGCCTGCCGTGAGAACCGGCATAGCATTTGATGATCTGAGAGGACAGACTGTTGATGGTGCAGATTTCCATGTCTTTGGCGTATTCGTTTCCGAACATGGATGCAAAGCGCAGTCTCATCTCGTCGGTGGCTGCGACGGTATAGGTCATGGTCAGAATATTTGCCGGAGCAATGTTTTTGCAGCACACCATGTATCCCAGGCGGGTGACCAGAACGGTTGTTTTTCCGCTTCCCGGAACTGCCAGAAGCAAAATGGCACCGTCCACCGTATGGACAGCCTCTTTTTGCTGGGGATTCAGTTTTTCAACAAATAACTGGTCAAATTGTGTCAATGTCATGTGCTTTACCGCCTCAACTGGAAAATTTCTGTTGTTACTATTGTATAAATCATTCTGAATTTCGTCAAGGCCGCAGGCACGCCGGGAAGGGGCATTACATCAGGCCGTGGCGCAGCTTGAATTCCAGAATTTTATGTACGGTTTCGTCCAGCTGCTGCCGGGAGAATTCGCCCCTTTCCACAGCGGAAATCACTGCGTCAAATGCCTGGGTAAAATTTTCGGGCATCAGCAGAATGTGGCACCCTGATTGCAAAGCACCCAGAGCAGCTTCGCCGGAGGTATACCGGTTCGTAATTGCCCCCATGGAAAGAGAATCCGTGATTATGAGCCCCTCAAAGCCTAGCTTCTCTTTCAGAATATCGGTGACAAGGGTTCGGGACATGGTGGCGGGAAGGATATCCTCATCCATGCTGGGAACTGCGATGTGCCCCACCATGACGCAGTCTGCATCTGCTGCCTTCTGAAATGGCAGCCACTCGCACGCAGACAGCTCCGCTTCTGATTTATAGGTGACAGCCAGGTCGTCGTGGCTGTCCTGATCGGTGTCTCCGTGGCCGGGAAAATGCTTGAATACGGGGATGATATCCTGCTGGGTCAGCCCGTCGGCCATTGCTCGAGCGAGCATGGCAGCGGTTGCAGCATCGGAGGAAAAAGCCCGTGTGCCGATGACAGGATTGTCAGGGTTGGTGTTGACATCTGCCACTGGCGCAAAATCCATATTAAAGCCGGATTCGCTGAGATATGCGCCAATGGTATTGCCCATTTTCAGTGCAGCGGCAGGATCTGCGTCAGCACCTACTGCCCAGGCACTTTCGTATTGGGGCAGATCAAACCCCGGAGCGTTCGCAAGCCGTGCCACCAGACCGCCTTCTTCGTCCACGGATAAAAACGGCGCTAGTTTGCTGGCAGCTTGTAAATCGGTCAGAAAGGCCGTGACCTGATTGGGAGATTCGATGTTGTTTGAAAACAGAATAAAACCGCCAACCGGATATTCTTGCAGCAGCTGCCGGGCCGAATCGCTGAAAGCAGTCTGGGCGTTGGAGTCCAGCGCTTCGGGGGCGATGATGAATAACTGACCGACCTTTTCTCTCAGGGACATTTCCTGCAGCATGGTATCGGCAGGGGAGGGCGGCAGCGTGGTCTGGGGCGGAACGGTGGTGGGTGCGGCGGTTGGGTATGTTTGCTGCATGACAGCCTGAGATTCAGGTGCTTCTGAATCTGAGGTACCGCAGCCCCACAGCAGTCCGCCTGCAAGCAGCACGCACAGGCAGGTCAGGATATAACGAAACTTTTTCTTCACAGGAATAACCTCCCTTCAGAGCTAAAATCTGCATTGACTGTGTGACTATTTCATATCACAGAATTCCGGATTCGTCCAGAGTAGGTTTGCACCTAAAATGTCCGGAAAAAACAAAGCCACCCAATCCGGTTCGATCAGATGGCTTTATCGGTGGATTCAAGAATAATCGCTTATTTGTATTCCTCCACATAGGCAGCCCGCTCGCCGCCGATGAATTTGGGGCGGGTTCTGGCGCAGAGAATGTTTGCCTTGCCGATGGTAGATCTGGACAGACGCACAGGAACTGCAACTTCTTTCAGATGCATACCAATCAGGGTGCCGCCGATGTCCAGTCCGGCCTTTGCTTTGATATGCTCCACAGCAACGGGGTGGGTGAATGCCTTCCAGGCTGTGGTGGCAAAGGAGCCGCCAGCCTTGGGCTGAGGCTTTACATTCACGATTTCGTAGCCAAAGCGTTCTGCGGTTTCTTCTTCCACAATCAGTGCCCGGTTCAGATGCTCGCAGCACTGAACGGCAAGGGCGATTCCATGCTCCTGCAATACGGGGTAAATGCCCGAGAATGCAGCCTCAGCTGCTTCCAGACTGGAATTCTTTCCGATGCGGCTGCCAATCATTTCACTGGAGGAGCAGCCGATTACAAGCAGATCTCCCTTTTTCAGATTTGCGGCTGCGATCAGCTCCTGAATGACGAGATTTGCCTGATTCTTGATTTCTTCCATCATAGCTACCTCCGAGAATAAAGATGGCTATATTATATCCGCAGGCTGGAATGTTGTCAAATTGAGATGCATGATAAGCAAAAAATGAGATTGCGGCGTGCAGTATCGTGAAAGCAGAGGAGAAAGTACCTCAAGCCCCAGCTTTGCTGAAATTTGAATATTTCATGACAAAATATCGCGTGATCTTTTGCGTTTTGTATTCTTACAATCATTTTTCTTTATTTTTAGCTTGACACATGAGCCGGATGCGATTATACTATATTAGTCTGTTTCCGGACTAAAAGATAAAATCAGGATCTGCGTCCTGATTGACAGAATAGAGGTTTCTATGGAAGAAAATTTACTTTCGCAGCAATTTAATTTCGCAAAGCTGATGAAGTTCAGTGTTCCGACCATGATTATGATGGTGTTTTTGTCCCTGTATCAAACCGTGGATGGTGTGTTCATCTCGAATCTGGTGGGCGAGCTGGCTTTGACGGCGCTGAATGTGGTTTATCCCTTTTCCAGTGTTGTCATCGCCATAGCGGTCATGCTGGCCAGCGGTGCAAGTGCAGTGATTGCGTTGAACATGGGCGAAGGCAAGCCCCGGGAAGCAAAGGAGAATTTCTCCTTTATCATTCTGGTTGCAATTCTGATTTCATCTGCCATTACCATACTGGGGCTGATTTTTATCAAGCCTCTGATATACTTCATGGGCGCAACACCGCGTATTTATCAGATGTGTTATGAATATCTGCAGATCATGATCCTGTCAACGCCTCTTGTAACACTTCAGCTCCTGTTTCAGGTGTTCTTTGTCACAGCAGGAAAGCCTAAGCTGGGACTGATTCTGACGGTTTCCAGCGGCGTAGCCAACATCGTTCTGGATGCGGTTTTTGTAGGAACGATGCAGATGGGAATTCGCGGAGCTGCTCTTGCCACTGCGATTGGATACGCGATAACGGCGATTTACGGCCTTGCGTATTTTGTGTTCAACCGGAAAGGTTCGCTGTATCTGGTGAAACCCAAATTCCGTTTAGAGGTATTGTGGAAGTCCTGTATCAATGGCAGCAGCGAAATGGTCAACAATCTGGCGATTGCAATTACCACACTGCTGTTTAATGTGGTGGGACTCCGCTTCCTGAAGGAAGAGGGCGTGGCGGCAATCGCCATCGTACTGTATGCGCAGTTTGTTATGACTGCCGTGTTTATGGGATATTCCAACGGTGTGGCACCTGTTTTTAGCTACAAATACGGAGCAGACGATCAGGCACAGATTCAGAAGCTGTTCAAAATCAGCATCCTGTTCGTTACGGGATTGTCTGTGATTGTCTTTCTGCTGGCGCTTGTGGTTGCACGGCCGATTGCAATGATTTTTGCTGCACATAATCCATATGTTTTGCAGCTGGCTGTGCACGGATTCTACCTGTTTTCCATATCGTTCCTGTTCACCGGATTGAATATCTTTGCTTCTGCACTTTTTACAGCGTTCTCCAACGGACTGGTATCCGGAATTCTCTCCTTTTTGCGCACCTTTGTGCTGTTGGTTGCGGCGCTGCTGATTTTGCCTGCGTGGATTGGAGCAGAAGGAATCTGGCTTGCGGTGCCTCTGGCAGAGGGAATTGCGGTGATCTTCTCCATCATTGCCCTGTGTCTGGGGCCCTGGCGAAAGAAAAAAGCATAACTGAACAAAAGAAGGCCATTTCCCGCGAATCAGTTCCGGGAAATGGCCGTTTCTTATTTTGTGACGGTATCAAAGTTTTGCCGATGTGCCTTCCAGTGCTTTTTTCAGATACGGAGCTGTGACAGAGCTGTCGCACTCCAGCATCTGGGCAGGGGTACCGCTGAAGATGATCTGACCGCCCTCGGTACCGCCGCCGGGGCCGATTTCCACCACATAGTCGGCGGCCTTCAGCACCTCCAGATTGTGTTCGATCAGGAATACGGAGTTGCCTTCGGCTACGATGCTTTCAAACAGGGCGATGATGTCCTGAACATCCTGCAGATGCAGTCCGTCGGTAGGCTCGTCCAGTATCAGAATCTGCCCCTTCTGACCAAGGTGAGAGGCGAGTTTCATTCTCTGCAGTTCGCCGCCGGACAGGGTGGACAGAGCCTGATTCAGGTGCAGATAAAACAGTCCCACATCGGACAGAGGCTTCAGCTTCTTCTCAATGGAAGTTCCTGCAAACCGGTCCATGGCCTGACGGATGGTCATGTCCATCACCTGAGCGATGTTCAGCCCGTCCACTGTGTATTGCAGTGCTTCTTCAGAATAGCGCAGGCCGCCGCAGGCTTCGCAGACAGTCTCGATGGAGTCCATAAATGCCATTTCCGAAACGATTACGCCCTTTCCCTGACACACAGGGCAGGCACCGGCGCCGTTGAAGGAGAACATACCGATTTTCTGTCCGGTTTCCTTTGCAAACATCTGGCGGATGTCATCGGCAACGCCCAGATAGGTTGCAGGCGTGGAGCGCAAACTGATACCGATGTTTTTTTGACTGATGAGGGTGACGGTTTCCGGGGACTGGTCGGCAAAAGCCTGCATCAGAGAGCTCTTGCCGGAGCCTGCAACACCGGCAATCACCGTGAACAGCCCCTTCGGCAGCTTGACGGATACATTATTCAGATTGTGCAGATTCAGATGCTCCAGAGAGAACCATTCGCTGGCGGTTCTGGGATGCTCTTTTAACCCATTGTGCTGGCGCAGCAGCGAACCTGTCAGGGTGTTTCCGGCAACCAACTCCGGGTAGGTGCCCTCAAACAGCACCTCACCGCCGGATGCACCTGCACCCGGGCCCATGTCAATAATGTGGTCGGCAATCTCCATCATCTCTTTGTGATGCTCGACCATTAAGACGGTGTTTCCTCTGTCCCTGAGGCCGATGATCGCCTCGCTGAGTCTGTGAATATCATGGCTGTGCAGGCCGACACTGGGCTCGTCCAGCACATACAGCAGGTCAGAAAGGGAGGAATTGTTGTATTTTGCGATTTTACACCGCTGAGCCTCGCCGCCGGACAGAGTTCCCATGGCGCGGTCCAGTGTGAGATAGTCAAGGCCAATGTCAATCAGTGCCTGAATCCGGTTTCTCAGGGAGGTGACCATGTCCACGGCAATGGGATTGCTGATTCCGTCCAGCCATGCCAGAATATCCGGCAGAGGCATTTTTGTGACTTCGGCAATGTTTTTACCGCCGATCTTACATGAAAGAATGGTGGAATTCAGTCTGGCACCGTGGCACTCCGGGCACACGCCCTGGGTCACCAGAGGCTCCAGCTTTTTCCAGTGGACCTTGGCATCGTCCCGCTTGAGCATCCGGTTCATCCGGTACATGAGACCCTCGTATTTTCCATTTTTGTAATACTCAGGAGGCGGATTTTTCAGAGTCATCGGCTCCTGATAAAGGAACAGATGCAGCTCTTCCGGGGTGAAATCTCTGATTTTCTTGTTAGAATCGAAAAGTCCGCAAGCACCATAGTACAGCCACCGCCACTGACCCGGCTCGTAAGCTACATAGCGGATGACACCGGGATCGTTCAGACACTTGTCGAAATCCACCAGCTTGTGAACATCCAGCTCTGTAATTTCACCCAGACCATCACAGCGGGGACATCTGCCCTGGGGATGGTTGAAAGAAAAGGAATCAGAGTAGCCGACAAAAGGCTCACCCACCCGGGAGAAAAGCAGCCGGAGCAGGGAATAGGTGTCCGTATAGGTTCCCAGCGTGGAACGAACCTGGCCGGAGGGCTTTTTCTGATCGATGACAATTGCCGTGGGCAGATGATCGATGTGTCCCACATGGGGCCGACCGTATTTGGGCAGGTACCGCTGGGCAAAGCTGGGGAATGTGTCATTCAGTTCTCTGCGGGACTGGGCAGCAATCGTATCCAGCACCAGCGAGCTTTTTCCCGAACCGGAAACGCCGGTGACCACCGTGATCTGATGCTTTGGAATCTCCACAGATACGTGCTTCAGGTTATTCTGTGTTGCATCTGTGACGCAGATTTTATCGTTCAGCATGATAACTCCTTTCATTTGATGTTTTCGCACGGACACAGGTGGAAGAGAGGGCTTCCACCTGTGCGTTTATGGGTATGAATTTTATGCCAGCTCCTGATCGAGATGATTCAGCAGGTGTTCCAGAAGACCGAAAAACTTCTCCCGTTCCTCTTGGGAGAGGGCTTCCAGAACTTTTTCTTCCGCCTCCTGCACGCTTCGCACATGCTGATTGCAGAATTCCTCGCCTTTTTCCGTCAGGTAAAGATCCTTCTGCTTTCGGGAGCCTTCTGCGAAAGCAAGCTGGACAAGACCTGCTTTTTCCAGGCTTGCCACTGCGGTGCAGACGGTTTGTTTGGAATAGCACCAGTTTTCGCAGAACGAGTTCTGGCACAGGGGCTTGTCAGCCTCGCACAGTGCGTACAGAACCCAAAACTGTGCATCCGCAAGTCCGGCTCTTTTGGCGCAGCGATGATAGATTTCATCCTGCTTTTTTGTGAGACGATTCCATTTTGACAGTTCTTTCTTCATATTTGAACCCTTCTTTGCAAGCTTCATTGCCTTGTTACAGGACTTGGACAACACTTTCCCGGCCCTTGCGGATATCGTGCTTGGGGGAGGGGGCTGCGTCCTCGGCGGCATAACCAATGGGGAACAGGGCAATCAGATTGTAATCTGCCATTTCCGGATACATCTGTTTCAGAGCAGGTGCATCGAAGTGTCCCACCCAGGTGGTTGCAAGGCCCAGATCGGTAATCTGCAGCATGATGTGGGTTGCTACGATACTGGCATCTACATCGGCGAAGTTTCTGTTATCAAATGCTCTGACCCAGCCGGTGTCTTCCTTGTAGCCAACAACCAGGAAGGTGTCTGCACCAAAGGTATAGGTTGTTACTTTGTGGATATTCTGCTTTGATTCCGCAGAATCCATCAAAAAGATTTTATACGGTTGAGTGTTGACCGCTGTGGGAGCTTTAATTGCGGTGTCCAGAATCTGATCCAGCAGCTCTTTCTCTACTTTCCGGTCTGAAAGCTTTCTGCAGGAGTATCTTTTTTCTGCCAATTCCTTGAAATCCATAAATTTACCATCCTTTCTGTATTGAAAACAAAATCAGTCTTTGGAGATGTCTTCAAACTTTGCATCCACCAGCGTGGTCAGAATCTTCGGATCGATATCGATGATGAGTCCGATTCTGCCGCCGGAGAGGAAGATAGAATCCCATTTGAGAGCACTTGCATCCACGATTGTAGGCAGCAGTGTTTTCATTCCCAGGGGAGAGCATCCGCCGTGGACATATCCGGTCAGCTCCTGGAAGGTATCGGGCTTCAGCATCTGCAGATTCTTCACGCCCACAAGAGCGGCTGCTTTCTTCAGATCCAGCCGTTTCTCACCGGGCAGGCAGAACACATAATATCCGCCCTTGTGATCGGTGGTGACCAGTGTTTTGAACAGACGATCAGCGGTATCTCCGAAATAAGCGGCCACATCCACAGCGGCTACGGGGCCGTTCTCGGGATATTCACGAATGGAATAGCTGATGTTGTTGTCGTTTAATACTTGGATTGCGCTTGTATTGTTATCCATTGCAAATCCTCCCTGCAATATATTTTCATCGTAATTTATTCAGTAGTCCGAAACCGGACTACTGAATTATAGTCCAGTTTCGGACTATTGTCAATATCTTTTCCTGAATTTTTTGCAGGAGCGGAAATTTTGCCTGAGGGTGCGGGGTAGGTTGGTTATAATAAGAAAACGCCCCGGAATTTCAGCATTCCGGGGCGTTGGTATATATTGATTTATAAATTCAGCAGCTGCTCCACAGTTCTGTGGCCAATCTGTTCAAACTGATTGTCGGTGATCTTCAGGCGCAGGAAGCGTTCGGTTTGGGGGACAGGGTCCCAGAGGGGATAGTCTGTGCCGAAAGCCAGCCGCTCAGCACCGTAGATGTTGATATACTTTTCGGGCAAGCCCTCGGGCATAAACATCATAGAGCTGGAAACATCCATCAGGCAGCTGGTATCCCGGAGGTACTCCATGGCAGTTTCGTACATTCGGTAGCCGCCGAAATGGGCTGCAACCACCTGAAGACGGGGGAACTCACCGAGAATGCGGCGGAGTCTTGCCGGATGAGAATAGTTGAATCTGGTATCTCCCATATGGAAAAGTACAGGCAGTTTTCCCTGGATCTGGTCGTATACCGGGAAGAGCCGGGGATCGTCAATGGCAAATTCCTGGGTGTCCGGGTGCATTTTGATGCCGTGCAGACCCTGCTGAAGAATGTAATCCGCTTCTTCTTCAATGTGCTCCATGGCAGCGTGCAGGGTACCAAAGCCGATGAACTCTTGGTGAGTTCCTGCCTGCTCCAGAATAAAATCGTTGATGTGCCGTGTGTGCTCCGGCTTTACTGCCACCGGGAGAATCACAAACCGGCTGATACCCGCCTTAGCCCCTCGCTGCAGCAGCGTGTCCACTGTGCCGTCCATTTCCCGGGTGTTCAGCTCGTAAAAATCCCGGATGCTGGCGGCAGCCTTGTGGGCAATGTTCTGGGGATATACATGGGTATGGATGTCAATTAAATACACATAATCGCCTCAATCGTCAAATTCTGTACCATTATACCACGAATCCCGAATTTTGCAAGGAGCGCCGATGTGTGCGGGCATCTATTCCCCAGTGCAAAGCGGACAGAAAAGCGTGGCAGGCAGCGTGAGAATAAAAAAGTGACCGGAGCAATCTGCTCCGGCCACTGTATATGAAAATCAAAGAAATGATGGTCAGCTTTTATCAGCTGATTACAGATCCTTTGCGACCTTATAACCGCAGGTCACGGCATCCTTGATATTTCCGAGCTTACCGGCATCGCCAACCAGATGATAGGTGACACCGCAGGCCTTCAGAGTTTCTTCCAGCTGAGGATCGATTCTGTAACCGGTAGCGAATACCAGAGTATCAGCATCGTCAATGCAGAATTCCTGACCGGCCTTGCTGTAGTAGATCTTGTCTTCCTCGACACGCTCTACCTTAGCACTGCAGATCATCTGCACGCCCTTCTTCATCATTCTCTGAACCAGCAGGCTGCGGCCCGGGCCGGATTCATTCAGCATCAGACCGGACATCATTTCCAGAATGATGATTTCTCTGTTTCTGGGGAACAGGTCATTGACCAGAGGAGCCAGATAGTCAGCAGTCTCACAGCCAACGGAACCGCCGCCGATGATGACGACCTTTCTGCCGGGGAATGCCTTGCCGGACAGGATGTCGTCAGCGGTCATCCACTGCTTAAATCCGGTGAAGGGCTTGATCACGACAGGAGATGCACCGGTACCGGCAATGACTTCGTAGTCCTTGAACTCGGTCTTGATCATCTCTTCTGTAACAGTGCAGTTCAGTCTGACTTCGACGCCTGCGCGCTGCAGCTTGCCTGCCATGTACTTGATCATCTTGGTGAGGTCCTGCTTTGCGATGGGGACAGCTGCCAGACGGGCCAGACCACCCAGAGATTCTTCTTTTTCGCACAGAACCACATGATGACCGCGCTTTCTTGCTACATATGCTGCTTCCATGCCGGAAGGACCGCCGCCGATCACCAGAATGTTCTTCTTGGTCTGTGCTTCCTTGATGTTTTCTTCGTTTTCCAGCTCCAGAGAGGGATTCACGGTGCAGGAAACGCGATTGCCGAACATGATGCCGTTCAGGCATCTGAGACATCCGATGCAGGGACGAATGCTGTCAATGTCACCGTGCTCAGCCTTGGTGACGAAATCGGGGTCACACAGGTTTGCGCGTCCGATCATGCAGATATCAGCACGGCCGTTGGCAATCAGCTCCTCTGCAATCCAGGGCTCGGTGATTCTGCCGACGGTTGCAACGGGGATGGACACATGCTTCTTGATCTCTTCTGCCATCTTCACATGGGAACCCATGGGAGTGCCGGGAGCAGGAATAGAGCTGCCGCGCATGATTGTGGTACCACCGGACACATGCAGGAAATCGACGCCGGCCTTTTCCAGCTGCTTGGCGACATATACTGCATCGTTCAGGTTCTGACCGCCGTCGGTGTATTCATCGCCGGAAATACGAACATCAATGATGAAGTCCTCGCCGCAGACCTTTCTGACTTCCTGAACAACTTCAAGAGTCAGACGCAGACGAGCGTCCAGATCACCGCCGTATTCGTCGGTTCTCTTGTTATAAAGGGGAGAGAGGAATCCACCCAGCAGACCATGTGCGTGGGCAGCATGGATTTCAACGCCGTCAGCACCAGCCTGCTTCACACGGCCGGCAGCTTCGCCGAACTGACGGATGATGACCTTCAGCTCTTCTACAGTGACAGCTCTGGGAGCTTCCTTTGCATAGTAGGGACCTACATTGGAAGGAGCGATGAAACGGGGAGTTCCGGGCAGGGAGAATGCCATGTATGCCGGATGGAACAGCTGGGGCAGGATCTTTGCACCGTACTGATGGACAGACTCGGTGAGCTTCTTCCAGCCGGGGATAAAGGAATCGTCATAGATGGACATATCACCGGGCAGGTATGTATATACAGGCTCAACAGTGGTTACCTCGGTGACAATCAGACCGACACCGCCCTTTGCTCTTGCGGTGTAGTGCTGGATCAGTTCTTCGGTAACATAGCCTTTATCTGCTAAGTTGGTAGAAATAGGAGGCATGAAAATGCGGTTCTTTACAGTGGTTTTGCCGATTTTAATAGGCGAAAATAAGTTGGGATATGGATTCATCTTGTTTTTCTCCTTTCTGTGTTTGTCTTTATTCTAACATACTTGCATTGCAAATTCGTTCACTCACACAGATATCAGCTGTTGTTTTTTGTCCTCTTTTCGGGAAAGCCTGTGGCATTTTTTCAAAGACATGACAAAAAAGAGCGCCTGAAAGAAAACAGCCTACTTTTCCTTTGTGATTCTCAGGACCATACCGCCTTCCGGTGCAGGATCGATCTGCACCCGGCCCTTTCCGACGGTCACGACCAGATCGTCGCCCTCTTTCCGGATGGCGAGCTGCTCATTTTCGTAAAGGATATCCTCTGTTTTTTCAATAAGATGCTGCAGAAGCTGCTTGTGCTGCTGATCCAGCACCATTTTCTGATTTTCGCCGCCCTTGCTGTATTTCATGTTTTTCTGGAACTGTTTTCTGTAGGCACTGGGCACGATTCCATATAGCTCCCGGAAAACTTCCGTATATGCCTTTGAACTGGGCAGACCGTAATCCAGAGCAATCTTTTCAATGCTTTCTCTTCCTTCCAGGAGTGTTTCCAGAGAAGCACGCACTCGGACATAGGCAAGATATTTTACGAAGGGAATTCCGGTGTAGCGCTTCATCAGCTTTGATGTATAGGAGGGGCTGAAGGACAGCTGGCTGGCAATCTCGCCCAGGGTCAGATTCTCTTTATAGTGGAGGTCTATGTATTTGATGGCTTTCATGTAGTTTTCATGATATTCCGTGTGCAGCGGAAGTTCATCCACAGAAAAGGATTTGGGGGAGGCGGTAATGCGCAGCAGTTCCATCATGATCACATTCATATGGTACAGATCATTGCTCTGTGCCATCAGCTCAGCGGCCAGTTCTCCGATTTTATTGCGCAGCTGGAGATAGGATTCTCTGTTTCGGGTTTCGGTACAGACTGCGGTGCTGAAGCCTGCGTGCAGATTACCCACCATGGAATCTGCCATACGGCTGAAATCGATATGGATGGTCAGAATGATTCCAGTATCATTTTGGTCCTTTTTATGGAGCATATGTATATCGTAAGGCGCAATTACGATCATGTCTCTTTCGTTCAGAATGCACGAGAAGTTCGTCGTAACGGCCTCGTATGATCCCTTCAGGACATAGGAAATCTCCAGACTGGACTGTCTGGAAAAAATATTTCTCGAAAACCCGTTGATGCTCAAGCTCAAGGGGTAGCCAAATTTCTGCCCTGAAAAATCGTAGTATAAATCCATATTCTGCATATTTTCATTACCTGACCCTGAATGTTTTTAAGTGTAACTTATATGCATACTATACCCTGATATCTGCATTTTTTCAAGAAAAATCCAACTTGTACGGATGCTTATTCTATGTTTGCAGGCCACTGCGCCGGAAACAAACAGACAGGAATCATTCGGCGCAGATTCCAGACCGGGCCTGAGATACATGAACGTGCGACACGTTCGTAACTGAAAAGGTTACGCACTAAGAAAAGAAAGTGGATGCCCTTACAGGCACCCACCCATAGATTGGAATTTAAATACAAAAATGACTTTTCATTTGCGCAAATAATACCTGTCTATCCTCATCAAGTAACACAGGCTCTTTCTTTAGAGCATAATGATGTGCAAACTCTGCATCAACGTATGAATGATGATTGATAGTAATAGGATTTTTATAGCGTGGTCTTACGTGAAAATGTAAATGCGGATTTGGATTGGGCTCTTTATAAAAGTTATTCAACAAACAACTCCAGTTGCATAACTCTGCACCTAATACCTCCTTATAGATTTGTTCTAACCGATCTATAATGGTTTTCAAATCAATCCACTCCAAAGTGCTCAGTTCTGAAATGCATCCGCAGTGCCTATTTAGCACTAAGATACATCTTCCAACATAGTCCTGGACATCCGCCAAATAAACGGACCAATGCAGGGATTTATAAATCAACCATTTGTTATCCTTGTAATTGCACCACTCGCAAATATTCATCAGTTACACCTACAAATTCTAATTTTATGGATGCTCTAATTATACTAACAAGCAGTCAATGTGTAAAGTCCAAAGGTTAGTATAGTCTTAGTAGAACTGTTAAGGTAAAGGATAGAATGAAGGGGTAACGCCTGGAAATGTCCTCTTTAATACTGCGACATGCAAGGCGGCAGTAACAGCCAAATTGTATGAAGCTCGCAGAAGTCGGCAGAGAGCTACCGTAAAGAGTGGTAAACCATTCCACGAAAGTATGCCAGAGGTGGGATATGTAGCCTATATGCCGGAAGTCACATAAAATGGGCATAGTGAGAATGCTTGCTTGACAAGCGGACGAACTTTCGATTTACAAGTCTATAGGATCTCGCCAGTAGAAATGCTGGTCTCGCCATCGTGCGAGGTATGTGAGGGTTAGTAAAAAGGTTCTTTATGAAACCCCTTATACTGTTACAGGTAGTATCAAGCATACAGGCTTAGAGAAAGCACCTAAACCCATATAGAGTGGATAACCTTAACGGAACGTGGGAAGCCGGGAGCATGGAGCCAGTTGCAGGCTTTGAAGTGCTGAACAGGAAAATCTTACGATATAACTGTTCTTCATCCCGGTGAAAGTGGTGCCATGACCGAAGAAGTCTCTGTAACGGAGATGGAGGAATAGGCACCAGTCTCAAATAACACAATACAACACACACGATATTCAAGGGTTCTGGTACGAATGTTCTATACTACCTCATGCGTAACCCTGTTTCAGAGCGGTCGATAGAATATAACGATAACAGGCTCAGCCGGTTCTGCGGTCAGTATGGAAAATGTGCAATAACTGGTGGTGACCTTCAAATAGGCGACATTCACTGTCATCACATTATCCATCAATCAAAAGGTGGTTCGGACAGGTATGAAAACCTGATGCTTGTCACCAAAAATGTCCACCGGCTTCTCCACGCAACCAATGCTGATACAATTCAGATTCTACTGTCCAAGCTAAATCTGACTAAGAAACAGAAAGCCAAAGTCAAATATTATCGTGAAAAAGCTGGAATGATGGGTATCTAAGTTATTCCAAATCGTGTGTATGAAAAAGAAATGTTATTTGAGATGGGGCGCCGTGTGAAGGGAAATTTTCATGCACGGTGCTAGGCAGGGGAAAATCCGGAGATAATCTCAAAGGATTACCTATCGCAATAGGAAAAGATGACCAGTTTGCGCTCAGATGCCTGAGCGTGAAAACAGCCTCTTTTCATGATAATTTATAATTCAGAATCTTGTAAAAATGTGTCAAATCCTAAAAAACCAACTTCATCCGGAGATAATGACATAAATTGCATTTCTTTAGAGAAGTTCTGGAATTATTTCACTAATTTGTATTTTTGCTGTAAAAATCATCCAAACTCTAGTTGAAAATAGGGAGTACTTATGGTATATTATCCGTGAATTAAATACACTTATATTGAGATACGGTTCGAACAGTTTTTACTTAGTAGATGAAAAGAGAATCCGGTTAGAATCCGGAACAACCGTCCATTGCTGTGCGTGACAGATGGGAGTATTGATCCATTGGAGTTGACTGCTCTGAGAAGGAATACGCCCCGCAGCCTTTGCTGCTAGGTCATAAGTCAGAATACCTGCCGTATCTTATGGTTCACCACACTTTGATTGGAAGAGTGCAGCCGATTTGTTACCACGCAGTGGGATTATTGGGATGCATTCTACCTTTTGCATGAATTGTGAGTCCTGTTGATGTGGTATTGATAAATCAGTTGCACTTCTTTGATCGTGTGGTCAAAGAAGTGTATTTTTTGTAAGGAGGGATGTACGTGGCATTGGACGAAAAAAAGGCCTGGGCGGAGGAGCTTTTGCGTCAAAAGTATCAGGAAATAGGAAGATTACCGCAGAAAGAAGATTTTGACGATGTTACTCGTTCCCGAATCAAGGCATTTCTCGGTCCGTGGCCTCGCGCTCTGGAATCGGCTGGGATCAAAGAGGCCAGAGCTAAGCCGGATAAGAAGAAACGAAAACGCAATGCAAAAACTCCAATCGGGCAGTCTTCCGGGAAAGCACAAACCAAAACAGAACAAAATGGAAAGGACTGAATGTCTTGAAAAAAGCATTCAGTCTGATTTTGGCAATTGTGATGGTCATCGGTCTGCTGGTTCCCGGCGTTTCTGCAGCGGAAAATGACGAATTTAATGTTGTCGTATCTATTGAAGGCCTGACTCTTGGTCAGGGAATCTATGTAAAACCGACATCTTATACATTAAATCAGATCAATGAACTGGTTGGGCAGAAGTGATTTGGCCCCTTTACAGAGGATAATCTGACTGCCGCAATGGCAACACTTGCATTCTTTGTGGACCATAATATTGAATACACCAATACCGGCAACTGGGACAGCGGTTTCTATCTGTCCGGTGTAAAGGGAATTGACAACGGTGTAGTGGACATTCCTGCTTTCATTGGTGAAAACGGCGGGCCTACCACTGTTGAAAATGTTGGAAATGACGACGAGTATCTGGGCGAGTTTGACTACGGCAATATGGCTGGCTGGATGATCACCGTCAATAACTTCATGATCGATGTGGGCGTTTCCTCCTGGGGACTGAAGGACGGTGTAGCTTCCGGTAAGTGCGGAGACTACGGCAATACCTACAATGTTCGCTGGCAGTTCACCGTTCATGGCTATGGTGCAGACCTGGGCCACAGCACCGGATGGGGCAATGAGGCATACTTCCAGGGCGCAAACAAGGACCATCTGTATACTGCCTATGCAAAATCCACCGATGAAGAAGCCAAGGCTGCAGCACTGCCTGTCATGGAAAAACTGACAGCATCCCAGGCAGAGGTGGACGCAGCTGTAGAAGCTCTGGCACCCAAGAAGCAAGAGTCTTCCGAAGGCGGCCAGGATGTTGCAGCTGTTCTGAATGAAGTTATGGCAAACATGGCTGCAACTGTAACAGCTCCTTCCTTTGGCACCGGTGCCGGTGAGTGGACCGTGATGAGTCTGGCCCGCGGCGGCTACTACCCCCTGGATAATGCATACTTTACCGACTACTATAATCGTATCGTTCCTAAGGTCAACGAGCTGGCATCCAAGGTATCTTCCAAAAACGGCGCTCTGCACAGAGTGAAGTCCACGGAAAACTCCCGCCTGATTCTGGCACTGTCTTCCATCGGCAAGAATGCCACTTCTGTTGGCGACTGGAACCTGATTCAGCCCTTTGATGATTTTAAGTGGCTCACCAAGCAGGGAATCAACGGCCCCATTTTTGCTCTGATTGCACTGGATACCCAGAATTATCAGACCGGCGATCCCACCATCCGTCAGCAGTGCGTGGACTATATCCTCAGCAAGCAGCTCAGCGACGGCGGCTGGGCACTGTCCGGAGACGTATCCGATCCCGATATCACCGCAATGGCTCTGCAGGCTCTGGTAAAGTATAAGGATCAGCCTGCGGTTGCTGCCGATGCTGAAGAAGCATTCGCATGGCTGTCCTCTGCTCAGCAGGAAGACGGCGGCTATGCATCCTGGGGTACTGTAAACTCTGAGAGCATTGCACAGGTCATCACGGCCTGCACTGCATGGGGTGTCGATCCCGACACCGACAGCCGATTTATCAAGAACGGTAATTCCGCTGTTGATGCTCTGCTGACTTTCTATGATGCAGGCTCCAAGATGTTCTGCCATGTTATGGGCGATGGCGGCAACGGCATGGCTACCGACCAGGGTACATATGCACTGATTGCCTATAACCGCTTCACCAAGGGCCAGACTTCTCTGTACGACATGACCGATGTTCCCCTGAGCGGCGGGGATACTCCTGTTACCGATGAAATGACTGCTGCTGTGAGCCTGCCTGCAGAGATCGTGAACACTGCCGGCACCAAGTTCAATGCAACAGTCAGCATCAACAAGTGGAACAACGATGCAAAGTACAAGCTGATCGACTTTATCGTAACCGTGCCCAAGGGCCTGAATGTGACATCCGTCACTGCAAGCAACCGTCTGGCCGGCGGCGAAGTCAGCTACAATCTGGAGAAGGAAACCGGTAAGCTGAGAGTCGTTTACTTTGATTCCGGCGAAAACAAGGACCTGACCGTCAGCGGCACAGAGTTCCCTGCAGAACTGTTTACCATCGGCTTTGAAACCGAGCAGACCATCGATATGAAGCCTCTGGACATTGCAATTTCCGGTATGTCCGTGAAGCTGACCTCTGATTCTTCTGACGAAGCATCCATGGTTATTGTCAATATCGACAATGCAAAGGGCACTGTCAATGTTGTTCAGGGTATTTCCTTCAGCGCAGTTTGCCTGTATCAGGGCGACGATGTGGATCTGATCCCCACCACCAAGAAGGCAGTTGCACTTGCAGTTACCGGTGTAGCCGCACAGGAAAAGGTTGCCTACAATGACGGAACCAATCAGGTCAACTTCCTGTACAGCGAGGAGATATCCAACAAGACCGGTGTTTCTTCCTATGTTGCGCTGGTAGACTCCAAGATCGACATGGGTCAGTTCTCCAAGAAGGAAAACTACACCATTGAGGGCACCGCAGATGCGATGGCTTTCGGTGATGCCAATGCCGACGGCGTTGTCAATGCACAGGATGCTCTGGCAGCTGTGGATACCTGGCTGCGCAAGAGCGAGGCTCCCTCTGATATCCAGATTCTGACCCTGAACGTCAACGGCGACAGCAGAATCAACACCTTTAATGCTCTGGGCATCGTAGAATCCTTCGTTAACCATACCGATTATGCAGTTGTTTCCAACGCAGCTGCACTTAGCACCAGATCCTGATCAGTAACGCAAAGCGGGAGTGGGTGATCCCTGCTCCCGCTTTGTCATGGAGGCATCAGTTTATGAAACAGGAAAATCACACTTCAACCAATAACAAAAAACGCACGGCACTGATTGTGGTATGCATTGCTGATCCTGGCATTTCTCTTTGCCGGGGGCCGTCTGGCGAAGAAACCGGTCCTGACCATCGAAACACCTCAGAAAATCAGTGTGTCTGACAAGGATGCCTTCACATTGGATGTAACCATCTCTGACATGGGAGAGGCAATCTATCCGGCAGCCAGCTTCAGCATCAATTTCGATTCCTCACGGCTGGAGTTTCTGGGCGTAGAAGAGGGAAATGTATTCATCTATGATGATGTAAACCAGGCGGGAATTGCCCAAAAGCTCCCGGATTGGAGCTTTAATACCAAGCAGAGCAACAAATCCGGTCAAATCAACATTATGTATCTGGATCTTACGGGAGGAAAGTACGCCTTCAGCAAAAAGCTGCTGGCATCTGAAGACAATGTTATTTTACGACTGTCCTTCCGGCTGCACGGCAGCGCCAGGGCAGGGGATGTGTGCGAGCTTTCCTTTGCAGATGCAGTGTTCGCTGCTTCGGACAGCAGCCAGAGTCTTGCGATGAATCAGCATACCTTAGCCACGAAAAACGGTAAGATTGTTGTAGGAGAGAAAAAATGAAACGATTTATCAGTGTTGTACTGCTGCTGACCATGGTTCTGTCCCTTTTTGGATGCGGCGGCAGTTTCTCACCGGTCAATCTTCAGGAGCCTATTACGATTCCTGAGGACGGTGTGATTGAAGAAAAACTGCTCAGGCAGTTAAAAGATGAAAATGCCATCGGTACTTTCTGCGGATCGACCGATGATTATCAATATGAATGGACGATTTTCGGAAGCGACATCACCGAACCGCGGGATCTGAATCTGTCGCTGAATTTCCTTGTTACCCAGAATAAGGGTATGGTTGCATTTTCCTTCAATGAAGAAAGTGACCTGGGCTTCCCGGCTGTGCTGTCCATCCGGTTGAACCAGAAGTGGGATGCACCAAGCGCAACGGTGTATCAGCAGGTGGGAGATCAGAAAACTGCGGTCTGCTCTGCATCTGTCACAGGCAGCAAAGAAACCATTTTGAATTTCTCCGTGAATCAGACGGGCGGCGATTTCCTGATCGTACCCGACCAGCAGGCTCCTTCTGAGAGTATGCAGGTGCAGACAGAAGTGACCGAGCCTACCGCCACAGTTCAGGAAGGAACAGCGGAAACCACCAAAACGGATGAATATCTGTCCGCAGTGGAAGGCGGCGGCAACCGCGTCTATTCCGACGGAACCGGTACCGGTCAGGATCAGTATCTGACCGACCCAATCCCGGAAGGAAAGCCCATGCCCGTAGAATCGGAAAATCAGGAAATTGACAGCGAACAGTCCTATACCTGTACCTTCTCCATTGAGTGCTCTACAATTCTGAATAACCTTTCAGATCTCAATTCGGACAAGCTGGAGATGGTACCCTCTGACGGTGTGATTCTCAGTACCCAGACGGTGACCTTCTATGAGGGCGAATCTGTCTTTGATGTACTGAAGCGGGTCTGCAAGGATAACGGAATCCATATGGAGTCCTCTTGGACTCCCATGTATAACAGCGCCTATGTGGAAGGTATCCACAACCTGTACGAATTTGACTGCGGCAACCTGTCCGGATGGATGTACCGTGTAAATGGCTGGTACCCCAACTATGGCTGTTCCCGCTATCAGCTGGCGCAGGGTGATGTGGTGGAATGGCGCTATACCTGTGATCTTGGTAAGGATGTGGGATGCGAATGGATGGGATAAAAAAAGAAAAATATGATGGGTTTCAGCAATATCATCCGCTGGTGAATTTCTTGTATTTTGCACTGGTGCTGGGCTTTTCCATGGTGTTCAATCACCCGGTGGCCCAGATCATATCCTGCGTGTGTGCGATTATGTATGCCGTGCAGATCGAAGGAAAAAAGGCGGTTATGTTTTCGCTGAAGTTCTGCCTGCCCATGCTGCTGCTGACGGCTTTTGTGAACCCGGCATTCAATCACGCAGGTGTGACGATTTTGACGTATTTTCCAAATGGCAATCCGCTGACCCTGGAAAGTATCCTGTACGGACTGTCCGCAGGATGCCTTCTGGTGACGGTGCTGGTATGGTTTATCAGCTTTAACCGGGTCATCACTTCGGATAAGTTCATTTACCTGTTCGGCAGAATCATTCCTGCTATGTCGCTGGTACTGAGCATGACTCTGAGATTTGTACCGAAATTCAAATACCAGATGTCCGTTGTGGTGGAGGCTCAGCGCAGCATCGGTCGGGATATATCCACCGGCAGCATCATCAAGCGGATCAAAACTGCCACGCTGATCATGTCCATTATGATTACATGGGCTTTGGAAAACGCTATCGAGACAGCGGACAGTATGAAAAGCCGTGGATATGGTCTGAAAGGCCGCTCGGCTTTTTCGATTTATCACTTTGACGACCGGGATCGGACTGCTATGGCGTGGATCGCTTTCTGCGGGGTATATCTGATCTGCGGGTACATGGTACGGGGATTTGCGTTCCGGTATTTCCCCGGCATCCGTTGGGCTGCCATCAATACCATGAGTGTGAGCTTTTATTTTGTCTATGCCGGGTTGTGTCTTACCCCGGTAATCATGAATGCTTCGGAGGAGAGAAAATGGAAAGCTTTGTATTCCAACATGTAACATATTCCTATCCGGAGCAGGAGCAAAAAGCTCTGGATGATATCTCATTTTCCATTCCAAAGGGTGCCTTTGCTATTCTGTGCGGCCCCTCTGGATGCGGAAAATCAACGCTTTTGCGGCATCTGAAAACCTGTCTGACACCGCATGGTGTGTTTTCGGGAACGATTCTGTTTCAGGGAACACCTTTGAACCAGGTAGATGACCGCACTCAGGCGAAAGAAATCGGATTTGTGCTCCAGTCGCCGGATAACCAGGTGGTCACGGACAAGGTATGGCACGAGCTGGCCTTTGGTCTGGAGAGCCTTGGATACGATACGCCTACCATTCGCCGGAGAGTGGCGGAAATGGCGTCCTTCTTTGGCATTGAAAACTGGTTTTATAAAAATGTAACGGAGCTTTCCGGCGGCCAGAAGCAGCTGCTCAGTCTAGCATCTGTCATGGCGATGCAGCCCAGCGTGCTGGTTCTGGACGAGCCGACCTCTCAGCTTGACCCCATTGCTGCGGCAGATTCTCTGGCGGTCCTGGGAAAAATCAACCGAGAGCTGGGTACCACCATTATCCTGACGGAACACCGTCTGGAGGAAGCATTTCCTTTTGCAACCCAGGCTATCGTCATGGAGAAGGGCAGAATTATCTGCAATGACCTGCCTCAGAAGGTAGGAATCCAGCTCAAGTCCCGAGGCAGCGGTATGTTTTTGGCGATGCCCACGGCTATGCGGATCTGGGCTGGCATTGATACGGATCTTCCATGTCCGATGACGGTTCGTGATGGCAGCGATTTCCTGACGGATTTTTCAAAAGACCATGAGCTTCTTCCGCTGGAGGAGCCTGTGATTCCGGAGCCATCTGACGAGGTGGTGCTGGAATGCGACGATATCTGGTTCCGGTACGAAAAAGAGCTGCCGGATGTGGTAAAGGGCCTGAAGTTTGCTCTGAAAAAAGGTGAGTTTTACACCCTGCTCGGTGGAAACGGAACAGGAAAAACCACGGCGATGAAGGTCCTGGCAGGACTGCGTACGCCATATCGCGGAAGTGTTCAGGTCCACGGAAAGCTGGGACATCTGCCCCAGAATCCCCAGTGCCTGTTCGTCAAACGAACGGTTCGGGAGGACCTGTATGAGGTGTTCCGGGGGAAGAAAATCCCAAAATCTGAGCAGGATGAAAAGGTGGCATATGTATCACAGGTCTGCGATCTGCTGGAGTTTTTAGATCGCCATCCTTACGATATCTCCGGCGGTGAACAACAGCGGGCAGCTCTTGCCAAGGTGCTTCTGACCCAGCCGGATATTCTGCTGCTGGATGAACCTACCAAGGGCTTTGATGCTGAATTCAAAGTCAAGTTCGCGGAAATCCTGAAACAGCTGCTGAAAAACGGAATCAGCATTCTGATGGTGAGCCACGATATTACCTTCTGTGCTGAGTATGCGCATCGGTGCGGACTGTTTTTCGACGGCGGCATTGTGGCAGAGGGTACTCCCAGGGTGTTTTTCTCCGGCAACAGCTTCTATACGACTCTGGCCAATCGCATGGCTCGGCACCTGCTGCCCGAGGCGGTGACTGCTTCTGATGTGATTCGCTGCTGCGGTGGTGATGTTCCTGAAGAGAAGACTTTGGATGTCACATCGGCACCGCTGCCCAAACCAAAAGAAACCAGCGTGAATTTCAAACCGGAACCGTTGCCGATTTGGAGAAAGCTGCTGGCTTTGCTCAGTGGCGCAGCGGCAGTGTGTGTTTTCTTCTATGCGACCAGCATCACAGACCTGACGAAGCTGGTTGACCGAAATGGTATCACGGATCTGGCAGGAAATCAGATCATTATATATGGTCTGTTTATTGTAGCGCTATTGGTCACAATCCTGGCGATTGGACGGCGCTCGGCACCGCCTGTGATAGAGCAGACACCCAAGGAACTGCGCAGACTGAGCAAGCGGACTGTGGCGGCATCGGTGATGATTCTGCTGTTTGTACCTTTGACGATTTTTACCGGAGTATTTTATCTGGAAGACCGCAGCTATAATTTGGTTGCATTGCTGGTGCTATTTGAGTGCATGCTTCCCTTTGTAATGATTTTTGAAGGAAGAAAGCCCAAGGCAAGAGAACTGGTGACCATAGCTGTGCTCTGCGCTTTGGGCGTTGCAGGACGGGCGGTGTTCTTTATGCTGCCCCAGTTCAAACCAGTCATGGCGCTCACAATCATTGCAGGCGTGGCATTCGGCGGAGAAACAGGCTTCCTGGTGGGAGCTGTTACCATGCTCACTTCCAATGTGCTGTTTTCTCAGGGACCCTATACACCCTGGCAGATGTTCAGCATGGGAATCATCGGTTTCCTCGCAGGAATCCTGTTCAGAAAAGGCTGGCTTCGTCGTAGCCGGGAATCTCTGGCTACCTTTGGCGCGTTTGCTGCCATTGTGATTTACGGAGGCATCATGAATCCGGCATCTGCGCTGATGTGGAATTCCGGAGGCCTGACCTGGGGCGTGATTCTGGCAAACTATATTACCGGATTCCCCATGGATCTGATTCACGCAGCGGCAACATTTATCTTCCTGATGATTGCGGCAGAGCCGATGCTTGAAAAGCTGGACCGAATCAAAGTAAAATACGGACTGGTCTCCTAGTGTGTCCCGGATGCAGTTGAACCGACAGCTATCTCTATGGAGACGAAGAAAGCAGCGAGTCAGTTGCGCAGACCATCCTTGCGCTGACGGCACTGGGGATTTCTCCGGATGATCCAAGATTTGTAAAAGGAGAGCATTCGCTCCGGTCCAGATTCCTTCTTGCTGACAGAAGAATAATTACATACGGTATTACTACCGGGACAGAGATTGCAAATCATGTAATCTCTGTCTTTTTTTGTTTAATATCATTTGCGATTTCATGGTATTGGGGATTGTGAGCGAGGCCGCGGCAGATAATTTTGGTGAATTTGATATTTTTATACCGAAAAATGGGCGCTTACAATCGCATTTGTACAAAAATAAACAGAGCGAGGCTTTATGCATTGACTTATTTGGACAAAAGATATAACATTGTGGTGTGGGTTAATATATACACCCATGCATAAATGAATATGCTGCATCGTGTCACGCGTAAGGACTGTTTGTCAAACAGGCGCCGTGATTAGGAAAACCGGTTAGAGTCCGGTGCAATACCCGTTGCTGTAAATGTCTGAGTATGTGTTTATTGGAGTGATCCAGTCACTGGGGAAACCTGGGAAGGCCGAACGCATACGCTGAGGAAGTTTCCTCACAGGACATGAGCCAGAATGCCGACGATGTATTTTTTAAGCCCGCAGTTTCAAAGGCGGGTTTTTTCAGTTGCGTAAAAAACGGTCGCATGAGCATAAGTGCTCATGCGGCTTTTTTTATTTCGTCGTGAAAACGATAATATTTATCGAGGAGGAATGTAAATGAAACGATTGCTGAGTTTGTTTCTGGTTCTGGCAATGGTTTTTGGCATGATGCCGACAACCATTTTTGCTGAGGAAGCAGAAACTGCACAAGCTTCGGATCTGGGATCTGTCCGGGTCATTGTGGAGAATAACACGTGCCCTGCGGATGATCTGAACAACTGGACAGAGGGCTCCCAGCCCTGGACAGGCACGCGCCTGGACACCTGGGTCCCGCTGAAGGCAGATTCCACGATGATGTCCTGCCTGGTGGACGCTCTGGGCAGAGAGCATACCCAGACGGGCGCAGAAACAGGCATGATCACAGAGGTGGATGGCCTGGACAGCGCTACCGGCGGATGGATGGGTTCCATCAACGACTGGTATGCCAATGAAGGCTTTGATGCTTTCACTGTGGCATCCGGCACGCTGGAATCCGGAGATGAAATCCGTATCAGCTATACCATGCTGTGGGGTTCAGACCTCGGCAGTATTGCAAAGGATACGACCAAGACTCTGAGAAGTCTGGAAATCTCCGGTGGTACCCTGGCACAAACCTTCGTGTCTAATCAGTATACCTATCAGATTGAACTGGGCGAGGGCGTTACATCCGGCACACTGCAGTTTGTGCCCACGGCCTACAACAAGAATTTCCAGGTTCGCACCTACAAGGGCGAAACCTATTCTTCTGCAGACAAGGGATATAAGCGCAGTGCTTCTATTCCTGTGAATGTGGGCGATCAGATTCAGATCGTGGTGGGCGATCCTGCCTGGCCCAGTATGAACAACGGTGCCTACGGTGGAGCAGAAGCAGTTCCTGCGGGCGTGTACACATTTGATGTGGTGGAACAGAATGCTGCACCTGATACCAATGTGGACAGCTTCTTTACCGGCCTCGACGGAGTTGCAACCGTAGAAAATACGAAAAAGTATCCGCTCATGGTGAATGAGGACGGTACGGCTCTGGTTACAACGAATGCAGGTCAGGATAACAGCGAATCCGGCGTGACACTGACATTCCAGAAGACTGCAGAATTGCATTTCCAGTTTAAGACTGACTGTGAAAGCAAATGGGACTTTGTCAAGATCAGTCTGAACGGCAATGCGCTGAACAGCAACTATAATGATAGAGCCGACTTCAGCGGTAAAATGGAAGACTTTAAGCCATATAGCCTGCAAGTTACAGCCGGTGATGTGCTTGAAGTAGTTTTTGCCAAGGATACCGGCGGTCAGTCCGGAAAGGACTGCGCCTGGTTCAAGGACTTTACTGTGTCGATGCCCTACAGCGTCACCTTCCACGCCAATGACGGCTCGGAAGTGACTGAGGAGCAGGGAATCTTCGGTACAGCGGCCCTGAATGCCAACACCTTTACAAGAGAAGGCTACCGGTTTGACGGCTGGGCAGAATCTGCTGAAGGCCCGGTTGCCTATGAAGACGGCGCACAGATCACCCTGACGGAAAATAAAGATCTGTATGCGGTCTGGACAGCTGTGTGGCCCGTGACCTTCCCCAATATGCCGGAAGGCGCAGCCATTACAGTCAAACAGGGCGATGCAGTTGTGCAGCCCCAGGAAGACGGAAGCTATCTGCTCTCTGATGGCAGCTATACATACAGCGCTTCTCTGTTTGGCTACACCGCCAAAACAGATGTGCAATTCAAGGTTTCCGGCGCGGCTCTGGCAGTGCAGGACACTCTGGAGAAGAAAGCTTCCTACGATGTGACATTTGCTGTTACTCCGGAAGAAGCGAAGAATGCAGCTGTTATCACGGTGCTGAACAGTGAAGGCACGGAGATGACAGCTCAGGAGGGTGTTTACAACCTGCCCGCAGGCGAGTACACCTACACCGTAAAGGCTTCCGGCTTTAAGAAAGTCTCCGGAAAGTTTACGGTTTCCAATGAAGTAGTTTCCGTGGATGTTCCCATGGAGATCTCTATCGTGTGGGACGGCAGCGTTGCACAGTCCGCTCCCAGCCAGTCCGGCGGTGTCTACCAGATCGGAACCGGCGAAGAGCTTGCATGGTTTGCTCAGCAGGTGAATAACGGCGAAAATGTCAGCGCTGTGCTGACTGCTGATATTCAGCTGAATGTGCCGGAAGAGACTCCGGTCAATGAATGGGTGCCCATCGGTACCAAAGACAAGCCCTTTGCCGGCAGCTTTAACGGCGCAGGCCACAGCATTTCGGGCCTGTATATCAAGTCCGGCAATAATATCGGTCTGTTCGGTGCCGTTGCTGCACAGGGCAGCGTGTCTGATCTGACCATTACCGGCGCTGACATCCACGGCACAGGTTATGTGGGACTGGCAGCGGGCCTGAATGAGGGCAGTGTCAGCGGAATTATGGCAGAATCTTCTGCGGTTACCGGCAAGCAGAATGTCGGCGGTATTGTCGGCGAAAACAGCGGCACGGTCGCAGCCTGTGCAAACCGGAGCGCTGTGGTTACTCAGGATATCTATAATGATAACGGTATTGGCGGTATCGTCGGCCTCAACAGCGGCACAGTTTCCATGTGCTATAACCTGACGGATTTGGTCCGCGGACATAATAACAAGAACTATGCCTATTTCGGCGGTATCGTGGGCAACAACGCAGGCACTGTCGATTCCTGCTACAATACCGGCCTGATTCCCGCTGCTTATAAAGCAGGCGGCATTGTCGGTAATCCCAGAACTGGCGAAATCCGCAATTGCTATAATACCGGCACCATTGAAAAGGGCGGTATCTGCGCAATCTGCGGCGGCAGCAGCAATGTGAAAAACTGCTTCTACCTGGATACCTGCGGCGCAACAGATACCAGGTCCACGGCAATGACTGAGGCTGAGCTGAAGCAGGCAGCCGATCAGATGGGCGGTGCGTTCCAGATGGATCTGACGCCCAATGTCAACAATGGATTCCCCATCCTCAAGTGGCAGGATCCCAACGCAACCTACACCATCACTCTGACAGTAACTCCTGCGGATGCAGAGGTCACGCTGACCAGCGGCGGCGAAACCGTTGCTCCTGCATCCAGTGCAGAAGGTGTTTACACCTATACAGAACTGCAGCCCGGTGAATACACTTACACAGTCACCCAGGAAGCAAAGGACTGCCAGCCTCAGACCGGCAGAATCTTTGTCAGCAATGTGGATGTACACAAGGACATCGACCTGCAGGTCAGAACCTATCCTGTTGTCATCACCATGGCACCTGCTGATGCATCTGTAGTGGTGAAGAACAGCGCCAGCGAAGTCATGACCGGTGCAACAGATGCAGAAGCCGGAACCGTGACCTATCAGCTTCCCAATGGCACCTATACATATGAGGCTGAGAAGTTTGGCTATATTTCCCAGAGCGGCAGCTTCGATGTGAATAAGGCGGGCGTGAACCAGACGCTGACGCTGGAGCTTTCCAAGAATCAGTCCTTTACCTTTACGGGCGTGCCGGAAGGCACCGTGATCACGGTGATGCATCCGGTCGGTGGCCTTCAGACTCCGGATGAAAACGGCGTTTACCATCTGGTGGATGGCGATTTCACCTATACCGCAGTGAAGGAAGGCTATGTCAATCTGTCCGGTACGATTACCATGGCCGGCAGCGATCAGACGCTCAAGCTGGATATGCACGCTCCTGCTGCATGGACCGGTGCTGTGGCAGAAGGATTTGCCGTGGGTTCCGGTTCTAAGGAAGATCCTTATCAGATTTCCAGTCCCGAGGAACTGGCATTCCTGTCTGCAGCCTTTGGCGGCGAGCAGCGGGATCAGTATAACGGCAAGTGCTTCAAGGTCGTCAACGATCTGAACATGGGCGAAAGCGTACCGTTTACCCCCGTTGGCACCGACTACGGTACCTGCTTCGGCGGCACCTTTGACGGCAATGGCAAGGTGATCTCCAACCTCTATGTGGAAGTTACCGGCAGCTATGCTGGTCTGTTCGGATATGTGAGAAACGCTGATCTCAAGAATGTGGTTCTGAAGAACGCTATCGTCACTGCAACCGAAGAGTATGCAGGCGCACTTTGGGGCTACGATGACTACACTTCCAATACCGTTGATCACTGCAGCGTCCTGGGCGCACAGGTGATGGCTAACAGCCAGGCCGGTATTATGGGTGGCTATTCCAATTCCACCACCGTCTCCAACAGCTACGCAAGCGGCGATGTTGTGGCGATGGATACCATGGCCGGCGGCATCTGCGGTTACGGCAGCAATCTGGAGGTTGCTAACAGCTATGTGAGAGGCTCTGTCACAGCAGCCGATTATGCAGGCGGTATCTACGGCAAGGACCCCGGAAACGGCGTAATGATCAGAAATGTCTATGCCTATGCAGATGTGACCTGCGAAAACGGCAGCAATTACGGAGCTGTCGCCAGCGGCAACAGCAATTACAACAGTGAGTTTGAAAACACCTACTACTGCACCGATGCACAGATCACCGGTAGCCGGAAGGCATATACCCACAGAGATATTGTGGGCAAGACCGATGCTGAGATGAAGTCGGACGAATTCCTGGCGCTGTTGAATGCAGACGGAGATAACTTTGCAAGACTGCAGAGTGAATCAGCCTATGCAAACGACGGTTTGCCTTATGTGCCCGGAACCTATGTGACAATTGTCAATCTGGAAAAGCTCCCGGTTCCTGCAGGCCTTGCATGGAAAGACAAGACCGTTTCCTGGCAGGCGGTTGCCAATGCAAGCAGTTATAGAGTTACCCTTTATAAGGGCGAAGACCAGATTGCTCAGATTGAAACCAAGGAGACTTCGGCAGATTTTGCCGGACAGATCGGCATTGCCGGTTCCGGCAGCTATACTGCAACAGTTCAGGCTATGGGTGATCGGACAACCTATGGCAGCAGTGAAGTATCGCCCAGAAGCGATGCTGTTGAGTTCACCATTTCCGGCGCAGAAGTCACTTTTGCAGTGACCGCCGGTACCGGCAGCTTTGCCGGTGATGATCCCAGAATCATCGTGAAGATCGGCAGTGTGGAACAGCAGCTTATCAACAACACTGCAAAGTTCCTGCCCGCCGGTACCCATACCTATACAATTGAAGCGGACAGCTTCCGGACGATTTCCGGTACTGTCACCGTGGATACGCAGGCACAGACCATTGAAGCGACCATGGAATTTGATCCGGTCTGGAACGGCACCACCGCAATGGAGCCTGAGCTGGTGGACGATGTTTACCAGATCAGCAATGGCTACGAGCTGGCCTGGTTCCGGGATCAGGTCAACGAGACCATGGAAGGCAACCGCAGCAGCAAGCTAAATGCGGTTCTGACTGCGGATATCGATCTGGGCGGTCACGCCTGGAAGGCCATCGGCCCCTTTACCAGCACCTCTGAAAGATTCGGTTATACCGGAACCTTTGACGGTGCAGGCCACAGCATCAGCGGCCTTTATGTCAACGATACCACCCGTGGCAACGGCCTGTTCGGCTATGTCTATGTGGGCGGCACCGTGAAGAATGTAACTGTTTCCGGCTCCGTCACCAGCCCTGACCAGTATAACGCAGGTGTGGTGGCGATCCTGGCAGGCGGCAGAATTGAGAATTGTACCAACCATGCCGATGTGGCTGTGGGCCAGAACAACTATGCCGGCGGCGTCTGCGGCTATATGACAAACTACTCTGCAAAGTCTTCCGTTGTGACCGGGTGCCGTAACACCGGTAAGGTCAGCGGCAAGAACTTTGTGGGCGGTATCGTCGGCAATGCAAGCGACGGCACAGATGTCACCAACTGCCGCAACTCCGGCGCAATCAGCGGCACAGAAAATGTAGGCGGCGTAGTCGGCAGCAGCAGCCTGCCCATCAGCGGCTGCAGCAATACCGGTGTCATTACCGGCGCTAAGGGCAAGATTGCCGGTATTGTAGGCTTCACCAACAAGAATATCACCGAGTGCTATAACACCGGCGCTGTGAACGGCAGCTCTACCGGTGCAGGCAGCAAGTACCCCTACGGCGTAGGCGGTATTGTGGGCGATATCTACAAGAAGGTCACCGAAATCTCCAAGTGCTATAACACCGGTGTCATCACAGACACGGGCGACGGCCTTACAGGTGCAATCGTGGGCAGCAAGAGTGATTCTGCTGCAGCTGTGAACGAGTGCTATTATCTGGAAGGCACCAGCGCAAACGGTATCGGCCTGAACGCTGTGGAAGGGGACAGCACTGTGGCACTGTCTGCGGCAGCCATGAACTCCAAGACCATGGCAGGCAGACTGGGCGGCCATTATGCAGCTCCTGTTTCCGGCGGCTCTCCTGTGCTGAGCTGGGAAGATTCCGAAGCACAGCTGGTCACCGCTTTTGAAGTGGTTCCTGCTGACGCAGAAATCACAGTGACAGCAGAAGGCGATAGCGCGGCAATTCCCAGTGCAGAAAAGAATGTCTGGGTTCTGGCCGACGGAACTTATACCTACACGATTTCCAGAGAAAATTATGATCCGGCAGAGGGAACCGTCACGGTTGCAGGCGAAAGCCAGCTTGTGAAGGTCACCATGAAGGAACAGACTTTCCCGGTTACTTTCAATGTAGAGCCTGCAGATGCTCAGATCACCGTGCTGAATGCAGCAGGCGAGACTATGAGCGCTGACGAAACCGGCTACAACCTGCCGGACGGCGACTATACCTACACCGTTTCCAAGTTCGGCTATGTACCCAAGAGCGGCAGCTTTAAGGTAGAGCATGCAGCTGTTGAAATTCCTGCCATTACCCTGGAAACCGCAGTTGCCTATGCTGTTACCCTGAAGATCACCTATGCAGGCGAAACCCCTGCAGATGCAGTGATTACCGTTAAGTGCGGCGAGGAGACTGTAGGCAGCACCGCTCAGCTGAATCTGCCGGACGGCGATTATACCTATTCTATCGTTGCCAGCGGTTACTTTACCGCAGAAGGCACCTTCCAGGTGTCCGGCAATGCGGTCACCGTACCCGTTACCGTGGAGCTTCGTTCCACCTGGGACGGCACTACCAAAACTAAGCCTGCGCTGGCAGGTGATGTTTACCAGATCAGCTCTGCTGAAGAACTGGCCTGGTTTGCAGATGCTGTAAACGGCGGACAGACTGCCATCAACGGCAAGCTGCTGACTAATATCTTCGTCAATGACGAAAACAGCAGCAACACCTGGACTTCCATCGGTGATTACAAAAATCAGTATTCCGGTACTTTTGACGGCAACAACAAGGCTGTCAGAGGCCTGGACAAAGCACTCTTCGGCTACGGCGGCGAGGGCGGCCTCATTAAGAATGTGACCGTCACCGGCGACATTACCGGCACATCCAATTCCGGTGCCATCTGCACCGCTACCTACGGTTCCATCGAAGGGTGCCGGAACGAAGCATCCGTCACAGCCAACGGCCAGAGAGTCGGCGGCATTGTAGGCGTCATTTACGATGGCGGACATATTACCAACTGCGCAAACTACGGCAGGGTAGAGAGCTCTTACAACGGCACGGAATATACCGAAAGCGGCGCCGTCTATCTGGGCGGTATCATCGGCTATGCCTATGTCCCCGTTACCGGCTGTGCAAACTATGGCGAAGTGGTTGGCAGCGGCAGTAACTACGGCGGCATCGGCGGTGTTGTCGGTGTGGCAGACAACACAGTTACCAGCTGCTATAATCTGGGCAATGTGACCGGCGTAAAACGCACCGGCGGCCTGGTTGGTATTGCAGACCAGCAGGGTTCTGCTGTTACCGGCGGCTATAACGCAGGCAAGATTACCTGCACTGGCACATCCAACAACCCCTTCTGCGGCGCAATTGTAGGCGATGCGGCAAATGCTGACGGTGCAACTGTAGGCGCTGTCACCAAGACCTATTATCTGGAAAACACTTATAAATACGGCGGTCAGAATCAGGGTATCGGCTACGGTACCGGCGAAACAACCGTCAAAACCGAAGCCGAGATGAAGTCCGATGCCTTTGTAACCACTCTGGGCGCAGACTTCCGGGTGGACGATCCTGAAACCCAGAACGGATATCCCGTGCTTGCATGGCAGGGCGGCCGTGCTCCGGCAGCCGGTCAAGATGCTCAGGATGTGGCTGCTGACAAGCAGGCATTGACCGTGGAACCCACCACCGTCACTAAGGTTATGACATTGAAGCTGGCAGCAAAGGGCACCAACGGCTCTGACATCACCTGGAGCAGCAGCAACCCCGACATCATTTCTGATGCAGGTGCGGTTACATTGCCTGCACAGGGCACTGAAGATGTGGTGCTGACGGCTACCATTACCAAGGGCAGCGCTTCCGATACCCGGAGCTTTACGATTACTGTTCAGTCTGAGCTGTTCACCGCACAGAAGACTCTGGAAACCGTGCTGACCACTCTGGGCAATGTCAATCTGAAGCCTCAGTTTGGCAGAGACACCAATATCGTGACGGTGTTCCGAAATGTGTTGGAACAGAAAATCGAAGAGAATGAACTGTCGGTTCAGGCTTCTGATATCGAAGTTACTCTGATCAATTCCGGTTTCAACAATCATGGTTCCGATACGACAGATCATATTGCCGATGACGGTACGATCACTTTCTACTATGTAGATCCTGCAAAGGACACCATGCATGGTTCTCCCATGAGGGATATCGTCCTGCGCATGAGCTACAAGGGTGCAAGCATCGACTGCACCGCAAGCGCATTCATTCCCTGGGACCGGGATCGCGTAAAGCAGGAAATGAAGAAGATCGCAGATGCGCTGACCTTCGATCTCATCAAGGGAGAGAATACGGATGCTTCTGCAGTGTCTTCCGACCTGACCCTGCCCGGTGTTGTGCAGGAGTATGGATGGGCAACCATCACCTGGGTTTCCAACAACGAAGTGATCAAGGTCAAACCCGGCGCTACCGTTCTGGAAAACAGCGTGGGTAAGATTTATCCCGTGGAAACCGATACTCCGGTGAAGCTCAGTGCTGTGATTTCCTTTAACAAGACTTCCGATTCTGAGCTGGCACTGAACATTACTAAGGATCTGAATCTGACGGTTGCCGGTGCTGCTTCCAAGGTGGAAGAGGAGCTGCAGGCAGCTCTGGACAAGTACACCGTGGATAAACTGACCGACATGAAGACAGGCCAGAAGATTGATATCGATGCCGTGTGCGGAGACATCAAACTGGCAAAACCCAGAGATCTGGGTGTGGACGGCAGCAAGATTCGTGTGGAAGTGATTTCCTCCAACGATTCTGTCGGCGTGAACAGCTACCGGGCCAATGTCTATCGTCCTCTGCCCGGAGAGGCGGATGCAACATCCACTCTGACCGTAAAACTGACCCATAAGGAATCCGGAAAGTTTGTTCAGAAGGAACTGTGCACCATCACCATCAAGCCTCTGGAGCAGGCAGCCATTGATGCCGAGCTGGCACTGATGGAACGGGTGAAGGCAAACCTCTTTGAAGGCATGAAGGGTAAGAACACAGATGCCAAGCATGTTACTACCGACCTGCACACCTTCCTGGAGGTTTACCAGAAGGACAACGATCTGGTTTGGGTTTACAACTTCATGGATGAGACCGGCAACGGTATCAAGCCCATGGATCTGCCCAAGGACAGCTACAACGAATTCTATAACAAGTTCCATTCCTCTGCACCGAATGTAATCAAACACGAGAACCTGCTGGTTTACCCGGCAGAAAAGAACACAAATATTGTGATCACCATGAACCTGGGCAGCCAGGACTTCACCCGCTACGCAGAGCGTTATCCCGATCATGCTCAGCTGCAGAAGCTGGCCAACCAGCTGATGACGCTGGAAGTGAGAGTGCCCGGAACAAGCGCAGATCAGGTGGCAGCCAATGAGGTCTGGGAACTGATCGATGCCATCGGCACCGTAACGCTGGATTCTGAGCAGAAGATTACCGAAGCCCGTGAAGCCTATGAAGCTCTGACACCTGCACAGCAGGAGCTGGTCGACAATCTGGGCGAACTGGAGAGCGCAGAAAAGACACTGGAAAACCTGAAGCAGCCCAAGCCGGATGTTCAGAAAATCTACCGGGAAACCGGTGATATGCTGGAAGGCAAGGAAATGATCGGCGATTGGGAAGCACTGGGTCTTGCCAGAAGTGGCAGAGCCGTTCCCAATACTTACTACGATTCTGTTGTAAAGTATGTAAAGAAGAACGCCAACAGCCAGGAACAGCTGCGCAAGGCAACAGATTCTGCCCGCACCATTCTGGCACTGACCGCAATTGGCAAGGATGTGACAAATGTAGGCGGACACAATCTGCTGAAGGGTTTGTCTGACATGAAGTTTGTCACAGCACAGGGCGTAAACGGTCCTGCGTTTGCACTGATTGCCCTGGACAGCCACCAGTATGAGATTCCTGAGAATCAGGATCCTGCCCGCCAGGTTACCCGTGATCAGCTGATTGATTACATTCTGCAGGCTCAGAATTCTGACGGCGGCTGGAATCTGAGAGACGATGCTGCGGATGTAGATATGACTGCCATGGTCCTGCAGGCTCTGGCTCCCTATTATCAGACCAGAGCAGATGTGCAGGCGGCAGTTGACCAGGCACTGAATCTGCTGTCCCAGATGCAGAATTCTGACGGTGGCTTCGGTTCCGTCGATGCAGCAAGCAGCGAATCCATCGCACAGGTTCTCACCGCACTGACTGCTCTGGGTATTGATCCTGACAGCGATGCACGCTTTGTAAAGGATGGCAACACGGTTGTGAATGCCCTGTGCGGTTTTGCAGTGGACGGCGGCGGATTCAAGCACACTGCTTCCGGCGCTATCAACGGTCTGGCTACCCAGCAGGCATACTACGCGCTGACTGCTTACTATCGTTTCACAGAAGGAAAGACATCCCTGTACGATATGAGCGATGTGAACATTGAAGCAACAGAGCCCGAGAAGCCTGACCCCGAAAAGCCCGATCCTGAGAAACCGGATCCTGAAAAACCCGAGCATACCCATAACTGCACCTGGACCGTGGTCAGACTGCCCTCCGACGGTAAGCCCGGCGAAATGGTTGGTGTCTGTGATTGCGGCGAAACCGTTAAAAAGATGATTCCTACCACAGGTACAGGCAGATTCATTGTTCAGTCCGATGCTGACAACAGCTGCCAGACCAAACTGGTGGGTGACGATGTTATCTACTATGTGACATTGACCCAGGAAGAGCAGGAAGCCTATATTGGCGGTGCAGATGTGACGATTACTCTGCACGCTGCAGATATCTCCGATACCATTGCAGATGATGCCAAGGCTGCGGTTTCTTCCAAGGTTCCTGACAGCAATGTGGGACTGTATCTGGATATTACCATGGATAAGACGGTTGGCTCCGGTTCCCGGACACCTGTTTCCGAGATTTCCGGCAAGGTGAAGATTTCTCTGGTTGTTCCCGAAAACCTCCGCACAGAAGGCAGAGCCTACCAGATCGTCTGTGTCTACAATGGACAGGCTTCTGTTATCGACTGTGAATATGATGAGACGACCGGAATGCTGACCTTTGATGCAGATCGGTTCTCTACCTATGCACTGTCTTACAGCAAGGCTCCTGCCGATCCCGAGAATCCCACCAAGCCTGAGACGAAGCCCCAGGATCCCACTAAGCCCGAGACAAAGCCTCAGAAGCCCACCAAGCCCGGAAAACAGCCTAATACCGGAGATGACAGCAATGCCGTACTGTTTGCAGTCCTGGCAGTATTCTCCCTCACAGGCCTGACAGCACTGGCAGGTTGGGATTATCTGAGCAATCGTCGGAAATCACACCGCAAATAAGATACAATAAAAAAGGGTACGGCTGGCGAGTCCGTATCGGTGTGATTGCGACAGTCAATCGGATATAAAAAAGCCCCCTGGATCGCAATGATCCAGGGGGTATCGTTATGTTTGTAATAGCTGAGCCTGTTTGTTTTAAGCGGTTTTCTGCCGCCTGTCGGGGAATGGAATCAATAGGAGCTGATTTCCAGAGATGCGTCATCCTCGCCCTTTTCAATCGCACGAATCTCAACATAGTAATTCATATCGGGGCTGACAACGACCTGAACCCGCTCTCCGACCTTGTGGCCCATCAGTGCCTTGCCCACCGGGGATTCTTTGCTTAAAAGTCCCTTCAGCACATTTTGACGCAGGGTTGTAACGATCTGCATGACCATTTCCTTGCCGGTCATTTCATTGAAGATGGTCACCTTGTCAAACAGGCTGACACCGTCTTCGCTGGGCTTTGCCTCAATGACCTTTGCGGTTTTGATCATCCGTTCCAGATAGCGGATTCGGCTGTCGTTTCGGTTTTTGTCGCGCTTTGCACACTTGTATTCAAAGTTTTCACTGAGATCGCCGAATTCACGGGTTCTCTGGACCTCTTCGATCAGCTGCGGGCGCAGAACACGAACGCGGTGCTCGATTTCCTCTTTCATCTTGTCAATATCAACTTGGGTCAGTTCGTCGTACATTTCAGGTCTCCTTCTGTTCCGGCTGTTGGGGAAAGGCTTACCGCAAATGCAGTGCGCGGCAGTCCAATTCCAATGAAAGTGTATGCCATTTTGAAAGGAAAGTCAAGGGAACCGAAAGGCTCCATTTGATTACCCTTGACTTTTTAGTTTATCTGTTGAAGGGTGAGAAAGAGTATTTCCGAATGGATAATGCAAGAGCCGCTTCCAGCTAAGAAAGCGGCTCTTATTGAATAAAGTACGGGCAGAACTGTGGACCCATGACTTATTCTGTAACTTATGTTCTCTTACTCTTCATGCCATGAATGCAGCGATTTGTTACTGATACTCGATGTCGAGTTTGGAATAAGAAAGCGAAATGTTGTTTGATCATTGTTGCTTTCTACATGGATATAGTGTATGAAGATAAAACGAATGATTTGTGCTTTATAGAGCGTTTCGGGTATATTGAAGTCCACTTCAAAGGGAATGTCACGGTGTTTTTGGATGGTCAGATGGTAGACATCAGATCCTTTGTATTGATGTTGTATCTGAGCATACGGCAAAAAGCTGAGATCGCATCACTTTCTTCGTACAGACCGGACAGTTCGATGCGGGAAGAAAAGATTTCCATTGTGTTATAAAGGAAATGCGGGTTTATCTGGTGCTGCAGCGCAGAGAGCTGTGCCTCTTTTGTAATAGTCTGTTGTTTGACCTCTTTTTCAAGGGATGTGCGCATTTCCTGTAGAATTTGAATCTGTTCTGAAGTTAATTCGTAATCTGTGTAATTATACAGGTAACAGTTCTCCAGTTCGATCACTGCGATACAATCGGTAGCTGTTTTAATCTTGCAAAAGTAATGGTAATATGTTCTGCACATCTTTTCGACCAGCATGGTTTTCTTGACAACGATCATTTTACAGGAGCCCTAATGGCTTGCCTGTTTTATATCCAAACTTTTGCGAATTTCATTATGTGCTATCTCCCTTTTGCAAGATTCTGATATATTATAGATGTCCTTAAATCTGTACCCTTGCAAAACACGAAACGATACCATATTGCATACAGGCGTTCCCATCTTAAAAATGGGCATGAAAAAACCACCTTCCGTAATGGTTGGTGGTTTGCTCGCTCTTATGATGTCATTATTTAGTTTTTACTCGACTCAACTTAGACTATTTTACGGAGTGAAATTACTTTTCCTGCTCTCCTGCTTTGGGAGCTTCACCGCATCCAATCAGATCGAGATTCCTTTTTAACAGGGTTTTGCCTTTATGGCCGAAGGCTCTGGTTTTACACAGCGGGTTTAAGTTTTCTCGGGTCACTACCGGCTGTATGTCCGAGGAAAATGCCTCCAGATAGGTCAGCGGCAGATCCTTATTATAGGGGCAGCAATTCTGACAGCAGTCACAGCCCCACATCAGACCATTCTTCCGAACCAGCGCCTGCTCCTCATCTGTCAGATCTCCCTTTCTCTGGGTGACTTCCGAAAGACATCGGGTATAGTCGATTCCGTCCCTGGAAATCGCACCAGCAGGACAGCTTGCCACACATCGCCCGCACTGCAAGCATATCTGCTGTGCCAGCGGGTGGTCAAATTCAAACAGATAATCTGTGACGATTTCGCCGATCACGAAAAAGGTTCCGTACTGAGGGTGAATCACCAAACCGTTTACACCGGGAAATCCAAGTCCGGCTGTCAGGGCGCACTCCCGCTCCGGAAGAGCTGACACATCCGTAAAGCCAGCAAAAGAAGCCCCGAAAGTCTGACTCAGCTCTTCAGCCGCCTGATTCAGAATTTTTCGGATCACAACATGATAATCTGGCACCATGGCATATTTGCAGACATTGGCATCCGGGTGTTCTCCTGTGTAATACGGAAAGGCGCAGACGATCACACTTTTGGCCTCTTTGGGAATCCATTCCCGGTTTCGGCAAGGAAGAAATGCTTTAATCCCATTATAATCGCAGACCCCATAGGATAGGATCTGGTTCCGGTTCAAAATTTCCTTTAGCTTTTCATTTCTCATGTTTCCATTCCATCCTTGCACTTGCGGTAATCTGAAATCACTTTCTTTTGAAGTTTATTGTAGCACAAACCAGAGCTGCAGGCAATGAGTGGTTAGATTCCGGTTTTGGATATAACCGATAAAAAGTACGAACAGTGTCGTTGGTGCTTCAAAATGAAAACCTGAAAGTATAAAAGGTTCCCTGTGAGCGAATAATTGAGCCAAATGCAGGGCAAAAACAAGATAGTTGCGATTGCAATTTAAGAAATAACTGCTATAATGTAGAAAAAACATCTAGGAGGTTTATCATGGAAAATAAGAAGATTCGCCAGCGCTCCGAGATTGCTATGGAAGATCGTTGGGCTACCGAAGATCTGTACGCCAGCGATGCGCTCTGGGAAGCAGATCTGGAGAAAATGGTTCAGCTGGGCAAGGAACTGGCATCCTTTGCAGGAAAGCTGGGCTTGGATGCAAAGAATTTGCTGGGCTTTATGACCAAGCTGGAGGAGCTGGAGGAGCTTGGCAGCAAGCTTGGAAACTACGCCAGCCGCAAGGGCGATGAAGATACCCGTGTGAGTGCATATCAGGCCATGAACGGTAAGTTCATGAGCGCATATGTTGCATTAGAGGCAGAAACCAGCTTCCAGACTCCTGAAATCATGGCAATCTCCGAGGAAACTCTGGAGGGCTTCTACAAGGCAGAGCCCGGTCTGGAGCGCTATCGCCGCTACCTGACCGACCTGCGCCGTCTGAAGGATCATGTCCTGTCTGCCAACGAAGAAAAGCTGCTGGCAGCTGCCGGTGAGATGGCTCAGGCACCCTCCAATGCGTTTGAAATGTTCACATACGCTGACCTGAAGTTCCCCGCAGCTGTGGATTCTGAGGGCAAGGAGCATCCTCTGAGCAGTGCAACCTTTACTACGCTGCAGGCCAGCCCTGACCGGGTCCTGCGTAAGAACGCCTATGAAAATCTCTACCACACCCTGGCAAATTATAAGAATACATCGGCTTCTCTTATGTCCGCACAGGTCAAGCAGCTGCAGTTCTTTGCAGAGGCCCGCAAGTATCCCACTTCTTTGGATGCTTCTCTGGCACAAACCAATGTACCCACCTCTGTCTATACCAACCTGATCGAGGCTGTGCACCAGAACCTGGACAAGATGCACCGCTATGTCCGCCTGCGCAAGAAGCTGCTGGGCGTGGACGAGCTGCATTTTTATGATGTGTACGCTTCCTTGCTGCCCGATGCACAGAAGAACATCCCCTTTGAGGATGCAAAGAAGACCGTGTACGAGGCTGTCGCACCTCTGGGTGAAGAATATCGCGCCATCCTGAAGGAAGGCTTTGAAAACCGCTGGATCGATGTCTATGAGAACGAAGGCAAGCGCAGCGGTGCCTACTCTGCCGGTGCAAAGGTTCACCCCTTCGTGCTGCTGAACTACAACGGCACTCTGGACAGCCAGTTTACTCTGGCACATGAGATGGGCCATGCACTGCATTCCTACCTGTCCAACAGAACCCAGACACCTCTGGATGCCGATTATGTGATCTTTGTGGCAGAAGTTGCATCCACCTGCAACGAGGCACTGCTGATGGAGTACCTGCTGGGCAAGACCACGGACAAGAAGGAACGGGCATACCTCATCAACTACTTCCTGGAGCAGTTCAAGAGCACTCTGTACCGCCAGACCATGTTTGCTGAGTTCGAGCTGAACATCGCCCGGATGCATCAGGCAGGCACGCCTCTGACGGCCGAAACCCTGTGCGCTGAGTACAAGCGTCTGAACGAGATGTACTTTGGCCCGGATATGATCGTCGATGACGAGATCGCTATGGAGTGGGCAAGAATTCCGCACTTCTACTACAACTACTATGTGTTCCAGTATGCAACCGGCTATTCTGCAGCAATTGCACTGTCCCGGAAGATCCTCGCCGAGGGCAAACCTGCTGTGGATAAGTATCTGCAGTTCCTCAGCGGCGGCTGCTCCAAGTCTCCTGTGGATCTCTTGAAGGGCGCAGGTGTCGATATGTCTACACCTGATCCTGTGAACCAGGCTCTGGAGCTGTTTGACAGCCTCCTGGACGAAATGGAAGAGCTGACCAAGGACTAAGGTATGAAAGAGATTTTTCTCCCCACGCTGCACGCTTTTGCAATGGACAATATCTTCACAGGCTCCTGTGGCCTGTTCCGCTTCCGGGCAGCCCCCACGGTTGTGATGGCGACACCCAAAGAAGTGAATTTTGAAGAAAGCTCCATTAAGGCTGAATTCTGGCACGGTTTGCTGTGCTATGAACTCAGTGAAATGGAAGGCGAGCAGGTCTTTCCCATGACAGAGGAAGGTCGTCTGGCCATGAAAGAGTGGCTGGAATCCAATATCTGAACGAAAGGCTCCGGATTACCGGAGCCTTTTTCGTAAAATGGGAAAATGAAGTTGACAATTGTGGGAAATATGCTAGAATATTAGTGAATTAGGCAATGCAATACGGAAAAGAAACAGCTTTGCACTCCATGAGCGAAGAGGGGACGGTGAGAGCCCTCAGGAGACTGCAGACTGTGGGCCACTTCCGTGCAGTCCGGGATGACCGGAACGGGTGCTCCCGTTACAGAGCAGCTAAGATGTCGGCTCTGCCGATAAATTAGGGTGGTACCGCGATTTTCCTCGCCCCTAACACTAGGGTCGGGGTTTATTTTTTTGTCAATTCGAAAAATCTTATGGAGGTAATTCCCATGAATCCCAAGCCTTATGGCGTAAATGAGCTGCGTGAGATGTTCCTGAGCTTCTTTGAAAGCAAGGGTCACCTGCGTCTGCCCAGCTTTTCTCTGATTCCCCAGAACGATGCTTCTCTGCTGCTGATCAACTCTGGTATGGCACCCATGAAGCCCTATTTTACCGGCGAGGTAGAGCCTCCCCGTCACCGTGTCTGCACCTGCCAGAAGTGCATCCGTACCGGTGATATTGAAAACATCGGTAAGACTGCCCGTCACGGCACCTACTTTGAGATGCTGGGCAACTTCTCCTTTGGCGACTACTTCAAGCACGAGGCTATTGCATGGTGCTGGGAGTTCCTGACCAAGGTGGTTGGCCTGGATCCCGACCGCCTGTATCCGTCCATCTACGAAAACGATGACGAGGCATTTGAAATCTGGAACAAGGAAATCGGTGTTCCTGCAGACCATATCTTCCGTTTTGGTAAGGAAGACAACTTCTGGGAGCACGGCTCCGGCCCCTGCGGCCCCTGCTCTGAGGTTTACTACGACCGTGGTGAGAAGTACGGCTGCCATCAGCCCGGCTGCACCGTCGGCTGCGAGTGCGACCGCTACATGGAAGTCTGGAACAACGTTTTCTCCCAGTTCGACAACGATGGCAACGGCAACTACACCGAGCTTGCCCACAAGAACATCGATACCGGCATGGGCCTGGAGCGTCTGGCAGTTGTCTGCCAGGATGTAGACAGCCTGTTTGATGTGGACACCGTCATGAACATCACCAACAAGGTGACCGAGCTGACCGGCGCATCCTACGGCATGAGTGAGAAGACCGATGTTTCTCTGCGTGTTATCACCGACCACATCCGTGCATCTACCTTCATGATCGCTGATGGCGTTCTGCCTTCCAACGAAGGCCGCGGCTACGTTCTGCGCCGCCTGCTGCGTCGTGCAGCCCGCCATGGCAAGCTCCTGGGCGTGAACAGCCCCTTCCTGTATCAGGTTGTGGAAACTGTCATTCAGGAGAACGAAAACCACTACACCTACCTGCGTGAGCGTGCAGACTATATCACCAAGGTTGTCCGTGTGGAAGAAGAAAACTTCGCCCGCACCATCGACGGCGGTATGCGTATCTTTGCTGATATGCTCGCTGAGCACAAGGCAAAGGGCGAAACTGCTTTCTCCGGCGCAGATGCCTTCAAGCTGTATGATACCTATGGATTCCCCATCGACCTGACTGTGGAAATGGTGCAGGATGAGGGATTGACTCTGGATACCGATGAGTTCAGCCGTCTGATGCAGGAGCAGAAGGAGCGCGCCCGTGAGGCTCGTAAGGCTCTGGGTGATCTGGCATGGGCAGGCATTGACCTGGGTCTGGACAACACTCCCACCGAGTTCGTTGGCTATGATGTGAACAACTGCGAGGCCAAGGTTCTGGCAGTTTGCGTCGGCGAAGAGGTTTCCGGCAGCATTGCCGGCGGCGAAAGCGGCATCATTGTGCTGAACAAGACCCCCTTCTATGCAGAAATGGGCGGCCAGGTGGCTGACCAGGGTGCAATCCTGATCGGCAGCTCCCGCTTTGCTGTTACCGATGTCCAGAAGGACAAGGGCGGCAAGTACCTGCACTACGGCAAGATGGTAAAGGGCTCCATCAAGGTTGACGATGTGGTTCTGGCTTCCATCGATGTGGATCGCCGCAAGGCTATCATGCGTGCACACTCTGCAACCCACCTGCTGCAGAAGGCTCTGCAGACCGTTCTGGGCGACCATGTGCATCAGGCAGGTTCTCTGGTTCTGCCCGACCGCCTGCGTTTTGACTTCACCCACTATTCTGCAGTGACCTCTGAGGAACTGATGAAGATCGATACCATTGTTCAGAATGCTGTTCTGGAAGGCTATCCCATCAACACCAGAGAGATGAGCATTGAAGAAGCCAAGGCTCAGGGCGCTATGGCTCTGTTCAGCGAGAAGTACGGCGATGTGGTCCGTGTGGTCAACATGGGCGACTACAGCGTAGAGCTGTGCGGCGGTACTCACCTGGATAACACCGCAAAGATCGGACCCTTCCGGATCGAGAGCGAAGGCTCTGTTGCTTCCGGCGTCCGCCGTATCGAGGCAATTACCGGTAAGGAGTGCCTGAATGATATGGCCAAGAACCGTGAGCTGGTTTACGAGGTCTGCGGCTCTCTGAAGACCAAGCCCGCAGAGCTGTCCGAAAAGGTTCAGGCTCAGCTGGACGAGATCAAGGATCTGAAGAAGCTGATCGAGCATTACAAGGCAAAGGAAGCCTCCGGAGAGGTTGAGCGTTTCCTGTTCGGTGCTCACACCGTTGGTGATCTGCATGTGCTGACAGTCCATGTTCCTGATGCTGATGCCAACAAGCTGCGTCAGATGGGCGACATGCTGCGTGATAAGGATCCCAAGGTTGCAGCAGTTCTGGCTGCTGTCAACGGCGAGAAGCTGACCTTCCTGGCTGTCTGCGGCAAGGACGCAGTTAAGGCCGGTGTCAAGGCCGGCGACCTGGTCAAGCAGGTCTGCAGCTGCTGCGGCGGTTCCGGCGGCGGCAAGCCCGACAGTGCAATGGGCGGCGGTAAGGATGTCCTGAAGCTGGACGATGCACTGGCTCAGGTTGACGACTTTGTCGCTTCCAAGCTGCAGTAATTTCTAAGCAGTAATTTCTAAATTGAGGGCGCTGCCGAATCAGGCAGCGCCCTTTTGTAAAAGGGGGGTGGTCATTCTGCGAAAGCTCACATGGTTCACTCTGGGGTTTGCATTAGCTTGCGCTGCAGGCGCATATCTGTTTCGGGGCACGGCGCTGCTTGTGCTTGTATGTGCGGCACTTTTTGGGGTGACGGCCTTCGGCTTACTTCAGAAACGATGGTCTGCAATTTCGGCGGTTGCTGTGGTGCTGGCGGGTGTCGTTTTGGGCGGTGTCTGGTTTTATGGATTCGATGCGTGGAGAATCGAGCCTGCCAGACAGGTGGATATGACAAGTCAGGAGATCGTTCTTCGTGCAGGTTTCCCATCCTGGGAGACCGAGCGGGGCAGTGTCGTTGACGGAACCATCGACCTTGCAGGGCAGAAGTATAAGATTCGCCTGTATATGAACGGTAACTGCCGGCTGAATCCAGGGGATATCGTCAAGACCACGGCAAAGCTCCGGCTGACAGATGAGGGCGGTTCCAGAGAGCCGACCTATCACCGGACAAACGGAATTCTGCTGCTGGGGTATCAAGACGGTGATATCATTATCGAGCAGGGTAAACCCGGATTCCGGGATTTGCCGGGGATTCTGCGACAGAAAAGCCTTGATACCATTGACCGGTTTATTCCCGGGGAAGCGGCTGGTTTTGCAAAAGCGCTGCTGCTGAGCGACAGATCTGACATGAGTTATTTGCACAGCAGCCAATTCAGTGTCACGGGAATCAGCCATATTGTGGCGGTTTCCGGCCTGCATGTGACGATACTGTTTACGCTGATTTACTATTTTGCGGGGAAGCGCCGATATCTGACGGCTCTTATCGGAATTCCCGGTGTGGTTTTGTTTGCGGCAATGGCGGGCTTTGCCCCGTCGGTGACTCGGGCTTCCATCATGCAGATTCTTTTTATGCTGGCGCTGATGCTCAATCGGGAATATGACGCGCCTACTGCCCTCAGCTTTTCTGCGCTGGCAATGCTGGTATGGAATCCTCTGGTGATTGCTGCGGTGGGATTTCAGCTTTCGGTAGGTGCAGTTGCGGGAATTTTCCTCTTTTCCGGGAAAATCCGAAACTGGCTCAGCAGATTGATTCTGGCGGGGAAAAAGAAATCCGTATACCACAAAATTCGCAGCTGGATGATTGGTTGCATCAGTGTGACACTGAGCGCCAACATCATCACGCTGCCGTTGATTGCGGTGTATTTCGGAACCGTCAGTCTGGTGGCGCCCATAACCAATTTGTTTGTGATTCCAGTGGTCAGCTGTATTTTCTATGGGACCGCGCTGGTGTGCCTGCTGGGCAATCTGTTGCCTGTCGCAGCCGGTGTACTGGGCTGGGCGGTGTCGCTGCTGATTCGCTATGTGTTTGCTGTGACCGATGTTCTGGCGAGCTTTCCTCTGGCGGCGGTGTACACCAGAAGCATCTACATCGTGTTCTGGCTGGTGTTTTGCTACTGTATTTTAGCAATTTTGCTGTGTTCGAAGAAAAGAAATCCTGCACTCGGGATTACGCTTTGTACAGCTGCTCTGGCAATTGCGATTACAGCATCTTATGCAGAGGTAAGGCATGACAATTACCGGGTTACGGCGCTGGATATTGGCCAGGGTCAGTGCGTTCTGCTGCAATGCAACGGGGAAACCTATATGGTGGACTGCGGCGGCAGTTACGGCAAGGATGCAGGCGACTATGCAGCCAGGACGCTTCTGAGTCAGGGAATCTTTCACATTGACGGATTGATTCTGACCCACTATGACGAAGACCATATCGGCGGTGCCGAATACCTTGCCCAGCGAATCGATATCGGGACGGTTTATCTTCCGGACACGGACGGAATGGATGCGTTTCAGCAACGACTCCGTCAGGTTCGGGAAAACATGAACTTCTGTCCCATCAACCGGGATATGGAACTTGCCGTCGGAGAAGGAAAAATCACCATTTTCAAGCCGGAACAGGCAGGCACCAGCAATGACAGCGGTGCTGCGGTATTGTTTCAAAGGGAAAAATATGATACACTGATAACCGGCGATATGAGCATGGTGAAAGAGCGCCAGCTGATTCGTGAAAGGGAGCTTCCGGACTGCGAGGTGCTGGTGGTAGGCCATCACGGCTCCAAAAGCTCTACATCAGAAGAACTGCTGTATGTGATTGCCCCGGATGTGGCAATGATTTCAGCAGGATTACATAATACCCATGGTCATCCCAGTGAAGAGGTCCTTTCCAGACTCTTGGCTTATGGATGTCAGATTCTCAGGACGGATCTCATGGGGGATATTATTTACAGGGGGTGAGTTTGGGTGGCAAAACAGGAAATGAAAACAGACGAACTGGCTCGGCTGAAGCAGGCCATTCGAAATAAAAATCTGGAGCGGCTGTATTTTCTCCATGGAGAGGAAGTCTACCTGCTTCAGTACTATCTCGGCGAAATGCGCAAGAAGTCCATCGACGAGCTGACGCAGGACTTTAATGCCCACCGTTTCACTCAGGAAACCTTCAGCGTTCAGGCTTTTGCCGACGCGGTTGAGGCTCTGCCGATGATGGCGGAAAAGACATTTGTTCAGGTGGATGAGATCGACCTGTTTAAAATGAACGAGGCAGACCGGGAAAAAATGATCGAGGTATTGTCGGATATCCCCGAATACTGCACTGTGGTGTTTACCTATGAAATTGTTCCGTGGAAGCCGGACAAGCGCCAGAAAAAGCTCTGGGATGCGGTAAGCAAGCACGGAACCATCGTAGAATTTGCCAAGCAGAGCCAGCGGGAGCTGGTGACCTGGATCGGTCGGCATTTTGCATCCTACGGCAAGCGTATTTCCGGCGATCTGTGCGTGTACCTGATCGACATCACCGGCGGAACCATGACGGCGCTGCAGGGAGAAATCAAGAAGATCGCAGCCTATTCCGGTGCCGACGAAATCTGCAAAGCGGATATTGATGCGGTGACAGAGCCGGTCCTCGATGCGGTGGTTTTCCAGATGACGGATTTGCTGGGCAGCGGCCAGTACGGTGCGGCGCTGAACAAGCTGCAGCAGCTGTTCAAAATGCAGCAGGAGCCGATTGCAATTCTGGGTGCAGTGGGCAGCCATTTCCGCAGGATTTCCACGGCCAGAACGCTGATGGATGCAGGAAAAAATGCAGATGCACTGATGCATCTGACGGGAATGAAGGATTACCCGGCCCGAAAAACCATGTCTGCGGCCCACAAATTCTCCTCTCGTTTCTGCCGCAGGGCATCGGAGCTGATTCTGGAAACCGACTATAAGATGAAGACATCCTTCGACGAACAGGAGCGGCTGCTGGAGCTTCTGATTTTGCAGCTGGCGCAGGAGGCACGAAATGGTTAAAATCAAAGAAGCCATCGTGGTCGAGGGAAGATACGATAAAAACACCCTGTCGCAGATCGTGGATGCGCCGATTCTGGAAACCTCCGGATTCGGAATCATGAAGGACAAACAAAACTTGAATCTTCTGCGGCGGGTGGCAAAGACCCGGGGCCTGATCGTTTTTACGGACTCTGACGGAGCAGGCTTTGTGATCCGCAATTTTCTGAAGAGCGCGATTCCGCCCCAGTATATCAAGCACGCCTACATCCCCGATATTTATGGCAAGGAAAAGCGAAAATCTGCCCCCGGCAAGGAAGGAAAGCTGGGCGTGGAGGGAATGACGCCGGAAGTGATTCTTGACTCCCTGCGCCGTGCCGGAGCGACCATAGAAGGGGAGAGCGCAGCTCGCTCCTATCAGGAAATTACAAAGCAGGATCTGTTTGCGCTGGGGCTGTCCGGCTGTGCCGGCAGCGACCAAAGGCGAAAATCCCTGATGAAGAAACTGAATCTGCCGGAGCATATGAGTGCCAATGCACTGCTCCAGGCGTTAAACTTATTATACAGCTTAGACGAATTGAAAAAGATGATGGAGCAAATCGATGATTGATATTCAGGTTAAAAACTTAATAAAATTCTTCGTCATCGGTGAAAACCTGTTGGACGGTCTGTCTTTCGACATACAAGAGGGAGAACGAGTGGCGATTTTGGGCCGAAACGGCTGCGGAAAAACCACGCTGTTCAAAATCCTGACGGGAGAGATGGAGTATGACGACGGCGAAGTATATGTAAATCCAAACAAAAAACTGGGACTGATTTCCCAGATTCCCAAATTCCCAGAGGGCTACACCGTGGAAGATGTGCTGCGCAGTGCCTTCCGGGAGCTGTACAGCATCCGTAAGAAGATGCAGCAGCTGGAAGGCGAGATGGCCTCCGGTGACGATTCTGTTCTGCGCCAGTACGATGACCTGTCCAACCGGTTTTACACCGGCGGCGGATATGAAATCGATGTGGAGATCGACAAGGTCTGCAACGGCCTGGGCATTACCCCGGAACAGCGCCAGCAGGAGTTTGACAGCCTTTCCGGCGGCGAAAAGACCCGGATGAACCTTGCCCGCCTGCTGCTGGAAAAGACGGATATCCTGCTGCTGGACGAGCCTACCAACCATTTGGATCTGCGCAGTGTGGAGTGGCTGGAAGAATACATCCGCACCTTTAAGGGGACTGTGCTTGCTATTTCCCATGACCGATTCTTCCTGGATCAGGTGGCAGAGCGCATTATTGAAATCTCCGATGGTCACGCAGAGTTTTATTCCGGCAACTATTCGTTTTACATTGATGAAAAGCAGGCTCGGTTCAATCTGCAGCTGAAGCAGTACGAGCAGGAGCAGGCAAAGCTCAAGCAGCTGGGCTACACCATGGAGCGTATGAAGGGCTGGGGCATCAACAACCGTACCCTGTACCGCAGAGCCATGTCCATCCAGCACCGTATGGACCGCATTGAGAAAACGAAGCGTCCCACCAAGGACAAAACTATGAAAGCAACCTTCGGCGAAAAGGGCTTTTCCGGCGATGTGGTGTTTACCGTCAAAAACATGGAAAAGCACTTCGGTCAGCGGCAGCTGTTCTCTGATATCAACCTTCGGGTAGAGGGCGGAGAACGCATTGCGCTGTTGGGTGACAACGGCACCGGAAAATCCACTTTTATCAAGTGTTTGCTTGGCGATGAGGATTTTACCGGTAAAATCCAGTTTGGACCTACGGTAAAATGGGGATACCTTCCTCAGATCATCCATTTTGACCATCCGGAGCGCACACTCTACGATACCATGCTGTATGAAAAGAACTGCTCTCCTCAGATGGCTCGTGACCGTCTGGGCGCATTTCTGTTTTCCGGTGACGACGTGTTCAAGACCGTCGGAAACCTCTCTGGCGGCGAGCAGTCCCGTCTGAGACTGTGTATGCTGATGGATGAGAAGATCAACCTGCTGATTCTCGACGAGCCCACCAACCACCTGGACATTGCATCCAGAGAATGGGTGGAAGCAGCCATCGAAGAATTTGAAGGCGTGCTGCTGTTTGTCTCCCATGACCGGTATTTTATTGAGAAGTTTGCTGAGCGGATCTGGGAGCTGGAGGACGGCACCATCAAGGATTATCCCTGCGGCTATGCAAAATACCGTTCCATGAAGGAGTTTGAAAAAATCTCCAAGGTTGCTCCTGCAGCACCGGTCAAAGAGAAAAAGGAAAAGCCCAAGGGCGGTACGAAGGATGCAGAAAAGCTGGTTCGCCGTCTGGAGCGGGAAATCGAAAAGCAGGAGCAGGTGGTTGCGGAGTTTGATCCGCTGATCGATGCAGCTGCAGCGGATTATCAGGAGCTGACCCGGCTACTGGAAGAAAAGGAAGCAGCGGAAATGGCACTGATGGAGCTGATGGAGCAGTGGGAAGAGGCCAGTGCTGCCATCGAATAATATCGGTTGACAGCCTTGGGTGGTTGTCCTATAATATGTTAAGAAAATAGTCGGATTACCGACATAAGGAGCGTTGTAAATGAGTTCTTGTAATGGAAACTGTTCTTCTTGTTCCAGCTCTGACTGCGGCGATCGTACCGCAGAAAGCCTGCTGGCAAAGTTGAACCCCCATTCCAGTGTAAAAAAAGTCATTGCCGTTGTTTCCGGCAAAGGCGGCGTAGGTAAGAGCACTGTGACATCCATGCTGGCTGTTGCGATGGCTCGCAAGGGTAAGCGCGTGGGTGTGCTGGACGCCGATATCACCGGCCCCTCTGCACCGAAGGCTTTCGGTGTGTCTGAATGTCAGGGTGCCGATCAGGACGGCCTGTATCCTGCCCTGACCCGCAGCGGCATTCAGGTGATGTCCATCAACCTGCTGCTGGACAACCCCGGTGATCCCGTTCTGTGGCGTGGCCCTGTTATCGCAGGCGCTGTAAAGCAGTTCTGGACCGATGTGATCTGGGAAGATGTGGACTATATGTTCGTTGATATGCCTCCCGGAACCGGCGATGTGCCCCTGACCGTCTTCCAGAGCCTGCCTATTGACGGCATTGTCATTGTTACCAGCCCTCAGGATCTGGTGTCCATGATCGTTGCCAAGGCTGTGAAGATGGCTAATATGATGAACATCCCTGTGCTGGGCATGGTAGAAAACTACAGCTATCTGGAATGTCCTGACTGCGGCAAGAAGATCAATGTATTCGGTAAGAGCCATGTGGACGAGGCTGCAAAGGAATTCAACCTGCCTGTTCTGGCCCGTCTGCCTATTGATCCCGCCGTTGCAGAGGCTTACGATGCCGGTCTGATGGAAACCGTTCCCACCGAGAACGTTTCCGGTGTGATCGAGGCAATCGAAAAGGTATAATGAAAACCCCGGGAGGTATCAAAGCCTTCCGGGGTTTTTGCAGGTAACAGACAGTAAAAAAGAGCGAACCAAAATTCGGTTCGCTCTTTTGAATTATTCGTTGGTGTAGTTGTCGAAGTAACCCTGGATGTAGATGATAGGAGTACCCTTATCACCGGAACCGGAGGTCAGGTCGCACAGAGAACCAATCAGGTCGGTCAGGCGGCGGGGGGTAGTACCCTGAGCTGCCATGTTGCCAACCAGGCTGGAGCCGTCCTTCTGCTGAATCTTTTCCTTGATGGCGTCACGCAGAGCTTCGCCGGACAGATCTGCAAAATCGTTATCTGCCAGATACTTCAGCTTCAGTTCGTTGGGAGTACCTTCCAGACCGGGGGTGTAAGCGGGGGAGACAACGGGGTCAGCCAGCTCCCAGATCTTGCCGATGGGATCCTTGAATGCGCCGTCGCCGTAGACCATGACTTCAATATGCTTGCCGGTGATCTCCAGCAGGCGAGCCTGGATAGCCAGAACCAGTTCCTGGCACTCTTCTCTGGGGAAGAGCTTAACGGTATCTTCGGTAGCCTTGTTGGAACCCAGCAGGCCGTACTTTGTATTGTAGCCGCTGCCGTTGATGGAGGTAGTCATGATCTCGTCCAGACCGAAGACCTTCTCAGCACCTGCTGCCTTCAGAAGACGCTTGGTGCGGGCGCGGGTATGAATGTCGCAGTTGATGACATTCTTGGTGTAGTTGAGGACAGCTCTGGGATCGTTGGCAAAAATAACCTCGACCTCTGCGCCGGACTCACGGATCAGATTGCTGTAGTACTCGACATAATCAACACCGGTGAAGGGGTGCTTGGTGTAGCCGAACAGTTCGCGGTAGCGATCTTCGGTCAGAACATCGCTGTAGGGATTGATGCCCTTTTCGTCCATGATGTCCCAATCAATCAGATGGTTGCCGACTTCGTCAGAAGGGTAGCTGAGCATCAGAACGACCTTCTTGCAGCCCTTTGCGATACCGCGCAGGCAAATAGCAAAGCGGTTACGGCTCAGGATGGGGAAAATGACGCCAACCGTGTCACCGCCCAATTTGGTACGGACATCCTCGGCAATATTGTCAACGCTGGCGTAATTGCCCTGTGCTCTTGCGACGATTGCTTCGGTCATTGCGACCACATCACGATCACGGGGGGTCAGGCCGTCGAACTTCATTGCCTGCTGAATGGAATCGGCGACGATATCTACTAAGTTGTCTCCCTCTCGAATAATGGGAGCACGGATACCCATAGAAACAGTACCAAACATCCGGCTCATAAACAACACTCCTAATCAAGCTAAGATAGCGTTTTTTAAGACGCTTTTTACTTTCCTATTATAATACATGATATCCCATTTGTAAAACATAATAATTAAAATACGAAAAAAATATTGTCGTAAAATGAAGAAATATTTTGTATAGTCTGAATAATTCTGGACTGTAAATTTTAAGACGCTGTGAATTTGTTCACAGCGTCTTAAAAATCATCATAAAAGCCTGCCAAACAGGTACAGGACCACCAGCAAAATAATGCTGACAGGGCCATATGTTACGAGGGAAAGATCCCCGAAAAAGACTTGGGTAAATCCAGTCTGATTCAGGTAGTAGACGATGAAAACCATGAAGACCGTGGTCAGGATCGCCTTAGAAAACTGCTTGCCGAATAAGCTGGTAAAGAAGAATGCGTAACAAGCACCCAAAATAGGATTGATGACTGCGAGCACCGCACTCAGCAACAGCTTCAGAACTGCAATCAGGAGAATGATTCCCCAGAAGCCCAGGATAATCGTTTTGGCCCAGGTGCCAAAGATGTCCGGCGCAAAGGAATCAACCAGATAGGAAAATCCAATGTAAAGGGCGAATGCACTCAGACCGGTGATCAGGCGAAACAGATACCAGCTGACGAGATTGCGTCCCTGGGGCAGATAGGCTTCCAGCATATTGACAAAGAAAGCCAGCACAGCCAGCCGTAAAATTGCAGGATAAAAGATCAGCTCCGGCAGGCCGGAAAGCCCCCAGATGAAGAAATGATCTGGGGTAAGTGTAATAAAGGGCAGTGTGTCCAGCCAGGATCTGAGGCTGGGGAAGTAGCAATACAGAACAATGGCTGTTGCGTAGATGAGCAGAATATTGAGTGTAGCGGAAATGCTGCGTGTCAGACTGGAGCCCTTTCCAAAGATTGCACGCAAAATGGCTCCCGCGGCAAAGATGATCAGAGCGAGGATACCGGCAATTTTCAATGTGGTAAGCCAATCTATCTGATGTGCGAAATCATTCAGGGGAGAGGATAAAAAGAAGATGGAGTTCATAATACCTCCTTATAACACAAACAAAAGGATATGAAAACAGCCGCCAGTTTCCTGACGGCTGTTGTATGCACTTGGTAGAGATAAATTACTTGATCTCGGCCTCTGCGCCAGCTTCCTTCAGCTCTGCAGCCAGCTTCTCTGCGTCTTCCTTGGAGATAGCTTCCTTCAGAGTCTTGGGGCAGTTGTCAACCAGGTCCTTAGCGTCCTTCAGGCCCAGGCCGGTAGCGCCACGAACGATCTTGATGACGTTCAGCTTGGAAGCGCCAGCGCTCTTCAGGATAACATCAAACTCGGTCTTCTCTTCAACCTCAGCAGCAGCGCCAGCAGCGGGAGCAGCGACAGCAGCAGCAGCGGCGGAAACGCCGAAAACATCCTCCAGGGTGTGAACCAGTTCGGACAGCTCCAGAACGGTCAGGCCCTTAACTTCCTCAACGAGAGCAGTGATCT
>JAHHRV010000010.1 GCA_020025595.1 Oscillospiraceae bacterium
AAGGCCTTTAATTTCGATCACTTTTTGCCATCCTCCTCTCCACCTGTTTTTGTACCGCTGTGATAGCGATTACCAGCAGCAAATAGACAAGCGCTGCCAGATACAGCGGAACGCTGTTAAAGGTAAGTCCATGAATTCCGTCGGCTGCTTTTGTCAGATCTCGTACCGCAATATAGCCTGCCACACTGGTTTCTTTCAGCAGAGCAATAAATTCATTAAACAGCGCAGGCAGGATATTTTTCACCGCCTGGGGCAGTATGATGTGCCACATTGTGATTCCATAGCTCAAGCCCAGGCTGCGACCTGCTTCCATCTGCCCGGAATCCACCGAGCTGATGCCGCTGCGCGCCACCTCAGCCAGATAGGCACCCGAATTGATGCCGAAGCCCACAATGCACACCACAAGTCCTTCCGCACTGGCCAGTGCTACCGTGTATAAGATCAGCAGCTGTACAATTACAGGCGTTCCTCGAATGACGGTCGTGTACAGCGTACATACTCCGCTCACCAACTTTTGCAGCAGGTTCTTTTTCGGCCCACACCACACACGCAGCAGTGCCACCGACAATCCCAGCAGAATACCGATCAGCAGGGCACACACGGTAATCAGCAGTGTATTTTCCAAGCCCTGAAGATATATTTGCCAGCGGTTTTGATAGATGGTAGCCATATAAATATCTTCCAGCACTTTTTGCCCGGAGACTACCAATTGATTCCAGAATTCTTCCAAATTTCCTCATCCCCTCTTTGCACGGTGAGAAAACTCACACAACGGTTCAGTTCTCAGCTGCCGCTTCATGCTGTTCAATCAGCTTTGTAATGGTATCTTTATTTTTCTCGATCACTGTATTGACAAACTCCACCAGATCCTCATGACCCGGAGCGATAGCCATCGCATAGTCTTCCTTGGTAACCATCTCATCCAGTACTTTCAGTTTACCATCATAGGTTTTAACCAAGCTCTTAGCTGCCACACTATCCAGTACGGCTGCATCTGCTTTACCGGCAGCCAGTGCAGCGGCACATTCTACAGCATTTTTGAACTGCAGCAGGTCTGTGAGCCCCAACTCTTCCTGTGTATAAATATCACCGGTTGTGTTGGCCTGTACCGTAACGGTGTACTCGCCGCTTTTCAGCATTTCGACATCGGTAATCGGGCTGTCAGCCGGCAGGAGCACCACCTGTCCCGCCTGGGCGTAGGTATTTGTAAAATCTACCTGAGTGGCACGGTCTCCACGAACCGTCATAGCGGCGGCAATGATGTCGCCCTTTCCGCTTTTCAGTGCATCCACCAGCAGGCTGAAATCCATGTCCAGGACTTTGTAATCCACGCCCAGCTCATCGGCAATCATCTTACCTACATCAATGTCAACACCCGCAGGCTGGCCATCTGCTCCCAAATACTCAAAGGGAGGAAAACCAGTGGCTGTCATAAGGGTTAAAACTCCCTTTTCCTTGATGGCATCCAATGTGGGTGTTGCGCTTTGTTCCTGTGATGGAACCTCCTGTCCTGATGACGACCCTCCACAGCCAGCCAGTCCTGCGGTCAACAATGCCGCACATACCAATGCGATTACCTTTTTCATTGCTATAATCTCCTTCCCTATTTGTAAAACAATCATTCTTTGTTTCGAAGAATATAAATGCATTATAGGCGTGTATTTATGCATTGTCAATAAGCTTTATGAAATTTAGCTTTTTGTACAATTGCGTCTTCTGTTTTCCCTTTTTTGATATGCACATTTTATGTATGTATAGTCATATATCGCTGTATATTATCATTAATTCTGCATTTTTATTAGTTATATATGTATAAAACAAACTATACAGATGATTTATACGATTATTTTCGATATCGTCAGTGATTCTATAACGCGTTTGGTGCATCCGTCATGATTGCATAAACATTCATGATAAAATGGATGCATTGGATTTTTTTCCGGAATCTTCTTGAGACGGATATAGCTGGAATGCATGGCAGCATTTTCAAATGTCGAATAATCGCAGCGCATACAAGGATATTTCCGGCGACCGGTCGAACAACTCGGAAGGCTTTCTGCTTCGGCATCGGTACTATGAGATCATCAGGCCCTCTTTCCTTTGTTTGATTGTGATTTACAAAAACGGGACTTGAAACAAACGCTTCAAGTCCCGTTTTTAACTTCATTTGGTTTTGCTCTTTCTCCTGCCCCGCTGTTTACTGTGGTTATCGTCTGTTCTGGTAAAACACCGAAGTTTTTATAGTATTAAGCAAACTCAGGATAAAGAAATGACGATTTGACACAACAGCAAAATCTGCGGTGCCGAAGAAGGCCATTACTCTCGTCATAAACATACTTGTCCATTCTAAAATTCTCCAGTATAATATATCCACACTAATTTCCCAATTGCCACGCTCTGTGATAACTTTCTTCCCTTGTATTTGCCCTTATGAGCCTCCAAGGGAAGCCTAGCTATGAAGTAAGCGCAAAGTGAAGGGGTTAATGAAGCACTTTACTATCTGATTCATTGTCGGTGTCCCTCTAGCAGGGATCCAATACAATCGTAACTGCGACTTGCGCATAATGATAAAGACTGATTGAAAAATCACCATAGAAAAGAAGGAGAAAGTTATGAAATTAGATGAATACAGAAAAAAGCTGGAAAACGAACCGTTCAAAAATGCACTGCCATGTTACATAGAGGCGGAAGATTTGACTGAGAGCCGGTTTAAGTATCGGGGAGATTGGCTTGCAATGCCTAAGCGCTGGGGAGTAGTGCACAAGGATGGAAAGTATATCTTTTTTATAACAGCAGATGATGATATCGGACGCATTTGGCACACAGAAGAACGGGAAGATGAAGATAGTCTGGTAGAATATATCAAGAAGAAATTTGATATAAAGATGGCTGCGGCGGCGCATGCAAGTACGGATAGCGACTTAATGCGGCGCTTCATTCAGCGTGTATATGGATATTCAGAGAATAAGGCCGCAAATGTGGTTGCACGGTTTTCCGAATATGAAGATATCTTTGATGAATTCCAGTGTTTTCAGCGCTATCATCGAATGGAGCAGGAAAGAGGAAACAAGGTGACGGAACAAGGTTATACAGCAGAAAAGCTGGTGGAAACCTATCATCTGACGGAGGTGGAGGCATATCAACTGCTGGTACGATTGAGAGAGGAACCGGAAGCAGCATTGGAAGATCTCAAATCCAAGAACCGATAATAATATAAAAAATAAAAGACTCTTCTATAATAATATAGGAGAGTCTTTTTTCGTGTCTTATAAGCGTGTTGTTACAGCTATTCATTGCGTTCTCTTGGCTTAAAGTTATAGATTAAGGCATAGATTCATTGTTGCTTTCAGTGAAATCTTCGAGTATATCATCCAATGATTCATTCAATTCCTTTAGTTCATCTTCGGTGATGATGGTGTCTGTATCAAGATCCATCTTGATTTCAGGATTCAGTTCTTCAACAGGAACAGATTCTTCATTAAAAAGCCTACTTACCTGTTTTACAACAAATTTTCCTGCAATAACAATGATAATAATAGCGATCATAACAATGATAGAAGAAATAACTTTTATCCGAAATTCAGCATCCTCAGCTTTTTGAAGAAGCTCAGGATCGTTGCACATATCATCGTTTGGCAAATCGGTCTTTTTCATATAAATCCTCCTGAGTTTTTAGGAAACAGGTGTCCCTGTCATAAAAACAGCAATATCCCCCCGCCGTATTAAAAATCATCAAGATGCCTGTAACGGCTAGTAGAAGTTAACGACATAATAGCACATCATTATCAATCTTTCAATTACCCGGAAATCCGTATTCTGATTTTACTAAGGCAATCTGTTGAGATAATTCAGATTTACTAAAGTGTCTATGCGTGTTCCGCAAAAACCGCAGACGAAGAACTTCTGCTTTCAAAGCAGCTGTGCCAACATATTACGGTCAAAGAGGAAAAGCAATGGCAAGTACCAAATTGTAGTTTTGAAAAAATAATCAAATTATTTGAGCACATTAATCACGCTATTTCACAGATTTTGATGCATTCTCACGCCTCTTTGAGGTTTCTTTTGGAATTCAAAAAAGCAGCCGGAAAGAGAAGTACTTTCCGGCTGCTTTTAACAGCGATTAAGCTTTCGATTATATGTTTCAGGCAGTGGCCTTTTCTTCATTGGTAAATCTGCTACCAACAAGTTTATGGAACAGTACTGCAATCACCCAACCAAAAATGACACCCATGATGGTATCTTCAATACGCAGGACGACGGCACCCTGGGTTCCATAAATACCCGATGCCATCATCAGTGCACCAAAGCAATTGATGGCTGTCTTGAATCGGTAATCTGTGCAGAAGCCCAGGCAGAAACCGCCGAAAGGTCCCATCATCGGATGCAGAGATTCCGGCAAGATCATCGCAATGATGTAGTACAGGCCGGATCCCGCTACAACGCCCACAATACGCTGCCAGAAACGAGGGGTCATATTTGCGTTGTAAGGATATTGAGACAGGAGCGATGCACATGCAAATCCCATCCACATAAAGCGCTTAACACCGAACAGCTGTCCGGCAGTCAGTACCATGCTGACACCCACAGCCATACGCAGCTGCCACAGGTGTGCCATGTTACTCAGGTCAAATCTCTTGATTACATGGGCAAAACGGGCACCCTTATGCATATGGCGGTGTTTTGCAAACAGGATTGTTCCGCAAATCACATATCCCACCAGTGTCAGCAGTGCTCTTCTGCCCAGCGCCTCACCATGGACCGGATTGCCCACGAGATAGATATAAGCAAAGTTAAACAGGCCGCCGTTGCCCAGCTCCGGTCTCTGAGAAGTGATATAGAGCAGTGCAAAAAAGCTCACAAAGTGGATGAACACCACCGCAAAGGACGGAACGATCGTAACAATAGTCGGTGCCAGCAGCAGGATCGCAAAAGCAACCGCCAGATTGATCATCGAATCGCCGATACAGTATTCAAAGTTTACAAAACGGATTCCCAGCAGAATACAGAACAGCGCCACAGCCATGGGCGAGTTCTCCTGACCAAAGAGCTTGGCCAGTGTGCTGATAAATACAATTGCAAATGCCACGGTCAGCAGGGAACGCAGTGCCATTGCAAACCAGTAGTAAAGTTTCTCCTGACGGGTTTGGCATAGCGCAATTTTCTTTTTTAAGACAGACGGATCCATCTGTAAAGCGTCGTAGAATTTCATATGTTTCTGTCACTCCTATTCCTTTTCCAGATGTGAGACGATTTTGTCCGCACACTTTAAAAATTCTTCAAAATCTGTACCGGTGCTCCGCCACAAATCATAAAAAGGCTGCAAAATTGTTTCATAACCCTTCTGCAGTTTTGAGATGCCGGTGTCTGTCAGATAAATCTTGTAGCTGCGTTCATCGTCAGGCTGTTTTTCCTTACGAATGCAGTTTTTCTCACAAAGGCTTTTCAGGCATCGACTTACAGCTTCTTTTTTCATTCCGCTGTTCTGGCTGAGCAAAAAAGGCGTGTTCTGTTCCTTGCCTAAGTAGATCCATGCCAGCAATTCACACTCACTCACCGTCAGATCTGACTGTTTTAGCGGAAGCAGCATTCGTGTGATCTTCTGCACTTGCTGCTGATAATGGATCATATCCACCCAGTCAATTTGCACACGCATCCCTCCTTAAAACTTAACACCGTTAATTAACATCGTTAAGTTTATACCTAAAACCGGCTTCTGTCAAGATATTGTTATCCACAATTTTCACCCGCATATTTCCGGCTATTATCAGCATTTATGGCACACATCCTCATCCAAATAAATCTAAAAACGCTTCTGGCAGAATACCGTCAGCTATTCTGTTACCACCCTCCCGTAAGGCTTTATCTAAAATAATATTAATTGTTTCAAATTCGACACTGTATGCTGACAAATTGCATAAATTGAAGTATAAGAAATTATGTATATCGATATATTTTTTTCAATTCCCTATTTCCTCTTTCATTATAACTGAAATATTTGTACAATAGATTTACACTGGATGGGCTGCAAAATCATAACCAACCAGATGCACATTGCCTGAAAAAGACGAGGAGGTTGACTGGAAGTTTTAGGGCACTGTCGAGAACTGTTCAAAAGGCCTTAGAACGGTTCCCTAACTTACAAAAGAACTAGGAGGAAAAATGATGTATTCAATGAAAAAGAGACTGCTCTCTGGTTTGTTGACGGTCGTTATTGCCATGGGCTGCGTGATGCCGGTCTTTGCTGCAGATAACCCCGTCTCCACGCAGAACGCACAGGAGAGTCAGACCGCCATTGCAGAAGAGAGCGTGGCAGAAACCGCTGCTCTGGAGGTCGCTGCCAATGCAGCTACCGAACGGCTGACCAACCGTACCGTGCAGTTCTATGCCTACATTGACAACGCACTGACTCTCGTGGAAAGTAAGAGCAATGTTACCACTTACTGGATTGAGAATCGTCAGTGCATCGACACTGCAACTTTGGAATCCGTTTATGGAAAACTGGGGTTCAAAGCCGCTGATCTGACCGCCGGTGGAAAGCTGTTCCTGCACACCGACTGGAATGACGCTACTATCTGGGCTGAGCCCGCAAAAGCAGCCGACGGCGAAATCTACGCTGCTGCCATCAATCATAAGGAGACCAGCGCTGCAAACGCTCCCGGCGATAAATTCGATGTATTTTATCTGCCCAAGCATAGCGTGAACAATAATACTAACAAGGCCAACACCCAGACTATCGCCGCAGAAACCTTCTATACTGTGACCTCCCCGGACGGAACCAAGCAGTATTTTCTGAAAGGCCGCGACGCAGTAATCGAGCTGGATGCTTCCACCCAGAACTGGACCTGCACCGGCAAGGATGGAAAAAATGTCGCAGGTGTTACCTCAGACGGCAAAATCACCTTTACCATTCCTGCGATTGCCCAGCCCTATACCCTGGCTGCAACCGAAAAGCCTGAACCGAAACCTGTTGTCCTGACCGCAAAGGTTAACGGAACCGAATTTGCCAGCGCAAGTCTGGCTGATATCATCGCACTGTCCAACATTCCTGCCAAAGAAGTCACCCGTCTGGAATTTGTTTCCGGTGAACTGACCAAGGCAGATCGGGACTTCATCAAGAGCGACCTGAGATGGATGACTGACATGACTCTGAATGTCAGCGAGACCATGAAGCTGCTGGATGACAACGGTCAGCCCACCACAGTGTTGGGAACCGGCGTTGCTACATTTGACTTCAAGAATAAGCCCGACGGCTGGAGCAAGGGCGCTCTGACTACCCTGACTCTGAGTGGTATTACCGAAGTCAGAGAAGGCGCAATCAAGTCTGACTCCGTTGAAACGATCGACCTGCCCGATGTTGTTACCGTCGGTGCAAGCTCTCTGAGCGGTTTCCAGTGGCTGAAGACTCTGAACCTGCCCAAGGCAAAGACCATCGGTGAATATGCGTTCCACATGGACCGTGAGCTGCGGAACCTGACACTGAATGCTGTCGAAACTCTGGAGGAAGGTTCCTTTGCTTACACTGACAACTTGAGAAAACTCACTCTGCCCGAAACCATCAAGACCATTGGCAATATCAAATTTGGTATTGTCCGCAGCGGCAACAAGAGCGGTACCGTCATTACCATCAACGCTGCAACTCCCCCCACTACAGACGGCCGTGCCTTCCAGAATGTAAACGGCGGCGTTGTCGTAGTTCCTCAGGGTGCTCTGGAAACCTATGTGCACCAGTCTCGCCCGAATGCCGATACATCCAAGTTCCTCGACAAAAATGAGGCTATGTGGAAGGAGCTGTGGCTGCGTGAAGACGAAAGCCATACAATCAAGTTCTATAACACTAAAGAATCCTGGAATGTAAAGTTCGCCTATGTCAAGGAAGGCGCCACTGTCAGAGCTGAGCAGATTCCCACTACTACCATTCCCGAAGGCAAAATGCTCAAGGGCTGGAACACCAAGAGAGATGGTACCGGAGTCTGGGTCAACGAGCAGATGAAGCCTTCTGAGCTTCCCAGATATCCCAGCGAACCCGACAGTCGCTATCCGTTCTACAAGGAAATTGAAGTATATCCCATCTTTGCTGATGCTGTGGCCCTCGTTGCAAAGGTCAACGGCACCACCGTGGAAGGTGCAAGTTTGAAAGCTCTGATTGCCCGTCCCGGCGTTGCTGCCGAGGATGTCACCCATCTGGAATTTGTTTCCGGTGAACTGACCAAGGCAGACCGGGACTTCATCAAGAGCGACCTGAGATGGATGACTGACATGACTCTGAATGTCAGCGAGACCATGAAGCTGCTGGATGACAACGGTCAGCCCACCACAGTGTTGGGAACCGGCGTTGCTACATTTGACTTCAAGAATAAGCCCGACGGCTGGAGCAAGGGCGCTCTGACTACCCTGACTCTGAGTGGTATTACCGAAGTCAGAGAAGGCGCAATCAAGTCTGACTCCGTTGAAACGATCGACCTGCCCGATGTTGTTACCGTCGGTGCAAGCTCTCTGAGCGGTTTCCAGTGGCTGAAGACTCTGAACCTGCCCAAGGCAAAGACCATCGGTGAATATGCGTTCCACATGGACCGTGAGCTGCGGAACCTGACACTGAATGCTGTCGAAACTCTGGAGGAAGGTTCCTTTGCTTACACTGACAACTTGAGAAAACTCACTCTGCCCGAAACCATCAAGACCATTGGCAATATCAAATTTGGTATTGTCCGCAGCGGCAACAAGAGCGGCACCGTCATTACCATCAAGGCTGCAACTCCCCCCACTGTAAACAGAAACGCATTCGAGGGCGTTAACAGCAATGCCGACCGTCTCAGTGGCCAGTCTGTTGTCGTTGTGCCTCAGGGCGCTCTGGAAGCCTATATGCACCAGTCCCGCCCGAATGCTGATGTATCCAAGGTACTCAGCAGATATGATGTTCAGTGGAACGGTCTGTACCTTCGTGAAGAAGGCAGCCACACCATCATGTACTACTACCCCGGTAAAACCTACAACAATCAGTATGCATATGTAAAGGACGGCAGTGCTCTGACAGATGCTCAGATTCCTGTCGTGAACGAAGAAGCAAACCAGCTGTTCCTGGGCTGGAATACCGAGAAAAACGGCACCGGTGACCGACTCAGCGCCGAGTTTGTCCCCTCTTCTGAAGTAACCGCATACCCGGTTCTCGTACCTGCCGTAACCATCACCGTGGATCTGGGCGATTCTACCGAGACCATCAAGGTCGAGCAGAACAAGCCTATCGGTGACAAGCTGCCTGCCGCTCCTGAGAAGGATGAAAATCACGATTTTGCAGGCTGGTTTGATGAAAACGGCAATCCCGTAACCGGCGACACCGTTGCAAAGAATGACATGACCATCCATCCCACCTGGTTCGAGGACTTCAACCACAATGACATTGATGATGCCACCGAGCCTCACTACACTGTCATCTACTCCGATGCAGGCCTGCATCCCGGCGACCCCGTCTTTGAGGCTCAGGTGCATGAAAACATCCTGACCGGTATGCCCACCCCTGCCTTTGGCGATGACCCCGCTCGTGAGGGCGAAGTGTTCGCTGGCTGGGACCCCGTGGTCTCCAACACTGTGACCAGCGACATCATCTACAATGCCGTCTGGTATAAGGATGAGAACAACAACGGCATTGCCGACAAGGACGAAGCTCACTTCTGCGTCACCTATACCGATGGTGCTGACGGCTCCGTCTTTGGAAACCGCGTGTTCAGTGATCTTCTTACCGACACCAAGACTCCTGCATTCCCCGGAACAACCGACCGCGAAGGCTATATCTTTGCCGGCTGGACTCCGGATGTAGCTGATGTAGTAACTGACAATGCTGTTTATACCGCTGTCTGGAAGGAAGACCGCAATCACAACGGCATTGCAGACGACGAGGACACCTATCATGATGTCGTCTTCACCGATGGCGTAAATGGTGAAGTATTCGCTGATGTCCACTTCTCTGTCCTGACCGGAACTACCATTCCTTCCTTCGGCGCAGATCCTGTGCGTGAAGGCTATGTATTCAAGGGCTGGAAGGATCAGAACGGCAATGCAGTAACTGCTGACACCGTAGTAACCGGTGATCTCACAGTTTCTGCTGTGTTCGAGAAAGAAGCTGACCCCGTCAAGCCTGTCGAGCCCACCGAGCCCGAATCTACAAAGCCCACTGAGCCTAAGCCTACTAACCCCGAACCCACCAATCCCCAGCCCACGAAGCCCACTGAGCCCAAGCCTGTAAAGCCCGCAACTCCCGCCACCGGAGACACCGCCAATCCCATGGGTTGGATGTTCCTGATTGCGGTTGCTGCAACAGGTGCTGCGCTGAGTCTGAGAAAGCGCCGTGAGCAGAATTAAGCTGAATTCATTCACAATCGCATAACCCATAAATAAAACTATCAGGGTCTTCGACACAGCCGAAGGCCCTGATTTTCTTTGTTTCTAAAGCAGTCAATAAAGAAAGCAGAAGCGTATGGTTTAGCCATCACACGCTTCTGCTTTTGTTCATTCCTGAGATAATTGTTGGAAGCAGGCATTCAAATAAATCATATGAGAAACGGCGGTAATTGCACTCCTCAGCATCTCCTTTTCAATGGAGGAGGTCACTCCGATATCATCCACAGAATCCTTCAGTCCGAAACGGGCGAACAGAATATTTTCCATCTCCATGCAAAAATAGTCGTACGCAACCTGGTTGGTGTATACTTCCCGCTGCCGCAAGAACAGCTTGCTGACATTTTCCAGAGGGGCCACTTGTTTCAAAATGGTAATACAGATCAGGTATCCGATATGATCTGCATCGTACATCTTGTGAACGGGATTGTCCACGAAGCCCTGTTTGACATAGTTGCGAACCATGGAACCGGTAATTTCAATACATCCCAGAGGTTTCAGGCATTGATTGATATATTTGACTGTCTGCTCTAAATAGAGCCCAACATTTGGCAGTTCGGAATATCTCGGCAGGTGAAATCCCCGCACAGAGTCTGCCAAAGCAAGTTTAATCTTAGTATCCATAGTCCTTATTATAGGCGTAAATCCGAAATTGTCAATCGAAACCTTTCATAGAGTTTTCAAAAACCCTTGACGGATTGGGATTCATATGATAGGATAACGCACAGGTTTTCTAAAACCCTCTATTAAGGTTTTCAGAATTTCGCTTATATACAAAAAGGAAAGTTGAGGAATTGCAACTATGGAACAGACTAAGAAGCGAATGTCGCGGGGAAAGAAGATCATCCTGGGAATTGCCGCGGTTCTTTGCGCACTGGTGCTCGCTCTGGGTATCACCGTATATGCACTCTGGCACAACGAAATCTCTACCCTGGCAAGTATTGAACTGATCCGGGATCGCAATGACGCACATCTTGACGGTGCCGTTTACACCATGCATGTCAAGGGTGGATTCTATCTGGATGACTTCGTCGCCCAGGGCGGTGTAAAAAGCGATGAGGAACTGATTCAATTTGTTACCAGCAAAATCACAAAGGGCCTGCTCAATATCAATATTTCCAATCCGGAAATCGGATGTTCTTCCTTTACCGCAAAAACCGAAGACGGCGATGCTCTGCTGGGCCGAAACTACGATTTTTCCAAAACAAACACCTACATTGTCTTCACAGAGAAAAATGAAGGCCGTCATGCCTCTATCTCCTCGGTTGACCTGCAGTTTTTGGGAATTGATGTAGAGAAGAATCTGGGCGGTCTCATGGACAGAGTCACCACTCTGGCAGCAACCTATGCCCCTCTGGATGGCATTAACGATGCCGGCGTGAGCTGCGGTATCTATATGACTTATCAGGGCGGAGAAAAAACAGTACCCACCAATCAAGACACAGACAAGCCTGATTTCACCTCCACCACATTGCTTCGGCTGATTCTCGATTACGCAGACAGCGTAGAAGAAGCCGTGGAAATTGCTTCTGCATATGACCTGCACGACTCCGCAAATACCTCCTATCACTATATGGTGGCGGATTCTACCGGAAAAAGTGCGATTCTTGAATGGGTTGCCGGAACCGATGTAACCGATAACGACGGCTCCAAGAGAGAACTGGTCGTGACCTACAACGATGCTGATTCCCACATTGGACAGATGGAAGGCGCAACCGATTACCAGGTCATCACCAACTTTATCATCCAGCCCGACTATTACAGCGACTCCCCTGCCGAAGAACAAAAGGGTCTTGACCGTTACACCAGAATCTATGAAGAGCTGAACAGAACCAACGGCATTGTAAAAGATGAACAGGCCGCCATGGATATTCTGCAGATTGTGGGCCGACGGAACTGGAGTAACGATGACAAGAACGGATGCACCGTACATAGTGTCGTATACAATATGACAGACAAAACCATGATGTGGGTGTCCAACGAAAACTTCGATGATCCCAGCGCTGTTTTCACATTCTCCTTTGACGACTAAGATTTACGCATGAAAAGAACCCGTCCAGACTCCTGAATTGGAGCCGGACGGGTCATTTTTATACGGTCATCTGATTTAGCAGATTTCCCGCTTTTCGTAAAATCTGATGGAAAGATACCAGGACAGTGCATACAGGCCTATGGCTGCAAGCACAACAACAAACAGCATCAAACCAAATCCCACTTCAATTTTGGTATTCAGACCCATCAGCTGGGCCGCAATGGCACTGCCTGCACAACAAACGCCAACCATACCAAAATAGGCAGCTTTGCCTTTCTCCACGCCAAGCTTGAACAGAAACGGCAGGCATCCGCCAGAGGAAATACAGGTTATAATCACAGGAATCGTCATTATCAGCAGAAACTGACTCAGATTAAAGCCGCCTTCCATGCTCATTTTGACCGCCTGAGTAATACCGGTGATCACCAAAAGCAAAACCTGAATAATCAGCCCAACGATATACTTTGCAGAAACAATCTGCGCCTTGGTATACGGAAGTACACTGCAGTATGCATCCCATTTATTCTTTTCATCATATGACATCAAGGATACCGGAATCATACCGCAAAGCATACACGGATAGTACACAAAAAACATATTATCGCTGGGCATCAGGGAAAGCAGCAGAAAAACCAGCTCAATCACCAAAAATGCCTTACCGTATTTCTTCAGCATATAATAATCTTTCAGCAACAAAGCCTTCATTTTATCTGGCCTCCTTTACCATAAACACAAACAGTTCCTCAATACTGATGGGACTAAGCACCATAGAAGCAGGTACTGCATTGCGCAGCACCATGGCCTCCACACCGTAGGCATTTACTTTCTGATACTTGATTGCGCCCGGGTCAAGCTCCTGCAGCTGCTGCGCCGTGCAGTGAAGGATTCCATACTCGCTTAAAAGCAGATCCTTTTCCTCACACAGCAGCAGTTTTCCCTTATGTAAAAACGCCACATAGTCGCACAGCTTCTCCAAATCGCTGACGATATGAGAGGAAATCAGAATGGAGTGATTCTCATCTCTTGTGAAATCACTGAACATCTCTACTACTTCATCACGAACCACCGGATCAAGGCCGCTGGTCGGTTCATCCAGCAGGAGCAGCTTTGCCTTGTGAGACATGGCAATGGCGATGCCAATCTTCATTCTCATTCCCCGGGAAAAATCCTTAAACGGTTTATCCATCGGAATGGAAAACTTTTGGATAAGCGCTGCATAGGTATCGGCATCCCAGTTCCTGAATGTCAGCGCCATAATTTTTCCCACCTGCTTGGCGCTCAGGCAGTCGGGAATTCCCGCCTCATCCATCACAACACCCACATCTTCTTTGGTCAGGCGGATATCATCCTGATTGTCACGGCCCAAAATTGTAATCGAGCCGCTGTCCTTGTGAAGACAATCCAGAATCAGCTTGATTGTGGTGCTCTTTCCGGCTCCATTCTCACCAATCAGGCCCATGATGCAGCCGCTGGGCAGTGTCAGATTCAGATGATCCAGCCGAAAATCCGAGAAGGATTTTGACAGATTTTTGATTTCAAGTGCATTCATATCTGTTCCTCCAGACTAAAATTAACCATATCCAGAATATCCTGTTTGCTTAGATTGCAGGAAGCTGCAAGCTTTACGATTTCGTCCAGATGCTCTTCGATCTTTTTCAGGTTCTCCTCCCGGAGCAGCTCCACATTTTTGGGGGCAACATAACAGCCTTTACCCTGAATCGTATAGATGAATCCATCCTTTTCCAGCTCTTCATACGCCCGTTTCGTGGTGATAAAGCTGATTCTCAGGTCTTTGGCAAGTCCCCGAATCGAAGGCAGCATTTCGTTTTCCTGCAAGGCTCCGCTAATGATCTGATTTTTGATCTGGGTGTAAATCTGATCATAAATGGGTGTGCCGCTTTTATTATCAATTAGAATGTTCAAATCATCGCTCCTTCCTTAACTGTATATTCGCATTATATACAGTTGATACAGTTCTGTCAACACAAAATTTTGCAATAAGAAAAGCGGCAAGGAAAACTCCTTACCGCTTTGGATTTATATTTCAATTTATCAGTCCGGACAACACATGATTTCTATGCTGTTTATCCTTTTTCATCAACAATCAACAAATGATTGCTCATTCCAAGAAATGCCAAAATATCGCGGAACTATAATATGATTTCGACATACTCCCCGTCAGCGCTTTGGACTTCCACCAGCTTCCAGTCTTTGTGGCTGCGCCTGAACTGATTCAGCGCCTTAATCATAGGTAGCATCTGCCCGCGCGTCATAGGCACCCCTTTTTTCGCCAGTCCTTTTGACATGAAATGCACACTCAGACGATTCAAAATCAGTCCCGTAGGAAAAGCCAGATGCAAATTGGTTCCTTCTTTGTCATTCACGATAATTTTCATGGCTTACTCCACAAAAATGCGAACCACATCTCCGTCAGCCGATTCCACTTCTACCAGATTTCCGATGGCACCCTGGCGAACAAGCTCCATGATCTGATTCAGGTCAATACTCTTCAGCACATCATTACCGGACAGCTGAGGCATTCCAAGCCCCGTATCCAGCGCAACCTGCACCAGAGCCAGAGGCAGATTTACACGAACCTTGTCCCCATCCGCAGAATCCACAACAATGCGGAGTAACATTTCCTTGATGTCCTTGCGCTCTTCCGGCGGAAGGATCCGGACAGCAGGTTCCATAGCGGCGGTTTTTCCGGACAGCAGCTCATCCACGGTTACGCCCAGAATCTGCGCCAGCTTCGGAAGCAGACTGATATCCGGGCAGGTCTGATCGTTCTCCCACTTGCTGACTGCCTGCGGGCTCACATCCAGCATCTGTGCCAGATCATCCTGCTTCAGTTCCTTCTGCCGGCGCAGCATTGCAATTCTTTTACCTAATGTTGTTTCCATAATCGTATGCTCCTTTCAGTTGGTAGCTTTACTATACCATCCGAAAATCCGAAGCTGAATGGCTCAGGGGTTGAATTTCCCCCGAATCGCACAACCAAACAGGGATTTTTCACTCAACGGCTGGTTGAGTGAAGGAATATGGGGCTATTATACCGTTCTATTTACCGCTTTACAATAGCAAAGTATCAAAAAAGAGCCTCTTGCTTAATTTGCAAGAGGCTCTTTCTATTTTAGATGCATACCACCCGATCAGCTCATGCTCACTCAATTTCCAGTCTTCTGGATTCAGGCTGTACGACTGCTCTCTTGGGCAGGGTCAGCTTCAGCACGCCGTTATCATAAGCAGCTTTGATGTTGTCTGTATCGATCTCAGACACATTGAACTGACGGCTGTAGGAGCCATAGGAACGCTCCATGCGGACCACCTTACCGTCCTTGTTCTTCTCTTCTGCATTGCTGTGGCGCTCGGCCTGGATGACCAGGTTGTCGCCCTGCAGATCCAGATGGATATCATTCTTATCAAAGCCGGGGAGATCAGCCTCCAGCAGATAATGGTCACCCTCGTCCATCACATCGGTCTTGAACTCTGCAAGGTCGTTGTTGCTGAAGAAGCTGCCAAAGGGATCGGCAAAGAAGTTTCTTTCAAACTCTTCCATTTCACGGAACGGATTAAATGCATTGACCTGTTGATTATTGTTTCTGCGAGAAAGTTCAAACATAATAAATACCTCCAAATTACTTTGTTATATCATTATGTCGCCCTTTTATATTTTCATCCGGCAAGGTCGGCATCAGTCGGAAATCTTTCATGACCCATGGGCCATCATCTCCTTTTCTTGTCTACCATTATGGGCGGCAATTTTGTATTTTTTGTGTTTCTATTATGAATGAACCGTGAATTTTTAGCACTCTACCACTTAGAGTGCTAAAAATATATCAAGAACCCATTCAAAGCATCTCTGTAAAGGAGCTGTACAAGAGGAAATTGCTCAGGTGGCAGAAAAAATCATGTTAAACGGAATTCATTTCCTGAAATAGGCAATTAAAAACTGGCGTCAGCAGCTGCCGGCGCCAGTTTTCGTTTACTCTGATACATCCATCATGGTTCCAATAAAGAACGGCAGGTTGTTTTCACAGTCAATCAGCATATACACAAAGGGTCTGTCTAAATACACTTCTTTCATTTCCTCCTCACACTCTGCCCGCTCTGCCGCTTCTACAACCGTTGCAGCAGCAGCCTTTGTACAGCCGAACAATACCTGTGACACAGAATCCATATGGAAATACCGGCGCACGAAAATCAGCCGGTTATCATCGGATTGCTCCTTATTTCTTTTGGCTGCCCGGTTCCAGTCCAGCTTCCCCAGAGAAACATAGCGGCAAATCTTAGCCAGAAATGCGAAAAAATAATTCGGCCGTTCCGGCGGGATGCGATTCCAGGTGTTCAGATAGGTATCATTGACACATTCCTGTGCATCTTCCCGGTTGTTAAGGATCCGTTCAGACAGTCTCTGCAGCCGGGTGCCATAAACTGCATCTGTCTGCGCAATGGCACGGTCATCCCGTTTCCAATACAGCTCGATCATTTCAGAATCTTCCATTTTCGCTACGCCTCCTTTACAGGCCCCTCTACCCTGTCAGTGGGATTTTATCTTTGGTTGGTTACATCATAGCAAAAATTTTTTTAAAAAGGAATCGATCAGGATGAAACATCTGCATTGACGGCATGGTTCTTCTGGTCATAAGCCGTTAATATTTTCGTTGCAAATTGTTCTAATATTTGTTATAGCGTGGACATAATCAAAATTTATTATATAGGTACAAAAGGTTGCGGAAGCCGTGAGCCGCCTCCTTTTATTCATTAGATCCTCTTTTATACCTCTCTTCTTTCTATTTAAGTGAAAATCCCCGTTGTCGTTCAGGACAACGGGGATTTCTCATATTACACACATTGCGAACAAAGGCCGAAGTCATAATCCGACTTCGGCCTGTTGTTTTTATTGCTCTAAACGCCGCATGATTCGATCTGCAAGATTCCACACCGCAGCGATTGCTCCCCAAAGGATTCCCGCCGGGATGACAAGGATCCCGATGATAAAGAGCGTGAGATAACCGATGGCGGAGCTCAGGCATTTTTTGAAATCCATACGCTCTGCGCCTCACAAATCATCCGTTCGACGCAGAATCTGCGTATTCGCAGGTCATTTCAACCGTCCCGGTGAAATCCTCATAGACAACCATAATGTAATTCCCTCCGCTGGACAGGCTCAGTGTGGATTCAAAGGTTCCGTCCTCAGAACAGTCCAGGAAAAACACATCCTCATTCATGCGAACCCGAATCAACGCTTCCCCGGAATCTGTTTGAATCCGCCCGGACACTTTGAGCTTCCGCTCTTCAATGGAGCCTCCACCGAACACCACATCACGGTCTGTGCAGTCTTTGCAGTCTGATGCATATGTTCCGGAATAGGCATCCTTATCCAGCGTGCGGTTTCCAATCAGATTTCCGTCCTCGGTAATCTGGGAATCCCCGATCCTTCCGGCAATATCATCCATGGATGCTGCGATTTCTTCCGGAGTCATATAGTTAAATCTGCAGGCCGTCAGGGCGAAAATCACGCTAATCAGCAATAAAACTGCAATCACTCGTTTCATAATCAGTCCTCTTTTGCTCCGCTGACGATGCTGAAGTATGCGTTGGAAGTAAGTCGATAGACCAGTGCATAGAAAACACCAAAGACCACAAAGCACCCGGCTGTTGTTTCAATGAGAAGTGTTGTGTTCCATAGATTAAACATCCGCAGAATAATACCGATCATGGGGAACGCAAAGCACAGGTGGATACCGGCTGTCACCAACGGCAGGAAAAACACCGTAAGCATCTGAGAGTTGATGGATTTACGAATGTCCCGTTTGGTCATGCCTACTTTTTGCATGATTTCAAAGCGGCCCTGATCTTCATAGCCTTCGGAAACCTGCTTATAGTAGATCATCAATACCGCAGCTATCAGGAACACAATACTCAGCATAATTCCCAGGAAGAACAGTCCACCAAACAGGCTGTAAAAGTCCACCCGGTTGCCTTCCAGAGATTCAACATTTGCATCCTCAAAAGAGGCTAACTGTCTGATTTCTCCGGCAATCGAAATCTGATCCTCCGCCGGCAAATCCAGATTGAATCCATAATACCACTCATAATTGATGATAGAATCTCCCGTGAAATCTGCCAGCTGCTGAAGCGGTGCAACCGCAGCTTCCAGATCCGGGACAAAAACAAACACTGTGGGGAATATGGTCATTGCGGAGTTTCCGTTATCAACGAAACTGTCCACAACTGCCTTTACCTGATACGCTTCTCCATCGTTGATTTGGAAGGTAGGTTCGGTATACTCCGTGCGGAACGGATAAATCAAGACCTGATTGTCTTCCAGTGTCTGGTTCTCGCCCATCAGCTGGTTATAGTCAGACAGCGATACAAAATAGGCAAGCACGAGGGTGGATTTTGAATCCAGATCCAAAGGGCTAGAATACACGGATGCTTCTGTAGAAAGATTACCTTCTTTTAGTATTCCCGCAGATGTAACCACACGGTAATCAAGTACTTCCTGAGGCTTTACCTGATGTGTGTCCAACAGGCTGTCAATTTCTTCACGGAAGCTGCACACATTTTCCTCCTGAACTTCTGCAAGACTGTCCATGCTCAGGTTTACATTGATGTCTTTGGGATAGCGTGTGCGCAGACTGTCTTCCGAGCCGATAAACAGCGCAGTTGTGGAGCTGAGCATCACGAGCACCATGGTGAGCAGGATGCAGATAGAGGCAAGGCCGGTACCGTTACGGTTCATACGGTATGCCATGGACGAAACGCTGACAAAATGATTTGCCTTGTAGTAGTACTTCTTATTCTTCTGCAGGACCCGGCAAAGCGTGACGGAGCCAGAGATGAACAGCAGATAGGTTCCCGCAATAACCATCAGAACCGCAACAAAAAACAGTACGATAGCGGTTGCAGGGTCTTTCAGATTCAGTGCAAGCGCATAGGCACCTGCCAGAATCACGATGCCCGCAATGGTCATCAGCCACTTTGCTTTGGGAGGCTTCTCTCCGGTATTGCCACCCCGCAGCAGCGCCACAGGATTGCTCAGAGAAATCTGTCGCAATCCGTTTAACAGAATCAGGGCGAAGATTCCGCCGAACACCAGAACAGTTGAAGCAATGCCGCTGACAGAAACGGTAAACTCATAGCCAATCTGTCCGGACATCAGGTTTGCCATTGCCAATTCAAACAGCTTTGACAGAGCAATTCCGCAGCCAAGGCCGAGGCTCAGCGCAATCGCTGCAATAATCACGGCTTCCCAGAACATAATTCTGCTGATGTTCCATTTGCCCATACCCAGAATGTTGTACAGGCCGAACTCCTTTTTCCGCCGGCGAATCAGAAACGAATTGGAGTAGAACAGAAACAGCAATGAGAATAATGCAATTACCCAGCTTCCCAGACCCATCATCGAAGCAATTGTTGTGCTGCCGGGCAGCTGCCCGATCACCGGGCTTTGGGACAGAAACAGGATGATATAATACATCATCACCATGCCGATACAGGTCAGCAGATAGGGCGTGTACAGCCGCTTGTTCTTCCGGATGCCCTCCCAGGCCATCTTGGGATAAAATCCAGTTTTCATTTCCGATCACCACCTGTCGCCAGCAAAGTCAGCGTGTCAGAAATCTTCTGGTAAAGCTGCTCGTCAGTGCTGTTGCCCCGATAAATCTGGTGGAACACCTCACCGTCCTTGATGAACAGAACCCGGCTGGCATGGCTTGCAGCCTTCACGGAATGGGTAACCATCAGAATCGTGCGGCCATCCTGATTGATCTGGCTGAACAGCCGAAGCAGTTCGTCCGTAGCCTTGGAGTCCAGAGCGCCGGTGGGTTCATCTGCCAGAATCAGTTTGGGGTCTGTGATGATTGCACGGGCTACCGCTGCTCTCTGCTTCTGACCGCCGGAGACTTCATACGGATATTTCTTCAAAAGCTGGCTGATTCCAAGCTGCGCTGCGACGGGCTGCAATCTCTTGCTCATTTCGGGATAGGATTTCCCCGCAAGTACCAGCGGCAGATAGATGTTGTCTTCTAAGGTGAATGTATCCAGCAGGTTGAATTCCTGGAATACAAATCCCAGATTGTCCCGGCGGAATGCCGCAATCTGACTGTCCTTGACTTTTGAAAGGTCCTGTCCGTCAAGAACCACCTTACCCTCAGTAGGCTTGTCCAGCGCCGCAAGAATGTTTAGCAGAGTGGTTTTTCCGGAGCCGGATTCACCCATGATTGCCACATACTCTCCCTGCTCCACATTGAATGTCACATTCCGCAGAGCCTCTACTTTATTGCCGCCGAAACGGGTGGTATAAATTTTTTTAATACCATTTACTTCCAATATACTCATAACCCAAATCCTCCTTTGGAATTTCTGTGGTTATTGTAACAAAAGGGAGACTTGCATCGCCATGGAATTGGCTTACAAATCCCCCTTCAAATCTAACGGTTCTGTAAGAAGTTATTCAACCTTCAGATTTCTCTGCGCAAGGTCTATGATAATGCAGGTGCCTTCATCCACGACGGACTCTGCCCGGATGCCGTGACCCAGATTGCTGCAAATCCGCTTGCACAGGGACAACCCGATTCCGCTGGCTTTCTTGTCCACCCTGCCGTTATAGCCCGTATAGCCATTTTCAAAGATTCTGGGCAGATCCTCCGGCGCAATGCCAATTCCGGTATCGCGAATACGCAGTTTCTTTTCCGGGTCCACGGATATGCTGATGCTTCCGGAAGGTGTATACTTCAGAGCATTGGAAAGCACCTGCTCAATCACAAAGGACAGCCACTTTTCATCGGTAATCACTTTAATGTCGGTTGGTTCATAGTGCAGCCGGAGCTTTCGGTTGATGAATTCGCCGGCAAATTTCTTGACTGACTGCCGGATGATTGGGTCCAGATCATATTCTTTGATCAGATAGTCACTGGTGTCAGAATCCAGCTTCAGGAACATGAGCACCATCTCCACATACTGCTCGATCCGGGAGAGGTCGGACATCAGTTTTCTGGACAGCGCCGAATCCTCATTTTGCAGATGCAGCCGCATGGAAGCGATGGGCGTTTTGATCTGATGGGCCCAAACGGTATAGTAATCCACCATATCCGTAAAGCGCCGGTTCATAGTTGACTGAAAGGTCATCTGCTCCTGACGAAGCAAATCGATAATCTTCTGATAATCCTGATCTTCCACGCCGTCCACAGAAGGAAACGCATTGATCGCCACATCGGTCAGCGAACGAATCTGTTCCAGCTTTTTATGTTTTCTCTTTACCCGGTTAAAATCCACAACTAAAATGGGGATGCTAACCAGAATGCACAGCATCACAGGATACCAGACTGCGGTAAGCGGCAGATGGTACAGCACAAATGAAACAGAAAAAATCACAGCAAACACAAAGGCAACGAAGAAGCTCCGCCGCCTCTGCTTGAGATATTGAAAAAACAGTTTCATATCTTTCCCCTTCTGTCAGTCCAGAACCACATAGCCTACGCCGAATTTGGTGGTGATAAACTCGTCCAATCCGGCAGCATCCAGCTTTTTGCGCAGGCGATTCACATTTACCGACAGCGTATTTTCATCCACAAAGCTGTCTGACTCCCACAGCTGTTCCATTAACTTCTCCCGGCTGACGACTTTTCCCTTATTCTGCATCAGAATCAGAAGAATCTTATACTCGTTTTTACTCAGGGGTATTTTCTCGTCGTGATAGCTGAGAGAATTATCTCCGGTGTTAAGCAGCGCTCCACGGTGCTCCAGCACAGGAACTGCCGTTGAAAAGTCGTATGTCCTGCGGAGCATTGCCTGTACCTTTGCCATCAGAACGCTCTGGTCGAAAGGCTTTGCGATAAAGTCGTCGCCGCCCATATTCATAGCCATCACAATATTCATATTATCCGATGCAGAGGAAATAAAAATAATCGGCACCTTGGAAACCTTGCGAATCTCGTTGCACCAGTGATACCCGTTAAAAAAAGGCAGACCTATATCCAGCAGAACGATATGTGGGTCAAACTGTGCAAACTCTGCCATCACATTGCGGAAATTTTGGATGCAGTGGACCTGCAGTTCCCACATTTGCGCCTGTTCTTTTATTGCTTCGGCAATTCCCTGATCATCTTCCACAATCAGCAATCGGTACATAAACATTCCTCGTTTCCATAGGCTCAGAAGCAGATGCAGCCACTTCCGGCAACCTGATGCTGTTTATTCTAGCACACCGCGCAGAAAATTGCATCATATTCCTTGCTGATACAAAAAAGCCGGTCGTGACGAATCACCACCGGCTTTTGATTCAGTTCGTATTTTCCGGCGCAGAAGAATCCTGCGGTGGAATCTCTTTCCCTGCAGCGTTCTCTTCCAGAACGACCGGAATAAACTGGTTTGCAATCTTTCCCTTACCCTTGGTCTTTACATAGAAATAACCAATGAACGAGAATACCACTGCGCCAATCAGGTTGACCAGCAGATCCATCATGGTATCCTGCAGGCCCACATCCAGATAGCCGCCCAGACCCATCTGAGCAAAAGTGCCGTCCGAATACACCAGAATCGTATCCGCTACATTGCGGACATGGAACGGAATATTGTGTCCGCCGGGATCCAGTGTCACAGAGTTGAACGCAGTGACGATGGTATCTTTCTGCATATCGGCACCAAACCAGGTGTCCATGCTCCATTCGAAGAACTCCCATAAAACACCAATCGTCATGGAGAAGCAGAACGCAGTCAGTGCCATGTACAGCGGTGCCAGAGTCAGCGATACCCGCTTGTCTTCGTTCAGGATATTCACCAGAGAGAATCCAATTGCGGCGAACAGGAAACCATTGACGGTGTGCAGCAGGGTATCCCAGAACGGGAATGCCAGATAATACTCTTTGATCTCACCCAGAATTTCCGCAGAAAAGATGAAAATCAGAATAATGATTTCCAGTGTGTCCGGCAGATCCACCTGCAGCTTGCGTTCCAGAATGGACGGAACCACAAACAGGCACAGAGTCAAAACGCAGATATACACATTTTCATAGTTTCCGTTCAATAGCTGGGCGATCATGACCATCACAACCAGTATTCTCAGCGTCAGATAAACCGCCAGTACCAGTTTATTATTGTGATCGATCTGATCGGAAGTCCGTTTCGACTGTTTTTTTCGGAATTTTTTCATGGAGCCTACTCCTTTGGTTTTTTAGAATAAAACTTGCCGCCAGATGGCGGCAAGTCAAGAATTATGCAGGAAATACATTTGTAACCAAAATCAGCAGCGGAAGTGCCAGGCTGAACAGGCAAATCAGCCAGGGATACAAAGTCTTCTTGGATACCAGCATCATCAGCATACAGGCCGCAGTCAACGCCAGCGGGCCATACACTGCAAGGCTCTTGGAAACCATTCTGGCGTAATCTCCGGTAAGCTGCAGGTTGATTCCAACCATATCCGGCAGCACATTGTAATTCAAACGGGCAATATAAACAGAAAGCAGAATGACAGGGAGCGCCATAAATACTTTCCGCAATTTCCAAATCCAGATTCCAATTAAGCTAAGTACATTTCCTGTTTTGTGACAGAACTTCTCAGCTGATGAAATACCAGGCTGTACCTTTTCGGTCAACTGGTTCCATTTTGCTGACCACTGTTCCATATTACTCATAAGCAACCTCCGATATTCCCATTATGCGTGTTATTCTAACACAAATGCTGCCATGTTTCAAGTATGCGTACTCCGCAGGCTAAAACTTCATAATTGCGGGAATGAAGTCCATGTTTTCGTACATTTGTTTTCATATACTGTACTCAACATCATTTAGGAGGTACATACATATGAATACACCCCGTAAATCCAATCATCGTTCCGAAAAAGCCTGCCGCTACCCAAATATCGCTGAAAGCAGATATTTCTGGAATCGAATCGCCGAAACCGTCCTGTGCACTGCCAGCACCGTCGGAGTTGTTACTGTATTTTTCTTTCTGATTGCCCTGTCCTAGCCCTGTCATTTTTTTATCGGTCCGCCATATAATGGGAACATACCTCGCAGGCTGAGGATTTATACATTACCGGACAAATCTTCTTCCCGAATGATTCGGCAGTCGATGATTCTTCCATCTGCAATCTCCATCAGGCCGGCACTTCCTCCATAATAGCCGCAGGTACCCGGGTTCAGCACCCACAGTCCCGATTCGTCCTGATAGCAGTCCGGCCGGTGGGTATGACCGTACAGCACCGCATCACACTTGCTCACCCTTGCGGCGGCGATCAGTTTGCCTGTGTTATTTTTCACACCATGCAGATGGCCGTGTGTCATATAGATCTCGACTCCGCCGATATTCTGAATCAGAATTTCCGGAGTTGCGTCCGGCACACGCCACCGGTCACAGTTTCCCGGCACCTGGAAAAAAGGAATCTGGGGAAAATCTTCATGCAGGATCTGCCCGTCATCGAAATAATCCCCAAGGTGAATCATAACATCAGGCTGCAGCTCTTTTGCGCACCGACGCATAAATGACAACCCGGAATGTGAGTCCGATACAACCAAAACCTTCATAGTGCACCTACTTTCTGTCCGTTTAAAACCTTATTGATTGTTTTATTATAACAAGCATCGAAACGGGAGGCAATAATATGATGAAAAAAAATGATGATTTTTCATCCGCAGAATGGATGGAACTGCTCCGCCAGCCACAGGCTCAGGCACTTATTGCAAGGCTTCAGCAGCTGGATACCTCTGCCATAGAAGCCGCTGCCCAAATGGCTGTCAGCGGCAACACAGAGGGGGCCAAGGAACTGCTGTCTCCCCTGCTGAAAGACGAGCAAGTTCAGAACCTGACACAGCAGCTGAGGGATCAAAATGGCGGAATTTGATGACAAACTGAATTCCATTCTCGGTAATCCCGAGATCATGAATCAAATCATGTCCATGGCAGGGGCGCTGAATCAGCAAAGCCAGAACGCCACACCGCCGCAGCAGACACAGCAGCCGCAGCCTCAGGCGCAGAATGCATCTATGCCATTCAACCCTGCCGCAATGCAGGGCATGATGGAAATGCTGAGCAAAACACAGATCGATCCAAAGCAGCGTAATCTCATTCATGCGCTGCAGGGGTATTTGCCCTCTGACAGAGTTCAGAAACTGGAAAAAGCCATGCAGGCTGCGAAAATTGCAAAATACGCATCTGCGGCTCTGGGCAAAAAATCAAATACCGGCAGGTGATGACCTTTGTACAATCATTATATCCCCCAGTCAGATGGCTCTTACCGGCGAAGCAGTATGCCGGAGCACAACGCACACCAAACGCAATTCACAAGGCCTATCATTCCCACACCCCAGCAACCAGCGCCCTGCCCCCGTCCGGAGCCTGCTCCGGAGCCGTGTCAGCAGCCTCATGCTGATTTTCGCCAACAGCCCCGTATGGATTACTGTCAGCAGCCCCGCCCAAATTCCTGTGCCGAGCAGATACCCCGCCAGTTTTCTCAAGCTCCGGCGCAGCAGGAGCAGTGCGGTGGTACAGGCATTTTCTCGTTTTTGAAGGGTCTGCTTCCCAAGGAAATTGACACCGACGATCTGCTGATCATTCTTTTGATCATGCTGATGAATCGTGATGAGGATTGTGATGGGCTGTCCCCTATGCTGACACTTGCCCTATACTTTCTTTTGTAAAAACACCCTGCTTTCTCATGGAAGGCAGGGTGTTTTTTTCACACTTTAGCACCGGTTTCCCGGATTTTTTCACGCAGGGAGATCAGGTCATCGAACGCTTCCGGGCGCTTTGAAACATCCCGAAGCAGCGCCGAGGGGTGGTAGGTTGCGCCCATCCAGATTCCGTTCTTTTCTGTCCACCTGCCATGCTGGCGGGTGATTCGGAACTCCGGGTCAATCAGCTTCTGCGCTGCGATTCTGCCAAGGCACACAATGATCTTCGGCTGAATCAACGCAACCTGATTCCGTAAATATCCGATACAGGCATCCTGTTCCGTTTCAAGCGGATCCCGGTTTCTGGGCGGACGACATTTGACAATGTTTCCGATATAGCAGTTGTGGCGACTCAGGTCGATAATCGACAGCATATCATCCAGCAGCTGTCCCGCCGGCCCGACAAAGGGCTCTCCGCGCAGGTCCTCCTGCTCTCCCGGTCCTTCACCAATGAACATAACATCTGCATCTTTAGGGCCGACGCCAAACACGACATGATGTCTGGTTTGGCAGAGCCCACACTTGTTGCAGTCGTTACAAACCTGTTCCAGTGTGTCCCAATCAAGCATACTTATCTTCTCCTTCTGCGCATAGCACGACGCTTTTTGCGGCGGGCCCGAATAATGGAATTACGGATATGCATGATCACAAGCACCAGTACCAGCACTCCCAGAACCGCCAGAATGACGATCAGCCAGATGTGCCACCGGGAAGACGCTTCATTGATCAGTGCCGCAGGGTTGACCGGCTTTGAAGAATTTTCTCCAACAATTTCCTGTGCCACATCAACGCTGGAATACAGCTGCTCCTGAGCAACACATTTTGATTGATTCCAGACCCGGGCAACACCGATGGGATCGCCGGCTTTGACCGGAGCGCTGATGCCGCCATTGTCCAGCTCAATTTCATAACGCAGCGCATTCATATCGCTGCCAACAGGCAGAAGGGTGCTGCGGGGATTCTGGGTATATCCCTGGGTGTCCGTCACGCCGCCGTTTACCGGGAACTGCTCCAAAATCTGGTTGGCAGACAGAACCTGTGCCGGCATAAATTTATCGTACACAAAATTCATCAGGTCAATGGTTTCTTCAAAATGGCCATAGCTGAGGGGTGTATAGCCATCCTCGGCAAACTCTGCCTCAGCACCCATAATGACAATGACCATCTTCATACCGTTGGATTCGGATAAGGTAGCCAGACATCTGCCGGCAGGGGTCGTAAAGCCGGTCTTGCCGCCAATCACGCGGGTATCATAGTAATTCTGGTTCAGATAGTCACTGATCAGATAGTTGGTGGTGAACATCTGTCTGGCTTCGCTCAGATTGGTAGCCGGAACTTCATGGGAGGTTGCGGAAAACAGCGTACAAAACGTCTCATTTTGGATCGCAGCAACCATGATTTTTGCCATATCACGGGCAGTCGTATAATGATTCTCATCATGAAGGCCGTGGGCGTTTACAAAATGGGTATTGGTACAACCAAGCTCCGCAGCTTTCTGATTCATCATCTCTACGAAAGCCGCTTCGCTGCCGGCGATGTGAGTCGCAATCGTAACCGCGGCATCATTGGCTGACTCTACCATCAGGCAGTAAAGCAGATCTCTCATGGAGATCTGTTCTCCGTCCTGGAGCGCGGCACCGGAGCCGCTGATATCCAGGTAGGAAATCGCATCTCCGCTCACCGTGACAATCTCGTCAAGATTGCCCTTTTCCAGAGCAAGCAGGCAGGTCATGACCTTTGTCATACTGGCAGGATACAGCTGTTCATCTACATTGCTGGCATATACCAGCGTATCGGTACCGACCTCGTAGGCGATAGCCGCCTTGGCATTTGCCGTATAGTCTGTCTCGGAAGCAGAGGGATAAAGGGCGTTGATAGAATGGCTGCCCAAGCTAATGCTGGCATCGCCCGAAAAGTTTGCAGGAACCGTCACCGCTGCGGTGGGTTCGGGAACGGTCACTCCGGTGACACCTGTTGCATCAGCAGTTTCCTCTGATTCGGCACCTGCAGCCTCTTCTGTTTCAGAAGTTTCCGCAGACTCATCTGTAACCTGTACAGTCTCAGTTTCTTCCTGTTCTTCTGCCGGTTCTGCCCAAACAGGCAGCGCAACAGACTGCGCCAGCAGCAGTGATGCAAATAATATGGATAAAAAGCGCTTATTTCTCATAATTCTTCTCCGATTTAAGCCTGCCAGACTTGTCCGGCAGTAAAAAAATGTGTATAATAGATGAAAACAATTATACCATTGATTTTATGCATAGTCAATGAAGGAGGCCATTCGGCTTTGAAAAAGTCAAATCGTTGTATCATGCTGGCGACTTTTGCAGTATTTGTGGCATTTATGGCTGGCTTTTTCCTATCAAGAGCCACACAGCAGACTCCGGTCGTGCAAATTACAAGCTACACTGCCCCGCAGACAGAACCTACAGCCGTTTCCCAGGATGTTGTTGTCTTTCCAATTGATATCAACACCGCAGACCAGACGCAGCTCGATGCACTGCCTGGTATCGGTGAGGCAACAGCTAAAAAGATTATTGATTATCGCCGGGAGAACGGCCCATTTCACCGTGCCGACGACCTGATTGGTGTCAAAGGAATCGGTCAAAAGAAATTAAACAACATTCTTCCCTACATTACAATAGGAGGTTCATCAGATGAAGATACTGGTAGTTGATGACGAAGCGCTGCTCGTCAAAGGAATCAAGTTCAATTTACAAAATGACGGTTACGAGGTCATTACCGGCTCCAATGGTCTTGAAGCCGTAGAACTGGCTCAGGATTCATCTGTGGATCTCATTATCCTGGATGTAATGATGCCGGAAATGGATGGTCTGACCGCCTGCTCCAAGATTCGTGAATTCTCCAATGTGCCCATAATCCTTCTGACTGCCAAAACAGAAGATATGGACAAGCTGATGGGCTTCGATCAGGGTGCTGATGACTATCTCACCAAACCCTTTAATATTCTGGAGCTGAAAGCCAGAATCCGGGCATTGCTGCGCCGTTCCGGTGCCGGATCATCCTCCCAGGCAAGCGCCCTGACAATCGGTTCTATCACGCTGGATTTGGATGGCAGAAATGCCTACCACAACGGCGAACTGGTGGATTTGACCGCCAAGGAGTTTGATGTGGTGGAATTTCTCATGCGCAACCCCAACCGTGTTTACTCCAGAGAAGCGCTACTTGACACCATCTGGGCATATGAATACAGAAGTGATATCCGTACTGTAGATGTCCACATCCGCCGTCTGCGGGAGAAGCTGGAAGACAATCCCGCAGCACCAAAGTACATTATGACGAAGTGGGGCGTTGGTTATTATTTCAAAAAATGAGAAAAAAGACATCCCAAAGTACGGCGGCACGCAGTTTCGCTACGGTGTCATTTATCTGCTGATTACCTTTGCCGTGCTGTTTTTTCTGAATGTCTACTGTTCCAATACCAGCCAGAAGCTGTTTTACCGGAGCAAGCAGAGCTCCATGCAGGATAAAGCGCAGTTGGTAGCCTACACCATTTCAGAGCTGGATGTCGTCAATGCTGATTCTGTAAAAAATATCGTAGATCAGCTGGAAAATCTGACTGTTACCAGGCTGATCGTCACCAATCAGTCCGGTCTTGTCCTGTATGATTCTTTGGCAAAAGGCAGCGCCTACGGTGTCTATACGCTTTATCCCGAGATTGTCCAGGCCCTGCAGGGTAACGATGTGTTTACCTGGCGATATCACGACGGAGTCATGGAATCCCAGGCAGCCGCCCCGATTCTGTCTTATGATACATTGGCCGGTGCCGTTTACATCATGGAATACGATTCTGCTCAGGGTCAGCTGATCAAATCCCTGCAGATGAATCTTTTAACCATCACTGTGGTTCTGGAACTGGTGCTTACCTTGTTTTCCCTTGCATTTTCCCGGGCTTTTTCTTCGCGTATGCGGAAAATTATATCTTCCATTCAAATCATACGAGAAGGCGATTACACCCACAAGGTCGAACTGCACGGAACTGATGAACTGGCCGTTCTGGGCCATCAGTTCAACGATCTGACTGATCGTCTGTGCGTATCCGAAAACAAACGCCGCCAGTTCGTTTCTGATGCATCTCACGAACTGAAAACGCCCCTTGCATCCATTAAACTGCTGTCGGATACCATTTTGCAGAATGATATGGACATAGATACCATTCGGGAGTTCGTCGCAGATATCGGAGACGAGGCCGACCGTCTGAACCGGATGAGTGCGAAGCTGTTATCTCTAACCCGGGTCAATACGGATTCTGAAGCTGACTGTGAAATTGTTTATATGAGGCCTACCATCGCCCGGGTTGTCCGTATGCTCTCTGCCATTGCTGACCACTCTGCGATCACCATCAAAACAGATATCATTACAGATTGTTCGATCCTGATTCAGGAAGACGATCTGTACCAAATTGTCTTCAATCTGGTGGAAAACGGAATCAAATACAATATCCCGGGCGGAAAAATCTATATTGAGCTAACGCGTCAGGAAGACAATGCTGTTCTGACGGTTCGCGATACCGGTGTTGGTATCCCAGAAGATTCCATCGAGAAAATCTTTGAACGATTCTATCGTGTAGACAAGGCCAGAGCCAGACAGACCGGCGGCAGTGGCCTGGGTCTGGCGATTGTTCGTGATATGGTTGCCAGAAATCGCGGTGAGATTCATGTAGAAAGCCAGGTCGGTGATCACTCGGGCACGACCTTCACCCTTGTTTTCCCTGTATTTGATGTTGAGGAGGATGAGCCATGAATAAATGGATTTCTCTGTCATTGTCTGTCATCATGGTCTTCCTTTTGACCGCCTGTGGTTCTGCACCAATGCGAGATCCCGGAATTTTTTACTACAAGCGCATCGAAACCGATTACGGCTCCACAGACAGTGTCATCGCGCCGGAAACGAGGGAGCTCAGCGGCATTCGTGATGATATCGGTGAATTGCTCAATTCATATTTCCAGGGGCCGAACGACGACACTTTGGAATCGCCTTTCCCCAGAAACACAACTGTTGTCAAGTGTGTTACCGTAGATAACACACTGCTTCTGACCCTCAGTCAGGAATTCGGCGAACTTTCCGGAGTTGATTTGACCATCGCCTGCGGCTGTCTCACAAGAACGATCATTGAGCTGACATCCATCCAGCGTATCAACTTTCAGGTAGAAGATGGTTTGCTGAATGGCTCACCATCAATCAGTATGTCGAAGAAAAACCTTCAGTTGGTCGACGATTCATTGGAGCGGCTTGTCACCAATATTACGGTATATTATTCTGATGCCAACAGGCGATATCTGGTCGGCAAAGACATCGCAATCAATCTTGCTAACGAAGTGGATGTGATCGATTGTCTGATCAATCAACTGTCCAATCCGCCAAAAGATTCTGAATTACTCTCTCCCCTGCCGGACGGAACTAAATTGTTGGATTCCACCATTGAAAATAAAGTTTGTAAAATCAACTTTTCTTCAGAATTTGACAGCAAAGTATGGCGAAATGCCGAAGCACAGCGTCTCACTTTAATGTGTGTCGTAAATACACTCACCCAGCTGGATCAAATTGATCATGTGGAATTCTACAGTGAAGGAAATCTGCTCACGCAGTATCGATCCCTTCACATCCCGGGCCCCATGAGTTGGGACGAGAGGGCAATTGGCCCCGTGCGAACTGGGCTGAACGAATTTGACGCTTCCTTGTACCTGGCCAACGGTTCGGACGATTATCTGGTTTGTGTCCCCACCAGAATTCGGCAAACTGCCGGTATTTCAAAAGCCGAAATGATTCTTCAGGAGCTTATCACATACAAAGCCGCAAATGGGTTTGCTTCACCAATACCGCCGGACACCAAAATAAATTCTGTATGCGAGGTAAATGGCATTTGCCAGATCGACCTGAGCTCAGAGTTCATTGCGGTCCCCGCTCGGGTTCCCCAGGCTATTCACAGCATCATTGCTTCTATAACTTCTCTGGAAGACATCAACGAAGTGGTCATCACCGTGGACGGTTCTGTCCCCTCCGGCGAGCTTGCTCCTTATTTTGAATATAAAGCACTGGACCCCGGTTGGATTCTGTAATCTGCGTTACTCCGAAGGACTTTTCTCCTTCGGAGTAACTTTTTAGAAATTTTTTGTTTTCAATTTGTAACTTTTTTGCTTCTTTCCCTTGAAATCGAGCCTACAGTTTGCTATAATACAGGAAAATGTCCACGGAGGAAAGAACTATGCGATTTATTTCCTGGAATGTGAACGGCCTTAGAGCTTGTTTGCAAAAGGGATTTTTAGATGTATTTAATATGGTGAATGCGGATTGCTTCTGCCTGCAGGAGACAAAGCTTCAGCCAGAGCAGGTCAGCCTTGAACTGCCGGGATATCATCAATTCTGGTACTCTGCTGAGAAGAAGGGTTACTCCGGAACTGCTCTTTTTTCAAAAGAAGAACCCATCAATATCACTTACGGCGTCGGTATTCCTGAGCTGGATACTGAAGGCCGTTTAATTACGGCCGAATATCCTGATTTCTATCTGGTTACATGCTATACCCCCAACGCTCAGCAGGGTCTGGCCCGAATTGACCACCGCCTGCGCTGGGATGAAGCCTTCCGTTCCTATCTGATGGAACTGGATCAGCACAAGCCCGTGATCATCTGCGGCGATCTGAATGTGGCCCATCAGGAAATCGACCTGAAGAACCCCAGTTCCAACCGTGGAAATGCGGGTTTCTCCGATGAAGAACGCGGCAGCTTTGAAAAATTGCTGAGCTGCGGCTTTACCGATACATTCCGCTATCTTCATCCCGATGTGACCGGCGCATACTCCTGGTGGAGCTACCGGTTCAACGCCCGAAAAAACAATGCCGGATGGCGTATTGACTATTTTCTGGTTTCCGATCGCATCCGGGATAAGATTCAGGCAACGCCGATCTATCATGAGGTGTTGGGCTCTGACCACTGTCCAGTGGGTCTTGAAATTAATTTGGAGGATTAAGAATGAAGTCAATCTCAAGTCGTGTTTTGTCCGTCTTATTGGTTGTTGTAATGGTGTTTTCCGTCATTCCGGCCGTCAGTGCTTATTCTGGTGTCTCCGGCTGGGCAGCAGATTCAATTGCTGCCATGGATGATCTGGGTCTGATCCCCGATTCCCTCGCAGATGCCAACCTGAGCAGAAACATCTCCAGAGCAAATATGTGCCGGGTTGCGATGCTTGCATACACAAAGATCACAGGCAAAACCCCTGATTTACCCAGTTCTCATCCTTTCTCTGATACCACTGACCCCGATATTGAGCGGGCATACAGCATTGGCCTGATTGTTGGTGACGGTGACAGAAGATTTCGTCCGAATGATTCACTGAAGCGTGCAGAGTCTTTCAAAATCATGTATCAATTCCTGGATCTGGTCGGTTATTCCATCAGCGAACAGGATAAGGCTGATCTGTCTTCCTTCAGAGATGCAGGCTCTCTTCCCGGCTGGGCAAAGGATGCCACACAGACTGTTGTTGGCCTGGGCATTGTAAACGGCACTGGCAAGGAGCTGTCCTGGCGCAATTACACCGCCGCACAGGAAGCCCTGACACTGTTTTACCGCACCTACAAGATTGCAGCAAGCGATTCCAATCCCGGCGAAACTGTCCCCCCTGTCTCTTCTGATTTTATCAATCTGGCAGGCTGGGCAAAGGATACCGTATACAAGATGGACGATCTGGGTCTGATCCCCAGCGAAGTCCGCACCTCTCCCATGAACGGCAGCATCACCCGAGCAAATATGTGCAAGGTTGTCATGCGTGCCTACGAACAGCTGAGTGGTAAGAAGCTGGGCAATCCCGGTTCCAGCCCCTTCAACGACACAAATGATACTGATATCCTGAATGCAAACAAGCTGGGAATCGTCAATGGTATGGGCGACGGCTCCTTCAAACCCAACTCCCCGATTACCCGTCAGGATTTCTTTGCTGTTGCCGCACGGTTCCTGAACGCTATCGGCTACAAAAAGACCGATAACAAGAGCGTTGATCTGTCTGCATACCGTGATTCTAACCGAATCTCCGGTTATGCAATTGCTCCCACTCGCCTGCTGATAGGCATTGGCGCTGTGGAAGGCACAGATGATCACAAGCTTAATCCCAGAAATGAAATCGTATGTCAGGAATCTCTGGTGATCTTCTACCGAATTTATTCCTTCTACACCAACTGGGATGGCACCAGCCGTCCGGAAGCAGCTGAGGAAAAAGCCGCTGCTGTTGTTGCATATGCAAAACAGTACCTGGGTTATGATTACACCTACGGCGGAAGAGATCCGGAAACCGGCTTTGACTGTTCCGGCTTCGTCTACTATGTATATAAAAACTTTGGCTACAATCTGGTACCCGGCGCACTGTCCCAGTGGGAAATGCTGGATACAGAGGTAGATCGCGAAGATCTGCTTCCCGGCGATTTGGTGTTCTTCTCTGACGACGGCACTCCCGAAGAAATGTGTCACATTGCAATCTACATCGGCGGTGACTCGATTATTCACGCATCTACTCCCTCTACCGGTGTTATTATTTCCAGTCTGGATGAGCCTTTCTATGTCAACAAGTACTTAGGTGCAAAGCGCGTTATCGAGTAATACTTACTGAAAACAAAGTCCGCTGAACGGACAGAAATCCCCCTTGTACAGCACTGCAGCTGTACGAGGGGGATTTTTATTTTAGTATATGTTTCCTCATCAATTCCGGATTTGTGCCCGCAGAATCTTACAAAGGAGGCCAGACACAGCATAAGTAAATCAGGCAGAGCAATTGCCGCGCACTGCAGCAGCTGCTTCTCTTCTTTCAGACACGCAGAATACAAAAAAGCGGAGGATGGTATCATCCTCCGCAGTTTTTCTTAAAAATCTTCGGGTCGGTCTTCTCTTAATCCGAAGTGCCACAGAATTGCCTCTGCAATCCGCTTGCAGGCATTTCCGTCGCCGTAGGGATTAACCGCCTTTGCCATGCGTTCGTAAGCTGAGGGGTCATCCAGAAGCTCAGATGCCATAGCAATAATAGTATCTTTATCCACACCGGCCAATTTGGCAGTACCTGCCGCAATAGCTTCAGGCCGCTCTGTTTCCCTGCGCAGCACCAGCACAGGCTTGCCCATAGAAGGTGCTTCCTCCTGCAGTCCGCCGGAATCTGTCATGATGAAGCAGGAACGGGACATCAGGTTGTGCATCTGCTCCACATCCAGCGGCTCGATCAGGTGGACGCGGTCCAGATCGCCCAAATTCCGTTTTGCGCATTCCTGCACAACAGGACTCAGATGAACCGGGTAAACAACTTCTACATCGGGATAACGCTGTACAATCTCCCGCACAGCCTGCATGATCTGCTCCATGGGCTCGCCATAGTTCTCACGACGGTGGCAGGTAAGCGTGATCACCCGCTTATTCTGAAAATCAAGCTCATTCAGCAGCGGGTTTGCAAACTGGAAATCCGCACGGACCGTTGTTTTCATTGCATCGATGACGGTGTTTCCGGTGATGAAGATTTCGCCCTGAATTGCCTCTTTACGCAGATTCTCTGCGTTGGCAACTGTGGGAGAAAAATGCAACGTCGCAATATCGCCCACCAGAGTACGGTTCATTTCCTCAGGGAACGGCGAATAGATGTCGTATGTTCTCAGGCCAGCTTCCACATGGCCCACGGGAACTTTATGATAAAAAGCTGCCAGAGCGCCGGCAAATGTAGTGGAAGTATCTCCGTGAACCAAAACCAGATCAGGTTTTGCCTCATCCAGAACCTTCTCCATTCCCAGCAGCGTCTTGGTAGTGATGGTGGATAGGGTCTGCTGCTTTTCCATGATGTTCAGGTCATAGTCAGCCTTCAGGCCGAAAATGTCCATGACTGCATCCAGCATCTGACGATGCTGGCCGGTCAGACAGCACATACTCTCAAACTCCGGATGCTGATCCAGTTCCAGCATCAGCGGAGCCATTTTAATTGCCTCGGGTCTGGTACCAAAAACAGAAAGCACACGAATCTTTTTCATTTGGCTTTGTCCTTTCTCTTCGTTTCGTCATCTTTGGAAGCAGGTCTGTGCTTCGGTCCGAAAATGACCATGAAGCCAAGCACCGCAACAACCATGATCGTGCACAGCAGAATCATAATTTTTGCTCCGCCGGAGCTGGCAAGCAGCACTGCTGCCAGGCCGAGAATTCCCGTCAGGGTGTAGGTGATTGCAACGGTCTGCTTCTGAGAAAAGCCCATATCAATCAGGCGGTGATGAATATGGCCGCGGTCTGCGGTCATGGGGTTCTGATGATGCCACAGTCTGCGCAGAACTGCAAAGCAGATATCAAAGAACGGAACGCCCAGAATAATGAACGGAACCGCAAAGGAAATCACGGCATACATCTTGAACAGTCCCTGAATCGACATGGTCGCCAGAATAAAGCCCAGGAATGTGGAACCGGTATCGCCCATAAAAATCTTTGCCGGGTTAAAGTTGTATGGAATAAAGCCAAGGCATGCACCCAGAAGTGCAATCATAACCACAGCCACATCCAGCTCCGAAACGACCAGTGCAATAACCAGCATGGAAACACAGGAAATTCCGGATACACCAACAGCCAGTCCGTCCAGTCCGTCAATAAAGTTGACAGCATTCGTGATCATTACAATCCAGATCACTGTGATCGGTGCTGCAAGGATCCCCAGATCAATGCAGGCTCCGGAAGCACTGGAGAACGGGTTGGTCAGATATTGAATGGTGCAGCCGTGGGCAACAACAATAGAGGCTGCAAGGATCTGGACGATGAACTTCGGCATAGCACGCAGCGTAAAACAGTCATCCAAAATTCCAAGCACCAGGATCACGATTGCACCCAGTATAATTCCCTGCATCTGTGCATCAATATCGACAAACAGGAAAGTTGTTACCAAAAAAGCCACTGCCAAGGCAAGACCGCCCATTCTGGGAATCGGGTGATCATGCATTCTGCGGTTATCTTTTGGCACATCGATTGCTCCTACTTTGATTGCGATTTTCTTTGCGCCAGGGGTAGAAACAAACGAAATCAAAGCAGACACTCCCAAGGCTAAAATCAGTCGTAAAAAAGGTGGGAGTTCTATCAAACAAGTCATAAGATACCTCTTATCTATTTATCTAGGCAGAAATCCTACCTTTTTATATACTTTGCGCAGAGTCTTTTCCGCAACATAGCTTGCCTTTTCGGCACCACTGCGGCAAACGCCCTCCAGATAAGCCTTATCTGCGAGCAGGCGGGTTGCCTCTTCACGGATGGGACGCAGAGTTTCGATAACGGCTTCACCAACGGCGGGCTTGAACGCACCGTAGCCGCATCCTGCAAATTCGCTTTCGATCTGCTCAAAGCTTCTGCCGGTTACAGCAGAGTAAATGTTCATCAGATTGGATACACCGGGCTTGTTCTCCGGGTCAAAACGCACGCAGTTTTCTGTATCGGAATCTGTGATTGCGCGCTTGAACTTGCGCTGGATGTCCTCAGGCTTTTCCATGAGGAAGACGCAGCCGTCAGGCAAAGACTTGGACATCTTGGTCTCAGGAGCATTCAGGCTCATGATACGGGCACCCGCCTTGGGAATGTAAGGCTCGGGAATCTTAAACACATTGCCATAAATGCCGTTGAAGCGCTGGGCAATATCGCGGGTCAGTTCGCAATGCTGCTTCTGATCGTGTCCGACAGGAATCAGATCAGTCTGATACAGCAGAATATCTGCTGCCATCAAAGACGGATAGGTAAACAGGCCGCCATTGATATTCTCTGCATTCTTTGCAGACTTATCCTTAAACTGTGTCATACGGGACAATTCGCCAAACATGGTAAAGCAATTGAGCACCCAGCCCAATTCGGCATGCTGATGTACATGGCTCTGAACAAACAGAACATTTTTCTCTGGATCCAGACCACAGGCAATGTACTGAGCCATCTGCTCCAGAGTACGCCGCCGCAGATCAGCCGGATTCTGACGAACGGTAATGGTGTGCATATCAGCCATAAAATAGAAGCAGTCGAACTCGTCTGCCAGTCCAATCCAGTTCTTCATCGCACCCAGATAATTACCCAGATGCAAATCGCCACTGGGCTGAATGCCGGACAACATGCGCTTTTTTGCTACCTTAACTTCTTCCATAAAAAAATCCTCTTTCCCCCTGCATATCTGCAAGAATGGATATCATTAACTAAAACATTATACCACAATGTTACAATAATGCAAGCTTTAGTTACAATATGACAACATTCCTGTTACAAATGCCCACGCAATCGCGAACGGAATAATTGATTTATCTGCGCTCATATGATATAATGCAAACAAATTCTATTAAGATAGAGGTAAAGCAAATGGATACAAAAGCTCTTGCTAATCTACTGTTTCCCGATGTTACAGATACCCCGGAAGCTCTGGAAGCCCGCTTCCCCAGCAGAAATCTTCCCGAGGGTGCTGTCGTTACCCGTATGGCTCCTTCTCCCACCGGTTTTGTCCACCTGGGCAACCTGGTGCAGGGTCTGACCTCCGAGCGTCTGGCTCACCAGTCCGGCGGCGTTCTGTTCCTGCGTGTTGAAGATACCGACGCCAAGCGTGAAGTTCCCGGTGCTGTTGAAGTTTTGATCAACACCCTGAAGCACTACGGCATCCATTTTGACGAGGGTGCTACCATTGACGGCGACAACGGTATTTACGGCCCTTACCGTCAGCGCCAGAGAGCAGACATCTACCATGTATACGCCAAGAAGCTGGTTCTCGACGGCATGGCATACCCCTGCTTCTGCACAGAAGAAGAACTGAACGCTATGCGTGAAAAGCAGGAAGCAAACAAAGAAACCACCGGCTACTACGGCAAATACGCCATGTGGCGTGACCGTTCTCTGGAAGAAATTCAGGCACAGCTGGACGCAGGTAAGCCCTGGGTGCTCCGTTTCCGTTCCACCGGCAATATTGCAAACCAGTTCAAGTTCAACGACCTGGTCAAGGGTGAACTGACGATCACCGAAAATGATGTTGACCATGTTCTTCTGAAGTCCGACGGAATTCCCACCTACCACTTTGCTCACGCAGTGGACGATCATCTGATGCGTACCACCCATGTGGTTCGCGGTGACGAATGGCTTCCCACTCTGCCCTTCCATATTCAGCTGTTTAAGGCTCTGGGCTTTAAGCTGCCCAAGTATGTCCACATCGGACCGCTGATGAAGATGGACGGCACTTCTAAGCGCAAGCTCTCCAAGCGCAAGGATCCGGAACTGGCTCTGACCTATTACAAGGCAGAAGGCTTCCCCGTAGAGGCTGTGTATGAGTATATCATGACTCTGCTCAACTCCAACTATGAAGACTGGCGCCGTGCTAACCCCACTGCACCTTCCACCGACTTCAAGTTCTCTCCCAAGAAGCTGAACCCTGCCGGCAACCTTTTCGATTACGCAAAGCTGTGCGATATTTCCAAGAACGAAATCGCAAAGATGGATGCCGAGCGTGTCTATACTCTGCTGGTTGAATATGCAGAGGAGTTCGATTCTGAATTTGCCGATGCTCTGAAGCAGGATCCGGATTATGCCAAGGCCATTCTCGCAATCGGCCGCGGTGGAAAGAAGCCTCGTAAGGATCTGGCTACATGGAAGGAAGCAAAGCCTTACATGGGATTCTTCTATGATCAGTATCTGCAGGTTCCCGAATTTGATGAAAAATTCGCACCTTCCCTGATCAAGACCGTTCTGGAAAAGTATCTGGCTACCTACGACTTCGCCGACGATTCCAATACTTGGTTTGACAAGGTCAAGGCAATCACCGAAGAAATCGGCTTTACAACCAATATGAAGGCCTATAAGGCTGATCCCACTGCTTTCCCCGGTACCGTGGCAGATGTATCCACGATGATTCGTCTTGCAATCACCGGAAAGACCAACTCCCCCGACCTGTATACCGTCACCCGCATTCTGGGTTATGACCGTACCGTCGAGCGGGTGCGCAAAGCAATGGAACAGCTGTAATCGCATTTTGCAGAATCATCCCCGCCATCCGGCGGTATCCGTAAAACAAAATCGGCAGTATCCACTTTTGGGATACTGCCGATTTTTCATTTCAAAGGAGCAATGATACACCGATCAAGCCAGTGTATCATCGCGTTTGCATCCATAGTTCTTTCTTGGTATCACTCTATCTGTTCGGTTTGCCCGAATCTATTTAACAGATGCATTCACTTATCAGAACGAAATTTTCATAGAAAGTGCTACCACACAAAGAAAGATTGTTATAGGAACATAAACATATTTGCCAATATTGTACCAGACAGTTCCCTGAATATGCTTGGCTCCTTTGTTGACTTCCGGCATGAACTGATCTTTCTTCATAATCCAGAACCACGAAATTGCACCAAGCATCGCACCAATTGGGATAATATAAATGGATACAAAATCCATCCACGGTCCCCACTGGAAGATCGCTTCCATATTGACACCGAAGCCTAAGCAAATGAAACACATAATCGCAAGCACGATCTTGCGGTTTAGCTTAGGAAATTTATGTTGTAAAGATTCTCCGACTGCTTCAAACATATTTTGCAATGAGCTAACACCTGCAAAAATCATTGCCACATACAATATGATGGCAAAAATCTGCCCAAAAGGAATATCTTGAAGGATCGTAGGAAGAACAACGAACAAAAGTCCGGGGCCTGCTGCAACATCAAGGCCATATGCAAAAGATGCCGGAATAATGACCATTGATGCAGTAAAGGCGGCCAGAGTATCAAAAAAAGCTGTTTTCATAGATAGCGGCACAACACTTTCGCCCTCATCAAGATATGCGCCATATACAATCATACCACTACCCGTAACAGATAATGAGAAAAACGCCTGACCCATAGCCGTAATCCAAACCATAGGATTTTTCAGTGCATCCCACCGGGGAATCAGCATAAATTTATAGCCTTCGAGAACGCCAGGAAGAAATGCCACGCGAATTGCTAAAACAACAAATATCACAAAGAACAATGGCATCATGATTTTGTTGGTTTTTTCAATGCTTTTTGCTCCCAAAAATAGTGTCAGCAGTGTTGCCACAACGATAAGTATGTGGAAGATAATTACAGAATGTGGAGTCAGAGAAAATTCTTCAAACCACTCATTCGGAGAAACCTGCATCAAAGTTCCCGTTATGGAATTCGTCAATGCTTTCAGGACATAGGCTACTATAACTGCATATCCAATTGCAATACACATAGAACCGGCTAACGGCAGCCAGCCTATGGTTCTGCCTATTTTCTCCGACTGTTCTCCCCGAGTGCTCCATGCCTTCTTATAGGAGCCGAGTGTTCCCGTTTTAGAGTAACGGCCAATGGCAAATTCTGCAGGCAGACCTACATAGCTGAATAAAAACACAAAAAATAAATATATCAGCAAAAATGCGCCGCCACCGTTGCTGCCAAGTTTATTCGGAAATCCCCAGACATTGGCCATTCCTACAGCAGATCCCACCGATGCTAAAATAAATCCCCAGTGGCTGCCGAACTTTCTTTCGTGATGATTATTGTTATCGTGCATCGTTTGTTCTCCTTGTATTTTTCAACATTTTATTGGATTACAACTTCTATTGTGCTTTTGGGTGTATGCAATTAAAAAAGCTACTGCAATAAAGGCTTTTACTGCCTGTTCAACTGCCTGAAAGAATGAACCAATACAAATACTGCACGCCGGTTCTGTTTTACCTGTTTACGAGCACTTGCCCTCTGGTGATTTTTTAACGAATCAGAAGGCAAGCACAAACGGGGCACCTTCATAAAGAAGGTGCCCCGAAGCTGTATCGATTTTAGTCCTTGGACTTCATCTGCGCCTGCAGATGCATACTCAGAACAGCCAAAGAGCTTGCCATATTCTGAGTCTGAACCAAAATATTATCAGGCACCTCCAAGTGAGCCGGTGCAAAATTCCAGACGGCCTTGATTCCATTGGCAATCATCAGATCACAAACCTCCTGAGCATGGCTGCTGGGAACCGTGATGATACCCATCAGGATCTTGTGTGCCTTGCAAAAAGAGGGCAGCTTATCCAATGTATACACAGGCTTTCCGGATTCGTCAATACCGGTTCTGTTTGCATCTACATCAAATGCTGCAAGGATATTCAGGCCGTACTCATCAAATCCCTGATAACCAAGGAGCGCACAGCCCAGCTTGCCTGCGCCGACCAAAATAGCATCTGTCGTATTGTCATAACCCAGGAACTGCTCAATATCATCAATCAGACTCTCTCTCAGATAGCCGATTTTAGGACGGCCGCCATCTGATACCAAAGCCAGATCTTTTCTAACCTGAACTTCACCCATACCAAGCGCATTTGCAAGTGCCGTTGCAGAAATATGCGCAGGTGCATCCTCTGGCATATTCTTCAAATAGGTCAAATAACCCGGCAAGCGTTTCAGTACAGACTTTGAAATTTCTTTACGCTCAACCATATTCGTGTAATCCTCCAACAAATAATCAACAATTCTTTCGCAAAAATCTCTATTCAATCTTTATCGATATAATCTCTTGCATTATACCATTAATTCATCCTAATTGCAAGTAATTTCTAAGCGCAGCTTGTCTGTCGCAATAATTCCTTCCGAAGTCTTAACATAATCCGCTTTTCCAGCCGAGAAATATAGGACTGAGAAATCCCCATTTTTTGTGCCACTTCTTTCTGCGTCAGCTCCTTATAGCCTTCCAGACCATAGCGCATGGCGACAATTTCTTTCTCCCGCTGAGGCAAGTGATTCAACGCTTCCCGAAGCAGACGGATATCCACATCGTCCTCCAGCGGCCTGCATACCACATCCTCATCTGTGCCCAGAATATCAGACAGCAGCAGCTCATTTCCCTCGCCATCCATGTTGATTGGCTCCTCCAAAGACACTTCACTGCGCTGATTCGTAATCTTTCGTATGTGCATGAGAATCTCATTTTCTATACAGCGGGATGCATAAGTTGCCAATTTAATATTCTTATCCCGGCGATAGGTTCCGATTGCCTTGATCAGACCAATCGTCCCAATGGAGATCAAGTCCTCCAGATTGACACCAGTGTTGTCAAACCTTCTTGCAATGTAAACGACCAATCGAAGATTTCGTTCAATCAAAAGCTGCTTTGCGCTTTCATCACCGTTTTCCAGTGCTTCCAGCGCACGCTGTTCATCTTCACCCTTCAACGGAGGCGGCAGGACATCGCTGCCGCCTATGTAATATACGCATTCGTTCTTCGTTATCAGTCCCAGGAACACCAGTAAATCCATGAGTTTTCCCATTATACCCCTCCGGTCAGTCCATCATACTCTCCACCCGGAAAATGCTCCGGAGCAAACGCCACCAGTCTTCTGCCCTTTTTGCCGTCCACTTCCACCTGATCGCATCGCAGTCCCAAAAGGAATCCGCTGCCCGTGCCCACCGTGTTGTACGGAATCAACCGCAGTCCATCTGCTTCACGCATCTGCAAAGTCTGCACCGGGTTACGAAGCTGATTTTCCTCCAGCCCAAGCAGCCCTCTGGCAATCTTCGGTCCGGCAATCAGCACCGGTTCCCCGCTGACCGGGTCCCGAAGGGTGTTGCCCGTGTCCCGCAGAGCAAGAAACGAAACCTTTTTTCCGTTATGAATCAGCTCCACCGGCAGCAGTCTTCTGCCAATGGTCTGGCCGCAGAAGCCCATTCGGCACAGCAGTGCAAGTCCTCCTGCGCTGAGGATCAGTCCCAGAAATTTACCGGTATGAAAGCTGATTGCAAGCCCTCCGAGGGCCATACTCAGAAAAACGAACAGTGTCCCGCGACTGATGGCGCTGCGATTCAGTCCAAAAGCCGCCATGCTGATCACACCCAGAGAAACCAATCTCCACAAGGAGGATGCCAGAAACGCAAATCCCGGAACCAGACACAGCCCGGAATATCCGCTTCCAAATACAGCGGCTGCCGCAGCTCTTCCGATTCCGGGCGGGTATCCCGACAATCGATTCACCCCAAGCAGCAGCATCCAGTCCACCAGGAAATTAAGCCCCATCACGCCATCCAGATACACAACCATGCTCCCCTGTCCCCCTTCCAAACAGCATGGCAAAAGTATATCCCCGACCAGATGCAAATGCAGTCGCAACCCACTATGACTTTTACCGCAATGTATCCATTTTAGTGCCACAAATCCTGCCTCAGCACCCCCAGAACCAAAAAAGCGGCAGTTACATTACGCAACTGCCGTTTCAATGTGTCATGTTTTCGGTTCTTCTTTTCGCTCGATACTGCGAATGTTTTTTTCGATCTTATGCCGGGGCTGCATCACTTCATGTCCGCACCCCATGCATTTCATGCGGAAATCTGCGCCGGTTCTCAGAACCTGCCACCGCTTTTCTCCGCAGGGATGCGCTTTTTTCATCACCAGAATATCTCCGATCCGAACATCCATCTTAGCGCTCCTTTCCCTTAATCAGATCCCAGTAGGTCTTGGCTGCCTGCTCCAGTTTGTTGGGGCCGTACTCATAATACCGCTTTCCAGCCAGATCATCCGGAAGATACTGCTGCTTCACCCAGTGATTGGGATAGTTATGGGGATACAGATACCCCTGAGCACGCTCCTGAGTATAGGTATCTGCATGGACATTCTGCAGCTGTCTGGGAAAGCCGAGGCCCTTACCCGCACGGACATCCGCTCCTGCAGCATTGATTGCAGCATAGGCAGAATTGGACTTGGGCGAAGTCGCCATGAGCACCGCAGCATCCGCCAGAGGAATCCGGGCTTCCGGCATTCCCAGCATCAGTGCCGCATCCACGGCGGATTTTACAATGGGGATGATCTGCGGATATGCCAGTCCAATGTCCTCGCACGCAATGACCATCAGCCGTCTGCAGGCAGATTGCATCTGCCCGGCCTCCAGCAGCCGCGCCAGATAATGAACCGCCGCATCCGGGTCCGAGCCGCGGATGGACTTCTGTAAAGCCGACAGCAGATCGTAATAGTTGTCTCCATCCCGGTCTGCACGAAGGGCGCTCTTCTGTGTCACCGCAACGGCATCTGCCATTGTCAGCTCCAGCTGATCACCGTCAGGCACACCGGCAGAAAACAGAACCTCTACAGCATTGATTGCCTTGCGCAGATCACCGCCGCAGGCTCCTGCCACATACTCAAGGGCACCGTCTTCCGCTTTTGCGGTAAGGCCCGTCCGCTCTTCCATAAAGCGCACACCACGCTGCACTGCCTTCAGCGCAGCCGCTGCATCGATTTGTTTGAACTCAAAGACGGTAGAACGGCTCAGAATTGCGTTAAACACATAGAAATAAGGATTTTCCGTGGTGGATGCAATCAATGTGATTTTTCCGTTTTCAATAAACTCAAGCAGGGACTGCTGCTGCTTTTTATTAAAGGACTGAATCTCATCCAGGTACAGCAATACACCCTCCGGGGCCAGAAATGTATCCAGCTGCGAAACAATTTCCTTGATATCCGCCGTTGATGCCGTTGTTGCATTCAGTTTGAACAGCTTTCGGTGGGTCTGTTTTGCAATGATATTGGCAACCGTGGTTTTACCCGTACCGGAAGGGCCGTAAAAAATCATATTGGGAACCTTTCCGGAGTCGATCAGACGCCGAAGAATGGCACCCTCCCCCAGAATATGATCCTGACCAAACACATCATCCAATGATGTCGGGCGGAGCAAGTCCGCCAAAGGCTGATACATAGAATCCGCCTCCCTTAAAATTTGTCTCATTATAGCACAAATGTACGCTATTGGCAACTGAGATTTTATTTTACTCTTTCTTTCCTTGCAAAAATGTGATAAAATGTCGAAAAAAGAACAGGAGCATACATATGAATGAAAAAGTTCTGTCAATTATCGATATTCTGAAGCAAAAGTATCCGGATGCCCTGTGCGCCCTTCACTATAAGAAAGATTATGAGCTGATGATCGCCGTGCGGCTCTCTGCCCAATGTACCGATGCCCGTGTAAATCTGGTTACGCCGGGGCTGTTTGCAGCCTATCCCACGCTGGAAGCTATGGCCTCCGCCGACATCAGCGATGTGGAAGAGCATGTCCGCTCCTGCGGATTTTACAAGCACAAGGCAAGAGATATCGTGCTTGCCTGTCAGATGCTACTGACCGACTATAATGGGAAAGTCCCCGGAACCATGGAAGAGCTTCTCCGGCTGCCGGGTGTCGGTCGCAAGACTGCGAATCTTCTTCTGGGAGACCTCTACGCCGAACCCGGAAGCGTTGTCTGCGATACCCACTGCATCCGCATCTGCGGCCGTCTGGGCTTGTCCCAGGGAAAGGACCCGGAAAAGGTAGAGCGCCAGCTCCGTGCCATTCTGCCTCCCGAAGAAAGTTCCGATTTCTGTCACAGGATCGTCCTGTTCGGTCGGGAAATCTGTACCGCAAGGAACCCCAAATGCGCCGAATGTCCCCTTGCAATTTATTGCACAGAAATAAATAAAGTCTGAGTCATAATCCCCCCTGGTCCTGAATACAATGGACAAGGGGGGATTGTCCATGTCCAGAAAGCTGCCCATTGTCTATGGTGCATTTATGCTCACCGCAGTGAATCTGCTGCTGCGTTTTTTCGGAACTGCATTTCAGGTATATCTGTCTGCCACCATCGGCCCGGCCGGAGTCGGCCTGCTGCACCTGATTCTGTCTGTCTCAGGACTTGCCATGACCGCCGGCATCGCAGGCATTCGAACCACCGCCATGTACCTTGCTGCTGAGGAACTGGGGCGCAAACAGCACGAAAACATCCGCTGGACACTGTCCGGGTGTTTTTTATACTGCATTGCCAGCTCCAGTGCGATTTGCATAGCGCTATATGTCACCGCGCCGTACATTGCACAGCACTGGATCGGCAACATGGATGCTCTGCCCTCGCTACGCACCTTCGCCGCTTTTATGCCCATCAGCTGTCTTTGCGGTGTGCTTTCTGCCTACTTTATCGCAGCGAACAAAATCGGCACTCTGGCTGCGGTAGAGGTCGCTGAGCAATTCGTGTCCATCGGTGTTACGGTGATGATTCTATTGACGATTCCGCTGGGTGACACCGCCGGAGCCTGTCAGGCCGTAATTTTCGGAAACTGCTCCGGTTCCGTTTTATCGCTATTGTGTCTGCTGATTCTTTTCAGGAGGAACACCTTCTCTCAAGTCAACCGCTTCCCTGTTTTCAGGCGCATCTGCTCCACCGCCGCGCCCCTTGCATTGGCTGACGATCTGAAAGCCGGAATTTCCTCTCTGGAGCATCTGATGGTACCCCGGCGGCTGGCGCTTTATCCTCTGGTTTCCGACCCACTTGCCACCTTTGGTATGATCGCCGGTATGGTGTTTCCGGTGATGATGTTTCCTGCGGCGATTCTGTATTCTCTGGTGGATCTGCTGATTCCGGAGCTTGCCCGATGTGCCGCTGTGGGCAGCCGGGAACGGATTCAATATCTCATGCGCCGCAATCTTCGAGTCACCCTGATCTATGGGCTGATCTGCGGGAGCGGGCTGTATCTGCTGTCTGATTTCCTGTGTCAGTGGCTGTATCCCGGGTTGGATGTGGCAAAGTACTTACGAATGTTCTCTTTTCTGGTTCCCATGCTGTACTGCGACATCATTACCGACGGTATGACAAAGGGTCTGGGCCAGCAGCGATCCTGTGTCCGTTACAACATCATCTCGAATGCCATCGATGTCATCATGCTGTTTTTCCTCCTGCCCCAACTCGGGATCACGGGATATTTTATCAGCTTTCTGATTTCCCATGTATTAAACTTCGTACTGAGCATTCGGCGTCTGCTGCGCATTGGAAAAATCACAGTCAATCTGTATTATCCATGCTTTGCGATTATCGCCTGTCTGATTGCCGCATTTGGTGCAAACACCTTCACCGGCGTCATCCGAAGAATTCTGTCATTTTCCGGACTTTTCTTCTGCCTGTGCTATTTCTTCGGTGTGATTACCGCTGTAGACCTGCACTGGCTCTGTAATCTGCTCAAAAACAAAGAAAGCCTGCCGTCCAACTGAGACGGCAGGCTTTTTGTTACATCGCTTTCAGAGTTGCCAGGAGGAATTCCCACACACGGCGGGTGGATTCAATCTCCAGGCGCTCCCGGTTGGTGTGAATGTCATGCATCTGGGGTCCGATGGACACAGCATCCAGATTTTCAATCTTCTCACCAAACAGGCCGCACTCCAGGCCGGCATGAATGCTGACGACCTCAGGCTTCTGGCCGAACATCTTTTCGTACTCGGCAACCATGGTATCACGAAGCTCGGAATCTTTTCTGTATTCCCAGGCAGGATAATCGCCGCTGCCGGAGAAAGAAGCACCGTACATCTTTGCAAGGTCTTCCAGCTTCTGCATCAGCTCTTCCTTCTCCTGGTTGACGCTGGAGCGTACAGAGAAGGTCATCTTGAAGCAGTCGCCATCCAGTTTGATGATACCCAGATTCAGACTGGTCTGAACCAGTTCGGGCATATCCGCACACATTGCCTGAACCGCATTGGGAGCGGCACACAACAGGCCAATAATCTTGTCCGTATCCTGAGTGGACAGTGCATTGCCGCCCAGAGCGTCAATATTATCAGCTGTCACGATGGCATTAGGCTCTGCATACTCAGCACGGATCTTCTCCTGAAGCTCCTGAGCAATATCGTTGATCTGCTCGATATCCATGCCCATTGCAACCAGACTTGCGGTGCAGGAACGGGTGATAGCGTTGTCCTTTGTGCCGCCCTCGATTGCGGTCAGGCACAGCGGCATACGCTTCTTCACTTCGTCCAGGAACATACCCATGACCTTGTTGGCATTGGCACGGTTCTTATCAATTTCAACGCCGGAATGACCGCCAACCAGGCCGTCAACCGTCAGCTTCACACAGGGGCCGTAAACAGCATGGCGGGAAATGGGCAATTCAATCGCTGCACAGGCACCGCCTGCGCAGGAAACCGTGAAGACACCCTCTTCTTCAGAGTCGATATTGATCATTTTCTTTCCCTTCAGAGAAGAAAGGTCTATACCGACAGCACCGAACATACCGGTTTCCTCGTCCACGGTGATCACCACTTCCAGAGGAGGATGGGGGATGCTCTGATCTGCCAGCAGAGCCAGGCAGTATGCAACAGCAATGCCGTCGTCGCCGCCCAGTGTGGTTCCTCTGGCAAAGACGCAGGTATCATCGTGAGTCACATCCAGGCCGTCAACAGCAAAGTCAATGGAGCAGTCTGCATCCTTTTCGCAGACCATATCCATGTGGCCCTGCAGAATCACGCTCTCGTGATCTTCATAGCCTGCCGTTCCGTCCTGGAAAATCACAACATTGTTCAGCTCATCCTGAATGTATCTCAGGCCATGCTCTTTGGCAAAGGACACCAGATAATCGCTGATCATCTTAGTGTTGCCAGAACCATGAGGAATAGAGCAGAGTTTTTCAAAATAACCAAATACAGCCGCAGGCTCCAGGCCTGCCAGTTTTTCTGCTTTCATCATTTGAGCCTCCTAAAAATTACTCGCCGCGCTCCTGACGGATGACCTTGCCCATGTTCCACAGTCTTACAACTGCGCGGGTAGCCTCTTCCTTTTCTGCATCATTGTCATACTCGGAATAGACTGTGTGAGCACCGCAGTCGGCGCACTCTACATACACACACCAGCCGCCTTCGTGCAGGATCATACCATTGCCTCTGCAGTTGGGGCACTCTTCCAGTTCAAAAAATTCTTTTTCCATATCTGTAACACTCCTATGATAAATTATCGAAAAACCTCACCGTTGGAAGTACGAACTTCCTCCCGGCGGATTCGGGAAAAATCAGGTTTCGCATTCTCGCAGTAAATCTCTACCGCTGATACAATCTGACTGGGATTCAGGCTGGGATTCTGTGCGCAGATTCGGGCCTTCAGTTCGACTTCGTGCTCGTTTATCTGGGCCACCTCCATGCTCTGAATCATGGGGATGATGTTCTGTTCCACGGGGCCATTCTTGCTCTTCTTCGTCACAAGAACCTCTTCCCGAGAGAAAAGCTCCTGAATCTGCCCGACGGCATTTTCGGGGACTCCGTTGTCGTATTCCAATGTGATGGTGCAGTCCAGATGGGTAAGCTCCTTGACTTTTCTGGAACTGTCATAAACCTCCAGCACACGCACACCAGCCGGCATTGTCTGATTCAGCCGCTGTTTGATCTCCTCAAAGGGCAGCTGCTGGTCAACCAGCTCGAAATCCAGAATTTCGCATTTGCTTTCCACGCCGACACTCAGCGGCAGCGCAATGGAAACCATGGCTCTGGGATTGAAGCCCTGGGTGTGCTTCAGATTCATGCCTCCGCGCTTGAAGGTTCTCTGAAACAGGCGCATCAGATCCAGATGGGAAATCCAGATACCGTCTCCGGTTTTCTCAAACAGAATTCTATTCATCGCAGTTGCCTCCTTCCAGTAAGCAGTTTGCACCGCAGCCGGAGCAGCTGTGACGGCAGTCAGGTGTTACCTTGGATTCATAAGCCGTGTGGCGTTCTCTCTGCAGGAACTTCTTGCTGACACCCACATCAATGGGATCCCATGCAAGCAGTTCGTCCTCGCCGAAGCCGCGGGTGGTGTAGAATTCCATATCCACACCGCAGTTCTGGAAGGCCTGCATCCAGATATCATTGTTAAAATACTCGTCCCATCCGTCCAGTCTTGCACCCAGACGAACGGCTTCTTCCAGAACCGGCGCAATTCTGCGGTCACCACGGGCCATGACTGCTTCCAGTCGGCTGAGGTCCGGTTCGTGATAGCTATAACTGATGGACTTGGAATAGAAATGGTCCTTCAGCAGGCGGCAGCGTCTGAGGTATTCCTCCGGTGTGATCTGCTTTTCCCACTGGAAGGGCGTATGGGGCTTCGGAACAAAAAATGCCGTTGCCACATGAACCCGCAGGCCGCGCTTTTTGTTGGTGGCGCATTCCTTCCAGGTCTTGATGACCTTCCAGACAAGCTCTGCAATACCCAGAACATCTTCATCGGTTTCTGTGGGAAGTCCCAGCATAAAGTAGAGCTTTACACTGCTCCAGCCACCGGAAAATGCATTTTCGCAGGTGGTGAGAATTTCCTCTTCCGTCAGATTCTTGTTGATTACATCACGCAGTCTCTGGGTGCCGGCTTCCGGAGCAAAGGTCAGACCGGTCTTTCGAACCGTCTGCAGTTTTTCCATCAGCTCTCTGCTGAAATTGTCTGCTCGCAGAGAAGGGACCGAAAGATTGACCTTGTTCTCTGCGCAGTAAGGAATCATGTTGTCAGTCAGTTCCTTCAGCCCCCGGTAATCAGAGGTAGAAAGACTGGACAGCGTAATTTCACTGGCTCCGGAGTTTTCCAGGCACTCCATTGCCTGACTGTACAAAAGATCCGGGCTCTTTTTCCGAACCGGACGGCAGGAAAAGCCTGCCTGACAGAATCTGCATCCGCGAATACAGCCACGGAACAGCTCCAGATTGGCTCTGTCATGTACGATTTCCGTAGACGGAACAATCATCTTCGTGGGGAAGTATGCATGATCCAGATCCTGAACAATGCGCTTGGTCAGTTTTGTGGGAGCGCCTTCCTTGGCGATGATCTCTTTCAGCGTGCCGTCTTCGTTGTAAGTATGCTCATAGAAGCTGGGAACATATACACCGGAAATCTTGGAAACTTCCTCAAGGAACGCTTCCTTGCTCCAACCCTCAGCCTTGGCACGGTCGTACAGGCTGATGATTTCCACGGTGCTCTCTTCGCCTTCGCCCAGAGAGAAGAAATCCACAAAGGGTGCCAGAGGCTCCGGATTGAATGTACATACACCGCCGGCAAAAACCATATTTTTAAGTCCCTGGCGATCCTTGGCGTGCAGAGGAACACCGGACAGATTCAACATATTCAGAATGTTGGTGTAGCTCATTTCGTAGCCAACGGTAAAGGCAATCATATCGAATTCCTTTACACTTTTCTGGCTCTCCAGCGCCCACAGAGGCAGATTGTGCTGACGCATTGCCTCTTCCATATCGCCCCAGGGAGCAAAGACACGCTGGCACCAGACACCATCCATCTCGTTCATCACGCCGTAGAGAATCCGCATACCCACATTGGACATACCGATTTCATAAGTGTCCGGAAAACAGAACGCCACATTCACGCGAACCGAATCGGGATTTTTTTGAATTTCATTGAATTCTCCGCCGGTATACCGGGCAGGCTTCTGCACCGTTGGGAGAATTCTGTGCAATAAATCAGTCATTGCATAGTACCTCATTTTTCTCAATTAGAATTATTGTACCCCGAAAACGCTTTGTTTGCAACTAATTTTTCCTAAGATTCGCGTTTTCTCCGCAAACTGATCAATGCTTTGAGAATTCTCCCCCCATCCATTGGGTAAATAGGCAGTAAGTTAAAGACGGACTGCATCAGTGCCCATATGGCAACATGAGGAATCCATTTCCAGAACAGGCACAGCAAAAGCCCCGCCAGAGGGCCTGCCAGCGCAGATATGATCTCCTGCCGCTCCCCCATTGGCGCTGTTTCGATCCGTGCCCCTGTCATGCCAATCTGTATTTTCCACACTTCCACATCATACAGCCATAGCACGATCAGGTGCCCCAGCTCATGTACCGCAGCCGCCGTAATTGCAGCAGCCACCCACTGAATCGGCAGTAACAGCAGCCATGCTGCAGCACACACATACGCTCCCGCCTCAACGCTGAATTCAGGAAATCTGCATGATTTCCCTGCAATACGCCACTGCCGATGCATACCATCCCTCACCTGCTGATATCGATTCTGCCATCTGCTTTAACGCCACCTCATCACTGCGCATATATACGGGAAGTATCCAGTTTCCCCTGTGCGATGCATCCTGATCAAGGAATGTACTCCCTGCAAATATCGCCAGTCCCAGCCCAAAGGAAATAACGCACTGTATCCAAAACCTGTTCATCCTGGGAAGTTTCTCATCCCCGTATCGAATCCGATAAGCCACCATATCCCCTCCTTACGCTCATTTTATGAGGCATATGATTTTTCATTCCACCCACAAACATCCGGATACCTATTGACAATTTGAAGAATATTCATTATAATATATGAGCTATCGGGGTATGGCGAAGTTTGGTATCGCGCTTGGTTCGGGTCCAAGAGGCCTCGGGTTCGAATCCCGATACTCCGACCACAAAAAAGCCAGTCAGATGTTTTCATCTGGCTGGTTTTTTACTATATTCTACAAACCTCATAACGGTTTTTGTCAATTTTGAAAGCTTGTTTTGTGTATTATTTCTCTCTTGTGAGATTCGATTTGGCCGTATAGATTCAAAATTGTAATAAAATACGAAACTCCCCTCTCCGCTTTTCGTGCAGAGAGGGGAGCTTTTTGTTATGCGCGATACAGGAAGCAGACCAGCTGCGCTCTGGTACAGGGATCATGGGGAGCAAAGTGTTTTGCATCTACTCCTGTCGTGATGCCCTTAGCCGCGGCCCATTTGACCGCCTCAGTGTAATATGCATCCGGCCTGATATCCTCAAAGGGCATTTTCCCCTCCACTGCAGGAGATCCGGCAGCACGGTGCAGCATCGTCACGATCTGGCCACGAGTGCACGGAGCAGAAGGCTCGAACATATTATCCCCCACTCCTGTGACAATGCCTGCAGCACTGGCCCACTGGGTCGCTTTGGCGAAATAGTCTGAAGGCACAACATCTTTGAAAAGCGGCTGTCCGGGGCGCTCAGGCTTGCCATGCTTACGCCACAGCATCGTGACAGCCTGCGCTCTGGTACACTCTTCATCCGGGCTGAATGCGGTTGCAGTCGTGCCGGTTGTGATATGCTTTTCAGATGCCCATTTGATTGCATCGTAGTAGAAATCGTCCGTATTCACATCCATAAAGGGCAGGGTGTTGATTTTAATGCCCAGATAGTCAAGCACGCCATAGGCGTAAATTCTACCCAGTGCCCGCTGCTCTTCGACACTGTCAAAGTCAAACGCATCAGGACTGTCCACGAAAAAGCCTTCCAGCAGCACCGTCGGGGCATTTGCATTACGCAGCCAGTAAAAATAATCGCCGTGGCTGCCTTGCTTGGTCTTGATGCCACGGCTGTACTGGCCCATAGACTTGACTCGCGCCTCGATGCATCGTGCAATCTCAAGGCTCTCTCCGGCGAACTGATTGGTTTGCCGGTAAGCCTCAAAGCCATCACCGCCACCGGCGTTGGCATGTACTGCCAGGATCACATCTGCATCGAACGCATTGGCCATTCTGATTTCTTTCGACAGACCATCTTCCTCATCCCGGGTGCGGCTGATTCCAGCAGTAACGCCGTTTCTCTCCAGTTCAGCTTTCACCGCAAGAGAAATGGTCAATGTAGCTTCTTTCTCCACCACATGGCCGACGGCTCCGGCATCAGATCCACCATGCCCCACGCAGATAAATACTCTCCTACCCATTATGTACTTCCTCCTTTTCATCTTTGGACTTCAAAATCTCAATTGCCTCTTTGAATACCTTGGGGATCGGCAGTCCCATTAAACCGGCATTCTCCAGAATGCTGATGGCCTCATTTGCGCAAAAGCCAATGATTACCGCATCCCGGATGTACTGCACACCCAGCAGCATTTCCATCTGATTGGCCAACAGCACGATCAGCAGTGTAACAAACTTCCGGCACAGCCCCTTCCATCCGGCCTGAGATTCAAGGCCACCGCCGTTTGTCTTAGGACTGGTATGGAAGATTCCGGCAACCATCAGTCCGGTGGCATAGTCAATGGCCATGAAAATCACCAGCGCCTGCAGCCCTGTGTTCCAGCCTCCCATAGCGGTCGCAATCGCACCACCTAACGCACCGATCATGGCACATATCTTTTCTTTCATCTTACGCTTTCCTTCCTCAAATATGAATTCTTTCTTCAGGCACTACAGCCAGAATTTCCTGATATTCTGCATCAGAGATAATGCGCTCTTCCGACCAGCAGATTGGCCTCGTCGCCCCTTACTTTGGAGATTCCGACCACTGCCCGTTAAACAGCTTGTAAAACACCAGGCCGTTGTAGCTGATTTGCAGTGCAGATCCATAATTGTTGTTTGCTTTTTCCACAAAGAGCGTAAAGTGGCTTCCGCTGACGGTCAGATCCAGCAATGTGATTCCAACATTCAATGTTGGATAAAGCTTCTTTACCGCATCAAAAACCGTTCCAGCGTCTGCGGTTGAAACCTTCGTCTGGAACTTCGTTGCGCCCAATTCTCCAACAACCGAAACATTGCCATTGAATGTACCACCGGTTTTTGGAACGACATATTTCTTTGGAACAGCATCGCCGTCTTTGGTGGGTTCCGCCAATCCTGTCAGCGCCTGCCCGCCCATATTCAGAGGGCCTTGCATCGTGCCGCCGGCAAGAGGCAGCTTATCCGCCGCTTGACTTGCCGCCGATGTAGCATCGGATGCGGCCTGCACAGCAGTTTCAGCCGACTTCTTAGCTGCAGTCTCTGCCTCTACAATGCCGACCTTCGCAGCTTCTGCCCTCTGGGCAGCCTGTCCAGCTACCTGTGCTGAGTTTCCGGCATCAGTACAGCTCTGCCCTGCTGAGGTTGATGCCTCGGTAGCTGTTGCGGCAGCCGTTTCTGCACGAGCGCGCGATTCTACCGCTGTTGTCGATGCAGTTTCTGCCTGTTGTGCAGATTTTTCTGCTGTTGCCGATGCCGAAGTCGAAGTATTTGCCGCATGTTCAGCCCGCTCAGTCAAGCTTATAAGAGTTAAGAATTCATTTTCTGAATCAGTCTTATCTCCCATGGGAGCCGCTTCAACCTGAATAACAAAACTGACCGATGACAACACGGAACCGCTGCCGTCGGTCAGATAGATATCTGCGATCACATCGCCACACACAGCCAAAGTCTGCTGCGTGAGTTCTACGGTCACAGTGCCGTCATCATTGACAACCGCCTGATTGAGAACCATCGTGCCATCAGGCTTCTGCGCTCTGAAATTCGCGCTGACCCCTTTGGGCACCGGATAGATTTCGCCGCTGTTCGCCAGTGTGATCTTCACAAAACGGCTGCTGTTATCTCCCTGTTTTGCAGAAAGGTATTGTATTTTTGTTTTTTCATAACCTCTTGTCAGCTCAAGTGTCATTGTTTTGGTGATATTCACATCACATTCCCCCTTCACCTTTCTTCTTCAAAATCCCCAAAAGGTGAAGCAACCCATGCAACTTATTCAGCACCGTGTCCATTAAATTCTTTTTTACTGAATGTGACCTCTGCACCGATGTCTCCACTAAGCTCAAAACACAGCAGCATATCTCTGACAGGTCGCGCCTGTTGTCGATTGCAATAGCCAAATGCAATAATCTGTGATAGAATATAGCCGAAGCGTTTATTTGTAAATTAGGAGGCAGCTATGCTCTTATCTGTAGAACATCTTTGCATCGATTTCGGTATGCGCCGCTTACTGGATGATGTGAATTTTTATTTGAATAATGGTGATAAAACCGGTATAATCGGCATTAATGGCACAGGAAAGTCTACATTTTTGAAGGTTCTTGCCGGAATTCTGGAAGCGGATGTAGGAACTGTATTCCGTAACCCCAACATTCAGGTCAGCTATCTGTCCCAGAATCCCGTCATGCAGGACAATGCGACCGTTCTGGAGCAGGTTTTCCTGCATATGCCGGAAGACTTCCGTGAAATCAACGAGTACGAAGCAAAAAGTATGCTGAACAAACTGGGAATCTCCAATTTTAATCAGCTGGTTGGAACACTCTCCGGCGGTCAGCGTAAGCGTGTGGCCTTAGCCGCAACCCTGATTCGTCCTGCCGATGTCTTGATTCTGGACGAGCCCACCAACCATCTGGATGCAGAAATGACCGCCTGGCTGGAGGATTGGCTGCGCCGATTCAAGGGCGGTCTTGTGATGGTCACCCACGACAGATATTTTCTGGAGCGGGTCGTGAACCATATCACCGAGCTGTCCCGTGGAAAGCTGTATCACTACGAAGCAAATTACTCCAAATATTTGGAATTGAAAGAGCAGCGCCAGGAGATGGCGGAAGCCAGCGAGCGAAAGCGTCAGTCTATCCTGCGTGTTGAGCGGGAATGGATCATGCGCGGATGCAAAGCCCGAACCACCAAGTCCAAAGACCGCATCCAGCGCTATGAAGACCTGCTGAACCAGGACACCCCCGAATACGACGACACCGTGCAGATGGCAGCAGCGTCCAGCCGGCTGGGAAAAAAGATCATTGAGCTCAACGATGTTTCCATCTCCTTTGACGGCCGTCCCATCATCAAGAATTTTTCCAATATGCTCCTGCGCAATGACAGGATCGGCATTGTCGGACATAACGGCGCAGGCAAATCCACGCTGCTGAATATGATTGCCGGAGTCCTGACTCCGGACAGCGGCTCTGTGGAGATCGGCTCCACCGTAAAAATCGGCTATTTCACACAGGAAGGTCGGGAATTAAACCTGAATCAGCGGGTTTACGACTTTATCCACGATATCTCTGATGAAGTTCGGACAAACGAGGGCACCTTCACTGCAAAGCAAATGATGGAACGGTTTATGTTCCCCAAGGAAATGCAGTCTGTACCGATTGGCAAGCTTTCCGGCGGCGAGCGTCGGAGACTGTACCTGCTGTCTGTCCTGATGGAAGCTCCCAATTTACTGCTGCTGGACGAGCCCACAAACGATCTGGACATCATGACGCTTTCCATTCTGGAAGATTATTTGCAGGGCTTCCCCGGTCCCATTCTGACGGTTTCCCACGATCGTTTTTTCCTGGACAAGCTGGCTGAGTCCATCTGGGAAGTTCGAGGCGACGGAGCGGTTTTGCGCTATACCGGCAACTGGTCTGACTGGGAGAGAAAGAGAAAAGAGGAAACTGCTCCGGTCAAGGCAGAAAAGCCCAAGCCCGTCGAACGCCCGCGAAACCAGACTTTGAAGTTCTCCTATAAAGAGCAACGGGAATTTGACACCATCGATCAGGATCTTGCAGATCTGGAAGCACAGATTGCTGCCTGCGAAAAAGAGCAGAATCTCTGCGGCAGTGACTATGTAAAGCTTCAGCAGCTGCAGGATCAGCAGGCAGAGCTGGAACAAAAGCTGGACGAAAAAACGGAACGCTGGATGTATCTGACTGAGCTGAAGGAAAAAATCGACGCTCAAAAGAAATCATGACTTTAGGCTGAACCGTATTCCTGTGCAAGCCTTTCAACCAGATTTCGTCAAGTAATTCTTAAAAAAATCCCACCCATAGTGCATATGGGTGGGATTTTGTCATATCAATATGAACTTACACTGCCTGCCATATGAGGCTTGCAACAACGCCGGTTAGAAAAATTCCACAAACAAAATAGCAAATGCCAACCGCCAACAGGATGATGCCGGATACCCGAACTCTTCTGTTTGCAATGCAGATGTTCGGTCTGTGGGGATCAATGTAAATGGTATAGGTCTGCCCAGGAACCATTTTTCTCAGCAGCCGCTTTGACTCCACCTGAGGGCTGTCTTCCTGATAGTGGATATTTTCCCATTCATAGCTGAACTTGGGTACTCTGCTTGTGGAACCGCGGTAGCCGGAACGGGATTCATAGCCGTTATACAGAGCCTGAACCGGTTGCTTGCAGCAAACTGTCAGACGAATCAAACATACAAACGCAGACATCAGAATGATTCCCAAAACAATGCACAGCGCCGCAGACTTTAACTGCTCGATGTCAAAGAAGAACTCGTTGAGCACCCACGCAGCTGCGCCCACAAAAAAACAGAAAAGAAAAGCAACGTGCAGCAGCCTATTATAGTTTGTGTTTTTCTTCCGAAACATCAGAAATCCTGCAATTCCGGACAACACGGTTATAACAAAAAGCATTTTTATACCTCCACTCCAAACGCACAAACGAATGGATTATATCATTTTAATCTGGATTCTGCCCAACGGCAATATCAGGGAAAATCCTTTTAAGGAACTTACAGCCATGGGTGTACAGAGTGATTCTGTTCCGATTCCCCGCACCCAAAGAAAGCGCAGACTCCCACAGGAGCAAACCATGCAAGGCCACTCTTCTGTGCAACAGCTCCCCAGATCAGAAAGGCAAATCCTGTAAAAAACAGGAAAATTCCAAAAAAGAGCAGCAGTTTTCCATTTTTGATGAACTTCTCATATTCGTCCTGTTCTTCAAATTGGTTGTCCTTCATTGGCGAATTCCCCTTGTATTGCATGGTGAGCTTCAACCACACAACCGCTTCCGGATTATGTGCGCAACAAATCTATTATTGATTCATATTCTATCACAAAGCAAAGGTAATGTATATCCTTTTTATGAATTTGCTGGAAATGAAAACGCTCGGAAATTCAGCCCCGCCGAAGCGGGAATTTACAGATGCATCTCATAAATATTTCTGAATTCTTTACTTTATCTCTGGAAAAGGTCATTATGTATGATACAATGGTTGCAATCGAAATTTCTATCTCAGACAGGAGGTTTGCAACATGGGTTGTTTGGGAAATACAATTTGGTTTATATGCTGTGGTTTCTGGCAGGGGCTTTCCTGGGGAATTGCCGGCATTTTATGGAGTATTACCATCATCGGTATTCCAATCGGCAAGCAGTGCTTCAAGCTGGCATCTTTGGTCTTCTTCCCATTTGGAAAGGAGATTCAATACGGCGGTAACACATTCTCTCTGATTGCCAATATCTTCTGGATGCTCCTCAGCGGGATTCCCCTTGCAATTGCAGCACTGGTCAACGGACTTTTGCTGTGCTGCACCATCATTGGCATCCCGTTCGGTTTGCAGTGCTTCAAAATCGCAAAGCTGGCACTGTCCCCCTTCGGCGCATCCATCATATACACCTGATTTCTTCATCAAAGACAGCCGTTCATCCCGAGCGGCTGTCTTTTTTCATGTTTTACCCTGCATCATAAAATTTTTCAGACATACAAAAATTGCATTCAATAAAGGAATTGAGATTTCATTTGTATTATGCTATACTTTCTGGTATGCAAATATAGCAGGCCAATGATCAGAACTTCAATTGTCTGCATATTTCTCAATTGAATCCCATGATGGAATGAGGAATACTATGAAAAACTACTGCGAAAAAATCAAAGATTATTTGATGATTACACTGGGCACCGCAATCATTGCCGTTGCCGTGTATTTCTTCATGTACCCCAGCCATGTTTCTGTGGGCAGCATTTCCGGTTTGGCAATCATCCTGACCAATTTCATCCCGCTTCCCATGTCGGTCATTACCATGATCATGAATGTGTTTCTCCTGATTCTGGGCTTCATGACCATCGGAAAGGAATTTGGCGTAAAGACCGTTTACACTTCCATTCTGCTGCCTGCATTGCTGGGCATTCTGGAAAAAGCCTTTCCGAACAATCCTTCCATTATGCAAGACCCCTTCCTGGATGTGATCTGTTATATTTTCGTGGTCAGTGTCGGTCTTGCCATCTTGTTTAACCGAAATGCATCTTCCGGCGGTCTTGACATCGTAGCAAAGATTTTGAACAAGTATATGCGCGTTGATCTGGGCAAAGCAATGTCTCTTTCCGGAATCATCGTCGCCCTTTCCTCTGCCCTTGTCTATGATAAAAAAATTGTGGTGCTCAGTCTCCTGGGAACCTACCTCAACGGCATTGTGGTGGATCAGTTTATTTTCGGCTTCAACATCAAGAAACGGGTCTGCATTATCTCCGAAAAAGAAGATCAGATTCGCGAATTCATCGTCAACGAACTTCACAGCGGCGCCACGGTTTATGAAGTCATGGGTGCGTATAACATGGAGCCTCGCAAAGAAGTCATTACCATCGTCGATAAAAACGAGTACCAGAAGCTCATCACCTTTATCGAGAAAACCGACCGGAATGCCTTTGTCACCATCTACGATGTAAATAAGATTATTTACCAGCCAAAAAATCTAAAATAAACCACGTAATATAGAAAAAAGCAGGCATTGATACAATGCCTGCTTTTTTAATGCGCGAATTACTTGAAGGAATTAATATTCTGATATTCATCCTTCATGATATCCCGAATCTCGTCAATTTCGATCGTGAATTCCGGACAGCCCATAGATCCGGGCGCAACCTCATATTTATCAAAAGGAATCACCAGATCTCCGTCATCGTTAAAATAGAAATTATGGTCGCCGCTTACATCTGCAAACTCAAATCCAAAGCCGGCATTCTTCATGAAGTAAGTCTGACTGCTATCTTCCTGCATTCGCTGGTGCATCTGTGCCTTGATGTTTTCTGTCAGAATACGGTTATAATCCTCCGTCTTAAACAAATCCGAAAGCTTTGTAATTTCGCCGGTATTTCTGTCAATATGATAGTACTTGTAGTATCTTGATCCACTTGCTGCAACCATATTCACCGAAAGCTTCAGCGTAAACCACCGAGGCGTATTTGTCTGAACATCATAATCCACATAGACCGATCCGTGGCCTTTGCTGCCAAAGATCTCCAGTTCGTCATAGAATTGCTTCATCAGTTCCTGGGTGAGCTCATCCACATCATCGTTGATTCGGTCGGCCGCATTGCCGTCAGAGCCGTTGGAAACGCTGGGCACATCGATATCCATTTCATGGGTGCGATCCGAATAGAAGTAGTTGCGAATGGTAACCACATGGATCAGATCACCGAGCAGCGGGATTTTCTCCATAGATTCTGCGTAAACCACGCTGACATTGGGCATTACAAAAATCAGCATAAACGCCAAACAGGCTGCTGCAAAGGCCATTCGCGGCATCACAGCGAACTGCTTGTATTTTGTTTCTTTCGGGGGTAGTGTCAAAAAGGTCGCTTCCATCTTCTTCTTGACTTGGTCAGGCATTTCGATTTTTTCCTCTGCCGCCATTTGACGCAGTTTTTTATCAAATTTATTCATCAGAAAAAATCCTCCTTATTCAAAGATTCCTGAAGCATCGATCTTGCTCTTGAAAGCTGTTTTTTTACTGCAAGAATCGATCCTCCAGTTATTTTAGAGATTTCAGCAATTGATAAATTCTCATAGTAAAACAGATACACGACAGTGCGATAAGGCTGGTTCAGTTGCTCTACAGCCTCTCGCAGTACCAGTTTTGTGGAAATATCATGTTGGCTGGTATTCTCTCCCAGATCATACTGCTCGTCCATGCTGACGGTATTTGCATTCTTGCGAAGCATTTCCAGACAAGTGTTATGCACGATTTTGAGCAGCCAGGACTTAAATGAGTGAGGGTTTTTAAGCTGAGACAGCTTACTGTAGGCTTTAACAATGGATTCGCTGATGGCATCGGCGGCATCCTGGTCATTTCGCAGAACAGAAAACGCCAATGCATACATGGTATCCTGATAAAGCCTTACTTTTTCGCAAAATTCATCACACGATATCACAAGTTATCATTCCTTTATCAGACGGGCAGACTCCGTCAGAATCCACAGTCCCCATTGCTCATAGTACTTTGCGTACAGATGGACTCCGTCAGAGGTATAATTCTCTGCAAGAGCGCCGTTTGCATCATCATATTCCGGATTGACATCCAGATAGAAGATATTCTCGCCGTCTGCAAGCTTGGAAATTCTGCTGTTGAATGTATTAATGGCGGAATTGGTAATATAGGGATGGGAATCAGATTTTTCCTGGGTAACATGAAGGTTGGCCTGGATAAACAGCTTTGCATCGGGCTGCAGCTTGCGGATGGAGTCCACCAGATCGCTGTAAACGGAAATGGTCTGATCCAGGTCATATCCCAATTCATTGATACCAATCATAAGGAATATCTTACCATAAGACTTGTTGGACAGCAACTGTGTCAGAGTCATTTTGCCTACATTGGGGACAGAAACGGGATCTTCGTCAATGTTATAAACGCTCATACCCACGCTTGCATAGAAGTCCACATCCAGACCGGAATATTCCATCAGGCCCATGGTTCTGGAGTCGCCGATGAACAGCACATCGTCTGTACCGGCGGTCTGCTCCTGTGCTGCAGTCTCAGTGGGAGTGGTCTGTGCTGCCTGCGTTGTCTGTTCCGGCGCTGTTGTCACCTGTGTCTGCTCTGACGGTACGCTTGACACCGGGGGCTGGGTTTCCTGTTCAGTCTTGCCGCAGCCGACAAAAGCGGAGGTCAAGGCTAGAACCAGCCCGACGGATACGAGATTTTTGATGATCTTTTTCATAATATTAACTCCTTAGAATCTAAAATACAAAAATGGGTCGTTCATGCCGCGATGCATGAAGTAAGTACAAAAGCCTAAAATGGCAATACGGATGATCCATATGATCCACTTGTTCTTGATCTTCTGCAAAATGCGGTACGGAAGTTTGGTAATAAAGAAGATTCCCACAATAAAGAACGGATAATACAGATGCCAGTATTTGAGATAATCATACCGGAATACGGACCAGGGACCCTGTCCGAAGAACGGAAATAGTCTTGTAAAGAATATTCCCAGCTGTCCCAGATTGTCGATGGCGAATACCGCCCAGGTCAGCGGAATCAGGATCAGCATATACAGATGTCCCAGCCAGGGAATCCGGTCCAGCGCTTGTCCGTAAACATATTTTTCAAGGACAATCAACAGGAAGAGGATCGCTCCCCACAGGATAAAGCTGTATCCTGCGCCGTGCCAAATGCCGGTCAGGAGCCACACGATGAAAAGGTTGCGAATGGTGAGCAGTGTTCCCTTACGGTTTCCTCCCAGTGGGATATATACATATTCCCGGAACCAGTTGCCCAGGGTAATGTGCCATCTGCGCCAGAACTCCGTCATGGAACGGGACAAGTACGGAAAATCGAAGTTAATGGGAAGCGTAAAGCCCAGCATTTTTCCCAGGCCAATTGCCATAAGAGAATATCCAAAAAAATCGAAGAATATCTGGAAAGAGAAGGCTGCAATTCCCATCCACGCAAGGGGTGTGGAGATGCTTTCAAATCCAATGGTATTTACATCGGTCCACAGTTTTCCGATGGGGTTCGCCAGCAGCACCTTCAAGCCCATGCCAAAAACGAAGGTACCGAAGCCTTCGCTGACCGTAGCTTTCGTAATCTTCCGGGAAGGCAGATCTTCCCGAATCTGCGCATAGGTTACGATTGGTCCTGCAATCAGCTGCTCAAACATGGACAAATACACGCAGAATCTCAGCAGGCTTTTTTCTGCCTTAACACTGCCTCTGTAAACATCCACGATATAGGATATTCCCTGAAATGTGTAAAACGAAATTCCAATAGGAAGAAGAATGCGAAGGTTTACTCCGATTGCTGCATTGGGAAGCAGATTGAGGATTTCGCTCCTGATAAAAGTGAAATACTTAAAGAATCCCAGGCAGAGTATATGGAACACAATTCCTAGCCACAGAATCAGCTTTTTGCGGCGTGTGAATTTCTCCATCGATATTCCCACCGCATAGTCGATCACCATGCTCAGGATGAAAACAACGAAATGCTCCGGTGAGGCCAGTGTGCCGACTGCGTAAAAGCAAAGGCTTCCGATCAAGAGTATGACATTCCTGAATTTTCCGGGCACTGCATAGTAGATGCCAAAGAATATTGGCATGAAAATAAAGATAAATTGAAGACTGCTGAAAACCATATGATACCGCCTGTTTTTTTGATCTAATATATAGATGCTGCCAAAGAGAAAAGGTGACATAATTCTGCAAAATTTTTCAAAAATTTTTTTGGAGCTGGTTTTCTTCGTCCCCAAACGACCAATGGACGCAAAAATACGCAAAAAGCCGGAGCAGAGTCCAACTGGACTGACTGCTCCGGCTGATACGCCTAAATATTCAGTTTTGAGGATCAACGCTTCAATGCATCTGTCTTTTTCCTATGGTAGCAGATCCAATAAGCCACCATGCACACAGGCATTGCAGCAAAAACATCCACCATGGAGTGCTGCTTCAAGAAAACGGTAGACAGGCTGATCAGGATCATCAGCGCCGCGATAACCGTTAATTTCCACGGCGAACGCAGACTCTTTGTGTTAATAGCGGCGGCCAGCACTGCCATTGCACCAATCACATGCTCGGAAGGGCACACATTGGTATTGGTATCCACATGGTACATCAGCTGCACCAGTCTTGTCAGAATGTTGTCCCGCTCAAACTGAGTCGGCCGAAGATTCTGACAGGTTGGGAAAACCAAATACACAAATGTGGAAATGGAGAAAGAAATGATCAGGAACTTGATATACTTTTTAAAAGAAGGGACATCATACAAAAGCGTATACAAGGTCATCGCCAGCATACAAACCATCCAGAGCTGATATGCAATGAAGAAACTCTCGTGAAACGGAATGACTTCATCCAGCCAGCAGGAAACCGGAAAGCATCGTTCCGGCGTATTGAGCGCTTCGATCAAGGGATAGCGCAGAAAATAAATTGGCCAGAACAGCAGCAGCTTCAGGTGTTTGTATTCATCCTGATTGATCTTGCTGAGTCGAAAGTTACGATAATCCACTTGGGGCTGCGGCAGTTTCCACTTAGGTTTTGTCATTATGTATTTTGCCTTTCTTTCATGGTTTCATAAATAAAACGAGCTGCATTGCGTACAGGCTCCTGATCCCGGTCTGTATCTGACCGCTTCAGCATCTGAAGGCAGGCATCGACCAGTTCTTCAATGGAATCTCCCGTCACGGCTTTTCCCGTCTGCAGGAAGTGATTCAGATTATAGTTTTCACAGCCGCCCACTGCGTTTACCAGCACCATCGGGCAGTGCTTGCCCACAGCCTCCGTGGTACTAAGGCCACCGGGTTTCGTCACATACACATCGGCGCTGTCCAGAAGCAGCGGCATATCCTTCACAAAGCCCTGGATATGCACATTGGAATTGCCTTTGTGGGCTTCATCCATGGTGTGCTTGAGCTGTTCGTTGGTTCCGCAGACAATGGTCAGCTCTGTATCACTGCCCATATGGACACAGATGCTCTGCGACAGTTTCTCCATGGGGCCACAGCCCATACTGCCGCAGGCGACCACAATATGACGGTGCGCCAGATCAATGCCAAAAGCCTCCTTGGCTTTGTCCTTGGGCAAATGGTTGTAAAACGCCTGACGGACAGGAATTCCGCTGGAAAGGATCTTTTCAGCCGGAACCCCCTGGCCTGCAAACTCATCCACTAGCCGCGGATCAGGGATAAAATACAGATCAAGATCCGAACAGTTCACTCCGGGGCAGCAGGTATAGTCCGTTGCCACAAAGGCGGTGTGGATATTCATTTTATAACGCTTACATACTTCCGTCAGCATCAATGCAGAAAACGGATGTGTGCAGATCACATTGTCATACTGCTCATCCACAATATGCTGATGCAGATCCTCTGCTCCCCGGGCAAAAAAGTGATAGAGCAGGCTGTCAGCGTCAAAGCGCTGAGGGTGATTCTGGGCATATTCATATCCCCACTCAAAAATGGGCGAGAGCTTACGATAGATCAGCACATGGCCTTTTGCGACCAGATTGGAAATCTCTTCCGATACAAAGGAAAGCGCATCCTCGATGGTGCAGGTCTGTCCTACCAAATCATAATACTCTTTAATCGCTCTGGCGCAGGCATTGTGTCCCTCTCCGGTATTGCAACTAAGAATCAATGTTTGCACGATTTTTTCTCCTTTCGAGCCTCTAATCGATTCATTAATTTGATAAATCTGGGACGATTGTATCGCTGAATCAGGCAAAACGGGATATTGCCCACCAAAATATACGCACTTGTTACCAGAATTCCGCCCAAACCGGGCCAGATTTCCAGTGTGTGCAAGGCAAACAGGCACAACGCTGCATGAATAAATTCTGCGATACAGGTTTCATGGATCATAACATCCAGTGTTTCCAGTGAATTATCTGACATTTTCTTGGGCGGCATCAGCTGGGGAAAAATGCGGCTCATGTCCGGCACTTTATTCTGCCATTTGTTGATGTATAGCTTAAGGTAAATCTTTCCTTCTTTTTCAAATGCAAATGATTTATATGGAAACTTATGATAATTGAACCATTTATACGGGAGCATTCTGCCGATAAAGAATGACGATATACTGATAAACAGCAGATAGCTGAGCGCATAACTCACATGTGTATATCTCAATTTATCACCTCTAATTCTTTTACTCCCCTGATTCTACTACACTTCAGCAAATAAAGATACCATAAAAATATCAACTGAATCGAAACTAATGTAATTTGTAATAAACAAAACAGGGTACTCCAAATGAATACCCTGTTTTTGACTGCACAATAATAGACGGTATATCAGATATACCTGGGCAGCACAGCAGAAACGGTCGTCACACCAGACGCACTATTTACCCGCACGGGACCTCCGCACAAATCAACGATCCGCTTTACGATAGCAAGTCCAACACCATTTCTCTCTGAAACATGGGATTCATTCACCTGACAAAACTTTCGGAAAATCCGCTCCTGAACATCTTTCAGGACTTCAGAGCCGAAATCAGAAGCAGAAACCACCACGACTTTCTCCTTCTTCTGGATTTGAACGGTGATCTCCTGATTTTCCGGAGAGAACTTAATTGCATTATCCAGCAAATTAATCCAGACCTGCTTCAGCAGTTCTTCGTTGGCATTTATGGTGTGTTGTCCAAAATCCAGATTGAACTCCAAATTCATTGCGGCCCATTTTCTCTCATGCAATAGTATACAGGATTCAATCTGTTCAGACAAGTTAAATTTTGTTAAATCTTAAATCAGTTAAGATTATCTGATTCTCCATTTTGGTCAGTGCCGGAACATTGGGCGGATATATACAAGGCGCAGGGATTCTTCCTCAATGACACTGATATACTCCATTTCCCGCATCGACAAGGTTGCCATGCTTCAGAACTTTGGAAGCCTCCGCAATGGGTGCAATAGCGTTTTGAACTCATGAGAGAAATGATTGACGAAGCCACCGTGAAGTGTCTCTGTGCTTTCAAGTTCCTGTGTCATTGTATTAAAGCTGTCAAAAACTTTGGAAAAATGGAAATTTGTGCAAGAAGATCAGACACATTTAGGATCTGGTACGAACATCCTCGTCCGACTCAAAATAAAGTGCCAGAGCACCGGGTCCCAAATAAGAACCGGTAACAGGCTCATGCTCCACAATCAGGATATCCTTCGGGGGGCAGGTGCGCTGCAGCAGCTGAGCAAGGCGCTCAGCATCCTCCCGGCAGTTTGCGTGGGAGATGCCCACAATCTGCTTTTCGGGTTCCTTTACCCACTTCTCGTAGCGCTGGGCAATCTGCTCGATAACACCCTTGCGGCCTCTGACTTTGCCAAAGGCAACGATCTGTCCGTTTTCATTACCCTTCAGCAGAGGCTTGACATTCAGCAGCGTACCAATGATGGCGCTGGTGTTGGAAAGGCGACCGCCTCTGCGCAGATGCATCAGATCGTCCACCGTGAAGATCTGGCACATTTTCATGCGCTCGTTCACCAGTGCATCTGCAGTCTCGTCCAGGCTCATGCCCTGATTCTTCAGCTCCATTGCTTTATATGCCAGCAAGCCCTCGCCCAGAGAAGCACCCATGCTGTCAACCAGACGGATGTTTCGCTCGGGGTAATCGGAAAGCAGCTGCTCTCTTGCGATCTTCGCCGAACCAAAAGAACCGCTGATGCCGGAGGCCATACCCACAAACAGGATATCATTGCCCTCTTTTAAGACCGGCTCCATATAGTCCATATATTTCTGGGGGTTAATCTGCGAGGTGCTGATTTTTGCGCCTGTCTTCATGGATTCATAGTATTCTTCACAGTGGAAAGCCTCTGTATCCAGGCAGGTATACTCCGTTCCATCGACGGAATAGGAAAGGGGGATTACACCGATTCCATACTTGCGGGTTTCCGCAGTAGGCAGATTTGCAGATGTATCGGTCATAATAACAAAGCTCATGATTTCCTCCTGATATTCTGATTGGCGCGCGTCACAGCTCTTTGCGTCACAGGCCAAAAGTATTTATTTTACAGGAATCATTATATCGATATTTCGAAATATATCAACCCACCAACGATTCCAGATGCTTTCTCCCTCTCGCCACTGGCCGTAGAATTCCGTATTTCCCACTCTACTCACAGTAGAACTCACCGTTTACGCCCGTTTTCTTCTTCGAATTTCAGGGTTTATCCCCTGTTTTGACGATAATATTGCTCAGGTTTCCAAAGCACACCTGAAGCACAGATTTGATATGAGCATTTCCTACCGCAGCATCTAAGATCTGATGTCGTTCAATTCTGGCTTCCGATTTTTTCAATCAAATCCTGAATCAGCTTCTCATCTGCCTGATGATACAGCTTACCATCCCACTTGATGTTGGGGCCTTTGCCGCACATACGCATACATCCCACATATCTGACGGTAAATTTTCCAGGTTTTGCTCCGTATGTCTTCTCTACAAAATCTGCCAACTGTGCCCGTTTGCTGCAATTCGGTCCACCGCATAATTCCAGGCAGTGGGTATCTGCCATCCGAAGACTGGGAATTCGTTTAATGACTGCCATCAGGTAGTTTTCCTTCACCTGATAGTTCTGGGCGATCTGAGCTACTGCCCAAGTCGGAATGCCGCCTGCATTTTCCTGCTGTACTTCCTTTAGCAAAGCGATCAGCGCAGACTGATCCCCAGGTGCTCCCTGACCTTTGTAATATGTTAATGCTTCTTCAAGGTTCCATGTCATCGAAATCACCACTTCTCATTTGACTGTAAACTGTCTGTACAGTCCATCACTTTCTTATTTTAATAATTCTGCCGGAATCTCCTGCGCCATGCGCTCATAGCCACACTTGCTCGGGTGCAGGTGGTCACCGGAATCATACTCAGGCAGGAACCAATCCGGCCGTTCGGGGTCACGGAGTGCCAAATCAAAATCAATAAATCCGTCAATCAAGTCCGTTGTGCGGATAAAATCATTATAAGCATGACGCATTTCCTGACGGAACGGAGCATCCGTTCTCCAGCCGCCCATGGGCAGAAGTGTACCGACATAAACCCGGTATCCATAGCTTTTGGCTTGGAGTATGTAGGTTTTCAATCCATCAATTAACTCTTCTACCGTGGGCAGATCACTCATCGGACGAAATGCATTCACATCTGTTCCCACAGGATGGATGATATCATTAATGCCCTGCTGAATAATCACAGCATCCGCTCCATCGGTGGGGACTTCGTGGTCAAATCGTCTGCTTCCCATCAGGCCATAGGATTCATAGGTCAGGCAGCTGTATTCCCGCAGGATACGCGAGCCGCTGGTTGCCCGGCGAATCACGGCAGTGCGGTCATATCCCTCGTTCCTGCAGCGCAGTGTCAGATAGTCCGGCCAGTCCTGAGCCGTGATTGAATCGCCGTAGCACACGATTGTCCGGTTTTCAGCTCCGGACCGAATCGAAACATTGCTCAGGAAATAGAATAAATGTGTCTTTCTGGAAATTTCAATGCTGATGTCAGCATTTTCTGTTTCGTCTCCATTGGCATACATACCTTCTGACAGAGGTCCGCAGGTAAACACCACGGAACGCATCAGCGTAAAATCCGCAAGATAGAAGCTGATCTGCAGCGTTTCCCCTGCTTTTACTTCCAGTTCCAGCGGATCTGTCTCTGCCTTCTGACCGGCGGCGATTGTCATTTCCCTTTCACCCTTGTAAAACACGGGATAGAACACCCCGTTATAGCAGCATGTAATTTTATTCAGCGTTACCGGCTCTGTTCCGCAGTAATTGTCAAAGGTCAGCCGAACTGCATTTCCAGCGAACGGAATGACGACCGGATACCGGATCGTGATATCTTTTGCATACCGTTCGGGGCGGTTTTCTGCCACGCTCACAGCATTTCCCCAGATGCTGACCCACTTATTTCTCTGTTGTGTCATTTATTTTCCTCACTCAGCAATTTGCTATTATTTTATCCATTTTGCATATTATATCATCCGAATCTGATTTATGCCACCAGAAAATACAAACTGTATACAATTACTTTTTATTCTGTTATAGCTGCAATTTTTCTGTTATAATCACTAAATTATGCATGATATCTGTCGTTTCATCTGTGTATATGTATGTCTGTTATATGTAAAAATATGAATATTTATCACTTTTCTTCTGTTTTCGTGTCAAAATCCGTCTATATTTCTCCTTTACATTTTACATATACTTTACTATAATTACACTGAGTTTTTACGAATTACCCTTTAGCACAAGCTAATAATTTTTGGGAGAGAACAACATGAATATATTTTCCATAATCAGACTGCTGGGTGGTTTGGCCATGTTCCTGTATGGCATTGAGATCATGGGTGATGGCCTGAAAAACAGCTCCGGTGCTGCTCTGAAAAAGGTACTGGAAAAGGTTACCGGCAATGTACTTGTCGGTGTACTGACCGGTACTTTGGTCACAGCTGTCATCCAGAGTTCCACCGCTACCATCGTACTTACCGTTGCATTGATTGGTGCCGGCGTTCTGAATCTGCGCCAGGCTGTATCCATCGTGCTGGGCGCAAATATCGGTACGACCATCACTGCGCAGATTATCCGGCTGATGGATATCGATTCTTCCGGCAATATGCTGCTGGAGTTCTGCAAGCCCGAGACTCTGGCCCCTGTTGCAATCATCATCGGTATCATTCTGATCATGTTTATCAAGACCAAGAGTTCCAAAACGGTCGGCGACATTTTTGTCGGCTTCGGCATTCTGTTCTCCGGCCTGATGAGTATGACTGCTGCCGTTGAGCCTCTGTCTGAGTCTCCTGCGTTTGCATCTATGCTGGGACAGTTCGCCAATATGCCGCTGCTGGGCATTATCTCCGGCACAGTGCTTACCGTCATCGTCCAGAGTTCTTCTGCTATGGTCGGTATGCTTCAGGCCCTGTCTTCCACCGGTGCTATGAGCTTCTCTATGGTCTATCCCATCATCATGGGTATCAATCTGGGTACCTGTGTCACCACCGCTATGGTATGTTCCATTGGCTCTTCTAAAGATGCAAAGCGCACCGGTGTTGTTCACATTGCATTTAATACCATCGGTACTATTCTGTTCATGATCGTTATGACCATCATGCATAAAATGAATGTCTTTGGTGCTTCCTTCTGGAACCAGATGGTCAATAGTGGTTCGATTGCAAACTTCCAGACCTTCTTCAATCTGGTCACCGCCGCTGTGCTGCTGCCGTTCACCAATCAGCTGGTTTCCCTTTCCAAGCTGCTGGTCAAGGACGAGCCTGAGAAGGAGCCCCGTCACGCAGAGCTGCTTTCTCTGGACGACAAGCTCTATGTCTCCCCCGCTGTCGCACTGAACCAGGCAACCAAAGCCGTTGGAGCGATGGCCTCAATTGCAAAAGAGAATTTTGCTCGTGGCTGTGAGCAGTTCCTGCATTTCAATCCGGAGCTTTCCTCTGTAATCGAAGATGACGAAAACTGTCTTGACCAGTTTGCCGATGCCTCTGACAGATTCCTGATTGGCCTGTCCAAGCTGATCGAATCCGAAGCAGAAGATCGTCAGCTGGATATGCTGATGCAAACCGTTCCGAATCTCGAACGAATCGGTGACTATGCCACCGATCTGGAAGAATTGGGACAGCGACTGAAGAATGATAATGGCTTATTCTCCGGGAAAGCATATAAGGAACTGGAGATCATCTGTAGTGCGGTTAACGAGATCCTTTCGATTACCGTAGATGCCTTTGTAGAAGATAATTACGAGAAAGCAAAGGCAATTGAGCCCTTTGAGGAAATCATTGATGACATGGTCCGCATTCTCCGCGACCGTCACACCCAGCGTCTAAAGGCCGGAGATTGCTCTGTTGGCAGTGGTCTGGTATTTATGGAAGCATTGACGCATCTTGAGCGTGCATCTGACCAGTGTTCTTCCATTGCAGTTCTGATGCTTGCTCGCCAGAATGACGCTATTTTGAATAATCACTATGATTATCTGCGTCACCTGCACGAAGGAAACGATATCAATTATCAGACCGAACTGCAGCGTCGCCGGGAACAGTATATTTCCAGTCTTAATAATCTCTGATTTTTCAGAGCACTATGATATGCATAAACGGTGCATCCCCGAATTGGGAATGCACCGTTTCTTTTTATGAATTATACTAGTGAATCGCTCTCGTATACGCCTCGGACATCCTTGCGGTTTTTCCAAATGCTGCACCAACAGAAAACCAGGGTTGCTCCTGCACAGACGGTCATGCACATTCTATAATCCAAGACCTCTCCCAGCATTCCAACTACCAGTGTCAGAACACTGCTGACAGCCAGCACAAGGATGCTTTCATAAGCATTGACTCTTGCCCGGAGCTCATCCGGAATGTATTTCTGTACCGCAGCCTGACGCATCGCCGCACTGTTAACTCCTAAGAATCCGCAGATGCCTCTGTTTACCAGCATGAGCGGATACGGAAGCCATAACAGACAAATATCCATGGTTTCATAAATCTGATATACCCCAAATGCGAAACCGAACCGCTTCTTCTCAGGAATCTTCAGGTTGTAGTGCACCAGCCCGCCCAGACTTCGGCCGATACATTCCGCACCGGAAAACAGGCCGTACATGGCGCTTGTCAGGCCGGGTGTCACTCTGAAAAAAGCCACCAAAAGCGGTCCATAGCCTCTTGCCACGCCGTTGGTAAAGGCCATATAGTTGAATATGCTTCTTAATCCGCGTTCGTGCCTGAGGTAAGTAAATGCTTCATAGACATCCTGCCACCAGATTCGGAAGGTGTATACCTCCCCGTTTAAGCGGTTTTCTTCCTGCAGCGTAATGCCGCTTTCAATCAGCGCCGCCAGAATGGATAACCCGCCCTGAATGATTAAAATCCACGCAACGCCCAGTTTTTCCATCAGGACTGCCGCCAGGGGCATCATCAGAACCTGCAGCACCGGATAGAGCATAGATGAAACAGTATAGCCTTTTGACTCCATTCCCTCCGGAATCAGACAGGGGTAGATGCTGTTATAAGCCAAGGAATCAAAGCTTCCGAGGCTCGCAAGCAGCAGAGAAAAGCACAGATACCCCGTGTAATGGAAGGGATATTTCAGCAGATAAATGCCGGCCAGCGCATAGAGCACTCCGTTGATTGCATCGCCTGCCACCAGAAACGGTTTTCTGGGCAGTCGATCCATCCAGGGCGCTGCAACTAGAGGAATGACAAAACCGGGAATAAACTGAATTGCCAAAATCAGCGCCGAAGCCAGAGTACTTTTGGTTTCATCGAACACCAGAAACGACAGCGCAAATCCGCCGGCAATACCGCCAACCGAGCCACACACAGTTGCGACGATCAATAATGTAAAATTCTTTGTCCATAGCGTTTTTCGCACAAAATCACCTCATGGATATTTTACCATAAGGTGATTTTTACAGGCAAGATAGCTCATCTGGGACATATTTCCCCCAGAGAAGCCCTCAGTCACTTCTTTATACGATATTCAGGAAAGTCCTGCAGCAGCTCATAGGCGCACTTGTACTGGCGATGATATTCATACCACTGCAGCATCCATGGCAGATGGAAAATGCAGTAGCCGGCGGGCAGGCTTCTTTTACAGGTTTCAAAGCAATCCATCAGGGCCTGTCCGTATTCTTCACTGTCCAGATAATGCTCGTTTGTCAGCCGCAGCCGTACCACCCGGCAAATTTTTGCTTCTGCGTGCTCCGGCAAGACCTGCTCTAAACAGGCAGCCTGATCCAGAGTCTCCAGCGCTTTCTGCCGCTGGTTAAGCTTTTCATAACAGATGGCAAGCTTGTGCAGACTCAGTGCCGATTGGTCCTGACGGCGCTCAAAATAGTCCAGCGCCTGTTCATACTGCCCCAGTTCAATCTGGGTTGCCGCAATGTTATAGCTAATACCTTCCACCTCTTCTATTGCTCCCAGGGCAGAGGCAAGCCGTCTGGCGGCCTGATAATGGGACAGCATCGAAGGGTAGTCCTGCAGATTGGAATAACACGAGCCCATGGTGATCCGGGCAAAGAGCATGATTCGCGCGTTTCCCTCCTGGCACGCCAGTTCATTGGCGGTTTGCAAAAGTTCCATGGCTTTTGTGACATTCCCCTGATGATAGCGGCACAATCCCGCCGAAACATAGAAATATCCGCACGGATACAGATGAATGGATTCCTCCCACCTGCCCTGAAGGCTGCGCTGCAAAGCAAGCTGCATTTGATTCATGCACACTTCCAAAGCTTCTTCTATCGGTTGAGGATTTTCGGACGCACACTGACTGAGCAGCAGGTAATCCAGCCCCCAGGGACTGTTTTCATACCGCTTCCATTCCGGGTCGCAGACAAGTTCCTTCAATCGGTCTGTTTCTCCGGACAGAAGAAATTCATAGGCTTCTTCCACCATTTTCCCGTCAGAGCTGTGTTCAGCTGTTTTCCACTCGATGCCCATTCGGGCAAACAGGAGCATCAGCACATCATCAGAAGGTTCTGCTTTACCCTGTTCAATCTTGGACAAATATGATGCCGTGCAAATTCCCTTGCAAAGCCCTTCCTGACTCCAGTTCATTTCCACGCGCTTTTGCCGGATCATAAAACTTGCATACTGCACATCTACCCCTCCGAATCTGTTTTCAATCATTTTATAGAAATGATAGCACAAATCATACGGCAATACAATCCGCCAGAGCCCGACAGATGCAAAAAGGAGAAGCCCAAATCTTCAGACTTCTCCTTTTATCGCATTTACAATGAAAATTACAGACTTGCAAGAATGGTGTCTACATCAGAAATTTCTGCGCCGTAGACTTCCTTCAGGTACTTAATGCCGTAATTGTAGTCTTCCTCAGTAAAGGAATCTGTTGCATCCTTTGCAACCACGATGTCATAGCCCAGCTGATAAGCATCAGCAGAAGTATGGCGAACACACATATGGGTATGCAGTCCGGTCATAATCACGGTATTAACGCCCAGTTCCTTCAGCAGCAGCTCCAGATCCGTGTGGAAGAAGCCACTGTATCTTCTCTTGGGAACCACATAGTCGCTTTCACATAGATCCAGCTCAGGAATAACCTCTGCACCCTTTGTTCCGGCAATTGCATGATCGCCCCACAGCTTCAGCTCGTGGTCAATTCCCTTCAGGTGGGCATCGTTGCAGAAAATCACGGGGACATTCTTCTGACGGCATCCGGCCAGGAGTTCCTTGGTCTTGGGAACAATTGCAAGGCCTCTGTCACACTTGAGGGCTCCGGTGACGAAGTCGTTGAGCATATCAACTACCAGTACAGCATATTTTCTTTCCATTTTCACAATCTCCATTCTATTTTTTAGTTATGGGATAGATTTATTATAGAACCTGATTCATTTTTCGTCAATGTCCATACAGCTGTATCGATAGATATATACACGGATTTGCGCATTTCTGTTCAGGAAACCACAAAAAAGAAAAGGTACGATGCAGCTTTCTGACAGCTGCACCATACCCTGATAAAATTACGCCTTACACAATCTACCGCTTATCAAAGAGCAGATCACTGATCCTTCTGATCCTGACCGGTCTTTTGCTTTGTGGAATTGGCACTTCTTGCCGATTTGATTGCTTCCCGTTTTTCTTTCAGCTTGGATTTCAATACCGGAGGCTGAGCCTGAAGCTTCTCAGAATCAATTTCCAGGCACTCTACCCGGTTGTTGCAGAATCCTTTCAAAAGCGCATAGATGACACTGGCAAGCGGAACCATCAGCATCATACCGGCTACGCCCATAAGCTCGCCGCCCAGTGTGACGGCTACCAGCACCCACATCGACGGAAGGCCAATCGAGGTGCCAACGACTCTGGGGTAAATCAAGTTGTTTTCGATTTCCTGCAGGACAACGAACAGCACAATAAACCAGACTGCCTGCATGGGATCGTTCACAAGAATGAAAAATGCACCGAGAATGCATCCGATCCATGCGCCGACCACGGGAATAAATGCCGTGATTGCAACCAGGACACTAACCAGAGGAACATACGGCATTTTGAAAATGCTCATACCTACTGCAAACAAAGAACCGAGGATGACAACTTCCAGGCACTGACCGGAGAAAAAATTAGAGAAAGTTGTGTTAGCAAGACGCAGGATGTCAATAATCCGATCTGCCCATTTTTCCAGAAATACGGAATATGCCAGCCGGCGGCCTTGCCGCGCCAGGGTTTCTTTGCCTGCCAGACAATACAGCGCAAATACCACTGCAAGGAAAACATTCCAGACTGTGTTGATTACACCGCCCACTGCCGTTACGGTTCCATTGATCACCTTGGTCAGTCCCTGACCGGCAAAATCAACGATCCGCTTTGTGAAGCCTGTCCAGTCGAAGTCTTGCAGTTCTGTATTTTCAAGAACCCACTGAAGCGTTTTAGGGTTGTCTCCCAGTGCCTTGCTGATCAGTCGTTCTGTACGGTTCACAAATCCGGGGAGCTGCTGACCGATAGTCAGTACAGTCTCTTTCAGCTGTGGTATCAGCATATTGAACACCAAAACAAGAATCATTACAATCAGAAGAATTGTCAGAATGATTGCAATCACGCGGTGTCCCCGCATTCCAGGAATCCGTCTGAGCTGTCGTTCAATCGCACGCATGGGCACATTCAAAATAAATGCCAATCCTCCGCCGATGATGAACGGGTTAACTATCTGAATGATACCGTTCAAAAACACTTTGATTCGCTCCGTTTCATGCAGGAGCCAGTACAGCACGATACAGCCAACCGCTCCCAGCATAATCGAACGCAATGTTTTTTTGTCAATTTCCATATAATCCCCCATTATTTCAAAGCTTTTTTGCAATTATCACAAATGCAGGACCATCCAAACCATACCCGGCTTTTTTGCAGGCGGGCGCTTCTGAATGCCTAAAAGGCCGCTCAGCGCAGTCCTCAGGGAGAGTATATCATATATTCTCTGTGAAATATACAAATATTTACCGTATTAAACGAATATTTACAATCCGTGTCGATAGCACATATCAGTCATAAATCCACACCTGTGCTCATAGGCTTTCCACCAGAAGGACACAGCTTAGGAGGGATTCCATGACAGATACCATAGATGCTAGAGCCTGTCAGCTGGCTGTGTACATGATCGAAAATCGCGGAACTGTCCGATCCGCTGCCAAAGCATTTGGCATCTCAAAATCAACTGTACATAAAGATTTGTCTGAAAGGCTGCCCAAAATCAATCCGAAACTCTATAAGCAGGTTCGCATATTGCTGGATGTGAATAAATCCGAGCGGCATATCCGGGGTGGCCTTGCAACCAAAAACAAATACATCAAGCAGAAGGATAAGTAAAAGCCGGGAGCAATGCTCCCGGCTTTTTTACAGGTCGTCCACATCTTGAACCGGCTCTTCATACGGGTAATCAGGAAGGCCTGTATAACTCCCCTGAGGATCCGTTTTGGATGCAATTGGGAAGCCATCCGGCCCCACCGGCCAAAGGCCCCAGGGTTTTACGGTCTGCTCTTTTTTCTTCGATTTCATAAAAACACCTCCTGTCTGTATTTTGTCCAAAAGCACCTCCAGCAATTCGTTTCAGGGGTGTTTTATCCTGGAAATTGTTCCGGATTCCCATTAGCTTCCGCGCTGATTGTGAACTTCTCCTCCCCAATAAAAGCAAACTTCGAACAATGATGATACAAACAAACTGAATTATCTTGTTTTCACCTGATAAACTGGTGTTATAGATTGCATTTTGGGGAAATATATGGTACACTATCTCATTGTGAAGAATGCAAAACGAAAAGAGGACTATTTCATGCTGGAAATACAAAATCTATGTTATACAGTCCCCGATGGCAACGGTCAGAAGGGGATTTTGGATCATTTGAATTTAACCATTCCTGATAAGCGCTTTGTGGTAATCACCGGCCCCAACGGCGGCGGAAAGACCACTCTGGCCCGGACGATCATGGGCATCAACCAGCCCACTGACGGCTCTATCATCTGGAACGGTACCGATATTACCAACCTTTCCGTATCCGACCGTGCAAAGCTGGGCATCAGCTACGGCTTTCAGCAGCCTCCCCGTTTCAAGGGTATGCGCGTTCGCGACCTGCTGAACATTGCAGCTGGCGAAGAACTGAGCCACGATGTGGCGTGTTCCTACCTGACACAGGTAGGCCTATGTGCCAGAGACTATGTGGATCGTGATGTGGACGCTTCCCTGTCCGGCGGCGAAGTCAAGCGTATTGAAATTGCAACCATTCTCGCCCGCCGCAGCGAGCTGATGATTTTTGACGAACCGGAAGCCGGTATCGATCTGTGGAGCTTTGCCCGTCTGACCGAAACCTTCCAGGCAATTCACGACAAGAAGGAAGCAACCATCATTATTATTTCTCACCAGGAGCGTATCATCCGTTTGGCTGATGAAATTATCCTTCTGGCAAATGGTAAGGTTTCTGCCCGCGGTGCTGCGGACGAAATCTACCCCAAACTCATGGGCATGACCGTGAGCAACTGCAACAAGCTGGAGGTAGAACAAAAATGCTAAACGATATTCAAAAGCACATTCTGGAAGTGGTTTCCGGTATGGCAGCTGATGCCTCCGGCGCTGTCAATATCCGTGCTGACGGCAAAAAGGCATACCGTTCCAATACCCCCAATGTCCAGATCGAGTCTAAGACCGACAAAGAGGGCATCGACATCTATGTAAAGCCCCATACTACATCCGATCATGTCTACATTCCTGTGGTTGTTACCGCAGAAGGTATGCACGACACCGTTTACAACGATTTCTACATCGGCGAGGGTGCCGTTGTAACCATCAACGCCGGCTGCGGTATTCACAACTGCAGCAGCTGCGATTCTGAGCATGAGGGCATCCACACCTTCCATGTGGGCAAGAATGCTCAGGTCACCTACTCCGAGATTCACTACGGCGAAGGTGAAGGCAAAGGCAAGCGCATTCTGAATCCTCAGACCATTCTGTATCTGGAAGAGGGTGCCAAGGTCATCATGGAGACCTCCCAGATTCGTGGTGTTGACGATACCAAGCGCTATACCAAAGCCGTTCTGATGGGCGATCATGCAGAATTTACCGTTCAGGAAAAGCTGCTGACCCACGGCAACCAGAAAGCAGAATCCGAGATGGACATCGTTCTGGACGGCAAGAACTGCCGCACTCAGGTCATCTCCCGTTCCGTTGCTCAGGACGAATCCACCCAGGTTTTCTACCCCAGAGTAGAGGGCAACAATGCCTGCTTCGGCCATGTGCAGTGCGATTCCATCATCATGGGCACCGCAAAGGTTCGCTCCATCCCCGAAATTTCCTGTAACCATGTAGATGCTTCCCTGATTCACGAGGCTGCCATCGGCAAGATTGCCGGCGATCAGATTCTGAAGCTGCAGACTCTGGGTCTGACCTATGAAGAAGCTGAAGAAAAGATTCTGGAGGGCTTCCTGCGGTAATGTTTGATATCACATTGATTGTCATGGGCAAGCTGAAGGAAAAGTTCTATCTTTCCGCCGCTGCAGAATATGAAAAGCGGCTGAAGGGCTACTGCAACTTCAAAATTATTGAGCTTCCGGAATACCGGCTGGCGGAAAACCCTTCCCCTGCTGAAATTCAGGCCGGGCTTGAAAAAGAAGCCGACCAGATTCTGACCAAGATCCCCAAGGGTGCATGGTTCTGTGTCTTCACTCCGGAGGGCAAGATCATTTCCTCTGAAGATCTGGCTGAAAAAATCCGGGATGTCAAGAATTCCGGCAAGAGTAGTGCCTGTTTTCTGATCGGTTCCAGTTTCGGCATGGCCCAGCGAATCAAGGACAAGGCTGATTTCAATCTTTCCATGGGAAAAATGACCTTTCCGCACCATCTGGCAAGAATCATGGTGCTGGAGCAGCTTTACCGTTCCGAGGCCATTCAGGCTGGCAGCAAGTACCATAAATAAGCAAAACAAAAGCGCTCCGTCGTAGAATTGACGGAGCGCCTTCTTTATTCTGTTGTTACTTTCCGGGGAAAATCCGCTTGGATGCCTCCGGGAAATACTGATCCACGAAATCCACGCCCTTAACCTGGAAGGTCTTGCCGTTCAGGTTTTCCAGAGAGCCGGCATCGGTGGTGAATGCAAAGGTCAGCTTGTAGGAATACAGCGCCTGATAGGTGCGATCAAACCGCTTGTCCAGCTTTCCGTATTTACCATCGCCCAGCAGAGGATGTCCTGCATGAGAAAAATGGGCACGAATCTGATGAGTTCTGCCGGTAATCAGTTCGCATTCCACCAGCGACAGGCCGTTGGCAGAGGCCAGAACCTTATAATTGGTCTGGGCTGTTTTTGCTCCTGCCTGAGGGGTATCCGTAACAAAAACACGGTTTTTCTTTGCATCCTTGAAGATATAGCCCTTCAGCTGTCCCTCTCTGGGCTTGGGAGTGCCCTCTACAATGGCAAGATAGCGTTTATCCATCTCCCGGTCCTTGATTTTCTGGTTCATAATACGCAGCGCCTCAGCCGTCTTAGCCGCAATGACGATACCGCCGGTGTTCCGGTCAATCCGGTTGCACAGGGCCGGAGTAAAGGAATTCTCTCCTCTGGGGCTCCATTCCCGCTTCTGGTACAGATATGCCTGGATGTGATCAATGAGGGTTCTGCCGTACTCTGCACCGTCGTGAGGATGCACTGCAAGGCCCGGGCGCTTGTCCACCAGGATGATGTTTTCGTCTTCATAGACAATGTTCAGCTTCGGGGTTGCCACGGTCAGATAGGCATTGTCTTCCCGGGGCTTGTCAAAGAACTCATCATTAATGTATAATTGGAGTACATCCCCTTCCACAAGTCGGGTATCACGCTCTGCACGGGCACCGTTGCGCTTGATGCGCTTGATGCGGATATATTTCTGCGCCAGAGAGGCCGGCATCAGCGGAACCGCCTTGGCCAGAAACCGGTCCAAACGCTGTCCGGCGTCATTTTTTTCAATTTTAATCTCTTTCATGGTTTTTCCTCCGGGGAATTTATGCCCCACGGGCACATAAATCGTTTCCTATATCATAATGTATGTACCATACTTTGGTCAAGAGGCAACCATTCCCTAAAATATCTTGAAATACGCAAAATTTTTTGAAAATAGTATTTGACAAACGGGCAGAAAGGCCATATAATATCTAATGCATGACTGAAAGGAGGATAAACATCTATGCTACTGGATCTTTCAAAGATTATTGATTGCCCCGGCGCTAGCTGCGAATTCTCTACCAGTTTGGATCTGAGCGATCTTTGTTTTGGCTCTATCTACCCGCTTAAGACTCCTGTCACTGCCTCTGGCAAGGTTCGAAACACCGCAGGTGTTTTGATGGCAACCGGTACGATCTCCGCTCATCTCACAGCGGTCTGTGATCGGTGCGCCAGTGAGTATGAGAGGGATCTGAGCTATCCGCTGGATGTGGTTCTTGTAACCGAGCTGGCTGACGAAGATCACGAAGATGAGCGGATCTTTCCCCTGGAAGGCAATTTCGCCAACATTGACGAAATCGTACGCACCGTCTTCATCCTGAACATGGACACAAAGTTCCTGTGCAAGGATGATTGTAAAGGACTGTGCTGCCGCTGCGGCAAGAACCTGAATGAAGGTCCCTGCGATTGCCAGAAGGAAATCGATCCCCGTTTTGCTGCTTTACAGCAGCTTCTAAACAAGTAATCCCATTATTGATGCTGTCTGAAAAGCAGATCGACCAAGGAGGTGTCACCCATGGCTGTTCCTAAGTGTAAAGTGTCTTCCGCCCGCCGCGATAAGCGCCGTGGTTCCAACTGGAAGCTGAGCGCTCCCAGCGTAGCCGTTTGCCCCAAGTGCGGCGAGCCCGTTATGCCCCACAGAGCTTGCAAGGCTTGCGGCACCTACAATGGCCGTCAGGTCGTTGAGGCCAAGGCTGAGTAATCAAGGGAAAAACGCAAGAGGAAGGCAAAACGCCTTCCTCTTTTTCCTTATGTGAACAAATTACGACACACTGCCATTTTGCTTGATTTGACAGGCATTTTATGGCATAATATCATAAAGAAATTTAACTTCTGAGAGGAGTGATTCGCATGGCAAAAGGTCTGATTGCAATTGTCGGTCGTCCCAATGTCGGTAAGTCCATGCTGTTCAATAAACTCACAGGACATCGTACCTCTATCGTCGAAGACACCCCCGGTGTTACCCGCGACAGAATCTACGGCGACTGCGAGTGGTGTAACAGAACTTTTTCCCTGGTGGATACCGGCGGTATTGAGCCCGGCACCGAAAATGATATGCTGAAATTCATGCGCCGACAGGCGGTGATCGGCATCGAGCTTGCAGACGCAATCGTGATGGTTGTAGATGTCAAGTCCGGCGTTACCGCTGCTGATATGGATGTCGCCACGATGCTGCGCAAGTCCGGAAAGCCTGTTGCACTGGCTGTAAACAAGTGCGACTCCATCGGCCCCGTGAACCCGGATGTATATGAGTTCTACAGCCTGGGCATCGGCGATCTGTTTGAAGTCTCCGCTGTTCACGGTCACGGTACCGGCGACCTGCTGGACTGGTGTCTGGAGCAGCTCCCTGCCGATGACGGCGACGATGAAGATGATGACACCATCAAGGTTGCCATTGTCGGTAAGCCCAATGTAGGTAAGTCCAGCCTTCTGAACCGGATCCTGGGTGAAGAGCGCGTGATCGTTTCCAATGTGGCAGGTACTACCCGTGACGCAATTGACTCTTATTTTGAAAACGACACCGGCAAGTATTGCTTTATCGACACTGCAGGTATGCGCCGTAAAAGCCGTATCGACGATATCATCGAAAAGTATTCCAATATGCGTACCATCAACGCCATCGAGCGCAGCGATGTGTGCCTGATTCTGGTAGATGCAAACGAAGGCATCACCGAACAGGACACCAAGATTGCAGGTCTTGTCCATGAGGCAGGCAAAGCAGCCATCATCGTCGTGAACAAGTGGGACGCTGTTGACAACAAGGAAACAAACACCATGCGCGATATGGAGGCAGAGGTTCGCAACGGACTGAGCTACATGACCTACGCTCCCATTGTCTTCATTTCCGCCCTGACCGGCTCCCGCGTGGACAAGCTTTTCTCCGTCATTCAGGAGGTTCACACCCAGAATACCAGCCGTATCACCACCGGCGCGCTGAACTCCATTCTGGCAGATGCCACTGCCCGTGTGCAGCCCCCCAGTGACAAAGGCCGCCGCCTGAAGATCTACTATATGACTCAGGCTGGAACCAAGCCCCCCCATTTTGTCATTTTCTGTAATGATGCACGGCTGTTCCACTTCTCTTATCAGAGATACCTGGAAAACCAGATCCGTGAAGTCTTCGGTCTGAAGGGCACCCCTGTTCGGATTACCATCCGCCAGAAGGGTGACAAGGAGGACTAATCATGTGGTTTCCCATTTTGATCACGCTGGCCACCGGATATCTGCTGGGTAACATCAACGGTGCTGTCTGCGTCTCCTCCCTGATGAACGACGATGTTCGCAGTCACGGAAGCGGCAATGCCGGTCTGACGAATTTCTTTCGGAATTTCGGCAGCAAAGGTACCATCGTCGTTCTGCTGACAGATATGCTGAAAACCATGCTCTCCTGTGCCGTGGGCCATCTGCTCCTGCAGCCCTACGGTCTGGCGCTGGAAGGCACCATGCTCGGCGGCTTTGCAGTCAGCCTCGGACACGACTTCCCTGCCCTGCTGGGCTTCCGCGGAGGCAAAGGCATTGTCTGTGGTCTGTCCGTGGCAATCTGCGCCGACTGGCGCATCGCAATCCTAACCGCAATCGCCTTCTTCACCAGCTATGGATTTACGCACTACGTGTCCTTGGGCTCCATTATGGCGACACTGACCTTTGGTGTTGGATTCCTCATTGTCTACTGGGGCAATCCCACCATCATGGTCCTCAGCATCGTCATGCCCCTGCTGGCACTGTATATGCATCGGAGCAACATCAAAAAACTGTTAAGCGGTACCGAATCTAAGGTGTACCTGAGTAAGAAAGGCAAAAAGCAATGAAAGTATGCGTTGTTGGCAGCGGCAGCTGGGGCACCGCACTGGCCTTAAGCCTGTGTGCAGCTCATGATACCACGTTGTGGTCCCATAACCCCCAAAAAGCGGAACAGATGCGAAAGGATCGCATCAACCCCGCCCTTGCAGACATCAAGTTTCTGCCGCAGTTGAATATCACCTCTGATCCCAGCTGTGTCAGGGATCAGGATATGGTTGTGATTGCATCCCCTTCCTTTGCGATTCGTTCCGTATGTGAAACTGTTGCGCCTTATTTGTCCCAGCAGACAACCATGGTCTGTGTCACCAAGGGCATTGAAAACGGCACTCTGCTGCGGATGAGCCAGATTGTCGAGGAAATCACCGGACACTGTGTGGTTTCTCTGACAGGCCCCAGCCACGCTGAGGAAGTCGCAAGGGGGATTCCCACCGGCTGTCTTGCCGCCTGCCCCAACAAAGAGCTTGCCGAGCAAGTGCAGGATGTTTTCATGACTGACACCTTCCGGATCTACACAAGCCCCGACATCGTCGGCGCTGAGTTGGGCGGTGCTATGAAAAATGTCATTGCACTGTGTGCCGGTGTCTGTGACGGTTTGGGCTATGGCGATAACACAAAAGCCATGCTCATGACCCGAGGTCTGACTGAAATCGCCCGTCTGGGCGTTGCAATGGGTGCCAACAAAGAAACTTTTGCAGGTCTTGCCGGTATCGGTGACCTGATTGTCACCTGCACCTCTATGCACTCGCGCAACCGCAGAGCAGGCATTTTGATTGGCCAGGGCAACTCACCTGAAGAGGCCATGAAAAAGGTCGGAGCTGTTGTCGAGGGTTACTATGCATCCCAGTCTGCTTTGGAACTGGCAAACAGCATTGGAGTAGAAATGCCTATCATACATGGAGCCTATGAGGTTCTGTATAACCAGGCTGATGCTTCTCAGGTTGTACGCAATCTACTGATGCGCAGCAAGAAACCCGAAAGCGAAGATGCCGGATGGCTTTAATCGGCTCATGTTTTCCGGGAATGAGCAATATCCTAAATAACATAATTTCTAAAAGAGAGTGTGGCCTTTCGGTCGCACTCTCTTGGCTTTGAAGCAAAAGAGGCAGAGAACCAAAAGATTCTCTGCCTCTTTTATATTATATTCATGCAAAAATCTGCACCTCCGGATTTATTCTTCTGAAAGATCTTCCAAGAAGAATATCCCCTCCGTGAGGTTTATAAACATATCTTTATCTTTCAGAATATGTGCTTTTCCCTTCCACCAAACCGTTTCCCGGCTTGCAGAAACACTGATTTCGCCGCCGTTTGTCAGGTGGTATGTAATTGTAATCATAGGCTTATCGTCACCAGCATATTTCTCAAAAACGGAATACTTCAGGAAATTCGTCAATTTAATTGTCTGTTCAATATCCTCATCTTCTGTGAACACTTTGACTTCATTGCTTACTTCGGGATAGGAAACGGTAACCTGTTCTACCTGAGAAGCATCTGGTATCCCAAGCAGATACATTCCGTCTGTAAATATAAAAACAGAAACAATTATAATAGCTGTTAGCAAAACTTTAAGAACGATTGCCGCTAGTTTTTTCAGGCCATTTCCCACAAATGCTCACTCCTGTCACTTTTAGATCCTCAAGATTGATTATAGCATATGTACGGGTACAATGATAGTCCATAATGCATAACAAACGGCAGCTGCAAATCCAACGCTTTGCAGCTGCCATTTCATCCTAAACAATTCCGATTTTATAAACACTTGCAAGATCCAGTGATGCGATTGATTTTTCGCAGAAAACAAAAACGGTATCATCCGAAGATGATACCGCTATTGCGCCGTAATTGGATTAGACCGCACGTTCAACCTTGTTGGAACGGAGGCATCTGGTACAAGCGTACACATGGCACGGAGTAC
>JAHHRV010000011.1 GCA_020025595.1 Oscillospiraceae bacterium
CAAGCACTTTTTTCAAATTTCTTCGAAAACTTTTCGTTTCTTGTCAAACTTCATCGGTTTCTGAGGTAATTTGTTTCGCGTTCTCTCGAGCGCTCAGATATATTATCATGCCCAGTTCCAAATGTCAAGCACTTTTTTCATTCTTTTTCGACTTTTTTTCAAAGTCCCTTTTAGCACCAAATTCAGGGGACTCCGGCACGGCTCCAATCCCCCATATCCCCGCCCCCTGGGCGCCACTGCCCGATACCGGTTATCGGTTCCTTTACTGCCCTATATATACTATAATATGTATATGTAACTTACACCTCCTTACGGTCTGCGAGAAACCCGCGTTTTCTTTATTATATATGTTTGACATACCTGCGGTTTTTTGCTAGAATATGCGTTGTGGCATGGCGTCATTTGTATTCCCTATGCCCTTTCGGCACGAATCGATTTTGATTCTGCCCTGATTTCGACAGTTGTTTACTAATGATACAAGATACTTAAAAATGGAGTGCTTATGAAAAACTATCGCAGATTACTTACCGGTGCTGTGGCAGCAACGATGCTGTTTGCCGCAGTTCCCTCCACAAACGCAGTTTCCTCCGACGAGATCAAATCTCAGATTGAAGATCTGCAGGCTCAGCACAGCGCTATCGAAGAGCAGATGGCACAGCTGGAGCAGCAGCAGAGCGAGAACTGGGAATCCACTGAGGAGATGGTTGCTCAGAAGAACAATATCGAACAGCAGAAGTTCCTGCTGTACTCCGAAATTGACAATCTGGACAAGCAGATTTCCGAATATCGTCAGATGATTGCAGATAATCAGACAAAGCTGAACGAAGCCAAAGCTCATTTGGATGAACTGAGCGTAAAGAACAAGGACCGTATCCGTTCTATTGAAGAGAACGGCAAGATGACCTACTGGTCCGTTATCTTCAAGGCAAACAGCTTCACCGATCTGATTGACCGGATGAACATGGCTCAGGAAATCGCTGAATCCGACAAGAAGATGATGGAGTCCATGAAGGATGCCGTCAACGAAGTAAATACCGTCCAGAACGAGCTGGTCTCTCAGAAGGCTGAACTGGACAAGTCCCACGAAGAGCGTCTGACAGCTCAGGCTGCACTGGACGAGAAGCGTGAGCAGGCCGATGCGATTCTAAATCGCCTGAACATGGAGCGCAAGAGTCTTGATGAAGACCATCACGCAATGGAAGACGAGAAGAACGCTCTGGTTGCTGAGTATGCTCAGGCAGAGCTTGAGTACAACCAGGCCAAGGCAAAAGAAGAAGCTGATCGTTTGGCTCAGGAGCAGGCCAACAAGCCCAAGCCTGAAGCTAAGCCCGAATCCAAGCCTGAAACCGAGACCGAGACTGAAACTGAGACTGAGACCGAACCTGAAACAGAGTCCGAAACCGAGACTGAGACTCCGCCCAGCAGCGACAGTGGCTGGATGCAGCCCTGCTCCTACATTTATATCAGCAGCGGCTACGGTAACAGAGGAAGTGGCTGGCACAACGGTGTTGACTTTGCTGCAAGCTACGGCACTCCCATCTACGCAAGCCGCTCCGGCACCATCACCAAGGTTCGCAGCATGACAACCTCTTATGGCAACCATGTCGTTATCAACCACGGCGATGGCTTCTCCAGCCTGTATGCTCACATGGATTACTATGTGGTATCCGAAGGCCAGTATGTCAGCCAGGGCGAACTGATTGGCTATGTTGGTTCCACCGGCAACTCTACCGGTCCTCACCTGCACTTCACCATCCTGTATAACGGTGATGATGTCGATCCCTTTATGTACCTGTAATTCGTACATTACGCACCCCCCTCACAGTGCAACGCTGCGAGGGGGTTTTCTTTACATACAGAAAAGCTGCCGATTCTGCATTCACCTGATGCGCAGAACCGGCAGTTTATTTTTATAGATTTTCAGGCAGGGCACATCACTTCTGGTATCTGGAAACCTTCACATCATTGACAACGATCTGGGTCATCGGAAGCTTTTCCATCATCTGCTGCAGATCCTCTTTGCCCATCATCAGCCGCATTCCGAAACACGCCCATTCCTTCTGTGCATTTTCCAGGCGCTGCCGCAGCAAATTGTTGTCGAAAAGCTCCTTTAGATTGCTGCTCATCAGCTTAGCAAACTCCGGATGATCCGCCTGCAGCTGCAGCCGGGAGCGCAGACACTGCTCCAGATCTGCTCCGGTGATTTCATCCGGATTCGGCAGAAAATACCCGGGATAGTGCTGCGCAGCTTCTTCATCGAACATATCCCCATAGATGCTGTACAGGAACATTCCGCCGGCAATACCATTGATCATGGACTGTTCCTGACCCTTAAGCGCAAGCCACTGGAACTGCACCCCCGGATAGGTATGCATGAGATCCGCAACCTCATCTGCACTCAGATAAGATTCAAAGCTCACGGAAACATCCAGCTGTGCAGAATCAGGCAGCTTTTCCAGCTCCTCTTTCACGCTCTGGGGCGTGTTCTCATTCAGGCTTGTGTGACCTGAACCTGGCTCTGCAAACTCGTCTACAAGCCTGACAAAGGGTGCAAAGCCCGTATTCAGCATGATTGGTCCGGTCATCTCAGACATTCCAATATGGAAGCTGTGAGTAGGCGGACAGGGCAGCGCCACAGAATCGAATGTATTGGTCAGACTTACATTCACATCATACCTGCCAAAGCCCCGGGCGGTGTAGTAGTCTCCGTCATCGCCAGGAACCACACGGCACCTCATCCCCGGGTAGTTCATATTCACGGTTTCCTCCAGCAAAAAGGCAAACTCCGCACCCTTGCCATAGGATTCATCCATGAACCCGTCCTCCTGCCCTGGGCGGTAGCAGAGCAGATTCATCGCCGCCGATGTACCGGAAAAGACCAGCGCCCCCACAAGCACCACCGCTGCAAGCACCGATAGAATCCGGGTGTACATGGTGCGGTTCATAGCCCTGCGCACTCTCTTCTGGAATTTTTGTTCTGATAAATCTCCCGCCTGTTCCTCCGCCTGCTCATTGATCAGTCGATCCAAATCCTGTTCTTTCATGGTTTTACCTCCTCACTGGTGGTGATGATCCGCTGCTTTGCCCGGTGTCTCAGCACCCGGACATGGGCAACGGTAAGTCCTAAAATTTCTGCAATCTCCCGATCGGAATAATCGGTCTGAATCGTCAGCAGCATGACCTCCCGTTCCCGCCGAGGCAGGCTGTTCACCTGTTTGTACAGCCATTGCCGCTGCTCATTCTGGATGTAAGTCTCTAAAACATCGTCCATTACCGGTATTTCCACGGTTTGCTCATCACAGAGGACTTCCCGGTTCTGCCGCTTCTTCAGATCCAGAAATTCATTTCGCAGCACCGTGTACATCCACGCCTGGATGTTGCCCCCGTGAAAGGTCGTCAGCGCCTTCACAAAGGTGTTTGCCGTCAGATCCTCCGCATCCTCTTTGACATGGGTAAGGGAGTAGACATACAGAAACAGAGGCTTATAGTACCGGCGATACAGCTGTTCAAAGATCTCCTGCTTCATGTTCCTCTCCCCCCTTTCTACTTATATAACGATCCGGCGGCAAAAAAATTACAGCCAGGTGCAGCAAAAAATGAGCGCTGCCTTTTTCTGGTCAGTCCCCCGCTGTCCGCACGCGACTGCAAATAACGCCCGGCCTTTGCCTTTTTTTGTTAAAACAATGCTATCACACCGAACGCTGCTTTTCTACCGCAGGGCCGACAAATTTCTATCCTGCGCCCTCAATTGCAAAAAATCCCGGAATTCAGAGAAGTTGCCTCCGAATTCCGGGATTGCGGTATTAAAGATGAATAATCAGATACACGAAAATTGCGATGACACCAATACCGAACAGCATCAGCTCAAACTGAAGGGTCTGGATAATGGGATCGACCTTGGTGTAGCCCTTGTAGTAGTGGCTGAAGTGGTGATCCTTACCCGGGGTAATACGCTGGGTGGAGCCCAGATGCAGCAGCCAGTTGCAGCTATACACCAGAGCATCGGTCACGCTGTAGCAGACCCGGGCAGCCAGTGCACCTACAAAGGACAGCAGCTTCAGCAGCGGGCGATACAGATCGTCCTCCAGGTCGAGCAGCGTCGTTGCACGGGTGTAATCTCCGGTCTTGCGGTCTGTCAGCAGTCCGCGCACAACCAGCAGATACACCAGAGCGCCGATGGTCAGAGAAATTGCTGCGCCCTTCAGGTTTTCCAGTGTGAAATAGGCAACCGAGATGGGCTGTGCATTCATGGAAGATGCGGTGAATGCTGTAATCTTTTCATAGGTCAGACCGGGAATCAGGCCCATAATCAGCAGCACAGCAGCAGCCGGCACAATAGCGATCAGGCTGCCTGCATCCAGACGAATGGGACGCTTGCCTTCGTCAGGCTTCTGAACGAAGACCTTGACGAAGATCTTTGTCATGTATGCAGCAGTCAGGCCGCCGGAGAGCAGGAAGAGCTTTTCTGCAACTTCCAGAATACCGGGCAGCATACCCTGCTGCAGGTGCATCTCGTGAAGAATGGACTCATGCAGCAGTGTCTTGCTGATGTAGCCGCCGAAACCGGGGACACCTGCAAGAGACAGGCCGCCAATCAGGAAGCTAATCATCAGAGGCCAGCAGTTGCGGCCGGCACCCTTGAGCTTGTTCAGATCCGTGGTGTGGGTCTGCTTGTACAGCACGCCCACCAGAATGAACAGGCTCATCTTAGTCAGAGTGTGGTTGATAGCGTGGGTCATCACACCGCCGGCTGCCAGAGAGGTGTCCTGAGCGATGGTCATCACCGCAGTGCCCACCAGAATAAAGCCGATCTGGGACATGGAAGAGCAGGCCAGTGTCCGCTTCATGTCCACAGAGAACACCGCAAGCAGTGCGCCCAGCAGCATGGTCACCGTGCCCAGGCACAGCAGCACCAGTGCAAAAGTGGTATTTTTCCACAGCAGGCACACAATGATGAGCACAATGCCGTAGATACCGGACTTTGTCAGGATGCTGGAAAGCAGTGCAGTAGCAGGAGCCGGAGCAGCGGGATAAGCCTTGGGCAGCCACACATGGAACGGGAACATACCCGCCTTAATGCCGAAGCCAACCAGCATACACAGGCCCGGCACCAGCAGCTTTCCTGCGCTGCCGCCGTCTGCCACAAGCTGCCGCAGAGCAGCAATGGACAGCGTGCCGAAATCGTGGTACAGGACAAACAGGCCATACAGCATCACCAGGCCGCCGATCATGGCCATTGCCAGATAGGTGTCAGCAGCCTTCTGTGCTTCGGGAGTTTCATTGTGAGCGATCCATGTCCAGGATGCAACGGACATGATCTCAAAGCAGATGTAAAGCAGCAGCAGATCTCCTGCGTAGAAGATACCCATGGTGCTGCCCAGTGTCAGCAGCATGGCTGCACGGTAGCGCTCCGTCCGAGGCTCTCCCCGGAAGTAGGCGCTGTTTGCAAGAGCGCTGAGGAAGAACATTGCTGCGCACAGCACGCCGAAAACGCTCTGCATTCCGCCGGAAGAGAAGGAGATTCCCAGCAGGAACAGATGGTCAATGGCAACGGTTTTCGGCTGTGCAAACAGAATCACCACAGAGAAAATCAGCGTGATCAAAGAAACCGCACCGACAAAGCCGTCGCTGACCGCAGCGCTGCGGCGGCGCAGGCTGTAGGCAACCGGAGCTGCAATCACAGGAAGCAGGACACAGCCAATCATCAGAATTTCAATATAATTCATCATAGCCTTACCTCCTTAAAACAGCCAGTTTTCCAGGCAGGTCTGCAGCGGTCCGTTCATGACGCCCATAGCGACAATGAGGACACACAGGATCACCTGAACCAGAACCATGTTGCGGGTTTCAATTCTTTCACCGCGTACCAGCTTTCCGCCAGCGGGGAAGCAGGCACGGCACACAATGGTCATCAGATAAATTGCAGTCAGGAATGCAGACAGCATCAGCGCGCCGATGCCGACGATTTCCAGAACACTTCCGCCGGATGCAGCAGCTGTACCGATTGCCCATTTGCTGAAGAAACCGGGCATGGGGGGAATACCCATCAGTGCCACAGAGGCAACGGTGAAGCAGGCAAAGGTCACAGGCATGGTGCCTGCAAGGCCTTCGATCTCATCCAGATACTCTTTTCCGGCAGATACCAGAATGGCACCCACGCCGAAGAACAGGGTGATCTTGATGAAGGCGTGTGCCAGCATATGCATACAGGCAGCCTTCAGGCCCAGGTCGGTCATAATCAGCACCGCAAACAGAATGTAGGACAGATTACTGACCGTAGACCATGCCAGTCTGCGCTTGAGGTGGTTGCTGCGCAGAGCCATCAGCGAGCCAAAGGCAATGGTAAAGATGGCAGCGCTCATGGGGATGTACTGTGCAAAGCTGCCCTGCAGGATTTCTGTTCCGAAGCTGTAGTAGGTCAGACGGATGCAGGCAAAGGCACCGGCCTTGACAACAGCAGCTGCGTGCAGCAGTGCAGTAACAGGGGTGGGAGCCACAGATGCAGCAGGCAGCCAGAAGCTCATGGGGAACAGAGCTGCCTTAACGCCAAAGCCGAAGAATGCCAGTGTAAAGGCAATCCGAAGATTCCGGATTGCTCTTGCAGACAGGCCGCCCTCCAGGAAGCCGCCCAGAGCGAATGCACCGCCCTGACCGTAAAGCTGCATGAAGACAATTGCGATGAAGCCAAAGGATGCACCCACCATGGAGTACAGCAGATACCGCTTGCCGGCATATCTTGCCTTGTCATCCATCTTGTGCATGACCAGAGGCAGTGTTGCCAGAGTCAGCAGTTCAAAGAACATATACAGCGTTACCAGATTGCCCGCCAGAGCAATGCCGGAAGAAACGCCGTAAGAAATCAGGAAAAAGAAGAAGAACCGGGGCTCGCCGCCTTCGTGCTTCATGTAGTCGAAGGCGTACAGTGTCGTCAGCGGCCACAGAACCGAGATAATCATAATGAATACCCGGGAAAGTCCGTCACAGGACAGCAGCATCTGCAGATTGTCCGTAAAGCGGATCAGGCTCAGGCCCTTGACAGGAGCGCCGAATACCAGAATCCACAGGGCAATACTGTTAATCAAAGCCGCACCGAAAACATATTTGTGAAGTACGGATAAATTATTAGAGATTTTCTTGCAATAGATGCCCAATGCTGCCACTGCGGGGAACAAAATAGCAAAAATCATAAGATATTGCATCATACATTTCCTCCCTTAAAACAGATTGGCGCTGATTGCGCTGAAACAGGACATGATCCCCTGAGGGAACATACCCAAAACTGCGGCGATGGCTGCCAGCACGAACAGCGGCACGACCATAGCCATTCCCGCATCGGTTTTCTTGACCTTGTACCCTTCTCCCGGGAAGTAGCCCCGGGCCACAATGGGCAGCAGGTAACCGGCTGTCAGCAGCGCACTGACCATCAGCACAATGACGCCGATCTGAGCCAGTACCGTTCCCTGATCCAGCGCAGCGGCTGCGATCTGGAACTTGCTGATAAAGCCGCCGAAGGGCGGAATGCCGATCAGAGAAAGAGAGAAGCAGGTAAACGCTGCCATCACCTTGGGCATCCGTCTGCCCATGCCGGTCAGCTCATCCACATAATTCACATGGCAGTGGTGGATAAATGCACCGGCGCACAGGAACAGACCGACCTTGGCGCAGGCATGGAACACCACCTGCAGCAGCGCACCGCTGAGGCCTTCAGCGGACATGAGCATCAGACCGAAGATCACATAGGACAGCTGGCTGACGCTGGAATAGGCCAGACGCTTTTTCAGCAGTTTTTCCTTGTAAGCAAGCATGGAGCCTGCGAAAATGGTAGCAATGCTCAGAACCAACATCACCGTCTGAGGCATGGTGCCTGCCAGGTTTGCTCCGCCGAAGAGATAGAAGGTGGAGCGGATGATGCCCAGGATACCAGCCTTGGTGATGATACCGGACAGCAGTGCACTGGCAGGAGCCGGAGCCACAGGGTGAGCGGTGGGCAGCCAGTTGGCAAGGGGCATCATGCCTGCCTTGCAGGAGAAGCCCAGTGCCATCAGCAGGTATGCCCACTGATACTTGGCAGACAGGACAGTTTCACCGATAGGCTCGCTGAATGCGCGCATTGCAAGATCGCCGCCCAGCAGGATTCCCATCAGAGCCATGCTGGCTCCGAAGACGGAGAAGCCCAGATAGACGATGGCTGCACGGCGAGCCTTCTCGCTGCCGCTGTAAAGCACCATGGGGAAGGACAGCAGACTCATCATCTCATAGAACATATAGAATGTAACGATGTTGCCTGCCAGAGACAGACCCATCATAGCGCCCAGAGTCATCAGGGTAAATCCAAAGAACACAGGGCTGCGCTGATCGCCCTGGAGATATTCCCGGGCGTACAGGATTGCACAGGCAAAGCCCACAGCAATCAGGCACAGGAAGAACACGGAAATTCCGTCTGCATGGAGCAGGAAGGAAAGACTTCCGGTTACCGTAAACTCCAGCGCCTGGTTTGCATCAGCGCACAGGAAAATCGACAGTCCAGTCAGGACAGCACCCACAAAGCTGATGATGCTGCTGTTTTTGGGACGGCGCAGCATGACAAACAATCCGAATGCCACGGGGATCAATATGGGAAGAATCAGAAAAATTGAATTCATGTTACCACCTCCGTTACAGCATGGAAAGTCCGGCCTGAATGACGCGGATGATGGGGGTGGAAACCGTACCCAGCAAAACAGCGCCTACGGCAAGAACCGTACCTGCCACCAGGAAGCCCGGGTTTTTCTGCAGATCTTCTGCGTATTCCTTATCCGGTCTGGACCAGATTGCCAGAATTGCAGGAATGTAGTAAAGTGCGTTCAAAACGGAAGAAACGCACAGAGCCAGCAGAGCGATCCACATCTTCAGGCTGCCGCTTGCCAGAGTCGCACCTGCAAAGAAGAACTTTGCAGTGAAGCCGGACAGCAGCGGAATGCCGATCATGGACAGACCGCCCAGCGTAAAGCAGACGCCTGCGGTGATATCTCTGTGTGCCACACCGCGAAGCCGGTACAGGCTCTTTTCGTGGTGACGGATCTCAGACAGACGACCGGCGCTCAGGAACAGCAGAGGCTTAGTCACAGCATGGGACATGATCTGGAACACTGCTGCAATGATGCCTGCCTCGGTTCCCAGGCCAATGCCCATGAACACATAGCCGATCTGAGCAATGGAAGAGTAGGCAAGCATCCGCTTGATGTGCTCTTCCCGCATGGCCATCACAGAGCCGATGATCATACCTGCAACGCCGAAGGCGAAGAAGACATTGGTGATGTGCAGGCTGCGGACCACATCCATGGTGAACACCCGGTAGAAAATCCGGATCAGGAAAATGATGTATCCCTTCAGCACCAGACCGGACAGGACTGCACTGGAGGTAGTCGTTGCACCGCCGTGAGCCTGAGGCAGCCATGCATAGAACGGGAACATGGCGCTCTTGATGCCCATGCCGATGGTGATCAGGCCGCACACAACTGTCAGCGGGATGAAATACTGCTGAGTCTCATTCAGCTGGAGGATGCGCTCCTGCAGCTGAGGCATCAGCAGGTGTCCGGTGATGCAGTAGAGCATGGCAATGCCGATCATGAACAGACCGGAACCCAGCAGGCTGATGACCAGATAGCGAATGGTGGCTGCAATGGTCTTTTCCGTATCACGGGCCATAACAATGGCGCAGGCAGCCAGGGTGCTGATTTCGATGAATACATAGCCGGTGAAGATATCGTTGGTAAAGCTCAGTGCCAGCAGAGAAGCCAGAATCATGCACAGCATGGTGAAATAAAAAGGCTGCTTGGGCGGCAGGATATCTTCATACAGTGTCCGCTTGCCGCCGACGATGGACATGGCCATCACCAGAGCAAACAGGCTGCTGAGCAGTGCTTCCAAGGGGCCTACATACAGCTCGTTGCCCCAGGGAGCGGGAAAGTGACCCATTTTATAAACAAAGCTTTCATCGCGAACATACAAAATGCCGCACAGTACGCCGCACAGTACAAACACGCTCAGGCAGATGGCCACTGTTGTCCGCAGGGCGGATTTTCCGCTCTTCTGCAGAGGCATGGTGATGCCGCCAACCATGCACAGGAAAATACAGACAAATGGAATATTATAATAAATCGGTTGCATCAATCCACCTTCTCCTTTGCGAGAATCATGATTTCGTCAAAATTGACGGTGTGGTAATGCTTGTACAGCCGCTGGACCAGTGCCAGGAAAAAGGCTGAAACACTGACAGAAACCACGATGCCGGTCAGAACCAGTCCGGCGGGAATGGGGTTGACATAGTGGGAAGCCTCACGGATGCCGTCAGTCACGATGGGAGCCACACGGCCATCGATATAGCCCTGGGAAGCCAGCAGCAGGAACACAGAGGAATCCATCACATTAAACGCAACGATCTTGCGGATCAGATTCTTCTGCAGCAGCAGATTCATAAATCCGATGCCAAACAAAATGGCAGCAGCGATCTCAAAACGCAGGGAGATCACTTTTTCCAGAAAAGCAGCCATTAAAATTCCCCCTTAGCAAACAAAATATAAAAACCGTACATGGTGCAGGCCACGACCATGCCTACGCAGATATCCAGCACCAGAATCAGACCGGAGCTGAAAATCGCACCGGGTGTACCCAGAGGAATACCCGTGGGCAGTCCGTTGGCTCCGGTGAAGAAGGAATAGGCCTTGCTTGCTGCGTAGCACAGCAGAGCGGTGGATGTAATTGCACGGAAGGTGTTTCTGGTGAAGAAGCGGCTGGTGGCATCCACACCGTAGGCAGCACTGTAAAGAATCAGGCCGGCACCCATAACAGCGCCGCCGGAGAAGCCGCCGCCCGGAGAGATATGACCGTTCAGCACGATGTACACACCAAACAGCATGATCCAGGGGATGATCAGTGCGGTTACATTTTTAAGGATCAGATCTCTGGATTCCTTTTCGATGATCCGCTCGTGCATCTGCTGGATGTCTTCTTCCTTGCTGATGTTCTTCTTGTCTCTCAGCAGCAGCATCATCACGCAGGTAACTGCCAGAAACAGCACCGAGGATTCGCCGAATGTATCAAATGCACGGTAGTCAAGGATCATACCGGCAACCATGTTCACTGCACCGGTCTCTTCCAGACCGTTTTCCACATACCGCTGCACCACTTCGTTGACGGCAGGATTATCTGCGCAGCCAAACAGAGGCAGCTGGAAAATGGTAAAAATCAAAACCGCGACAACGGTGATGCCCACGATGAATGCCACAATGTCATATCCGATGGTAAACACCCGGAGTCTCTGCTGTTCATCCAGGCTGTGGGTTTTGTGCTTTTTTTCTTTATCCTGGGTCTGGGGCAGCTGCTCAGGCTCAAACTCCTCTGCAACGCCATCGACCCATTCTGTAAATCGTTTCCAAATACTTTTCTTCATCTGTCAGCCACCCTCTCTATTCATCCTTGGTACCCTTCAGGGCGTGGATCTTCTTCAGAGTGGTCAGGAACAGAATACCGGTGACACCGGCGCCGACTGCCGCTTCGGTAATCGCCAGATCCGGGCTCTGCAGCAGTGCCCAGATGACTGTCATAACCAGGCTGTAGGCCATGTAAATCACAACGGTAACCAGCAGACGCTTGGAACTCAGTGCGGAAACTGCGCACACGATCAGTCCCAGGATCAGAATCAGCTCAAACGCGATCTTCATGGACAATCACCTCGCATTCATCGGCAATATGGGGATGGGTCAGCACCTCTGCACGGGCAATCAAATGGCTCGTGACAGGGCTTGCCATCCACATGAATACAATGATGGACAGCATCTTCAGGAAGAGAGCTGAAAATCCGACCAGTACCATCAGGCCGGAGAGAATCAGCAGAATTCCCAGCGTATCCACCATAGCCGCAGCGTGCATTCTGTTCAAGACATACTTAAAGCGGAATACACCAAGCACAGCCAACACGATGGTGGCCACGCCCATCAAAACCAGTGCAAAACCGATCAGTTCTCTAGTCATTGCAGCCAGCCTCCATTTCATCAATTTCGTCGGGAGCTTTACTTTCCTCCCGTTCCATCTGACCTCTGCGGCGAATGATGACCAGTCGTGTCAGAACCACAACTGCAATAAAACTCAGAAGCGCATAGGTGATGCAGATGTCAACCAGGAAGTCCGCATCCATCACCACCGTCAGAATCGCCATAATCGCAATGGTGATCGTGCCGATCATATTGACGGCAACGACTCTGTCGGTAAAACGCGGACCACGAAAGGCGCGGATCATGCAAAAGATGATCGACACGCCCAGAACGCAGCAGCAGAGCATCAGAAAGCTCCGCAAAAAATCAGACATTTTACAAATCCTCCTCCATCTTTTCAAGCCGTTTCATCATATCACTTTCCTCGATTCCCTCCAGGAAAGAAGCATCCAGTCCATGAACACGGATGCTGTCATCCTGCATTGCAACGGTAATGGTACCGGGAGTCAGGGTGATGGAATTGGCAAGTGCCACTTTGTGGCTGTCCTTTTTCAGCTTAACCGGAAATGTAAGCAGCTGGGGATGCACCTCTTCCTGAGGATGCAGGATCAACCGCATAACCTGAAGATTGCAGCGAATAATCTCAAGGAACAGATTGCCAAAATACCGTAGATAGCGCCATACCTTTTTCAGAGAAGGCATAAATACACACTGCTTAATCTGAAAAACTTTGCACCACATAAAGGTCAATGCTGCACTGACAACAACACCAACCAGGAAGATTTCTGTAGTAACCTTGCCATTGAAGATCAGCCAAAATACCAGAAGCATCAAAAACATAGGTTCCACCTCTTTTCTGTTGAAATTGACATCCCATAGTAAAGCACATTTAAATAAAGTATTCAACAACCGAAATAGATAAAAATTTATTCATACCTTATCGTTTTTTTATTCAAGTTGTAAAAGTGCCTTTCATCATGAGGGTCCAAATCCGAAATTGAACTCAAAAATGCAAAAAAAGCGCCGACCGGAGCTGCTTATCAGCCTTCCGATCAGCGCTTGGATGGTTTATATTTCTTTTTTACTTGCGGAGATTATCCAGTCTTTCCTTAGTCTCCAGACGCTTTTCCCACATTTCCTCTTCGGATTTATAGCCTCTGGTCTGAGCCTGGTCCTTTGTGTAGGTTTTGCCAAAAATCAGGTCCAGCATATGCACGGCATCCTTGCCTGCAGCCTGCATGGTGCCTCTGCAGGAGCCGCAGTAGGTGACGATGTTATCCTGATTGAAATCGTTGGCTCTTCTGGTGTAAACACGCTCATACAGCTCGGGGTTGGAGGTGCAGACCATGCCGCCGACGCCGCAGCATCTGGTGTTCTTGCCGTTTCTTTCGATCTCTTCCCACTTGTAGCCCAGCTGATCCAGCACCCATCTTACGCTCTCGTGGTGAGAGGTAACATCTCTGGTCACGCAGGAATCGTGGATGTTGAACACCACATCAGAGCCCTGTCCGATGCCCTTGGATGCAGCGGGAATACCGATCAGATCATGCATCAGATCCCAGTAGGAAATGACACGCTGATTCTTTGCGGTTTCCTTGAACACCTTGTAGCAGGAGGGGCAGACAGTGATAATGACCTCAGCGCCCATATCGTCCAGGATATCGATGGCCTTCTTGTTTCTTTCCTCAAACTTCTGGTTCTCACCGATAAAGCGGGTGACCTTGCCGCAGCACTGCAGCAGTGCGCCCACATTCTCCTGACCCAGAGAGTCCTTCAGATGCTTTACGACATTTTCAACGCCCTCGGGGGAGTATGCAGATACCGTGCAGCCGGGTACGAACACATACTTGGTCTTCTGCTTCTTCTCTTCCTCAGCAGGAGCGGCAGATGCATCCAGTCTGGTGCAGAACTCGTCGCCGCACTCCTTCTCCTGAGCAGCGTCGCTGTCCTTCAGGATCTCCAGCGGAACCATACCCTCGTTCTCCTGAGCATAGGCTTCCTTCATTGCGGTGAAGTTGCTCTTCAGGTCGAAGCCCTTGGGGCACTTCAGGGTGCACTGGCTGCACTCGTTGCAGGAGTAGGCGATCATATGATCCATCGCATCAACACCCTTTTCCAGATACTCCCGGAACAGCGTCTTGGGACATTCGGTGTAGTCATTCAGCATGATGCATTCCTTCATGCACAGCTTACATTCGCACTGGCGGCAGCGGTCAGCTTCGCGCTGTGCTTCTTCTGCGGTGTAGCCCAGAGCCACTTCCTCAAAGGACTTGATTCGCTCGGCAGGGTCACGCTCTGCCATGTCTTCCCGCTGGCCGGTGATGGTGGACCAGTCGGTGGGCATCTGCAGCTTGGTTTCGTAGGTCCAGGTGTCCTTCAGCTCGCGGCCCTCAGTGAGGCTTTCGCCGTTCAGGAAGCGGATGACGGACTGAGCTGCTCTTCTGCCGGTGGCAATGGCCTGAATTGCGATCACGGATTCGCCGGAAGCATCGCCTGCCAGGAAGACCTTCTCGTTGTCGGCAGACTGCAGGGTCTGCTTGTCGCAGTTAAAGGTGGAGTTGGGACGCTGGGTCAGAACATCTGCAGCGAAGCCGCCCTCGACCCCCTGGCCGATTGCAAACACGATAGTGTCAACTTCCAGCTCCTTGGTGTCCTCGTCGTCAAAGCTGGGAGCAAATCTGCCCTGAGCATCGAACATGGACAGACATTTTTTCAGGGTAACGCCGGAAACTCTTCCGTTTTCATCCACATGGATGTTCTTGATTGCCTGAGCATGGTTGAACTTGATGCCCTCGGCAATGGAGCCCTTGATCTCATGGTCGGAAGAAGCCATGGAATTGAAGCTGTCTTCCAGACAGATGGAATAGACCTTTTCAACGCCGGGTACACGCAGAGCGGTTCTTGCGCAGTCCATAGCGACATCGCCGCCGCCGACAACCAAGACGACCTTGCCTGCTTCCTTGACCTGCTCGGTCATGGCAGCTTCCTTCAGGAAACCTGCTGCGCTGAAAATGCCCTTTGCATCGTGGTTCTGCAGGCTTCTGTCCACTCTGCCCTGATGCTTGCCGACAGCAACAACAACGCTGTCAAACTCCCGGACGATGTCCCGGAAAGCCTTGTCCTTGCCGATCTCGCAGTTCAGCTCAAAGTGCACGCCCAGACGATCCAGATAGCTGATCTCGTGCTCCAGAACAGCTCTGGGCAGACGGTATGCAGGAACGCCTACACGCAGCATGCCGCCTCTGACGGGGAGCTTTTCAAACACGGTGACATCGCAGCCTTCCTTTCTCAGGTCCAGAGCTGCCTGAAGTCCGGAGGGGCCGCCGCCAATGACTGCAACCTTCTTGCCGTTGTTTTCCTTGGTGTTCAGATCCCAGTCTTCTACTCTGTCGAAGTTATCTGCAGCATAGCGCTTCAGGGAAGCAATTGCCATGGGGCTCTTGCCTTCGTTCCACTTGCACTGCTTTTCGCACGGATGGGCACAGATTCTGCCCAGAGTACCCGGCAGGAACAGCTTTTCACGGATGACCTTGATGGCCTCTTCGCCTTTTCCTTCCCGGATCAGTCTGACATATTCTTTTACATTGGTATGCATCGGACATGTGGCAACACAGGCTGCCGTTTCTTCACCCATGCAGTTTTCCACAATTTCTTTCATGTTTTCAATGATTTCCTGCTTTAACATCTTTTTTCTCCTGTTCTATATTACTCCTGACGATTATCTTTCGTCCTGTTTTTTGAAGATTTTCGGGTCGATTGCAAAAATAAACACACCCAGAACAATCACAACGCCCCAGAATGCCAGAGAGGGGGTGATTTTATTGCCAAACAGCAAAGCGCTGAAAATAATGGTCCACAGTGCTGCGGTGCTGTTCAGCGCAGTTCCCATGGCGGAACCGATCAGATCTACTGCCTTGTACCAGGACAGATAGGTCAATGCGCCCAGAATGGCGATTGCCGCGTACTTCACCACCATGCCGCTGGATACGATGTGGCCGGCCAGGGCATAGCCACGGATTGCAGGCAGAACCACAACCGCATAAGAAATCATGGCAACAAAATAGCGCAGGCACAGCAGCTGCTGAGGTGTTGCCTCGATATGATCCTCGTTTTTAATGTGCTTCATGGAAATGCCGATGATGACACCCTCCAGTGCCCAGCCCAGAACAGCAATAGAAGCGAAAATAATACACTTCAGGAAGGTATCGGGGATATTTCCGCTGGGACGGAAGCCCAGCATAAATGAGCCCGTCAGGCTGATCACAATGCCGATCACCGCCCGCACAGACAGTTTTTCCTTCAGAACCAGATACGAAAGCAATGCGCCAACACCGGGATAAATGACCGAAATGCTGGATGCGTAGGGTGCTGTTGCATATTTGATGCCCAGCAGGTATGCGCTCATGCCGATGGGCGAACCCACCAGAGCCGCAAGTGCTGCTGCCTTTCCCTTTTTTGTCCTGAATAATAAATAGAATACCTGTTTCAGCTGTTTCCCAAACAGCAGGACCAGAGCTACCCACATGAAGCAGAAACTCTCATGAAAAAAAGCCGTTACCAGCGGGGAAAACGCAAAGCTGGTGTGCGAAACACCCAAAGACAACGCATATGCCTCGTCTGTAAAAATGGGATCCATTCCGACCCGTCCCATCAACACGCCGTCCAGGCCCCATGCGATACCCACAAAAATGCCGAATAAAATTCCTTTTTTTAGACTTTTCTTACTGATTACCATTTTCTATTCCTTTCGTCTGGCCGTTTTTTCTAAATAAGGACATCTGATATTCTTTCTGCACCGCTGCAGATCAGATATTATTATATCTAAATAATTTTTCTAAACAAGAACTTACTTTTGCGTGCAATACTTACCTTTGCGTAAGTATCTGCCGAAAAATGCTCTGTAAAACAGCCTTTCATTTCGGTGTAAATATCGCACTTTCCGGCCCAAAATCCGTTTTGACGCAAAAAAAGGATATCTTCCGAATTGCTCGCAGGGGCATCCGGGAGATATCCTTCTTTCCATATATTCACTTATCAGTCGGCATCGCGCTGCTTGCGAGGGATCCGGTGTTCTTCGCCCCAGTCGCACATCTGATTCAGCAGCGGCAGCAGCGATTTCCCCCGTTCAGACAGCCGGTATTCAACCTTTGGCGGAATCTGGGGGTATTCCGTTCTGATGACCAGCTCGTCATCTTCCAGTTCCTTCAGGGTGGAGCTGAGTGTTTTGTAGGAAATGGGCTTAATAAAGCGTTTCAGTTCGTTGAAGCGCACCACTTCAAATGTGCCCAGTGTGTACAGCACCACCATCTTGTATTTTCCGTTGATCAGCGAAAGGGTATAGGCGAATCCGGAATCCTCCAGCCGCGCATTTTCAATCGAGGTAAAAAAGCTCTTTCCCATGTTTATACGCTCCTGATTACATATAACTTTCTGTCATTATATAAAAAGTGATACTGCGAGTCAATATGTACGCTTCAGAGACTCTCGACGCATTTCCCGAAATCATTTTAGAAAGTATTTTGTGATCTATTTATTCAAATTATATCACCATTTTGGAATCTTATCATTCAAATCCCACTGGAAATGTACCTTTTCAGCGCTACCACCTTGCAATGCGTTTATAAAAGGAATATAATGGAGTAAGTATACGCAAAACACACTTTAGAGTAAAAGGAATGGTATCCAATGAAAGTAGTCTTGCAGGATCTGACGAAAACATACCCAAACCGCAATAAAAAAGCTCCCGGTCAGGTGGTGGCCGTCAATGATTTCACCATGGAGATTCCCGACGGAAAGCTGATTGGCCTGCTGGGTCCCTCCGGCTGCGGAAAGAGCACAACGCTGAATCTGCTATCCGGACTGCAGAAGCCCACCAGCGGAAAAATCTTCTTTGGTGATGACGATGTGACCAACCTTCCTGCTGAAAACCGAGGGGTCGGTCTGGTGTTTCAGAACTACGCCCTCTACCCTCACCTGACGGTGAAGCAGAATATCACCTTCCCTCTGGAAAACCTGAAGGGTGCCAACAAGCTGACCAAGCAGCAGATGCTGGAAAAAGCCACTGCCGCAGCCAAGCTGGTGCAGATTGAAGAGCTGATGGATCGCAAGCCCAGTGAGCTTTCCGGCGGTCAGCAGCAGCGTGTGGCAATCGCCCGGGCGCTTGTCAAAATGCCCCGGATTCTTCTGTTGGACGAGCCGCTTTCCAACCTGGATGCCAGACTCCGCCTGCAGACCAGAGAGGAGCTTCGCCGGATTCAGCGGGAAACCGGCATCACCACTATCTTTGTCACCCACGATCAGGAGGAGGCCATGAGCATTTCTGACCAGATCGTCGTGATGAACGCAGGCGTAGTGCAGCAGATCGGTGCTCCCCAGCAGGTCTACGATGATCCCATGAACCTTTTTGTGGCAAAATTCCTGGGTACCCCTCCCATCAATGTGTTCTCCGGCACCGTCAAGGACGGAATGCTTTACATCGGCGAGGACGCAGTCCTGCCCTGCAAGGGTCTTGATAATCAGCCTGTCACCGTGGGCATCCGCCCGGAGGGCTTCCGGCTGAGCAAGACCGGCTCTCTTGTGTGCAATCTCAAGGGTGTTGAGGTCATGGGCCGGGATATCAGCGTAGTTTCCACCCATCCCCACTGCGAAAGCGGCAACATTCGCTCCATCATCGGCGCTGAAAACGCCGTGGATACCGGTTCTGCAACGGTTCGCTTTGACCTGAACCCCAAAAAGGTGTTCGTGTTCCACGCAGAAAGCGGCAGCCGGCTGCGCTGCACGCTGGAATAAGGCAGGAGTCAACGAAAATGGAAAAACGAAATCTGAAAGGCTGGCTGTATCTGCTGCCGGCGATTGCGTTCCTCGGGGTGTTTATGGTATATCCGCTGATCGATGTACTGATCTACTCTCTGGAGGAGGGCTATAATTTTGCCTCCCAGACCTATCAGGGCGTGGGCCTTTTCAACTATTCCTATGTGCTCCACGACCCCTATTTCCTGCAGGCAGTGAAGAACACCTTCCTGCTGGTTGTCATCACGGTTCCCCTGTCCACGGGCATTGCCCTGCTGCTGTCGGCAGGACTCAGCTCCATCAAGCCCCTGCGCCAGGCCTACCAGACCATCTATTTTCTGCCCTATGTGACCAATACCCTGGCTGTGGGTCTTGTATTCATGATCCTTTTCAAAAAGACCCCCTACACCGACGGCTTTGCCAACCTGATTCTTTCCTGGTTCGGCTCCGGCCCGGTGGATTTCATCGACGGCCCCTACTGGGCAAAGATGTTTGTGCTGTGCTTTTACACCATCTGGGTGGTCATGCCCTTTAAGGTCCTGATTCTCACCAGCGCTATGGCTTCTGTCAATCAGAACTACTATAACGCCGCCAAAATCGACGGCACTTCCCGCTTCCGCATTTTCACCAGAATCACCCTGCCCATGATTTCCCCTACCCTGTTTTATCTGATCATCACAGGCTTCATCGGCGCATTCAAAGCCTACAGCGATGCCGTCGCCCTGTTCGGAACCGATCTGAACGCCGCCGGCATGAATACCATCGTGGGCTATGTCTACGATATGCTCTATGGCAACAGCGGCGGTTATCCGTCCTTCGCTTCGGCAGCAGCCATCATTCTGTTTGCCATTGTGTTGACGATCACCTGCATCAACCTGCTGGTCAGCAAAAAACATGTCCACTATGAATGAGGAAAACAGATATGGCAAAACAAATTGATTACGAACAAATCGCCCGACGCTCCGGAATGCGCAGGAAGGCCTTCCGCGCCGTTACCTATGTGTTTCTGACCATTTGGGCACTGGTTGTGCTGTTCCCCTTTTACTGGATGCTGCTGTCCTCCATTAAGAGCTACGGTGCATACAATTCCGAGTACATCCCCCAGTTTTTCACCCTTTCCCCCACTTTAGAGAACTATGTGCAGGCATTTACCGCCGTGCCGCTTGCCCAGTATTTCATCAACACGGTGATTTTCACCGTCGCCACCACCGCCATCATGCTGGTGGTCACGGTGCTGGCAGCCTTTGCCTTCGCAAGACTTGACTTCAAAGGCAAGGATCTGGCCTTCACCCTGTTCCTGTCGCTGATGATGATTCCCAACGAGCTGGTGGTCATCACCAACTTTGTCACCGTCACCAATCTGGATATGCGAAACACCTTTCTTGGTCTGATTCTCCCCTCGGTCACTTCCGTGTTCTACATCTACCTGCTGAAGGAGAATTTCTCCCAGATTCCGGACGAGCTGTACTACGCCGCCAAGGTTGACGGCACCTCCGATCTCAAGTACCTGCTGAAAGTGATGGTTCCCATCTGCAGACCCACTCTGGTCACCATCACCATCTTAAAGGTCATCGAGTGCTGGAATTCCTATGTGTGGCCTCGGCTGATTACCGACAAGGAAGCCTATTTCCTGGTGTCCAACGGTATTCAGTCCATCCGTGAAAACGGCTTTGGCAGAGAGAATATCCCAGCCATGATGGCCGCCGTGGTGGTCATTTCCGTACCGCTGATTGTTCTGTTCCTGGTTTTCCGCAAGAAGATCATGGAGGGCGTGTCCAGAGGAGGTATCAAGGGATGAAACACCTGAAAAAATGCACCTGTCTTCTGCTGGTGCTGGCAAGCCTGCTGGCGCTGAGCGGATGTCACGGCTCCCGGGGCTTGAATGCCTTCCAGATTCCGGAGGAATTCGACACCTCCAGAGAGTACGAAATCACCTTCTGGGCCAAGAACGATACCAACAAGACCCAGTCCAACATCTATGAAAAGGCCATCCGGGATTTCGAGGCCATCTATCCCAACATCCATGTGAATCTGCGGCTGTACACCAACTACGGCAAGATTTACAACGATGTTATCACCAATATTTCCACAAATACCACCCCAAATGTGTGTATCACCTACCCCGACCACATCGCCACCTACCTGACCGGCCCCAACAGCGTGGTTCCTCTGGATGAGCTGATGACCGATGCCAGATACGGTCTGGGCGGCAGCGAAGTCCGGTTTGACGCTCCCACGCAGGAGGAGATCATCCCCCAGTTTCTGAACGAATGCGCCATCGGCGGTCACTACTACGCTGTCCCCTATATGCGCTCCACCGAGGCCTGCTACATCAACAAAACCTATGTGGAGGCTCTGGGCTACACCCTGCCGGAGCAGCTGACCTGGGATTTCATCTGGGAGGTATCTGAAGCGGCTGCCAAAAAGGGCCCCGATGGAAACTATCTGCTGAACGGTCAGCCCGTCATGATCCCATTCATCTACAAATCCACCGACAATATGATGATCCAGCTGCTGCGCCAGTACGGTGCAGGCTATTCCAACGACCAAGGCGAAATTCAGATTTTCAACGACACCACCAAGCAGATTCTGGAAACCGTGGCTTCTCATGTGGAAACCGGAGCCTTCTCCACCTTCAAAATTTCCAGCTACCCTGCAAACTTCATGAATGCCGGTCAGTGCGTCTTTGCCATTGACTCCACCGCCGGCGCCACCTGGATGGGCACCTATGCCCCCCTTTCCGACATCAGTGAAGACAAGCTGGTGAAATTCGAAACCGAGGTGCGCCCCATTCCTCAGGTGGATCCCGAGCATCCGCAGATGATCTCCCAGGGACCGTCTGTGTGTGTCTTCAACAAGTCCGACCCTCAGGAGGTTATGGCATCCTGGCTGTTCGTTCAGTACTTGCTGACAAATGATGTGCAGATTGCCTATTCCCAGACCGAAGGCTATGTCCCCGTCACCTCCAAGGCCCACAGCGATGCCCAGTATCAGGACTATCTGTCCCGCTCCGGCGAGGACAACGAATTTTACTACGATGTCAAGCTGAAGGCCACCCAGATGCTGCTGGACAATATGGATAACACCTTTGTTGCCCCGGTGTTCAACGGCTCTGCCTCCTTGCGTGACGCAGCCGGTCAGCTGATTGAAAACACGGCAAAATCCGTCCGGCGCAGCGAGCAGGTGGACGATGCCTATTTTGACACCCTTTTCGAGGACATCACCTCCCTGTACCGACTGGACCAGATTGGAAACCAGGATGCGTTCTCTTCTGCAGAGGAAACGGACCTGGGAAAGCTGCCCACGACTTCGGTGATTCTGCTCAGTTCTTTGGCTGTCGCATGGGTTTGTATTGTGACTTATGCCGTTTTCCAGCGACTTCGCAGGAAAAAAGCCTGATATCGCCTGTAAATTATTGATTTTTATTTTCACAGGAGTATAATATTCCCAGCGAGGAAAACCAAAATAACCCAAACGAACACTATGAAAAGAGGAATGAAAATGAAAAAGTTCATTGCACTGTCCATGGCTCTTGTTCTGGCACTGTCTATGTTCGGCTGTTCTTCCGCTGAAAAAGACGACCCCAGCAAGAAGTCCGAAGGCGTCATGACCTACGAAGAGTACGCCGCTGCCCCTGTTGAGTCCGAGGTTGTTATCGAGGCTTATGTCCAGGCTAAGCAGTCCTGGTGGGAAGACAAGGCAACTGTCTACGCACAGGATGCTGACGGCGCTTACTTCCTGTACGACATGGCCTGCTCCAAGGAAGACTACGAGAAGCTGACCACCGGCACCAAGATCAAGGTTACCGGCTACAAGGCTGAGTGGTCCGGCGAGGTCGAAATCATCGACGCTACCTTCGAGATCATGGAAGGCAACTATGTTGCAACTCCCATCGATGCTACCGCACTGCTGGGCACCGACGAGCTGATCCAGCATCAGAACCAGCTGGCTACCTTCAAGGGCATGACCGTTGAAGCTACCAAGACTCCCGACGGCAAGGATGTTGCTTTCCTGTACAACTGGGACGGTTCCGGTCAGGATGGCGATGACCTGTACTTCAATGTCTCTGTCAACGGCAACACCTACACCTTCCTGGTTGAGTCCTACCTGTGCGACAGCTCCAGCGAAGTCTACAACGCAGTCAAGTCTCTGAAGATCGGCGACAAGATCGACATGGAAGGCTTCCTGTACTGGTATGAGGGCGTAAATCCCCACATCACCTCTGTGACTCCCGCAAAGTAATTTCATCAGCATTGCCAGGGGCGCATTCTGAACGGAGTGCGCCCCTGTTTTTATTGTCACAGCACAAAAACCGCAGACAAAAAGAGAGAAACCCGGCGATGGGTTTCTCTCTTTGTTTATCCTGTGCATTACGGAGTGACTGCAATTTTGATTACGCCGTCCAGCTTGTTCTCAAAGATATGGTAGGCCTTTTCAATGTCCTTCAGGGAAAAGGTATGGGTAATCAGAGGGGTTGTGTCAATTTTCCCCTGCTGGATCAGCGACAGGATTTCTGCGCAGTCGCAGCCGTCCACACCGCCTGTCTTGAAGGTCAGATTCTTGCCGTACATATCCGGCAGCGGCAGCACCTGAGGCTTGTCATACAGCGCCACAATGGTCACAATGGCGTTGGGCCGGGCGCACTCCCAGGCCATGCGGAAGGTATCCTCTGTTCCGGCAACCTCCAGAACCACATCTGCGCCGCCGTGGTCGCTGTTGGCAAGGACAAATTCCCTGCAGCTTTCCGGCTGGGCAATCAGCACATCCGAGTAGTGCTCTTGCAGAAATCGTACCCGGTTGGGATCTTTTTCGCAGACGATGATGCGCTTCGGCTTCTTGAGCATCACGCACAGCAGTGTGCAGATGCCCGTGGGGCCTGCTCCGATAATCAGGACGGTATCATCCTGGGTGATTTCAGAAATCCGGGCAGCCCAGAAGCCTGTAGCCAGCACATCGCCCACAAACAGCGCCTGTTCATCAGATACCGTATCCGGAATTTTCTTCAGTCCCTGGTCTGCGTAGGGCACCCGGACAAACTCAGCCTGACCGCCATCGATGCGACAGCCCAGCGCCCAGCCGCCGTTGGGATCTGTGCAGTTATTCACGAACCCGTGCTTGCAGAAGAAGCACTCTCCGCAGAAGGTCTCCACATTCACCGTGACCCGATCCCCGGGGTGCACCGTGGTAACTCCTGCTCCCACTTCCTCCACAACACCCACCATCTCGTGACCCACGGTAATTCCCGGGACAGCCCGTGGTACGGAGCCGTGCTTGATGTGCAGGTCACTGGTGCAGATGCTGCCCAGCGTGACCCGGACAATGGCATCGCCTGCATCGACCAGTACAGGCTTTGGTTTTTCCATCAGTTCAAATTTTCCGTGTTCCTTGAATGTATAAGCAAGCATACAATCCGCCTCCTCTGTTTGCAGATATTATAGCGCAGTTTTAAGGAAAATGCTATGCAATCCCCCGGCGCGGAATGTGACAAAACTGTAATGGTAATCACGGCAGAAAAATGGTATGATGGTTAAAATAAAGGGGGTATATCCATGGATAGAATTTTACTGGTAGAGGACGATCCGTCGATCATTCGTACGCTCAGCAGCTTCTTAACGGGGGAGCATTTCCTCGTGGATTCTGTAACCGGACAGAACGATGCCATCGCCGCCATGGAGCACAAGGCCCCGGATCTGGCGCTGGTGGATATTTCCCTTTCTCAGGGCAACGGCTTTGCCGTCTGTTCCCACGCAAAAACATTGGGGATTCCCGTGATTTTTCTGACAGCATCCAGTGATGAATACAGTGTAGTCACCGGCCTAGATATGGGGGCAGATGACTATATTTCCAAGCCCTTCCGGCCCAGAGAGCTGGTCTCCCGCATCCGAAGCGTCCTGCGCAGAGTGGGCAAGCGCCAGAGCATTGTCACTCTGGGCGATCTGACCATCGACACGGACAAGGGCAGCGTTATGCGTGACGGGCAGAATCTTTACCTGTCTGCCCTTGAATACAAGCTGCTTCTGGTCTTTCTCAACAACCGGGGACAGATTCTCAGCAGGGATCGGCTTCTGGAGGAGATCTGGGACTGCGCCGGGGATTTTGTAGGGGACAACACCCTCACCGTCTACATCAAGCGCCTGCGGGATAAAATTGAGCCGGACCCGCAAAGCCCCATCTTCATCCGCACTGTCCGGGGAATGGGCTATAAACTGGAGGGGTAACGATGTTTCAGAAAAACAAAGAACTGGAGCTTGGGCTGGGTATTCTGGCTGCCTCTGCCGTGATTCTGTCCTGCATCGGCTTTTTCCTGTCTGCCGCCTGCGGGATTCTGGTGCTGATTGCCAGTCTGATTGGGCTGGGGGTATACGCAGCCACCGAATTTTACCGCTACCGGAAGCTTCAAAAAATCAGTCAGGATCTGGACACAATGCTCTCCGGCGGTGCTCCCCTGCCCATCTGGGAATACGGCGAAGGGGAGCTGTCCATCCTGGCAAATCAGATTCAGAAAATCACCCTGCGGCTCAGCGAATCCGCCGAGACAAGTCACGCAGACAGGCAGTACCTTGCAGATTCTCTGGCAGACATCTCCCACCAGCTGCGAACCCCGCTGACCGCCATGAATCTCACCGCTACCATGCTCCGAGACCCGAATCTCCCGGCTGAAAAGCGGATTTCCCTTGCCCGGGAGCTTCAAAGCCTGCTGGCCCGTACTGACTGGCTGGTGGAGAGCCTTCTGAAGCTAAGCAAACTGGATGCAGGCACGGTCACTCTGGCAAAAGAGTGTGTTAGCGTCCGGGAGCTGATTCAGCGTTCCGTTTCTCCCATCGCAATCCCCATGGATCTGCGCAATCAGCAGCTTGTGATTCACTGCGCCGACGAACAGTTCACCGGCGATCTGGTCTGGTCGTCCGAGGCTCTGGGAAACATCCTGAAAAACTGCATGGAGCACACTCCCGACGGCGGTACCATCACCATCACTGCGCTGGAAACCGCCCTGTTCACCCAGATTGAGGTGACAGACACCGGCTCAGGCTTCCGCCCGGAAGACCTGCCACACCTGTTTGAGCGATTCTACCGGGGCAGCAACGCCTCGCAAACCAGCTATGGCATCGGGCTTGCCCTCGCACGCACCGTCATTGTTTCCCAAAACGGCACCATTCAGGCCATAAACACCGGATCCGGAGCAAAATTCGTGATCAAATTCTACAAGCAGATCATCTGAACAAAAAGAACCATTTCACGCAATATGACAATTCTGTCACCTGAAAGTCACCTGCGTGTCACTTTGCTCCTGTATATTAAAAGCATCTCAAGCAGGAGGTCAATCCTATGGAAATTTTACGAGTAGAACACCTTTCTAAAATCTACGGCAAAGGCGAGAACGAGGTCCGTGCACTGGACGATATCTCCTTTTCTGTAGAAAAGGGTCAGTTCGTCGCGATTATCGGCCCTTCCGGTTCCGGCAAGTCCACTTTGCTGCACATTCTGGGCGGCGTGGACCGTCCCACATCCGGCAAGGTATTTTTGAACGATCAGGATGTTTTCGCCCAGAACGAAGACCAGCTGGCCATCTTCCGCCGCCGGCAGGTGGGTCTGATCTACCAGTTTTACAATCTGATCCCGGTGCTGAATGTGACGGAAAATATCACACTGCCCGTGCTTATGGACGGACGCAAGGTCAACCAGCAGCGTCTTGAAGATTTGCTGACCACGCTGAATCTCCACGGCAGAGAAAAGCATCTGCCCAGTCAGCTGTCCGGCGGTCAGCAGCAGCGAGTGTCCATCGGCAGAGCGTTGATGAACGCCCCCGCCGTTGTGCTGGCAGACGAGCCCACCGGCAATCTGGACTCCAGAAACTCTCAGGAAATCGTAGAACTGCTGAAGTTTTCCAACAAGCAGTACGGCCAGACCCTCATCGTCATCACCCACGACGAATCCATCGCATTGCAGGCCGACCGGATCATCGCAATCGAAGACGGCCGCATCTCCCGAGATGAGGTGATTCGATGAACATCATGAATCGGGTCACCTGGCGGGCCATGTGGGAAAACCGCACCCGTACCCTTGTGACCATCGTGGGCATTATTCTGTCTGCCGCCATGTTCACCGCCGTGACCACCCTGGGCGTCAGCCTGCTGGATTACATGGTGAATGCAGAGCGGAAAAGCACCGGCGATTACTTCATCCAGTATGACTACAGCACGGACGAAGACCTACAAAAGCTCCAATCCCAGGAATCCGTCAGCAAGCTGGGTGATCTGGGAACTTTGGGCTATACCACCTTTGACTATCTGATCGACGGCTATGCCAACACGGAAACCTGTATCGTCGCAGCCGGTGACGATGCCTTTTTCGACATGGTTGCCACCCACCTGGAAGAAGGCCGCCTGCCGCAAAACAGCTCTGAAATCGTCATCCCCCGCAATGTTTACGAGCATCTGAAATCCGCCGGTATTCCCTGTGAAATCGGCGATATTGTAGAACTGGACATCGTTCCGGAATACAAAACCGAAGATGTGGAACTCCCGTCCAAAGTGGCAAGCGCCTTTACAAAGCACTATAAAATCGTCGGCATTTCAGATTACTTTCAGGATTTTGGCGACACAGTCCTTGCGATCAGCAGCCTGCTGACCCACGCTGACGGAAGTGAGAATGTTCTGTGGCATCGGATCTTTGTCAAAACAGATCCTGTAATGGCTACCTATGATCTGTCCGAGCAATCCTACGGTCAGACTTCCTCCATAAATTACAATATGCTGCAGCTGAGCGGTGGAAACAAATATCGAAATTTTGATACTGTGATCCGGAATTTCTGCATCATTCTGGTCGTGATCATCATGGTCGGTTCCAGCAGTCTGATCTATAACGCCTTCTCCATTTCGGTGTCAGAGCGGACAAAGCAGTTCGGTCTGCTTTCCAGCATCGGCGCCACCAGAAAACAGCTGCGGCGCAGTGTGTACTTTGAGGCACTTTCCCTCTGTGCCATCGGTATTCCCCTTGGAATCCTCTGCGGGTATCTGGGAATCGCCCTGACGCTGCACCTGACCCATGATATAATTGAATCCTTCCTGGCAGGTGCTTCCGATGTTTTCCTGAAGGCCGTTCCCTCCGCTGCCGCCTTCGTGTCCGCCGGAGTCATTGCCCTTGTGACGGTGCTGATCTCCTGCCGGATCCCTGCCCACCGTGCCACAAAAATCTCCCCCATCAGCGCCATCCGTCAGACCCAGGAATACGACGCTTCCAAGGCAAATGTAAAAGTGAGCAAGCTGACAGTCAAACTCTTCGGGCTGCCTGGTCTGCTTGCAAAAAAATACTACCGCGTCAGCAAAAAGAAGTACCGTGCCACGGTCTTTTCCATCACCATCAGTGTAGTGCTGTTCATCACCGCTTTCTGCTTTACTCACCAGCTTCAGGAAACCATTCAGCAGAATGCATATACCTATAATTACGATATCGCCGTTTCCTTTTCCGATCAGAAGGAGCTGGAGCAGCTTCGGGCGCAGCCTTTCATTGCTGAATCCGCCGTTGTCCGGGATACCGTTTTGCAGACGCTGATCCCCGATGAAGCCTTTTCTGACAGATATACAAAAGCATGGAACGCATCCGACTCCCACCACTCAGCCACCATCAATCCCAAGAACGCCCGGATCTATTATCTGGAGGACGATGCGTTCAGAGCCTATCTGGATGCGCACAAGATCGATCCTGCCCCTTACTTCGATTCCAGCGCTCCCACTGCTCTGGTGTGCGACGCAGATATCATGGTGTATTCCATGGATGAATCCGGCCATCCCACTCGGGTCGCTTACCATGAAAAGGTTTTCAATGAGCAGATAGACTCCGTGGATCTGTACGCAGCGGCTCCGCCTGAGCAGGTGCATGATTATGTCCTGACCATTGCCAACGCTTATCATTACTCCGAGGTATCCTCTTACAACGGTATGCCAGTGTATATATACTACCTTGATGAATCGGAGCTGACAGAAGCTGCAAAATCCTGTCCCTTCCTCACAGATGACAACAGCCTCCACGTGGCCCTCCGGCAAGAACAGCAGGAAAACGCCGTCACAGAACGCTACTACCTTCTCGATCCGGTCACCGGAAAAATGGACTCGGAGCCTTTGGCAGAAGTCACCTACCCGGATATGAATGCCCGCCTTCGTCTGGGCGAGGCCATCGACACCCTCCCCTTCGGCATTTCCAACGGTTCCTCGGAAAACACGGTGTCCTTCGTGCTGCCCCTTTCCATGGCAGACCCGGAAAGCACCTTGGTGCAGCTTTCCGTCAAGGTGAACGACTATCCGTCCGCCCTCAGCTTTCTGGACGAAAACGATTTTGCGTATTCCGACCATCTGGAATCCCAGCACAGGGATCGGGACTATATCACCATGATCAATGTGTTCTGCTACGGCTTCATCGTGCTGATCTCCCTGATCTGCGTGTGCAACGTTTTCAACACCATCTCCACAAACATTGCTCTGCGGCGCAAGGATTTCGGTATGCTGCGAAGCGTCGGCATCAAAAGCAGCGAGCTTTACCGCATGATGGCATTTGAGTGCCTGCAATACGGGCTCAAGGCCCTGCTGATTGGCCTGCCGCTGTCCATTGCCTGCAGCCTAGGCATTTACAAGCTCTCGCTGGATGTGACCCAGAGCGCCTACCGGCCTCCCATCGCTGCCATCCTGATTGCCACCTGCTGCGTATTCTTCATTGTTTTCATCACCATGACCTACGCAGTATCCAAGCTGAAAAAGGATAATCCCATCGAGGCCATCCGGGCAGAGTCCGTGTAACCGGCCTGCCAGAAAAACAACAACCCCCGACTCCGGGCAAATGCTCAGAGTCGGGGGCTTTTTTGATTTTATATTCCGGTTCAGCCGTTCACAGCATTCAGCGCATCACGAATGGTGCCGATGGTGTACAGAGAGCCGAAGCACATGACTACGCCGTCTGCGCCTGCCAGCTCCATTGCCTTCTTTACGCCGTCTTCAATGCTTGCACAGGCAGTTGCGGTTGCGCCGGCCTGCTGCAGGTAAGCTGCCAGCTGCTCTGCCTCCAGCTTTCTGGGGTTGGGGGGAGTGATGCAGACAAACTGCTGCACCAGAGGCATCACGGGCTTATACATATCTGCATAGTCCTTGTCTGCCAGAACGCCCGTCAGAGCGATGATCTTGCGGCCTGCCAGGTAGTCCTGGATGTTCTTGACCAGAGCCTCCAGACACTGGGGATTGTGTCCGCCGTCGATGATAAACAGAGGATCACGGCTGACGATGTCAAAACGGCCCGCCCAGCGGGTGTCCCGGAGTCCGTCAGCAATGTTCTGCTCTGTAATGTGCCAGCCCTTTTCGATGAGCGTGTCGATGATTCCCAGAACCACCGCAGCATTGTGCAGCTGATGGGCGCCCAGCAGAGGCAGGAACAGATTCTTTCTTGCGCCGCAGTCAAACACCTGACCGTCCAGGCCGTGGGAAATCAGTCTGATGCCGTCAAAATCTGCCTTTTTCAGCTTCACATTCCGCTCACGGCAGATTCTTTCCAGAACCTCCTCCACAGAAGGTGCGCTGCGGTAGATGACCGCGCTGCCGTTTTCCTTGAAGATGCCGGCCTTGGTTTCTGCGATTTTTTCCAGTGTGTCGCCCAGATATTCGGTGTGATCCAGTCCGATATTGGTAATGACGGCAACTTCCGGAACCTCGATCACATTGGTGGAGTCCATTGCGCCGCCCATGCCTACCTCCAGCACCACGATATCGCAGTTCTGACGGTAGAAATACTCAAAAGCAATACACGATACCAGCTCAAATTCCGTGGGGGATTCCTCCATGGAGTCTGCCAGAGGCTTCACGAACTCGGTCACAGCTGCCAGATCCTCATCAGAAATCTCTGCGCCATCCACCTGCATCCGCTCGTGGAAGCGGTAGATATAAGGAGATGTGAACAGGCCGGTATGGTAGCCTGCCTTCTGCAGAATGGATGCCGTCATGGCGGCGGTGCTGCCCTTGCCGTTGGTTCCGGCAATGTGGACGAACTTCAGCTTCTTTTCCGGATTGCCCATCTTTTCCAGCAGCGTCTGTGTGCGTCCAAGGCCCGGAACGCTGCCCTTCCAGCAGACGGAATGAATGTATTCGATTGCTTCGTTTGCGGTCATGGTTAAAGAGTCCTTTCGTTATTGGTCTGCATTGGCCGATTTCAGAGGCCAGTATCCCAGTCGTTCAAAGATGCCGGAACGGAACAGGATATAAATGATTACCGTATCCAGCAGCATGGTAATGGCGAACTGAATCGATCTGGTGGAGAGAAAGTAAATCAAGCCTTCCATAAAAGGCCCTTTGAAGTAGATGTAGCTCAGTGTCGCACTCTGATACAGGATGGAGCCCAAAACCACCGGCGGCAGGAAAGAAATCAGCAGCCGGAAAATGGTGACATTGCCGGACAGGAAACGACGGAACACACCGCCGAACACACCATAGAGAATCGGGGGCACGCAGAACAGCGGATTGTAGCCCAAACCTGAGAACAGGCAGCCCACAAAGTCTGCGGAAAAGCCCACCATGCCGCCGGCCAGAGGGCCAAACAGCATACCCGCCAGGAACACCGGCACAGCTTCAATGGAGAAGCGGCTCGATGCATTGGGCATCAGGCCGATCAGTCTGGCAAGGACAATATTGAGTGCTGCCAGCAGGGCGCAGGATGCGATGGTTTTCGTTGTCATACATTGTTTTTTCGTTTGGGTTTGCATTAAAAATTCCTCCTTTAGTTAGAAGCGACCATACACGCCGTTCACACTGTCCCAGCGGTCACAATGCAATAAAAAAGCCCGACGATCAGTCGTCGGGGAAATTTATTACAGATATGACTCACCCGTAGGGACGGACAGCAAAAGCAGCCAGTCAATCGCCCGACCGAGTATCGTTGCTACCTAAAGGAGAGATCTCCTATATGGCGCAGCGGGTGCGGATACCCCATCGCGGAAAAAATCCTTCGTCTGCCAGACAACTCCCCATTTTGGCAGCACTTCACGCAGGGAACCCTACTCTGTTCCCGGCTATCATACATCACGCATCTGCAAATGTAAAGCACGATTTTCCAGAATTTGATTAATTTTTTAGCTATCAAATTCCAGGGTTTTCATTCACTATCCCAACAAATTCAGGAAGGGTACCGGAAAGCGCTGCAATATCGAAAAGACTGCCTGGTTTTCTGACAACTTCATAAATAAAAAAATTTTTTTAATTTCATGCAATAAAACAGCTTGCTCCGGCATTAACCTTATAGATTGCAAGGGAGGAATTCAAATGGAGCATCAAAAACACACGAAAAAATTAATTGCAGCCATACTTGTCTGTATCATGGCCGCCATACAACTGACAGGCTGTGCATCCAGTACAAGCAACGCTATGACTCCAATGTCCGTGGATCTGTTAAAGGTGGGTAAGGCCGACGCGATTGTCTTGCAAACCGGTGACAACACCATGGTCATTGATACCGGAGAAGAAGACGACGGAGAAGAGCTTGTGGATTTTCTGACGAGCAAAGGCGTCTCCCATGTCGATGTGCTCATAATCACCCATTTCGATCAGGATCATGTGGGTGGAGCTGACACCTTAATTGAATCAATGGATGTTGAACAGATCTACATTCCTGCATATGAAGGTATGCACACAGAATACTTTGATTTCCTGTGTGCCTTGGAAGGAAAAGGAATTACCCCCACTCCATTAACCCAGTCGGTTCGTTTCCCCTTTGGGGATGCCGAGGTGCTTGTGGAGCCCCCCACTTCCTACGAAATCGCCTCTGATACGGTGGAAAATGATAACAATTTCTCTTTGATTACCACCGTTGTCCATGGACAGAATCGGTTGGTGTTCATGGGAGACGCAGAAAAGCAGCGGATTCGTCAGTGGCTGGACAGCGGCACGGCTGCGGATTGTGATTTTCTGAAGGTCCCGCACCACGGTGTCTACAACACCGCACTGGAAGATCTCCTGAACGCCACAACGCCTGAGTACGCCGCAATCTGCTCTTCCAGCAAACATCCGGCAGCACCTGAAACACTGGAGCTTCTGAAACAGCACGGCGCAGAAATCTTTGAAACCAAGGATGGAAATATCACCGTCATTAGCAACGGCAGCAAATTGGAACTACATCAAAAACGAAAATAATAAGGAGGGATCGATAATGCCGCAGACCGTATTTAACCGATACGAGAAAAAATACCTGATGCCGGAAGATGTTTATCTGGAACTGCGTTCAAGGCTTCTTCCTTATATGCAGGAAGATCAGTACGGACTTCATACCATCTGTAATATCTATTATGATACGCCCGAGTATGATCTGATCCGTCGATCCATTGAAAAGCCTGTTTACAAAGAAAAGCTGCGTTTGAGGAGCTATGGTATTCCCACTCTGGATTCCCCGGTTTTTCTGGAAATCAAGAAGAAATACCAGAAGGTGGTCAACAAGCGCCGGATTCAGCTGCCGCTGTGGCAGGCCTATGACTATGTCGAACACGGAATCCGTCCTGACACAGACAATCAGATCCTGCGGGAAATCGACTTTTTCCTGAAGCGATATCCTTTGCAGCGAGGCGTCTATCTGGCATACGACCGGATTGCATTGTTTGAGAAAGAAAACCCGGATTTCCGAGTGACTTTCGACCATAACATCCGTTTCAGGCAAATGAATATGGGGCTGGAGCAGGGCGATCAGGGACAGCTGCTTCTGCCGCAAACATATTATCTGATGGAGAGTAAGGTCATGGGAGCCACTCCCCTGTGGTTTACACAGATTCTGTCCGATCTTTCCATTTATCCGGTTTCTTTTTCAAAATACGGAAACATTTATAAATCAAAACACGCAAATTTCGACCCGGACGGTATGCTCGTCCACAGAAACGAAAATTGGGATACACATAGGAGGAAAAAGGTATGTTAAACAGTATATTTCACGCAGGTACATTCAGTATTCAATCCGTTGCAATGGCTTTGGGCACAGCCTTTGTGCTCGGTCTGTTGATTGCGCTCTTGTATCGAAAACTCGCTTTCAGCGGCGGATTTACCATCATTCTTGCTGTGCTGCCTCTTTTGGTGACCTCAGTCATCATGATCGTAAACGGTAATCTGGGCGCATCCGTAGCCGTATTGGGTGCCTTTGGACTGGTTCGTTTCCGCAGCGCCCCCGGTACAGCCAGAGAAATCGGCTTTATTTTCTACGCTATGGCTGTGGGTCTTGCCGCCGGAATGGGCTTTTTGTCCCTGGCCTGCATCATTACCGTCACAACCGGACTTGTCATTTTGGTTTTGGAAAAAATCCATTTTGGCGATGTAGAAAGCAACGAACGCCAGCTTCGCATCACGATTCCCGAGGATTTGAATTACGACGGCATTTTTGACGATCTGTTCTTTGAATATACCAAACAGGCCAAACTGGAAAAAGTGAAGACCACCAATATGGGAACCATGTATGAGCTGTCCTATCGGATCCAGCTGCGTGACATGAAAAAGCAAAAGGCTTTTATCGATGCACTGCGGTGCAGAAATGGCAATCTGACCATCATTATGGGGCTTGTACAAAGGGAGAAAAATGAGCTATAATACATTTTAGTATTAAGAATGTTGGGGGCGATGGGCCATGTTGATATTTGCTGCAATTGATCCGGGAAATCCGCAGCAAAGAGAGATCACAATTGATGAATCAATTTTCCGCGGTATCGCAAACGGAGACAAGGATGCATTTTGCACCCTGTATCAGCAAACCAGAAGTGCTGTTTTCACATATGCATTGTCTCTGCTGCGAAATCAGACTGATGCCGAGGATGCCATGCAGGATACCTATCTGAAAATCCGTGCTGCCGCGCATTTATATCGTCCGGAAGGAAAACCTATGGCATGGATCTTCACCATCGCCCGCAATGTATGCCTGATGAGGATGCGTCAGCAGAAGCACTTTGTCGCTTTTTCCCCGGAAGAAGCACAGCCTGCTTTCGATTTCAGTCAAATTGAAGATCTGGAAGACCGCATTGTATTAAAAACTGCATTCCGCGTTTTGTCCCAGGAAGAGTGCCAGATCGTTTTTCTGCACGCTGTCACCGGGTTCAAACACCGCGAAATCAGCGAGCTTCTGGAGATGCCGCTGTCCACCGTCCTGTCAAAATACACACGAGGCTTAAAAAAACTGAAGTCTCAATTGGAGGGGAGTTTATGAGCAAATTCTCAAACGAAAAAGTTGAAGACCAGATTCGCCATGCTGTCTCGCAGATAACTCCCGATCAGGCAAACGAACTCTGGGAGCAGCCGGTAGAACTGGCTTCCAGCAGCGACTGGTTTCTGGATGGTACTGCTGTAAAAAGGCGCAGCGGAAACCATGTGCTGAAAACCGTTACCGCAATTGCAGCCTGCTTTTTGATCTGTGTCATGTCCTTTATGACGCTCTATATGCGAGCAGATGCCGCAATTTATCTGGATGTCAATCCCAGTATCGAGCTGCAAATCAATCGGTTTGACCGAGTCGTGTCCGCTCAGGCCAGTAATGCTGACGGTCAGGCCGTCCTGGCTGGCATGAACCTGAAAAATACGGATGTGGATGTTGCGTTAAATGCGATTCTGGGTTCCATGGTCAAACATGGGTACCTCACCGAAGCTTCCGGAACCATATTGGTTTCCGTGGAATGCTCCAATCAGAAACGCGCAGATTCGCTGAAGCTGGAAATTTCCAGTCAGGTTGAGCAGGAAATCGGTTCTCTGATTCATACCGGAACCGTGCTGTCTCAGGAGATTGAAACAGACGATATGCTGGAAGATCTGGCTGAGAAGCACCAGATCACAGAAGGAAAGGCCGCACTGATCCAAAAGCTGGTATCCAAATATCCCGACATGGACTATGAATATCTTGCCAGCCTATCCATGAGTGAACTGATGAATGTACTGGAACAAGAGGACATTGACATTGCCGACCATCTTGATGATCTTTTCGACGAGGATGATTTGGACGGTGACCTTGAGACCACCAACGAAGATCAGGACGATGACGATCAGCCGGATTCCGATGAATCGCCCGATGCAGACGATGACCTTGAATCGGACGATGATGACAAACAGGACGATCACAGCCCGAACGACAATGACTGATATTTTCATTTTTCTGTTGTAGGCAATCATAAGCAAGTCGATGTGACACGGAATCACATCGGCTTGTTTTCTTGATTTCTGTTCTTTTCGCAGCGAACTGCCTCGCCTGCTTCAGGTTCCGCTGTTCATGAAACAAACTGCTTAAATCTGGATACACTCCTATCTGAAGCGTGTGTATTCCCGGGCGCTGCTGAACCGACGAAAACACGCTCGTACAAAGGGCATTTGTCCGCAGAGGCCACAAATGCCGTCAAGTATTGTTATCTCAGAAATAAAATTTGACTTTTCCCCTTTTGGAAAGTAAAATTTATATACCGTTTTTGATTTCTTTGAGAAATATTAAGTTTTTTATGATAGTCTTATCATATATGATTCGCAGATTTCGGTTTGAAACAGGTGGTTTACAAACTGCTGCCCCCGCTCCAGCGCCGACTCTGCACCTTACAGGATGGAGGACAATCATTGTTTGCAATTGCGCATATGGATGAAAAAATACTATTGTGGATTCAAAAACATCGCCGGTCGGTTGCGTTGAACCATGCAATGAAATTGTTTACCTGTCTTGGAAATGGTGGCTTCCTCTGGATTGCCCTGTCCCTTGCGATGCTGTGCTGGGACACCACCTACCGGGCAGGCATTTGCTCCGGACTTGCTCTGGCGTTTGGAGTGCTGTTTACCAATCTGTGCTTAAAGCCCTTCTGCGCACGGCTCCGGCCTTATGAAAAGCACGAAAATATCACCCCGCTGATTCTTTCTCAGGATCCCAACTCTTTCCCGTCCGGGCATACCTGTGCAGCATTTGCCGCCGGAATTTCCTGGGCCGCTACCCTGCCCGGCAAATGGATGCCCATTGCATCCATCATTCAGGCGGTATGCATGGGCTTTTCCAGAGTCTATGTAGGCGTACACTTCCCCAGTGATGTCGTCGCCGGCGCAATCGTAGGCAGTCTGTGTGCTGCGCTTGCACTTTTCATCATGTAGTTCACAAAATACTCTCTCCCCTGCGGCAATAAAACTTGCCGCAGGGGATTTTTTCGTTTTCCCGCTGAGCATGCTCTGCCAGCCGTTTAAGCAGGTATTTTGGTCTGTTTTGGTTCTGCGCAGGATGAAAATCCAATATGATATCGGGCGGCATCTAAAAAGTTTTTCCTCTGAGCATAATTTCTTATTGACATATGCTTGTTCCGATGCTATTATATCGATACGTAAAAACCGATACGATTTTATCAAATATCTGAAAGGTGATTTTCGCTATGAACAACTATCCAACTGTTACCACTCCTCAGGAATTAACCGATGTTCTGGCACGGTGCCGGGAAGCGCAAGCTCAGTTCGCCACCTATACCCAGGAGCAGGTTGACAGGATTTTTCTTGCTGCCGCTACCGCTGCAAACAAAGCACGAATCCCTCTGGCCAAGCAGGCTGTCGCAGAAACCGGGATGGGTGTCGTAGAAGATAAAGTCATCAAGAATCACTTTGCAGCAGAGTATATCTACAACGCATACAAAAATACCAAGACCTGTGGTGTCATCGAGTCTGACCCTGCCTACGGCATGCAGCGCATCGCTGAGCCCATCGGTGTCGTCGCCGCAGTCGTCCCCACCACCAACCCCACTTCTACCGCAATTTTCAAGGCTCTGATCTGCCTGAAGACCCGCAACGCTGTGATCTTCAGCCCCCACCCCAGAGCTAAGGGCTGCACCATCGCTGCCGCCAAGGTCGTTCTGGAAGCCGCAGTTGCTGCAGGCGCTCCCGAGGGTATCATCGCATGGGTCGATCAGCCCTCTCTGGAGCTGACCAACCAGGTCATGAAGGAAGCTGACCTGATCCTGGCCACCGGCGGCCCCGGCATGGTTCAGGCTGCATACTCTTCCGGCAAGCCCGCTCTGGGCGTCGGCCCCGGCAATGTCCCCGCCGTCATCGATGACAGCGCCGATATTCTGCTGGCAGTTTCCTCTGTCATTCACTCCAAGACCTTTGACAACGGCATGATCTGCGCATCCGAGCAGAGCGTTGTTGTTCTGGACAGCATTTACGATCAGGTCAAGGCAGAATTCCTGAACCGCGGCTGCTATGTTCTCAGCCCCGAAGAGACCGAGAAGGTCGGCTCCATCATTCTGGTCAACGGCGGTGTCAACGCAAAAATCGTCGGTCAGAGCGCACACACCATCGCCGCACTGGCAGGCGTGGATGTGCCGGAAAATGCCAAGATTCTCATCGGCGAAGTCACCAGTACCGATGTCAGCGAGCCTTTTGCCCACGAAAAGCTGTCCCCCGTTCTTGCCATGTACCGGGCAAGCGACTTTGAAGATGCCGTGAACAAGGCTGATACCCTGGTCAAGGATGGCGGCTACGGTCATACTGCTTCCATCTATCTGGACCCCGTGGGCGCACGAGACAAGCTGGATGCTTTCACCGCCCGGATGAAGACCTGCCGAATCGTCGTAAACACTCCCTCTGCTCAGGGCGGCATCGGCGACCTGTACAACTTCCGTCTGGCTCCCTCCCTGACCCTGGGCTGCGGCAGCTGGGGCGGCAACTCCGTTTCCGAAAATGTTGGTGTCAAGCACCTGCTGAATATCAAGACTGTGGCTGAGAGGAGAGAAAACATGCTGTGGTTCCGTGCTCCTGAAAAGGTTTATTTCAAGAAGGGCTGCCTGCCTGTTGCACTCGACGAGCTGAAAAACCACAAGAAGGCATTCATCGTCACCGACTCCTTCCTGTACCAGAACGGCTACACCAAGCCCGTTACCGACAAGCTGGATGCCATGGGCATTCTGCACCACACCTTCCACGCAGTTGAGCCCGATCCCACCCTGGCCTGTGCCAAGGCCGGTGCTGCTCAGATGAACGGCTTCCAGCCCGATCTGATCATCGCCATCGGCGGCGGCTCTGCTATGGACGCTGCCAAGATCATGTGGGTGATGTATGAGCATCCCGAGGCTGATTTCATGGATATGGCCATGCGCTTCGTGGATATCCGCAAGAGAGTTTACACCTTCCCCAAGATGGGCGAAAAGGCATACTTCGTGGCAGTTCCCACCACCGCCGGTACCGGCTCCGAGGTGACTCCCTTCGCTGTCATCACCGATGAGCAGACAGGCGTCAAGTATCCTCTGGCTGACTACGAGCTGCTGCCCAAGATGGCAATCGTAGACGCTGACATGATGATGAACGCCCCCAAGGGTCTGACCGCTGCTTCCGGCATCGACGCTGTTACCCACGCTCTGGAAGCCTACGCTTCCATGCTGGCCACCGGCTACACCGACGGTCTGGCACTGCAGAGCCTGAAGCTGATCTTCAACAACCTGCCCGCTGCCTATGAAAACGGCCCCAAGGATCCCAGAGCCCGTGAAAACATGGCTACCGGCGCCTGCATGGCAGGTATGGCCTTCGCCAACGCTTTCCTGGGTGTCTGCCACTCCATGGCTCACAAGCTGGGTGCTTTCCATCACCTGCCCCACGGCATTGCCAACGCATTGCTGATCGACGAGGTGCTGCGCTTTAATGCAGCGGAAGTTCCCACCAAGATGGGCACCTTCTCCCAGTACGACCACCCCCATACCCTGGCCCGCTACGCTGAGGTTGCTGATTATCTGGGTCTGGGCGGCAAGAACGATCAGGAGAAGCTGGAAAACCTGATCACCGCTCTGGATGAGCTGAAGGCAAAGGTCGGCATCAAGAAGACCATCAGAGAATACGGCATCGACGAGGAAGATTTCCTGAACCGTCTGGATGACATGGTGGAGCAGGCATTCGATGACCAGTGCACCGGTGCCAACCCCAGATATCCCCTGATGAGCGAAATCAAGCAGATGTACCTGAACGCTTACTACGGCGTGTAAGGCAGCATCGCCCCGAAAACGCATTTGAATTTACCAATATCCATATACGCATTTGTTTTACCGTTCTTCACAACTCTGGTTTAACAAAGGACGAGAGGCACTCCCATCCGGAGTGCCTTTCGTTTTTGCCTTGGCCGTTTGACATTTGCCCGAAAATCCTGTATAACTGGCATTAAGCATCTCACCGGATTCGGTGATTGGTTGGAGGGTTTTTTATGTGGAATTTACTGAGTCCCGATAGCGAATTTGCAAAAGTCGTCAACAACATCATGGATATGCTCCTGCTGGGTCTTGCGTGGCTGGCACTGTGCTGCACCATTGTGGGAATCGGACCTGCCACCACGGCGCTGTACTATACCATTGTCAAATCCATCCGCAGGGGCCGAGGCTCCGCATTTGCTGAATTTATCCACGCCATTCGGGAAAACTGGAAGCTTTCTCTGGTATTTGGCCTGGTGTATGCGGCTTTTGTTGTTTCTGTGCTGATCTATGATGTGCCAACGATTGTAGCATATTTCACACTGGACACCCACCCCAGCCTGCTGATTGTGCTTGCATCCTTTGTGAAGCTGTTTCTTCTGGGGTCGCTGTTTTTGTATGTTTTCCCGCTGATTTCCAGATTTCAGCTTACCTTCTCCGGCGCACTGTTCACCTCCTTGCTGCTGGCAGTACGGAATTGCTTCTCTACTCTTGCCATGCTGCTGATTTTCTTTGCAGGACTTTTTCTCATTTCCGTTGCGCCCTTTATGCTGTTTTTCCTGCCGTCAGCCATTGTCTATGCTCACTCGTTTCTGATGGAACCCATTCTCCGAAAAATCCTGTCCGATGACGACAGAATCAAACACAAAGACGAAGACCAGTGGTATCTGGAATAATCAAACGCTCCTGCCGGACTGGATTGCTCCCGGCAGGAGCGTTCTGCGTCTGCTCGTAAAAGGAATCCCGGATTTTTGCATTGTTTTTTTCAGCAAATCCGTTATAATAAAATAAAAAAGATACAGAGGTGTACAAAATGGAATATCGAATTTTAGGAAAGACCGGTCTGAAAATTTCCCGGCTGGGCTTCGGCGGCATTCCCATCCAGCGAATTGAGGCAGCACAGACCCGCCCCCTCATGAAGCAGCTGGTGGAAAACGGCGTGAACTTCATCGACACCGCCCGTGGCTATACCGTCAGCGAATCCTACCTGGGTGAGGCTCTGGAGGGAATCCGGGACAAGTTCGTCCTGGCCACCAAGAGTATGTCCCGGGATAAGGAATCCATGGCACGGGATATCGACATCAGCCTTGGAAACCTGCGTACTGATTACATTGACCTGTATCAGGTCCACAACCCCAGCCTCCAGCAGCTCGAGCAGGTCATGGCTCCCGGCGGCGCTCTGGAAGCGCTGATGGAAGCAAAGCAGGCCGGAAAAATCAGACATATCGGCGTCACCGCCCACTCTGCAGAGGTTTTTGAACTGGCACTGCAGCAGCCTTGGGTGGAAACCATCATGTTCCCCTACAACCTTGTGGAAACTCAGGGCGAAGAGCTGATGCGCAAATGTACCCAGCAGAATGTGGGCTTCATCTGCATGAAGCCTCTGGCTGGCGGCGCACTGGAGGATGTCTCCCTGTCCCTGCGCTTTATCGCTTCCAACCCCGATGTGACCGTGGTGATTCCCGGCATGGCAACCGAAGCTGAGATCAGCCAGAATCTGGAGGCTGTCTGCGACAAGCGCCCCATCACCCAGGAAGAAAAGGCAAAAATCGAAACCATCCGCAAGGAGCTGGGCACCACCTTCTGCCGTCGGTGCAACTACTGCGCCCCCTGCACGGTGGGGATCAACATCCCCTCTATGTTCATCCTGAACGGATATCTGACCCGCTACGGTCTGGCAGACTGGGCCAAGAGCCGTTATTTTGCTCAGGAGCACACCGCCAGCGACTGCATTGAGTGCGGTGCCTGCGAAGGCCGCTGTCCCTATCAGCTGCCCATCCGGGAAATGCTCAAAAAGGTCGCTGAGGGCTTCGGCGGCTAAAGAAAATATGATTGGCTGTCCCCTTCGGGGGGCAGCTTTTTTTGCGGCAAAGCGGTGCATATATTCCGGCAGGCAGGATCAGGAAGTCACATTCTGATCCTGTTGCTGAGCAGCGGCAGCGAAATCGTTGATTTCACCCTTTCCCCAATTCGGATGCAAATTCGGATATCTATAAACCCTATTTGTATATTTCCGCAAAATCAGTGGTTTATATGCATAATCAGCGTATACACATTCAACAAAAAGAAATAATATGCATATTTATACTTTACTTTGTGAATAATCATGCTATAATAAGCTCATCAAAAAAAGAAACGGAGTGCATCCCATGAAAGTCAAGGAAAAAGTATTATCTCTAAGTTTGGCAGCAGCTCTGGCACTGTCGTGTGTCCCCTCTGCCTTTGCTTGTACCGGTATTTATGTAGGCCAGAATATGAGTGAAAACGGCAGTACTTATGTGGGACGATCCGAGGATATCGGCAATCTGTACGACAAGATGTTCGGTACAGTACCTGCCAAGGATTGGCAGGAGGGTGCCATCTATAAGGATGCTTACGGCTTCCAGATGCCCTATCCCAGCCACACTTACGCTTACACCTATGTAAAGGACTCCCCCTTGAATGGCGAGACCATGACTGATGAAAGCGGTAACTACATCGGTGAGGCCTACGGCGCAGCCGGTCAGAACGAGAAGGGCGTGAGCATCTCTGCTACCGTCTCTACCAGCTATAATGCCGATGCCGAAGCTGCCGATCCTCTGGTAGACACCGGTATCTGTGAGATTTCTCTTCCCAGCGTTTTGCTGGGCGGTGCCGCTAACGCCAAGGAAGCGGTAGAGCTGCTGGCTGACATCATCGATACCCACGGTTCCGGTGAGTGCAACTCTCTGATGATCAGTGACAGCACCGAGACCTGGTACTTCGAGATTGTCTCCGGCCACCAGTACGCCGCCGTCAAGCTGCCTGCGGACAAAGTCTCCGTACAGCCCAACATCATGCTGCTGGGTGTTATTGATGTGAACGACACCGAAAATGTGGTAGCTTCTGCGAATCTGGTTAAGCTGGCACAGGACAATGGTTTCCTGGAAACCGATGACAACGGCAACATTGATGTGGCCAAGACCTACGCTGCAGAAGATTCCGGCAAGGGCCAGTACAGCAGATACTGGCAGGGCCTGTTCTATGTGAACGAAGAGGCTGCCGAGGCACTGGATGTATCCAAGGTAAACAACGGCGTGAATCCTCTGCCCCTGCTCATCGAACCCAGTGAGAAGCTCTCTACCCTGGATGTGCTGCAGTGGCTGGGCTACCGTGGCGAAGGTTCCAAGATGAACTCCAATGAAAACCCCGACATCTACGCCATTGGCAATGAGAACCAGTCCGAGTGCCATGTATTCGAAATCAGAGAAAATATGCCCGAGCAGCTGGCAACCATTCAGTGGCAGGCCATGGCCGATGCGGAGTTCTCTGTATATGTTCCCTTCTATACAGCACTGATTACTGAAACCTTGGAGAACTATCAGACTCCCGAGGTTGAACCGGTGGAAGATTCCATCAACTGGAATTTCCAGGTCATCAATGATCTGTGCTACCATAACCGTGAGACCTGCGCTGAGAATGTGAAGACTTATTTCCAGGCCTATCAGGAGAGCCTGATTGCTCAGCAGAAGGATGTCGATACCGCAATGGCTGAGATTTACGCCCAAGACCCCGCTCTGGCTGCTCAGAAGGCAAACGAGTTGGGAATGGATCTTGCGAAGCAGGTGCTGGAGATGAGCAACTCTGTGGTGGCGGAGCTGAAGGCTTATGTGGAAGGCGATATGTCCGAACCTTTCGTCCCCAGCGCTATGACCGAGAAAGTGATGCCTGTCTATCACCTGGATAACAGTGGCAGCACTGATATCTCCGCTCAGGAACAGGTACAGCCGGAAGTCAACAGCAACTCCGGCAATCATGTCATCGCATGGGTTGTCGGCCTGCTGGCTGTGGTCGCTCTGGTCATCGGCGTTGTGGTGCTGAAGAAGAAAAAGGACAACAAGTAAAAGGAGTCAGCTATCGCAGGGTTCCATAGTGGCCCAATCTGATTTCCTATATTGTTTAAGATTTGTTTCCAGAAAGGGAGACTGTGTTTTAAGCACAGCCTCCCTTTTCCTCTTCCATTTATCTGATGAGTATTGTATACTGTTACCAGTGAAATCCCAAAGAAACGAGCTGCAACACTATGAATCACACAATTAAGATCCGCGCAGGCCGCTGCGCAGACAAAGAAAGAGCCGACCGGCTGTACACCCTGGCAAGAACCAGTCTGAAAACCGCAGGAATCGACCAATGGCAGGGAATCTATCCCAATGGTGACGATTTCATTCAGGATGTGAATGACAACCGTGCCATAGTCATGGAGCAGGACGGTGCTGTCGCCGGTGTCGCCGCAGCCTACATCGGTCATGAGCCCACCTATGACAAAATCTTTGGCGGACAGTGGCTTACTTCAAGTCAGACCTACGGAATAATCCACAGAATCGCAGTGAACCCCTGTGCAAGAAATACCGGGCTTGCCAGCACGGTGATCGCACACCTGCAGAAGCAGTGCCTGCAGGCGGGAATCTGCTCCATGCGATGTGACACCCACCGAGATAACAAAGCCATGCAGCATACCCTTGAAAAGAACGGATACAAAAAATGCGGTATCATCATCGTCGAGGATGGCTCCGAGCGATTCGCATACGAAAAGCTGATATAAAAAGGAATGGTGCATACCATGACGGGATTTGAACCCTATCAGGAAAGCCTGTGTTTTCAGGACATGGAGCTGTCCAATGAAGAACTCACAGATCTTGAATTTGTAGATTGTCTCTTTGAGAACTGTACTTTGGAAAATTGCAGAATTGATCGGTGTCACTTTGCTGACTGCACCTTTATCGGCTGCAGCATTCTGAATCTGAAGAGCGATCGCTCCTCTATGACAGGCAGCAAATTTGCCCACTGTGATTTAACAGGTATCAACTGGGGCGATCTGATGTCCGGAGGCGGCTTTCTGATTCCCATTGACCAGCTTGAACATTGCAGATTAAAATATAATCAGTTCGTGGAAATGAATTTTGTAAAATTCGATTTTTCCACCAATAGTATTACAGGCTCCATGTTCGCTGACTGCAATTTGACTTCCGGTAATTTTTCCAAATGCGAATTGGATCGTACCGAGTTCTTCCGATGCAATCTTTCGGGAGCCGATTTCAGACTCGCAGCCGGATATCAAATCGATATCTCTGCAAACCAGCTCAAGGGAGCCAAGTTTTCATTCCCAGAGGTTGTAAATCTTCTCAACAATCTGGGAATCGTCATTGAATAAATATTTTAGAAATTGCTCTGGCAGATCAGATGTCAGAGGTACAATACATAATCTGGAGATGAACTTATGAACGGCATATTTTCTATTGATTCCAAATTCATGAGAATAATGGGACGGGTTGCAGATCTGCTGATTTTGAATGTCCTTTACCTCGTAACCTGTATCCCCATTATCACCATCGGCGCTGCCACGACTGCACTGTACAGCGTCTGCTTCAAGATCGGAACCGATCAGGAAGAGGGCGTTACCAGGAGCTATTTTCGTGCATTTGCAGCTGACTTCAAGCAGTCAACCATCCTGTGGCTGGTACTGCTGGTGTTCGGCGTGTGTCTGGTTCTCGACTTCTTGATATTCATTCGGATGCAGAATGCCCTGCGCTATCTCTGCTTCCCTCTGGCCACGCTGTTCATCCTGCTGCCCATGGTCTTTTGCTACATCTTTTCCCTGCTTAGTCAGTTCCGCAGCAAGACGCTGGACACTTTGCGCAATGCATTTGTTCTGTGCCTTGGGTATCTGCCCAGATCCATTCTGATGGGCGCGATCGGTATGCTCCCGTTCATCCTGCTTCTGACAAATATGTATGTATTTTTACAGGCGGGTTTTCTGTGGTTCACATTTTTCTTTTCCGTGGCCGCCTATTTGAATTCCCGAATTCTGCGTAAGGTGTTCCGCCCCTATTACCAGAATCAGGAAGAAGACGCTCTTTCTGATTGATGTACCCAATTTATGTATCAGGCCCAGTTCGCAAATGTGGCGAACTGGGCCTTTCTTGTCGGAAAAAATGCTTGACAAATCCAGCGTGAGCATATACTATAGATAGAGTTAGTAAATACTAACTTATTTTGAGATTATATGTTAGCAGATGCTGATTTTAATTTCCATAATAGGGAGGAACCTGAAATGAATCATATGAACTTAACCCACGCAGAAGAAGGCAAAGAGTACATCGTTCAGCAGATTGACACCGATGACGAAGAATTGAACGCATTCCTGTTTTCCCTGGGCTGTTATGCCGGCGAACCCATCACCGTTGTTTCCCATCTGAAGAGCGGCTGCGTGGTTTCCATCAAGGACGGCAGATATAACATTGACAATCAGCTGGCTGAGGCCATTGTCATTGCCTGATTGATCGGCAAAGCCAAAATCTGAAGATTGCAAAAAGGGAGACACTTTTGCGTGCGCCAGATAAGGAAGTAATTTAGAGAAAACTTAAAATCTGGCAACGCAAGCCACAAAATGAAAGATTCCGAGGAAGGTTCAAAGCGAACCGGCCTCGGAATTTTTTGCTATAAGAATCGCGTATTTGTATTGCAAAACCTTGTAAAAACTTGATGAACCAGAATCCTTACCTGCTGGACACCTTAAACATGGAGTGATAAATAAATGAGGAAGGCATTGAACGGTTTAGGACTGTTCGTCAAATAGTTCTGAACTTTCGTTAGCTAACCCTCGTTTAAGCGCAAGCAGAGGGTTCATGCAGTTTTCTGAGAGGATGATAACACAAAAAACAGCAGTTACAAGCACAAGGCTATGTAACTGCTGTTTTCATTTCAGGAAACTATACTGTTTCACAAATACCTGCCACAAGAGGCGGTATTATATCGTTTTAGATCTCGTACCACTTGATCTCGTTTGCATCCAGATCCAGGTGGAAAGAACCCTTGTCGGTGTAAACGGTGGTGGACTGAGGCTCGTAGGTGTTGTTGACAACACAGTACTTGCCGTTCTTGACGAATGCGTGGACTTCCACATTGTAGTTGGTGGAGAACCACTTGTTCAGCTCGTCCTCGCCGTGGGCAGCCCACAGGATGGAGCGGTACAGCACACGGCTGTTCTCGAAGGTGTAGGGCAGACCGGAGATGTACACGCTGCGGCCGTTGCCGAAGCTGTTGACAGCCATCTGGACTTCCTTGTCCTTCTGGCACAGGATCTGAGCCTCAGGCAGAGCGTAGATGTTCTTCTTGCCTTCGCCGAAGTCCACGCCGTCCTTGACATCTTCCAGAATGAAGTGGCCGCCCTGCTCAGTCCAGTTGTACTTGTCGTAGTTCAGGGTGAAGCCGGTTTCCTTCTCAACGCCCAGAACGCTGCTCAGCTGCAGGTAGTGGCCCTGGTACTGGTGACCGGTGGGCTCGCCAACGCCGATGAAGCCGCCGCCGTTGTGGACAAAGCCGCGGATAGCGGTGGAGATAGCGGGATCTTCCCACTCAGCGCCGCCGGTGTGAGCGGTATCGCCGTCACCCACATTGATGATAACATCGATGGAGTCGAGAATGGTGGGATCCTTGCGGATATCGTCGAAGGAGATGAACTTCACATCGAAGGGAGCGCCGGACAGAGCCTCGATAACGCCTGCGTAGGAGTAGTTCTGCTTCTGGTACAGAGCATGGTGAACCATGTGGCAGCCCCATGCACGCATCTTGCCCCAGCTGTTCAGCACAGCAACGGTCTTGACGCAGTAGGGAGTGGTGCCCTTGATGTTCTCATACAGCTCACGGAACTCGTTGCAGACGGACTCGATGTAGTCGATGAAGTCGGGGAACTCCAGAGCCAGCTTCAGGTATCCGCCGTAGCCAATACGGTCGATGGGCTTACGCAGGATAGCACGGCGGGCAGTGACCCAGTTCTCCTTGGCTTCCTTGACGGGGTCGCCGCCTTCGTGGAAGGTGTCGGGGAAGAAGTAGGGCAGGAAACGGCCCTCGGTGTACTTGACACCAGGAATGTCAGAGATCAGACGCAGGGTGCTGCCGTTGCCAACGGAGCCGACAACTGCATCCATGCCGATGGTCTTCCACTCGTCCATGAAGGGCTCCATGCCGATCCAGTGGTCGCCCAGGAACATCATGGCTTCCTTGCCCAGCTCGTGGGTGATGTCAACCATTTCCTTGGCAAGCTTTGCAACCTCGCGGCGCTGGAATGTCTGGAAGTCCTTGAACTGCTGGGTGGGAACGCGGTACTGGTTGTTGTAGTAGCCCTGGTCAACGATGTACTCAGGACGGAACTTGTAGCCGACTTCCTTCTCGAACTGCTCCAGGATGTAGGGGGAGACAGAAGCGGAATAGCCATACCAGTCAACGAACTTCTCACGCTTCAGCTCGTCGAACATCAGGGTGAACTGATGGAAGAAGGTGGTGTAGCGGATAACATTGACATAGGGGTGCTCTGCGATGAACTTGCGCAGACGCTCCATGGTGAACTTGTGAGTCTTGGGCTGGCGGACATCGAAGGTGATCTGATGCTCGAAGTTCTGCCAGTTGTTGGTGACGGCATTGTACATATGGACGGGGTCCCAGATCAGGTATGCCAGGAATGCCACGGTGTACTCGTGGAAAGCAGCGGGCTTGTCCAGAACCACGCAGCCGGTCTCGGCATCGTAGTGCCACTCGTCGGGGTTGACGGGCTCGCCGGTGGTGCGGTCCATGACTTCCCACCAACGCTTGATGTCGTCACGGGTGTTGACTTCCATCAGCTCGGGGGAGATGCCCTGCATCAGCTTGATCTCCAGAGTCTTGCCGGTGGCGGTGTGGAAGCCGGTCATGATGTAGCACTGCTGCACTTCGTCGGGATTTGCCTTTGCCCAGGCGTTGTCCTTACGGGTGGTGTAGTAGGTGGAGTAGATCTTTGCATCCTGATTCTGCAGTTCTGCGGGGAAGTCGGTGCCGTCGCAGTCACGGATGGCGTCAGCGCCCCAGCGCTTCATAATTTCCAGGGTCTCGGGGACCACATCCAGGTCAGTGGGAATGGTTACGCGTCCAGTGTTGTTAGTCTTCATGTTATAATCTCCAAAATCAAAGATTTGTTTTTCCGGCACGAAAACGCCGGTAAATCGCAATTGCATGCCCCTATGGAACACACCGGGAGCCTGCGGAACAAGGAAATTCTCCCGGGGCTTCCACCCGGGTGTACTGAACCTGTCCGCAGGGTATCCAGCTGTTTATGTCTCAGCAGTTGGGGAGTGTCGCATTGGACAGGCAATCACGGGGAGTGCAGCCCACAATCAGCTGCTTGCCGTCAGAATAGCCCTCTTCACAGCCTGCCAGCGTATCAATCAGATGCTGACGCAGTTCGGCTATTCTCTCCTGGTACTTCTCTTCCCTGATTGCATTGTGCGTCTCGTCAGGGTCTTCTGCCAGATTAAAGTATTGTTCCTCACCGGTCTGAGAGAACCAGATATACTTATCCGTTTTGGTAACAATGAACTGGTGGGACTTTTCGCCGTAAACATGCTCGCCGTGAAGCCACTGGCGGTCATGTCCATGGAGAATACTTCTGCCGTCCAAAGTCTTGGGAATGTCCGCACCGGCAATATCCAGCAGAGTGGGCATCACATCCCGCAGTTCCGTCAGAGTATCATCTATGACACCCTGACGGCCCAGCAGATCCTTGGGGCCGCTGATAAGCATGGGAATGTGAATACTACCCTGATAGGGTACCGACTTGCGATCCAGGCAGTGATCCGAGAGCATTTCACCATGATCTGAGGTGAACAGGAAAATCGTATTATCCATAAGCTTCTGCTCTGTCATTGCCATGAGGATACGCCCGATCTGATGGTCAACATGGGTAATGCAGGCGTAATAGCCGATCATCTGCTGACGAATTAGCTCCGGGTCAATGGGACCGGTAATATTGTTGAAGATGCGTCCGTTTTTTTCCAGCAGCTCTCTGTCGTCCCAGTCACCGTAAACCGGAGGCTTCAGATCCTTATCCTTATACAGATCGAAGTAGTGCTGAGGCGCATCATACGGTGCATGAGGCCGGACGAAGCTGGCCATCAGGAAAAACGGCTGTCTAGGATCCCTGCGCCGCAGGAAATCAATACTGCGTTGGGCTACCCAATTGGTGGGGTGGTACTTTTCTGCATAGGGCCACGGACGGGCAGTCCATCCGTTGCAATCCATGCCCGTATCGGTTACATCCACTTCGCTGCCCAGTTCACTGCGCAGCCAGTGAAAATAATCATCAGCTACCAGCTGGTTTTCCCAGCCGGGAACATCGGGAAAGCGATATTCATGCAGATATCCGTCGTGGAGCTCCACATTATGGAAGCCTGCATAATGCCGCAAAGGATGCACATGCATTTTGCCGACACATTGGGTATAATACCCAGCCTTTGCCAATTCACCGGCCATGGTGCAGCCATAATTCCAGTCCACGCGGTCCTGATATCCGACACGACCCGTGCTGCGCTGGGAAAGTCCCGTATGCAGAATGGCCCGTGCAGGAACGCAGGTGGGGCAGCTGGAATATGCATTGGGGTAGTAAATGCCCTTTGCTGCCAGGGAATCTATATAAGGTGTTTTCACATCGGGATGGCCGGCAAAGCCCATGCAGTCGCCCCGCATCTCATCTGTCATAATGAGTACAATATTAGGAAGCGCCATATTTTTCTCCTAACTATTTATAGAAAGAATCTACATTAACCCTTCACGCCGCCAGCGGTAACACCGGCGATGATCTTCTCAGACATGAAGACATACAGCAGGAAGGTGGGCAGGAACACAATAACAACAGCTGCGAACAGGCCGCCCATGTTGCCGGTAGTCTGCATAGCCTGAACCATGCGGAACAGACCCATACCAACATTGAGGAGCTTGTCGGAGGAAGCAAAAATCATTGCGAGGAAGTATTCGTTCCAAACTGCCAGGAAGTTGAAGATGCCAACCGTCACCAGACCAGGCTGAGCCAGGGGCAGCATGATCACCCAGAATGTACGCATGGGGCTGCAGCCATCCAGAGCGGCAGCTTCCTCATAGGTCTTAGACAGAGAACTGAAGAAGTTCAGCAGGAAGGTGGTGGTGAAGGGGACATTCAGGCAGATATAGAGAATGATCAGCAGAGTCCGAGTGCCCGTCAGATGAGCCTGAGAAGCCAGGCTGAACAGGGGCAGAACCACCATGATGGCAGGAATACTCATTGCACAGATAAAGCAGTTTCTCAGCAGCTTATTGCCCATAAACTTGAAACGGGACAGCACATAGGCTGCAGGCGCACTGATGAGCTGAATGCCGATGACAGCAGTAACAGAATACAGCAAGCTGTTCATAAAGAACCGGGAAACATTCTGTGTCTTCCATGCATCTGCATAGTTGCTGAAATGCAGGCCGGTCTTGAACTGCAGGACAGTACCGGTATAGATTTCACGGCTGGTGGACAAGCTGGCTGCAAGAATCCAACCAAGCAGGATAGCTGTAAACAAGACCCAGATACCGAGGATCAGGTATGTGCCAAAATTCTTGGTAGCGCGCTTACGGCGTGCTCTGGCAACATCCTTGTATTCGTTGTTTTTTTTCATTTTGACGCCTCCCCTTACAGTTCGATGTCATCGTCTTTGATGCACAGGTTAAAGATTGCGAAGGTCAGCATCACACAGACCGCCAGCAGCACGCCGACAGCTGCGCCTCTGCCTGCAAATGTACCGGAGACAGCCTTGCCGCCGAATACCAGGTTCATCATGTGAACAACAGGAGAAACTGTGGAGACCTCAGAATCTACGGGGCTAAACATCTTAGACCACACGAAGAAGGTAATTGTGTTGATGGTCCAGAAGGTCAGGTTCGTCTTGAAAACACCACGCAGCAGGGGCAGAGTGATGTAGCGGAACTTGTTTCCCTTGGTTGCACCGTCGATGGTTGCTGCTTCATAGATCTCCGTGGGAATCCGCTCGATACCGGAGAGGAAAATCAGCATATAGTAGCCGACTGCGCCGAAGATAAAGGCGATCAGCATACTCCAGAACTTCATATCCGGTCCAAGCCAATTGACAGCATTGCCGCCGAAGAACCGAATGATATTATTGAACAAACCGTATTTGCTTTGGAATACATACTGTGTCCACATGGTAGCCAGTGCCACTGCGCTGACAACATTGGGCAGGTAGATCACTGCACGGAAGAAGCCCTTGCCCTTGATACCATTGGTGAGCAGAACTGCAAACAGCAGGCTGATAGACATGGTAATAATACCGCCCACCAGCCAAATTCGGAAGATGTTATACATAGACTTACGGAATGTATCGTTTTTCAGGACTGTAATGAAATTTTCAAATCCAACAAACGTCCAAGTGTCAGCTGCGTCGGTGACATTCTTGACCTCGTACAAAGACATAATCACCGTACGGACGACGGGATAGAGGAACATCAATGCGAATGCTACCACAGCAGGCATCAAAAAGGTTACGATCATTTTTTTATCTTGTTTCATTAACCGACGCCTCTCTTTCAAAAAAATAAGGGGGTGCAGTAACGGAATCCCATCACCGCACCCCGTTTTCATACGGAATCAGAAATATTAGGATCTCGGGTCTTAGTACAGAGCATCCATAGCTGCAACAAAGCTGTCTGCATCCAGGGAACCTGCAAACAGTCTGGTAATGCAGTCATTCAGGCCTTCCTTGATATCGCCATTTGCATTCAGGCCCATGTTCCACTCGTAAACGTCGGTCTGTGCATTGAATGCATCACGAACATTTGCGATCATCTCGGGCCACTGCTCATTGCGAGTATCAGCGGGGATACCGTTGGAAGCCAGAGCCATCTCCTGATCGAACTCACCGCTGGTCAGGTACATGATGAAGTCGAAAGCTTCCTGAGGATTCTCAGACTTGCTGTTGATAGCCAGGCCCTGTGCGCCGATGTTAGCGACAGTGGTGGGATCAGCATCCTTATCGGTCATAGCGGGGAAGTTGAACATGCCCCAGACCTCATCGCACTGGGTGTTGTTGGTGATTTCACCGGGAACCCAAGATGCATTGACGACCATAGCAGCCAGGCCCAGACCCAGTTCGTTTTCGCCGTTGGGGTAAGCATCAGGAGCGGTATCGCTCAGGAAGCCCTTGCTGCGCAGATCAACGATCATCTGTGCAACCTGCTTAGCCTCAGCGGAGTTGCTCCAGCCGCCTTTATTGGTCAGCTCAACAACGCCTTCCTCACCGATCATACGAGCCAGCATGAAGCCGAAGGTGTAACGGGTGTAAGCATCGTCCTGAGCCAGGGGGGTGTAGCCAGCATCCTTAAGCTTCTGGCAGACATCCAGGAACTCGTCCCAGGTCTTGGGCTCTTCGGTGATACCGGCAGCCTCAAATGCGCTCTTAACATAGAACACGCCGGAGGTGTAGGGCTGATAGGGGATGCAGACCAGCTTGCCAGCCCAGCCACGAACTGCAGTGGGCAGAGCAGCAACGGCGAAATCGTCGTAGCCAGCAGCCTTAGCCATTTCTTCCAGATCCAGAGCGTTCGCAGCGAACTGAGTGGATACACGCTGGAAGTCATCGTCAAAAACGTCGATCTTCTCGCCTGCGTCCAGAGCAGCCTTCAGAACAGTAGTGATGTCACGGCCCTTCCACTCGATGTTCACATGAACACCAGTAGCAGCCTCGTAAGCAGCAGCAGCTTCCTTGATGACGGTGCCCTGAGGCTCGCCTTCAGTCCACATGGACCAGTAAACAATCTCCTTGCCAGTTGCAGGAGCTTCAGTGTTTGCTTCGGAAGCGTCGGTTCCAGTAGCTGCCTGAGTTGTCTCATTGGCTGCGGGAGTCTTCTCACCGCAAGCAGCAAGGCCGAGAACCATGACAGCTGCCAGCAGCAGTGCAATGATCTTCTTCATTATGTATTCCTCCATATGATTTTTTGATGCTAAAAATTCATTAGCATCATTGCAATTAGAGTATAACAGAGTTTTCCGCTTTTTCCAAGTCCATACTTGCTTGTTTTTTTATTCATATTGCTTTTTCTCTCTCTTTTTCATGTAAATCATCTTGATTTAGATTCCAGAACAAGGCAACATACACAATTTGTCACCTCCTATTTCTTCTTTCCAGCTTCTTTTCCATGGGTGCATTTTGGCTTTTCTGCATTTTTTGCGTTTTCTCATCGCAATATTACACTATTCCATTTTTTTACTTTTCAAACGCAATGTTATCGGATATAATAGCATTGTTCTATTGGCTTGCACTATGGAGGTAAGATCCATGAGTAATCATCGTTATACGCTCCCCTATCCCCAGGATTTCCAGACAGACCTGCGTTTTCCCCTGTCCTCTCAGCGCCTGGAGGATACTGAAAGCACCCTTTCCCTGCGGCTTCTCTATTTATCCAACTCTCGCTATGAAAACGACTGGAACTGCACCCTGCACAGCCACAGCTTTTCCGAGCTCTTCTACATTACCAACGGAAAGGGACACTTTGTTGTAAAGGGTCACAAATGCCCTGTTGAAAAGAATCATCTGATTATCATCAACCCACAAATCGAACACAGTGAGTTTTCCAGTGAAGACGAGCCGCTGGAGTATATCGTTCTCGGCATTGAAGGACTACAGTTCACCCCCTCCGCCACCCAGCAGGAGGATATTCCCGTGGTACATATCACTCAGGCCGACCGCCGCATCTCCTATTGCATCGATGCGCTTCAGGATGAAGTTCAGGTCTGCCGACCCGGTCAGGATGTCATTTGTCAGAATTTACTGAACATCATTCTCCTGCTCATTCTGCGGCAGAAAGACATCCACATATCCATCACTGCCTTTAATAATGTAAGCACCGAGTGCATGGCAATCAAGGATTACATCGACAGCCATTTTAAGGATCCAATCACCTTGGATCTTCTGGCCCGTCAGTCCCATCAGAATAAGTATTATGTGGCCCACACCTTCAAAGAGGCCTTCGGCATCTCCCCCATCAAGTATCTGATGGAGCGGCGAGTGGAAGAAAGCAAGT
>JAHHRV010000012.1 GCA_020025595.1 Oscillospiraceae bacterium
CTGCACCAAAGCCGGGAGCGGTGTGGACACAGCCGGTACCGGAATCCATGGTGACATACTCAGCATTCAGCAGGCGGGAGGTCTTATCCAGGAAGGGATGCTGAGCCAGCATATTCTCAAAGAAGCTGCCGGGGTAGGAAGCCAGCACTTCGTAGTTTTCAAAGCCGCCCATCTTCATGACCTTATCCATCAGAGCTTCTGCCATGATGTAGGTCTCGTCGTTTTCAGCCTTGACCAGAACATAAGTCTCACGGGGATGCAGGGAGATACCCATGTTGCCGGGCAGAGTCCAGATGGTGGTGGTCCAGATCACGAAGTAGGTCTTGGACAGATCAAACTGGGACAGCTTGCCCAGATCGTCCTTCACGGGGAACTTGACATAGACAGAGGTACAGGGATCATCCTGGTACTCGATCTCGGCTTCAGCCAGAGCAGTCTCGTCCTTGGGGCACCAGTACACGGGCTTCAGGCCCTTGTAGATGTAGCCCTTGCGGTACATAGCACCGAAAATCTTGATTTCCTCAGCCTCGAACTCCCGGTCCATAGTGCGGTAAGGATGCTCCCAGTCAGCGAGGACGCCCAGACGCTTAAAGCCTGCCATCTGACGCTGAATGTAGTTTTCAGCAAACTCTTCGCAGGCGTTGCGGAACTCGGGGATGGGCATAGCCTTGCGGTTGAGCTTGTTCTTCTTGATGATTGCAGACTCGATGGGCATACCGTGGTTATCCCAGCCGGGAACATAGGGGGTGTAGTAGCCCTGCATTGCATGGCTGCGGATGATGAAATCCTTCAGGGTCTTGTTCAGAGCGTGACCCATGTGGATATCGCCGTTGGAGAAGGGAGGGCCATCGTGCAGGACGAAAGGCTTGCAGTCCTTGTTCTTTTCGAGCATTGCGTTGTACACATCCAGCTGTTCCCAGTTCTCCAGCATACCGGGCTCGCGGTTAGGCAGGCCGGCCTTCATGGGGAAGGAAGTCTTGGGTGTGATGATGGTATTTTTGTATTCCATATCGAAGTTACCTCCATCTTAAATTACATAAAAAATAAACGCCTTTGTCCCTAAATAAGAGACAAAGGCGTAAAATCCTCTGCGGTACCACTCTTGTTCCGGATTGCTCCGGCACTCGACAGCGCGATATCGGACGCTGACCGGCACAGCCTACTTCTTGTTCGGTGTGCTGCTCGGAGGTGATACACTCATGTTCTGTTTACTGCCTTGCACCAAACGGCAGCTCTCTGGAAACAGGGGGGATGAGTACTTGTCCTCTTCAAAGCGTTGCGGTATTCAGAAAATCAGCTTAGCGCTGGGTGGAATCGTAGTTGCGGCCAAACTGCAGGTTGGTGAACTTGCTGGTGGTCTCGGACTGGGGGTGACGGGGAGGTGCCACGGGAGCGGAATCCTCGGTGGTACCGACCAGTGCTTCCAGGTTGTTGGAGATCTCATCAGCAACAGCATCAGCCTCGGGGGTGTTGCCGTTGGGGTTTTCGTAGTCAAATGCAACAGCACTGCTCTTGGCGGCAGGACGGTTTGCACTCTTGATCCGCTCCAGAGCCTGGATGCAGGTCTTCATCTGATCCTGAATCTCGGTGATCTTGGCAGCGGCAGCCTTCTTGGCATCTTCAACGCGATCGTTTTCAGCAGCGATCAGGGTGCCGGCGTTCTTTGCATTTTCAGCAGCAGCGGCATTAGCATCGTTGAGCATCTGAGTGCATTTGGACTCGGCCTCACGAACCATCTTGTCGCAGGTCTTCTGAGCATTGACAATGGCGTCACGCATACTGGCCTCGTTGCGGCGGTATTCCTCCAGCTTTTCAACCAGGACACGCATCTTGCTCTTGAGAAGGGCATTCTCTTTGTACAGTGTGACATAATCTTCGGTCAGCGGCTCCAGAAATTCGTCCACGGACTGCATATCATAACCGCCAAATACAGCTTTGTCAAAAGCAATCTCGTCAATTTGTTGGGGTGTAAACATAGTTTCGTCCTTTCTGCGGCTCAATCTCAGATGTAGCTCTCTACTTCGCCCTGCAGGTTCTTCAGATCACCCAGAACCTCCATGTTGTAGGGGCAGAACAGGTAAGTTGCCTGAGAGATCTTCTTGACAGAACCATCCAGTGCGTAGGTGCAGCCAGACAGGAAGTCCACTACGCGGCGAGCCAGTGCCTTGTCAACATTCTCCAGATTCAGCACGACAGCCTTCTTGTTGCGCAGGTTGTTGGCAATGGTGGGAGCATCGTTGAAGCTTTCGGGCCGGGTCAGGATCACCTGCTGCTTGGCAGTGGAAGAGGTGTTGATGACAGTGCCGGAGAATCCGGTGTTTGCACTGGGGGTGAAAGCTGCAGATGCAGCGGGAGCACTTGCATTGTTGAAGCTGGGCTCGGAAGCGGGGGCTGCGGGGGACTCATGTGTGAATCGAGGAGTGGAAGGCTCCTGAGCGTAATCATCTTCCATCTCGTCGTCGTAATCATCATAATCATCGTCTGCTGCATAAGGCTGGGCAAATTTCTTGATATCATCCCAAAAACTCATATATCTATATTCCTCCTGTATGTTCGCATCTATTGTCTTTTTATAGATGAGGCTTGGCGTAATTTCTTGCACCGAAAATAGCGGTGCCAACCCGTACCATAGTTGAGCCACAAGCAATGGCATCGGTAAAATCATCAGACATACCCATAGATAGACAGTCTACTGTTACATTATCGTATTTTTTTTCTCTTATGTCAACAGAAAGCTGCGAAATTTCTTCGAAAAATTGTAAATTTTCTCCCGGATGCTGGCAAATTGGAGGAATTGCCATGAGTCCTTTGATGCGCAAATGGGGAAAATTCATAAATTGATCCAAAACTGGGAAGATTTCTTCGGAGTAAAATCCGGATTTGCTTTCCTCCCGGCCAATGTTGATTTCCAGTAAAATGTTCTGGACAACGCCCTGACGGGCGGCTTCCTTTTCAATGGCCTGCATCAGACCAATGCGATCGACGGACTGAATCAAATCGACTTTGCCCACGACCTGCTTGACTTTATTGGTCTGGAGGTGACCGATAAAGTGGACGGGAACGCCGGTATAGGCGTTTTCAGAGAGCTTCTGGGTCAGCTCCTGCACCCGGTTTTCACCGCAGCAGTCCACGCCGGCAGCAATGGCCTGACGGACGGCTTCGGCATCGTTCATTTTGGTGGCGGCACAGAGCTGGATCTCGCTGGGGTCCCGGCCGGCAGCAATGGCTGCGGCATTCATCTGTGCGCGAATCTGTGCAACATTTTCAGCAATAGACATGACAGCCTCCTTATCAATCAAAAAAGCGGTGGATTTCTCCACCGCTTTTCCGGTTATGCCGGTTGTCCGTTTACCCGCAGGGGTCGAATGGGTACCAGGGTGGAGATGGCGTGCTTGTAAATCATCTGCTGCTTGCCATCGGTGGTGAGCACCACTACGAAATTATCGTAGCCCGTGACCAGTCCCCGGAGCTGGAATCCATTCATTAGAAACAGAGTTACTGGTATTTTCTCCCGCCGTACCTCTTTCAAAATGGCATCCTGTAGATTGATGATGTCTGACATATGTATTCCTTCTTTCTTTTGGGATACACACATCTTAGCACGATTCACTTGTCGAAATTTTGGGCAAGCAGGCGAGCCTGAGAAAAGATTTCTTCGGCGGACTGCCCGGGCTCCCGACGGAGCCAGTGGACGGATGGGTTCCTTTTGAACCAGGTCAGTTGCCGCTTGGCATAACGCCGGGAGGACTGCTGCACCTGGGCGACGGCTTCGGGAATGGTGGCTCGGCCGTGCATGGCATCCACAAATTCCTTATAGCCAATAGCCTGCATGGCGGTGGATTTTTCCGGGATGCCTGAGGACAGCAGATTCTGGATTTCTTCCAGCAGACCGTCACGCAGCATCAGCTCTACCCGCAGGTTGATGCGGTCGTAGAGATCCTGGCGGTTTTCAAAATCAAGACCGATCCACAGGGGAGAAAATCTCGGGGGGATGGCCTGCGTTTTCAGATTATGGGCGGTGAGGGTTTCTCCGGTCTCCTGATAGACCTCCAGGGCACGGATGATTCGCCGGGGGTTGCCCTGAGAACGATCGGCAGATTCCGGGTCCACGGCGATGAGCTCTGCAAGCAGCGGCTCAATGCCTTCTTCTGCGGCCCGCTGCTCCAGTCGCTCCCGGCAGCCGGTGCTGGGGACAGGGGCAAAATCGTTTCCTTTGATCAGCGAATCCACATAAAGGCCGGTACCGCCTGCGATGATGCAGGTTTTTCCCCGGGACAGGATATCCTCCACAATGGGGGTGGCCATTTCGCAGTAGCGGCTGACGGAGAAATCCTCGTCCGGTTCCACCACATCGATCATGTGGTGGGGGATTCCCTGCATTTCTTCTGCGGTGGGCTTGGCGGTGCCGATGTCCATGCGCTTATAGATCTGCATGGAGTCACAAGAGACGACTTCGCCGCCGGTGTATTTGGCAAGCTCCACAGCCAGGGCTGTTTTGCCGGATGCAGTTGGGCCTACCACACAGATGATTCGATCCATAGGCAAAATGTTCCTTTCCGGTTATGTGCGCTTAAATTGTTTTTCCAGCTGATGCTTGCTCAGGGTAACGCAGATGGGTCTGCCGTGGGGGCAGTATTTCAGCTCCGGGCGGCTCATGACCTGCTTGACCAGAGCCAGAAGCTCCTTTTCGTCGGTTTTCCAGCCGGCCTTGATGGCGGCTTTGCAGGCCATGGTATGCATCAGCTCGTCACGGACGGTATCAGTGTCTGCACCCCGGCCGCTGAGCAGATCGTCGGCCATTTCAATCATGGCATCTGCCACTTCGCTCTCGCCCAGATCCATGGGAATTCGCCGTACCAAAATGGTATTCTCGCCAAATTCGTCAATTTCAAACCCCAGCTGATCCAGCAGCGGCTGCTTGCTCAGCAGCATGGCGGCGGCATCGGCAGGAAGCCGGACGGGGATGGGGGACAGCAGGCTCTGGGAGGTGATCTCCTGGGGGTTGCTGCGCAGCTTCTCAAAGAGAATCCGCTCGTGGGCAGCGTGCTTATCGATGAGGAAGGCATCGTCGCCCTGCTCTACGATGACATAGCTGCGGTAAAGCTCGCCCACCAGACGCCAGGGCTTTTCGGCGGGCATGGGAAGAACCTCCTGCTCCGGTTCCGGCATGGCAATTGCAGACTGCTCCGGTTCGGAAATCGGGGCAATGGGCTGCTGCGGGGCAGGAATGGGAGCGGGAATATGGGGAACAGGCTCCGGCTGACGTGTGACAGGGGCGGAGACTGTGGGAATTTCGGGCTTGGGATACATGGGAATCTCCCGGACGGGAGGTGGGGCAGGGCGTTCTGACTGAACGGCCTGGACGGTGGCTTTTGCCGCCGCGGGATTGGGTTTCGGGGGATTTGCCAGAGCAGAAGCGAAGGATTTGTATTCATCGGCAGACATGGTGCGGAAGAAATCCGGCTTCTTTTCCGGGATGGAAGACTGGGTCTTCGGGGCGGACTGGACAGGCGCGGTTTGCGAAACATTGGGCTTCAGCTGTACCTGGGGGCGGTCCGGGGTTTTATTGAGGGCTGCCAGCACACCATAGTGGACACAGTCAAATGCTGCCTTTTCAGACAAAAATTTGACCTCCGTTTTGGCGGGGTGGACATTCACATCCACGCTGTGGGCAGGAAGGGTCAGGTGCAGGACGCAGGCAGGAAATTTGCCAACCATCAGCTGATTGCGGTAGGCTTCCTCCAGCGCCTGAATCAGCAGTCGGGAGCGAACCGGGCGGTCGTTGACAAAGAATGTCTGCAGGCTGCGGCTGGGTCTTGCTTCGGTGGGCTTGGAGACAAAGCCGGTCAGGTGGTAGCCTTCCCACCGGGAATCCACAGGGACGAACCGGGCAGAATCTCTGCCGTAGACGCAGTACACGGCGGCACCCAAATCTCCGTTGCCGGGGGTTTGCAGGGTTTGCTTGCCGTCACGGATGAAGGTAAAAGACACATTCGGGTGGGCCAGAGCCTGCATCTGCACGGCAGAAGCGACCTTGCCGCCCTCCACAGAGTCGGATTTCATGAACTTCATCCGGGCGGGGGTGTTGAAAAACAGGTCACGGATGATGATGGTAGTGCCCTCGGGGCAGCCAATCTCGTCCTCTTCGGTGATTTCTCCGGCTTCCAGCAGAAGGCTGGTGCCGGAAATTGCTCCGGCGGTTTTGGTCATCAGATCGACCCGGCTGACAGAGGCGATAGCGGCCAGAGCTTCGCCGCGGAAGCCCATGGTGGCAATGGCAGCCAGATCCTCGGCGCTGCGAAGCTTGGAGGTTGCGTGACGCAGAAATGCAGTGTGAGCATCCTCTGCTGTCATGCCGCAGCCGTCGTCGGTGACACGCAGAAAGGTCATGCCGCCGTTGCGAATCTCAACGGTGATTTTGGAGGCACCTGCGTCCACGGCGTTTTCAAGAAGCTCCTTGACCACGGAAGCGGGGCGCTCCACCACCTCACCTGCGGCGATTAAGTTGGCGATATGGGGAGATAATTGGATGATTTTCGGCATAAATATTACCTCAAAGTCAAAATACTGAAGAGATTGACAGCGCTGTGAATTAAAATGGGGGTTACAAGGGAATCGGTCTTTGCAAGGGACCAACACAGAATCAGGCCGGCGGGAATGTACTGGACAAAGCACAGTGCCAAGATTCCGGCAGGGTACAGGCCTACATAGCCCACCACATGGATCGCTGCGAAAAACAGCACGGAAAGGGCATATGCAGCCAGTGCTTTTTTGCGGAAAACCGGGACAAACAGCAGTCCCCGGAACAGGCATTCCTCAGCCACGGGAACCAGAAAACCGACACTCAGCAGCATGGGCAGCGGTGCTTCGTACACAAGCTCTGCCACGGCAGAATCGTTCACATTGGAAAAATCCGGCACAAAAGCGGAAATCAGGTATCCAATGGCGATATTCGCTACCTGAAACAGCGCAAATCCGATTGCTGCGGTGATCACGGTGATGCCGGGATGCGCCAGGGCATTCTTTACGGAATGGCGCAGCAAAGGATAAAACAGAATCAGGCAGACGATGAAATTGACCGCATAATAAATGCAGTTCAGATAAGCTTCGGAAGTGATGCCTGTCATCATGCCCAAGGTTGTCAGAAGAACGGGCAGAAGGAAAAGCTCAAAAGCCAGGTAAATCCATCCCAGCTTTTGGCTCTTGCGGGGCAGAGAAAGGGTAAATTGATCATTCATTGCAGCATTTGTTTCAGCTTATACAGCTCATTCATGGCTTCAATGGGGGTGAGGGTTTCCACGGTCAGCGAAGCAAGCTCGTCACGGATCCGCAGGACACTCATATCCATCATGGAAACCTGATCGTCCGGTTCTTCCTCTTTATGGGGCTTTGCGGGCTGGAAGCCCTCGCTTTCCAGCTCCTTGAGGATTTCACGGGCGCGATTGACAACGGAATTGGGAAGGCCCGCCAGCTTGGCAACCTCCACGCCGTAGGAATCATCGGTGGCTCCGGGGACGATTTTTCGCAGGAAAATCATATCAGAACCACGCTTTTTTACGGCAATATTGTAGTTCTTTACATTGGGAAGCTCGTTCTCAATGGTAGAAAGCTCGTGATAGTGGGTGGCAAACAGGGTTTTTGCGCCCAGCTTTTTGGGGTTGGCGGCGTGCTCCAGAACGGCCCGGGCGATGCTCATGCCGTCGTATGTAGAGGTGCCACGGCCGATTTCATCCAGAATCAGCAGGCTGCGGGCGGTGGCGTATTTCAGAATAGAAGCAACCTCTGCCATCTCCACCATGAAGGTGGACTGTCCGGAAGCCAAATCGTCGCTGGCGCCGATTCTGGTAAAGACCCGGTCTACAAGGCCGATCTTTGCGCTGCGGGCAGGGACGAAAGAACCCATCTGAGCCATGAGGACAATCAGGGCCACCTGGCGCATATAGGTGGATTTACCTGCCATGTTGGGGCCGGTGATGATGGCGACCTGCTGGTCGGCACTGCCCAGGAATGTGTCATTGGGGACGAAGAGGGCATCCTTCAGCATGACCTCTACCACCGGGTGGCGGCCGTCCTTGATTTCCAGCTCGCTGCCCAAGGTAATTTCGGGGCGGCAGTATCCACGCTGCACAGCCACATTGGCAAGGCTGCACAGGCAGTCTGCTGCAGCTACGGCGCAGGCGCTGGTCTGAACCCGGGAAGCCTGCTGAGCCAGGTGGTCCCGCAGCTGGGTGAAGATCTGGTACTCCAGAGCAACCAGCCGGTCTTTGGCGGTGAGCACCTGGGTTTCCAGTTCCTTCAGCTCCTGGGTGATATAGCGTTCGCAATTGGTCAGGGTCTGCTTGCGGATGTACTCCGGGGGAACCTGATCCACAAAGGATTTGGAAACCTCGATATAGTATCCAAAGACCCGGTTATAGCCGATTTTCAGGGTGCGGATGCCGGTACGCTCTTTTTCACTGGCCTCGATGGCAGCGATGGTTCCGGAACCGCCGTTCATGATATCCCGAAGGTGGTCGGCTTCTTCATTGGCACCGGGACGGATCATGCCTCCCTCGCGGATGGTGAGGGGCGGTTCCTCCACGATGGTGGATTCAATCAGATCGGCGCAGTCGGTAAGCGGATCGATCTGCTGCTCCAGTCTGCGAAGCAAAGGTGCATCCAGTCGGGAAAGCTGGGCTTTCACTTCAGGCAAAGCACGGCAGCCTCGTGCCAGGCCCAGAAGGTCCCGGCAGTTGGCAGAGCCTGTGACGATTCTGGTCATGACACGCTCCAGGTCAGAAACATCGTTCAGTGCCTGACTCAGTTCGCCGCGGCAGATGGTGGAATTCACCAGATCTTCCACAGCTGCATGGCGTCGGGTGATTTTAGTCGGGTCCAGCAGAGGCTTTTCCAGCCAGCTGCGCATCATACGGCTGCCCATGGCGGTGCGGGTCTTATCGAGGACCCACAGCAATGTACCCTTCTTTTCTTTGCCGCGCATGGTTTCGGTCAGCTCCAGATTCCGGCGTGCGTCCAGATCCAGCTCCATGAAACGGCCGGTGGTGTAGAACTGAAGCTCACGGATGTGGGCAAGGTCATTTTTCTGGACGAAAAGCAGGGTGGAAAGCAGGGTGCCACAGGCGATGATGGTACAGCTGAGGCCGGAGATGCCCAGCTGAGCCAGATTCTGACCGAAGTGTTCTTCCAGAAGATTTTCAGATTCTGAAAGGTTGAACTGTTCGGGTTTACCCTCGTCTACGCAGCAGTTCAGCCGCTGGAACAGGGTGGTTTCCAGCTCTTCACAGTCTACCTGAGTGCCGCCCCGGATGACCTCGCTGGGGGAGAAACGACCCAGCTCAGAGGCTGCGGCGGCTGCATCGGAACAGACGGTGGCAAAAAATGCACCGGTGGAAACATCACAGAAGGCAAGGCCATAGCGACCGCCTTCGCCGTAAATGCAGGCAAAGTAGTTGTTTTTGCTTTCGTCCAGCATACAGCTTTCGGTGACGGTGCCGGGGGTGACGATTCGGGTGATGTCACGCTCGACAATGCCCTTGGCGGTGGCGGGGTCTTCCATCTGCTCACAGATGGCGACCTTATAGCCCTTCTGCACCAGACGGGCGATATAGGAATCGACACTGTGGAAGGGGACACCGCACATGGGGGTCTGCTCTTCCTTGGGCTTGTTCCGGTCCCGGGTGGTGAGGGTCAGGTCCAGTTCTTTGGCTGCCAGACGGGCGTCTTCGTCAAACATTTCATAGAAGTCGCCCAGGCGGAAAAACAGGATGCAATCCTGGTTGCGCTGCTTGATTTCGTTATACTGTCTGCGCATGGGGGTCAGCTCGTGATTCTGAGCCATGGTTTTCACTCCTTATCCAGCGCACCGATCAGACTCCAGGTGTTGGAGCCGGTGATGGTGGCGGTTGCATAGGTGCCGATGAGCTGTGCATCACCGGTCAGGCGGACCAGTCTGCCGCCTTCGGTACGGGCAGTCAGGTGTTCACCGTCCACGCCGTCGATGAGCACGCGCATATGCTTGCCCACATAGGCTTTGTGGATCTCCTCGGAGATGGAATTCTGCAGTGCGCAGAGCCGGTCGAACCGGGCATTCTTCTCTTCCTTGGGAGTGGGGTCTTCCATCTCGGCGGCAGGTGTACCGGCTCTGGGAGAGAAAATAAAGGTGAACAGGGCGTCGTAACGAACCTCCTGGATGAGGGTCAGGGTTTCTTCAAACTCTTCAGCAGTTTCGCCGGGGAAGCCCACGATCACATCAGAGGTAAGAACCAGATCGGGCATGACGCTCTTGGCGTAGCGAACCAGTTCCAGATACTTTTCACGGTCATAATGGCGGTTCATTGCCTTCAGGACACGGCTGGAACCGGACTGGAAGGGCAGATGGAGCTGCTTGGCGATCTTGGGGTAGGCTGCCATGGTATCAAAGAGCTTCTTGCCGGCATCTCTGGGATGGCTGGTCATGAAGCGGATGAGGAATTCGCCGTCAAGCTGGGCAATCTGTGCCAGCAGATCGGAAAAGTCTACATCTGCCTCCAGATCCTTGCCGTAGGAGTTGACATTCTGACCCAGCAGGGTGATCTCCTTACAGCCGGAGGCAATCAGCTCCTTGCATTCTGCCAGGATATCCTCGGGCATACGGCTGCGCTCACGGCCCCGGACATAGGGAACAATACAGTAGGTGCAGAAATTGTTGCAGCCGTACATGATGGAAACCCAGCCCTTGAGGGTGTTGCTGCGGACAACGGGCAGACCTTCGGCGATGGAGCCGGGCTCGTCTACGGTGGAGAAGACCCGCTTTTTGGTGGTGAGAACCTGATAAAGGATGCTGGGGAACTGCCACAGGTGGTGGGTGGAGAAAACACCGTCCACATGGGGGTAGCTCTTGCGGATGCGCTCGACAACCTGCTCCTGTCCGGCCATGCAGCCACACAGGAAAATCTTCTGGCCGGGATGACGGCGCTTGGTATGGGTCAGGGCACCCAGGTTGCCAAAGACGCGCTGCTCTGCGTGTTCACGGATGGCACAGGTGTTCATGATGACCACATCTGCACCCTCTGCTTCGTTGCAGATGGCATAGCCGGCATCGCTCAGCATACCGCGGATTCGCTCGGAATCGGCCTCGTTCTGCTGACAGCCGTAGGTTTCAACATAAGCCTTGGGGGTGATGCCGCGCCCCATCCAGATGGCCTGGATTCTGGCGCAGTAAGACAGCTGCTCGTCCACCTGGGACTGGGTGATTCTGGTGGTTTTGGTATTCACAGTATATATCCTCCGCTAATGGGTAAAAATGTTGTTTGAATATGTTATTTTAGCATTATTCCTGAGAAGTTTCAAGGGCTTTGGTTCTGACAACGCAAAACAGGTACAAAAAACCCGGAAGAATCTGATTCTTCCGGGTTGTGCGATTATTTGGACTCTTCCTCGGGGAAGGAGTAGCGCTCCTGATACTTGTGGAAGCGCTCGGAGTATTTGGCACTTTCGTCCAGCTGGCCTGCCTTCAGGGCACCCAGATATTCGTGGGCTTCCAGTTTGCCTTCGGCAACCTGCAGCATTTCGATGGCCACATTGGAGCAGTGGTCAGCGGTACGCTCGTATGCGGTCAGCAGATCATCCAGAACAAAACCGTACTCGGTGCTGCACACGCCGTCGCGCAGCCGGCGGACATGGCGGGATTTGACCTCACGGACCAGACTGTCGATAACCTGCTCCTGAGGCTCGACCTTCTTGGCAAGGGACAGATTGTTTGCAACGAAGGCTTCTACGGTGCGGTCAACGGCATCCATAACGGCCTGCTCCAGAATGGCAAGCTCGGCCTTTGCCTGTGCGGAGAAGTTGATGTTCTTTTCGGAAATCTCCTTGCCGGCCTTTGCAATGGCAACTGCGTGGTCGGCGATTCGCTCCAGGTCGCTGATGGAATACAGCAGGGTATTCAATGTGCGGTTATCGTTGACAGCCAGGTTTGCGCTGGACAGCTTCACCATATAGGTGCCCAGAGCATCCTGATAGCGGTCGGATTCATCCTCCAGCTCTTTGACCTTCTCCATAGTCTTTTCGTCGTACTGCTTGGTCAGGCCGATGGCCAGGTGGATAGCATCGGCACTTACCTTTGCCATACGATTGGCGATTTCATGGGCACGCTGGACAGCAACTGCGGGGGTAGCCAGCAGACGCTCGTCCAGAAGTTCGGTATGCTCTGGGGAAGAGGACTTGTCCGGGACGGACAGAACTGCCATACGCTCCAGAACACCGTGCAAGGGAAGCATCACCAGGGTGGTGACGATATTAAATGCGGTGTGGATCTTTGCAATATCAAAGGGAGTTGCAGCTTCATGCAGGAAGTTCCAGGGATAGATCGCGCCGATGCCGTAGAAAATCAGCACGAAGATCAGCACGCCGATGACATTAAAATACAGGTGCACGATAGCGGTACGGCGGGCATTGCGGTTGGCACCGACGGTGGAGATCATTGCAGTGACACAGGTACCGATGTTCTGACCGAGGATGATGGGCAGCGCAGTGCCAGTTGTAACGGCACCGGTGGCACACATACTCTGCAGGATACCGACAGATGCGGAAGAGGACTGGATCACAGCGGTGAGGATCGCACCGGCCAGAATACCCAGAATGGGGTTAGAGAAGGAAATCATCAGGTCTGCAAACCATGCTTCCTGCTCCAGGAATTTCATGGAGTCGCCCATGAGCTGCATGCCGGTCATCAGAGCCATGAAGCCCAGCATAATGGTGCCGATGCCCTTTTTGCGCTCGGACTTGGTGAACATGAACAGGATGATGCCGATGGTTCCAAGCAGGGGAGCCAAGGTGGTAGGCTTGAAAATCTGAACCAGAAGACTGTCACCTTCCAGGGCAGTCAGAGACAGAATCCAGGATGTTACTGTGGTACCGACATTGGAACCCATAATGACACCCACGGCCTGTTTCAGGGTCATAATGCCAGAGTTAACAAAACCGACGACCATGACGGTTGTGGCTGACGAGGACTGGATGACCGCTGTGACGGCCATGCCCAGGAAAAAGCCACGCATGACTGTGGAACTCATCTTTGCAAGGATGGTCTGAAGTTTGCCACCAGCCTGCCGTTCCAGGGCTTTGCCCATGACATCCATACCGAACAGAAACAGTGCAAGTCCACCAAGCAAGGATATGATCTTGAGAATATACATTGTCATTGGTATAATCCTTCTTTCTTTTAGGAATTGTCGCTGGGAAGTTTTATGCTCATACGATTTTAATTATACCAAGTGGAATCGGGAATGTCTATTGAAAGATGCGTATAGTGCGCAAGTTCCATGCATGATATGAAAAACCCCGCCAATAACTGGCGGGGTTTGGTTATTTGTGGTAGAGACGGCTGGTTTCGTAGCGGGGTTCAAAGCTGACATGGATACCCAGATGGCGCAGCAGACGCTCGTCTTCGTCGCTGAGAATGACGGAAAAATGCGCTTCGCAGCCACGCAGATTCTTGAGCTGCTCCTTGGCACGCTGTGCAAGAGGATCATTCATTGCAGAAATGGTCAGCGCCAGAAGCACTTCGTCAGTATGCAGGCGGGGGTTGCTGTGGCCCATATACTGGGTCTTCAGCTCACAGATGGGGGACAGAACCTGTGCAGCAATCAGGTGCTTGCTGTCGTCAATTCCGCCCAGAGCCTTCAGTGCATTCAGCAGCAGCGCAGAGGCAGCGCCCAGGGTGGAAGAGGTTCTGCCAGTGATCACTTTGCCGTCAGGGAGAACCATGGCTCCGGCCGGTGCGCCGGTGGCTTCGGCCTTTTCCAGAGCTGCTGCAACGGCGGGCATGATATCTGTGGTCACATTGGCCTGATTCATGACCAGCTCCAGCTTGCGGATGGTATCTTCATTGGCGCTTCCGCGGATATGATCCACGCAGGCGGCGTAGTAACGGCGGAGAATCTCTTTTCTGGAGGCCTCGCAGCAGACTTCATCGTCGATGATGCAGTTACCTGCCATGTTGACGCCCATATCGGTGGGGGACTGGTAAGGAGAATGTCCCTGGATCTGCTCGAAGGTGGCATTCAGAACCGGGAAAATCTCCACATCCCGGTTGTAGTTTACGGCCTTCTCGCCATAAGCTTCCAGATGGAAGGGGTCAATCATGTTGACATCGTTCAAATCTGCGGTGGCTGCTTCGTATGCCAGGTTCACAGGGTGCTTCAGAGGCAGATTCCAGATGGGGAAAGTTTCAAATTTGGCATATCCGGCGGTAATACCCCGCTTATGCTCGTGGTAAAGCTGGCTCAGACAGGTAGCCATCTTGCCACTGCCGGGGCCGGGGGCGGTCACGACAACCAGAGAATGGGTGGTTTCAATGTAGTCGTTGATACCGAAGCCTTCGTCGCTGACGATGCGCTTGACATCGCTGGGGTAGCCGGGAATGTTATAATGCTTATAGCAGCGGATGCCCAGAGATTCCAGGCGATTCAGGAAAGCATCTGCGGTTGCCTGGCCGGTATAGCGGGTCAGCACGACGCTGCCCACATACAGGGAAAGCTCCCGGAAGGTGTCGATCAGACGCAGGACATCAGAATCATAGGTGATGCCCAGGTCGCTGCGGACTTTATTCTTTTCAATATCTGCGGCGTTGATGACGATGACGATTTCCACATCGTCCTTCAGCTGCTGCAGCATACGGATCTTGCTGTCCGGCTCAAAACCGGGGAGAACTCGGGAGGCATGGTAATCATCGAACAGCTTTCCACCAAATTCCAGATACAGTTTACCGCCAAACTGGGCAATGCGCTTGCGGATTTGCTCAGATTGAGTGGTCAGGTATTTTTCATTATCAAAACCAATCTTACTCATTTCAAACTCTTCTCCAATATATATTCTTCGCTTAGTATATCATATTTAATGAGGTTAGAAAAGAAAAAAGGTCGAAAACAGGTGCCAAAAATAGGCGCTCTTTTTTTACAAAAGACTGGCAAGGACATCTATTGACTTTCGGCAAGGATGCATGATAGAATATTCCCAGAGTACCCGCCTTTTTCAGGCGGGCTTTTTCTTATACTGCTGAATTCAGGAAAAACAGCCGAATAAATCATGAATTGCAGCCAATATGGCGGGCTGTGATACGGGATACCTGCCGTTGACAGAGCTTGCTGCAAATGCTATATTGAGCTTGGTAACACAGAAAATCGGGATGCTGCATCAGCGGAAAGGAGAACCGGATATGTGGTTGGCTTTAGGTGTGGCTGCAATTGCAGCGACGATCATGAATCTGTACAGTTTTTCAAAAGGAAAAGACAGCTCTCTGTGGATGGGGTTAGGATTATCCTTCACGGCGCTGACCATGTGTGCGGAGTATCACATGATTTCTGCCTGGGCAATAAGCGGAGACTGGGCAGCGATTGAGGATGTTGCGCCTACTATGAATTATGCGCTGTGGGTTCTGGTAGCGATTTCCGTTATCATGAATCTGCTGCCTGTAATTTTGGGTAAGGTATCACGAAAGAAAAAAGCGTAAAATACAAAACGGCTGTCGGCACACGGGTATGTACTGACAGTCGATTATTTTATCCACAGGGATATGGTAATCGCTGTGGATGTTTTTATCATCAAAAAGAGCCGATGTGAAGCAAATCACATCGGCTCTTAACTTTTTATGGTCTGATCCTATTCAGGACGACACTCGTTTGAACTGTAACGCTTAATGCATTACGGGGAATTACATATCGAAGGGCTCCATGCTCAGAACAGGATGGCCAACCTCGGTCAGGAATGCCAGCAGCTGCTCAGGATCCTCGGTGCAGACGGTTTCATCAGCGATCATGTCGGTGAAGTTGTCAATACCGTACATTTCCTTAGCGGTAGCGTCCAGATGGTCACGGATCTGATCCTTCAGCAGCTTGGGCAGCCAAACGATACGGCCGGGACCGCCTTCAGCAGCGATGAACTTGTGAGAGGAGATGAAGTGCTTGCCATGGCCCATGAAGCCAGGAGTCTGCACACCACCACCGGTCATGGAAGCCATCTCGGAGAAGGTCATGCCCAGAGGAGTCATGCCGGGATGCTCACGGCAGGTGATAACAACGCCCATGGAAACAGGCTCGACACCACAGATACACTCGAAGCAGCCACAGGAGGTCATGGGATCCTGGAACAGGGAGTACAGAGTAACATGCTCCAGAGCGCCATGGGAGTACTTGTTAACAGCCTCATCAACGTCTACATAACGGCCCAGCTTCTCGTCCAGGCAGTTGTTCTTGGGAACAATCTGGCAGGGACCGGTGGGATCCAGCTCGTTGGTAGCCTTAGCATCCAGCCAAGACACGGCGCCACACAGACCCAGACGCTCGGGGGTAACGATACAAACATGGCTGGGGGAGAAGGCCTGGCACATGGTGCAGGTGTAGAAGGTATCGACGGATTCGTCGGTCATGCTTCTCAGACGGTCATCACGCTTGTTGAAGACTTCGTTTGCATGAGCACGCAGTTCCTTGTTGGGCTCGTCGCCGACAACGATCTTGACCTGGCACTTATCAACGACAGCGTCGAACTCGGACTTGATCTTTGCGTACAGAACTTCGCCCAGGTGCTTCAGACGGAAGCCTGCTTCGTAGTCAGTCTTGGAGATACGAATACGGATCATATCACGCTGACCGGTGTGCATGACACCTTCGATGCAGTTCAGGTAGGAGTGGATCTTACGCTCCATAACAGCCTCAAAGTCAGGCTGCATGTTCTTGCCGCCAACTTCGATGGTGTAGGAAGCGGAAATCTTGCTGCCGGGCTCCAGCTCGTCCAGCTCGGGGCCTTCGACAGTGATCTTGTGGTCTTCGATCTCCAGAGGATCAGTGGTGGTAACCAGCTCGAAGCAGTCCTTACGGGAACCGTCGATTTCAATCTGCATATCGCCACGACGGATGATCTCGCCTTCGAATGCGGAAGCAAAGGAGACAGGAATGTCGATCTTGGTGATCTTCAGCTTGATGTCACGAGCTTCCAGAGAGGTTGCGTTGAACTTGGAAACATCCTCCTGGACGATCAGGGACTTGGGAACACGGAAGATGTTCTCAGTCTCGTTGGTGATAACAGGGAAGCCCAGTGCGATAGCGCCAGCGCCGCAAGCAACGATGACATCGTCCAGAGGCTTGAATGCGTTAACAAATGCAGGCACACGCTCGAAGGTGTACTTCATCAGACCGGCTGCATCGCCACCAGCGATGTTGCCGAAAATCAGAGCAGCACGGACTGCAACGGAAACGACATGGACAACGGAGGTAACATCCTTGCCCAGGGGAATGACACGGACATTGTCGCCGGTCTTGAAGCCCTTTTCCATCAGCTGGTCGATAACACCGCCGACCAGAGTGACCAGGATGCCCTGAGCCTGATAGCTCTTAACCAGCTCGACTGCTTCGTCAGCAGAGGGAGCTTCACCCAGAATAACAGCAACACCGGGGATATCGCCGGTAACCAGAGGAACACCCAGGTTACGGATCACAGCATCAGCCAGGTGGCCGTAGCAGGGCATCTCGTAGGGAGTTGCACCGTTCAGGTACTTCAGAGCCTCGATGAACTCAGCACACAGAGCAGTTGCAACACCGGACATGAAAGCATCATTCAGACGGCTCTCACGAGTCATCAGAGACTTGATGACATCCAGAGCAGCCTTCATTTCGCCCAGAGTGGTGACCTTGACACCGGTCACACCATAGTAGCAGGGCAGAGCATATGCAGTGTCAGGGAAAGACACTGCCTGGCTCTCGCCATACTGGGCAATTGCATTATCAACAGCGGTTACGGTCAGGCCGTAAACGGCGTCGTTACCGCCAAAAACACGTTCAAATAAAGTCACGGTTCTTCCTCCTAATTTAATTCATCGCCATCGATGACAGATTTGATTCTCTTGATTTCGTCAATTGCGGTTGGACTCATGTCGTAGGGAGACTTTCCAAGCCGATCAGCCTCGATAACCTCGGTATTATAATGGATGAAGCCCAACAGGTCTTCGGCAGGAATATGCTCGCGGATATATGCCTCGTCATCTTCACTGCGAACCTTATTGGCCACCACGCGCACTCGATTAACACCCAAATCAGCAGCCAATTTCTTGACATTGCCGTAAGTCTGGATGCTGCGGGCACCGGGCTCGATGACCACGATGAACTGATCCATATTGGCTGCAGTGCCGCGGCCCAGGTGCTCCAGGCCTGCTTCCATGTCCATGATGACCACATCGTCTTTACGATAGGTCAGGGCAGAAAGAATTGCCTTCAGCATCACGTGCTCGGGACAGACACAGCCGCTGCCGCCCACATCAACAGTACCCATAACCAACAGCTTGACACCGTTGATCTCTTTGGCATACTTGTCGGGAATGTCAGCAACACTGGGGTTGAGTTTGAAAAACTTATTGGCCTCATTGGCGCCGGTTCTTTCCTCAACCAAAGTCCGCATCTTGGAGATGGGGACGATGGAATTGACTTCCTCCGGAGAGAAACCCAGAGCCAAACCGAGGTTTGCATCCGGGTCTACATCTGCGGCAAGAACCTGACGGCCTTCTGCGGCATAAAGCCGGGCCAAGGTGGAGGCGAGGGTGGTTTTACCCACGCCACCCTTGCCGGTAATTGCTACTTTCATGTAAAGGAACCTTCTTTATGGAAATTAGATGCCCAGAGCGGCACGCTTGGACTCGATGCACTCGATCATCTTGTCGCCCAGCTTCTCAATGTCGGTCTCGACAGTGTAGTTAGCCTCGACCCACTTCTTGATGCCGGTCTCGCCGGTCAGCCACTCACAGATCTCGCTGGAACCCCTGACGTAAGGATCAACGCCCAGGAAGGTATCCAGACCGGTAGCAACAACGTAGTTACCGATGGAAACAGCCTTCTCGGACATCCATTCAGGAGCGCAGCCAACGACAGGCAGCTGTGCAATGGGAATGCCGGAATCCTTAGACAGCTCGGATGCCAGGATCAGCATACGGGAGATATCAACACAGGAGCCCATGTGCAGCACGGGAGGAATGTTTGCCAGCTCGCAAACACGCTTCAGACCTGCGCCGCAGTATTCCTTGGCGACAACGGGATCCAGCAGGCCAGCCTTTGCAGCAGCCTGAGCGGAACAACCGGAAACGATGAGGATGATATCGTTAGCAATGAGCTTCTTCATCAGCTCGATATGAGCGTAGTCAGGGCGAACCTTGGGGTTGTTACAACCGACCATTGCAACTGCGCCACGCAGAACACCGGAAGTCACGCACTCCAGCAGAGGCTTGGTGGTGCCGAAGGTGTCAACCTGGGAGTTTGCAACGCCGTCCAGAACCTTGACAATAGCCTCGACAGAGTAGCCAACACGAGCGTTGGTCTTCTGATCGGGGATGTTGACCAGGTCGGTCTTACGGTTGGTGAAGTTTTCAACAGCCATCTTCACGATTGCCTTTGCATTCTCGCCTGCGGTCTCAGCGTTGAACTGAATGAACTCAGAATCGGGAATACGAGCAATGGGAGAAGTGGTAACAAACTTGGTGTGGAAGCACTTGGACAGGGGGCCCAGTGCAGGGAAGATACACTGCACGTCAACAACAATAGCTTCACATGCGCCGGTCAGAACAACGTTCTCCTGGCTCAGGAAGTTACCGGCCATGGGGATGCCGTGACGCATAGCGACTTCGTTTGCAGTACAACATACGCCGGCGATGTTGATGCCCTTAGCGCCAACGGACTTGGCCAGAGCGATCATCTCGGGGTCGTTTGCGTAGTGAACGATCATTTCGGACAGAGAGGGATCGTGGCCGTGAACAATGATGTTGACCATGTCCTTTTCCAGAACGCCGATATTTGCAGTGGTATCAACGGGCTTGGGAGTGCCGAACAGAACGTCGGAGAACTCGGTGCCCATCATGGAACCGCCCCAGCCGTCGGACAGGCCAACGCGCAGAGACTGGTGAATCAGTGCCTCGGGCAGAGAAGAACAGCCCATATGGGTCATGTGCAGGGAGCGGGAGATTTCACGGTCAATAGCCTCGGGCTGCAGACCAGCGTCTTCCCACAGCTTCTGAGTATGCTCAGGAGCACGCTTCAGGAACTTCTGGTAGCCGAAGGGCTTGCCGTATTCCATCAGGCCGACTTCTGCAACTTCGTGAGCCAGTTCATAAATGTCCTTGCCCTCGGTCTCAATGCCCCACTCATTCGCAATGCGAATCAGCTTTTCGGGATCCTTGACCTGATAGTTGCCATCAGCCTTGGTCTGATGCAGGGTGTGCATGATCTCACGGCCGTGATCGGAGTGAGCTGCTGCACCACCAGCGGTGAACTTCAGATAGTTACGGCCAACGATGCCGTGAACATCACAGCCACAGATGCCACGAGGGGCCTTGGGGGTGATGCGGCAGGGGCCCATGGAGCAAATGCGGCAGCAAGTGCCTGCTTCACCGAAGCCACAGTGAGGGGTCTGGTTCTTGACGCGCTGCTGCCAGGAGTCAGCGCCGACCTTCTTGCCGTTTTCCAGCAAGGAATTGGTTGCCGCTTCCAGTTCTTCAACAGTGATTAAGCGATCCAATGTAATTCCTCCTAAGTAAGTAATAAATATGTGGTCTGATACATTTTCCAGCGGAACTGGAACAAACGACACTTCCGCACATACTGTGTATCGATATCATTTTATTCGTTATATTGTTAAAAGTCAATCGGTGATTTTACTAGATTTGTTGTTTATTTTTGTATCCCCATGGGGAGGTTTTTCGCCTCTGCCCATATTCGTGAAAAAAATGATGGGAAATGATGGGAAAATACCCTGTTTTATGGATTCATTAACGCTAAAAGTCTGTTTTGCAAAATGCCGACAGCGTAATACATGGTTTCGTATCGGAGATAGGAAAGTGCGTTTTTATCCCAGAAAAATCGAAGCTGCGCAGGAAATTCGTCATCTGAATGCCAGAATTGCAAAACCAGGGGCATATCCGGGAAAAATGAAAGTTTATACCCAATATCGCAATTCGGAAAGGGGGTGCCGTGGAGCTTCTGGCAGGCAGAATGAAAGCGATCCGGGTGCAGATCAATACATTTTTCCAGCTCTGAGGGATTGGATTCCTCCAAAAGCCCCGAATGGAACAAATGACCGAAATTTGCCATCGCCTGCCAGGTTCTGGACAGGCAACGATCCTTTTTTGCATCGCACAAATAATCGAATATGGTAAGACGGTCACTGGCAGCGGTGCTGGGGACATAGCTGCCGTCGGGGGCTGACCAGCACAGATCACCGCTCTTTCGGTCAATCCGGCAAACCTGGTCCAGCACCGGAAGGTACAGGTATTTTTCATCATATGTTACAGGGGATTTTTCAATAATGGCTGACTGGTCATAAGTCAGAAACAGCTGCTGCGCCTGCCGGGCCATGATTTGATAGTTATCAGGTCTGTGCTGAATGAGAATCACCTCCAAACAATATAATAGGGCGCACTGAAAACCAGTGCGCCCTATTTTCTTTAGTCCATTAAAGTTCCGTCGGGGTGGAACAGGGGGAGCTTCTCCAGGTAAATCAGGTCGGGACGATCCTGAGCATCGCCCTCTGCCAGAATGGACATACGGCCGCAGATGTTGCCGCCGGCCTTCTCAACCAGAGCTTCCAGAGCGGAGAGGCTTTCACCGGTGGAGATGACATCGTCTACGATGAGGATTCTCTTGCCCTTCATCAGTGCAGCGTCGGCGCCGTCCAGGTACAGGTGCTGCTCTTTGGCGGTGGTGATGGAATGGACAGCCACATCCATGATATCACGCATATACAGCTTGGGACCCTTGCGAGCCAGAATGTACTTTGCATCGCCATGCTGGCGTGCCATCTCGTGTGCCAGAGGAATGCCCTTGGCTTCGGCGGTGATGATGTAATCGTACTCGGGGGCTTTTGCAAGAAGCTCACGGGCACAGGCTACGGTCAGCTCCTGATCGCCAAAAATAACAAAACCTGCAATGGAAAGGGTATCGGATACCTTACAGATGGGAAGATCTCGCTCCAGACCGGCAACGGTCATACGATAATACATAATTATACTCCTTTTGGGCAATGCCCGCTATGATACTTTTATTATAGCGCAGAGGGTGAATTTGTCAAGAATTCACTGTGTGCGTTGCACGAAACAGGACAACTTCCCACTGATTTGAACACACAGTTGAAAGGAGGCTAAAGGGATTGGAGCAGATGGATAATCAGGGGAAATCCCTGAAACAGCGGATTCGACAGGGACAGATTCGCAAGGAAGATGTGACACGGCGCCTGGCTGAGCTGGCCTTTGGCAAGCCAAACGACTGCGTCAGACTTGCTCTGGAGGAAATGCCGAATCTGGCAGGACTGGATCTGAGCCTGCTCAGCGAAATCAAGCGAAGCGAAAAAGGAATGGTGGAAATCAAACTGATCGATCGGCTGAAGGCTCTGGAACAGCTGTCGGCTTCCACAGGCGACGACAGTTCCCATGTGGAAGAACTGATTCTGGCATTGCAGTCTTCGGTTGAGGAGAATGTATGAAGTACACAGGTTTCTCTGCAAAGCAAAAATGTGCCATGAACTGGTGGATGCCGGGAAGTCCTTATGCTGAGTGCGAAGCCATCGTATGTGATGGTGCGGTGCGATCGGGCAAGACCCTTGCCATGGGGCTGGGCTTCTTTTTATGGGCTCAGAGCTGTTTTGACGGGAGAAAATTTGCGCTGTGCGGAAAAACCATCGCAGCGCTGCGCAGAAATGTACTGTCGGAAATTCTGCCGCAGATCGGTGCGCTGGGTGCAAAATGGAAGGAAAAACGGACGGAAAATCTGGTGCGTGTGACATTTGCAGGACACACCAACGAATACTACATCTTCGGCGGACGGGACGAAAGCTCCGCTGCGCTGATCCAGGGCATGACGCTGTCCGGTGTGTTATTCGACGAAGTGGTGCTGATGCCCAAAAGCTTTGTGGAGCAGGCCTGTGCCAGATGTTCGGTAACAGGCAGCAGGCTGTGGTTCAACTGCAACCCCGCCGGCCCCAGCCACTGGTTTTACAAGCAGTGGATTCTGGAGGCGCAGGAGCGCAACTGTCTGCATCTGCACTTTATGATGGATGACAACCCGTCGCTGTCAGAGCAGATTCGCAGGCGGTATCAAAGACTTTATTCAGGCGTTTTCTACCGGCGGTTCGTACTGGGGCAATGGGCCCAGGCGGAAGGAAGGGTATACGACTTCTTTGAGCCGGAGATGGTACAGCCTGTACCGTCGGGGCAGTTTGAAAAGTGGTACATTTCCTGCGACTACGGCACGGTAAACCCCACCAGCATGGGGCTGTGGGGATTACAAAACGGGATCTGGTACCGGGTGAAGGAATTCTATTTTGCCTCCCGCCGGGAAATGCGTCAGATGACCGACGGAGAGTATGCGCAGGCTCTGGCAGAACTGGCGGGGGACCGGAAAATCACGGCGGTAATTGTAGACCCCTCGGCTGCCAGCTTTATCGGGGTGCTTCGCAAGGAAGGCTGGAATGTCCGGCAGGCAAAAAATGATGTGATCTCCGGGATTCGTTCCACAGCTCAGTTACTGAAATGTGGAAAAATCGTGATCTGCGACAGCTGTGCAGACTGTCTGCGGGAGATGGAAGAGTATGTCTGGGATCTGAAATCAGGTACAAAGGATCGAGTGAAAAAAGAACACGATCATGCGATGGATGATATGCGCTATTTCGTCAGTACGGTGCTGGGCGGCAGCCAATCGGGATTTGCGGTGAGCAGCGTACAGCGCAGAAGCTGAGAAAGGGGAGAAGAAAGTGTTGAAGCGAAAAAAGGAAACGGGGCCTCTGGTGGCGAGCTGCCAGATCCGGTCGGGAAACAGCCATCCCTTCGGTTCGCTTAGAGGGTATATCCCTCTGGGAGGCGGGGAGGAACGAATCTATCACCAGATTCGCGAGGCGATTCCGGTACTGGATGCGGCGGTGGGAAAGCTGGTTCGACTTTCCGGCGGATTTGATGTGAAGTGCGGATCGGATGCAACAACAAAAAAGCTGCAGCAGTTCCTGAAAACGGTAAACTGCGGAAGAGGTCAGTTCGGAATTGACAGCTTTTTAACTGCCTATGTGGACAGCCTGCTGACCTATGGCAGGGCAGTAGGAGAGATGGTTGTAGCTGGCAATCGGCTGCGTGCGGTATGCTGGGGAGATGTGACTCAGCTGCAGATCAGGGAGAAGGATTCTGCGCTGGATGTGGAACTGTGCGCAATGGACGAAAATGGACAGGTTCGTCCGCTGCCCTATCAGAATCTGCTGCTGTTTACCACCATGAAGCCGGAACCGGAGCATCCCTACGGGGTGAGCATTTTCAGGGGAATGCCTTTTATGGCGGATATCCTGCTGAAAATCTATCAGACTATTGGAGCCAACTGGGAGCGGGCAGGAAATGTGCGCTACAGCGTAATTTGCAAGAATGATGAAAACATGGACAGCGCTACCGCTCAGGAGCGGGGCAACCAGATTGCCAGCGAATGGGCAAGAGCCATGGAAGACGGGAAAAACGGCATGGTTCGAGACTTTGTGGCGGTTGGAGATGTGGAAATCAAGGTGATTGGCAGCGAAAGCCCCATTTTGGATTCCCAAGTCCCGGTGCGCCAGCTTCTGGAGCAGCTGATTGCCAAAACCGGACTGCCTCCGTTTTTGCTGGGCTTCAGCTGGAGCACCACCGAACGCATGAGCGGTCAGCAGGCAGATCTGCTGACCAGCGAGATCTGGGCATTGAGAAGAATGGTAGAGCCTGTGCTGGAGAAGGTCTGCAGAACCTATCTGGCGCTGGAAGGGCTGGAACCCAAGGTGGAGATCATCTGGGATGACATCAGTCTGCAGGACATGACGGAAGAGGCAAAGGCCAATCTGTATCAGGCTCAGGCGGCTGAAACATTATCAGCTATAAACGAAGGAGGTAAGTAAACTATGGATATTCGCAAGGAAAGTCACGCCGAAGGAGCCGGTGTGCCCACAGAGCAGCAGCTGATGGCAATCAACACACTGGCAAAAGCGGAACTGACCAAAGAGCAGGTATATGTTTTTTCTCTGCGGCTGTGTGACGATCAGATCGATCGGGATTATGAACGGTTTGACACGGCGGCTCTGCCGGAGCTTGCCAAGATGTTTATTGGAAAAAGCGGTATTGTGGACCACAAGTGGTCCTCCAGCGGACAGCTGGCGAGAATTTTTTCCACAGAGGTTGTGTGTCAGGATGGAGTCAGCTTCATCAAGGCGTGGGCCTACATCCGAAGAGGCGGCGACGGAGACGAGTGGATCGCCGACATTGAAGCAGGTATCAAAAAGGAAGTTTCCGTGGGATGCGCTATGGGCGAGAGTGTATGCTCTATTTGCGGCGCGGAATACGGAAGCTGTGGGCACGGCAAGGGAGAAATCTACGACGGTCAGGTTTGCTGCGCGATCCTGAGAAATCCTGTGGATGCGTATGAATTTTCCTTTGTGGCGGTTCCGGCACAGCCCAATGCAGGTGTTCTCAAGGGACTGAACAAACGCAGAATCAGTCTGAAGGAACTGGCAGATGAATATGGCGCCCAGGAGGAATTCCGGGTGATGTTTCAGATGGCACAGCTGGGCAAGCAATACGCAAAACAGTTGGAAGACGATGTGGTGCGGATGTGTCTTTCACTGGATGTGGGGATCGAGGAACCGGTCCTTCGCTCGGCAGCCGGGAAAATGGCTCCGGAGGAGCTGATGAAGTTCAAGGATGCGCTGAACGAGCGCATGGTAAAAAGCTATCCCATGCAGATGCAGCTGGGCTGCAGCAAAACGCAGTGCAGTGTGGAAAGCGGGTATCTCATTTGAGTTTTACCGGGAAACCGGAAAACATATTTACATTGGAGGGAACAGTATGAACGTATCTTTTGAGGAAATCGGTCACATCAGTGCTACTTTTGCAACAGATTCTGCTCAGGTAGGAACTCTGTGCAAGATGGCTGAAAACGGCAAGGTTGCACCCTGTGAGGCCGGAAACGCATTCTGCGGCAAGGTGGAATCCGTACGCAAGGGCTTCGCTGGTGTCCAGCTGCACGGCTTTGCAGAAGTTGCCTTCACCGGCAGCGCACCCAAGGTGGGCTATCAGATTCTGGTGGCAGACGGCAACGGCGGCGTGAAGGTACACACTGCAGGCAAGTCTTATCTGGTGGTCAGCGTTGATGACAGCGCAAAGACCGCAATCATCGAACTGTAAGGAGGAAATGAAAATGGCTTATGATAATCTGAGACTGGAAAAGGGTATGTATCGCCAGGAGGGTATGAATTTTACCCAGGTTCTGGAGTCTATGGACCCCAGCGAAAACTATCGCGGCACTGCGCTGGAGGGGACTGATGCTTTTCAGCGTCAGCTGAAGCGCTTCGGCATTAAGGTCAAGGGTGCCGGTTCTTCCACTGTGGAAAAGTTCTTCCGCAATATGGATTCTGCGGTCCTGTTCCCTGAGTACATCGCCCGTGCGGTTCGTCAGGGTATGGAGGAAAATGACATCCTGCCCAGCATTACCGCCACCACCACTGTGATTGATGCCATGGACTACCGCTCCATCTACTCTGAGGCAGATGAAGAGGAAGTCGGTATGAAGGTCGTTGCAGAGGGCGCTTCTATTCCTGCAACCAAGGTCAAGACCAAGGATCATCTGATTAACCTGACCAAGCGCGGCCGTATGCTGGTGGCAAGCTACGAAGCAGTCCGCTTCCAGAAGCTGGATCTGTTCAGCGTAATGCTGCGCCAGATCGGCAGCTATATTCAGAAAATGCAGCTGGCAGATGCAGTGAATGTTCTGGTCAACGGCGATGGCAACGACAATCCTGCGGAAGTCTGCAAGGTGGGCACAGGCGCTATTTCCGGCACCAGCGGCAATCTGGGTTACGATCAGCTGGTGGAATTCTGGGGGCAGTTTGATCCCTACACCATGAACGGTATGCTGTGCAACAGCGGCATGATGACGAAGCTGCTGAAGATTCCCGAGCTGCAGAATCCTCTGACCGGTCTGAATTTCCAGGGCACCGGTCAGCTGACCACTCCTCTGGGCGCACAGCTGCACAGAACCGGCTGCGTGGAAGACGGCGTGATCATCGGTATGGACAACCGCTATGCGCTGGAGCTGGTACGGGCCGGCGATGTACTGGTGGAATACGACAAGCTGATCGACCGTCAGCTGGAACGAGCTGCGATCACTTCTATCTCCGGCTTTGGCAAGATCTGTGACGGTGCTGTGAAAGTGCTGCGCGTATGAGTTTGCTGAATCAGATTTATACCCAGGCGCTTCTGCTTGCAGGGGAGCTGGATGACCGGCAGAAAACGCTGCTGCGGGTGCTGTGCCGGAGTGCGGCAAATACGCTGACGGCGAAACTGAGGGCAGGGCTTACGGCAGAAGACTGCACAGGCGATTTTATCGCTGCGGCAAGTTTATATGCTCTGGCGGCGTTATCGGAAACGGATGGGGCCATGTCACCGGAATCATTCCGTGTGGGGGATGTGACGGTACATAAATCCGGAAGCTCGGCGGCGGCAAACTGCCTGCGCAGGCAGGCGGAACTGCTGATTGGGCCCTATCTGATGGATTCATTCTCCTTTAAGAGGGTTTGATATGCGTACGATGATTGAAAAAATCCTGCGGGGCTATGGAAAAAGTCTGGTGCTGTGCCGCGATGGCAGGCAATACAGCGTGAAAGGCTTTTTACAGCCGGTGACCGGAAAGTCAGAACAATATGCGCGCCTCCAGCCCGGAGTTACCGGGCTGGAGAATTCCTCCCGGTACATATACATCGGCCCTGTTGATCCGGAGGCGATGCAGGGTGATGAAATCGTTGCGGGGGAAAAACACTATCTGCTTCGCCATGCGCAGGTGATCTGCGAGGGCGCTGAGGCGGTTTATGTCTGGGGAATGTGCGTCGAGAAAGGTGGCACGCCAAAGTGGGAAATGAATGGGTACAGATGATTGCAGAAATTCTGGAAAAGTCCGGGGTTTCGGTGATGGAAGCATATCCGACAGGGACGATGCTTCATCTGACGGAGCCGGCGGCAGCGGTGGAGATGAAGGCGCTGAACTGTGCTGAAGGAAAAGTGATGATCGGAATTCGGGTGCTCAGTCCACAAAGCCTGGGAGGATGGGAATGTCAAAATGCAGCAGCCTGTGTGGCAGGAGCGCTGTATGATGCCAATATTGACTGCACCTGCACCCAGATGGAATACTTGCAGCGAAGTGACAGCTTCTGTGTTCTGGTAACTGCCAGAATTCCCGTGTTTTTTGAAAACGGAAAATGGATGCGGGGGAATCCATGGGAAGTTTTTATTGAGAATGAGAAGCTGGAGTATGCGAATCGATTCGATGCAGAACAGAATCAGGACAGACGCCTGGTTGGTGCGGTATGCCAGAGTCAGCCTGTGGGGGTAATACCCGGTGCAAATACCGGGTGGAAAATTCGCCTGGTACAGAAAATTCCCTTCGGAAGACAGATTCCGGAGGTTCAGGAGGAGCCTTTTAGCCTGACGGTACGCAAAGGCGGGCAGATTCAGCAATATCGCAACTGCTATTGGAGTGGGGAGAAATGTTCTCACAGCCAGTCCGGGGTGGAACTGGAACACTGGGGATATGCGCTGGAACGGGAGGAAACAAATGGATAAAATCAAATTTGAGCACTTTATCTGGCCGCAAAATCCGGAAAAGTTTCAGGTGGATGCCCAGATGGAACCTCTGTATACCATAGATCCTGATGGCAGTATTCATTATCAAGGACTGGGGCCCCTGTGCCGGGTCATTCGAGGAAGCGGTGTCTTTCAGGGCAGTAAAGCAGCAGAGTATTTTAACACGCTTTCCGTCTACATGGCGGCAAAACTTTTTGGTAAGCTCGTTCATCCTATCTGGGGAACATTTCAGGTTTATCTCATGGAGCTGAAAATGAAGCAGTCCAGCCGGGAAGACTATATTGAATACAGTTTTGTATTTCGTGAAGCGGATTCCAAGGGTATGATCCCGATGCTTCCTGGAAATAAACCATTATAAAAAGAGCCCCACAGGATTCCTGTGGGGCTCTTTTGAAATATTAGTACTGAGTGGGTTTGATGTGCCAGATTTCATCAGCGTACTGACGAATGGTACGGTCGGAAGAGAACTTTCCGGCGCTGGAAATGTTCTGCAGGCACTTTCTGCCAAAAGCCTGGCGGTCTGCGTAATCTCTGTTGGCACGCAGTTTGGCTTCCAGATAGGATTCATAATCCAGCAGCAGGTAATAGTGGTCTGCCATATGCCAGGAGGTGCCGTCCAGCAGAGCGTGGTACAGCTCGTTCTGGTCGTAATCGGTGGGGACGGTACCGTCAACCAAGGTGTCAATTGCACGATGCAGGCGGGGATTGGTATCGTAGATGCCCCGGGCATAGTAGGAAGATTTTGCAGCGTTGATCTGCTCAACGGTTGCACCGAAGATATAGTTGTTTTCCATGCCGGCTTCCTTCACGATTTCCACATTGGCACCGTCCATAGTGCCCAGGGTAACAGCGCCATTGAGCATGAGCTTCATGTTACCGGTACCGGAAGCTTCGGTGCCAGCGGGGGAAATCTGCTCGGAGATATCAGCGGCAGGGATGATATGCTCAGCATAGGAGCAGTTATAGTTCTGGACAAATACGACCTTCAGCTTGTCATGGACCTCGGGATCGTTGTTGATCATCTTTGCGATGCGGTTGATATAACGGATGATCGCCTTGGCGCGGGCATAGCCGGGTGCGGACTTTGCACCGAACAGGTACACGGTGGGGTGGAAGTCGGTCAGGCTGCCGTCTTTCAGGCGGAAGTAGATATCAACAATAGACAGAGCATTCAGCAACTGACGCTTATACTCGTGCAGACGCTTGACCTGCACATCAAAAATGAAGTCGGGGTTCAGCTGGATGCCTTCGTGCTGGGCAATGACCTTGCACAGCTGCTCCTTCTTCTGGTGCTTGACTGCATTAAACTGGTTGACCAGATCGTCGTCGATCATGGGCTTCAGCTCGCTCAGCCGGTCCAGGTCCTTCAGGAAATCACCGCCGATTTTATCGGAGATCATCTTGGTCAGTTCGGGGTTGCACAGGCCCAGCCAGCGACGGGGGGTGATGCCGTTGGTCTTGTTCTGGAACCGCTCGGGGAATTCACAATACCAGTTGTGGAACACATCATCCTTCAGAATCTGAGAATGGATCTCAGCAACGCCGTTGATGTAGCTGCCTACATAGATGGACAGGTTTGCCATGTGTGCAATATCGTCCTGAATAATGTACAGGCCGGGATGCTCTCTGCGGATCTTCTCATCGATACGGCAGATGATATCTGCAATTTCGGGAACTACGCTGCGCAGCAGATCCAGAGGCCACTTTTCCAGTGCCTCGCCCATGACGGTATGGTTGGTATAGGAGAAAGTCTTCTGGGCAATGGAGAATGCCTTCTCAAAATCCATGCCTTCTACCATCAGCAGACGGATCAGCTCCGGAATGGACATGGCAGGATGAGTATCATTCAGCTGAATGGCATAGTAATCTGCAAAATGGCTCAGATCATCGCCGTGGGCCAGTCTATATACGCGCATCATATCCTGCAGGGAAGCAGAGGACAGCACATACTGCTGCTTGATGCGAAGGCGCTTGCCTTCCCAGGTGGAGTCGTTGGGGTAGAGAACACGGGTAATATCTTCGGCCTTGTTCTTCTGATCCAGTGCGCGCAGGTAATCCTGGTTGTTAAATGCGTTGAAGTCCAGTTCGCTTTCAGCTTCGCACTGCCACAGACGCAGGGTGTTGATATTGTTGGTGCCGTAGCCAATAACGGGGACATCATAGGGAACAGCCAGAACAGTATGATCGGGGAAGTGCACCTTGACGGTGTGGTTATACCGGCGGTAAGACCAGGGATCGCCGAACTTTGTCCAGTCGTCGGCGGCTTCTACCTGACTTCCGTTGTCATCAAAGGTCTGCTTGAACAGGCCAAAACGATAACGCAGTCCGTAACCGGACAGGGGCAGGTTGCAGCTGGCTGCGGAGTCCAGGAAACATGCAGACAGACGGCCCAGGCCGCCGTTGCCCAGTGCATCGTCTTCGATTTCTTCCAGACATGCCAGATCCACGCCCTGCTGGGCGAACAGCTCCTTCATCTCATCGAGAATACCCAGATTATACAGATTGCTGTAGACCAGACGGCCAATCAGGTACTCAGCGGAAAAATAATATGCCTTTCTTTCGGGCATACGGGTCTTTCTGCTCTTGCTCCAGTTATCGCTGATCGCCATCATGACAGCGGTGCCGAGAGCCTCGTGCAGTTCCTGGGGAGTAGCATTCTTCAGGGATACATCATGCTGGTATTTCAGCTGAGCTTCGGTCCACTTCAAAATATTGAGACAATTATAACTCATATTTATACTCCTATCTCATGCGGTGGTCCCGCAAATCGTTATTTCATCAAAGACAACTGAACTGCCGTAAGTTGACAGCGGTTCAGCCGGATCGCATTTTCATTCTGATCCAGTATATCCAAATCAGACAGATCATGTTTATTGCAGCGCCGGGGCGGCGTGAAAAAAGAAAGCCAGTGCGCAAAAAATAAGCGGCACTTCCCCGAAGCAACGCCCTTTTTGGGGCAATCTGTCGTAGCCTGGACGGAATAAACTGCGCTGTGTGAAGATTTTTGCCATCAAAGGAAAAAGTCTACACAGAACACAGATTACAGCGTGAAAAAGGCTTTGTCAAGTGAAAATAGCTGCGCAACCGGGTGAAATTGCATAATTGGTGTAAAAAAAGTGTGATTAGATAAAGAAAACCAGAGAAACCGGTGATCCTCTGGCATTATAGACAAGATAAAGATTTCTGAAACAAAATCGAATCAATCGACAGACACAATTACAAATAAGAGCCGCTGCAATGAAGCAGCGGCTCTTTTGATGTTTGGAAATTAAGCTTCCAGGTTGATGCCGGTCTCCTTGTTGAAGACATGGCAGACGGTGCCGTTGAACTCGAAGCCAACAGTAGCACCATTGGACAGGGCAGCAACTTCTGCACCGGTCATGTTCATAGTGGAAATAACCAGAACCACATCACGGCCCAGAGCATTGACATGCAGGTGGACGGTGGAACCCATCATTTCGGAAACATCGACCTTAGCGCTGATGCCGCCGTTGTTGCACAGGGTGATATGCTCGGGACGGACGCCCAGAGTGATATCCTGCTCAGCAACATTGTTCTTTGCCAGGGCAGCCTGCTTCTCCTCGCTCAGCTCGACGGTCAGGTTGTCAAGAACAACAGCGTACTTGCCGTTCTTCTTGATCAGCTTTGCGTCGAACAGGTTCATCTGGGGAGAGCCAATGAAGCCTGCAACGAACAGGTTGTAAGGATGGTTGAACACTTCCTGAGGAGTGCCGATCTGCTGGATGAAGCCATCCTTCATGATAACGATACGATCGCCCAGGGTCATAGCCTCGGTCTGGTCGTGGGTAACATAAATAAAGGTTGTATCAATACGTTCACGCAGCTTGATGATTTCTGCACGCATCTGGTTACGCAGCTTGGCGTCCAGGTTGGACAGAGGTTCGTCCATCAGGAAGACCTGAGGATTACGGACGATAGCACGACCGATAGCAACACGCTGACGCTGACCACCGGACAGAGCCTTGGGCTTACGGCCCAGGTACTGGGTGATATCCAGAATCTCAGCAGCCTGCTTAACAGCCTTGTCAATCTCATCCTTGGGAGTATGACGCAGCTTCAGGGCAAATGCCATGTTTTCGTACACGGTCATGTGGGGGTACAGAGCGTAGTTCTGGAAGACCATTGCGATATCGCGGTCCTTAGGTGCTACATCGTTGACCAGACGGTCGCCAATGTACAGTTCGCCATCAGAGATTTCTTCCAGGCCGGCGATCATACGCAGGGTAGTGGACTTACCACAGCCGGAAGGACCGACCAGAACGATAAATTCCTTATCCTTGATCTCCAGGTTGAAATCGTGGACTGCAATAACACCCTTGTCAGTAACCTGAAGGTTGGTCTTCTTTTCAGGAGCATCGCCCTTCTTCTTTTTCTTCTTCTTGGTGTCATCGCCGCTGAACGGGTAGATTTTCTTAACATTTCTCAGACTTAAACTTGCCATACATTTCCGACTCCGATCACACCGCCTCCGCGCGTGTGACCTCGCAGTTACCAATGGAAGGGTAACACTGCATTACGACAGGTCTCCACACTGCCGCACCGCGAGTCCTGCGGGTAAAAGTTTTTCCTCCTTTTGTGACGAAACAAATCTATTTTGTGGAGTAGACACATTCCGCCGGTATGGGTATATCATACCATATGGATATTCATATAGCAACCATGCAGAATCACAGTAAATATTATACGCTTTTTAGGAAATTTAACTAAATTTCACATTCTGGCCATGGACACCATACTCAATAATTCCAAAAATAGATCCGGAAAACCCTTGCGCTCCACGGCCTGCTCTGCGACCAGAGGAATCCGCAGCTGGATCTCATCTTCGGATTTTATACACAGCTCTCCCAGCTTTGTATTCTGCTCGACGGGGGCGCTGACCTCCGGCAGGATGGCGATCTCTGTATCCAGACGGGACAGGTTTCCTTTTTCCACCAGCAGCTTTGTATTCCCCTGGGGAACCAGATGCACCTGGTCGGATTTTCCCAGTTTGACCGGAACGAAGGCATCCTCAGGAACGGGGGCTTCGTACAGGGCGTAGGTTGCAAAGCCATAATCCAGCAGCTGGCGGCAGGTGGAAAAGCGCTGTGCAGAAGTTTCACAGCCCATGACCACGGCAATCAGCTCCATGCCGTCGCGCAGAGCGGAGGCGGACAGGCAGAATCCTGCACCGGAGGTAAAACCGGTTTTCAGACCGGTGGCGCCGGGGTAAAAGCGCACCAGCTTATTGGTGTTGCTCAGACCGAATGCGCCGCCACGGACGGAGTCCATCCAGATGGTGGTGAACCGTTTGATCTCCGGATGAACGGTCAGCAGCTCCCGGGACATGAGTGCAATGTCGTTGGCGCTGGTGCGGTGACTGGATGCATCAGGCCCATCGTCCAGACCGGTGCAGTTCACAAAATGTGTGTCATTCATCCCCAGTTCCTGGGCACGGGCGTTCATTTTTTCCACAAAGGCACTTTCAGAACCTGCCAAATGCTCTGCCATGGCGCAGGCGCAGTCATTGGCGGAGGAAACAGCGATGGATTTGACCATGTCCTCCACGCTCATGGTTTCGCCCACTTTCAGATAGACCTGACTGCCGCCCTTTGCTGCCGCAGCTTCCGAAGCGGTGACGGTATCCGTCCACTGCAGGGAGCCGGAGTCAATGGCCTCCATGATCAGCAGCAGCGTCATGACTTTTGTGACGCTGGCAGGAGCCAGCTGCTCGTGTTCGTTGCGGCTTTGCAGGACGGTTCCTGTGGCGGCATCCATCAGCAGATAGGATTTTCCGGGGTAATCGATTTCCTGTGCCTGCGCCGCCGGAGTCAGCACCGACAGCATCATCAATATGGTAAGAATCAAACAGCCCAGACGCTTCAATGGTTGATCCCTCCTCGATATGGTTACCAAAGCGTATGCACAAGAGCGGGCGGGTAGTCCGAAAATTATTGGAAAAAAGTTTATGCTATGGGTTTAAGTGGTTGAAATGTGGCAATACTGCTCCTCGGAGGTGCTTAAATATGAGCGACAAAAACACAAGTCGTCACTTTGGCGGCAAGGGCTACTACATAGCCCTGGTCCTGTGCGCTGTAGCAATCGGGATCTCAGGCTATGTATATTACCACAATGCCGATGAAGTAGACTCACTTCAGAACCTGGATACACCGGTGATCTCCACCGATGCATCCAAAACAAACAAACAGACCCAGCCCAGCGAGACTGCGTCTGCCAATGCAACCCAGCCTCAGGCAACCCAGAACACAAAGCCTGCAGTGACCAAAACTGCAACCTGCGCTCCTGTGGAGGGCGAAATTCTGGCAGAGTATGCCATGGAATGTCTGGGCTACAACGAAACCACCAGAGACTGGCGCGTTCACAACGGCGTGGATATCGCTGCACAGACCGGCAGCAAGGTTTGCGCCGCAGCAGACGGCAAGGTTTACACGGTCTATGACGATGACCAGATGGGTACAACCGTGGTTATTCGCCATGACAATGGCTATACCACCAAGTATTCAAGCCTTGCAGAAGAAGTCAGCGTGGCGGCAGGTGATACAGTCAAGATGGGCGATGCCATCGGCTGTGTCGGCACCACTGCTCTGATGGAGCATGCGCTGGGCGACCATGTGCATTTCAGTGTGACCCAAAATGATGAGCCTATGGACCCAATGGAGTTCCTGGGCGAGTAAACACTGAACTATCTGAACCATTCTTTTTCATTTTTCTTTCCTCTTTGTATGCCGCTGAGATGCTCAGCGGCATTTTTTTACGCAAAAAAAGAGCCACCCGGTCTTGGGTGGCTCTTTGAAAAGGTTCAGTTGCGGATTGAACTGTGAATCCTTTTACGGATTCGTGAGATTCTGCTCCCGATCCTGGCACGACAGCAGGATGATCTGCCGCTGTCTGGACAGCTCCTTCAGAAGCTGCAGTGCGCACGAAAGACGCTGCTGGTCAAAGCGAATCAGCGCATCGTCCAGCACCAGCGGTGCATGGGGGTTCAGTGCTTCCCAGACTGCCAGCCGCAGGGCAAGATACATCTGGTCAGAAGTACCGTCGCTGCGCCACTGGGCAGTGCGCAGGGTGTTTTCCGATTCCTTTGCAGCCTGAATGCTCAGGTCTTCGCCGATGGAAATGCGGTCGTACTGTCCCTGAGTCAGGCGGCTCAGAAACTGTCCTGCTCGGCGGGTGATTCTGGGGGCAAACCGCCGCTGCAGCTCCTGCATGGCAGCTTCCAGAGCCTTCTGACCGAAATCCAGTGCCCGATAGGTCTTTTCCAGTTCCTTCAGCCGCCGCTGAGCAAAGGCTAGCTGCGATTGCAGAATGGCTGCATCCGGCAAAACTTCCATCTTGCCCTGACACTGACCCAGCTGGATTCGGCACCGCTGCAGCAGCTCTTTGGCCCGGGTGATTTCATTCATAGTCTGCTCTGCGTCCATGGTCAGCGTGTCTGCCTGATCCGGCTTTTCGGCTTTTTTCGCCATAGCCAGCAGAGATTGCAGCTGGATTTTTGCCTGAATGGTCTCCCGGCGCATCCGTTCCAGATTTTCCACCAGTTCCAGCTGGCGATCCCACTGCTGCACCTGACGGGTCAGCTCGTCCTGGCGTTCGTCCAGCTGCTTTTCTTCAATGCGGCGGTTCAGTTCATACTGTCTGCGGCGGTTGTTCACAACTGAGGCCGCAATGACGAAGATCAGCGACAGGATAAAGGTGCCCACACCTGCGGGCATGGAATGCTGCAGCCATGCAAAGACGGCACCGACGGCAGCCAGAGCCGCAAGTGTCCACAGGGCGATGGTCGGCAGCAGGGATTTTTTCTGTTTGATGGGTGTAGCATCGATCTGCTTCAGCAGCGCCTGGGCCTGGGCGAGCTTTCCCAGCAGCTCGCTCCGGGAAGGTAGCCGCTTGCATTGGGTTTCCAGATCGTCCAGTTCTGCCTGAGCGGCCTTTGCGGTTTCGGCGGCTTCTTTCATCTGCCCGATTGCATCGGCGGACTGCTGATAGGCCAGGGTGTTGCGGTGGACTTCCAGCTGCTCCAGATAGGTTTCCGTTTTTTCGATCTGGGACTGCAGCTGCTGTGCCTGCTGGGACAGAGAGGTCTGCTCCTGAAGCTGGTGCTGCAGGGTCTGGATCTGGGACTGAACATCGGGAATCAGTCCGCTGCGGTTATAGCGGCAGCGGTTTTTGTATTCCCGGAGCTTTTTTGCCAGCAGATCGGCACTGCCGGATTCGTCTCCTGTAGTGACCAGAGAATTCAGCCGTCGGCGCAGGGCTTCGTCCTGCTGTACGGGCAGATCGGTAAACCGAATGAAGCCGGTGCGGTTAAACACACTGCGTTCCACACCCAGAAGCATCTGACCACAGTTGTCTGCACGCAGCTGCTCCACAGGCAGACCCGAGTGGGTTTCGTAGGCGATAAATTCTCCCAGAGGAATCCGGCCCTTGGTGCGGCGTTCGATGGTAATGTCGCGACCGTTCCATTCCAGCCGAATCCGGCCGGACATGGGCTTGCCGGACCAGGGCTGATAGTGCTCTTTGTCAGCCAGCTGGTCTTTGGTGGAGCGCTCCCGGGTGTCAATGCCGTAGAGCATAGCACTGAGGAAGGCACACCAGGTGCTTTTTCCCCACTCGTTGGGGGCGGTGATGATATTCAGGCCGTCAGACAGCTCCAGGGTAACTCCGTCCAGCTTGCCGAAGGTGGCGGTCATGGAATAGATTTTCACGGCAGCTCCACCTCCCGTCCCTGTAAAATCTGCCGGGAAATCCGGGCAGCCAGTTCCAGCGCTTCGACAGTCTCGGCATCCTGACCCTCCATGGCATTGTGCAGAATCTGGAAGTACATACCCTCCAGAGAATCCTGTCCCACGGTTTCCCAGATATCTCCCGCCGGAATGGTTTCGTCCAGAACCCGCAGATTGGGGTACTGGCTGAAGCGACCGTTCAGGCGGTCCAGTGCATTGTCCCGAACTTCACCGGTCAGGTGAATCCGGAAGAAATCCTCGCTGCCACCGGGCGGCAGCAGTGCCTCCACTGCGCCTACAGGGTCATCTCCTGCAACGGCAGAGTAATCATAAAACCGTGGCACATCCAGAGGAATGAAGCGCACATGGGCGCTTTCCTCCAGCTCCACCACAAGCACACCCTTGATGCCCGTTTCGTCGTAGCCGTGTCCCATGGGGCAGCCGGGCCATGCGCACATACCTGCTCCGGCACCGAAGCGCCCGGCAGCGTGAATGTGACCCAGAGCCACATAGTCAAGGCCTGCATCCCGAATCTGGGCAGCCGTGACAGGGCAGTAGGGGGAAGCGGTGCTGGTGGGGTCTGCGTGCAGCAACATCAGGGCGTATTTCTCGTGACCGCCGGCCTGAAAATCGGCGAGCAGTCCGGGACATTCCATGGACTGGAAGCCTGCGCCGTATACGCGGCAGTCCAGCTCCGGAACTACCTGAGAGGTGATGGCCTGTTTCCTGAAAATATGTACATTGGCGGGCCAGGTCTCCCGGACCCAGGGGCTGGAATCTGACAGATAGTCGTGATTTCCCGGGGCGATGAACACGGGGATCCCCATGCGCTCCAGCGCCCGATAAACGGCCTCTGCACTTTCTTTTGTATAGGCTCCGTCGAACAGGTCGCCGGACAGCAGGCAGATCTGGCATCCCTCCCGGATGGCAACATCTGCGATCATATCGGGCAGTCTCAGCATTTTCTGCCGGAGAAATTCCCGCTGCACATGGGTGAAGCCACCCAGCGGTGCATCCAGATGCCAGTCGGCACTGTGAAGAATCTTAATCATAGACATCCACTCTTTCTACGCTTTTGCACTTGCCGGTGGCGGCATCGATGGTGAACAGGACGGCGTTGAGCTTGGTGGGGCCGCCGGCACACTGATAGCGGGCGTACAGCTCTCCGCGGAACTTGTCGATGGACAGCTTGGGGGCGATACCCAGCACGGAATTGGCAGGGCCGGTCATGCCCAAATCGGTTACATATCCGGTGCCTTTCGGCAGAATCTGGGTGTCTGCGGTGGGCACATGGGTATGGGTGCCCCAGACGGCGCTGACCTTGCCGTCGAGCATATAGCCCATAGCCAGCTTTTCGGAGGTAGCCTCTGCGTGCATTTCCACGAAAATCAGCTTGGTGTCGATCTTTTTGAGAATCTTATCCATCAGCAGGAAGGGGTTGTCCGGGGTGTAGTCCATGCCGCAGCGGCCGATCAGGTCGATCACGGCGATATCGCCGACTTTGGTCTCATAAACGCCCCAGCCACGACCGGGCTGCTGGGGAGGAAGGTTGGCAGGACGCAGCACATAGGGGCTGTCGTCAATATAAGGCACGATCTCCCGGCGGGAAAAGGTGTGGTTGCCCATGGTGATGACATCGGCACCTGCGTCCAGAATTTCGTCACCCTGCTGGGGGGTCATGCCCAGATTGCTGGCGTTTTCTCCGTTGACAATGACGAAGTCGGCACCGCTTTCCCGTTTCAGTCTGCGCAGACTCCTGCACACCCGGTCCAGTCCCGGCTCACCTACAACATCGCCGACTGCCAATACTTTGAAATCCATAGCACAATCCTCCTAGGTTGTTTTTCTGATAGTATATAATATATAATAAAATTCTGTCTGACGCAATCAAAACAACCCCTTCCAATCATTAAGAATCGGAAGGGGTTGTGCGTGTTTTCAGGGAAATTCAGAGCCTGTGCAAAAACAGGGACTGCAATTACTCCTTGATGTTGATGGCAATGTGGACATCGTCCAGCTGCTTCTGGGAAACAGTGGTGGGAGCATCCATCATCAGATCCTGTGCGTTCTTGTTCATGGGGAAGGTGATGACTTCACGGATAGACTCTTCACCGGTCAGCAGCATGATGATGCGGTCAACACCGGGAGCTGCACCTGCATGGGGAGGTGCGCCATAGGTGAAGGCATTGTACATAGCGGGGAACTTTGCCTTGACATCGTCTTCGCCCAGACCGACCATCTCAAATGCCTTGACCATGATCTCGGGATCGTGGTTACGGACAGCGCCGGAAGCGGTCTCGTAGCCGTTGCAGACCAGATCGTACTGATCAGCGTTGATTGCCAGCAGCTTTTCGGTGTCGCCCTCGGCATCCACCAGAGCCTGCATACCGCCCTGAGGCATGGAGAAGGGGTTGTGGCAGAATTCCAGCTCGCCGGACTCTTCGCCGATTTCGTACATGGGGAAATCAACGATCCAGCAGAATGCGTACTGGTTCTCGTCGAAGTGACCGGGGATGCGCTTGCCCAGCATGGTACGGATCACGCCGGCGGTCTTCTGAGCAGCGGCCTTCTTGCCGGCTGCCATGCAGACAAAGCTGCCGGGCTTCAGGTTCAGCTTCTCAACGAAAGCGTCCTTGCAATCGCCCAGGAACTTGGAGATGCCGCCAGTCAGGTTGCCTTCATCATCCACACGGACCCAGCAGGCCTTGTTGCCGGTCTGGACTTCAACATCCACCAGCAGCTTGTCGATCCACTTACGGGCCTGGGTGAAGTTGTCAACAGCAACAGCCTTGACAGTAGCGTTCTCGAAGGGGCCAAAGCCGCAGCCCTGAACGACCTCGGTAATGTCCTGAACTTCCAGGTCGATACGCAGGTCGGGCTTGTCGGAGCCGTAGCGCTCCATTGCATCATTGTAAGCAATGTGGCGGAAGGGAGCAGCGGTGATGCGATCGTACTTGCCGAACTTCTGGAACACGGGGACCAGAACATCCTCCAGAGTAGCCAGAACATCAGCCTGAGAAGCAAAAGCCATCTCCATATCCAGCTGATAGAATTCGCCGGGGGTACGGTCTGCACGGGCGTCCTCGTCACGGAAGCAGGGAGCGATCTGGAAGTAACGGTCGAAGCCGGAGGTCATCAGCAGCTGCTTGAACTGCTGGGGAGCCTGGGGCAGAGCGTAGAACTTGCCGGGGTGGTTACGGGCAGGAACCAGATAGTCTCTTGCGCCCTCGGGGGAGGAAGCGGTCAGAATGGGAGTGGTGATCTCCAGGAAGCCCTTCTCGGTCATGAGCTTACGCAGCTCGGCAACCACCTGGCAGCGCAGAACGATGTTGCTCTTGACAGCAGGGTTGCGCAGGTCCAGATAGCGGTACTTCAGACGGGTGTTTTCGTCAGCGTCCTTGGACTTGTTGATCTCAAAGGGCAGCTGGCTGTGACGGCACTTGCCCAGCACCTTGATCTCGGAGGGAACAACTTCGATTTCACCGGTGGGAATCTTGGTGTTCTTGCTCTCACGCTCACGGACAACGCCGGTGACGGAGATGGTGGATTCTTTGGTAATGCCCTTGACAATGTGCATCATCTCTTCGGTCTCGACAACGACCTGAGTGGTGCCATAGTAATCGCGAAGCACCAGAAATGCAAAGTTTGCACCGACTTCGCGGACATTCTCCAGCCAACCGGCCAGAGTGACGGTTTGACCTGCGTGGCTCAGACGCAGCTCACCGCAGTTATGAGTTCTGGACTGGAACATGAAACATATCCCCTTATTTCTATAATTTTAGCTGATATATTATTTCACAAATGTGGTAAAAAGTCAATGTCTGCGGGGAAATAAAAACATCCTGAACCCTAAAATAAGGGTTCAGGACAGATATTAGACGGTGCCGAAAATCAGTTCGTCATATCCCGTTTCCGGGTCCTGCTCCACACCGTAGCAAATACCGGGAAGCTCTGCAATCACAAGCTCGCAGGTGGTGTTCACAATGCAGCCTGTGCAAAGGTGGCCGCCGATGGTGGAAAGATCCTCCTTCGACAGGGCAATGTGGATATGGCAGCGGGTCTGGCTGGCGGTTCCGTTCAGGCTGACGATCTCGCAGTGTTCGTCGATTTCCCGGATGGTGACGCCGCTGGCATCCCGGATACGGCCTCTGCTGATGCATCCAACACCGGACAAAATCACACCGGCGGCAATCTTTTTTTGTGCGCACAGTGCTTTGATGGATTCCAGAAGATCTTCGCCTCGGTGCAGGCGGACACAGTGGACGGTGGCTTCGCCCCGGCCGGTTGCGATATAGTGTTCCATAAAAGATTCCTTTCTAAGTAAGATTGTTGTAATGAATACACTTGATAAAATGTATAAAAATATCGATATGTGAATTATAAATCACGAATAAAAAGTCTGTCAATGTCGAAAAATAAGGAATTTGTTTTTGAAACTGGGGGTTAAACAAATATTTCTTGCATTTTTTGCTGATATATGATAGAATATGCGGGCTTGTAGTTTAATCAATGTTGTGGCGCTGGGAATCGCCCAGCCATAGTATGGTTTGCCACATAACCGTATCATTTATGATAATGAGGGAGGAATCCTTGTAAAATGGAAAAAGCAGCATTTGCATTTAATCTGGATGGAAACCCTGTTAAGTGCACAGTGTTTGGACATGGTCATATCAACCATACACTGAAAATTACAACGGATACCGGTGCAGAATATATTCTGCAGAAAATAAATAAATATGTATTCAAAGATCCTGCCAGCGTTATGCGCAATGTAGGTGCTATTACTGATTTTATCCGGGGAAGGGTGGAGGACACCAGACTGTGTCTGCATTTCCTGACCACCAAGGACGGTCAGTTCCATTATGAAGACGATCAGGGTGAATTCTGGAGAATGTACGACTTCGTGGGCGGCTTCTGCCTGGATACCCCGGAAAGCGATGAGGATTTTTACCAGAGTGCATTGGCGTTCGGACGCTTCCAGCAGCTGCTCAGCGACTTCAGCGCAGATACGCTGGAGGAAACCATTCCCGAGTTCCACAACACCATTGACCGTTACCGCCTGTTCAAGGAATCCGTTGCGGAAGATCGTGTAGGTCGGCTGGCTGGCGTAAAGAATGATGTGGATTTTGTTCTTGAACGGGAAGAAAAAGGCGCCGTTCTGCAGAATATGCGTGTCAATGGTGAATTGCCTCTGCGCGTGACCCACAACGATACAAAGCTGAATAATGTCCTGCTGGACCGGAAGACCCGCAAGTCTCTGTGCGTGCTGGATCTGGACACGGTCATGCCCGGATTGAGTGCCTATGACTTCGGTGACTCCATCCGCTTCGGTGCAGCAACGGCTGCCGAAGATGAGAAGGACCTGAGTAAGATGAACCTGGATCTGCATCTGTTTGAGGTGTACACCAGAGGCTTCCTGGAAGCAGCAACTTCGCTGACAGACCGTGAAGTTGAGGTGCTGCCTATGGGTGCATATACCATGACGCTGGAAGTCGGTCTGCGTTTCCTGAAGGATTACCTGGATGGCGATCTCTACTTCAAGACTTCGTATCCGGAGCACAATCTGGTTCGGGCCAGAACGCAGCTGAAATTGGTTGCGGATATGGAGCACAAGATGGACCAGATGAAGGAAATCGTAGCAAAGGTTGCTGCGGAGGTTCGCAAGTAAGAAGCTTTTATAGGGCAGCGATGACGCTGCCCTATTTGTTTGCCCAAAAGAAAAAATTATAAGGAGTGTGTTTATGCAAAGACTATCCGAACGGGATCGGGCGTTTTATAAGCGAGTGCTGGCGGTAACACTGCCGATTATTGTTCAGAACGGTATCACCAACTTTGTATCCCTGCTGGACAATGTGATGGTAGGACAGGTGGGCACCGTGCAGATGAGCGGTGTTGCCATTGTAAACCAGCTGATCTTTGTGTTCAACCTGTGCGTGTTCGGCGCAACATCAGGAGCCGGAATCTTTACCTCTCAGTTCCATGGAAGCGGTGATACGCAAGGCGTGCGCCAGACCTTCCGCTTTAAGATCATTCTTGGCCTGTTGCTGACGGCACTGGGAGTGGGTGTATATCTGACCGGCGGAGAAAAACTGATCGGCCATTTTCTGAGTTCCGGAAACGCACCTGAGGATGCAGCAGCTACCATGGCTTACGGTATGGAATATCTGCATGTGATGCTGCTGGGACTTTTGCCTTTTGCACTGGCAAACGCCTATTCCGGTACCCTGCGTGAAACCGGACAGACTATGGTTCCGATGGTTGCCGGCGTTGTAGCCGTTGCCGTGAATTTTGTACTGAATTATGTGCTGATTTTTGGACATTTTGGCGCACCTCAGATGGGCGTGACAGGCGCTGCGGTAGCAACGGTGGTTTCGCGCTATGTGGAACTGGCAGTGGTCTGTATCTGGACGCACCGCCATGCAAAGCAGAACCCCTTTATTCAGGGAGCTTATCGCTCCTTCCGGATTTCCGGGGATTTGACCAGACATATCATCTGCAAGGGAATGCCTTTGCTTGCCAACGAAGCCCTGTGGTCTGTGGGTCTGACGGTGCTGAATCAGTGCTACTCTACCAGAGGCCTTGAAGTGGTGGCAGCTGTGAATATTTCCAATACGATTTATCAGCTTTCCAGCGTTGTGTATATGTCCATGGGAAATTCTGTAGGTATCATCATGGGACAGATGCTGGGTGCAAACACCCCCGAGCAGGAGGTGCGGGATTCCAATAAAAAGATGATTCGCCTGAGCGTGCTCAGCTGTCTGCTCTTTGGCGGTATCCTGGCGGCACTTTCCGGTGTGTTCCCGCAGATCTACAATACCTCTGATTCTGTGCGCAGTCTTTCTGCACAGCTGATCTGCATCAGCGCACTGATTATGCCCTTCAGCGCATATACCCATGCAGCCTATTTTACGCTTCGCTCAGGTGGTCAGACCTTTGTGACATTCCTGTTTGACAGCGTGTTTGTCTGGGTGTGCCTGGTTCCTCTGGCATTTATCCTGAGCAGATTTACGAATCTGCCCATTGTGCCGATGTTCTTCATATGTCAGGGCACGGAAGTCATCAAGTCCTATATTGGAAGCAGAATGCTGAAAAAGGGAATTTGGATTCGTAGAATCGTACACTAATCAGATCTATCCTTGCAATTCAGACAGAAGCGTATTAAAATGGTATCAGTTTTCTTTCAGAAAAGGGGAAAAAGAATGGATAAGATCAAATCCTTTTTCCGCAGAGCCTGCTCCGGCAGCTTCAAGCGGTTTTTTCGGAATTTAGAATTGGTACACAAACAGTCGGGCAGGAACCGAATCGTCCTGTTTGTGGATATGGTTTACAGTATGCTGGTGCATGGCATCGGATATCTGGATTATCTGACCTTTGGCTTTGCCTATATCGGCAAGGAAAAGCGCCGGACATTCATGACTTATGATGATAATATTGCCCTGGTTCGGCGGATGAATCAGCGGGAGGCTTACCCCATCCTGAATGACAAGCTCCTGTTTGCCAGAACCTATGGCGCTTATATGAAGCGGGACTGGGTGGATCTGAATGACGGATTTGAAGCATTTGAAGCCTTCTGCCAGGGAAAAGAGACTTTCTTTGCCAAGCAGCCTGTGTCCTTCGGCGGTGTAGGCGTGGAAAAGGTTCATCTGGAAGGCCGGGATCTTGCACAGGTTTACCAGGAGCTTGTGGACAAAAAGATGTTCCTGGCAGAGCAGACTATAGTTCAGCACCCCGAGATGAATAAGCTGTGTGACCGCTCCGTCAACACCATTCGGATCGTGACGATCCTCAGCGACAAGGGCAATGCCAATGTCGTCTATGCGCTGGTGCGCATCGGCAGTGGCAAAAACGATGTGGACAATATCTCCAGCGGTGGTATGTATACCTTGCTGTCAAGCGAGGGAACCATCACGATGCCCGTGTTCTGCGACAAGACGGTTTCCTATTACACCCAGCATCCGGCCAACGGATTTGTGTTTGAAGGCTTCCAGGTGCCTTATTTCAAAGAGGCGATGGAGCTGTGTCAGGCTGCTGCCAAGGAAGAACCCCGTCTGCGCTATATCGGCTGGGATGTGGCAATTACGCCTGACGGCCCGGTGATGGTAGAGGGCAACAACCTGCCCGGTTATGATATGTGCCAGAATCACCGGTTCCATCCCGATGGACAGGGTATGAAAGCGGCATTTGTCTGGGCAGAGGAAAACTAAAACAAAAAGCACTTGCATCAGCAAGTGCTTTTTTCGTTGCCCCAGGAGGGGAGAGATTCAAATTGCAGCTGTGAGCCTTTCCAGGGGAAGGAAATCCGGCAGGAATAGAGCATAGGGGCGGTGGCAGCATCCCGGGAGCCGTATTTATGATCGCCCACCAGAGGGAAGCCTCGGGAAGAAAACTGCACCCGGATCTGGTGAGAACGCCCGGTGTGGAGCTTGATATGCACCAGTGCCGGATCGGTGTCGGTGAGCCGGACAAATTCAAGACTGGCTTTTTTGACGCCCTTTCGTTCCTTCTTAACGGTGAAAACCTTGTTCTTGCGGCTGTCCTTGAACAGAAAATCCACCCATGTGCCTTCTGCCGGCGGTGTGCCGTGAACCAGTGCCCGGTATTCCTTCACCAGCAGACCGTCCTGAACCAGTCGGGACAGACTTGCAGCGGCTGCCTTATTTCTGGCGTAGACCATGACGCCGCCCACATTCAGATCCAGGCGATGGATGGGGTAGACCTGTCCGCCCAGAGCTGCGGTGATCTGCTCGGGAACCTCTTTTTCAGAGTCCAGACCGACGGGCTTTATGATGACTGCCAGGTCTTTGTCTGTGTACAAAAACTCCATGGTTCGATACTCCTTTAATATTTGTGGTATTATAGCAAAATTTTATGGAAAAGTCCAAAATAATTTTTGTTGCGCTTGCAACATTGCGAAAAAAGTTGTATAATGTCCCGAGTATATAGGAGGACTTTATATGACAACGAAAGATTATCAAAAGAAAAGACCTTTGATGATTTTTTTGAGCTATTTCAAAAATCACTTAGGTTTGTTCCTGACGGACATTACCTGCGCAGTGCTGATTGCCGGTATTGATTTGGCGTTTCCGCTGATTACGCGTCATGCATTGTATGATTTGCTGCCCAATCAGGCGTATCGTACTTTCTTCATTATTATGCTTGTGGCATTGGGAAGCTATGTGATTCGTTCGGCGCTGCACTTTGTAGTATGCTATTTCGGACACACCTTTGGCATTCGGGTCGAAGCAGACGTCCGCGCAGATTTGTTTAAGCATTTGCAGGAAATGAGTTTTGACTTTTACGATCGAAACCGGACAGGTCAGATGATGAGCAGACTGACATCGGATTTGTTTGATCTGACGGAACTTGCACACCACGGCCCTGAAGACCTGCTGACCAGTATTCTGACTGTGATCGGTGCCCTGGTGATCATGTTCACCATCCAGTGGCGACTGGCTCTGGTGGTTGCAATCGTGATTCCGATTTTCCTGATCGTAGTCATGACCATGCGCACAAGTATGTCCAGAGCCTCTGTGGCAGTCAAGCAGAAGATCGGACACATCAACACCGAAATCGAGTCCAGTCTCTCCGGCATCCGCACAGCAAAGGCCTTTGCCAGCGAAGATCAGGAGTTTGTGCGTTTCAGCGCAGCTAACGACCAGTTTAAGACCTCCAAACGGGGCTTTCACAAGGCAATGGGCAAATTTTCCTGCTGTGTGGAGTTTTTCCTGTGCAGCCTGAATGTAGTGGTCATCGGCATCGGCGGCTATTTGATCATGCGTGGACAGATGGATTATGTGGATTTGATCACGTTTTCTCTGTACATTGCTACTTTTGTGGCACCTATGCGGAAAATGTCCAACTTCTCTGAGCTGCTGGCCAGCGGCTTCGCAGGACTGAACCGCTTTGTGGATCTGATGCGCACTGAGCCTACCTTGCAGGATAAAGAGAATGCAAAGCCCCTTGCCTGCAGCGGCGGAAAGATCGATGTGGACCATGTGTCTTTCTCTTATGACGGAGATCTGGCAGTTCTGCACGATGTGAGCCTGCATATCAGCTCCGGTGAAACCGTGGCGATCGTAGGCCCCTCCGGCGGCGGTAAGAGTACCCTGTGCCAGCTGATTCCCCGGTTTTATGATGTTACCTCCGGCTCCATCAAGATCGATGGTCAGGATGTCCGGGATGTGACTCAGAAATCCATCCATCAGAATATCGGCATCGTTCAGCAGGATGTTTTCCTGTTCGCAGATACCGTTCTGGAGAATATCCGCTACGGCAAGCCCGACGCCACCATGGAAGAGGTCATTGAAGCAGCCCAAAAGGCAGAAATCTACGACGACATTATGGCAATGCCCAATGGCTTTGAAACCTATGTGGGCGAGCGTGGCACGCTGCTGTCCGGCGGTCAGAAGCAGAGAATCTCCATCGCCCGGATTTTCCTGAAGAATCCGCCCATCCTGATTCTGGATGAAGCTACTTCTGCACTGGACTCTGTCACCGAGGCAAAGATCCAGAAGGCCTTTGATGCACTGGCTCAGGGCCGTACCACGCTGATCATTGCTCATCGGCTTTCCACCATTCGTTCTGCACAGCGGATCGTATCCATTGCAGACGGCGTGATTACCGAAAGCGGCACTCATGATGAGTTGATCAGCAGCGGCGGTATGTATGCACAGCTGTATACCACCCAGACCAACATCGCAAAGAACTTATAAAAAGAGAGAAATCCCACTCCGTTTTCAGGAGTGGGATTTTTGCGCAGAATAGGGACTTGCTGTCGGCAATAAGATACTCCTAAGGGGGTGAAGCCTATTTTGTCCACAGCTTGGCTGGCCTTGGGAACGATGCTGTACTCACTGCAGCTTTCCACCGGCAGTTTCCCGAAACCACTGACGAAAGAGGAGGAACAGCACTATCTGAGTTTGGCCTGCAATGGTGATCTGGAGGCCAGAAATATTCTGATCGAGCGAAATCTTCGCTTGGTGGCGCACATCATGAAAAAATACTATGCCCAGGAGTCTGAGCAGGAGGATCTGATTTCCATTGGAACCATTGGGCTGATCAAGGCAATCAGTACTTACCGGATGGACAAAAATATCAAGCTGGCAACCTATGCATCCAGATGCATTGAAAATGAGATCCTCATGTACTTTCGCAGCAGGCGAAAGTCGAGTCAGGATGTATCGCTGTCAGACTATATCGAGACAGGTGCAGACGGCACGGCACTGTCACTGATGGATGTGGTGTGCCAGGATGATGATCTGCTGGAACGGGTGGATCATCGGGAGAACGCCAGAAAACTGCGCAAAGCGGTGCAGACCAGTCTGACCGAACAGGAGCGCAAGGTGATCTGTATGCGATACGGCCTGCAGGGGTATCTGCCCCACCGGCAGCGGGAGGTAGCGGAGGATCTGGGCATCAGCCGCAGCTATGTATCCCGGATTGAAAAGCGTGCACTGGAGAAGCTGAAGCGGATACTGGATGGGCGGTAGCCCATAGCAAATGAAATGACCGATCGGAGCCGTACGCTTTGATCGGTCGTTTTTACAGATTTTGGAATTATGCAATCTGAGGAAGTCTACTTGCAAAATTTAACACCGTGAAATATAATGTAGTAAAATATTACACGGAATCTGGAGGAATTGGATGAAAGCGTGGCAGCATTTTAAGACCATTACCCATCACAAACGGCTGGTGATGGAGGGCTGCTTTCGGGTAGGATTGTATTGGCAGGGACTGACCCATGATCTTTCCAAGTATTCGCCCACAGAATTTTGGGTGGGTGCAAAATACTATCAGGGAGACCGCAGCCCCAACAGTGCCGAACGGAATGACAAAGGCTATTCCACGGCCTGGATGCATCACAAGGGCCGCAACAAACACCACTATGAATACTGGACGGATCTGAATGTTCAGACGGGACAGTATGAGTCCGTGCCCATGCCCAGAAAATACCTGGTGGAGATGGTGATGGACCGCAGAGCAGCGTGCATGACATATCAGGGGAAGAATTATACCGACGCTTCTCCCTGGGAGTATTTTGACAGATCCAGAGAGCGCAACCTGATGCATCCGGAGCTGGAAAAGCAGCTGGCGTTTTTGCTGGAGATGCTGCGCGATCAGGGAGAGCAGGTCACATTCCGCTATATCAAAGACAGCGTGCTTCCGGGCAAGCCTTTCCCGTGGGAGAAGGCGTAAATCAGCGGAAAATGGCGTGCGAAAAAAATTTTTGGAAATTTTAAAATAATGCTTGACAATCTGAAAGATATGTGTATAATAAATGATGTTGCTGCTGGTGTGGCGACAGATTGATAGAGGATTAGTGTAACGGTAGCACACCGGACTCTGACTCCGTTCGCGGGGGTTCGAATCCCTCATCCTCTGCCAAAAGCCCTACGATTTATCGTAGGGCTTTTTCGTATATATGCCGGATAAAATTTTCCGGCAATTTACTGCAGCATGGTTGAGTATCTTGACATGCTGCATTTTTTTCGATACAATGAGAAAAATTTCTGAAAGAATAAGGACGGTGATGGTATCAATGGACAGTTCGGGTAGTGACGGTTGTAATCCTTGTCATATAGTCTGGCTTGCGCGCGACATACTTGTGCCCGTTTTGAGGGAATAGGTATGCCTTTTTTTACACCCTGAGTACAAACCATTCTATATTTAATAAGGAGTTTATATCATGATAAACAGTATCGTTGCTATGATCGTATGTGTGATTCTGTCTGCCTACTTTTCTGCTACGGAGACAGCCTTTTCATCACTGAACAAAACCCGCATCAAGGCCATGGCCGAAGGCGGAAACCGCAAGGCAATGCTGACGCTGCAGCTGGCCGAAAACTATGACCGCCTGATTTCTACCATCCTGATCGGAAACAACATCGTCAATATCGCAGTGGCCTCTATCGGCACGCTGCTGTTTGTGGATCTGATCGGCCAGGAAATGGGTGCACCGGTTTCTACCGCTGTGGTTACGGTCGTTGTTCTGATTTTCGGCGAAATCACCCCCAAGAGCATTGCAAAGGATCACCCTGAGAAATTTGCTATGTTCTCTGCACCTTTTATCAAAGTGCTGATCTGGGTCCTGACACCGCTCAACTATGTGTTCGAGAACTGGAAAAAGTGGGTTGGAAAACTCTTCCAGGTCAATGAAGACAACAAGATGTCTCAGGAAGAGCTGATCATGCTCCTGAACGAGGTAGAGCAGGAGGGCGGCATTGATGAGAGCGAAGGAAAGCTGCTGAGAAATGCTGTGGAGTTCGGCGAATTGGAGGCTCAGGATATTCTGACCCATCGGGTAGACCTGGTAGGAATCGACATCCATGCATCCAAGGAAGAAATTGCGGAACGATTTGAAAATTCTCACTATTCCCGTCTGCTGGTTTATGATGGGACTATGGATAAAATTGTGGGCATCCTCCACCAGAAGGATTTTTATGTGGGCAACGGCGTTACCGCTGACGAAGTGACCAATGTGATGTCTGAACCTGTATTTGTGCACCAGACGGAGAGAATTGATGCGCTGCTGCAGAAAATGCGTTCCATCAAGACCCATATTGCCATCGTAATCGATGAATATGGCGGAGTCCTGGGCATTGTGACCATGGAGGATATTCTGGAAGAGCTGGTGGGCGACATCTGGGACGAACACGATGTGGTGGAAGAATCCATTCAGCAGAGCACAGACAATACATACACCGTGGACTGCTGCATCACCTTGTCGGATTTCTGCGATTTCTTCCATGTGAAAATCGATTCTGACTGCATTTCTCTGGGCGGATGGATCATGGAGTATATGGACTGCATCCCGAACAAGGGGGATCGGTTCGATTATGAAAACCTGACCATCACCATTGCGAAAACGAACAATCACCGGATCGTATCTGTCTGTATTGCGGTTAAAGAAAATACTTCTGAAACAATGTAAATTTTCCGTTCAATCTGATACCATACAACTATAAATAAAACAAGCGGCATCGTCCCTTTTCAGGAGCGATGCCGCTTATATTTTTATGTTGCGGGAAACGGACGAGCCTGATGATTACAGCTCTGCGATGGCTTCGATTTCGCACAGAACACCCTTGGGCAGCTCTCTTACTGCGCAGCAGCTTCTGGCGGGGTTGTTTACGAAATGAGCAGCATAAACTTCGTTGAATGCAGCGAAGTTTGCCATATCGCTGAGGAAACAGGTAGTCTTAATGACTTTGGAGCAATCGGTGCCGGCGGCAGCCAGAACAGCGGCGACATTCTTGCAGCTCTGTTCAGCCTGAGCGGTGATGCCTTCGGCAACCAGACCGGTGGCAGGATCAACAGGGATCTGACCGGAGCAGAAGACGAGATTTCCGCTGACCATACCCTGGGAGTAGGGGCCGATGGCGGCGGGAGCGTTGGCGGTAGAAATGACTTTCATGATATTTCCTCCAATATGTTCATTTTGATCGGCTTTTGTTGCTATCAGGTTTTATCAGCGTCTGTGAAGGGGTCACCGCATTCGGGGCAGAATTTCGGAGGCTTGGTGGGGTCTGCAGGTTCCCAGCCGCATTTATCGCAGCGGTATGTCGGAACGCCTGCGGGCTTGGGGGCACCGCAGTTGGTGCAGAACTTGCCCTTATTTTCAGTGCCACAGCTGCAAATCCATCCGTTCGCTCTGGGAGCGCCGCATTCGGGGCAGAAATTGCCGGTAGCCTCTGCGCCGCAGCTGCAGCGCCAGGTGCTTTTTGCGGGGGCAGCGGGCTGCTGCTGGGGATGCATGGAGAACAGCTGCGTTGCGTTTGCTCCACCTGCCTGGGCAGCCATGTTCAGACCCATGAATGCCATGGCAGGGCCTGCGTTTTCGTTGGTGGCAGCGGACTTCATTGCTTCGGCCTGAGCGACCACCAGATGGGCGGCAGCCATGTCGGGATTGCGAAGCACGGCGTTGCGCTGCAGTTCCTTCATAGTGGCTTCGTCCTCGGGGGAGGCGGTGACGCTGGAAACAGCCATGGACACAACTTCCAGACCACGAAGCTCACGCCACTTTTTGGAGAGCACATCATTCATGGCTTCTGCCAGTTCGGTGGCATGACCGGGGAGTGCGGAATAACGGATGCCCATAGCACTTACCTTTGCAAAGGCAGGCTGCAGGGCGGTCAGCAATTCAGACTTCAGCTGGGATTCGATCTGATTGCGTGTGTAAACATCTGCGAAATTACCGCAGACATTATGATAGAACAAAATGGGGTCGCAGATGCGATAGGAATACAGACCGAAACAACGGATAGAGATATCCATGTCCAGACCAATATTTGTATCTACGACGCGGAAGGGAACAGGGTTGGGAGTGCCGTATTTGTTTTCTGTGAGTTCCTTTACATTGATATAGTACAGACGCTGATCCTTGGCGGTATCGCCTGCAAAGGTGAATCTGCGGCCAAATGTTTTGAAACTGTCCAGAACACTGCGTCCCAGGGGACCGGTGAAAAGGGAAGGCTCAGTGGAAGCATCATAAGTGTACTCGCCGGGTTCAGCACAGAACTCGGCAATCTTGCCCTGGTCGACAATGATTGCACATTGACCGTCGGCAACAGCGATGACTGAGCCGGAGGTAATGATGTTGTCATTGCCTTTATTAAAGGTACGACCGGAAGTGTGTCTGGATGCTTTCACAGCAAGGGTCTGCACGTCAAGCGCGTCGCTGTAGAAGTATTCCTTCCACTGATCGGCAAAAACGCTGGATACAGAGCTGGCAGCTACTTTGAAAAGTCCCATAATATTTGCTCCTTTCGGATAAAAAATGCTTTTGGTGGCGATATTATATCACGGGCAAAATTGGATTGCTATATCTGATTGACAAGTTTTTTCCAGAACCGAGTAAAAGTGTAGAATTGTGAATTATGACAAAGAGAAACATGAAAATATAAACAATTTTTTGGATGAAAAAATGTTGACTTTTTAATGAATAAGCGTATAATAATGTTTTGTATGGATACTCTTATTAAAAGGGGTTCTCT
>JAHHRV010000013.1 GCA_020025595.1 Oscillospiraceae bacterium
TTGCCGATGGCTCTGGGTAAAGCTTCTGCAAATTTCTGGAATTTATCCCGATCGGATGCAGAACCTGTGATAAATTCTTCTGCAACGCCGTTGGAGCGCATGATGCGCCACTTGTAATGGTCTCCACCGAGCCAGACCTGGGTCAGGTTCTCGAACCGACGATCTTCGTAGATATCCTTGGGGTCGATATGGCAGTGGTAGTCATAGATGGGCATGTGGGCTGCATGATCGTGATACAGCTTCACAGCGGTCGGATTACTCAGCAAAAAATCCTTAGTCAAAAAGGGTGTCATGTCATCCGCTCCTTTTCTTTTGATGAATTCAGTATATCACATAAAAATCGCAATCAAAATGATAAATATTGTTTGACACATTGCGTTTCTTGCTGTAATCTAGCATTGAGGAGGTGGATGTCATGGCAACCAAGGCTCAACGCTTCGATTATCGCCAGAGTATGAAGAACAGGCAGTTTGAAGTGTTCCACTATCGGGACAGAAAAGGTGAAAACATCAGCGTTCACCACCATGATTTTTACGAGATTTATTTCCTTTTGGGAGGCAATGTGGATTTTCTGGTCGAGGGCAAGACCCACCGTCTGGAGCCGGGAGATCTGCTGCTCATCAATCCCCAGGAGCTGCACCAGGCCCAGGTCGCCCCGGATGCGCTGTACGAGAGGATCGTGCTGTGGATCGACCGGAATTACCTGGCAGGACTGGGCGGAGGTCAGACGGATCTTGCTGCCTGCTTTGATAATGATTCCCCTTTACATACGAACCTACTCAGGCCGGACAAAATTCGCCGGGCGGCGCTGCAGGATCTGCTGGAAAAGCTGACCGCTGAATTCTACGGCGGTAAACCCGGCGGAGAGCTGTACACACAGGGTCTGCTTCTGCAATTTATGGTAGAAGTAAATCGTCTGGTACAAAATGTCACCAGCCAGCAGCCCCGTCAGGAAGATCCCGACCTGGTCAGCCAGGTTCTTGCCTATATCGGTACCCATTTTCAGGAAAATATCACGCTGGAGCAGCTGGCAACCGAATTTTATGTGAGCAAATACTATCTTTCCCACGAATTCAGCAAACGGGTTGGCATCAGCATCTACCGGTATGTGATATTCCGCCGGCTAATGCTTTCCAAAGAGCTGATGGAGGCAGGAAATTCCCCCGGCGGCGTGTACCAGAGCTGCGGCTTCGGCGATTACACAAACTTTTACCGGGCCTTCAAATCCGAATACGGAATCAGCCCAAAAGCTTATTATGCCCAGGTCAATTCCTGAGCTGCTGCGCAACATCCGCATAACAGACAAAACGGCCACCGCCTGACGACGGTGGCCGTATTTGTTTAGGAATTCTTCTTAATGAAGTCGATCATGGCCTTGGTCAGTGCCTGACGGACAGGAACGGAAGCGAAGTTGTGTCCGCCGCCGTCTGTGGTCATGGTCACAGGCTCATGGTAGCAGGCTGCATAGGTCTGCAGCGTGCGCTCGTCCACCAGCTGGTCGTCGCTGGCACGGGCGATAAAGGTGGGACCCTCGTAGCCCTTTGCTTCTTCAAAGGGGTTGGGGTGGCTGGCCATATCATAATTGAATGCCATCATGTATTTCAGGCCTTCCATATCCACCCAGTTTTCACCCATTTCGGTGACTGCATCGGCACGCTGACCGCAGCCGAACCACATACCGGCGCCGGGGCACAGCAGCAGCAGGCCCTTAGGGTTGATTTTGGGTGCGCAGGAGGCAGCAACATAGCCGCCCATGCTCTGGCCCGACAGATACAGCTGCTCGGGATCGGCAAAGTTCTGCTTGCTCATCCATGCAAACATATCCTCGGTGTCTTCATAAAGACCTGTGAAGGTGAAGTCTTCGAACTCGCCGTCACTTTCGCCGTTGCCATAGAAGTCGAAACGAACACATGCAATACCGGCTCCGGCCAGGTTTCTTGCAATGCGCGTATTCAGACCCTTGTGGCCGTAGGCATTGCCGGTGAAACCGTGCAGCAGCAGCACGCAGGGGAACTTTCCTTCCCCATCAGGTACGGTAGCAAAGCCACGCAGGGTGTGGCCATTGCGATTTTCAAAAGAGACTTGTAAGGTTTTCATCGCGATTATTCTCCTGCCTTAGCGGCACGGCGAGCCTTCAGCTCGTCCAGCATTTCTTCGGTCTTCTTCTTGCTCAGGGGGTACAGCAGAGCCAGTACAACGACTGCCAGGCCATAGCCCAGGACATACAGACCGGTGTAGCCCTTCCAGATGGAAGCGACAACTTCGGGAGTCTGAACAGCTGCATGGACATTGTAGCCGATGATACCCAGTGCGAAGCTGGACATTGCAGCGGAAGCGGCGTTAGCCAGCTTGCGGAAGAAGGAGTATGCGGAATAAACGATACCCTCGTTGCGCTCGCCGGTCTGCAGCTCGTGGTAGTCGATGGCATCGTTGACCATTGCCCAAACCAGAACCTGCATGCCGGATGCACCGATGAAGCAGATGCCGTTGATGATGATGAAGACCATGGGGTTCTTCAGAGGAACGAAGAACAGAACTGCAAACACCAGAGTGGAGAAGCCTGCACCGATGCAGCACCATTCCTTCTTGCCCAGCTTGTTGGCAATGGGCTGAGTGATTGCAAAAACAATGATAGCGTAAACCAGATTCAGAGGACCGGAAACAGCTTGGATCTTAACATTACCGAAGTAATCTCTGAACAGGTAGGTGTTCAGGCCGTTGACGATGGAAGCGCCGATCATGCCGATCAGGCTGAACAGCATAACGCCCAGCAGAGCACGGTTCTTTGAGATTTCCTTCAGGACCTTGAGGTAGTTGATCTTCTCGCCCTTGGGACGCTCAGAAACAACAACACGCTCCTTGCACCATACGCAGGTGATCTGCAGGCACAGCAGGCCGATCAGAGCGAAGATAGCAGCCAGCATCAGGAAACGGCCGGCAACGGGCTGGTTGTCAACATACAGGAACATGGGGCCGACAAAAACAATGACAGTCATGAAAATGGTGCCGCCCATGGAACGGTAACGGGACAGAGCGGTACGATGTCTGACATCGTCGGTCATAACACTGGAAAGTGTGCCGAAGGGGACCTGAACACAGGTAAACACAGCTTCATACAGAACGTAGGTAACGAACATGTATGCCAGGCGCAGGCCGTAAGCCCAGTTGCTGACATTTACAAAGCCCAGTACACACAGGATTGCCATGGGGAACGAGAAAGCACGAATCCAGGGGATGAACTTACCACCCTTGGTGGCGTTACGGGAGTCAACCAAGGCACCGATGATGGGGTCATTGACAGCATCCCAGATCTTGGTGATCATCATCAGGATGCCGACATGGAAGGGGTTGACCTTCAGAATCAGGGTGTAGAACACCGTCAGGTACATAGCGCGGAACTGCTCACTGCAGCAGCAGCCCAGATCGCCTAGCGTGTAGCCCAGCTTGTCGAGCATATTAAACGCACGAACGGGCTTATTAGGGTTTTTGCTCATTTCAATTCCTCCTAAGATTTTGCAATGTGTTTCGACACATTTTGTTCACTTTTTATTATAATTTTAATCCTAAAAATTCATATGCAAAAATATATTGAAAACTATCATAAATTGATGTATGATGTAAATATGAAAGATTTGCACAAAAACCGTGTCGAATTCTCAGCACATTGACCATATGCAAAAACGGAGGTTCCCATGAATTACTCAGTTCAGACCCTAAATTTTGACAATCCTTCCCAAAAAAGGATTGCGACCGGCGAAAGCTACGGTATTTTGTTGGTAATCAGTGGTGTTTCGTACATCGAACGGCGCTGGAAAATCGGAACCGACGACCTGCTGATCTGCAAACCCAAGCAGGTTATGATGCTGGAAAACACCAGTGACCGGTTCCCATTGTCGGTTCTGTGGGTCCGGATCTCTACCAATCTGATGGAAGCCTGTTCCACGGAAAAAACGAAGATTATTGAAAGTTTTTCCGTGAACCCGGAGCCTGTGGCCCGCGTCCGGGGTCAGAGTGAAATTCTGATGCTCATCAAAAGTCTGGCATCTCAGATGGCTACTCTGCCCAGCGAGGCCGACCGCTATGCAAGCGACCTGCTGGAAGAAAGCTCCATCAAGATGTTCCTGGCACTGGTGCTGCGGGTATGCATCCTTTCTGACCTGCACCAAGTCCAAAGGAGCGGTCACCTGGCCATTGACGAGGTCTTCCGGTATATTCACGACCACCTCACAGAGGAACTGACCCTGGAACAGCTGGAGCAGCAATTCTTTGTCAGCCGACACCACCTGATTCGGCAGTTTAAGCGTCGCTGCGGCATGACCATTCACCAGTATATCGTCAAAACCCGTCTGGATCTGTGCCGAACCTATATTGAGCAGGGTTATTCCATCACAGAGGTCTACCGCATGGGTGGATTCGGCGGCTATAACCACTTTTTCCGGGCCTTTAAGCAGGAATACGGCATGACACCCAAGGAATACTACCGCTCCATCTACCCCCAGATGAACGACAAAGACACCGCTGATCCATCATCCCCCTGATAAAAAAACAGGTGCCGCGGAAATCCGCAGCACCTGTTAAATATTTTATCGTTCTTCCCGGAAGTAGGACAGTCCCAGACTTGCAGGGGGCTGGCTCTCGCGCTTCTTGCGCATACTGACAACCAGAAGGACCAGGATGGTGACCACATAGGGCAGCATCTTAAAGATCTCCTGACTGCTGACGCTCAGGTTGGGAATGTAGTTGTGGATAATGAACAGTCCGCCGAAGAGGATGGAGCCCAGAATGCTCATGTTGGGCTTCCACACAGCGAAGATGACCAGCGCAATAGCCAGCCAGCCACGGTCACCGAAGCCGTCGTTGGACCAGACACCGTTGGCGTAGTCCATAACATAATACAGGCCGCCAAGGCCGGCGATCACACTGCCGACGCAGGTTGCCACATACTTGTACCGGTTGACATTGATACCGGCTGCATCGGCTGTTGTGGGGCTCTCACCCACAGCACGCAGCTGCAGGCCCACCCGGGTGCGGTTGAGCACGAAGGATGCAATCAGAGAAAGGAAAATAGCGGTGTAGGCAAGGAAGCTGTAGGACAGGAACACCTCGCCGAACCAGCCCAGGCTGTGAGCAAAGGGCAGCTGGGTGCGGAAGCAATTACTGGTAGTGGTCAGTGCAATGGAGGGCATATCGCTTTCCACCAGCTTGATCAGCGAGCCGCCGAAGAAGTTGCCGAAGCCCACGCCGAAGGTGGTCAGCGCAAGGCCGGTGACATTCTGGTTTGCACGCAGGGTGATGGTGAGGAAGGCGTAAATCAGGCCAACCATCAGCGAGCCCAGCATACAGCACAGCAGAGGAATCAGCACTGCCAGCGCAGGATTGATGGCATCCAGACTGGGCAGAGACCGCTCGTACATAAACGAACCGATAACGCCGCAGATGCCGCCCACATACATGATTCCGGGAATACCCAGATTCAGATTGCCGGATTTTTCGGTAATAATCTCACCGGTAGAGCCAAACAGAAGAGGGATGCCCTGAACCACGGCTCTTTGAATGAACGCAATCAACATGATTATACACCCTCCTTTTTAGACTCGCGGAACTTGATGCTGTAATTGACGAAGAATTCGCTGCCGATGATGAAGAAAATAATGATACCGGTCAGGATATCGGAGAACGACGCATTCAGGCTGTAAATGGTGGAAATCTCAACAGCGCCCTTCTGCAGGAACACGATCAGGAAAGAGGTCAGCACCATATAGAACGGATTGAACTTTGCAAGCCATGCAACCATGATGGCAGTGAAGCCTCGGCCTGCTGCCAGATCTCGGGTCAGAGTGTGGTCGGTACCGCTGACCAGCAGCAGACCGGTGACACCGCACAGGCCGCCGGAGACGATCATGGTGCGTACAATGACCTTTTTGATGTTTACGCCGATGTAACGGGCAGTGTTTTCACTTTCGCCCACAACTTCGATCTCATAGCCGTGCTTGGTGTAGTTCAGGTAGACATACATCAGAACCGTCAGAACCACCACAATGATGATATTCAGCATATACGGATGGCCAAACAGGGTGGGCATCCAGCCGGCTCTGGTGGCACCGTTGATGACACCGATCTGACCGGAACCCTTGGGCACGGACCACTCGTAGGTGAAGTAGGACACCAGCTGAATGGCGATGTAGTTCATCATCAGGGTGAACAGGGTTTCGTTGGTGTTCCACTTTGCCCGGAAATAGGCAGGGATCGCTGCCCAGATAGCGCCGCCCACGATGCTGGAGACGATCATGATCATAAACAGCACCACGGTGGGGAGCTTGTCGCCGAAGAGGATCATGCAGGCTGCCGTTGCAAGGCCGCCGATCAGGACCTGGCCTTCTGCGCCGATGTTCCAGAACTTCATCTTAAATGCAGGGGTAACTGCCAGAGATACGCACAGCAGCATGGCAACATTCTGTGCCAGGCCCCAGATTCTGCGCTTGGTGCCGAATGCACCGTCGATCATGGTGGCATAGACCCCCAGAGGGTTCTGACCGGTGAGCAGAACCGTGATCAGTCCGCACACCACCAGTGCTGCAAACACCGCAATGATCCGCACCAGCCATGCACGCCACCAGACCATGGAGCCGCGCTTGACAATGTGGAACAGCGGCTCATGTACATGTGTATTTTTCTTACTCATTATTGTCACCTCTGTCGGAACTTGTCATCAGCAAACCAATCTGTTCTTTGGTTGCAGTGCGGGCATCCACGGTGCCTGTGATTTTGCCGGAACCGATGACCATCACCCGGTCACACAGCTCCATCAGCACATCCAGATCTTCGCCCACGAAAATAATGGCTACGCCATGCTCTTTCTGCTCGTTGAGCAGATTGTAAATCAAATAGGAGGAGTTGATATCCAGTCCGCGGACGGGATATGCCACCATCAAAACGGTGGGAGCCGCTGCGATTTCACGACCAACCAGCACCTTCTGCACATTACCGCCGGACAGACGGCGAACCGGAGTGTTCACATTGGGTGTGGCGACCTCCAGCTCTTCGATGATGCGGTCAGCCAGATCCTTGGGGGCCTTGCGCTCCAAGAAGAAGGATTTGCCCTTGCGGTAGCTGCGCAGCATCATGTTGTCCACGATGTTCATGTTGCCTACCAGGCCCATGCCCAAGCGGTCTTCCGGAACGAAGGACAGCCGCACGCCCAGCTCCCGGATCTGCATGGGAGTTTTGTCCCGCAGATTGTCAGTATGGCCGGTTTTGGGGTTGTGGTAAAGGATTTCGCCGCTGTTGAGATGCTGCAGACCGGCAATGGCTTCCAGCAGTTCCCGCTGGCCGCTGCCAGCAATGCCCGCAATGCCCAGGATCTCGCCGGAGCGGACGGTGAAGGAAATGTCGTTGAGCAGCTTTACGCCGTCACGGCTGATGCAGTTGATGTGGCTGACCTCCAGACGCTCTTCCGGGTTCTTGGGCTCGGAGCGCTGAATGTTCAGCTCCACCTTCTTGCCCACCATCATCTCGGTCAGCTGAGCTTCGCTGGTTTCGCAGGTGTTGACAGTGCCGATGTATTCGCCCTTTCTCAGGACGGAAACCCGGTCGGACAGAGCCAGCACCTCGTGCATCTTGTGGGTGATGATGATAATGGCCTTGCCGTCATCACGCATCCGGCGCAGAACGGCAAAGAGCTTTTCCGTCTCCTGAGGAGTCAGAACGGCGGTAGGCTCGTCCAGAATCAGGATGTCCGCGCCCCGGTAGAGCACCTTGATGATCTCAACGGTCTGCTTTTCAGAGATGGACATCTCGTAAATTTTCTTGTTGGGGTCAATATCAAAGCCGTACTGGTGGCTGATCTTCGCAATCTGCTGGGCAGAGCGCTTGATATTGAAGCCGGATTTTTCCTTAAAGCCCAGGACGATATTTTCCGTGGCGGAAAACACATCTACCAGCTTAAAATGCTGGTGAATCATACCGATCTTGTGGTCGAAAGCATCTTTCGGAGAACGGATGACTACCTCTTCCCCGTCGATGTAAATGGAACCATGGTCGGGAAAATAAATACCCGAGATCATATTCATCAGTGTGGTTTTACCGCTTCCGTTTTCGCCCAGAATGGACAGGATTTCTCCGCGATTTACCGTAAGGTTTACATCCTTATTGGCTACAACATCGCCGAAAGTCTTAGTTATGTTTTTTAATTCGATTGCAGCAGTTCCCATTTTCTATACTCCTGTTTTTATTTGGACAACTATATGAACCCGAGCCAAATATTTCTGTCTAAAGAAAAATGTAGGGCGAGGCTTAAAACCCCGCCCTGATAAAATTTTCGATTAGCCGAATGCCTCGTTCAGAGTGGTGATACCGTCGATCTTCAGAGTGAAGTAAGGTGCAGCACGCATTTCGGACTCGTGGAAGTAGCCATCGGAAACCACTTCGGTGTCGGGAGTGTAAGCTGCATCGGTGTCAACATCAGCCATGAAGCTCTCGACAGGCTTGCCCTCTACGGTGAAGGTAGCAGTGTCGAACACATGCAGCTCGCCGGAAGCCATCTTCTGCTTTGCTTCTTCGATTGCTTCAGCAGTGCCTGCTGCAGCAGCCTTCTCATTGACCTGGGTCAGAACGACGGAGCCCTCGGCAATGCCGCCGCACCAGTCGTCAACGATCTCGGTGCCGTTCATCACGGACTCGATCATGTAGGTGAAGTAGGGAGCCCAGTTGATGCTGGAGGAAACGATGAAGGTGTTGGGGCAGGCCTCGACGGTGCTGCCGTTGTAGGAAATGTTGGGAACGCCGGCAGTCTCGCAGGCGGTGGGAGCACCCATGGAGTCAGCGTGCTGGCTGATCAGCTTACAGCCGCGGTTGATCAGGGTGTTTGCAGCTTCCTTCTCAGCGGTCTCATCGTACCAGCTGCCGGTGAACTGCACTTCCATGGTAGCGCTGGGGCAAACGGAGCGAGCGCCCAGGAAGAAGGAGGTGTAGCCGGAGATAACTTCAGCGTAGGTGAAAGCGCCGACATAGCCGATCTTGGCCTCTTCAGCGGTGAATTCGCCCTTCTCGATCATCTCGTTCAGCTTCAGACCTGCAGCGATACCTGCCAGGTAACGGCCTTCGTAGATGGATGCGAATGCGTTGTGGAAGTTTGCCAGGCCCAGAGTGTGAGCGGTGGTGCCGGTTGCATGGCAGAACTGAACATCAGGGAACTCCTGAGCAGCCTGAGCCATGAAGGGCTCGTGGCCGAAGCTGTCAGAGAAGACGATATCGCAGCCACGGTCTGCCAGGTCTGCAGCAGCCTCGTAGCACTCGTTGCTCTCGGGGACATTGGTCTTGAAAACGACCTGCTCGTCAGACAGGTTCAGAGCCTTCTTGACTTCGTTTGCAGCATTGATGAAGTTCTTGTCGTAGGTAGAGTTTTCATCATGCAGGAAGATAAAGCCAACCTTGATGTCCTTTGCAGCGGTAGTTTCGCCGCCGGACTGGCTGGGGTTGGTGGAATCGGTTGCGTTGCTGCCGCAGCCTGCAAACAGGCCCAGCACCATGAACACAACCAGCAGCATTGCGGTTAATTTTTTCATTTTTCTGCCTCCATATAATTTTTTTATAGATAAAAATGAAACACTGATTCAGGCGCTCCCCGCCGACCTGTAACAAAGGCGGGAATGTGTGCGCATCTGCCAGAATATTTCCAGCACAAAACAAAAAAGCAGGCTTAATTACTTAAACCTGCCACCCCATAGAAAATCCAACACAGCTCCCGGGAGGAGACCGTGTCAAATCAGCTAATAGTCGTACCTGTGGCTGTACGGTAGAAACATCTGGGCCATTCATCCAAATTTATATCAGCAAAATATTTAATTTACATAGGAATCGTAACACAATGTACACAAAATGTCAACAAATTCGACCTTTTATTTCTATATTTTACAGATAGGCCAAATGCCATCACCGATTCACCCGGAATCATATACACTATGCCATAATTTTTTTCATTTTTGTATATATTGATAATTGGAAAATGCGTCTGTATATGGTAGTATAATGTCATCAATACTTTCGATACTATTTTATTGATATCAGGAGGATTCCAGATGAAAAAACATGTAACCGATACCATTTACTATGTCGGCGTCAACGACCACGAGGTCGACCTGTTCGAGGGTCAGTATGTGGTCCCCAACGGCATGGCATACAATTCCTATGTCATTATGGACGAGAAGATCGCGGTCATGGATACCGTAGATCAGCACAAAACTGACCTGTGGCTGTCCAACATCGATCAGGTTCTGGAAGGCCGCACCCCGGATTATCTGGTAGTTCAGCACATGGAGCCGGATCACGCCGGTTCTATCGAGGCTTTTGTCACCAAATACCCCAATGTGACCGTCATCGGTCAGGCCAAGACCTTCACCATCATGCACCAGTTCTTCCCCAACATGAAGCTGGAGAACACTCTGCTTGTCAATGAAGGCGACGCTCTGACTCTGGGCGCTCACACCCTGAACTTTGTCTATGCACCCATGGTTCACTGGCCCGAGGTCATCATGACCTATGACTCCACCGATAAGATCCTGTTCTCCGCTGACGGCTTCGGCAAGTTCGGCGCACTGGATGTGGAGGAAGAATGGGCTCCCGAGGCCAGAAGATACTTCATCGGCATCGTCGGCAAGTACGGCAAGCAGGTTCAGAATGTTCTGAAAAAGGCTGCCGGTCTGGACATTGCCATCATCTGCCCCCTGCACGGCCCGGTCCTCACCGAGAATCTGGGTTATTACCTGAACCTGTATGATATCTGGTCCAGCTACCGTCCCGAGCGTGAGGGCGTGTGCGTATGCTACACCTCCGTCTACGGCCACACCAAGGCTGCCGTGGAGCTGCTGTGCGAAGAGCTGAAGAAAAACGGCGCTCCCGTTGTGAAGTGCTTCGACCTGGCCCGTGACGACATGGCAGAGGCTGTCAGCGCTGCATTCTGCTATGACAAGCTGGTTCTGGCTACCACTACTTATAATGCAGATGTCTATCCCTTCATGAAGACCTACATCGATCATCTGACCGAGCGCAACTTCCAGAACCGCACCATCGCCTTTATGGAGAACGGCTCTTGGGCACCTCAGGCTGCAAAGATCATGAAGAAGGCCTTTGAAAACTCCAAGGATATGATGTTTGCCAAGAACCAGGTCACCATTCTGTCCGCTCTGAATGACGAAACCACTCAGAAGATTGTGGAGCTGGCTCAGGAACTGTGCGCTTCCTACTGCGCTGCAAATTCCGTGGAAGAAAACAAGGTCGATCCCACCGCTCTGTTCAAGATCGGCTACGGCCTGTATGTGGTCACCTCCAACGACGGCAAGCGCGACAACGGCTTCATCTGCAACACCGTCACCCAGCTGACCGATCAGCCCTTCCGCATCGCCGTGAACATCAACAAGCGCAACTACTCCTGCCAGACTATCGCCAAGACCGGCGTGCTGAATGTCTGCACCCTGTCTCAGGATGCTCCCTTCAGCGTGTTCCAGCAGTTCGGCTTCCAGTCCGGCAAGGATGTGGACAAGTTTGCCACCTTCAATAACACCCACCGCTCCAGCAACGGTCTGCTGTTCATGACCAAGTACGCAAACGGCTACATCTCCGCAAAGGTCATCAGCACCGTGGATCTGGGCACCCACACCATGTTCATCTGCGATGTGACCGAGAGCGCTGTTCTGTCCGAGCGTGAGACCATGACCTATAACTACTACCAGAGCAATGTCAAGCCCAAGCCCGAAACCGACAAGAAGGGCTTTGTGTGCAACATCTGCGGCTATATCTACGAGGGCGACGAGCTGCCCGAGGATTTCATCTGCCCCCTGTGCAAGCACGGCGCAAGTGACTTCTCTCCCCTGTAAAGCAAAATCAGCAAACGAAAACGGCGTGACTTCGGTCACGCCGTTTTTTCTTTCCGGGCAGTTGTCATTTTCCGGAAATCATGGTAATGTAATTCTATCAAAAAAGGAGTGACCTGTGTGAAAAAGAAACTTTTAATGATTCTTGCAATCGTGGCAGCCGTCGCAATTTGTATCTTTGCCTGGTTTTACGGATATGAGCATCGCAAAAGCAATGACAACCTCCCCACCCTCACAACCATCGCACAGATGGACGAAGCAGAAGTCAACAGTATTCTCCCGGGATATCGCATCCACCAGCTGATAGAAGTCTGGGGCGACCCGGATTTCAGCCAAGGAAATACAGGCCGCTGGGAAATCGGCGATAAAGTCCTGATCGTCAGTTACAACAACGACCTTGTTGCTGATTGCCGTCTCGAAGACGGAAACACACCCTAAATCCCGATTATCGCACCTAAACGCACCCGCGAACCGAGCCGTACCCAATAGTCCTTCGATCACCGACCAGCTATGCACGAATTGGTGGCGGGCACTGCCCGCAAAAAAGCAGCGTAACAAATGTTACGCTGCTTTTTGATTCTGAGAGTTTATCTTCTGTAGATGACGCCCATCATGTTGGGGCCTGTGTTGATGGAAATGATATTGCCAACAGGATAGCTCAGCACAGGAGGCTGATCCAGCTCTGCTTCGCAGATTTCCTTCAGCTTTTCGTAGATTTCTGCGTTGTTTCCGTAAACCAGGCAGTAAGGTGTGCCGGGCTTGCGCTCTTTTTTCACGATGTCCACAAGGCCCTGGACGGCACGCTTGTCGCCACGGAACTTGGACACAACCTTGGATGCGCCGTGCTCAAAGGTGATGGCAGGCTTCAGACCCATAGCATCGCCCACAAAGGCTGCTGCCGCACTGACACGGCCGGATCTGCGAACGCAGCGCAGATTCATGGGCACGAACATACCACGGCCATGCTCCACCCCTTCGGTGATGGCGGCAATGACCGTCTCAGGATCAGCACCGTCCTTTGCAAGTCTTGCACCCTCCAGCACCGCCATGCCATAGATCATGGAATAGGTCTCGGAGTCGATGATGTGAATGGTCAGCTGCTGGGCAGCTTCGGGGTGTTCTTCAAAGAACATATCTCTGGATATCACAGCAGCCTGATAGGTGCCGGAGCCTTTAGAGTTGATGGATGTGTGGATCAGGTGGGTATAGCCTTCACGCCAAACCTGCTCATATAACTCAGTATAACGAGCTGCACTGACCTGGCTGGTGGTGGGAAGCTCTTCGCTTCTTTCCAGGATATCGTAAAATTCCTCGGGAGCCAAATCGATCCCATCTTTGTATTCCTTACCCTGCGCATAAATGGTCAGAGGAAGTACCGCAATGTCCAGTTCCTGGACCAGGTTCTTGGGGATATCAGAAGTAGAGTCTGTAGAGACTTTAATTTTGTACATATTAGGATGAATCCTTTCTCTGCCAGGAAATCGGACGGCAGGATCTATCGTTTCATTCGATACCATAATAATATACCGAATTTTCCTTAAAAAATCAAGTTCTTTCCACCGGAATACAGAATTCTCTGCTGAAGGTCGCCTGGGCAGTCCGTCCGTTGTTGACAAAGAGGTTTCTGCGTGATACTGTGAATATGGAAAACCCAGTATGCCCCATGATACGAAAATCATTAAAAACTATTTGTCAGGTGGTGTATCTTATGAAGAAATTCGTTTCCGCAATTCTTTCGCTGTGTATCGTTTGCCTTGCCATGGCGGGCTGTCAGACAAACAGCAACGGCCCCAGCGCCCTGGACACCGATTTTATTTACAGCAGCTGCCAGGGAACGCTCAAAAATTCCGAGGGAAAGTCTCTGACCTTTGACGGGAGCGATCTGGGCGGCGACATGGCCTGCAAACTCAATCAGGAGGCCACGGAAGAAAGCCCCGAAACCAGGGTCGCAATTCCCGCCAGCAAGCAGCTTGTTGTGGAATCCGGCGGCGATTCGCTGGATGTTATCATCGGTCAAAGCTATAAAAGCATCCATGTAAAGGGGATCGGCATCGCCAAAGCGGAGCTGAACGAGGGCGGCAAGGTACAGCTGTCCGGTGAAATGAAGAGTTTTTATGTTAGCATTTCCATGCCGGAGCGCTTTCATCTGGGCGACGGACTGTTTAAGGTCAGCGGCACCGATGCAAAAGATGTCACCGCAGCGCCCAACGATACCGGTTTTGACCTGTCCGGAGTCAGCGGCTATATCAGTCTGGAGATCACATCTTCCGAAAATTCCGGCGTTTCCTTTATCAAGAATGTGGAAGTTTCCGGCCCTGAGTGCTCCGTTGACCTGTCCCGCTACAGCGAGGGCGTGGTTGTCGTAACGGACGGTTCGGGCACACAGGAAATCCAGTTCTGACAGATCATTCCGGCAATATTCGTCCGCTTTCCACAAGGGCACTGAAACAAAATACAAAATAGGGCTGAGAGTTCACACTCTCAGCCCTATTTATCGTTATTAAATCGTGATTTAGCTTACTTTGCGTACTTTGCCACAACAGCGTGCATAGCGTCGAACTGCTCTTCCATGTCCTTCACCAGCTTGAACTGGGTACGGCAACGGTCCAGATTGTGCTCCGGGCGATGAATGCGGAAGTAGTGGTCGCCGTCCAGGTAGTCGGTCAGGAAACGGATACCGCACTCCAGAGTCATCAGTCTTGCGCCCCAGGGCAGGTACTCCAGCTCTTCCTTGGTCAGGCCGCCTGCTGCGCCCTCCAGGAAGCCACGGGTGAATACTTCGTACAGCTCGATGTCGAAGTTGACCTTGGACAGATCCTTCTCGTCTTCTGCTGCATGGTTTGCGCCGAAGCGGATGGAATCGCCGAAGTCATTCATGGACAGACCGGGCATGGTGGTATCCAGGTCGATGACGCAGATGCCTTCGCCGGTGGTACGGTCAACCAGGATGTTGTTCAGCTTGGTATCATTATGGGTCACGCGCAGAGGCAGCTTGCCGTCACGCAGAGCCTGCAGTGCAACAGAGCAATCAGCCTTGCGGTCATGGACGAACTTGATTTCCTCAGCTACATCCTTGGCACGGTTCATCTTGTCAGCAGCCAGAGCAGCCTCGAACTTGGCATAGCGGTCCTCGGTGTCGTGGAACTTCACGATGGTCTCGTGCAGAGTCTCAGCCGGGTAGCCGTTCAGCAGTGCCTGGAAGTGGCCGAATGCACGGGCAGAAGCCTCGAACAGCTCGGGGGTAGCCTTCTGGAAGCAGTCGGTGTTCTCGATGAAGGGAGTCAGTCTCCAGACCTTGCCGTTGGAATCGGTGTAGAAGTCCTTGCCGTCCTTGGTCTTCACCAGAGACAGAGTTTCACGCATAGGATCGCCGCCGTTGGCAATGATCTTATCACGCAGATAAGAAGTGATGCCCACAAAGTTCTCCATCAGCTCTTCCGGATGAGGGAAAGCTGCGCTGGACAGACCCTGCAGAATATAACGGACAGCGTCGCCCTCCTGAGGCTGGCAGATGACGCAGAAAGTATCGTTGATGTGGCCCTGGCCGTAGCGAACTGCGCCCAGCAGGGTTGCGGGGAAATCATATGCAGTCAGGACTTCCTGTACGATCTGGTCCTCTGCGGGAATATAGGGTGTGCTCATGGTCGTTCCTCCATTTTTTGTGTTTTTAAACTTCTTGACTAAATTATAGTATGAAACGGCCGGATAGGCAATGTAGTTACAGATTCAGGTGGTACATATTTGAATTCTGATTTTGGGGCTTCCCTGTTAGAAATAGAATAGTTCTTCAAATTTCTTATCTAATGCAATACACAGGATCAGCGCAAGCTTCGCCGTGGGATTAAACTGCCCCGTCTCAATGGAGCTGATGGTATTTCGGGACACGCCCACCATCTCCGCCAGCTGGGATTGGGAAATTTTCATTTCTGTCCGAGCCTCCTTCAGGCGGTTTTTGAGAATCAGTTTATCGTCCATTAAAATATCCCCATACAAAACTTATAAAAATAATAAACCGACAGCAGCAAGAGCACAATACCTGAGATTGTACCCCACTTTTTCTTCAGCTTGACGCCTTCATATACAAACCCCATTCCGGATGTGCAAAACAGGATCGAGAGGATATCCGCCGGTGACTCTACACGAAATAATTTAATTCCCGTGATAATTAAACCCAGAACAATCAGCCCCCAGAGTGAAAAAGCATCTCTTTTGGTACGCACCTCTTTTTCTCGTTCATCTCCATAAATATTTTCTTTCTTACTTTTAGCTAAAATTTCTTCTCTGTTCAATGTTATGACCTCCATTGATTTTCGCCAAGTTTACTTGGCAAAAACATAATATCATTGCCAAGTGTACTTGTCAACAGCTTTTGCATAGTTTACTTGGCAAAATTCAGAAGCCGGATTTGTGCAAAAAAGCGGCAGCCAGGTAAAACCTGACTGCCGCTCAAATCACTGCGGATCACTTAAATTCTTCCGGGACGAAGTCCAGAACGATCTCGTGAATCGTAGGCTCCAGTCTGCGGTAGCTCACCCCGGCTGCATCCAGCATCCGCTTGGATGCCAGCGTTGCCATGGAGTCAGCATACTTGTCCGACAAATACACAACATCCTTCACGCCGCTCTGAATGATAGCCTTGGCGCACTCGTTGCAGGGAAACAGCGCCACATACAGTCTGCTGTTTCTGAGGTCACGGCCGTTGGCATTCAGGATCGCATTCAGCTCCGCATGGACCACATAGGGGTATTTGGTCTGCTCCCCTACCCGTTCCCAGGGAAATTCGTCATCCGAACAGCCCTTCGGCATACCGTTGTAGCCGGTAGAGATGATGATGTTATCCTGCGACACGATGCAGGCGCCGACCTGCGTATTGGGGTCTTTGCTGCGGCGGGCTGCCAGCATGGCAACACCCATGAAATACTCATCCCAGCTGATGTAATCTGCACGCTTCATATGTTTCCTCCAAAGGTAGATTGCAGTTGTTCCGACCCAGCGTGCTCCAATCTGGCTGCGGCTGGTCAGAAAGGGGTATGTTCTTACTCAAAGAATTCCTTCACGCTGTCGAAGAATTTCTTAATTTTGGGGGTTCCGGAGCTATCCAGGCTGTTGTCCAGCTGGCGCAGCAGATCCTTCTGCTCCTTATTCAGGTGGGTGGGAGTCTCTACCACCACCGTCAGCAGCTGATCGCCGCGGCGGTTGCGGTTGCCCACATAGGGAATGCCCTTGTTTGCCAGACGGAAGGTGGTTCCGGACTGGGTACCCTCGGGAATGGTATAGGTCATCTTGCCGTCCAGCGTGGGGACCTCGATTTCAGCGCCCAGAGCAGCCTGAGTGAAGGAAATAGGCAGCTCGCACAGCACATCTGCACCGTCACGCTCAAAAATCTTGTGGCGCTTGATGGAGATCTGCACCAGCAGGTCACCGTTGGGGCCGCCATTGGAGCCTACACAGCCCTCACCGCGGACACGGACAGTCTGGTCTGCATCCACACCTGCGGGAACCTTGACCTTGATCTTCTGGGTGCGGCGAACCTTGCCCTTGCCCTTACAGGTATTACAGGGGGTCTTGATGGTCTTGCCTCTGCCGCCACAGACGGGACACGGAGCAGTAGACTGCATGGTCATACCCATAAAGTTCTGGGTAGTACGCACAGTACCGGTACCACGGCAGTTGGAACAGGTGTCGATGACACCATCGGCAGAACCGGTGCCATGGCAGGCTGCACAGTTTTCGATTCTGGTAGCGGAAACTTCCTTCTCAGCGCCGAAAGCGGCCTCTTCAAAGGTCAGATCCAGACGGGATGCCACATTTTCACCCCGACGGGGTGCATTTGCAGTGGAACGCTGGCTGCCGCCGCCAAAGATATCGCCGAAAATGTCGCCGAAATCTCCGAAACCGCCGAATCCGCCGCCAAAGCCGCCGAATCCGGGGTTAAAGTTGGGATCAACGCCCTGATGACCGTACTGGTCGTAGCGGGCACGCTTTTCTTCGTTGGAAAGTACTTCGTATGCCTCGCCGGCTTCCTTAAACTTTGCCTCGGCCTCTTTGTCGCCGGGGTTACGGTCAGGATGGTACTGCATGGCCTTCTTACGGTAGGCCTTTTTAATTGCATCGGCGCTGGCGTTCTTATCGACACCCAGCACCTCGTAATAATCTCGTTTATTCTCAGCCATAAATTACACCTCACATGGATATCGCCTGAAAATCCCGGGTCTTATGGGATTTTTGCGCTTTTTACCCAGAATTTGGGCAATACCTTAAACAGACCAACAGAGGGGCGGCAATTCGGCCGCCCCTCATGGTGTCAGGGGTTATTAGTCAACGGTCTCGTAGTCAGCATCGACAACATCGTCGCCGCCGGCAGCGTTGTTAGCACCGGCATTGGGATCAGCCTGTGCGCCTGCCTGCTGGTACAGCTTTTCGGACACAGCGTAGAATGCCTTCTGAACAGCATCGGTTGCATCCTTGATGGCCTGCAGGTCGGAGCCCTTGTTGACTTCCTTCAGGTGGTCAATTGCGGACTGGATGGAAGCCTTCTCGTCAGCGGAGATCTTGTCACCCAGGTCAGCCAGAGTCTTTTCGGTCTGGTAGACGGTCTGGTCAGCAGTGTTGTGGGTGTCGACCTCGTCCTTACGAGCCTTGTCTTCAGCAGCGAACTGCTCAGCTTCCTTAACAGCCTTGTCGATGTCTTCCTGGCTCAGGTTGGTGGAAGCGGTGATGGAGATGTTCTGCTCCTTGCCGGTGCCCAGATCCTTAGCAGAAACCTTTACGATGCCGTTTGCATCGATATCAAAGGTAACCTCGATCTGAGGAATGCCGCGGGGTGCGGGAGCAATACCGGACAGCTGGAAGCGGCCCAGAGTCTTATTGTAAGCAGCCATTTCACGCTCGCCCTGCAGGACATGGACATCAACAGAGGACTGATTGTCAGATGCAGTGGAGAAGATCTGGCTCTTCTTGGTGGGGATGGTGGTGTTGCGGTCGATCAGACGGGTGAACACGCCGCCCATGGTCTCGATGCCCAGGGACAGAGGAGTGACGTCCAGCAGCAGGATGTCCTTCACATCGCCGGTCAGAACACCGCCCTGAATGGCAGCGCCAACAGCAACGCACTCGTCGGGGTTGATGCCCTTGAAGCCTTCCTTGCCGGTGATACCCTTAACAGCTTCCTGAACAGCGGGGATACGGGTGGAACCGCCGACCAGCAGAACCTTATCCAGCTGACCAGCAGTCAGACCGGCGTCGCTCATAGCCTGACGGACAGGCTTCATGGTGCGCTCAACCAGGTCAGCAGTCAGCTCGTTGAACTTAGCACGGGAGATGGTCACATCCAGGTGCTTGGGGCCGGTAGCATCAGCGGTGATATAGGGCAGGTTGACATTGGTAGAAGTCATGCCGGACAGCTCGATCTTAGCCTTCTCAGCAGCTTCCTTCAGACGCTGCATTGCAACGCGGTCAGCGGACAGGTCAATGCCCTCAGCCTTCTTGAACTCAGCAACCAGGTGATCCATGATTCTCTGGTCGAAGTCGTCGCCGCCCAGGTGAGTGTCACCTGCGGTGGCCAGAACCTCGATAACGCCGTCGCCGATGTCCAGGATGGACACATCGAAGGTGCCGCCGCCCAGGTCATAAACCATGATCTTCTGCTCGGATTCCTTATCCAGGCCGTAAGCCAGAGCAGCTGCGGTAGGCTCGTTGACGATACGCTTGACTTCCAGGCCTGCGATCTTGCCTGCGTCCTTGGTTGCCTGACGCTGAGCGTCGGAGAAGTAAGCAGGAACGGTGATAACAGCCTCGGTAACGGTGGTGCCCAGGTAGCTCTCAGCGTCAGCCTTCAGCTTCTGCAGAGTCATAGCGGAAATTTCCTGGGGGGTGTAACCCTTGCCGTCGATGGTAACCTTGTAATTTTCGCCCATGTGGCGCTTGATGGAAGAGACGGTACGGTCAGCGTTGGTAACAGCCTGACGCTTTGCAACCTGACCAACCATACGCTCGCCGGTCTTGGAGAATGCAACCACAGAGGGAGTGGTGCGTGCGCCTTCTGCATTGGCGATAACAACAGGCTCGCCGCCTTCCAGAACAGCGACACAGGAATTGGTAGTACCCAGATCGATACCGATAATCTTAGACATAATGTTTTCCTCCTATATTAAATGAAAAGTTTTTACAAATTTAGTTGGCTACCTGAACCATTGCGAAGCGGATGACCTTTTCGCCGGTTTTGAAGCCCTTCTGGAAAACCTGGCTGATGACATTTTCGCCCAGCTCATCATTTTCCGTATGCATCACAGCATTGTGGAAGTTGGGGTCGAACTGCTCGCCCACTTCACCGAAGATCTCCACACCCAGATCGGTGAAAATCTTCACAAGACCATTCATGGTCAGCTCTACGCCCTTTTTGTATGCCGCATCCTCGGTGGGCTGATTCATGGCCCGCTCCAGATTATCATACACCGGCAGCAGTTTATTCAGGGTGTCTGCCTTGCCGTTGGTGTAGCTTGCATCCTTTTCCTTCTGGCTGCGCTTGCGGAAGTTATCATACTCTGCGGCAAGACGCAGGAAAGAATCATGCTCTTTTTCATATTTTTCCTTAAAATCCTCGGCAGCAGCTTCGCTGACAGATTCTTCTGTTACAACTTCTTCGGTAACTTCTGTTTCCTCGGCTGAGGCCTCGGCAGTGATATTCTTTTCTTTTTCTGACACGGTTATGCCTCCTTATGAGATTCATCGCTCATGGCGGTATTTTCATCGCCGCCGGAAGGCAGCTTCAGATTTGTATGTTCGGGTTTGGCAAACATATTGCTCAGGCTCTCTGCAAAGTAGCTCAGTCGAGCGGTAACCTTTGCATAGTCCATTCTGGTGGGGCCAACCACACCGATGACACCCTGCATTCCGTCGCCAATGTCAAACTTTGTCATGACCACGCTGGAATCCTTCAGCTCCTGGGCCACATTTTCGGGGCCGACCAGAACCTTGGTACCGTTGTCGTTGCTCATGACCGCCGGAAGATTGGAAAGCATATCTTCGTCCAGATTGGACAGAACCTTCTGTGCTTTTTCCACATCCCGGTATTCCGGCTGACCCAGCAGCCGCATATGTCCGGCAACCGCCACATCTGCCTGCTGTTGCTGGTGCAGTGTGCTGATTGCAAACTCTGTAATAATGGGAACCAGTGAAGAAGCATCGCCGGCTGAGCGCATCACCTTCTGCATCAGCTCCGGTGTGAACGCATCAACGGGAATCTCTGTCATGGTGGCATTGATCACCGCACTGAGCAGCTTCAGATCATCCTGGCTTACATCCACCGGCAGCTTGATCAGCTTGTTGGTGACTTCCTCATTACTGAGCATCACCACCAGAATAATGCTGCCCTCGCCGGCAAGGATCAAATCAAAACGCCTGATGGTACATCCGTCGGGATGAGAGGCAACGGTGATGGCCGGCAAGTCTGTTGCCTTGGAAACCATCTTTGCAACCTGATCCATCAGTTTGTCCATTTTCTGCATTTTTTCTTCCACCGACAGGTTCATGGACTTGGTTTCGTCCATGCTCAGCCGGTAATCCATCATCAGCTCATCCACATACAGCCGGTATCCAGCCGTGGACGGGATCCGTCCGGCGGAGGTGTGGGGCTGTTCCAGATAACCCATAGCGGTCAGATCCGCCATTTCGTTACGGATGGTGGCCGATGAATAGTTCATATCCGGCAGAGCGGTGATGGCCTTGGAACCCACAGGCTCTGCGGTGCGAATATACAGGTCAACGACACTGCGCAGGACCTTCTTTTTTCGTTCAGTCAGTTCCATGGCATCCTCCCTGGGTGTTTTAGCACTCCATACTCCTGAGTGCTAAACATACTATACAGCCACTGCGGCCCATTGTCAAGAGAAACCTTTATGAATTATTCTTGAACATTTTCATCGGAACTATCCAAACTTTTTCAAAGAAAAACCCCCGGCATAAATATGCCAGGGATCAACAATCAACACACCGTTAAATTCAGTATCTCAGACAATGGCGCACCCGGTCTTCCGCCCGGTGCAGGGTCCTGCATACACTGCTTTTGCAGACCCCCCGTTCTTTGCCGATCTGCTCCATGGTCTTTCTCTGGAAATAGTAGGCAATCAAAATTTCTCGCTGTACTTCGGTCAGCTCCCGGGCGATCACCTTCTGCAATCGCTTCAGCTGCACTTCCCGGGGAAGCTGGGGGCCTTCGTATCCGTCATAAAGTGTATTTCTCACTGCGGTAGTACCCTTTCTCGTAATAGTGTTCGGTAAGCTCTGCCAGTTCATTCATCTGGGTCAGCATGGGGGTCAGCTCTGCGATTCTGCGTTTGATATGCCACACTTCCTCCGGATCTTCCGCTTTCGCAAGCTCCTGGCGCAAAAGCCTCAGTCTTGCACGCAGCGGTTTGGCTGATTCCCGATACCCCTGACTGATTTGTAATAGTGTCATCGGTCGTATCGCAGGCAGTACAGACACTGCCCATCGTGCGCATAAATTTCTCTGCCGCACCGGCTGCAGAATGCGGCCGGTTTTTTCGCCTGTTCATCTTCAAAGGGCAACAGGTTCTGTGTCATATGCATCCTCTCCTTTGATTTGTCGAAATGATGTTGTATCTGTTCGACGGAATTACCATCTATTTCCAGTTTTGACTGTACTACACGAAATGTGTGAAAACAATCGGAATGTGTAGTATGGCAAAATTCCCCTCTTTTTTTATTTGAATAGTGATATCTTAAAGAAAAACCATTCAAAGGAAGTGATCGTATGCTGGGTGCCAGAATTGCAGCGCTGCGGCGACAAAACGGCTGGAGCCAGACAGAGCTTGCACAGAAAATCAAAATCAGCGCCAGTGCCGTTGGGATGTACGAGCAGGGGCGCAGAGAACCTTCGGCTGACACCATTGTTTCCCTTGCTCACATCTTCGGTGTTTCCACCGACTATCTGCTGACCGGACACGCCATAGACGGAAAAGATCTGGATGCTGCCAATCAGGCGCTGCACGGATCGCTGTCATCCGCCCAGGCCATTTTGCGCAATCGCCCGGATCCGCCCTTCACCAAGGAGGAACTGGCTACCTTGTTTGCGGCGCTTTTGCTGGATTCTTGACGAAACGGGGCTTTTCGGGTATTGTATCAACAGAAAGATACCGGGAGGTTCCCAAAATGGAAGATTTGGAATATATGCAGCAGGCTCTGGCCCTTGCAAAGGAAGCCGCCGCTCAGGGCGAAGTGCCCGTGGGCTGCGTGATCGTGCGCAACGGCGAAATCGTAGGCAGAGGCAGAAACCGCCGGGAACAGGGCAAAAACGCTCTGTGTCACGCAGAATTGGAGGCCATCGACGAGGCCTGCCGTACCCTTGGCGGCTGGCGGCTGTGGGAGTGTACCTTATATGTCACCCTGGAGCCCTGTCCCATGTGCGCAGGCGCCATCATCAACGCCCGGATCCCCCGGGTGGTCTACGGTGCAGGAGATGCCAAGGCAGGCTCCTGCGGCTCGGTGTGCAATCTGTTTGACATGGCCTACAATCACCATCCTCAGGTGGAGTCCGGTCTGATGGCAGAAGAATGTGCCGCAGAACTAAAAAATTTTTTTAAAAATCTCCGATTGACGCTGCCAAATCGCAGGCGCTGGCGCAAACCCACCCGTGACGAATAATCGACATTTCACGACACTTAAGAAGGGGGCTTTTCATGGACTGGGAAGGACGATGTATTCGGGTCTGTGCAGCTACGCTGCTGTGTGCGGCGCTGCTGAGGCTCAGTTCCAGTGGCATTCTGGCTCCCCTGGGACAAGCTCTGGAAGACCCGAATGTTGCATCCTTTTTGGTGTATATGCAAACCGGACGCGTCGTGCGGCTGGGTCCGGAGCCGCCCACGGATGCCGCATCCGACCAGACAAGTCCCCCTGTCCAAACGCAGGCTCCCGCCACGGCACCTGCCGCCGCCCCCGCTCAGTCGGACATCCCTGTCTTTGCCAGCGAGGATTTTGACCATGTGGACATCACCTACAACTGCAATTATGAGCCGGATATGCAGGCGCTGCTTTCCCAGAGTCTTGACTGGGACCTGCACACCGACGAGCCAAGCGTGCTGATTGTACACACCCACACCTCGGAAAGCTACACCCCCCTGCCGGGAGATTCCTATGTAGAATCCAGCGCATACCGGACGCTGGACCCTGCGTACAATGTACTGAGTCTGGGGGAGCTGATTAAAAACCGTCTGGAAGAGGCCGGAATCCCCGTGCTTCACGATACTTCTTTCCACGACTACCCTTCTTATAACGGTGCATACAGCGATGCCGCCGCATCCACAGAAGAAATTTTGCAGGAGCATCCCAACATCCAGCTGATTCTGGATCTGCACCGGGATGCCGCCGACACCCCCACCGGGCAGCTGGTGACCGAGTGCTCCATCGGCTCGGAAACCGCCGCACAGATCATGATGGTGGTGGGTACAGATGCAGGCGGTCTGGAAAATCCGGGCTGGCAGGACAATCTCAGCGTTGCGCTGAAGCTCCACGCCCAGCTGGAGCGGGAGAATCCCGGAATCTGCCGCCCCATCAACTTTACCTACCATCGATATAATGAACATCTGGGCGGTCATGCGCTGCTGATCGAGATCGGTGCCGCCGGAAACACCCTGCCTCAGGCGAAATTAGCAGCCAACGCTCTGGCCGATGCCCTCATTGCCCTGTCCAATGGAACAGCTTCTCCCAACTGATTTGCAGTTGGGTATTTTTTTACTTTCATCCTTGACATGGATGTCAATAAGATTTAATATATGATTAGAAATTAACTTTTGTTTAGGAGCTGATGTCCATGACTCAACGAGAACGGCAGATCCTGCAATGGATCGAGTCCGATCCCATGATTTCTCAGGCAGAACTCGCCCAGCGACTGGGCATCACCCGGTCCAGTGTGGCCGTCCACATCTCCAACCTTATCAAAAAAGGCTGCATCGCCGGCAAGGGCTATGTCCTGCGCACCGGCACCTACGCCGTGGTGATCGGCGGTGTCAACATCGACATCTGCGGCAAGAGCTTTGCTCCGCTGGTGGCTCAGGATTCCAACCCCGGCACCGTGAGCATGAGCCTTGGCGGTGTAGGTCGAAACATTGCCCACAACCTGAGTCTGATGGGCACCGATGTTCGGATGCTCACCGCCTACGGCGACGATCTCCACGGTCAGAAAATCGCCGTCTCCTGCTCCGAGCTGGGCATCGATCTGAGCCACGCCCTGCGGCTCAGCGGAGAATCCACCTCCACCTATCTGTACCTGACCAATGAAAAGGGCGAGATGGCGCTGGCGGTGTCTGACATGAGCGTGTGCAGCAAGATCACACCGGCGTACCTGTCCAGCAATCTTGCCCTGCTGCAAAATGCTCAGGTCATCGTGTGCGATGCCAATATTCCCCAGGAATCTCTGGTGTATCTGGCAGAAAACTGCACCGTGCCCATTTTCTGCGACCCGGTATCCACGATCAAGGCAGAAAAACTCCGTCCCATCTTAGGCAAGATCCACACCCTGAAGCCCAACCGGCTGGAAGCAGAGCTGCTCTCCGGCATCCCCATCCGCAATAAGGACGATGTGGAAGCCGCCGCAAAGGTTCTGCTGGACACCGGCCTGCGCCGGGTGTTCATCTCTCTGGGAGCCGACGGCTGCTACGGTGCCACCCACACAGAGCAGGCATGGATGCCCAATTTCCCCACAAAGATGATCAACACCACCGGCTGCGGTGATGCATTTATGGCAGCTCTGGTCTGGGCATACTTAGAAGGCACCGACCTGCAGGGAACCCTGAAAGCAGGTCTTGCAGCAGCCTCCATCGCCATCGAGACTCAGGAGACCATCAATCCCGCCATGAGCTCCACACTGTTAAAATCCCGAATCGCAAACTACGGTTAAATAAAAATGTCAGAAAGGTGAAATGAATTATGAATCTGAACAAGTATCTGGATGTAAAGCCCGAAGTCGCCGAAGCCATTGCCGCCGGCAAGCCCGTTGTGGCTCTGGAATCCACCATCATCTCCCACGGTATGCCCTACCCCCAGAATGTGGAAACCGCTCTGGCTGTTGAAAACATCATCCGTGAAAACGGTGCCGTTCCTGCCACCATCGCCATCATCGGCGGCCGTCTGAAGGCAGGCCTCACCCCCGAGGAAATCGAATACTTCGGCAAGAAGGGTCAGGCCATCACCAAGGCTTCCCGCCGTGACCTGGCTGTTCTGTGCGCCCGCGGCGAAGACGGTGCTACCACCGTTACCACCACCATGATCATCGCTCACATGGCCGGCATCAAGATTTTCGCCACCGGCGGCATCGGCGGTGTGCATCGCGGTGCTGAAACCACTATGGATATCTCCGCTGACCTGGAAGAGCTGGGCCAGACCCCTGTTATGGTCGTCTGCGCCGGTGCAAAATCCATCCTGGACCTGGGCCTGACGCTGGAGTATCTGGAGACCAAGGGCGTTCCCGTCATCGGCTACGGCACCGAGGAGCTGCCCGCTTTCTACTGCCGCACCTCCGGCTTCCGTGTGGACTACCGCATCGACACCCCCGAAGAGCTGGCTAAGGTCTTCAAGACCCAGAACGAACTGGACATGAAGGGCGGTATGCTGGTTACCAACCCCATCCCCGAGGAATATGCAATGCCTGCTGACACCATCAACGCTGCCATCGATCAGGCCATTTCTGAGTGCAATGCCAAGGGCATCCACGGCAAGGAAACCACTCCCTTCCTGCTGGCCCGGGTCAGCGAGCTCACCGGCGGTGACTCTCTGGCATCCAACATCCAGCTGGTGTTCAACAACGCCCGTGTAGCAGCCCGCACCGCCGCTGCATACTGCAAGCTGTAATCCATTTTCAAAAACACAAACAGCAGTCACAGGATCTGTGGCTGCTGTTTTTTTGCTGCCCCGCCGCTTTCTGCAAAAAGGCCGATTTTGTCCGGATTTCCCCGGCAGAAGCCGTTAAAACAGCATATGCAACCACTGGTTGCACAATTGCAAGGGGGCGATGGTTGATTCGCAACCGGATTTCGGGTAGAATTCAGGTACAACCAAACAAAACAAGAGGGGGTACTGAAAATGAAACTGTCAGAAAAAATCTATTACTGCAGAAAGAAAAGCGGACAGTCCCAGGAGGCGCTGGCTGAAAAACTGGGAGTTTCCCGCCAGGCCATCAGCAAATGGGAAACCGGAGAATCCGAACCGGAAATCAGCAAGCTGAAGCTGCTGGCTGAGATTTTCAGCGTATCGGTAGACTGGCTGTTGTCCGACGAAGACCCGGCAGAAGCCGCCAAGCCGCAATCAGCAGACATTCCTCATACAAGCGCAGCACCCGAATGGCTGGAAAATCTCCCGGGGCATCTGGGAAGAATCGTCAGAAGATTCGGCTGGCTGGCAGGAATTGTCGTTGCACTGTACGGCCTTGGCATAACCGCCGTGGGATTCCTTGCCCGGTTTACCTTCAATCGGATGTTTGCAGATGTTCTGGTTCTGGAAGGCTCTGAGTTACTGTCCAGACAGCCCTTCTATATTCTCAGCGGTTTTATGTTTATTCTGGGACTGGTGGTCATAGCCGCCGGCCTCATCCTGGCACTGGTTCTGAAAAAGAAATTCAAGTAAACACAAAAAGGGAGTGTATCAGGTTTGATACACTCCCTTTTCTTTATAAACTGTTAGAGAAATTCGGATTTGTATAACACTTATAATTTTTTATAATGTGATCCGATATATCTCAGATGTAATTTGCTTAAAGCCAACAGATAGAAACATTCTCTGGCTCTGCTTGTTGAAAGAATAAATCTCTGCCTCTACCTTAGTCCAGCCAACCTGTTTGGCCCGATTTATGAGAGCTTCCACCGACTTCCTGCCAAGATGACGATTCTGATATTCCTTACAGATCACAATGGCGATTTTACCGTCATAAAGGGTAATGTCTCCCACCAGGCGGCTTCTTCCATTTTTGCAGAATTTGATATAGTAACACTCGCCTGCTTTTGACAAATATCGGTACATTTGACTGAGTAGCTTCAGATCATAAGCGCTGTCCCGATTATCCACCTGCTTACATACTTCCAGATCCTGATACCAAGGAAATGTTCTTTTATAATTGGGATAGTATTTCACTAGAGAAAGTGTGGAATCTATTACAATTTCTTTGGGCTGTATATAACTATCAATCACATAAGTTCTCCTTTCCTGTTTAAGATCTTATTACTTTACAGGGTATGCCCAAATCGGTACGCTCCCTTTTTTTATGGATATTCAGTCCCATCTGATCAGATAGTCGCCGTTCGCTTTTTCAAGCTTGATCACCAGATAACAGCGGTCTTTCATCTCCATATACACCTTTCCTGTGGGGCACTCAGAATCCAGACGCAGCAAAACTTTTCGTTTTCTGTCCAGCACGAATGCGCTCACGCTGCCTTTGGTGATGTTCCCGGCAAACCGGAATGTGACCGTCCCCGGTTCCCTGAACCGGATCACCCGCTGAATCGTTCCCGTGGCTACCTCAAATTCTGCGCTGCACTGTTTGCGGCCGCCGCCCATGCTGCCCACGAAAATCAGCGCCCGCTTCGCCTGCACCGGAATGTAACCGTTGATATACAGCAGGTAAACCGCCAGCGCCACACAGACCAGTATGGCAGTCGTCACAATGATTTCCATAGGCATACCTTCCTTTCCAGACGGTACTTCGGCTTAATAAAACAGCAGAGAAAACCAGGTTACCACATTTTCGCCGTACTGGAAGGTAAGGCCCTGATCTTCAATGATGCTCAGCAAATTGATGCCGTGGCTTTCCACGCAGGGATGCATCTGCTCCGGGATGCGGCAGGGCTCTCCGTCCAGGATCGCACAGCGCTCACACTTGTTGCAGGCTTCTGTGGACAGCACATACGGCTCAACTCCCTGCTGGCGGATAAGATCCCGCACCTGATTGGTGACTTTTTCGTGTTCAAACCGGGTGCTGAGGGTCTCATTGATGTCAGAAATGTCATTTACCTCGGTAATGGTAGCGATCATCAGGCATTTTCCATAGGTCAGGCACTTGCACTTGCACGATTCCACCGAACCGACGCCGGGAGGGCAGGCCCAGCTCTTGCCGTACATGGGGCATTCATGCTCACAGATCCAGCGAACCCGGTCAGAGAATTCCAGTTCCTGAGGGTTCAGAAAGGCATAGGTGTATAAAGGCAGCTCTGCCAGCTGCTGCTCTAACAGTTCCTGATTCATGGTCTTGTTTCCTCCAAAATCCGCCGGCATCCGGCATTGATATCTTCCCAGGTGGCCGTAAAATCCCCGGTGTACCAGGGGTCCGCCACCGCATGATCCAGCAAAGGCCGGCACTTTTTCTGCCATTGATTCGGAAACAGCCGCTGCAGCCACCGCTCATTGCTTCCGTCCATATAGTAGATCCGGTCGTAGTACGCCAGATCCTCTGCTGTGATCTGCCGGGCATGGTGTCCGGCGCAGGCGATGCCGTGCTTTGCAAGCTCCGCCTTTGCAGGAGGATATACGCCGTTTCCGATTTCCTCGGTGCTGACTGCTGCCGATGCAATCTCGTACCGGTCCTCCAGACCCGCTTTTTTCACCATATCCTTCAGTACAAATTCTCCCATCGGGCTTCTGCAGATGTTGCCGTGACAAATAAATAACACTTTCGTCATCAATTTACATTCCTTTACACATCGTTATCTTTTATTTTAGCATATCAACGCTATTTTTTCTATGCCAAGTCATCAAATACCCGAAAAAAGAGGCTTCCGTGTTTCGGAAGCCTCTTTGCATCATAATATTCAGGAATCAGCGCTCGTCAGCAAACATCAGGAAGTTCAGATTTCTCGGAAGTTTCAGGGTCTTATCAATCATTTCCTCTGTAAACGGAATACCCTGTTCTCTGGCTTTCTTCCTTGCCTGATGCTCAAACCAGACATCCGAAAGACCCACGGCGCCCTCCCGAATGGCAGAATAGACCTTTTTATAGGCCTGCTCCAGATATTCATCTTTACCCAGCTTCAATGCTGCTTCCGCTGCCAGGAGCTCTTCGCTCTCCGTCTTTTTGTCATCGGGAATGGCCTCAAACAGTGCCCAGGCCTTTTCGTATTCCTTCACTGCCAGCAGCGATTGCAGCGCCTCTTCGGCAAAGCTCCGGTCCAGTGTTCCCTGCTCCCAGGCATAGGCCTGCAGGAAGTATTCAGATGCTTCTTTGAGCTTTTTGTCTCTGCGGCACAGCAGTCCCAGCGCATGGGCCGCCCAGGGGTTTTTCTGTTCGGTCAGCTCCTGCAAAATTGCCTCCGCCTGTTTCTGCATACCGTTCTCCGCCAGAGACACGGCATACTGGAATTTTGTCTCCTGATTGCCCTGTTCCGCGGCGTGCTTCAGGTAAGGCAGCCACTTTTCATCGGTCATATAGGCATGGGGCAGCTTCGTATCCGGCAGAGCCTTTCCCATGAGCACATCCAGCCAGTCCCGGTATTCCCCAGCCTCCGGCTGGCAGAAATCCAGATGCTGCGCAATGGGCATCTCCCCTGCCATGTGCCGTCTTGCCATTTCAAGGCTACCGTACCAAGTGCCCCTGTGCAGGATTTCCGATGCACGCAGGGTGCTCTTTAGGGTGTAGTCCTGATGCGCTTTTTGAACCTTTGCAGCAGGCAGCTGCTGCTCCACTCTGGCTGCCACTCCGGGCAGTGCTTTATTCCACTCGGCCGTCTGAGCCTGCTCGTCTGCGGTAAACGCACCGAACATCTGAGTGAACATGACAGTCTCGTCTGCGTGCAGGACATTCGTATGGAGCTGGGTGGGTGCCAGGCCTGCCTGCAACTCTATGTAGTCCCCCTGCCCGTCTTTGGACAGGTAATCGCACCAGTGGCGGCCGCCGGTATTGTTGCCCCAGCAGAACATCTTTCTGATGCGCAGAGGCTGGGTGGAGCGCTCCATCAGTCCTTTGCAGTCTTTTTCAATGCCCACTTCCCAGGGCGCTGTTTCCGTTTTTCTGTTCTGGAAGAAATACTCCAGCGAATGGGGAATCCTGTTGGGATAGCTCAGGTCCACCCCGGGCATATTGGGCTGCTCCGGCATTTTACAGTGACCGAAGCCGGGGATGTATCCCGCCTCCTCCCGGGTCATCTGGAACATGATTTCACCGGATGCCGAGAACACACGGGTATCGTCCGTCAGCGGCACAGCCATGTTGGTCCACCAGTAAAGGGGCGTATCCGTATCTCTTGCATTCTGAATCCGCACACACACTGCCAGCTGTTTTTCCCCGTCAGGCAGGTGAAAATCCATCTGCAGCACCTGAGCATGGGTCGCTTCGTAATCGTACATCCGCAGGAACTCTTCTCCGTCCGGAGCAGTGACTTTTGCGCAGAACACATCGGAAGAGGTCAGCATATGGTGTCCCATGTGGCCCAGATTCCACTCGATACCACCGGACATCCAGGCATTTCGGTTGGCAAGATTTGCAAACCGGAAAACCGGGTTCACAAACAGCAGCTCCCGCTGCTCTTCCTTGGAGTAGAGGCTCCACAGTTTTCCGCCGTACCCCGGCAGAAACACCGCCCGCAGGCAGTCATTTTCCATGACGATGGTTTCCAGCGTCAGCAGCTCTTCCGACCGATCGTACCGGTCCTGCATCCGATAGGGCAATGTTCGCTCGTTACAGGCCACGCCGTATCCGATATGCTCCTCCGGGCGCAGGGTGCCGTCCTCCGTGCAGTGCATATTTGCCATCTTTGCACGGAACCGGGGCTGAGGGTTCTCGCCGTCCAGCAGCGCACCGGGAATGTTCCAGGTTCCTTGATAAATTTTCATATTTTCCTCCTGATGATTTTCGTCTCATGCCTTGATGCCTGCCGATGCTCTCCCTGATCTGGTTGGAGAAGAAGATCATAATCAGCAACACGGAGACAATGGTCTGATTCTGCTGTGCAGCTTTCAGTCAAGGCACAAAACACCGTCTATGCTCGATACATTGCATTATACCAAACATAGACGGTATTGTTAATAATTATCTTTCCTAATTTATGAAAAAAATTGTTACTGCTGCACGATGACGCTGGCTTCATAAATGGAGTAGCCGTACTCATCATTTCTCTGCACACCCTGCAGCTTTACGAATCTGGCCTTTCTCGGCTCAAAGCGGATGGTCACATCCGGGGCGGTCATTTCGCCGAGCTCCACATGCTTCATCAGCTCGAAGCTCTCGCCGTCGTCGGACACCAGAATGTCATAGGATGCATCGTATCCGTTTTCAAACTTCAGTTGGATGCCGGACACATTGGATCTGGACAGCAGCTCGAAAGTGATGCTCTCTTCATCGGTCCAGTCGCTGGCCCATCTGGTTCTGGGGTTGTCATCCACAGCGGATTCTGCCTGATAGTTGAACACCGGGTTCTTTTCAAAGGTGCTTGCCACTGCGTGGATGGGCTTGACCAGTCCATCGTTCAGATCGGGATTGATGCCGTTGCCGGGGTGATAATCGTCCCGGAATGTCACAGTTGTCAGGGAATGGGGCTGCAAAGTAACGGGAACGGCTCTGTCCTTGTCCACCACACTGATGGTCTGCTCGGTGTCTGTCACATTGCCCAGCATCACGGAGATGTTGCCCTCTTCGTCGATGACTGCGGTTTTTGCAATGTCTGCATCGGTTGTGGTCTTGATGCTGACGGTTCCGGGCTGTACGGTTCTGCTGATCTGCTTGAGGATGTAGTAAGAGGGCTGATAGCAGATCTGGTTGTTTTCATCCAGCATAATAGGTGCATGGCACTGGTTGACAACGCCCTGGGTGGGACCGCCGTCTTTGTCGAGAACCAGGTTCCAGTCGATCCAGGTTTCCGTGCCGTGCTCAAAATCGTTCAGGATGTCGTAAATATATCTGTCTGCCGGGTCAAAGCTGCCGAACCAGGGGCCCTTTTCCTGACAGGCTTCCGTTGCGTACAGATGGATGTCCGGGAACTGCGCCTTCACCTCGTCCAGGCTGTAAAAATCCTCGGACCACATGGGAACGCCCTGAATCTCGTGCCACACATCGCCTGCGTACCAGTGGAAGGCGATTCCGTCGATGTACTGGCGGGCATTCTCGTCGCTGAGCACCGTGGTGTTGAAATCAACGAATCCGTCATGGTGCATGGGGTCGTTGCCCTTGTCCCAGTCCCAGATCACCAGCTGGGTATCCAGGCCGCTGGCCTCCAGAGCCGGTCCCAGGTGATTGCCCACAAAGTCGATGACCGCATCGGTTGACCATGTGGCAGCTTCCCACTTGGGATTGTTCTGAGTCTCATTCTGCATGGACAGGCAGTAAACATCAATGCCCAGGTCCTTGTAAGCCTGAATATACTTCACAAAATACTGTGCATAGCTTTCGTAATACTCCGGTTTCACGGAATTATCCACAAAATTCAGACCCGCAGTTCCCGTCTGGCCCCGACGGACACCGCTGTTTTTCATCCATGCAGGAGGTGCCCAGGGTGCTGCAAAGAACTTGATGTCCGGACGGCGCATCTGGATTTCCTGAATGGCAGGAATGATGTAGTCAAAGTCCTTTTCGATGCTAAAATTTTCCAGCTCCGGGTCCGGTTCTTCCGTGTCATTGTAGCTGTAGGATCTGGTCGAAAAATCCGCCGAGCCGATGGTGGACCGCAGAACAGAGTATCTGGCCCCGTTTTCACCAAAATACGCCTCATAGACCTCGTTCTGCTCCTCTGCGCTGAGCTTCTGGATGTTGTATGCCGCAGATTCCGTGATAGCACCGCCCACGCCCAGCATTGTCTGTCTTGTTTCTTCCGGGTACACCTTGACATAGCCGGAGCTTTCCGTGGCATCGATTCTTTCAAAGGGCAGATACCGCAGCTCCTGCTCGTATCCGCCGCCCTTCGACACCACATGGACCTCCGCCTGGCCAAGGTATTCCTCCGCCGATACCTTTTGCAAACCTGCACCACCTGCTGCCATTGCGACCATCACGCCTGCCAATGTGCCAGCTACGATTCTTCTGTTCATACAGTTCCTCCTTGTGTTTATTTTTGTGCAATAGTTGCATAAATAGATTCCATGATCATATTGCATTTGTTTATAATTGTCAACTCTTGTAACCATTTCTTTATTTTTCTTAAGATATTCCCCGCCGCAGACAGAAACGGGCGAACATAGAAAAAGCAGCCCTCCGAATTTCCGAAGGACTGCTTTGCAGAAATTGCTATCAAATTGAATCTTTTTTGCAGGAAAGCTTTCCAGATCACACTGTCTTTCTGGCACGGCGGAATTGGTATTCCGTCCACAGCTCCAGCATCAGCGGCATCAGGCACAGGAATGCATATCCGGCCCAGAACACATAGGACATGGAGGTAACCGCCGGGAAGATGAGTCTGGGGTTGTAAACCATATCCATCTGGTGCAGCAGCACGCCCATCAGCGTAACAGTCATCACCGCAAACAGCGTGATGACATACGCCCGGTCCCGGTTGTCAAAGCGGTAGATGGAGAAGGCCGTCCGGCCTCTGAGGGAGCTGCCCCGGTTGCGCATGGAATCGGACATGGTGGTCAGAGAATCGATGGTCCAAGTGACCACCATAGAGAAGATCCGGATGCAGTTGCGCACACGCTGAAAGAAATTGCCCTGACCGGCGCCCCGACCGATGCCCTGCTGGGCTCTGTTGATGCGGCGGGCTTCCAGCTTGATTCTGGGCACCGCGCGAAGCATCACCGCCAGAAACAGCGACAGTGCAGGCCAGACTTTTCCGAACAGATACACCATCTTGTCGGAAGAAAACACCGAATACACGCACGACATCCACATGATCACGCCTGCGATGGAAAATCCCAGTACGAATCCATAGACGATGGATTCCAGCGTCAGCTGGTTGCCGATGAAATTCCGGGCAAGATTCGTGATGCCGAAATGGTGGTAGCTGCTGTAGTACAGCGCAAAAATCACCACCGCCGGCAACAGACAGAGATTAAAGATCACCGCTTTCACGCCGTTGCGCTTGACGCTGTAGGCAAATGCGCACACCACGGAGATCGCCAAAAAGACAGGATGCTGAAAAACGATGGTTCCGGCAATCATCGTCACAAAAAAGATCAGATTTACCGCCGGATGACATGCTTCAAACCCCATGGAGTTCCTCCGTCATACCGTACTTCTGCTTGATGCGGTCCAGCTTGTCCAGCAGCGGATTGCCAAACAGAATAATGGTCAGGAAGGTGCATACTGCCTGAGACAGGTTGATAAAGAAACCGGAGATGTAGAAGGGCAGCACCGTTGACCATGCCAGATTGGGAACTTTCATGAACACAGAGCTGGTGTCGAGAATGGGTCCCACAAAGAACAGGACTGTGAAGAAACCGAAAATCGCCATAACCAGAGGCTTGCGGGGCAGAAGCTTTTTCTGATAGAGAAAGCCTGCCAGCAGACCTGCTGCGCCGTAGCCCAGCATCTGCCAGGGGGTGTAGGGTCCCTGACCGTAGAAAAAGTTACTGCTCAGGGCACCGATGGCACCCACCAGAAAGCCGGACTCCGGGCCAAAAGCGATGCCGGAGATGATGACAATGGCGAAAATTGCCTTGAAGTTGGGAATGGGGATGGCCACTCGGGCTGCAACTGCCAGAGCGCACATCACTGCAATGACCACCAGTTCCCGGGCCTGAGGTCTGCGGCCTTCGAAGGCCATCAGGAAGGGGATCAGCATTTCAATGACAATCATGGTGCTGGTGATGTAATAGGCACGGCCGGGAATCTTGGTTCCCAAAAACAGTGTCAGTGGGATCGCCAAAAAAAACACCAGAAGCATGGCAATATTGGACTTTTTCATGTTAGCCCTCCTTATTTTGCAGATACAGCTCCACCACATCCTCGGCGGTGACTGCATTCTGGAACACGCAGCGGCTCATGCGGTTTGCTGCGGTGGTGTAGAAGCTGTTGGATCCGAAGAATTTGCGGGGAGTATCCACGGTCAGAATCTGGCCGTCAAAGAACATACACACCTGATCTGCATATTTTGCGCAGAATTCCACATCGTGGGAGACCATGATGATGGTGATGCCCTGCTGCTTGAGCTGACCCAGGATCTGGGCGAAGGTCTCCTTAAAGAAGCTGTCGATGCCCTTGGTGGGCTCGTCCAGCAGCAGGAGCCGGGGCTCGGTCAGCAGAACCTTTGCAAGAGCTGCACGCTGCTGCTCGCCGCCGGACAGGTCATAGGGATGAGAATCCAGCAGCTTTTCAATCTGACAGGTTTCGGCAACCTTCTGAATCTTATCGGCATCCTTGGTCATTTCCTGCAGGTCTTCCCGGACGGTCTTCTTCACGAACAGGCTCTTGGGATCCTGAGGCAGCATGGACAGGCAGTTGGTAAACAGCTCCGAAGACTTGTATTTTCCAACAGGCTTGCCAAACACCTTGACCTTGCCACGATAGGGCTTGCAAATGCCGCTGATGGCCTTCAATGTGGTGGATTTGCCTGCGCCATTGCCGCCGACAATGGCAAACAGGCTGCCGACAGGCACCTCTGCGCTGACACCACGCAGAATATCGGGGCTGTCCTTTTCATACCGGAACCACAGCTCCTTCAGAGAAAGGGCGGGGTCTTTGACCTCCTCCAGCTCAGGCTCCGGAGGGAAGGTGGAGACCTTGGGTGGCTCGGGGAAAGCATTGGACAGCCAGTTTCTGCCCTCACGGACGGTCAGCGGGCACTGGCCCTCTGCCTTTGCGCCGTAGAATACACGGACGGGGGTGGGCATGGCTGCAAACATCTCACTTTTCTGCTCATACAGCAGCTTGCCGATGTTTCTGGGGGTGTCGTTAGCGATCACATGACCGTTTTCCATGACGACGGCCCGGTCTGCTGCCGGGAAGATATCCTCCAGACGATGCTCGGTGATGATCACCGTGGTGCCCAGCTCGATATTGATTTTCCGAACCGTGTTCAGAAAATCAGAAGCGGCAATGGGGTCCAGCTGGCTGGTCGGCTCGTCCAGAATCAGGACTTCCGGCTGCATAGCCATGATGGATGCCAGATTCAGCAGCTGCTTCTGACCGCCGGACAGGTTTGCCACATCCCGATGGAACCAGTCCTGAATACCGAAATAACAGGCCATTTCCGCAACTCTTGCTCGCATGGTCTTCTGGTCACAGCCCAGGCTCTCCAGTCCGAATGCCAGCTCGTGCCAGACCTTGTCCGTGACAATCTGATCGTCCGGATTCTGCATGACATAGCCGATTTTCGAGGACTGATCCCGCTGGCTGACCTTCTCCAGAGGGGTGCCGTTGAACAGGATCTCACCGGTGCGCTTGCCATGGGGTGCCAGAACGGATTTGAGCTGGCGCAGCAAAGTTGTCTTGCCGCTGCCGCTCTTGCCGCAGAGCACCACATATTCTCCCTTCTGGATGGTCAGGTTTATATGTTCCAGAGACTCCCTGCCCCGGGTGGTGGGGTAGGAAAAAGTCAAATCTTTGATCTCGAAATGTGCCATGAAACAATCTCCTTGAAGTGTAATGAGAATTGGGCTCGCACGCCTTAGCCTACATCAGCGCCCAGCTCGCAGGTGTAGCAGAAGGTGATGTTTTCGCCGCCTTCCAGTTCATAGCCGGAAACACCATAGTTGGGGTACCAGCCATCCACCTTGTACATCCAGCCGGATCCGGAACCGCAGTCAAACTCGTACAGGTTGTTGATACCCTCGATGTAGTTGCTGCCGTATGTAGGATTATAGCTGTATTCCATCTGAATACCGTAGTCCCAGCAGGCACGCTGCAGCACATCAAATACGGTTTCGCCCTCGGTAAATTCCACTTCTGCGTACAGGATCCATCCGTCACTGGGGACATAAGCCACCTTTGTGGGGTCCAGCTTGTCCATGTTGTTGAGAATGGTGTCGCAGACAATGCTCAAGGTGCAGCTCAGAGCGGGCTCAGTCTCAGGAGCAGCAGTCGTGGGAGGCTCTGTTTCGGGAGCTGCTGTGGTGGGAGGAACGGTCTCGGGTGCGGGCTTCTGGGAATCCGGCTGCTGTACATCAGAGGCGTTATTTTCCTCGACCACGCTTTCTGTTTCTGCGCTCTGGGTAGGCTGAGTGGTCTCCGCCGGCTCGGTGGGCTTGGTGGACTCAGGCTTCTTCTGATCCTGCATCTGAATCCGGCGCTCCTCCAGCAGGTTATCCAGATCTGCATCGCTGAAGCAGGTCACTTCCTGTGCATTGGCTTTGCGCAGGGCATTGATGGAGAAATCATTGAGCATCTTGATCTTCAGATCCATGACACTGGGCTTGCCCTCTACCCAGCTGATCATCTGGCCCTGCTTGGCATCTTCCACGGAACCTGCGTACACATTCAGGTTTTCGCTTCCGGTCAGAACGCTCAGGCCGATGGTGGCATTTTCCACCTTCAGTTCTTTTTCGCTAAACTTCAGAGTAACAGGTGCTGCGGAAGCTTCCTCCTTGGCGGGGTGATGATAGGCAAAAGCTTCGCCGGAGGCCACATTCATCACAAAGCCATCTGCGGCAGCCTCTACGATTTCCACATCTGCATTTTCGCCCACAACCAGCCAGTTGTTTTCGCTCAGGCGAATGGTTGCGGTGGCACCGGGGTCACACTTGATCTGGTCTCCCTGCCGCAGGGCGGTATCCTGCTTTACGGGGAATGCAACGCCGTCACGCTGCAAATTGACGATACCCTTGACCTCGGCAAGAACAGCCTGGTTGCTGTCGCTGTCAAACCATCCCTGGATGTGACCGGCTGTCAGGATGCCTGCCACCACGATCACCGCAATGATCGCCACCATGATGATATTGGAAAGTTGTTTTTTCTTCATACTCATACCTCCGAAAATCTGATATTTCATAAATAAAATCTATATAACGCTACCGGCCGTCAAAATCATTCAGGCACAGTATGTAATATTCAAAGTTATCAGGCCCCATGGGCCATCGCATCTGGTTGGTGTATCACACCATGAACCTGGCAAAAGTTACGGCAGTGGAAAACCATTGCCGTAACTTTTAACCAATCATTTCACAGCTTACTTATCGCCGTGCTTTTTCTTGTTCCACAGCAGCAGAACTACGATTCCTGCGACTGCAACCACCAGTACAACACCGTACACGACGGCATTGCTGTTATCGCCGGTGGCAGGGCGATTGCCGTTGGGCTTGGAGGGCTGAGTCGGCTTAGTGCCAGGCTCAGTGGGCTTGCCCTCATCGGGCTGGCCGGGTTTGGTTTCGTTGGGTACGCCGGGCTTGGTCTCGTCGGGTACGCCGGGCTTGGTCTCGTCAGGCACGATGGGCTGATCGGGATCGGTGCCGGTGGTCAGGTCGTACAGAGAATTCTCACCGGCTCTTACGCGTCTGAAGGCCTCGAATGCCAGCAGAGCCTGAGTGGTGGACATATTCTGGGACTTGTTTTCGCTCATCAGGTGCTTGAATCCGCCGTCAGCCATGCCGTATGCATCCAGTGCAGTGATCAGGTTACGAGCGGGGCTCTTGACAAAGCCGTTGCTCTTGTCCACGGGGTCACGGCCCATCACAGACAGGGCGATGATGGCCTGGGAAACGGACTCGGAAGTGCCATAGTCGCAGTTGCGATCCATCTCATGCTTCAGATAGGACAGCGCACGATCGGCAGCGTCCTTTGCAGCAGCATTGGTGTTGTAGTAAGGTGCCAGTGCCTGTACAGCCATAGCGGTCATATCAACGCTGACAGTCTTGTTATCGGTCAGACCGAAGCCGCCGTTGGTGGGATTCTGGAAGGTCAGCATCTGCTTGAGCAGCATCTCACGATTCCAGTTTGCACCTGCGGGAATTGCATAATTGCGGCTGTCCAGAGCGATCAGTGCCCACATAGGCTCGTTGCCGCCGTCAGCCATAAACTTGCCCTGACACAGCTTGTCAACCAGGTTGATGCCGTTCAGATTGGATGCATCCTCGCCCAGAGCGCTGACTGCCAGAATGACACGGGCGATGGTGGTGGGCTTCAGGTTTGCATTCTTGGGCTTCTTGTAGGTTTCAACGATGGAATTCAGGTAATCCTGCTTCTGAGTCTCGGTCAGGTTCTGACCCATACGGGTGAACAGGAACACGGACCACTCATCGCCGAAGCGGTAAGTCCAGCCGTCATATTCCTTCTGCATATATGCAAGTGCGCCAGCAGTATCCTCAGCAACGATCTTGTCGTTGTCTGCGGCGGGTTCGGGGTTGCCTGCTTCAACGGTGATGTCGAAGGTGATGGGCTTTGCATGTTCGGTCTGGTCAATGGGAGTACCGGTAACAGTGACGATACCTTCCTTGACACCAACCAGCTTGTACTGATCGTTTGCGACGCAGTATTCCTTGTCGGTCTTGACCAGAATGCCACGGGAATCACGGGTGATTTCCACTTTGCCGTCGCCGGAGAAGGTCCACTCCATGCCGGGCTCGGATACATGGTAGCCATCAGCGCTCTTGGGGCCGTTGAATACCAGAGGCAGATCGATCTTTTCGTTTTCCTTGACGGACAGGCTTGCATTTTCCATGCTCACGCTGGTCACGGGGTTAAAGTACTTCAAAGTAACCTTCGTTGTGCCGGTTACGGGGGTAGTCAGCTTGGGGTCGCTGGAAGATGCGGTCAGGGTCACGGTACCTGCCTTGTAGGGCAGAACTGCCTTGATCATGGAATCCACATACTCAGCAACGCTGGGGTCGCTGGACTTCAGAGTCCATGCATCGCCATAGCTTGCGTTTTCAGGAGATACGACTACGGTACCTGCGCTGTTTGCCAAAGTCAGATCCAGGAAGTCACCCAGACCGTCGCTGTTGGCGTTACGGTCATGCAGGATATAGGTGCCGCTGGGGCCCGGGGTAATCTTGCTTACAGGAACATAGGTAGAAATCACGGTGACTTCTGCCTGCTTGTCCATAACACTTGCAGATACCTGCAGTGTGCCGGGAGCCGTAGCATTGAAGGTGTTGCCCATCTGGGTGTGGCTGCCGCCTGTAATGCTGCACTGATACATCTTAGCGGGAGCAAGCTTCCAGCTGCCGTCGATCTTAATCTGTGCATCGACACGGACGGTGCCGCTGCCGGCAACATTATAGGTGCCGTTATTATTGGCGGCTACAAACTCGCCGTTGGGAACCAAACGCACATCCTCGATCGCTGTCTCGGTGACAACGACCTTGAAACGGGTCAGTTCCTTGTCATACTGGATTCCATTCCAGGATTTCTTGTCGCAGACGGCAACTTCCAGAGAACCGGTGCCCAGGATTTCCATGCCGCCATTCTCAGAGACGAACACCTTGTGGTTGCCCTGTCCGTCGCTGACATACTGGGGAACGAATGCAACTTCGCCATCAAAGGAAGGATAGCTGAAGAAACCGGCATACTGCGTTTTATTCTGAGCATCGGGGGCTGCCAGAACATCTGCCAGAGACAGAGTCAGACCGCCCTTGCTGTCGAACTCCACGGTCTGGCCGTTGCCGTAGCCCTTGTTGGGGGTATAGACCAGAGTAACGCCTGTATCGGGAGTAAAGCTTCCGCCGGCGCCGAAATGAGGCCAGCCTTCGTCGCTGGGGTTCCAGGTCTTGCCGTAGGTACCCTTGCCGGCGTTCAGCTCTGCCAGGAAGCCTTCGCTGTAGAATTCTTCACGGCTCTTGGCTGCGCAGCCGGTGACAACGCCTTCACTGGAGCCAACTGCATTAGCTGCCACGTTGTTCAGGAAATAGCCGTTCTTTACAATAGTATTGGACTGTGCGGTGCCGACCAGAGCGCCGACAACACCTGTGCCGTCATTGCCCTTGGCAGATACGGTGCCTGCCACATAGCTGTTGACAACAGCGCCGCCATAGGTCAGGTTTGCAACAAAACCGCCGGTGTTCTTCTTTCTGCTGTTCATACCTGCGGAGGATACGCTTGCACGGGACCAGCAGTTGATGATCAGACCTGCGCTGTCCTTTGCCAGAGCGCCGGTATCGTTGGTGTCGTTCTGCGCATTGCCCAGAATGCCCAGATTCTGGATCACGCCCTTAGCGCCAATGGTTCCGTACAGAGGAGTGCCCTGCAGGGTAATGGTATGTCCGTTGCCATCGAGAACAGCATTAAATTCAGCCATGCCGCCCCAGTACGGATCGTTGATGGTGATGTCTTCGGTGAGCTTATAGAAAACTCCGGCCTTGGGCGCCTTCAGTTCCTTCTTATAGTTGCCCTGATTGACTTCCATCACGCTCATGCCGTCGGAAGAAACGGTGTCAAAGACACGCTCCTGCAGATTCTTCTGTGCCTCGGTCAGCTGAGTGGTTGCCTCGGTAACCTTGCTCTGTCTGTTTTCGCCGGAATCTCTGACAGTCTTTGCATTTTCCAGTGCAGCTGCAAAAGCATCCCAGCTGTCGATGGTGTAGAGCTTATTGGTGTCCACAGCCTCTGCTGCAGCGATGGCAGCCTTCAGAGCTGCGTGATCTTCAGCAGTTGCATCAGGTTCTGTCACAGCGACAGTCTTCAGCATCAGCTGGCCATCGGACAGGATCCACTCCACATCGCCTTCAGCACGGTTGGTATTGAAGATATCCAGATAATCTGCGGGAGCAAATCCAGCAGGATCCGTGATTAAGGTATTGCCATCGGGCTTGATTGCAATCAAACTGTCAGTGAAAAAGTCCTTGGAGGTGCCGATTCTGTCGGAACCGACGCCAACACTGTTATTGATTTTGCCGTTAACAAATTCATCGTTATTGATGAGGGAGCCGTAAACCTGTGCACTGCCCTTTTCCAGTGTGCCAGCATACAGGCAGTTCACCACATTGGAAGAGCTTGCTTTTGCAAGGCCAACCAGGCCTCCCACCAAGTGGCCTGTGCTGCCATTGCCTGTGTAGGTAACATTTGCATAGGAAACACAGTTGCGGACTGTGCCGTTATTCACGACAGCCAGAGAACCGACAGAATTGTCGCTGGTCACGCTGCCCTTCAGAACCACATTGGAGACGGTAGCGCCGCCTACAATATTCTCAAACAGGGGACTTCCGTTCAGGGTGATGGTGTGACCATCACCGTCAAAGCTGCCGCTATTTAAATTGCGTGCAGTCCAGCTGCTGTCCAGCTCGATATCCGCAGTCAGCTTGTAATTGCCATCGGATACTGCAGCCAGCTGTGCCTGGTTGCTGATTTCAGTAACTTCCGCTGCCATTGCGGGTGCAGGCAGCAGGCTCATCACCATGACCAGGACCAGAAGCAGACTTAACATTCTTTTCTTCATGTCTTATACATTCCTCCATACAATTGATCTATATATACCGCGTTTGCGGAATAATCCCATATGCCAGAGCGCAAAAAAACGCGCCGGTACCCTACCGACGCGATCGCTTTCTCGCAGATTCTTCCAGACACTGCCTCTGTTTACACCGGTGCAGGTCTTTCAATCGATCATCGTCGGTATTCTGGCTCATGCCTTGTAGAACCAGAGGTTCCTGCGGATGTGCCATGCCTTCCCAGGTTTCCCCAGTGACCGGATCTCTCCACAGACACACCCTCCAGCATTTACAGCATTGGGTAACAGCCCCGGACTTTAACCGGGTTTCCTTATCGCCGCGCCTGATGCTTCCGGCATCAGTCTTAACGGGCAACACGATGTAACATTTTCCTATTTATTTTCAACATATTAACCGAAAAAGCGCACATTTTCAATCAAACGGCTCCTGGTCATACATTCGATATTATATTACTTTATTCGACAATTGTCAATGAAGATTTGGATTCACTCTTCTTTTAAATGTGATAATGTCACGGTAAATCCAAACATTTCGGAGTATGATAGAATCACAAAACAAGGAGTGATACATTATGAAATATCTGATACCTCTTCTGGTCATCGGCATCGTACTGGCAGGCTGCAGCAGCGCATCCGAAAAGGCTGATTTCCGCCAGGTAGATTCTGCCGCCGCTATGGAACTGATGGACACAGAAAGCGACTATATCATCCTGGATGTGCGCACCCGGGAGGAATTTGCCGCCGGCCATATTCCCAACGCCATCTGTATTCCCAACGAAACCATCGGCTCTGACCCCATCCCGGAGCTTGCCGACAAGGACCAGCTGATTCTTGTATACTGCCGCAGCGGAAACCGCAGCAAGCAGGCCGCTAAAAAACTTGCTAAATTGGGATATACCAATATTGTTGAATTCGGCGGCATCATGAACTGGACAGGAGAAATCGTTTCGTGATAAAATCACAGAAACGGGACAAAACAAATGATATAATCAAGACACTAAGATATACAAGGAGGACACAACAATGTCTGTCATTACCATTACCAAGGATAACTTTGAACAGGAAGTTCTGAACAGCTCCAAACCCGTCATTCTGGATTTCTGGGCAACCTGGTGCGGCCCCTGCCGAATGCTGGCCCCCACTCTGGAGCAGATCGCCGAGGAGCGCTCCGACATCAAGATCGCAAAGGTCAATGTGGACGAGCAGATGGAGCTGGCTACCCAGTTCGGCATCGTCAGCATCCCCACTCTGATCGTATTCAAGGACGGCAAGGCCACCAACAAGTCTCTGGGCGTTCAGTCCAAGGCTCAGATCCTGTCCATGCTGTAATTCAAAAGCCCATCACCGGCCGGTGATGGGCTTTTTTTATGTCTTTTTCCCTGTATTACTGCAAATTCTCCAGCCGATCCATGTCGATGAGCTCCACCGCACCACGGGTCAGCTTCACCATGCCCTCGCTCTGGAAATAGCGCAGCATCCGGGTCACGACCTCCCGGGCGGTGCCCAGATGGTTGGCGATTTTCTCGTGGGTGAGCTTCAGGACGGTGCTTTCCTCCAGATTGCTCTCCTGAATCAGAAAATCCGCCAGCCGCTGGTCAAAGCGTTTCCACATGACCTGCTCCATCAGCCACATGACCTCGGAAAAGCGGCTGCTCATCAGCTCGTTGGCATAGTTGGACACCACCACGGATTCCTCCATCAGCTGACCAAACAGCTTCGGCGGGATGATCCAGACCGTTGTGTCCTTTTCTGCCTCGATGGTGATGTCAAACTGGATGTTGCGCATCATGCACGATGCGCTGAACAGGCAGATATCATGGTCAAACAGCCGGTAAATGGTGATTTCCCGGCCTTCGTCCGACAGAATATAGGCCCGCAGCTGTCCCGTGTGGACTACGATCAGGCCCATGCAGTCCATCGAGCCGTTATGTACCAGACTTCCGGCAGGAAATGTGGCCTGTTTTACAGACGCTGTCAGAAGTTCCTGCTGTGCGGGAGTCAATTTGTTAAAAATGGGAAAGTAGTTTGCAAATTCCATAGTGATTCCCTCCGAAGTGTAGTATATTAAATTTTTTCAGCTTCGTCAACCGAAAGCTTTTGTGAAGCCGTGGATTGCTCTTATTCACAAATTCCACTCGACATTTTCGTGCAGGGTGCAACAATACCTGCCATTTTTTCACAACTTAATACATTTTTAACATCTTTGCACTTTTTTTCTTCATATTTATTCGGTACTATATAGGTACTAAATAACTTTTTCATTTTCCTCTCCTCATTTGCAAAGAATCCGCAGCGATCCGCTGCGGATTTTGCATTTCAGGACACGCGCCTTTGTGAGAGGATATTTCCCGATTTATGCAGCTTCTAAATAACAAAACCCGGAACCAGTCGGTTCCGGGTTTTTCGCTTTAATCTTCAATTTCTTTGGTGATACGCTCCGTCAGGCGCTCCTGTGCATACTTCATCGAGTCATAAACTTCCTTTGATACTTTGCCCAGATAGTTTCCTTCGTAGCGGCTGATCGCCTCATTCAGACGCACCACCCGATGTCCGCCGTCCAGACTCTGCTCCGGCAGAATCGTAAAGATGGGGGTGTAATCATAACCGGTGACTTTCGTCTCGCCGGTGGTGTTGTCCCGGGTGACCTCAATATCCAGAATAATGGAGTAATTTGTTCCGGCACGGGCTGCATCTCCATAGAAATCACCCAGAGAATAGGCAACCAGCGTACCGTTTTCCGTGTTATAGTCCACGGTCTGCACCACATGAGGATGGGTTCCCAAAATGATATCCACGCCATTTGCCAGCAGCAGATCCCGGATCTCCTTCTGAGAAGAACTGACATCCTCATTGTTTTCGCTGCCCCAGTGGAGCATGGCAATGGTCAGATCCGGTTTTTCGTCTGCCACCTTGGACAGCACCTTGTTGATGCTGTCTCTGTCCACCTTCTGATAGTCGGTGGTGTAGTCCTTATACAAAAGGTTTACGCAGTCCTCGCTGCCCTCCGGCAAACCCAGGTTGTCCATACCCTTGGTAAAGCCTACCAGCGCAACCTTGATGCCGTTTACATCCATAATGGAGTATCCGCCGGTTTTGCGGAAAGTTTCTTTTCCCGAAAAGGTGCCCACCGGAACAATTCCGGCGCTGTAAAATCCGTCGATGGTGGACTGCAGACCCAGCACGCCTGCCCGAATCGAGGCAGAATTTGCCGTCTGCACCGCATCCACGCCGATGGATGCCAGATTTTCCGCCAGCTGCTGGGGCGCAGAGCTGCGGTCTGCACCGTAGGGCGTACCTGCAAGGGTTCCTTCAAAATTCAGAACCGTCAGGTCAGCGCCGGTCAGCACGGGTGCCACATCCATAAACGCATTGGTAAAATCATATGTATTGCCGTCGGTGTTGTTCTTCAGCACCTGATCGGTCACATTCAGGTCACCTGCTGCGGCAATGTGGATCACCGTGGTGGGCTCCTGTTTTTTGTCCTTCGGCTTTGTCGGTTTCGGCTGAGTTGCGGGAGCCGTATCGCCGGTCTGACTGCTTGCCAGCTGGGCACTGGCGTCGGAGGTCTGATTCTGTGCGTTATCCTTCACCCAGACCATCAGCGCAGCCACCGCTGCGATCACCACCGCAACACCGCCCAGACGCACAAACAGCATCCGTCTGGCTTTTTTCTGTTTTTCTCTCTGGGCAGCCCGTTCCTTTCGCTGCTGACGGCGCTTGTCCAGTTCATTTTGTCTTTCGTCTCGTTCCGAGGCCATAAGCGTTCCTCCATGGAAAATTGTCCTGTAACTATTGGTGAATCATCTTATTTTACACGAAAAATCGGGATTTTACAAGTGGAGAAATCACAGGGTTGGCGAACGAACGGTTTTGTGGTATAATATCTCAAAATAAGCTTTTTTCGGAGGATCCCTATGGGCAATAACTCTAGCAAAAACAACCGCACATCCAGCCCCGGCCGCGTACTTGTTCTGCCGATGCTGGGTACCATTGTGCTGATCCTCGTGATTATGGTCAGTCTGCTGAACGGAAACAACGCTTCCCGGCACTCTTCCACGATTGAAGAAACCGTGGCAACACTGCCTGCCAACCCCTACACCCCCGAGGATTTCAAATACGAGGGGAACTATCTGACCTGCACAACCGGAAAGGCCCTGCTGGGCGTGGATGTATCCGAGCATCAGCAGCAGATCGACTGGAAACAGGTCAAAGACGCCGGAATGGAATTTGCATTCGTGCGCATCGGCTACCGGGGGTATACCGAAGGTAAGCTCTACCCGGACGAATCTGCCGAGCAGAATCTGAACGGAGCCCGGGATGCCGGTCTGAAAATCGGCGCCTATTTCTACTCTCAGGCCACCACAACCGTGGAAGCTGCCGAAGAAGCAGCCTTCTGCATCGGTTTTCTGCAGAAATACAAGCTGGATCTTCCTGTTGTCTTTGACTGGGAATATGTCAGCAGCGATGCCCGCACCGCAGATGTGGATATGCAGACCGTGACGGACTGCGCTAAGACCTTCTGTCAGGCCCTGGAGAATGCCGGGTACGAGGCCATGGTCTATTTTAACCCCAGCATTACCACCACCCATCTGGACCTGCTGCAGCTGCAGGAATATCCATTCTGGCTTTCTCTGTACTCTGACACCATGGATTACCCCCACAAGGTGGAATTCTGGCAGTACACCCAGGATGGAAAAGTCCCCGGTATTCCCGGGGACGCAGACATTAATTTGTGGTTTACCGATTGATGACCTTCACCTGGAAGCTCTCCATCACATCCAGCACCTTTTCATTCATGGCAGGGTCAAAGGATGCGGTGAGGGCAGCGTCCACAATGATGCGTGCCTGAGGGTACTTTGCCTGCAGGACAGCCGCATTGCTGACCACGCAGATATTGGACACCAGTCCCACCAGCTCGATCTCGTCTGCCTGCTGGGGCAGCACCTTTGCCGTCTCAGGGTCGGAAACATCCATGCCGAAGGACAGCTTGTCGATTGCGGGCGCATTTACCTGAGCGCAGGCCTTTGCGGTCTCGCCATACAGCTCCCAGCCATGGCTTCCCTTGATGCAGTGGACCACAGGCAGGAGCTTGCCCTCTCTGGTGTCCAGATAGTTTTCAAAGTGGGTGTCCCGAGTGAAGATCACATGGCTCGGGCCATATGCGCGGATCTTCTCTGCGATTCCGGCATCCAGCTTTTCTGCACCGGGAAATCCCAGTGCGCCATCTACAAAATCATTCTGATAGTCGATTACAAACAGGTAACGATTCATTACTACCCCTCCAAGGTTTTTCTTAACCATAGCAAATTGATTTGAATAAGTCAATGTTTTAGCGCCAATATTCCATTTTCAATCCCAGAAAGGAGGCCCCGAAATGGACAAACAGGATTATATTGCCGTATTCGACTCCGGTGTAGGCGGTGTCAGCGTCCTGCGGGAGCTTCGCCGTCTGATGCCCGGAGAAAACTACTATTATTTTGGAGATTCCGCCAACGCACCCTACGGCCTGAAAACCACCGAGCAGGTTCGCGAGCTGACTCTGGCCGCCGCCGAGAAACTCTTTTCCAAGGGCGTCAAGTGCCTGGTTGTAGCCTGCAACACGGCTACCGCTGCCGCAATTGAGACCCTGCGTTCTGCCTATCCCCAGCGAATCATCGTGGGTATTGAGCCCGCTCTGAAGCTGGCAGCAGACCGCCATCCCCACGGAACCATCGGTATCATGGCAACCGATGTCACATTGCGAGAAAAGAAGCTGGCCCAGCTTTTGGAGCGCTACTCTCAGGACTGCAATGTCATCCGGCTCCCCTCTCCCGGCGTTGTGGAGATGGTGGAATCCGGCAAGGCCGATTCCCCGGAAGCCATTGCGCTGATGCAGGCAGAGCTTGAGCCCTATGCATCCACACTGGACGCTCTGGTGCTGGGCTGCACCCACTACCCTTTTATGAAAAACGCCATCCGTGCGGTGGTAGGCGACGGCGTAGAGCTGCTGGACGGCGGCGAAGGAACCGCAAAGGAAACACAGCGCCGGCTGAAAGATGCGGATCTTCTGAACGATCAACAGATCGGTACGCTGGTTGTGGAAAACAGTTCCGAACAGCAGCAGAAAATCGACCTGACTTACAGCCTGCTGAACCAGAAATAACACCTCGACAGACACCTTTCCTGTCGAGGTGTTTTCTTATATTATTGGAATGCCGGCTGTTTCGCTATATTGGCGCATGTCCAGCAGGATTTTGGAGGTAATCTCCTTCCGATGGTCTTCTATTCCCCGAAAGTTGTACACAGAGATATGCATATCCCTGTGGAGAAATTTTGTGTTTATTATCGATCCTCCGCACAAAACCAAAACGCACCCAGAATCGTTTGAATCAGCAGCGCTGTACGGCTCCCTCTGTCTGATCTCCGGAAATAATAATCCTGCATCAGATCCACGCCCACCGGGACTATAATATTCCAACGCCCTGTAATTCATATTCTTTGTATCATACTGTAAAATAGCAAAAGCGTCCCGGAATTTCTCCGGGGCGCTATTTTATATCGTAACACTAATGCAATCTGGCAGCATCCAGCGTCTCTTCTGTGGCGGTTTGTCCGGTGTCCAGTGGATTTGAGCTATCTCAGCTCCCCATTCCTCGACGGATCAGCAGAAACAAATCTGCTGACTCTCACCGCAAAGGATGTGAGACAAACCTAGAGCCTAAAAGGAATAAAAAGAAAAGAGCCTACTCTATTGAGTAGACTCTTGTGTTGGCATTACCTATTTTCACGGCCCGTTACCAGGCAA
>JAHHRV010000014.1 GCA_020025595.1 Oscillospiraceae bacterium
CTGGAAAAGAAAACAGAATTTTATTTAGGAGGCATATCCAGAAATGAATGTGTTAATTATCAATGCAGGTAGCTCCAGCCTGAAGTATCAGCTGATGAACCCTGAGACCGGCGATGTCGAGGCAAAGGGTCTGTGTGAGCGTATCAATATCGACGGCCGTCTGACTCACAAGGTCGGCGACAAGAAGTATGTCAAGGATATTCCTATGCCCACCCACGCAGAAGCAATTACTGCTGTTCTGGACATTCTGGTTGATCCTGTTGAAGGTGTTATCAAGTCCACTGATGAGATCGACGCTGTCGGTCACCGCGTTCTGCACGGCGGCATGAAGTTCAGCGATTCCTGCATCATCGATGACACGGTCATCAAGGCTATTGAAGACTGCATCCCTCTGGGACCTCTGCACAACCCTGCTAACCTGATGGGTATCCGTGCTTGCCAGAAGATCATGCCCAACACCCCCCAGGTTGCTGTGTTCGACACCGCTTTCCACATGACCATGCCTCCCAAGGCTTACCGCTATGCAATTCCCACCGAGTACTTCGAGAATGACGACATCCGTCGTTACGGCTTCCACGGCACTTCTCACAAGTACATTGCCCGCCGCGCAGCTGCTCTGATGGGCACCAAGGACTTCAAGCTCATCAACTGCCACCTGGGCAACGGCTCTTCTCTGTCCGCTGTCATGAACGGCAAGTGCGTGGATACTTCCATGGGCCTGTCTCCTCTGGCTGGTGTGCCTATGGGTACCCGCTGCGGCGACATCGACGCATGCGTTGTGCAGTTCATCTGCAACAAGTACGGCATGAGCGTTGACGAGTGCCTGACCATGCTGAACAAGAAGTCCGGCGTTCTGGGTATGTCCGGTGTTTCCTCCGACTTCCGTGATCTGGAAGAGGGCAAGAACAACGGCAATGCTGACTGCGCTATGGCTCTGGACAAGTTCTACTACGAGGTTGCCAAGTATGTCGGCGCTTACGCCGCTGCAATGAACGGCGTTGACGTGATCACCTTCACCGCAGGTGTCGGCGAGAACGACTGCGCTACCCGTAAGGCTATCTGCGAGTACCTGGGCTTCATGGGCGTCAAGATCGACGACGAGAAGAACCAGATCCGCGGCGAGGAAATGAAGATTTCCACCGAGGATTCCTCTGTTCAGGTTTGGGTCATCCCCACCAACGAAGAGCTGATGATCGCTCAGGACACTGCTGAGCTGGTCAAGGCTGCAAAGTAAGTTCTGTTTACACAACGGGCCGCCGCGTTTGCGGCGGCCTGTTTTCTGATTTTAGGAGGTCAACAATATGACAGCTGTAGAGCGACTGCTTCGTTATGTTACATTTGATACCACCTCGGACGAATTCTCTGAGACCTGCCCCTCTACTGATTCTCAGAAGGTTCTGGGCAAGGCACTGGTGGAAGAAATGCTGGAAATGGGTATTGAAGATGCCTATATGGATGAAAATGGTTATATTTACGGCACCGTTCCCGGTGATCCCGATCTGCCTACCATCGGCCTGATTGCACACATGGATACTTCTCCTGCTGCATCCGGCGCAGATATTAAGGCAAAGATCGTTGAATTTGACGGCAGCGATGTCTGCCTGAACGAAGAGCAGCAGATTTTCCTGTCTGCCAGCGAGTATCCTTACCTGAACAAGTGCGTGGGCAAGCATCTGGTTGTCACCGACGGAACCACCCTGCTGGGTGCCGACGACAAAGCCGGTATTGCTGAGATTTTGACCTGTGCAGAATACCTGATTCAGAATAAGCCTCGCCATGCGACTCTGAGAATCGGTTTCACCCCGGACGAGGAAATCGGCCGCGGCTCTGACGAATTTGATGTGGATGAGTTTGCTGCTGACTATGCCTATACCTGCGATGGCTCCGAGCTGGGCGGCATCGAATTTGAAAACTTCAACGCTGCCGGTGCTACCGTCGAGGTCAAGGGCCTGAGCATCCATCCCGGTTCTGCAAAGAACAAGATGATCAACGCATCCCAGGTGGCAATGGAATTCCATTCCATGCTGCCGGTTCACGAGCGCCCCGAATCCACAGAAGGATACGAGGGCTTCTGCATGCTTACCGACATGACCGGCGAAGTGGAGAAGGCTACGCTGCGCTATATCATCCGTGACCATGACAGAGAGCTGTTTGAGCAGAAAAAGGATCGTTTCTACCAGATCGCAGTCTACCTGGACAGCATTTACGGCGAAGGAACAGTTGAAGTAGAAGTCAACGACAGCTACTACAATATGCGCAGCCAGATCGAGCCTGTGATGTATGTGGTGGATCGGGCAAAGGCTGCTATGGAGCGCGTGGGCGTAAAGGCAGAGTTCGTGCCCATTCGCGGCGGTACGGACGGCGCAAGACTCAGCTATATGGGCCTTCCTTGCCCCAACCTGTGCACCGGCGGCCAGAATTTCCACGGTCGGTTTGAATACGCCGTGGTGGAGGAAATGGAAGCCTGCACCAAGATCCTGGTCGAAATTCTGACGGATCCCGATCTGAAAAAATAAATTACAAGGGGTGTGTTGCATAATGCGACACACCCTCTTGCTGTGAAAACGGTTATTTTGACATTTGAGGGTTGAAAAAATAAAACGGATTGCTATAATGTATAAGCTAGTGAAAATTTTGGTTTCGGAAGGAGAGGTCATATGATTGGTAAGGTCTATGCATGTAAACGCTGGATGAACAAACAGATGACCCATGTCAGCACCACCCAGATCATTGCGGTGGCGTTTGCGGTGATTATATTAACGGGAGCGCTGTTGCTTACACTGCCAATCGCGTCCAGAAGCGGGGTCGGATGTGATTTCCGTTCCGCTTTGTTTACTTCAACATCAGCCACCTGCGTTACAGGATTAACTCTGTTTGATACCTGGACACAGTGGAGCCCATTCGGTCAGACCGTCATTCTGTGCCTGATTGAAATCGGAGGCCTGGGCTTTATGTCTGCGGCGTCCCTTTTCATTTTCCTGCTGGGACGCAAGGTCGGCCTGAAGCAGAGACTGGTCATGGCTCAGGCAATGAGCATGAACGATGTTCACGGCGTGGTCCGGCTGCAGAAGCTGGTGCTGTTCGGAAGCTTGAGTGTTCAGGCGATTGGCGCGGCTATACTGACGCTGCGGTTCTGGTCAGAGCTGGGCTTTGCAAAGGCTCTGCGCTGGGGCGTATTTCACTCGATTTCTGCATTCTGCAATGCAGGATTCGATGTTATGGGATGCTTTGAACCTGGAACCAGTATTATGCGATACAATACCGATCCTGTTGTAAACTTTACTCTGATGGCCCTGATTGTTGTCGGTGGCCTCGGTTTCTTTGTGTGGGACGAAGTGATTCATTATCACAAGTTCCATAAATTCAGCGTCTATACCAAACTGGTTCTTACGATCACCGGAATTCTGATCGTGGGCGGTACCGTTATCATCGCCTGCATTGAATGGAACAACCCGGATACACTGGGCAGCATGGCATGGTATGACAAGATCCAGGCAGCGGCTTTCCAGTCTGTTACCCTGCGTACGGCCGGATTTGCCGGAATTGACCAGGCAAAACTGACTGATGCCGGCAAAGCAGTCTCTATTGTGTTTATGCTGATCGGCGGCTCGTCCGGTTCTACAGCCGGTGGCGTGAAAACGGTCACGGTTGTGGTCATGTTCCTGTATCTGTGGGCACGGGCCCGCGGTAAGGAAAATGTTACGATTTATAAGCGTACCATTCCCAATTACCAGGCGCTGGACGCTATGGTCATTACCATGATCATGGTGATGCTGGCGTTCTTTGGCGGTATCTTTATTTCAATCACATCCGGATTCTCTTTGGTGGATGCACTGTTTGAGACTGCATCTGCTCTTGCAACTGTGGGACTGAGTGCGGGAGGCTCTGCCAACCTGAGTGTTGGTTCCCAGTTCTTGATTATTCTTTATATGTATTTTGGCAGAGTGGGTGTACTTACGATTTCCCTTGGATTCCTGATGGGTGATCGGGTACAGGAACGCTTCCGCTATGCACAAACGAAGTTGCTGATAGGGTAGGAGGAACTTATGAAAAGTTATGTTGTAATTGGATTGGGCAGATTCGGCGAACGAGTGGCTCAGCAGTTGTGCGCATTGGGAAATGAAGTCCTGGCTATCGACACCGATGCAGATCTCGTGCAGCAGGTCTGCGGCTATGTGACCAACGCAGCAGTTGCCGATGCCCAGGATAAGGATGTGCTGATGGCACTGGGCGTGAAGGAGTGCGATTGCGCAGTGGTCGCAATCGGCGATTCTCTGGCGGCTTCCATTATGGCAACCATGAACCTGCAGGAGCTGGGTGTTCCCAGAATCGTCTGTAAGGCAAAGGATGATGCACACCGCAAGGTGCTGGAGAAACTGGGTGCCGACCGTGTCGTCATTCCCGAAAAGGAAGTGGCAGACAGACTGGCACACAGTCTGGCAAGTGCCAATGTTCTGGAGTATATCGAGCTTTCCAGAGATTACGGTATCGTAGAAGTACCCGCTCCTCAGAAGTGGGTAGGCAGAAACCTGCGTGATCTGAATGTCCGCGCCAAGATGGGCGTTAACATTATTGCAGTGCGTACCAGCCATGGCGTAAAGATCTCTCCTCCTGCAGACTATGTGGTCAACCAGGATGATGTCATGGTGCTGCTGGGCGATTATGATGCACTGACCGTGGTACAGAATCTGTGATGGAAGAAAGAATTGTCTCCCGAAAGAATCCGCTGCTGCAGCAGGTGCGAAAGCTGCTTTCCAGTCGTTCCGCACGACAGAAGGAGGGCCTGTTTGCAGCAGACGGAACAAAGCTCCTGGAAGAAGCAATTCGCTATTTCCCGGGGCTGCAGACGGTGATTCTGACCGACGGTGTGGAAGTTGAATCCATGCCGGAGCACGTCCGTGTGGTTCGTGTTCCCGGGGATGTGATGGCATCCATTTCGCCTATGGAAGCGCCCCAGGGGGCTTTGTTTGTGTGTAAGATCCCCGAGAAAGCGGAATTTACTCCCAAACCCGGTATGCTGATTCTGGATGGAATTCAGGATCCGGGCAATGTGGGTACGATCATTCGTACTGCGGATGCGCTGGATGTTCCGGTGGTACTGCTGGAAGGCTGCGCCGATCCCTATAACTGGAAAACAGTCCGCGCCAGCATGGGTGCTGTGTTCCGCACACCGACTGTTATGAGTGACTGGGCAAGCGTGCACAAGGCGTGCAAAGAAGCCCACATTCCCGTGGGCGTGACTGCTCTGTCAGACCGGGCGGTGGATATCCGCAGCGCCAGCGTCCACGAAATGGCGCTGGTCATTGGTAGCGAGGGAAGAGGCGTTCGGCCGGAAATTCTGGAGGCTGCCGACCGGGAACTGATCATCCCCATGAATCCCCACTGCGAATCGCTGAATGCAGCAATTGCGGCAGCGATCGTCATGTGGCAGATTCGCGCAGGACAATAATAAAGACAGAATAGGTGGGAAAGAAATGCTGATACATTGGATTTGGTTTGCAGCCAGGAGTAATCTGGGGGACCATAACAAGGCAGCACTTCTTTCCCATTTTGGCGACCCGGAGCAGATTTATTTTGCTGCCGAGTCGGATTTTGCGTCAATTGCAGGCATCGGCTCAGATGCGCTGCAGAGCCTGAACGATAAAAATCTTTCGGGGGCGCAGAAGATTCTGGATGATTGCCTGGCGCTGAAAATTCACATTCTTACATTGCAGGACGCGGCATATCCCGACCGGCTGAAGAACATTCCGGACCCGCCCCTTGTGCTTTATTACAAGGGAACCCTGCCGGAATTTGATCAGGAAGCGGTAATCGGAGTCGTGGGCACCAGAAGAGCATCAGCCTACGGGCTGAGCGTTGCAAAGCAGATGGGATATCAGATTGGAGCCTGCGGAGGTCTGGTGGTATCCGGCGCAGCGTTTGGAATAGACTCCATGGCAATGTCGGGAGCGCTGACTGCAGGCGGATGCGTGGTCGGTGTGTTGGGCTGCGGCGCGGATGTTGTCTATCCGCCCTCCAGCAGAGGATTGTATGCAGACCTTGTGCGGTATGGCTGCATCCTGACAGAGTACCCTCCCGGAACGCCGCCGTACGGATACAATTTTCCCAGAAGAAACCGGATCATCAGCGGCCTGAGCTGCGGTGTGCTGGTGGTGGAAGCGCCCAGAGGAAGCGGCGCTCTGATCACGGCAAGGCTTGCATCGGATCAGGGAAGAGATGTGTTTGCGGTCCCATCGAATATCGATGTGGACTCCGGAGCCGGAAGCAATGCGCTGCTCCGTGATGGCGCAATCGCTGCGTCTTCCGGATGGGATGTAGTGGGGGAATATGAATTCCTGTTCCCCGAAAAGGTCCATCCCGCCGGAGAAAAAGCAAGGCTTCAGGCCTATCCGGACGAGGTGAAACTGGTCCGGAAAAAACGGGAAAAAACCGCTCTGAAAGTGGCTGAAAACCGGGCAAAACCCAAAGAGTCGGCGAAAGAAAAAACAGTCATTCCCAAAAAAGACATTGACAATCTGGAGAATGAGCCGTATATTGACCTAATAAAGAGAGAAGCATCCCTGACTTCTGACGAAGAGACAATCGTTGATCTGCTCGCAGAAGGCCGGATGCTGGTGGACGATGTGATCGAAAAGTCGGGACTCGGTGCCGGAGGTGTTCTGGCCAGCCTGACTTTGCTTGAAGTGAAAGGAATTGTCCGCCGCCTTCCCGGAAGATTTGTAGCCCTTGCCGGGAGAAAATGATATTTTTGGAGGAAATCCATGGCTAAAGCAAGTAATCTGGTAATCGTCGAGTCTCCTTCCAAGGCGAAGACTATCGGCAAATACCTGGGACCTGATTATGTGGTCAAGGCCAGCATGGGCCATCTTCGGGACCTGCCCAAAAGTGTGATGGGTGTGGATTTGGAGACTTTTGACCCGAAATACATCCCTGTTAAGGGAAAAGAGAGCATCATTGCGGAATTGAAGGATTCCGCCAAGCAGGTAGACACGGTCTACCTTGCAACTGACCCGGACCGTGAAGGAGAAGCGATTTCCTGGCATCTGAAGGAACTGCTGAAGCTGCCAGATGACAAAGCACATCGGGTTACATTTAATGAGATTACCCAGCGGGTCGTGCAGGAAGCAATTGCGCAGCCCAGAGAAATCGATATGGATCTGGTGGATGCCCAGCAGGCAAGACGCGTGCTGGACCGAATTGTAGGCTACCAGCTTTCTCCGCTGCTGTGGAAGAAGATCCGCCGGGGCCTGAGTGCAGGCAGAGTCCAGAGTGTTGCCACCCGTCTGGTGGTGGATCGTGAAAATGAGATCCGCGCATTTGAGCCCAAGGAATACTGGTCTCTGGAAGTAAAGCTGAACCGTGTGGGTAAGCCCGGCAATTTCGTTGCCAAGTATTACGGCAGCCCCAAGAAGCAGGAACTTGAAAACGAGCAGCAGGTGGATGCAGTCATCCGTGACATCACCGGCAAGGAATTCACCGTTACCGGTGTGCGCAAGGCGGAGAAAAAGCGTACTGCAGCACCTCCCTTTACCACATCGACCCTGCAGCAGGAGGCTTCCCGGAAGCTGAATATGACACCCAAGCGCACCATGGCAATTGCCCAGCAGCTGTATGAAGGCGTGGATGTGGAGGGTGAAGGCACCCTCGGTCTGATCACCTATATGCGTACCGACTCCCTGCGCCTTTCTGACGAAGCTATGGCAGCTGCACGGGATTTTATCAATGTGCGCTATGGCAAGGAATACTACTACGGTTCCTTCCATACCTTTAAGACCAAGTCCACGGCACAGGATGCCCACGAAGCCATTCGTCCGACCCATGTGGAGCTGGACCCCGAACGCATTGAGCATTCTCTGACCAAAGAGCAGTACAAGCTGTACAAGCTGATCTGGAGCCGCTTCCTGGCATCCCAGATGGCAAACGCTGTGTATGATACAGTGTCTATTGATACCGAATGTGCCGGACACACCTTCCGTTCCAGCCACCAGAGTATGCGTTTCTCCGGTTTCATTGCCGTGTATGAAGAGGGCAAGGACGAAGAGACAGAGGCAGTGGGATCTCCGCTGCCGGATCTTGCTCAGGGCGATCGAGCAACTGCATCTGACCAGCAGAAGGAACAGCACTTTACCCAGCCGCCTGCCCGCTACAGCGAGGCAACCCTGGTTAAGGCAATGGAAGAAAAGGGCGTCGGTCGTCCTTCCACCTATGCATCCATTGTTTCCACCATTCTCGACCGTGAGTATGTGGTGAAAAAGGAAAAGCGTCTGGAGCCCACACCTCTGGGTGAAGTGGTCACCGGACTGATGATGGAGCGGTTCAACGACATCATCGATGTTGAATTTACCGCCAATATGGAGCGCCAGCTGGATGAAGTAGAAGAGGGCAAGCAGGACTGGAAGCAGCTGCTGGCTGATTTCTACAAGCAGTTCCATCAGGAGATGGAGAATGCTGAAACCGCTCTGGAAGGCGTTCGTCTGAAGGTTCCTGAGGAAGAAACAGACGAAATCTGCGAGCTGTGCGGCAAAAAGATGGTCATCAAGAGCGGTCGCTTCGGCCGTTTCCTGGCGTGCCCCGGCTTCCCGGAGTGCCGGTTCACAAAGCCTATCGTGGAAAAAATGCCCGGTCGTTGCCCCAAGTGTGGCAGCGGTATGCTCAAGCGCAAGTCCAAGCGTGGATTTGCCTACTACGCCTGTGAGCGTGGTGCCGAGTGCGGCTTCATGAGCTGGGATGTTCCCACAGCAGAGGACTGCCCCGAGTGCGGACAGACGCTGTTCAAGAAGTCCGGCAAGGGCAGAATGAAGCCCTTCTGCATCAACGAGAACTGCAAGAACTTCCTGCCGGAGGATCAGCGCGGTTATCGCCGCAAGGTGACCACCGATCACGGAGATCCGGAAACAGCGGTGGTTGAGGAAATTCCCGAGACCAAGGAAGAAAAGAAAACCGCAAAGAAGAAAACGACTAAGAAGTCTACGGCAAAGAAGACTACAAAGAAGACGGCGGCAAAAAAGACGACCTCTAAGAAGTCCGCTGGTAAGAAAACTGAGAAAAAGGAGGCTGATGCATGAATAAAGTAACCGTAATCGGAGCCGGCCTGGCTGGTTCAGAGGCTGCATGGCAGCTGGCAAAGCGCGGTATTCAGGTTGAACTGATCGAGATGCGCCCTGCAAAGTCAAGTCCCGCTCACCATACGGCTGATTTTGCTGAATTGGTTTGCTCAAATTCCCTCAGAGGTGACCGCCTGGAAAATGCAGTTGGCCTTCTGAAAGAAGAACTGCGTCGGATGGGAAGCCTGATCCTTGAATGTGCTGAGGCTACCCGGGTAGAAGCCGGCGGCGCACTGGCAGTGGATCGCCAGGGCTTTTCTGCTCTGGTCACTGAAAAGATCAAGAATCACCCGAACATCACGGTAACCTGCAAAGAAGTTACCGAAATGCCCGAAGGCTCTGTGATCGTGGCAACCGGCCCTCTGACCAGCGACGCCATGAGCGATGCCATTGGGGAGTACTTCGGTCAGACGGATTATCTGCACTTTTTTGACGCAGCCGCACCTCTGGTCACCGCTGAGAGCGTTGACATGGACCTTGCCTGGTGGCAGTCCCGCTATGACAGAGGCAATGCAGACTATGTCAACTGTGCCATGAATAGAGAAGAGTATGAGGCATTTATCAAGGAGCTGATTTCTGCAGAAGAAGCAGAGGTCCATGGCTTTGAAGATAAGAATGTCTTTGAAGGCTGTATGCCTGTGGAGGTCATGGCCCGCCGGGGCTTTGACACCCTTCGTTATGGCCCCCTGAAGCCTGTAGGTCTGGTGGACCCCAAAACCGGCAAGGAGCCCTATGCAGTTGTTCAGCTGCGCCAGGATAATGCGGCAAAGAGCGTCTACAACCTGGTTGGCTTCCAGACGCACCTGAAATTCGGTGAGCAGAAGCGGGTTTTCTCCATGATCCCTGCGCTGCGCAATGCAGAGTATGTTCGCTACGGCGTAATGCATCGCAATACATTCCTGCGTTCCCCGAAGCTGCTGGATCAGTTCTATGCTGACCGCCGGAACCCTCTTGTTGCTTTTGCAGGCCAGATGACCGGCGTGGAGGGCTATGTTGAGTCCGCCGCATCCGGATTCCTGGCAGCGGTTGCCATGGCTGCAAAGGTTCAGGGAAAAGAGCCGGTGCATTTCCCCAAGGAAACTGCCATCGGCGCACTGGGACTGTATATCAGCGATGAGCGGATCACAGATTTCCAGCCGATGAATGTCAATTTCAGCATTATTGCACCGCTGGAGAAGCGTATTCGTAAGAAAGCGGAAAAGAATCTGGCAATTGCTCAGCGAAGCCTTGCGATTATCGATGAGCTGTTGGCACAGGGCCTGTAAGGCGGAAAGAGGTGTGCTATGAAGATTATACTTGATGCAATGGGCGGAGATAACGCTCCGGAGGCGGCAGTCCTCGGCGCGCTGGACGCAGTAAAGGCTTTTGATACCGAGGTGACCCTCGTGGGCCGCGGGGAGGAAATTCTTGCGGTTCTGGAAAAGCATGGATATAACGACTTGCCCAAGGGCGTGGAAATTGCCAACGCAGATGATGTGGTTGATATGCACGACGATCCCGGCACAGTGCTGCACAAGCGCAAGGGATCTTCCATGGTGGTTGGTCTGAAGGCACTGGCAGAGGGTCAGGGAGATGCATTTGTGTCTGCCGGCTCTACCGGCGCACTGCTGACCGGCGCCACACTGGTGGTCAAGCGTGTAAAGGGAATTCGCCGTGCTGCAATGGCACCTTCTGTTCCGAATAAGACAGGCGGAAAGACCATTATTGTTGACTGCGGTGCCAATGCTGAATGTACGCCGGAGTTTTTGCTGCAGTTCGGTCTGGTGGGTTCTCTGTATGCAAAGAATACTCTGGGGGTTGCAAATCCTAAGGTCGGCCTGCTGAATATCGGCACGGAGGATTCCAAGGGAACGTCTCTGCAGCTGGAAGCATATGAGCTGCTGACCAAGGCAAAGGATCAGGGGCTGATCAATTTTGTCGGCAATGTGGAGGCCCGTGATGTGCCTCTGGGAGCAGTAGATGTGGTGGTGTGCGACGGTTTTTCCGGCAATGTGCTGCTGAAATCCATCGAAGGAACCGCTATGTTCATGGGCTCCATGATCAAGAAAATGTTTAAGGCAAACGCAGCTACGATGTTTGGTGCCCTGCTGTGCAAGAGCGGCATCCGGAATATGATGAAGCTGATGGACTACCGTGAAATCGGTGGCACCCAGTTGCTGGGTATCAAAAAGCCTGTAATCAAGGCTCATGGCTCCTCTGACCGCTTGGCATTCTGCAATGCAGTGGGACAGGCGGTGACATCCGCCAGGAGCGATATTGCTCCGGAATTGGAGCAGATGCTCAAACAGGTAGCATCTGCCAAGGAGAGCGAGAATCATGATTAATGAATTGGAAAACGCAATTGGCTATCATTTTCGGAATGTGAGTCTGCTGGAAAATGCACTGACCCATTCCTCTTATGCCAATGAACGCTGGCACGACAGCCTGAGAAGCAACGAGAGACTGGAATTTCTGGGCGACTCGATTCTGGGTATGATCGTTGCAGACCACCTGTACAGAAACTTCCCGGACAGACCGGAGGGCGAACTGACCCGTATGCGTGCGGATATGGTCTGCGAGCAGAGTCTGGCGGTGATTGCAAACCGGATCCATCTGGGAAAGCATCTGATGCTGGGACACGGCGAAGAGCAGGGAGGCGGCAGAAACCGCAACTCTATCCTTGCCGATGCAGTGGAATCCGTGATTGCAGCCTGCTACCTGGACGGCGGCTATGATGCAGCACTGGGATTCATCAGAACCTTTGTGCTCAGCGATATCCCCGTGGTCAAATACCACAATGCAGACTACAAGACCACGCTGCAGGAGCGGGTCCAGCAGAAGAAGAATCAGGTGCTTACTTACCGGCTTACCGGTGAAGATGGCCCTGACCACGAAAAGCACTTCTGTGTGGAGGTTCTGCTCAATGGTGAATGTGTCGGAAACGGCACCGGAACCAGCAAAAAGCGCGCCGAGCAGGATGCTGCGCGGGTGGCTTTGGAGAAGTTATTCGGCATTTAACCGTAATAAAAAGCACTACTCGGGACGGAGTAGTGCTTTTTTGCATCTTGTTTCAAAGATTTTCTTGCAATTGCGGGGAATTGTTGGTAAAATAAACTGATTCAATATAAAAATTTGAGGTTATGCTGTGTATCTGAAATCCTTGGAAGTTCAGGGCTTTAAGTCCTTCCCGGATAAGACGCTGATTCGCTTTGGCGGCGATATTACTGCCATTGTCGGACCCAACGGTTCCGGTAAATCGAATATTTCTGACGCAATCCTCTGGGTTATGGGTGAGCAGAGCAGCAAGACGCTGCGCGGTGCGAAAATGGAAGATGTCATTTTCGGCGGCACGCAGAAGCGTAATGCGGTGGGCTTTGCAGAGGCGACTTTGACGCTGGACAACACAGACCGTGCGCTTGCATACGATGCAGACGAAGTGATGGTGACTCGCCGTTACTACCGTTCCGGCGATTCGGAGTTCTATATCAATCGCCAGTCTGCCAGACTGAAAGACATTCATGAGATGTTCATGGATACCGGCTTGGGCCGAGAGGGTTATTCTAACATCGGACAGGGCAGAATTGATGAAATCCTGTCGTTAAAGAGCGGCGACCGCCGTGAAATCTTTGAAGAGGCGGCAGGTATTTCCAAATACCGCCACCGCAAAGAGGATACCGAGCGCAAGCTTGCCCATACAGAGGACAATCTGCTGCGTATCGGTGATAAGGTATCCGAATTGGAGCTTCAGCTGGAACCGCTGAAGGTTCAGTCTGAAAAAGCAAAGAAGTTTCTGGAGCTGAAAGAAGAGTTGCAGGGAATTGAGGTCGCAGTCTGGCTGGATACGCTGGACAAGCTGTCCGCAGCTGCCAAGAAGGCAGAAGAGGACTACGCCAGTGCTTCCTTCGTGCTGCAGCAGGCTCACGACGATCTGGATTCTCTGTACCGTCAGGCTGAAGAGTTTGGCGATACGCTCCGGGAAAAGGATGCCCAGCTGGACAGCGCCCGTGTGCAGGCCAATATGCTTGAGGCGGCGCATCAGCAGATGCAGGGCCAGATGGCAGTGCTGCAGGGCAATGTGGATAACAACCACGCCAATGTGACCCGGATTCAGGAAGAGCTTGCCGGTCAGGACAACCGCAGCGGCGGAATCCAGAGCCAGATCGAGCAGTCCCGTGACCGGGTAAACGAGATCGATGCACAGCTGGAAAAAAACCGTCTGGAGCTGGATGAACTGAATCGCCAGCTGACATCCATGACAGCCAATGCTCAGGGCAGAACCAGACAGTTCCTGGAACTGCGTGCCCAGCAGACGACCCTGACTGCAGAAATTGCAGGCCGGGAAGCGGATGTTCGGGGCCTGGAAGAGAGTATGCGAACCTCTGCCCAGCGCAGCGACCAGCTGAGTGAAGATATTCAGGCTGGCAGCGGTCGGCGGACGGATGCAAAAGAATCTCTGGATGCTTGCAGAGCGTCCCTGAAAATTGCCCAGGATGAGGCAACTGCTGCGCAGAATACCATTGCAGGCTTCCAGCTGCGGCAGAGCACCCGCCTGCAGAATCGGGATGAGCTGGCAAACGAAGTGCGCACCATGACGGCACAGCTGGATTCCATTCAGGCTCGCTTAAAGGTCTTTAGGGCCATGGAGCGGGATTTTGAAAACTATCAGAAGTCCGTCCGGCTTGTGATGCAGGAGGCCCAGAGAGGCAACCTTCGAAACATACACGGCCCGGTATCCCGGCTGATTCGTACGGATGACGCGTATACTGTGGCCATCGAAATCGCTTTAGGCGGCGCTATGCAGCAGATCGTCGTGGAGACGGAGGCTGATGGTAAATCCGCCATCAATTACCTGAAGCGCAGCGGAAGCGGACGAGCAACATTCCTGCCCTTGAGCAATATCCAGGGCAGAACTCTGCAGGAATCCGGACTGAATCGGTGCCGCGGTTTCGTGGGCATCGCATCCGATCTGGTGGAAAGCGAAGGCCGCTACCGCGCAATTGTCGAGAATCTGCTGGGCAGAACGGTGATTGCTGAAGATATCGATGCAGCCATCGCTATGGCGAAACAGTACCGCAACCGCTTCAAGATCGTTACACTGGACGGTCAGGTCATGAACCCCGGCGGCTCCATGACAGGCGGTAGCGTGAATAAAGAGTCTGGCATTCTGTCCCGGGCAAATGAACTGGAAAAGCTAACGGCTCAGGAGCAGAAGCTCTCACAGCAGAAAAACCAACGGGAGCAGGAGCTTCGGGAGGCCCAGCGGGGTGCAGACGAGGTGGAGTTCCAGCTGACGACTGCACGGGAACAGCTGCGTGAGGCAGAGGATCAGGTGCTGAGACTTCAGGGTCAGGAAAAACAGTATGAGATTTTGCTTCAGGCCGTGGAGGACGCCGATGCATCCGCTCAGCGGGAGCTGGATGCCCTTCTGGCAAGACAGTCGGCAGACCAGCAGCGTTTGGCTGCGCAGCAGGCGAAGATCCAGGTCTTTACCCAGCAACTGGCCCAGACCAGTCAGACTCTGACAGAGCTGGAAGGTCAGGAATCTGAAACCGTTCAGGCCACCAATGACCTGTCCGAGCGGATGACTCTCGTGAAGACCCAGAGTGCGGCTATGGAGGCAGAGCGCAGCACGGCGCTTGCCCACATCGAGGATCTGAAACAGCTTCAGCTGTCACTGGAGGGTGATCGCCGGCAAAAGCTGTCTGTGGTCGATGCCATGAATGCCGATACTGCCAGACTGCAGGAGCAGATCGATGATCTGAAGCAGCGGCAGGAAGTCAACCGAAATGAAATTGAAGAAAGCCAGAGCCGTTTGAAACTGGTGATGGCTGACCGAATCGATACAGAAGCAGCAAAGACCAAGGCTGAGCGCCTGTCTCAGGAAAAGAGCAAGGACATTCTGAATATGGAACGGGCCTGTGCGCTGCTGGAGCAGAAGAAGATGACCACCGCCATGGAAGAGCGGCAGATCATCGACAAGCTGTGGGACAGCTACGAGCTGACACCCGGCACGGCACCTGAAAAGCGGGGACAGATCGAGTCCATTGCCGCAGGCAACCGCCGGATCGCAGAGCTGAAGCGAAAGATCTCCGGCTTGGGAACACCGAACCTCGGTGCCATCGAAGAATTTGCCCGTGTCAACGAGCGTTACAGCTATCTGGCAGGGCAGCGGGATGATGTGCTGACCTCCAAACGGGAGCTGGAAATCATCATCAAGGATATTACTCAGGAAATGACGACCATTTTCGTGGAGGAATTCCAGAAAATCGATCATTATTTCGGCCAGACCTTTGAAGAAATGTTTGGCGGCGGCAGGGGACAGCTGATTCTGGAAGATCCGGAGAACCCGCTGACCTGCGGCATTGAAATTCGGGTGCAGCCTCCCGGAAAGCAGGTCAAGACCATTACACTGCTGTCCGGCGGCGAGAAAGCATTCGTTGCAATTGCACTGTACTTTGCAATCCTGAAGGTTCGTCCGACACCGTTCTGCCTGCTTGACGAGATCGATGCGGCACTGGACGACCGGAATGTTGAACGGTTTGCAACCTACCTGCACAATCTGAGCCAGAAGACCCAGTTTATCGTGATCACACACCGGCGTGGTACCATGGAGGCTTCCGATGTTCTGTATGGTGTTACCATGCAGGAGCAGGGCGTTTCCAAGCTGCTGCGTCTGGATCTGAATCAGATGGAAGAGTATCTGGGAATTACGGAATGATAGGAGAATCAATATGGGATTTTTCGACAAAATTAAAGAGGGCCTTTCCAAAACCAGAAAGGCAATGTCTGATACGCTGGACAGCGTTTTCGCCGGCTTTACAGAGATCGACGATGATTTCTATGACGAGCTGGAAGAGTGCCTGATCCTGGCAGACCTGGGCGTGGAGACTGCCACCAAGGCAACGGATGCGCTGAGAAAGTCCGTCCGTCAGAATCACCTGAAGACTACCGCAGAAGCCAAAGAAGCTTTGAAGGAAATTCTGGTAGAGATGCTCAGCGTGGGCGACAGCGCTCTGAATCTGAGCACCAAGCCCGCTGTGGTTCTGGTAATCGGCGTCAACGGCGTGGGAAAGACCACCACCATCGGCAAGATTGCCACTCAGCTGACCAGGGAAGGCAAGAATGTCCTGCTGGTTGCAGGCGACACCTTCCGTGCAGCAGCCGCTGACCAGCTGGAGATCTGGGCGGACAGAGCAAAGTGCGACATTGTTCGCCAGCACGAGGGCGCAGATCCTGCGTCTGTGGTCTTTGACGGCATCCGTGCAGCCAAGGCCAGAAATGTGGATGTGATCATCTGTGACACAGCAGGCCGCCTGCACAACAAGGCAAACCTGATGAACGAGCTGAACAAGATCAGCCGGATCATCGACCGGGAACTGCCCGAAGCCAGCAAGGAAGTGCTGCTGGTTCTGGATGGCACCACCGGCCAGAACGGTCTGATCCAGGCCAAGCAGTTCAAGGAAATTGCCGGCGTAACTGCAATTGCACTGACCAAGCTGGACGGTACTGCCAAGGGTGGCATCGTGATTGCTGTTGCAGATGCACTGCAGATTCCGGTGAAGTATATCGGCGTAGGCGAGCAGGCAGACGATCTGATGGTCTTTGAGCCGAAGCCCTTTGTGGATGCATTGCTGCAGGAGGCAGAGTAATATGAAAGTTGTATTGGCTAGTAAGAATCCGCACAAACTGGTAGAGATCAGCGCTATTTTGAAAAAGCTGGACATCGAACTGGTACTGCAGTCGGATCTGGGCATCGATGTGGATGTGGAGGAGACCGGCACCACCTTTGAGGAGAATTCCTTCCTGAAGGCTGATGCTGTGATGCGGGCCAGCGGTATGCCTGCACTGGCGGATGATTCCGGCATTGCGGTGGATGCGCTGAACGGTGAGCCTGGTATTTATTCTGCACGGTACGGCTTTGACGAAAGTCTCAACGACCACGACAGAATGATGCTGCTGCTGAAGAACACCGAAAATGTGCCGGACGACCAGCGTCAGGCCAAGTTCGTGTGCGTGATTACACTGGTGATGCCTGACGGCCGGAAGGTTCAGGCACGCGGAGAAGTTCATGGTATGCTGTTAAGAGAACCGGTGGGAGAGAACGGCTTCGGTTATGACCCGATTTTCTTCTATCCGCCTCTGAATTGCGGATTTGCACAGCTGCCTCCCGAGGAGAAGAACAAGGTTTCTCACCGGGCAAGAGCATTGGATTTGTTTTATCAGAAGTTAAAGGAGTTTGATTATGCTGACAAGTAAGGAACGGGCAGCACTGCGTGCCCAGGCCAATTCTTTAGATACCACTTTGATCGTGGGTAAGAGCGGTATCAGCGATGCGCTGATCGCCGATGTGGAGATCCAGCTGGACAACCGGGAGCTCGTCAAGGGCAAGGTCCTGGAGACTGCTATGCTTTCTCCCAGAGAAGCAAGTGAAGCAATCTGTGAAGCTACCGGCGCTGACGGCATCAGCGTGGTGGGCAATAAGTTTGTTATTTACCGCCTGAGCCAGAAGCTGCAGGAACAGCGCAATCAGGTTGGCCGTGCAAAGAATAAGACGGTCTCTGTGGCCAATTCCAACCCTGTGCGCAGGGGTGCAAAGGCTCGCCGCATGAGTGCAAAGGCTGAGCGTGAGCGCCGGAATGACTATTTCCGTCAGCAGGCAATTGATCGTGCCATCGAAAGAGAAAAGGAAAAAGCACTGCGCAGCGAGTAAGCTGAACATAAGGGGGAACGGTTATGGAACGTATCGGTATTTATGGCGGTACTTACAATCCGCCTCATATTGGCCATATGCGGGCAGCAGCCCATGCCATTGAAGCACTGAAACTGGATCGACTGCTGTTGATCCCGAATAATGTGGCACCCCATAAGCAGATACCTCATGATACTGCAACCGCCGAGCAGCGGCTGCAGATGCTGCGTATGTCTGCCAAAGGACTGGAAAAAGCGGAGATCCTTGATATTGAACTGAAGCGGGATGGGTTGAGCTATACCTCTGACACGCTTGCCCAGCTGCGTGAAGAAAATCCGCAATCAGAGTTCGTTTTGCTGATGGGGACAGATATGTTTCTGAGCTTCCTTACATGGCATGAGTACGAGAGTATCCTGCGTGATGCGACGCTGGCGGTCATATATCGGGGAGAACCCGGAGAACAGAAGTCTGTTGCAGATCAGCGGGAGCGGCTGGAGGCTTTGGGCGGAAAAGTGGAACTGGTTGTAAATCCGGTGACGGCAATTTCTTCGACGGATTTGCGCCGGATGCTGGTGTTCGACTGCGCTGAACCGTATCTGTGCCCCGGCGTAGGCGAATACATCCGGGAGCATGGCCTGTATGATACCGGTCGTAATTACAAAAATCTTCCCATGGAAGAGCTGGAGCAGACCGTAATCAATCTGCTGAATCCCAATCGGGTTGCCCATGTTCTGGGATGCCGGGATGCTGCTGTTGAACTGGCACGCCTCTATGGTGAAAACGAGACAGATGCAGCCCGGGCTGGTCTGCTGCATGACATTACGAAGGCACTGGACGGTCCGCTTCAATTGACTTTGTGCAGCGAATATGGTATATTGCTAAGTAAATTTTCTCAGGAGAATCCGAAAACGCTCCATGCATTGACGGGAAGCCTGGTGGCAGAGCAGCTGTTCGGTGAAAATGAGGCAGTGGTGAACGCTATTCGCTACCATACAACCGGAAAGCCCGGTATGAGCAAGCTGGAAATGATCGTATATGTTGCCGATTATATCGAAGCAAACCGAAAGTTCCCGGGAGTGGACCGGCTCCGTGCGGCGGCACACAGAAGCCTGGAAGAGGGTATGCTGATGGGCCTTGAGACAACGCTGCATCAGCTGCGCGGCCAGAACCGGCAGATTTCCCAGAGCTCCGTTGACGCGGCTCGTTATCTGCGTGAGCAGGGAGTCGTTCTGGAGGACGAAATTATATAAAAGCCCTCGTGGCTATGAAAGGACAATACTATGTTAACTGCAAAAGAAGTTGCTTATGAGGTAACCAAAGCCCTGGATAGCAAGAAGGGCATGAACATCAAGCTTTTGAAAATTGACAAGATCAGCAGTCTTGCAGACTATTTCCTGATTTGTACCGGTACATCCAGTACCCATGTCAAGACTCTGTGTGACTACGCAGAGTACACACTGGAGCAGCTGGGCGAGCCTATGCTGGGCCGTGAAGGCCATCGCGGCAACTCCTGGGAACTGCTGGACTTCGGTTCCATTGTTGTCCATGTGTTCACCGAGGAAGCAAGAGAGTTCTACGGTCTGGAACGCCTGTGGGCAGATGCAGAAGTTGTCAACCTCGATGAGGTTATCACCGAGAATTAAATGAATTTTATTCTAGAGAGGTGTCTTTGTCATGAATTACGATTTTTCTGCCATTGAGGCAAAGTGGCAGGGTATCTGGGAAGAAAAGAAGCTGTACGCTGCACAGAACGGCAGCGACAAGCCCAAGTTTTACGGCCTGGTTGAATTCCCTTACCCCAGCGGCGCAGGTCTGCATGTAGGCCATCCCCGTCCCTACACAGCAATGGATATCATTGCCCGTAAAAAGCGCATGGAGGGCATGAATGTGCTGTTCCCCATGGGCTATGATGCATTCGGCCTGCCCACAGAGAACTACGCCATCAAGAACCATATCCATCCCCGCGTAGTTACTGAGAACAACATCAAGAACTTCCGCCGTCAGCTGAAGTCTCTGGGCTACAGCCTGGACTGGGATCGTGAAATCAATACCACCGACCCCAAGTACTTCAAGTGGACCCAGTGGATCTTCCTGCAGCTGTACAAGAACGGCCTGGCCTACAAGGCAAAGATGCCCGTTAACTGGTGCACCAGCTGTAAGTGTGTCCTTGCCAACGAAGAAGTTGTGGAAGGCGTCTGCGAGCGCTGCGGCTCTCCCGTTGTCCGTAAGGAAAAGAGCCAGTGGATGCTGCGCATCACCAAGTATGCAGATCGCCTGATTGACGATCTGGACGGTGTGGATTTTGTTGACCGCGTCAAGGCTCAGCAGACCAACTGGATCGGCCGCAGCCACGGTGCTGAAGTGAAGTTCAAGTCCACCCTGGGCGATGAGATCCTGGTTTACACCACTCGTCCCGACACCCTGTTCGGTGCAACCTACATGGTTCTGTCTCCTGAGCATGCTCTGATCAGCAAGTGGATGGACAAGCTCACGAATGCTGACGAGGTAAAGGCATATCAGGCTGCTGCAGCTGCAAAGTCTGACCTGGAGCGTACCGAGCTGAACAAGGAAAAGACCGGCGTGAAGCTGGCCGGTGTTATGGGCATCAACCCTGCCAACGGCAAGGAAATCCCCATCTTTATTTCCGACTATGTTCTGTCTACCTATGGCACCGGTGCTATTATGGCAGTTCCTGCCCATGACGACCGTGACTGGGCATTTGCAAAGGCTTTTGGCTGCGAAATCGTAGAAGTGGTTGCCGGCGGCAATGTGGAAGAAGCTGCCTTCACCCTGAAGGACGACACCGGCATCATGGTGAACTCCGGTTTCCTGAACGGCCTGACCGTCAAGGAAGCAATTCCTGTGATGATCAAGTGGCTGGCAGAGCAGGGCATCGGCGAGCCCAAGACCAACTTCAAGCTCCGTGACTGGGTCTTCTCCCGTCAGCGTTACTGGGGCGAGCCCATTCCTATCGTTCACTGCCCCTGCTGCGGTGAGGTTCCTCTGGATGAGTCCCAGCTGCCTCTGCTTCTGCCGGATGTAGAGAGCTACGAGCCTACCGATGACGGCGAAAGCCCTCTGGCTGCCATGACCGACTGGGTCAACTGCAAGTGCCCCAAGTGTGGCGGCGATGCAAAGCGTGAGACCGACACCATGCCTCAGTGGGCAGGTTCTTCCTGGTACTACCTGCGGTATATGGATCCCCACAATGACGATGCTCTGGCTTCTCCTGAGGCTCTGAAGTACTGGGGTCAGGTGGACTGGTACAACGGCGGCATGGAGCACACCACGCTGCACCTGCTGTACTCCCGTTTCTGGCACAAGTTCCTGTATGATATCGGTGTGGTTCCCAACAAGGAGCCCTATGCCAAGCGTACCAGCCACGGCATGATTCTGGGTCAGAACCCCCACTACATCGAGAACTACAAGACCCAGGAAGAGAAGGATGCAGCTCTTGCAAAGTATGGCAATGATGTATACCGTCCCTCTGTCAAGATGTCCAAGAGCCTGGGCAATGTTGTTAACCCCGATGATGTTATCCGTACCTATGGTGCAGATACCATGCGTCTTTACATTATGTTCATCGGCGACTTCGAGAAGGTCGCAACCTGGTCCAACGAAGCAGTCAAGGGCTGCAAGCGTTTCCTGGACCGCGTCTGGAAGATGGCTGAGAATGTGACCGACAGCGAGACCGAGTACTCCAAGGCCAACATGAGCGCAATGCACAAGACCATCAAGAAGGTTTCCGAGGATATTGAAAACCTGAAGCCCAACACTGCAATTGCAGCACTGATGACTCTGCTGAACCAGATCGAAAAGAACTGCAACCGTGCTGAGCTGAAGACCTTCCTGGGTATGCTGTCTCCCTTTGCTCCTCACATCTGTGACGAGATCTGGGAAATGAAGGGCTTTGAGGGCATCTGCTCTGTGTCCGAGTGGCCCAAGTATTCCGAGGAAAAGTGCGTTGACGCCGAGGTTACCATGGCAGTTCAGGTCAACGGCAAGCTCCGCGGCACCATCGTGATCGCAGCAGACTCTGATGATGCTGCTGTCATCGAGGCAGCTAAGAATGACGAGAAGGTCGCACGATTCCTGGAGAAGCTGGAAGGAAATATCATCAAGACCATTGTGGTCAAGAATAAGCTGGTTAATCTGATTGTAAAGTAATGAGAAGTTTTTTTGACAAAAAGTGAAAAAATTTCTTGACAAGTGCTGGACAATCGGATACAATATACAAGCCGATATGGCCCTGAAAGCATCAAGGATTAAGCCGGATGCCGTCGGAGGGAGGGAAAACAATGTCTGAAATTCGCGTTAAGGAAAACGAAACTCTGGAGAGCGCTCTGCGTCGTTTCAAGCGTAGCTGTGCCAAGGAGGGCGTTATCGCAGAAGTTAAGAAGCGCGAGCATTACGTCAGCCCCAGCCTGAAGCGTAAGCAGAAGTCTGAAGCTGCTCGTAAGAACAAGAGAAAGTTCTACTAATATCCCTCTTGATTATGCTCTTAGGACCCTCTGCCATCGGCAGAGGGTCTTTGTATTTGCTCTGCGATGTAAAAAAGCTGCCTGTGTGATTCCAGGCAGCTTTTTTGCATTTTATCGAATCGTTCTTTTGCGTGGACAAACAGATTTGCTTGTGATATAATGTTGAAAACTATAAAAGCATCATGGAGGAAACCATGGCATTTTCTTTCTTGCCCACGATGATTGTGGATTCGGTTACAGATCTGACGCCCGAATTCCTGACCAATCGTGGAATAAAGCTGCTGATGTTGGATTTTGACAATACGATCGTTCCGTATACCACCGATATTCCTACCCAGAAGATGGAGCAGTGGCTGCGAAATATGCAGAATTCCCAGGTGAAAATCTGCGTTGTGTCCAACAGCAAAAACGACCGTGTGAAGATTTTCTGCAATCAGTACGGAATCGATTGCATTACCCACGCAAAGAAACCGTTCCCCAAGGGAATCCGGGAATGTCTTTCCAAATATCACTTATCACCGGAGAAATGTGCTCTGGCTGGTGACCAGATTTATACGGATACCATGGGTGCCAGAGGCTGTGGCGTTCAGGCGATTTTGGTAAATGCCATTCATAATCATAATATATGGCTAAAGCTTCGCCATGTGGCGGAACTGCCGTTTATTTTTATTGCTAGAAACAGGAGAATTTTAAAATGAAAAATCTTGAAAAGTATCTGTCACTGCTTACTGACGGTCAGGGCCTGTTGCTGACCAGTCGTTACAGCAGACATTATGGTGCCGAGTTTGATATCGCCGAGGGCGTTGCAATCGTCACAAAGGCTGGCTGCCGGTACTTTACCGACTCCCGTTACATTGAGTCCGCACAGAACGGTATCAAGGGTTTTGAAGTCCTGGAAGTCAACTCTGGTAATAGCTACAATTCCCGTCTGAATGCTGCGATCGCAGATTTCGGCGTGACAGAGCTTGGTTACGAAGAAAACTACATGACCATGGCAGAGTATCTGGGTTACGAGAAGAACCTGAATGCAAAGCTGGTTCCCATGAATGCACAGATCAGCAGCTTCCGCGCTGTAAAAGAGGACTGGGAGCTTGAGATCATGAAGGATGCTCAGGCAATTGCAGATAAGGCCTTTACAGAAATCCTTGGCAAGATCAAGGTTGGCATGACCGAAAAGGAACTGGCTGCTGAGCTGATTTACGCTATGCTGAAAAACGGCGCTGAAGGCCTGAGCTTTGATCCTATCGTTGTGTCCGGCCCCAATACCAGCCTGCCTCACGGTGTCCCCGGTGATCGTAGGCTCCAGAATGGCGACTTTATCACCATGGACTTTGGTGTCCTGTACAAGGGCTATTGCTCCGACATGACCCGTACCGTTGCTCTGGGATATGCTACCGAAGAGATGGAGAAGGTTTACAACACCGTTCTGCAGGCTCAGCTGGCAGGTATCGCAGCAACTAAGGCCGGCGTTACCGGTCAGGCAATTGACGCTGCAGCCCGCAAGGTAATTGCAGATGCCGGCTACGGTGAATACTTCGGCCATGGCTATGGTCATAGCCTGGGTCTGGAGATCCATGAGGCACCTAGCTGTAATACGCGTAACACCGAGCCCATGCCTCTGCACGCAGTTGTTTCCGCCGAGCCCGGTATTTATCTGCCCGGTAAATTCGGTGTCCGTATCGAGGATGTGGTCATCTTTACTGAGGATGGATGCGTCGATATTGCACATAGTCCCAAGAATTTGATCGTAATCTAAAAAAATACTGTTTGCCCCTTGAAAAATTACGGGATATCGGGTAAAATGTACGGGAGCTACTATGCAATCGAAAGATCCCAGCTTGGGATATAATTTTAGGAGGATTTACCAATGATTTCTGCTAGTGAATTTAGAAATGGCGTTACCTTTGAAATGGAAGGCAAGGTCATGCAGGTCGTAGAATTCCAGCATGTTAAGCCCGGTAAGGGTGCTGCTTTCGTCCGCGTTAAGATGAAGAATGTCATCACCGGCGGCGTGACCGAAACCAGCTTCAACCCCTCTGCCAAGTACCCCACCGCTTACATTGAGCGCAAGAAGATGGAGTACTCCTACAACGACGGTCAGCTGTACTACTTCATGGACGGCGAAACCTACGAGCTGGAGCCCATTGATGCATCCGTTCTGGACGACTCCTTCAAGTTCGTCAAGGAGAACGATACCTGCACCATCATGAGCTACAAGGGCAAGGTGTTCGGCGTTGAAGCTCCCAACTTTGTTGACCTGATCGTTACCGAGACCGAGCCCGGCTTTGCTGGCAACACTGCTACCAACGTAACCAAGCCCGCTACCGTTGAGACCGGCGCTGAGATCAAGGTGCCTCTGTTCATCAACGAGGGCGACAAGATCAACATTGACACCCGTACTGGTGAGTACCTGGGCCGTTCCAAGGCTTAATTAAAAAGGAGTTTATTATGACACTTTCTGAGAAGTCCGCATATCTAAAGGGTCTGATGGCTGGCATGGAGCTGAAAACCGACTCCGACGAGGGCAAGATGATTGCCGCTATCGTGGAGCTGCTGGGCGACGTGACCAAGACATTGACTGATGTGCAGGAGACCACCATCGCTATTTCCGACGAGTTGGACGAGATCGAGGATGATCTGGATGCCATCGAGGATTTCATCATGGACGACGAGGACGATGATGATGAGTACGACGAAGACGACGATGATTTCGAGTACGATGATGATGAGGATCTGGAAGAGGGCTTCGATTTCGGTGACGAAGACACCACCATTTACGAGGTCCGTTGTGCCTGTGGTAATGTGATCAACTTTGACGAGGAGACACTGGAAGCAGGTTCTATCGTGTGCCCCGAGTGTGGCGAAGTTCTGGAGTTCTCTCTGGATGAGGATGACGAGGACTGATTCCTGAAACCAAAAGACCGCAGCTTTGTGCTGCGGTCTTTTTTATGCGTAAAACAGTCTCACTGTCCACGAAGCTGCTAAAAATCCTACAAAATCAGCAATCAGCGCAGCCGGCAGTGCATAGCGCGTCTTCTGAATTCCGCAGGCTCCGAAATAGACGCTGATGGTATAAAAGGTCGTTTCCGTGGAGCCCAGCATCACTGCAGCGGTTCTTCCAATCAGAGAATCCGGCCCGTGGGTGTACATGAGTTCGGCTCCCACGGCAAGTGCGGCACTTCCGCTCAGCGGACGGATCAAAACGAGAAGAACGGTTTCCGGGGGGATTCCCAGAAAGGACAGTGCTGGGGCAAGGAAAGCAGCCGCAGCATCCATAGCTCCGCTGGCCCGGAGCATATAGATGGCACTGAGCAGGATAATCAGGGACGGAACAATCGTTGTCATCATTTTCAGTCCCTCTGCTGCGCCGGTTATGAGATGGTCATATGCATTTTCTTTCCTGTGCAGGGTGAGTACCGCGATGACAGCCAGAACGCAGGGAATCACATATTCATACATCTGACCACCACCGCTTCAGCACAAAGGCAGCGCAGAGACCTGCACTGACGGAAAGTATGCTGGTGGCCCATACGCAGGGGATGATATCAAAGGGTGATTGCGCCCCGGCGTTTTGACGCAAGGCGGCAACGGTGGTGGGCAGCAGCTGAATAGATGCAGTGTTCATCACCACAAGACGACACATTTCATCGGTTGCAATCTTTGGGGCTGAGGCGCTTTTCAACCTTTGTGCGGCTCGGATTCCCATGGGAGTCGCAGCATTTCCAAGCCCCAGTAGATTTGCACAGAAGTTGGCGGATAGATTTCCAGCCAAAACAGGGTCATGCTGAGCAGATGGGTACACCAGACGAAGTACGGGGGAGAAGAGCTTTGACAGGCGTTCTGTCGCACCGATGGCGTTCATCAGGTTGCCGATGCCTGCCCAGAGACACATCGGGCCTGCAATGGCGATTGATATTTGTACGCCTTCTCCGGCACCATCTATAATGGCCTTTGTTGCTTCAGGGCCGCTGCCCGTGAGCAATATAAAGAAAGCAGACACGAGGATAAACCCACACCATACATAACTCAAGATCATATGTCGTCACCCCTTTGCATGAGTATATTCAGAATAATAGAAAAGATTAGTTCAATCTTTTTGAGCTGACTGCAAACAGATGTTTGACAGAAATGGGTAGCTTTGCTACAATGAATGCAAAGTGAACATCTGTTCATGAAAAGAGAGGGGACGACAGGATGAAATCATTGGGAATGATCCGTAGAGTGGATGAACTGGGCAGGATTGTACTTCCTGCGGAGCTTCGCCGAAGCCTGAATATTGCGGAACGGGATGAAATGGAGATCTATATAGATTCAGATCGAATCATACTGCAAAAATTCCAGCCTTTGTGTATTTTTTGCTCTTCACCCCGAGACTTAGTTACTTATCGCGGAAAAAATGTTTGCAAAAAGTGCATCAGAAATATGAGTAAGGCATGAAAAAAAGCCCGGACAAATCGTCCGGGCTTTTACTTTTTTATTCGTTGTTTCCCAATGCGGCATCATATACCACATTCTTCGGAAGGTCCAGCTCTTTGGCGGTCTGTTTGATCGCATCCTTGCGGCTCATGCCGCCTTCAACCAGCTGTGCAACACGGGCAGCGGCATCTTCTGCGGTGGCAGTCTCCTTTTGCTTGGGAGCTGCGCCCTCGACAACCAGAACAAATTCTCCCTTGGGAGGTGTCTGCTGATAACGCTCAATGGCTTCTGAGAGGGTGGTGCGAACAACTTCCTCGTGGAGCTTTGTCAGCTCACGGCACAGAGAGATTCTCCGGTCCGGGCCGAAAACACCCTGCATATCGATGAGGGTATTCACAAGCTTATGAGGAGCTTCATAGAAAATCATGGTGCGGGTTTCATTGACCAGAGATTCCAGATGTTCGTTGCGGCTCTTTTTCGAGGTGGAAAGAAAGCCTTCAAAGCAGAATCTTCCGGTGGGCAGGCCCGAAATACTCAGGCCGGTGATCACAGCGCAGGGGCCGGGAATGGCACAGACGGTGATGCCGTTTTCAGCGCACAGCCGAACCAGATCTTCGCCGGGGTCGGAAATTGCAGGGGAGCCAGCATCGGATACAAGCACGCAGGTCTCTCCGGCCAGAATCCGGTCGAGAATGACATTGCCCTTAAAGCTCTTGTTGTGCTCGTAATAGCTGATCAGATTTTTTTTGATTCCCAAATGGTTCAGCAGCTTCATCGTCACCCGGGTGTCCTCAGCGGCAATAAAATCCGCATTTTCAAGAGTCTCACGGCACCGCTGAGAGATATCTCCCAGATTACCGATGGGGGTGGGGACAAGATATAACATTCCGCTCATGTGATGTCCTCCTTACAGGTGGTAAATACGGCGATAGTCATCACTGGGACTACCGTCGGGGGTTTGTAAATACAGTTCTTCCCAGACAAGACCGACTTTTCCGCCCTTGCGGCATTGCAGGAGAATGACAGCAACATCGCTGCCTGGCTTGTGACGCACCAGACGCAGCCGCTTTGGCTGCAGCCCGGCCTTGGATGCTTCATAGCACAGCTGAGCCAGTCGATCCGGTTTATGCACCAGAAAGAAATCACCGCCGTAGCGCAGAGCTTTTGCAGCGGCGGCAAACAGGTCAGAAGGTTTGCACGCGTCGTCTCTGCGGGCAAGCGGATGCTTCAGGCTTGCTTCTCCTCCGGTAAAATAGGGGGGATTTGATACGCAGCAATGAAAACTACCGGGAATAATCTCCTGCGGAAAGAATTTCAAATCTGCGCATACACTGTATAGCCTGCACTGCAGATGGTTTGTCTGGATATTCTCCAGAGCCATAAGATGGTCTGTCTCTGACAGTTCGATACCCGTGACGACGCAGTTGTCGTCCTTGGCACACAGCAGCATACCCAGTGTTCCGCAGCCGGAGCCCAGATCCAGGACGGTGGCATTGCGGGGAAGACGCACAAAATCTGCCAGAAGCATCGAGTCTGTGCCCAGCGGGAAAGAGCTGGGGGAAAGATTCAATGTGTATTTATGGGACAGGGTTTCCATGAAAAAACTCCTTACAAGAAAATTAGCCTGTGAGCCGCAAGGGCACACAGGCTAACTGTTTTAGCAGGTAAGCGATTAGCCTTCCTCGATGGCCTCGACGGGGCAGCCTTCAGCGCAGGTGCCGCAGCTGACACATACATCAGCGTCGATGACGTACTTGTCGTCGCCCTCGGAGATAGCCTCGACGGGGCAAGCGTCAGCGCAAGAGCCACACTTAACGCAAGCATCGGTAATCTTGTAAGCCATGATATTTCCCTCCATAAAAGTGTGATAATACGCTACCGCAGGTAGCATACAGATATTCTATCATGGATTTTTGAAAATGCAATTCTTTTTTTCAAAAAAGAATGCATAAACATCGTATATTTTCATATTTACCTGTCGAGAATTTCGAAAGTTAGGAGGTGAGCACTTGCGTTATACACAACAGGCAATTGATGTAATTCTCTCTGCAGCAGCGCAGGCAAGGACCATGGGGCACAGTTTTGTGGGCAGTGTGCATTTGCTTTGGGCACTTTCCAAGGAAAACACAGGACCTGCGCTGCTGCTGCGCCAGCGAGGTCTAAGTCCGGAGCTGATTCAGGATGTGGCAGCTGTGCTGTACGGTGTGGGCAGTGCTGAACTGCCTTTGCCTCAGGGATTCTCAGAGGAAGCAAGGAAAATTCTGCGCAACTCTGCGTCGGAAGCGGAACTGCTGGGAGAGCGTCAGGTAAGCCCTCTGCACATACTGCTGTCGATGACAAGGCGCACCGATGCAGCGGCCAACACGGTGCTGACGGTGGCCGGAGTGGATCCGGATGAATTGTTTACGGACCTGTTGGAGCGGGGAAATATGTTTACCGCAGAAATACCAAAAATCAAAAAGGAGAGCTTTTCTATGAAATTGTTGGATCAGTTTAGCGAGGATTTGCTGGTAAAAGCGGCAACCATGGACCCGGTAATCGGCAGAGAAAAAGAAATTGAGACAGTTATCGGAATCCTGAGCAGAAAGAACAAGAACAATCCGGCGCTGATCGGAGAGCCGGGGGTTGGCAAAACGGCAATTGCAGAAGGGCTTGCCCAGCGGATGGCTGCCGGGAATGTGCCGCCGCAGCTGAAAGATAAAAAGCTGATCAGTCTGAATATGGCAAATCTTGTGGCGGGAACCAAGTACCGCGGTGAATTTGAAGAGCGTTTGCGTGATCTCATCAACGAGATTCGCCGGTGCGGAGATGTGATTCTGTTTATTGATGAAATGCACACTATCGTTGGAGCAGGCGCAGCAGAGGGGGCTATTGATGCGGCAAATATCCTGAAGCCTGCACTGGGCAGAGGAGAAATCCAGCTGCTGGGCGCTACAACACTGGAAGAGTACCGCAAATGTATTGAGAAAGACCCGGCATTGGAACGGCGATTCCGTCCGGTTACGGTGAACGAACCCACAGAAGACGATACGATGGCGATCCTTCATGCGCTGAAACCGGGGCTTGAGCGACACCACGGGCTGCGCATTGCAGAAGATACATTAAGACAGGCGGTGCAGATGTCGAAGCGGTATCTGCCGGATCTGTACCTTCCGGATAAGGCCATTGATCTGGTGGATGAAGCGGCCAGTCATGCACGGCTGGAGGAGATGAATCAGGGAAGAGGTGGCCTTCGGCAGAATCTGGAGCAGGAGCTGCATGAGGCGGTTCGACAAGGACTTTATGAGCGGGCGGCTCAGCTGCGGGACAAAATGCAGCGTATGTCCAGTCGCTCTGCAGGTGCTTTTCGACCTCGGATGGTGATGCCTCAGGATGTGGCGTGGGCAATTTCGGAAAGAACAGGCATCCCGGTAGGCAGACTGACTGCAGATGAGCGGCAGCGGCTGATCCACTTGGAAGAGGTGCTGTCCCGCCATGTTATGGGACAGACCGACGCTGTTGCCCAAGTGGCTGAAACGGTACGCAGAGGCCTTTCCGGCATTCGGGATGCATCCCGTCCGGTGGCATCGATCCTGCTTGCAGGGCCTACGGGCGTTGGCAAAACAGAACTCTGCAGAGCGTTATCCGAAGAATTATTCGGAACAAGAGAAGCGATGATTCGTCTGGATATGTCGGAATTTATGGAAAAACAGGCGGTTTCCAGATTGATCGGAGCGCCTCCCGGATATGTGGGCTATGAAGAGGGCGGAAAGCTGACGGAAGCGGTTCGCAGAAGACCATACTGCCTTGTACTGCTTGACGAGCTGGAGAAAGCCCATCCGGATGTAGCAGGTATTTTGCTGCAGATTATGGAAGAGGGCGTTCTGACCGATTCTACAGGCAGAAAGGTCAGCTTCCGCAATGCTCTTGTGGTGATGACCACCAATGTGGGCGGAGAGGTCACCGGCGACGGCCTTGGATTCAACCCTGACGGCCGAAAGAATCAGACGGAAAAGGCTCTGCGGCAGGCGTTTACGCCGGAGTTTCTGGGTCGTCTGGATGCGACGGTGGTATTCCGCAGCCTGGAGAAGCATACTCTTGAGGCCATTGCCAGAAAGTATCTGGATCAGCTGCAGCAGCGTGTTGCAGGGCAGGGCGTTCAGCTTCAGTTTCCGGAGGAGCTTGCCTTGACACTGTCTGAAAAGTGCGCCGGAAAATCCGGAGCCCGGCAGATGCGCTCGCTGGTTCAGGATGAAGTGGAGGGGCCGCTGGCTGCGTATCTGCTGCGGTGCAGTCATATGCCGTCCAAATTACAGGCGGTCATGGAGGAGAAGCAAATCAGCTTCCAGTAAGAGAAGAGTTTTGCCTGAAAACGATATAAAACAAATGTTCTGAAACGATAAAATGACGAAATATGGTTGAAAAAACTTGATTTGCCCGTCATTTTGTCGTTGCTTTTTTCTTGTTGTCGAGTTATACTTGTTGTGGAGTAAAAATGGAGCAAAATGGAGTAAGATGGAGCGGAGGTGAGGAATATGATCGGAAAGTACCCTGCAAAGCTGGATGACAAAAACCGTTTGTTTGTCCCGGCAAAGCTGCGCAGCGACCTGGGTCAGACATTCTATGTGACCATCGGTGTGAATTGCGGTCATAAGTGCCTCACCGTCTACACGGCCGAGAGCTGGCAGAAGGTCTGCGACAAGTATGACGAATTGCCCCTGGCACAGAAGGCTGGCGCAACCAGTCTGCTTTTTATTTTTGCCTGTGAATGTGTTCCCGATAAGCAGTATCGCTTTACACTGACCCAGTCCCTGATGGAATATGCGGGAATCGGTCGGGATGTTGTCGTTGTAGGTCGCGCCGGTCAGGCGGAGATCTGGGATGCCAAGAGCTATGCGGCATTTGAATCTGAAGCACTGACTCCCGAAAAATTACTTGCATCTCTGGAGGCGATTGGCCTGTGACGGAATTTCATCATGTATCTGTATTGCTGGATGAATGCATCCATGCATTGAATATCAAACCCGACGGCATTTATGTGGACGGCACCCTGGGCGGTGCGGGACACTCCAGCCAGATTGCCAAGCGCCTGACAACGGGACGGCTGATCGGCATTGACCGGGACCCCAAGGCATTGAAGGCTGCAGGTGAGCGGCTGGCACCGTATGCAGATCGGGTTACTTTGGTCCACTCTAACTTCAGCCAGATTGACCGGGTGCTGGACGATCTGGGAATCGAAGGGGTGGACGGAATTTTGCTGGATCTGGGCGTGTCCAGTCCCCAGTTGGACGAAGCAGAACGCGGTTTTTCTTATATGGCGGATGCGCCTCTGGACATGAGAATGAATTCAGAGGACAGCCTGACCGCCTATGATGTGGTCAACACCTGGCCCAGAGAAGAACTTCGCAGAATTTTATATGAATACGGCGAGGAGCGCTATGCGCCCCAGATTGCAAATGCAATCGAACGCCGCAGAAATGACAAACCCATTGCAACTACGCTGGAGCTGGTGGATGTGATTCGCTCGGCAATGCCGCCTCAGGCACTCAGAGAGAAGCAGCACCCGGCAAAGCGCAGCTTCCAGGCTATCCGCATTGCTGTCAATGATGAGCTGGGTGCGGTGGGAAGAGTGATGGAAGTGTCTATTCCAAAGCTGAACAAGGGCGGCAGACTTGCCATCATCACATTCCATTCTCTGGAAGACCGAATCGTCAAGAACGGTATGGCAGCCGCAGCCAAGGGCTGCACCTGTCCTCCGGAATTCCCGGTGTGCGTATGCGGAAAGAAGCCTAAGGTAAAGCTGATCAGCCGCAAGCCTATCGTTTCCGGAGAAGAGGAACTGGAACGCAACCCCAGAGCCCGCAGTGCAAAACTCCGGGTCTGTGAAAAACTTTAAGAAAGGCAGGTGAGACCGGATGGCACAAAAACCCGAGATTCAATATGTAAGCTATTATAATGCAGGAAGTACCGCAAAGGTGCTGGTGCGCCAGCCGGCTGCACCGAAGCCCAAAGCAAAGGTTAAGGCAAAGAGAGCACCGTCTCGCAAGATCGTCGTCCACTTTGATCCCATTGCGGTAATTGGGACAATGGTGGCAGTCGTGATGCTGGTATGTATGCTGGTCGGTATCGTTAAGCTGACCGGGATCAACAATGATATCGTGAAGATGGAGTCCTATGTCAGCACGCTGCAGAGTCAGAAGAGCAGATTACAGGCGGCATATGCACAGAGCTATGATCTGGAGAAGGTGAAGACGGCAGCGGCAAGCATGGGCCTTGTCCCGAAGAATCAGGTCAGACATATCAAGGTCACCATCCCCGAGCCTGTTGTCCAGGAAGAACCCACCTGGTGGGAAAGCTTTGTGGAAAGCTTTAAGGAACTGTTTGCATAACATCGTATTCCGGCCAATAGAATATGACAGAAGCTGTGATGGGCGGTAAGGTTTGCTTGCTGCCCATCTATGACTATTGTCATAGGGGAGGCCGGTATTTATTATGCATACCAGAAGAACGAAAAAAGATACCTACCGCCGCATCCGGGCTGATTCCGGTCAGCAGCGCCGGATGAAAATCGTCATGGCGATGCTTGGTGCGGCGGCTTTTTTGCCCATTATTTTGCAACTGTTTTCCTTGATGGTGACTCGCTACGATATGTACGCGGCTCTGGCGCTGAACAACCAGTCCAGATCTACCTCCATCACCCCGGAGCGAGGAGATATCTACGACAGGAACATGAACATTCTGGCGTCTTCCAAAACGGTGGAGAATGTGTACATAGACCCCAGAGAGCTGAAGCAGACAGGGGCAGATATAGAGGCAATGTCCCTGGAACTGGGAAAGATTTTGGATGTGGACCCGGAGAAAATCCTGAAGCTCGCCAAAGACCGATCCTTGCGTTACCATCTGATTGAAGACCGGATTGACGAAGATCTGGCGGCGCAGGTGCGGGGCTATATCAATGAATCGGGAATCAACGGAATCCATCTGGAGCCCAACACCCAGCGCTATTATCCCTATCACACGCTTGCTTCTCAGGTGATCGGCTTTACCAATGCATCCAACGAGGGTGCCGAGGGAATCGAGGCAAGCTATGACCGATACCTGTCCGGCGAGGCGGGGAAAGTGGTTACCACCAAGGGAAACAACGAAATGGATATGCCCTACAGCGTAGAGCGGTATCTGTCCGGACAAACCGGTGCCAGTGTCATCACCACGCTGGATATGACGGTGCAGTCCTGTCTGGAGAGCCAGATGAAGCAGGCTGTAGACCGGTATGATGTGAAAAACGGCGCATTCGGCATGGTGATGGATGTGGATACCGGAGAAATCATCGCTATGGCTACCCTTGGCGGGTACGACCCGAACAACTATCTGGAAATCGGAGACCCGGGGGTCGCGCAGGAAATCGAAGAGCTTCGGCTGTCCTACCTGCAATATCCTCAGGATTCAGAGGCCTTCGCCCAAGGTAAGGCCGAGTATCGCCAGCAGCTGGTGGATGCACGGCTAAAGCAGTGGCGCAACCGCTGCCTGTCCGATGGCTATGAGCCCGGTTCCACATTCAAGACCATCACTCTGGCTGCGGCCATTGACTGCGGTGCTGTAGATCTGAACACGCACTTTTCCTGCTCCGGAGCGGAGCAGATTCCCGGACGGTCTCAGCTGCTGCATTGCTGGCGCTCTACAGGACACGGCTCCCAGACGACTGCCCAGGCCCTGCAGAATTCCTGCAACCTGGCCTTTGCACATATTGGTCTGAAGCTGGGCGGAGAGCGGTTTTACGAGTATGTGAAAAACTTCGGCATCATGGAAAAGACGGGTGTCGATCTGGCAGGCGAAAGCAGCGGTGTCTTTTTCAGTAAGGAACTGATTACGGATACGGACAAATGGGGGACATCCTCTCTGACCTCCGGCTCCTTCGGACAGACCTTTAAGCTGACGCCCATACAGTTGGTTCGGGCAATTGCTGCGGTGGTAAACGGCGGATATCTGATGGAGCCGTACATTGTGTCGGAAGTGGTAAATGCCGACGGTCAGACACTGCTGTATCAGGAGCCAACTGTCCTGCGGCAGGTGATATCTGAGCAGACTTCAGCCACCATGCGGGAGCTGATTGAATCGGTCGTAACGGACGGAACTGCCAAAAATGCAACGGTTGTGGGCTACAGAGTGGGTGGTAAAACCGGAACCAGCGAAAAAATTGACATTTTTGATGATAATGGGCAGAGAGTTCAGGATAAAATCGTTTCATTTGTAGGGATTGCGCCAATGGACAATCCGCGGTATATTATATTAGTAGCATTAGATACTCCGTCACGGGAGACCGGAATCTATATTTCCGGCGGCGTGATGGCGGCTCCGACCGTGGGAGCGGTGCTGACAGACATACTGCCGTACCTGCAGGTTGAGAAGGTCTACGATCTGACAGACCCCTCTAGCCAGACGGTTACGGTCCCTGATCTGTCCGGCGCAACCCAGAAGGAAGCGGAGCAGTTATTAAAGGATACAACACTGGAAGCGGTGTTTTCCGGCAGCGGAGAAACGGTAACGGGACAGTTGCCGGCCCCCGGACAAAACATCCCCGGCGGAAGCCAGGTGATTGTATATTTAGATGAACAGATTCAGGACGATGTGGTAACGGTTCCGGATTTTCATGGAATGAATGTTGAGCAGGCATCGCAGGCAGCAGCCAATGCAGGTATCTGTTTGCTTCCATCGGGAAATCCCGACCTGACTTTGCCACTGCAGGTGCTGACGCAGGAGCCGGCGGCAGATACCCAGGTATCCCGGGGCAGTACCGTGCAAATTCAATTTACAGATCCAGGTGCCCATGATTAGCACCATTCAAAGGAGATTATCATGCAACTGAAAGATTTATTGCAGAACATTCCGGTTCTTGCATCAAATGCAGATATGAACACTGAAATCGAGGCAGTCGCCTACGATTCCCGGAAGGTTACAAAGAACAGCCTTTTTGTGGCAGTTTCCGGCTTTGCTTCTGATGGCAACCGCTTTATTCCGATGGCACTGGAAAAGGGCGCATCGGTGATCGTCACGGCAAAGAAGCCCAGCGAGGATGTACCCTATGTGCTGGTAGAGTCTGACAGAAAGGCTCTTGCTCTGATCGGCTGCAACTTCTACGGAAAGCCCGCAGAGTCCATGAAGATCGTGGGTATTACCGGTACCAACGGCAAGACCTCTGCTACACTGCTGCTGAAGCACGTTCTGGAGCGCACACTGGGTGCGAAGGTGGGTCTGGTCGGCACTATGGCCAATATGGTCGGCGATCAGGAGATTCCCACGGAGCGCACGACACCCGAGAGCCTGGAACTGCAGGGCCTGTTTGCGCAGATGCGCGATGCTGGATGCAGCCATGTGGTGATGGAGGTTTCCTCTCATGCCATCGCACTGGACCGGGTTGCCGGAATCCATTTTACGGCAGCGGCCTTTACCAATCTGACTGAAGATCATCTGGATTTTCACAAGACCATGGAAAATTACTGCCAGACCAAGGCAGAACTGTTCCGTCGCTGCGATAAGGGTGTCATCAATGTGGATGATGCTTATGCAGAACAGATGCGCGCCGGTGCAACCTGCGATGTGATGACCACATCTGTTGCAGGCGAAGGCGACCTGATGGCGAAGAATATTGAACTGAAGTCTGACGGTGTCTGCTTTGATGCAGTGCTGCACGGCGAGAGTGTCCCGGTAAAGCTGGGCATTCCCGGCAAGTTCACGGTTTACAATGCGCTGACCGTTCTGGGTCTGGCGGTAAATCTGGGAATTTCTCTGAAGGATGCAGCACTTGCGCTGGCGGATGCACCCGGCGTCAAGGGCAGAGTGGAAGTGGTTCCCACGCCGGGAACGGATTATACTGTCCTGATTGACTACGCTCATACGCCCGACGGACTGGAAAATGTGCTCCGTGCGGTCAAGGGCTTCTGCCAGGGCCGCGTGATCGCAGTGTTTGGCTGCGGCGGTGACCGGGATCCCATCAAGCGTCCGATCATGGGAAGAATCGGCACAGAGCTGGCTGATCTGGCCATTATTACTTCGGATAATCCCCGCACAGAGGATCCCGAGGCAATTATTGCGGATATCGTTCCGGGAGCTGAGCAGGCTGACGGCGTTTTTGAGGTGGTTGTTGACCGCCGTGAAGCTATTCGTCATGCGATGGATCTTGCAAAAGCCGGTGACATCGTTGTGTTGGCAGGAAAAGGTCACGAGACCTATCAGGAAATCTGCGGCGTGAAGCACCATCTGGATGAGCGGGAAGAGGTTGCTGCGCATCTGATGGAGAAGAGGGGATAAGATGGGTAGGATAACATTGGAACAGGCCGCTGCCTGGTGCGGCGGTAAAATTGATCCCAAGTATAAAGATGTGGAATTTTTCGGCGCAAACAATGACACCAGAAAAATTCAGGAAGGCCAGCTCTTTGTGGTGCTGAAGGGCGTCCGGGACGGCCACGAATTTGTGCAGACTGCGCTGGAAAAGAAGGCTGCAGCTGTACTGTGTAATCACTGTGACGGCGATTATCCCGCCATTGTGGTAGAGGATACCCGTATTGCTCTGGGCCGTATTGCTCAGGGCGAGCGCAAACGCATTGGCATGAAGGTGGTTGGCATCACCGGCTCCGTGGGAAAATCAACCACCAAGGAGATGACAGCTGCCGTTCTGGAAACAACCTTTATCACGGGAAAGACTCCGGTCAATCACAACAATGATATTGGTATGCCCATGGCAATCCTTGCCATGCCCGAGGACACTCAGGTGGCAGTTCTGGAGATGGGCATGAACCATTTCCGGGAGATGGCTTACCTTTCTTCCATTGCACAGCCCGATATTGCCGTGATCGTCAACATCGGCACCATGCATATCGAGCATCTGGGCTCTCAGGAAGGAATCCTGCAGGCAAAGCTGGAGATTCTGGAGGGAATGCGTTCTGACGGAACTGTCATCCTGAACGGCGATGACAGACTGCTTTGGAAAGTGCATCAGATGCGCAGACCGTGCATCTGCTTCGGTACCATGAATCCGGAAGTGGAGATCCTTGCTGAGAATGTGGTTATGGATGCCGGCACAATGAGATTTACCGTGCATGATGGAGATCAGACTCTGGATATCAATTTGCCGGTAGAGGGACACCATTTTGTGCCGGATGCGCTGGCTGCCATTGCGGTAGGTTTGAAAATGGGCGTTCATCCGGAGAAAATCAAGCAGAGTCTGGCTGATTTCCGGAATATGGCAGGCCGTCAGGAAATGATCAAAACAGATAAGTATTGTATCATTAAGGATTGCTATAATGCGGGCCCTGAATCTATGAATGCAGCGCTGCAGGTCCTTGGAAACCAGCAGGGCAGAAAAATTGCTGTGCTTGGAGAAATGCTGGAGCTTGGCGTCAGCGCTCAGGCAGAGCATTATCGAATTGGACGCATTGCTGCAGAGAAAGCCGACTGCCTGCTGGCATATGGACCCAACGGCGCCAGAATGGTGCAGGGTGCAGTTACAGGAGGCATGATCAACGGCAAGGCTCAGGCGTTTGAAGATCAGGGTGAAATGGTGAAAGCACTGAAGCGTCTGGCACGACCCGGAGATGTGCTGCTCTTTAAGGGCAGCCGGGGTATGCACATGGAACTGGTGCTGGAACAGTTTCTGAGAGAAGAAAAATAAAGTGGGGGAAAGATCCATGACAAGAATAATACTTACGATTATTTCGGCATTTGTGCTGAGTTTGCTCCTGGGGAAAATCCTGATCCCCATGCTGCGCGCACTGAAGGCAGGGCAGGCAATCCGGGAAGATGGCCCTACATGGCATAATTCAAAGGCTGGTACACCCACCATGGGTGGTCTGGCATTCATTGGTGCATCTTTTCTGTGCGTAGTGTTTGGCTTTTCCGGAATAGCGAAGGGTGACTACTCTGCGGTGTATGTACTGCTGCTGAGTTTGTGCTTCGGTCTGGTCGGATTCCTGGATGACTTCTTTAAGGTGAAGTACAAGCGTAATCTGGGCCTGACCTCCATTCAGAAGGCCTGCCTGCAGCTGGCAGTTTCTGCGCTGTTCCTGTACATCCTGTATAAAGAGGGCATCATGACGGCATCTATCTACATTCCGTTTGCAAATGTGACCTGGCATATGCATCCTCTGGTTTTCATCTTCTTTGCTATGTTCGTTATGGTCGGCTGCGTCAATGCGGTAAACCTTACCGATGGCATCGATGGCCTGGCAACCTCCGTTACTCTGCCTGTAATGATTTTCTTTGCTGCTGCTGCAGTTGCAATGAAGCGCTACACACTGGCACTGTTCCCTGCAGCACTGATCGGCGGCTTGGCTGGATTCCTGGTTTATAACTTTAAGCCTGCAAAGGTGTTCATGGGCGATACCGGATCGCTGTTTCTGGGCGGCGCAGTGTGCGCAATGGCATTTGCGCTGGATATGCCTCTGGTCCTGATTTTGGTAGGCCTGATTTATATCATCGAAACTGTATCTGTTATTCTGCAGGTTGCTTACTTCAAGGCAACTCATGGCAAGCGTCTGTTCAAGATGGCTCCTATCCACCATCACTTTGAAAAGTGCGGCTGGAGCGAAGAGCGCATCGTATTCACTTTCACCGGAATTACCATTGTGACCTGCATTCTGGCATGGATTGGTGTCAGCGGCAGATTCTAAAACTCTGAAAGGAGCGTTGGGCATTGGGAAGAAGATCTCCCTATGCCAATGAGGACCCCGCTGTGCTGAAGCGGGAAAGAGGAGTAGATCCGATATTTCTATCGCTTGTGCTGATTTTGCTGAGTGTGGGGCTTTTGATGCTCTACTCAGCAAGTTCTGCACAAAGTGAATTTGACTCCGGATACACGGTATCCACAAAGTATTTACAAAAACAGGCAATCTGTGCTGTGCTGGGTCTGGGATGTATGGCTGTTTTCAGCAGAATTCCGGCCCAGTTTTGGTACAAGTACACGACTTGGATTTATGTGATTTCCATTATCCTGCTGCTGTCGGTGCTTGTGATCGGGCAATCTCTCAATGGTGCGAAGCGATGGATCAGCATTGCGGGAATCCAGTTTCAGCCCTCTGAGATTGCAAAATTCGCTATGATTCTGATGTTTGCCAAACTGAGCCGGAGCTACGGCTCCCGGGCGGCAGAATTTCGTTATGGCATTGTAGGATTCGGGATGGCCCTGATGGGGATTCTGATTCCTCTGGCGCTGGAAAAGCACCTGTCCGCCATTATGCTGATGGGCATGGTGGCAGTGGTGATGATGTTTATTTCCGGCACCAAAAGCCGATATTTGATGATGGGAGCTGCAGGAGCGGCTCTGTTTGTTGTTGTGTATGTTACATTTATGGGATATGCCGGAGACCGGGTGACAGCGTGGTTTCATCCGGAGGAGGATCCCAGTGATACGGGCTATCAGATCCTGCAGTCCCTGTATGCCATCGGCTCCGGTGGCGTGTTTGGTCTTGGACTGGGAAAAAGCAGGCAGAAATATCTTTATCTGCCTTTTCAATATAACGATTATATTTTTGCAATCATCTGTGAAGAGCTTGGCCTTGTGGGAGCGGTATGCATTATGGTACTGTTTGCAGGACTGATTCTTCGCGGTTATTATATTGCACTGCATGCAGCCGACCGGTTTTCTTCCATGCTGGCGGCGGGACTTACCACACTGATTGCAGTGCAGACAATATTAAATTTGTGTGTGGTGACCAATCTCTTGCCCTCTACGGGAATTGCACTTCCGTTCTTTTCTTACGGAGGAACGGCTTTGGCGGTGAACCTTGGAGAAATGGGTGTGATTTTAAGCATTTCCCGGCATATCAATGGAGCAAGGAAACAGGAGGAAGATCTATGAATGTGATTGTAACCTGCGGCGGTACCGGCGGACATATCAATCCGGGAATCGCTGTGGCGAATATAGTCAAAGAGCGCTACCCTGACAGTAATATTCTGTTTGTAGGCGGCAAAGGCGGCATGGAGGAGGATCTTGTCCCCAATGCGGGCTATGAAATCAAGCTGCTGCCGTGTTCCAGTCTGCGCCGCAGCATGACACCCAAGGCCATTGTCCACAATGTCAGGGGTGTGTGGTATGTTCTGAGTGCTCTGATGCAGAGCAAAAAGTTGATTCGGGAGTTTAAGCCCGATGTGATTCTGGGAACCGGCGGATATGCCAGCTTCCCGGCTCTGTATATGGGCAGCCGGATGGGAGTTCCCACCTGCGTCCACGAGGCCAATGCTGTTCCCGGTCTCGCTACCCGTCTGGTGGCGGATCATGTGGATCAGATTTTGGTGACTTTCGCAGAAAGCGCCGACCGGTACAAGGCAAAGGATAAGGTAAAGACCGTCGGTATGCCTGTGCGCCGGGAGTTTATCTACAACGACCGCCAGAAGGCCCGCAGAGAACTGGGACTGGATGACAGACCTCTGATCGTTTCTGCCTTCGGTTCTTTGGGCGCAAGAGAAATGAACAAGGCCATTGCTGATTTCATGAAGCTGGAGCTTGATGATGGAATCCCTTATCAGCACATCCATGCCACAGGCTCTTTTGGCTGGCGCTGGATGCCTGATCTGGTGAAAGAAAAGGGAATTGACCTGGAGAAGGCAGACGGACTTGACATGAGGGAGTATATTTATAATATGCCTACCCTGATGGCAGCAGCTGATCTGATCATCAGCAGAGCGGGCTCTTCCAGCTGCAACGAGATTGCGGCTTCGGGCACCCCCTGCATTCTGATTCCGTCACCCAATGTAACGGATAACCACCAGGAAAAGAATGCCCGTATCCTGGAAAACCGGGGCGGCTGCGTGGTGGTGCTGGAATCCGAATGTACAGGAAAGAAGCTCTATGAAGAATCCAAAAAGCTGCTGGGCGATAAGACCAGATGCGAAAAGATGCGCCAGGCACTGCTTGCCGGTGCGATTCCGGATTCTGCAGAGCAGATTTGTGACACCATTGTAAAATTGGCACACAAATAAGCCCTTTGCATAGAATGGGTTACATTCTATGACGGGGGGCGATGGCTTGCAGTCACTTTTGGTCGACGGGGGGAAGCGATTATTCGGAGAGGTCCAGATATCCGGCAGCAAAAATGCTGTACTCCCCATGCTGGCTGCAACGGTATTATTTAAGGAACCCTGTTGCATCCAATCAGTTCCGAATCTGACGGATGTGGATGCGGCAGTGGATATATTGACTTACCTGGGAGCGAAGGTGGAACGCAGCGGCGGAAGCCTTTGCGTGGACCCCAGACCCATTTGGCGCTGGGACATTCCCGACGAACTGATGAACCGAATGCGCGGATCTGTGTTTTTTGCCGGGGCGTTGATGGCCCGGATGGGAAAATGCAGACTGACTCAGCCGGGAGGCTGCCCGCTGGGGAAGCGTCCCGTGAATTTCCACATTGATGGATTGATGGCACTGGGTGCCAGAGCGGATACTTTGGATGATCAGATATATTCGGGGCATCTTGTAGGGACGGAAATCATTCTGCCATACCCCAGCGTCGGTGCGACAGAGAATCTGATTCTTGCCGGCGTTGGAGCAGAGGGAATGACGACCATTCACAATGCAGCCAGAGAACCGGAAATCTGCTGTCTGTGTGATTTCCTGCGGGCAGGAGGCTGCCGCATTTCCGGCGACGGCACCAGGTGCATCCGGGTTATGGGAGGCCTTCCGGACAGCAGCCGGATGCAGGTGATTCCCGATCGGATGGAAGCGGCAACTTTTGCGTGTGCAGTGGCATCTGCCGGCGGAGATATTCTGCTGCGGAATGTGCAGCCGTTGCACTTTGCTCCGGTGCTCAGTGTGCTGGAACGGGCAGGGTGCAGCGTGTATTACAGAAATGATCAGGTTCGCGTACAGGCGGAGGAGCTGGTCAGCCCCGGCAGGGTCGTTACAGCGCCCTATCCGGGATTCCCTACGGATGCGCAGGCACCTATCATGGCAGCTCTGCTCCGGGCGAAAGGGACAACGATAATTGATGAAACGGTTTTTTCAGACCGCATGAATCATATAGAAGGCTTCCGTACCATGGGAGCACAGGTGGAGCGCATTGGAAACTGCGCCTGGATCCATGGCGTGCAGAAGCTGCACGGCGGCACGGTTACGGCGCAGGATCTGCGCGGCGGAGCCGCTTTGACGGTTGCTGCTCTGGCAGCACAGGGAAAAACGACAATACTTGGCCTTCGGCATATTCTGCGGGGCTATGAAGACTTTGCCTTGAAACTGCGTTCTCTGGGCGCAGATGTTCAACAGGCTTAGGGAGGATACATATGGATACAAAAGACAAAAAGCCGGTACGCCGGTCTGCCAATCGACGGCCCGACAGCCGACGGCCTGCCGCTGCACGATCCGCTGCTGCAAAATCCGGCACCGCACGCCGTGATGCCGCTCCGGAACGCCGCAGGCGTCCGTCTTCTGCACAGGCAAGAAAACCAATGCCCCAGCAGAAAAAGAGAGTGGTGCGCCCGCCTCGTGAGGATATTCCTGAGGTGGTTTACACAATTCCAAAGCCCTTCCGCAAGGGACAGTTTGTGCTGAAACTGGTCAGCGTTGTGGCGGTGGTTATGGCGATGGTACTGGCGCTGTCCATTTTCTTCCGGGTAGACACGATTCAGGTTTACGGAACGGATAAATACACGCCCTGGATGATCCGGGAGGCTTCCGGTGTTGAAGAGGGCGATTCTCTGCTGGGTGTCAGCAAGGCTCGGGTTGCAGGCAGGATCATTGCAAAACTGCCTTATGTCGACAAGGTAAAAGTCGGTATAAATCTGCCCGGTACGGTAAATATAGAGATTACGGAGCTGAAGGTGACCTATGCTGTTCAGGCATCGGATTCGACCTGGTGGCTCATTACTTCCGACGGACGCGTTGTTGATCAGATCGATACGACAGCAGCCAACGGCTACACCAAAATTCTGGGTGTTCAGATCGAGTCTCCGGCAGAGGGCCAGACTGTTCAGGCGGCACCGCTTCAGCAGCCTGAGGATTCGGATGAAGATACGGAAGAAACTCAGCCTGTAGAGGAAACCACAGAGGCAACCGAAGCAACAGAGGAAACGGAAAGCACGGAAGAAACAGAAGCAACGGAGGAAACGACAGCTGATGCTTCCGAGGAAACAACTGAGCCTACAAAGGCCACTTCAGAGACGGTTCCTTCCAGTCCTGTAGAGCTTCCGGTGCAGGCAGATCTGACACATGATCAGGTGCTGAATGTTGCACTGGAGATCACCCAGTGCCTGGAGCGCAGTGAGGTAATCGGTCAGATTGCATCCATTGATGTTTCCGATCCTGCGAACCTGACGATGGAATACGGCCAGCGCTTCCATGTGCTCCTGGGCGATGCACAGCGTCTGGAATACAAAATCAATTATATGGCCCAGGCGGTCAGACAGCTGCATGATGATATCGCCGGTGAGATGGATGTGTCCTTTGCGTTTTCGGAAGAAGCAATTTTGACTCCACTGAAGTAAATGGATACAAATCCCTACAAAATCTTTCAGGAAATTATAGATTGTCTATTGACCAAATGGAGTTTTCACGCTAGAATATACAGGTATAAATGTAGTATTGTCACGCACCCGATGCGAAATATACATAGGAGGATATTTTTATGACTGAAGCTTTTCAGGAAAGAGTAGTTAAAATCAAGGTCATCGGCGTCGGCGGCGCCGGTAACAATGTTATCAATCGTATGATCGAGTCCGGCGTTAATGGCGTCGATTTTGTGGTGGTTAACACCGATAAGCAGGATCTGAACAAGTCCAACTGCTCCAACAAGCTGCAGATCGGCGAGAAGCTGACCGGCGGTATGGGCGCAGGTTCCAAGCCTGAAATTGGCCGTAAGTCTGCAGAAGAGTCCAGAGCTGCCATTGCTAAGGTTCTGGAAGATACTGACATGGTCTTCATCACTGCCGGTATGGGCGGCGGTACCGGTACCGGTGCAGCTCCTATCGTTGCAGATCTGGCTCACGAGGCCGGTATTCTGACCGTTGGTGTCGTTACCAAGCCCTTCAAGTTCGAGGGTGCAAACCGTATGCGTCAGGCTGAGGCTGGTATCGCTGAGCTGAGCGAGAGAGTTGACTCCCTGATCATTATCCCCAATGATCGTCTGAAGTATGTCACCGAGCAGAAGATCACCTTTGCTAACGCTTTCGGCATCGCTGACGATGTTCTGAAGCAGGCTGTGACCTCCATCTCCGAGCTGGTTGGTTACTCTGACCGCGTGATCATCAACCTGGACTTCGCTGACGTGTCCGCTGTTATGAAGGACGCTGGCCGTGCACACATGGGTGTCGGCACTGCTTCCGGCCGTGAAAAGGCTGAGCAGGCTGCTCTGGCTGCTGTTTCCAGCCCCCTGCTGGAGACCTCTATCAACGGTGCTACCGGCGTTCTGGTGAATGTTACCGGTTCTTCCGAGCTGACTCTGGATGATGTAGAGACTGCTGCCGGCATCGTTCAGGAGGCTGCTAACCCCGACGCAAACATCATCTTCGGTGCAACTTCTTCCGATCAGTTCGAAGACGAGATGCGCGTTACCGTTATCGCTACCGGCTTCGAGCAGGCTGACGGCGAGCAGACCGCTTCCAAGGAGACTGCTTCTGCATCTTCTGCTACCGGTTCCGCTGCAACCGCTGCAAAGCCCTCTGACATCAGCGACATCGACGAGATCTTCAAGATCTTCGGCCGTTGATCTGAATGCAATTTCTGCACCCCAGGTTTCTGGCCTGGGGTGCTTTTTCAATGTTTGATGGAGGTGTCGAAAGATGAATGCCTACGGAGCCTTGGCGGCCTCCTATGACCGTCTGACCAATGATGTCGATTACGATGCTGTGATCGACTTTGCACACGAAATCCTGGCACAGGAGGGACTGCAGCCCAGAACGGTGGCAGACCTGGCCTGCGGTACCGGATCGACTACCAGAATCCTTGCAGAAAGAGGCTATCAGGTTGTGGCAGTGGATCTGTCTGAGGATATGCTCATGCAGGCCTTTGACAAGTGCGCAGATCTTGACAACCAGCCTGCTTTCATTCACCAGAGCCTGCAGGAGTTAAAACTGCTGCGGGGTGTGGATATGGCTGTCTGCTTTTTGGACAGTCTGGACTATATTCTGGATCCGCAGGACTGCAAAGAGGCGATTCGCCGGGTATACAAAGCACTGAACCCCGGTGGAATCTTTATTTTTGATGTGAATACCCCGGAAAAACTCCGCGCTATGGATGGACAGGTATTCCTGGATGAGGATGACGATGTTTACTGCGTCTGGAGAGGGGAATTCGATACAGATACGAATATCTGCTCCTATGGTATGGACCTGTTCCAGCGGTGCGGGGAGCTCTGGCATCGTTCTTTTGAAGAGCATCAGGAGTATGCGTATTCTGCCCAGCAGCTGACTTCCTTCCTGAAGGACGCGGGATTTACCTCGGTGCGTGTGTATGCCGACAGAATCCTGTCCGATCCCAGACCGGGGGAACAGCGGATCTATTTCAAAGCTAGAAAGGGAAAAATCAAATGAGTGATTATATTGTTCGCGGAATGAGCATGGACGGCTTCGTGAAAGTTGTTGCCATCCGCTCTACAGAAACTGTCAGACGCGCAGCCGAAATTCACCGGACTACCCCAAATGCTACTGCAGCCTTTGGTCGGGCGCTGACGGCTGCATCCATGATGGGTAACATGCAGAAGGTGGACAACGGCTCCATGACGCTGCAGATCAAGGGCGGCGGCCCTGTGGGTGCCATCGTCTGTGTGTCCGACTCCATCGGCAATGTCCGCGGTTATGTGACCCAGCCCAATGTGCCGCTGGTGGAAAAGTGCCCCGGTAAGCTGGATGTGGGCGCTACTGTCGGTACAGATGGCACACTGACGGTTATCCGTGACCTGCAGATGAAGGAGCCGTATGTGGGCTCTGTGGAGCTGGTATCCGGCGAGATCGCTGACGATGTTACTGCATATTTTGCTCAGAGCGAGCAGACTGCCACGGCCTGCGCACTGGGCGTGTTGGTTGACCGGGATCAGAGTGTCAAGGTGGCAGGCGGTTATATCCTGCAGCTGCTGCCCGGTGCTCCGGATGAAGTGATCGACAAGCTGGAGGAGGGCATCCGCCGTTCCGGCGCGGTGACTCCCATGCTGGAGCAGGGAATGACTCCGGAAGAAATTCTGGGTCAGGTCTGCGGAGATCTGGGCGTTGTGTTCATGGAGACTACCGAAATCTCTTATAAGTGCTACTGCTCCCGTGAGCGGGTGGAGTCTGCACTGATCAGCCTGGGCAGAGACGAACTGACAGATATCATGAACGAGGAAAAAACCTTCCCGGTTGAATGTCAATTCTGTGATACAGTATATAAGTTCACTCCGGAGGATATTTCGGAGATCTTGAAAAAGATTTGATTTATACCTGGAAATGACTGGGATATGGCCTGTTTTGAACATAGAAAGTTTTTTGAAAAAATCTTCAAAAAAGTGCTTGACAAAACGGGCCATAACAGGTATAATAATCCACGTCGCTGAGGTAAACGCCTCGCGGCACTGAGTTGGGAGCATAGCTCAGCTGGGAGAGCACATGCCTTACAAGCATGGGGTCACAGG
>JAHHRV010000015.1 GCA_020025595.1 Oscillospiraceae bacterium
AAAGCCGCCGCTTCATAAGGGCGTGTCAATATGTCTGCTGTACGACGGCTTTTTTTCTTTTGCCGTCGTCCGGCAGATTTCGTATTAACTATATCTACAATGCAAAGTTGTCCAGATTGCCATTAAAATCAACACCATTCCAGAAGCAACCATGATCCATTGCAGCGGAACCGTATCAGCCATAGGGCCGAACACCGCCATACCCAAAGGCAAAAATCCTGCGTACATCGACCCCATCAATCCAAATACCCGTCCTTGCATTTCTATATTTGTTTGCCGCTGAATGAGTGTTGTAATGGTGGTTTGAATCATTGTCAGTGCAACACCATACAAAGTCATCATAACGAGATAGATTTGGAATGTGGGGGCAATTCCCATACTGATTGAAAAAGAGCCAAAAAGCAGCAGTCCAAAAACCAGCGTTTTGATTTGATTAGAGAATCCCTTCCAGGTACTCATAAGCAATCCTCCAGTTGTCATCCCTGCAAACCCTACAAGCTCTACTGCTGTCAAATACCAATATGTCTCGCCATAAGCCTGGCTTACTAAAAGGCCGGCCATAAAGCCGCCTGGTACACACAGCAGAACAAATAATCCGTAAAGCAGAAGAAGGCGACGAATCAGCGTGTCACAATAAGCGTAACGGATGCCTGATTTCAAATCTTCAATAACTGTCCCTTTTCCTTTCTCGGATTCTTGCTTTGGAAGCAGCACAAGGGAAAAAAGCCCAATTCCTACAAAAGCTGTGCCCACATCCACAAGGAGTGTCGTTCTGAGTGGAAATGTGGCAAGGATCACGCCGGCAGCCGCCGGTGCTGCAAATTGAACGATTGACTGCATCATCGCATTGAATCCGTTATATCGCATCAAATGTTCCGACGGGACTAGCTGTGGTATCACAGCATTGACTGCAGGAGTCTGAATCCCTGCTCCAATGGATCGAAATACCGACATCAACAAGAGTACACCTAAAAACATCGGCTCCGTTTGCAAGAAGGGAATTATGAAGAAGGTCAGCAACGTGATGAGAGCAATCATACCATCAGAGAGTATAATCAATCTTTTTCGATGATACTGATCTGCCCAAACGCCGCCCACGAAAGAAATCAGAAATTGCGGCAGATAGGAGCAGATAGAAAAAGCAGCAACCCAGATGCCACTTGTTGTTTTCAGGGTGACATACCAGATCACTGCCATTTGAACCAAGGTTGAGCCAAACAGTGTAATACATTGACTGAAAAGAAATAGGATTGTATTTCTTTTCCAGTTTACTTTTTCATTTTTGTGCATCGAATGAACCTCCTGTTTTTTGAGGAGGAAGCACAAAACGCTGTGTGGGATAACCAAATTCCGTAAGCATTTCTCTCTCTGCAAATCCCAGCTGAAGCAGTTCCTTTCGATAGCCGGTGTCCGCCCGATCCTTGTCTCGATAAGTTGTAATACTAAGTTCCTTGCCCGGAAGATAATCTTCCATAAGGGCTTCTAAGAACAGTTTTGGTACACCACAATTTCGATATTGAGGATGAACTCCAAGAAACTCTATGCTACCTGTTTCGTAGGAAAATCCCATAATCCCGACTGCGATGTTGTTGTGTTCCAAAATCAAGGCTTGTTTCTTCTGGATGAATATGGTTAGTTTTTCAAGATAATCTGTCTCATCGAGATGCGGAAACCCATCAATAACAAGATGCACCAGTTCCATCCACGCAGGGATGTCGTTCCTGTCTGCCAGTCGAATATCCTGTCTGGAAAGATTTATGATAGGTGATTTCTCATGCAGAGTAAACCGAAGCTGTAACGGATAAAATTCCTGTTTCTGTCGATATTCTGCAGGAGGGAGTTTGTACATGGATTTGAACGATGTAGTAAAAGCTTGTTGGCTCTCATAGCCACACATATAGGCGATTTCAATCACTGGCTTCTCCGAAAACACCAGCAGCTTTGCGGCCTCCGTGAGCTGACGTCGCAGAGCATAATCATGGATCGTCATCCCAACTGTATGGGTAAACATCCTGTGCAGATGATATTTTGAATAATGCGCTGCGGCAGCAACTGTCTCCAGCTCCATTTTTCCGTCCAGGTGTGTTTCGATATAATCAATAACGGTTTCAATGTGTATCACTTGGTGTTCCATTCGCTGTGTCCTCCTTTCCATAAAATAGAGTAGCAAAAAATAAGAGAATATGTTTAATCGTTCTTGCTAAATTACTGCTGTTGCTATTTCAAATTCTGCCTTAGCCTATCTATTATATTATCTATTTGTGTTAGTGGAAAGGTTGGGATTTTTTACTAGAATTCACACCATTCAGGACTGTAGAGAGCATCATAACTCTAATGGCAAGCAATGCGTGTGGCTATCCACACACAAATCTGGCAAGCAATGCGAGTGTATATACACACTCACATTTCCTGCCGTCTGCTTGTTGAGGGCAGCGCCCCCAAGCCCCTTTGAACACAGAATTTCATTCTGTGGCTACGCATCCTTCGGACGCTATTTTACACAAACAAAAACTTCCTTTGATGAAACATCGACTTACCAATGTTGCACCAAAGGAAGGAACCATTCACCCCGCAACGGTGGCGACGGTCGCAACGGTAAAATGAGCCCCCCTCAAATCATCGTCGCGACCGTTGCGAGCGTCGCGCTTTATTCGATTGCTTCGTACTCTGCTGTCTCCACTGCCATATAAGTGAGTCGGATACGCCGTCCGGTGTGCCGTGTTTTATTTTCATACCGCACTCGATGCTCCTCCAACAAACGGCTTGCATTCACATTCAAATGCTTTGTCAGTCGATTGACAGCCATATCTGTTTTGAGTGCTGCAGCCAGCTCCGTCGGGCTGCCTTCCCACTCTGGATTTTCTGGTGAGACGATTTTGGACACGGATTCTAAGACGGGGTCCGGCGGTTGCTTCCAAAGTTCACTTTCAGCGTGGTCAAGCTCCCAAAGCAAATGCTCCTGATCCTTGACCAGATGCAGCCGCTGGTCTGGCTGATCTCTTCCTACTACTTCCAGCGTTGCGCATCCATCCGTCCGTTTTTCTTTCTGCATAAGAAGTGCTCCGTCTGCGCAGCCCAGCAGCCCTGTGGTGCCGGAAATCATTTCAAAGCTGTCTCCGGCTGGCTGCTTGCGAGTATGATGTACAATAAGAACGCAGATATCATGCTTGTCTGCAAACGCCTTCAATTTTCCGATCACTTCATAGTCGCTGGCATAGCTGTAAGTATCGCTGACCATTTCCCGGACTTTCTGCAGCGTGTCTACAATGATCAGTTTGGTATTCTCATGCTCCCGCACAAAGTTCTCCAGCTGCTCATCCAGCCCTTTTCCCACTTGTCCTGCACTGGTAGCAAAGTGCAGATGCCGAGTTCCATCCACACCAAACATCCGGGATATTCTCTGCTGTAAGCGGTGCTGATCGTCTTCCAAGGCCAGATAGAGAACGGTGCCCTGATGCACCGCATAGTTCCAAAGCTTCTGTCCTGTACTAACATAAAAGGCAATTTGTGCCACCAGAAAGGACTTGCCGATTTTGGGCGCTCCGGCAAGGATATAGACTCCAGAAGAAAGCAAGCCATCAACCACAGCAGACTTGCTCATGTACACATTGTTTAAAAGCTCATCCAAAGACATGGTGTTCAGATAGCTGGAATCAGCCATGCGCTGCATCCTACGGCAAATGGCTTCCATCTCTTCATCCGAAAGATTGCGTTCTGCACAAGAATCTGATACACTATCATTGTTATTAGTAAAGGACGACTGCCCTGCATCTGCACCAACAGATGCGCTTGGGGCGGTCGTTTTTTCATATTTACGCATTAGTTCTCACCTCCTTCCATCTGGAAGCCGTAGCATTTTTCTTTGAAATACGCCAGCGGACACTTTCCGGCAGTGGTGATGTACCCCATCGCCTCCAGTTCCTGGTTCAGCTGGCGAACAATTTCGTAGGCTCTGCTGCGGCCTACACCCATGATTTCTCCGACTTGCTTCGCTGTGATGAACTGTGCTCTCATAGTACCTCCTGAAACTTTAGAATTTGCGTCTTGCGTATTTTTATTTCTCTTTTTTATCACCGTCCAGAAAATACGCACTTTAAGTGCATTTTGATTATACGACAGTATTTTGCGTATGTCAACACATAAAATAGAAAATATGCACTTGTATTTCATATTTCTGTGTGGTATAGTATGGATGAGGTGAACGAAAAATGGATAATTTCGATTATTCCGCGATTGGCCAGCGGATCAAAGTGCTGCGAAAGCGCAAAGGCCTAAATCAAACCGAACTGGCAGCTATGCTCGACAAGTCTCTGCGAACCGTTCAAAAATACGAAAACGGCGAGATCGAGGTTTCCATCGCAGTTGTCAACCAACTGGCGGAGCTGTTGGATTCAACTCCTACCTACATTTTGGGATATGAAACCAAATTCGCCCCGATCAAAAATCTGGCAGACGTGATGAGCTTTCTCTTCCAGCTGGAACAGACTACGGGGCTTCAGTTCAGTGTCGATGTGAAAAAGCCGCCCCGCAACAAGGAATGGCAATGTTCCATCTCCTTCAACGGCAAAAGCACCGATGCGGACTACAATGCTGATATGTGCCTGTTTTTGGAACAGTGGGAGGAGCAGCGAGAGGAACTTCGTGCTTACTCTGAGACACAGAAAGCCTATCGCAAGTGGAAAGATCAGACACTTGCCTACTATGCAGCAATTCCGGTTGAATGTGTGGAGCCGGAAGAACTGTCCGAAGAAGAGCGAATTGAAAAACACAACGCCTACTTGCAAAGCTTGTACGGCGCACAGAAAGGAGAGGTGTAAGGTCTGACATTGAAAGGATTGATTTCCATGTCAGTAACCAAAGATACCAAAACAGGAAAGTGGATGTCCCAGATCCGAGTGAAGGACTGGACAGGCAGCACGATCCACAAAAAGAAAAGAGGCTTCTCCACGAAGAAAGAAGCCTTGCAATGGGAACGGGATTTCATCAGCCAAGCAACCGCAAGTCTGGGGATGACGTTCCACGATTTTATCGAATTGTATCTGAAAGATATGGAGGGCCGTTTGAAGCCTTCCACCATCGCCAACAAGCGATTCCTAATCGACCTCAAGATTACTCCGTATTTTGGCAAGATGCCGTTGGACGCCATCCAAGCAACCGATATCCGTAAATGGCAGAATACGCTGACCAGTTACCGCGACGAGAAAGGTGCGCCCTATTCTGCAACCTACCTTAAGACCATAAACAATCAAATCACAGCTATTTTCAACTACGCTGTTAAATATTATGGCCTAAAAGAGAACCCCTGCCACAAAGCAGGCGGTATGGGTAAAAAGAATGCGGACGAGATGCTGTTCTGGACAAAAGAAGAGTTTGCTGACTTCATTAAGGTCATGCGAGACCGTCCTGCCAGCTATGCTGTCTTTATGACACTGTACTATACAGGCATGAGAGAGGGCGAACTGCTGGCCTTGACTCCAGCCGATGTAGACTTCGAGAAAGCCACGATCACCATCAATAAGAGCTATCAGAGGCTCGACGGCAGGGATATCATCTCCAGCCCCAAAACGCCAAAGAGCAACCGGGTCGTTACCATACCTGCCACCCTCTGCGATTGTCTCAAGGAGTATATGTCCCATTGCTACGGCTTGGAAGATGAGGACAGGCTGTTTCCCTACAACAAAAGCTTTCTCTATCGGGAGATGGAGTATGGCTGCAAGGCTTCAGGGGTAAAGAAGATCCGCGTGCATGATATTCGTCACAGCCACGCCAGCCTGTTAGTGGAAATGGGATTCTCTCCCTTGCTGATCGCAGAGCGACTGGGCCATGAACGGGTACAAACCACAATGGAAACTTATAGCCACCTGTACCCCAATAAACAGGCAGAGGTAGCCCGTCAGCTAAACGGCATCTTGTAACGATGGAAACACCTTGGCAACAGCCAAATTTCTTGCTGGCTACAAAAATCCGCTCAGATGTAGCCATTTTGTAGCCACTAAAAACAAAGAATCCCGGAAAACCCTGTATTTTCAAGGCTTTCCGGGACTCTAAAACACTTATTCGATTATTCCCACTCGATGGTGCCGATGGGCTTGGGAGTCAGGTCCAGGCAGACACGGTTGATGCCGGGAACTTCGTGGGTGATACGGTCGGTGATGCGGTGCAGCACAGCGTAGGGGATCTCTTCGATGGTAGCAGTCATAGCGTCAACAGTATTCACTGCACGGATGATTGCGGGCCAACCCTCGTAACGCTTGCCGTCCTTAACGCCGACGCTCTTGAAGTCGGGAACTGCGATGAAGTACTGCCAGACATGGTTCAGGCCGTTGTTGTCGAACTCCTCACGCAGGATAGCATCGGCTTCACGCAGAGCATTCAGACGGTCACGGGTGATAGCACCCAGGCAGCGAACGCCCAGACCGGGGCCGGGGAAGGGCTGACGGTAAACCATGGAGTGGGGCAGGCCCAGAGCCTCGCCGACAACACGGACTTCGTCCTTAAACAGCAGCTTCAGAGGCTCGACCAGTTCCATGTCCATTTCCTCGGGCAGACCGCCAACATTGTGGTGAGCCTTAACACCCTTGGACTCCAGGATGTCGGGGTAGATGGTACCCTGAGCCAGGAAAGAGATGCCTTCCTGCTTTGCAGCCTCTTCGTCAAAGATCTTGATGAACTCTTCGCCGATGATCTTGCGCTTTCTCTCGGGCTCGGACACACCGGCCAGCAGATCCAGATAACGATCGGTAGCGTCGATATAAACCAGGTTTGCATCCATCTGCTCACCAAAGACTCTGATAACGTCTTCGCTTTCGCCCTTACGCATCAGACCGTGGTTTACATGGACACAGACCAGCTGCTTGCCGATAGCCTTGATCAGCAGAGCTGCAACAACGGAAGAGTCAACGCCGCCGGACAGTGCCAGCAGGACCTTCTTGTCGCCAACCTGCTCGCGGATAGCGGCGATCTGCTCAGCAATAAATGCATTAGCAAGCTCTGGAGTGGAAATGCGCTCCATAGAATCGGGTCTTACATTGGGATTCATAGTAATTCCTCCTGATATTAAATGAGTGAAAAACAGCGATATATTCATCAATTAAATCTGAATTTCGATAAAAACATTGTACTGCAATCCTTTCCGCAAATCAATAAAAAAAATCAATTTTTTTAGGCGGGTAATTTCGTGCGTTTCGACTAAAAATTCCAGGTTTTTTGTTGAGCGAAAACATAAACCGTGGTATAATAGCCGGAAAGGAGTGTGCTCTATGATAGAATTCGAAAAGCTGGACCTCAGCAAAAAAGATAAATATTTACCGTATTTGCAGAAAAGCGCCCATCGGGGCTGTGGATATTCTCTGGCAAACCTGTTTATGTGGGGGCGCCAGAAGGTGGCAATCGTAGGCGGTCGACTGACAATTTTCTCCCATTATGCAGGAAATACCCTGTATCCGTTTCCTGCCGGTGACGCAGATCCCCGGGAAGCTCTGGATGCCATCATCCAGGATGCTCAGCAGCGTGGGATTCCCTGCCGGTTTACAAGCCTGAGCTGCGAGGACAAGCAGGTCCTGGAAAGCCTGTACCCCGGGCGGTTCCGCTATCACTGCGGTCGGGATACATTTGATTATGTGTATGACATCAATGATCTGGCAGACCTGAAGGGCAGAAAGTTTCAGCAAAAACGCAACCATGTGAATAAGTTTGTCCAGACCTTCCCTGATTATTATGTAAAGCCTCTGGACGAGAATACCCTGCCTGCCTGCAGAAACATGGTGGACAACTGGTATTACCGCAGAAGCATCGAAAATCCCAACGAGGATATTCAGATGGAGCAGGTGGCCATCGGCCGCGCCTTCCGGAACTATGAGGAGCTGGGGCTGGATGGCCTGGCACTGTACGCCGGCGGCAAGCTGGCAGCAGTGACCATGGGCTCTTTTATGGATGAAGAGACTGTGGATGTCCACTTTGAAAAGGCAGACTCCGACATTCCGGGGGCCTACGCCATGATCAACCGGGAGTTTGCAAGATATCTGCGGGACAAGTATCCCAATCTTCGCTACCTGAACCGGGAGGAGGACATGGGCAGCGCAGGCCTTCGCAAGGCAAAGCTTTCCTACAATCCCCACCACATGGTGGAAAAGTGCTGGGCCCATCTGATCGTGGAGGAATACGATGATTGAGTATTCCGACGGCTCTGCGGTTCCACAGCAGGAGTTAAAGCTGCTGTGGAAAAAAGCGTTTGGTGACGAGCAAAGCTTTATCGATTCCTTCTTTGAGGCAGGTTATGCCCCGGAGTGCTGCCGGACAGCCCTTCGGGACGGAAAGCTTGTTTCCATGCTTTTCTGGTTTGACTGCTCTGTGGGATCGGAAAAAATTGCTTATATTTACGGAGTTGCTACAGATCCCGCTGCCGAAGGGCAGGGGATTGCCACCGGGCTAATGGAAAATGTCCACAGCCTGCTGCAAAACTGTGGATATTCCGGGGCGATTTTGGTTCCCGGATCTCAGGGGCTGTTCCGGTTTTATGAAAAACGGGGGTACCGTGTGGTGAGCACTGTTTCTGAAGGAACGGTACAGGCATCTCACAAGATCCCGGTTGAGAGAATTGATGCGCAGACTTATGCACAGCTTCGTGACAAGCTGTTGAAAGAAAATGCAGTCCGGCAGCAGGGGCGCAACGCTGCATTCCTGGACCGACTGGCCTGCTGCTATCGGGGAGACGGATTCCTGGCGGCTGTCAGCAGGGAAGCCCCCGAAAACTGTATGGAATATCTGGGCGATGAAGGAAAGCTTTCCGGCCTGGCGGCGGCGATGGGGTGCAGCACTCTGTCTTACCGGATGCCCGGCGCTGGCAGGCCCTTTGCCATGGGAATCTGGTTCGATCCGGCTTCCCGGCAGAATGCAGTCTACTTCGGTCTGGCATTTGACTGACGGCCCACTTCAGATAGAAAAATATGTTGGGATTTCTGCAAAACACATCTTGCATTTTTCATAGAAATCCGCAATAATAAAGAAATCATATGAACCGATGGAGGTAGTTATGGAAGAACTGAAAGAACGAATCCGCGCGGAAGGCCGCATTCTGCCCGGTAACATCGTTAAAGTAGATGGATTTTTGAATCATCAGGTGGATACCCGGTTCCTGGGCCAGATCGCCGATGAGTTTGCAAAGTATTTTGATATCAGCAAGGTCACAAAGATTCTGACCGCTGAAGCAAGCGGCATTGCTCTGGCAGCAATTTGCTCCTACAAGTACGGCATCCCGATGGTTTTTGCCAAGAAGGCAAAGAGCGACAACATCGAAGGCGGCCTGTACCGCAGTGATGTCTTCTCCTATACTTATAAAAAGAAGGTCACCCTGATCTGCTCATCTGACTGGATCACACCCAAGGATCATGTTCTGATCATCGATGACTTCATGGCCAACGGCGTGGCAATGCGTGGTCTGCTGGGAATCGTAGAGCAGGCCGGTGCAAAGCTCGAGGGTATCGGCGTTGCCATTGAAAAGGGCTTCCAGCACGGCGGTGACAAGCTGCGTGAAGAGGGCTACCCGCTGAAATCTCTTGCAATTATTGAATCTGCAGATGAAAACGGTTTTACCTTCCGGGAAGACTGATTGAAATTATCTGCGTCTATCTTAAATACAGAAAAGCAGCACCTGATCGGAAAGTTCAGGTGCTGCTTTTGTATTACAGAAGTTTTTTGTAGAGATCCCGGCGGATCAGGGCAAAGTACAGGATGCTGCCCAGTACGCACAGAACGATCAGCTCGCCCAGAGCAACATAAGCTGCGTTGATCCAGAAGGCTGCCATGGTGAAACCGGTGTCGCCCAGGTAGACGGTCAGCTCCCAGCCAACCAGGATGGCGTTCCATGCAGCAGGCATCAGCAGGCCGAGAATGGGCAGCTTAAACTGCTTGAAGTTGCGCAGCTTCCACATACACCAGGTAGCCAGCAGGGTGGCAAGGCTTCCCACGATGGGGTCAAGGGGCAGAGCGCCGGCATAGCTCAGGTTGAACAGCAGACAGCCCACGGTCAGGCCCCAGATGGCTGCAGGGGTAAAGAAAGCCAGGACGCACAGTGCTTCGGAAATGCGGCACTGGATTGCCCAGGTAGTGGAACCGGGCAGCAGCAGGTTCTGCAGGTGGGTGAGGGTGAAGTACATCGCTGCGATGATGGCTCCTCTGGTGATGAGTTTGGTGTTTTTTGTCATGTTAGATTCACTCCTAAATAAAAAAGGGCAGTAAAACACCACCCCTAAAACAAAAAAATGGGCGCAAAATGCACCCATCCAAACCCGCCAAAGCGAGCAAATCCTAGTTTTGTTTAAGGACAGGATGGTTACGAACTGTCCTATGCACTTGTTCCTGCATTGTACCATTATTGCAGGCATCTGTCAATCGCCAGGATGAGAAAGGTTGAATATTTGAGCAGATACCACCATACACACCAGATTTTCTACTCACATTCTATGAAAAATACCTCCCCCGGGTGGGGGAGGTACGGAAGTACTTACAGTTTGGTATAGCCGTAGCTGTTGACCAGAGCGTCCAGCTTTCTGCCCTGCTTGCAGAAGGGACAGTCCTTATAGTCGTAGCTTTCGTAATCCGGCAGGTCTGCCAGAGAGTAAATGGAGGATACTTTATACTGACCATCTTCCAGCTCGTCCACAGCACGGTAAATGCCTGCAACGCCGATGACATTGCCGCCGTAGTATTTGATGCCGTGGATGCCGCGCTTGGCGGTGTAGCCGGTGGTCACGCTGGCCATCAGGATCAGAACATTTTTCTGGCGGATGTAAGGCTGGATGTTATCCCGGAAAACCATCTGGTTAAAGGAGTTGTATTCCGGCTCGATCACGCAGATTTTTTCTGCATCGCTCAGTGTGGCTGTATTGGCAGTCAGTTCATCGGCAAGGCACGCACCAATCAGGGTCATGCCGTCCATGCACAGAATGGTATCAATATTATAATGGGTGTAGTTTCCGGCCAGCGCTTTGGCTACAGCCTTTGCCTCTGCCAGACGAATCTTTTGGGTGGTGATGTCAACATAGTAATTGATATGGCTGTGATTGGTTGCAAAATGGCCTCGTGCAACGCGAAGAGGGACATTGCATCTGCGAACGGGGAGCTCCATAGTCTCAAACATAGTTTTACCTCCAAAAAATAATAAAAAAAGCGTTTTCCGTCCACCCGAAGCCAAGCGTTGTCCGGGTGGTGTGGAAAACGCTTTTTTTCATTGTATAATTGAAAATACACGAATGCAATAGAAAGGCGGAAAATTTGGCACACAAAGAATGATTGTTGAAATTGTGCAATTTGCATATGAAAATTTGTTACACACGCCAAAGGTTGCTTGCAGTCGAATTCTGCACTTCCATTTTTGTATCGGTAGATGTATAATTATAATGTGAGATTATGGAATCTGGGATTTCCCGGATTCAGTTATCAGGAGGAAACATTATGAGCGTACCGACTCTGTATTTGAGCCCCGAGCGCAAGGAAGCGTTAGACAAGGGCTTCCATGATATCTTTGGCTGCGAACCGGAATGCTACTTTTCAGCTCCCGGTCGTACTGAAATTTCCGGCAACCACACAGACCATCAGCGGGGCCGTGTTCTGGCCGGTGCTGTAAACCTGGACACCCAGGCTGCTGTGCGGGTCAATGGCACCAGCATCATTCGCATTCAGTCCCAGGGCTATCCCATGTGTGTAGTGGATCTGAGCAATCTGGAGCCCGTGGAATCTGAAATCAACTCCACTCCGGCACTGGTTCGCGGCGTGGCTGCCCGCTTTGTGCAGCTGGGCTGCAAGGTGCAGGGCTTTGATGCATATGCAGAGTCCACTGTTCTGCCCGGCTCCGGACTGAGCTCCTCTGCTGCTTACGAGGTTCTGATCGGAACCATCATCAATCACCTGTTTTTTGACGCAAAGGTTTCTCAGCCCGAGATTGCACAGATCGGTCAGTATGCTGAGAATGTGTTCTTCGGCAAGCCCTGCGGCCTGATGGATCAGACTGCTTCTGCCGTCGGCGGACTGGTTACCATTGATTTTGCGGATAAGGATCATCCGGTGATCCGTCCCGTAAACTTTGACTTCTCCACCACCGGCCATGCTCTGTGCATCATCGATTCCCGTGCAGACCATGCAGACCTCACCGACGAGTATGCAGCAGTTACCCAGGAACTGAAGGCCGTCAGCCAGTACTTCGGCAAGGAAGTCATTACAGAGATTGACGAGGCAGACTTCTATGCCGCTATTCCTCAGCTGCGCGAGCGCTGCGGCGACCGTGCAGTCATGCGTACCATCCACGAGTACAACGAAAACCGCAGAGTTCCTCAGCAGGTGGAATGCCTGGAAAAGGGTGACTTTGAAGGCTTCCTGAAGCTGACCAAGGAGTCCGGCTTCTCCTCCTGGATGTATCTGCAGAATGTGATTCCTGCAGGTTATGTAAATCAGCAGGCCATGGCTGTGGCTCTGGGTCTGTGCGAGCATTATCTGCAGGGCAAGGGCGCTTACCGTGTTCACGGCGGCGGCTTTGCAGGTACTGTCCAGGCATTTGTTCCTCAGGAAATTCTGGAATCTTTCCGCACCGGTATTGATGCAGCACTGGGCGAGGGTGCTTGCCATGTGCTGGACATCCGTCCCCAGGGCGGTGTAAAAATGGAGGTTTGTTAATTATGCAGATTGAAACTTATATCGATTCTTTGGTGTCCTACGCCATGAATACCGGCCTGGCTATGCCGGAAGACCATATGGTTCTGCAGAACCGTCTGCTGGAAGTTCTGGGCAAGGACGAGTATGTGGAAAGCCACGAAGAACAGACCGAGAATCTGGAAGAGATTCTGGCAGGCATTCTGGACTATGCCTGTGAGCATGGCCTGTGCGAGGACAATATCACTGCCCGTGATCTGTTCGACACCAAGGTTATGGGTCTGCTGACCCCCATGCCCAGAGAGGTGATCCGTACCTTCCGGGAAAAGTTTGCAGCTTCCCCTGAGGCAGCTACCGACTACTATTACAAGCTCAGCTGCGATTCCGACTACATCCGCCGCTACCGCATTGCCAAGGATATGCGCTGGAAGTACGCTTCTGACTACGGCGAGCTGGACATTACCATCAACCTGTCCAAGCCCGAGAAGGACCCCAAGGCCATTGCCGCAGCAAAGAATGCTCCCCAGGCCAGCTACCCCAAGTGTCAGCTGTGCGTGGAGAACGAGGGCTACGCAGGCCGTATGAACCATCCTGCCCGTCAGAACCACCGCATTGTTCCCATCACCGTTGCCGGTGAGGAGTGGAGAATGCAGTATTCTCCCTATGTTTACTACAACGAGCACTGCATCGTCTTCAACAAGAAGCACACCCCCATGAAGATCGATCGCTCCGCTTTTGAAAAGCTGCTGGACTTCGTGGGAACCTTCCCTCATTACTTCGTCGGCTCCAATGCAGACCTGCCCATCGTTGGCGGTTCCATCCTGAGCCACGAGCATTTCCAGGGCGGCCATTACACCTTCGCCATGGAGACTGCACCTGTTGATCAGGAGCTGAAGTTCACCGGTTATGAGGATATTCAGGCCGGTATCGTCAAGTGGCCCATGAGCGTCATCCGTCTGGACGGCAAGGATCCCGTTCGCATTGCAGATCTGGCTGACAAGATCCTGCTTGCATGGAGAGGCTACTCCGATCCTGCCTGCACCATCTATGCAGAAACCGATGGCGAGCCCCACAACACCATCACTCCCATTGCTCGTCGCCGTGGCGAACTGTTCGAGCTGGATCTGGTGCTGCGTAACAACCTGACCACCGAGGAGCATCCTCTGGGTGTGTTCCATCCCCATGCAGACAAGCACCACATCAAGAAGGAAAACATCGGCCTGATCGAGGTCATGGGTCTGGCAGTTCTGCCCAGCCGTCTGAAGGGCGAGCTGACCAATCTGGCTGCAGCAATCGTCGCAGGTGCTGACATCCGCGCAGACGAGGTTCTGGGCAAGCACGCAGACTGGGTGGACGAGCTGAAGCAGAAGTACACCTTCACCGAAGAGAATGCACTGGATATCATCCTGCAGGAAACCGGCAAGGTGTTCTCCGAAGTTCTGGAAGACGCCGGCGTGTACAAGAACACCGCTGAGGGCCGCGAGGGCTTCAACCGCTTTGTCGCAGCAGTCAACGGCTGATTCTAAAAACAATATAGCAAAAGCCCCGGAAAAGTATTGCTTTTCCGGGGCTTTCTGATTAGATTTCTTTGTACATTCCGGCAGCATCGTCTTTACGGACGGTCTCTGCAACCTGAAGCACTTCCACAGCCAGGGTACGGTTACCCAGGGCAATTTCGATTTTGTCGCCCACCTTTACATCGTAGGAGGCCTTTACTACTCGGCCGTTCACACTGATGCGGCCATTGTCGCAGGCTTCATTGGCTACGGTGCGGCGTTTGATCAGGCGGGAAACCTTCAGATATTTATCTAGCCGCATATTTGGATCTCCTTACTTACCAATCAGATCTTTCATTGCCTTGCTGGCTTTGAAAACGGGAACCTTGGTTGCGGGAATTTCAATCGCAGCCTTGGTGTGGGGGTTGCGGCCGGTACGAGCTTCACGGGTCTTCACATCGAAGGTACCGAATCCGGACAACTGGACCTTTTCATCCTTCAGCAGAGAAGCGGTGATGGCATCCAAAGTGGCATTGATGACGCGCTCGGTATCTTTTTTGGTCAGTCCGGCGCTTTCGGCGGCCAGAGCAATCAGTTCAGTTTTGTTCATTTACGATTACCTCTCTCGTAGGAATTATGAATGGGGTATTAGACTATCACATTCAGTCTGAAAATGCAAGGGGATTTGACAAAAATGTGTACAAATTTGTAACTTATGCATCTAAATGGAGAAAATTGGCAATCTTTTCGCCCTTGGGCATCAGCAGGCAGTCCTCTTTGGTGATTGCTTTGAGCTTGATCACACAAATTACATACACAACACCGCCCACCAGAACGGGAACTGCGCAAAGCATTAGTTTTCCGATGGAGGAACTCAGGCTGAAGACCTGAGAGAGTGCATAGTGGACGCCCATGACGGCTGCGGACATCACAGCTGCGCTGAGCAGAGGCTTGAACATATTGCGAATCATGTGGGGCGGCTCTTCAATCACACGGCTCATGGCAAACAGGTTCAGTACGGTGATGGACACAAAGCAGCATACCGTAGCAATGGGAACGCCTACGATGTTGATGGAAACATTTCCGGACAGATGGTAAACCATAAACAATTTCAGCGCACCGCCGATGAACATATTGATCACGGGAAGATTGACATGACCGTGGGCCTGCATAATGGTATTGGTTAACATAACTGTGGAATTAAAAATAATGCTGACAGCAAGCACCCGCATCAGATTGGTGGCAAGTACCAGATCGGTGCCCTTGTAGCCGCCCAGCAGAGCCATAATAGGCTCGGCAAGAATGCAAAGACCCAATGCACAGGGCATGGAGATGAGGGCTGTGATTCGGGATGCGGATTCCTCGGTGCTGCGGACATGGTCGTGCTGGCCGAGAGTCAGCGCACTGGTGATGGCGGGAATGGCAGATACCGTGATGGGGGTGATGAATGCGCAGGGGAGATTGAAGATGGTCTGGGACATATTGAAGATGCCCTTCATGGAGTCAGCTGCGTCCTGGGTAAATCCGGTAGCCAGCAGCTGGGTCATGTAGACCTTAACTTCCATCATGGTGATAATTTGCAGACCGGCAGAGCCGATGGTGATGGGCACTGCGATGCGCAGCAATTCCTTTGCGATGGAGCCGTAGCTGTCCACATCCTGAGTCGGATCTCCGGCTTCAAGCGCCTGATACGCTTTGCGGAACAGGCTGAACAGGTAGATGGTAGCCACCAGGCAGCCGCCGGTGACGCCCAGAATGGCGCCGCCTGCAGCAAGGGGAATGGAATTGGTGAATCGCAGCAGCATAAATGCTGCGCCCAGTCCCACGACCAGCTTGATGACAGATTCGATGACCTGACTGACGGAGGTGGGAATCATGTTGCCCTGACCCTGGAAAAATCCACGGAAGGCACTGATCATGCAAATCAGCAGGGCAGAGGGGCCCAGGCAGGCGATTGCAGCCCAGGCGTTAGGCTGTTGCTGAAAAGCGGCAAGCTCTCGGGCAAACAGGGTCATCAGCAGTGCGCCCACAAGACCGATGCTCATGAAGATGGTCTGGGCGGTGCGATAGATCCGCTTCATCTGCCGGGTGTTGTCCAGACTGCTGGCAGCAGAGATCATACGGCTCATGGCCAGGGGCAGTCCGGCGGTGGAGATCATCAGCAGAACCGAATAAATCTCATAGGCGGTGTTGAAATAAGCAAAACCTCTGGTACCGATGATGGAATTCAGCGGTATTTTATACAGCGCACCGATGACCTTTACAATGGCAGTTGCCATAGCCAGCAGCGCAGCGCCATGGAGAAAGGATTGCTTTTTGGTGTTTGGCATGAGCAAACTCCTTATTCTTTTGGCTGCTCGTCAAAGAGCTTGCCCATGGCATACTCCATGGTCTCTTTTACTGCGCCGGCAATGTCCAGAGTGGGGAATTTGCCGTTGACATAGAGCTTCTTGCCGCGAACCATGGTCATTGCCACATCGCCGCCCTTGGCGCTGAAGACCAGAGCGTTGACCACATTGTGGCAGGGCATCAGATGGGGGGCAGAGAAATCCAGCAGAACTGCGTCTGCATCCATGCCTTCTTTGATCATGCCGCACTGTTCAGCACGGCCCTGAGCCCGGGCACCGCACACGGTGGCCATCATCAGTGCTGCCTGTGCAGGCAGGGCGTTGGCCTGACCCTTGGAAGCGCGGACGCTCATTGCAGCGGCGCGCATGACTTCAAACAAATCCAGGTTGCCAGCTTCTACAGCGCCGTCAGTACCCAGTGCCACATTCATGCCGGCCTGGACACATTCTGTGATTTCGGCGCAGCTGCGGCCCTGTTTTGCATCTGCCATGGGCAGAACAACAGCAGATGCCTTGTGCTTGCCCAGAATCTTGCGATCCATTTCGCTCAGCGCGTTGCATCCGGCGGCAGTCACGGGAACATCCAGCACACGGTGGCAGCTGAGCAGCTCGGTCTGGCTCAGGCCGGTGCGGTCCTCGCAGGAGTCGGCCTCGTCCTGACTCTGTGCCAGGTGCAGCTGGAAGCCCAGACCCTTTTCACTGGCGTAATCGGCAAGGCTCTCCCACAGGGGGTAGTTGCTGGTGTATTCGGCATAGATACCGGCATCGATCTTGATACGGCCGTTATCATAGTTGTTCCATTTTTCTACAACCCGGCGGACTTCTGCGCACTGTTCGTCCGTTCTGGGGTCAAAGTCCTCACACTGATCCACAAAACGGTAGGCAGACAGTGCAAGATTTGCTTTCATGCCGCTTTCGGCGATGACTTCTGCAGTGGCCTCGGGGTAGTAGTACAGGTCAGACACAGAAGTGATGCCAAAGCGCAGGCACTCGGCAACACCCAGTGTGGCAGCGGCCTTGGCGCAGCGGGAATCCATTTTGGCTTCCTTCTGCAGCTGGAGTTCCAGAGCCTCGGTGAGGCTGAGTTCGTCGCAGTAGCTGCGAAGCAGCGTGGTTGCGAGGTGGGTGTGGCAGTTGATGAGACCCGGCATCAGAACCATGCCGGTGCCGTCAATGATTTCGGCAGGCTGCTCTTTGGGGGGCACTTTAGCAATATGGACGAATTTTCCGTCGGTTATACCAACATAGCCGCCGAAAAGCACTTCCATTCGTTCGTTCATGGTCACAATGGTGACATTCGAAATTAAGGTATCCAAATTATATGCTTCCTTTCATCAGGTCGAACAGTTCCTCTTTCTGCTTGAGTACGTCATCAAGCATCTGGATGTACTGCTCTGGGAATTTGGGATTGTGGAACCGTTTCAGAGATCCATCGGGGAAGTTCACTTTGTTCATACCGCCGCCTCCGAGAGAGATCACGGTGTGGACTTCTTCCATCATGTAGATATTATACAGGCATTCGGTGTCGGGTTTGCACCAACCCACGTTTTCAAAGCTGCCGGACATATATTTTTGCCGGTAGAGGTAGTAGGGAATATAGCCGGCACCTCGCAGGGTGTCTTCTGCATAGCCCACCATGCGGGCGACTTCTTCCTGAGAGGACAGGCCCTGACGGTTTTCGTACAGATCGGCACCTTTCTTGATGGCCAGTGTATGCACGGTGATGTTTTCAGGAGACAGCTCGATGACCCGGTCCAGGGATGTTTTGAAGCCCTCGTAGGTATCCGTGGGCAGACCGGCGATCAGATCCATGTTGATGCCCTTGAATCCGGCATTCACTGCCTGGTGATAGGCCCGCTCAATGTCGGCAGCGGAGTGGATTCTTCCGCAGGCCTTCAGCACGGAGTCAATCATGGTCTGAGGATTGATGCTGATGCGGTCAGCACCGCACCGGGCGATGGTGTCCAGCTTATCCTGCTGCAGAGTGTCGGGACGACCGCCTTCCACGGTGAATTCCAGACATCTGCTCATATCAAAGGATTCTTTGATGCAGTTCAGCAGCTGCTCCATCTGGGCAGCGCTCAATGTGGTGGGCGTGCCGCCGCCGATATAGATCGTACGAACCTGGTGGCCGGAATTTGCCATCAACTTTCCGGTGTGGCGAATTTCGGTGAGCAGAGCCTGCAGATAAGGCTCCAGCAGCTCGGTACGCTTGCCGATGGAACGGCTGACAAAGCTGCAGTAGCTGCAGCGGGTGGGGCAAAAAGGAATGCCTACATACAAAGATACATCCGAAGGTTTCAGCAGGGCGGCTGACTTTACGGTTGCTCTGGAGCAGTCGATTGCAAGGGCTCTGCGCTGATCGGACACATAGTACACATCACGCAGCAGCCGGTCGGCTGAACGCTCGGTTCCGCCCTCCAGCAGGTGCTTTGTGGTGATTTTGGTGGGACGGACGCCGGATAAAGCACCCCAGGCAGGGGCCTTGTCCAGCAAAGGCAGCGCAGCAAGATAATAGCTCTGCTGCAGGATCTGCCGGCGCAGCCGAACGGTTTCTTCGGCGGCCTTCAGGCGCTTGGTGGCAGAGCTTGTTTTTCCGTTTTTGGTGATCCGGGTGGTAGCGGTGAGCCAGGTGTTTCCGCGATGCAGCGTGGATACGGCACCGTCGCCTTCAAAGGGAGTCTGGGTGTTTTCCATAGGCTCCAGTGGAAACAGCGCCAGCTGCAACTGCTCAACTGCATATCGGTCGTCGTGACCGATGAGTCTCAGTTTCATAGGACGCCTCCCAGGTAGGGATTGTGTTTCTTCTCGTAGAAAAGGGTGCTTTCCCCGCCGTGGCCGGGGTGGATGGCATAGTCTTTGGTAATGTCAGAAAGTCGCTGCAGACTCTTGAGCATGCGGCTTCCATCGCCGCCGGGAAGATCCGTTCTGCCACAGGAACCGGCAAACAGCGTGTCGCCTGTGAACATATCTTCGCCGAAGTCCAGACATACAGATCCAGGGGTATGACCGGGGGTGGAAAGTACGGTAAAGGTCATTCCTGCCAGGGTGAGGGTATCGCCCTCGTGATAGGTGTCGGTGTAGTAGAGATTACCTGCGGTGAGCATATGGGGCATGGCTTCTTCTTCCTGATTGATATAAACCAGGCAGTTGGTCTTGCATACCATTGCCTTTACCGCGCCCACATGGTCAAAGTGGCCGTGGGTCAGCAGGATGGCTTCCACTTTCAGACCATGCGACTGCACATGGCGAAGAATTTCGTCTGCTTCATAACCGGGGTCGATGACCAGACAGTTTTCGCACCCTTTCTGATAAAGAATATAGGTGTTTGTTTGATAATCCCCAAGGGGAAGTCGAATTATTTCCATTAGCCTCTCCTCCGGTCCAGTAATTCATCGGTATCTAAAATCAGGGTCACGGGGCCGTCGTTGATGGACTCTACCTTCATATCGGCACCGAAACGGCCGTGCTGGGGTTCGTAACCCAGCTCCGTGCAGATTTCCAGAAAACGCTCATACATGGCGTTGCCCAGTTCCGGGCCGGCGGCACCGGTGAAGCTGGGGCGGCGGCCCTTGCGGCAGTTGCCGTACAGGGTGAACTGGCTGACGACCATTACCTGACCGCCGACCTGCTCCAGTCCTAGATTCATCTTGCCATTTTCATCTTCAAAAATCCGCAGACCCAGGGCTTTTTCTGCCAGGGCACGGCATTCTTTTTCGGTATCTTCGGGGCCTACACCCAGAAGAATGAGGAATCCTTTTCCAATTTCTCCCACACGCTGTCCGTCGATGGTGACAGATGCAGATTTGACACGGGTTAAAATCGCACGCATGTGCTACCTCCAAAAATCATAGTTTGTTTAGTTTTGTCCGCGACGGGTGCCGAGGACATCCCGGATGTTCAGCAGTTTGCTGCGGATGGTATCCAGTTCAGCCACATCCTTCACTTCAAAGCGAACGGTAAACACACTGTGGCCGTTGGGCAGATCCTTGCCGTTGAGCTCCTTGACACGGACGCGGGCTGTGGTCATGGTGCTTGCAAGATCCAGCAGCAGGCCGTCTCTTGTCAGGCACTCCAGCTCCAGCGTGGTTTCAAAGGGCTGGTTATCTTCGTTGGCCCAGCGGACCCGGACCCAGCGGGCGGCTTCCTTGGGGTCATCCCGGTGGGCAGCATTGGGGCAGTCGGCCCGGTGAATGGAAACACCATAGCCCTTGGTGACGAAGCCCACAATGGCATCGCCGGGGACAGGTGCGCAGCACTTGGAGAATTTGATCATGCACGAGTCGATGTCTTCCACGATCACGCCGTTGACGGCATGACGGTTGCAGCGGGCTACGTCGGAATCCGGTGTCAGCTTCATGGGTACAGAGGATGTTTTTTCTGTGGCCTGTACCTTGATGCTGCGATTCACATCGTCGCGGATCCTGCCGACTGCCTTGGCAGCGGTCAGACCGCCGTAGCCGATGGCTGCATACATATCGTCCCAATCTTCAAACGACAGCTTTTCAAGCAGGGCGGGGGCGACCTCGGGATCGTTGATGATGCTCAGGGGCAGGCTCATCCGCTTCATTTCAGCTTCAAAGCTGGAACGGCCGTGGACAATATTCTCGTCCCGGCGCTCTTTCTTGAACCACTGCTTGATCTTGGTCCGGGCCTGGTTGGACTGGCAGATGTTCAGCCAGTCACGGCTGGGGCCGCGGGCAGACTTGGAGGTCAGAATCTCGATGATATCGCCATTTTTCAGTTTGGAGTCGATATTGACAATGCGGTTGTTGACCTTTGCGCCGACCATGGCATTGCCGACACCGGAGTGAATGGCGTATGCAAAGTCGATGGGGGTGGAGCCTGCGGGCAGGCTGACGATCTTTCCCTTGGGGGTGAAGACGAAGACTTCGTCGTCGAACATATCGATCTTCAGCGAGCTGACATAGTCTTCTGCATCGGTATCCTGCTGGCTTTCCAGCAGACGGCGCACCCATTCGAAGTTCTTTTCTTCGCCGGTGCCGGTGCCCTGCTTGTACTTCCAGTGGGCAGCAATACCGTATTCAGCAGTCTCGTGCATCTCCCAGGTGCGGATCTGCACCTCGAAGGGAATACCCTGAGTGCCGATGACGGTGGTGTGCAGAGACTGGTACATATTGGGCTTGGGGGTGGAAATATAGTCCTTAAATCTGCCGGGGACCAGATTGAACAGGTCGTGGACATGACCCAGAACATTGTAGCAGTCGGGGATGGTATCCACGATCACGCGGAAGGCGTACAGGTCGTACATCTCTTCCAGAGTCTTGTTCTGTGCCTTCATCTTCCGGTAGATGGAGTATACATGCTTGATTCTGCCGTAGGTGGTGTTGCGGATTCCCATAGAGGAAAGCCGATTCTGAATGGTGCTCTGAATGGTGCGCATAAAGGCTTCGTCCTGCTCTTTGTGGGCATTCAGATAGGACATCAGTTCGTTGTAGCCGTCCGGGTCCAGATACCGCAGAGCGATATCTTCCAGCTCCCATTTGATCTTCTGCATACCAAGACGGTGTGCCAGAGGTGCGTAGATATCCATGGTTTCCCGGCATTTTGAAATCTGCTTTTCCGGGGTCTGGTACTGCATGGTGCGCATATTGTGGAGTCGGTCAGCGATTTTGATCAGCACGACCCGGATGTCCTTGGACATGGCCATGAACATTTTACGCAGGTTTTCCATCTGCTGCTGTTCGTGGGTGGTGAACTCCACACGGGTCAGCTTGGTGACACCCTCTACCAGTTCAGCAACGGTAGGGTTGAAGAGCTTGGCGATTTCGTCGTGGGATGCATCGGTATCTTCAATGCAGTCGTGGAGCAGGGCTCCCAGAATGGCATCCGTATCCAGACCCATTTCTGCGACGATTTCTGCAACAGCCAGAGGATGAATGATATAGGGGGAGCCGTCCTTGCGCTTTTGGAATTTGTGCTTCTCGTTTGCGTACTGGACAGCCTTATTTACAATTCCGAGATCGGTGCCGGGCATATATTTGTTGATGGCCTGTACCATACTGTCATAGTGTTCTTCGTAAGTTTCCATAAACGATCAACTCCCTTTACTTTGCAGAAGGGTCTGCATGGTTTTGCTTTGGTTCAGATCTGCCTTGGTGCTGCGGTGCTGCAGCTCGATGGCAATGTATTTGTGCTGACGGTGCATGGTCAGAAGACCCACATCAGCGAAGATATCCAGACAGGCCAGGAGCTTTCCAAGGCTCAGAGGCTTGCCGGAACGACGGACGATCTTGCGGCACAGACACATGGGATTTTCCTGGATGGATGTGCCACAGCTTGCCAGGTAGCGCCACACATCGCCCAGAGTGCTTCGGTCGGGAAGCAGAGGTGCCGGGTCGGTAATGGGCCGGCCGGTGCGCAGGCTGGCGTATTCGTAAAGCTCCGGGGAACATTCTGCGTTGCAGGAGGGACGGATATCCAGCACATTCATCTGGACGGTGCGCTCTCCCCGGTAGTCGTTAATCTGTGCATTAAATGCCACATCTACCAGATCTCCCTGTGCAATGGACGCACTCTGAGGGGTGTTGGAGAAGTAGATGGCGTTGATGATACCGTAGTTGCTGCGAAGTCGCAGACGCATATGGCGGCCGCTGCCGACCATGGTGATCCGGTCCACACAGAGCTTTTCCATGGCGAAAACCGGCTTGGGGCAGCCGTTGCCGCAGGGCTCCAGAATGGCCAGTGCGTCTACATTGTGGACGGTAAACAGTTCCGGCGGTATCACGCAGTCCACATCCAGTACCGTTCTGGGGGTGCTGGAGGCATAGAAGTGGGATGCCAGTGTACACATGGCATTGCGGAACTGGGGGATATTTTGCCGGGCGATGGTAAAGCCTGCGGCCAGCTCGTGACCGCCGTAGCTTTCCAGCATATCGGAAAGGGCAGTCAGGGAAGAGAACAGATTGAAGCCGCCGAAGCTTCTGGAGCTGGCTTTTCCGTGCTCTCCGTCCAGACAGATCAGGAAGGTGGGGCAGCAGTATTCTTCTGCCATCCGGGAGGCGACAATGCCCACAACACCCTGGTGCCAGCGGTCGTCTGCCAGGACGATAGCCTCCGGGGGCTTTCCGTCGGGAAGCATGGACACGGCCTGATTGTAGATTTCGGATTCCACACTCTGACGCTGGCGGTTCAGCTCGCAAAGCTTCTTTGCAAGTTCCTCGGCAAGGGCCTCGTCATCGGTCAGGCACAGATTCAGCGCCAGGTCGATCTGTCCCATTCTGCCGGCGGCATTGATTCTGGGGGCCAGATTATAGCCGATGGTGGATGCACACAGGGTATCGCAGGAACAGCCGCATTCTTTCATCAGTGCTGCAAATCCGGGGCGCTTGGTGTGCCGCAGAGATTCCAGACCTCTGGAGACGAACACCCGGTTTTCTCCGTGCAGCAGCATTACATCTGCTACGGTGCCCATACAGACCATATCGGCATATTCATCAAGGACTTCCTCCTGACTGCCGGAAAGGGCAGCTGCCAGCTTGAAGGCCACGCCCACGCCGGACAGATTTTTGTGGGGGTAAGTATCATCGGGACGGTGCGGATCTACGATGGCGACGGCCTGGGGGAGCTGGTCTTTGCACTCGTGGTGGTCGGTGATGACTAGATCGATTCCCAGCTCCTTGCACAGCAATGCCTCGTCAATGGCGGTGATGCCGCAGTCCACGCTGACGATGAGCTTTACGCCCTCATCATGGAGCTGATGCACCGCCAGAGGATTCAGACCGTAGCCCTCTTCCATGCGGCTGGGGATATAGCTGATACAGTCGGCGCCGTTCTTTCGCAGAAAATCCGTCAGAAGACTGGTGGCGGTGATGCCGTCCACATCATAGTCGCCGAACACGGCGATTTTTTCGCCCCGTTCCATAGCGAGTCCCACACGCCCTGCGGCAAGATCCATATCGGTCATCAAAAAGGGATCGTGCAAGGTAGCGTTGCAGTCCAAATATGCATGGGCCTGCTGGGTATCGGAGATACCTCTGGAAGCCAGGACCATGGCACTCAGCGGAGGATAACCTCCCGTTACAAGCGCGTTCACAGCATCCATCCGCGGTGCTGTGACATTCCAATTTCCATACTTCAAAGCAATACACATCCATTATAAATCATTTCCAATTATTATAACAAAAAATACTGGAATACACAATAGCTAAGGGCAAAATTTTGGCGTAAACGGACGGGAAAAATTAGAAACTTCAGGCAGGGGATTTGCTGGGAAAATCTGTGCAATCGCTTGAACCTGTGGGGGTGTTCTGCTATAATACACTGGGATGCGTTATAATTTTACAGTGCTTCAGAAAAAAGCATTTTTACTGGCGCTTTACCGAAAAAGAAGAACGAAATGCGGTGATTCTATGAAGAATAAAAACCTGCCTGCCAAGGAAAATCTGATTCGATATTTGCCGGTGATGGTGTTTATCTATTGTGTCTGCCAGCCACTGATGGATGTGGCGACCTTCTGGCAGGAGCAATTGCATACCTCCAACGCACTGACGGTGGTTTTGCGAATGGGACTGCTGTGCGGTTCGGTACTGGTGGGATTTATCCTGTCGGACCGGAAGCGGTACTATTATCTGATGGGTCTGGTCCTCGGCGGCTTCCTGGCGGGACATATCTGGTCGTGCGTTCAGGCCGGCTACGATCAGCCCTTTGGTGACCTTTCCAACATGGTCCGGATCTATCTGCTTCCGCTGACAACGCTGTGCTTTTGCACATTTCTGCGGCAGAACGGCAGAGTTGTCCGGGCAATCCGGGATGGAATGCTTGTAAATCTGGGAATTATCATTGTTGTGATGATCCTCAGCCGCCTGACGGGGACTGACCCCTATACCTATCCGAATAAGGAACTGGGCGTGAGAGGCTGGTTCTATTTTGCCAATACCCAGAGTGCGATTATGGCAATGATTGTGCCGGTGGCCATTGGCTGGGCGCTGATCAGGTGGGAAAAACAGATCGTTCCGGTGGTAGTGGTATCTGCACTGAGCATGGGAGCGTTGTTTGCACTGGGAACCAGACTGGCGTTTATCTCCTTTGTAGCGGCAGGCTTGGGAATGGCAGTGTGCCTGGTGCTGATTGACCGCAGGCGCTGGCGCCAGAGCGTTGCCATCGGCCTTGTGACGGTTGCCTTTGCGGTTATGCTCCCGGTTTCTCCCATGGTGCGTAATCAGAAAGCGGTGGCAGGGAACTTTGACATCAAGCAGTCGGTCTTTGACGAAGCTGCGGCGGTCCCCGAGGGGGCCAGTGAAGAACAGAGTCGTGAAGCTCTGGCGGATGCATATCAGCTGTTCCTGCCGGGACTGATTTCCCGGTTCGGAGAGGAGCGGACGCTGCAGGCATACAACTACTCAGAGGATGTGGATGTGGTTGGCAGTCAGCGCCTGATGCGGCTGACCTTCTGTGAGCTTTTGCTGGAGGATTCCCCGGAGTCTGCAAAGTGGTTCGGCATGAGCCGCTCGAGAATGTCTGAAAAAGCGGTACATACAGATGTACTGACCGGGGAAACCAAGGAACAGGTTACCTGGTACGATCCGGAAAATGACTTCCATGCGATTTTCTATCTGTGCGGCGGTGTCGGCCTGGTGATGATGCTGATTTTTATCGGCTTCTTTGCGGCCCGGGCGCTTCGGGCGATGTTTATGGATTTTAAGCACCAGTTTACGGTGGACTTTGCTGCGCTGTCGATCGGAGCCTGCTGCGCGGTGGCGCATTGCTATTTCACGGCGTCCATCCTGCGATTTAACAGTGCATCGGTTTATCTGGCGATGATCCTTGCGGCGCTGTGGTACCTGTCCAGACGGGAGCGTTCCGCCAAGAGAATGCGTATTTCCTAGGATAAAATTCAGATTTCTTAATCCTCTGAAATGTTGACATTTACAAGTGAGAATCGTATCATTACTGTGGAATTTTGAATCAAATAAGGAGGAAAAATCCTATGAAGCATATGAATAAACTAATTGCTGCAGCTGTGGTCGTGAGCATGGCGCTGGCTGGCTGCGGCGGTGGCGGAGAAGTTCCGGTCCAGAAGGTAGACTCTCTTTTTCAGTCCTCTGCCAGCACCGCTTCGGACAAATTTGCCGGCTTGGTAGTCAGCGAAAACGCGGTGGAGATCAAGCGTGAAGGCGAAAAGAGCGTCAAGGAAGTCTATGTTGCCGAGGGTGACCAGGTGGCAAAGGGTGACAAGCTGTTCAGCTATGACACCGATGAGCTGAGCCTGACTCTGGACAAACAAAAGCTGGAGATGGACCGCTTGGATGCAACCATTTCCGAAAAGAAAGATCAGATTTCTCAGACAAAGGATGATCTGGAGAACGCTTCCGGCTCGGATGAGACCCAGCTGAACATCCAGCTGCGGACGCTGCAGACCGAGCTGACCCAGTCGGAATACGACAAGGCTGCAAAGCAGAAGGAAATCGACTATACCGAAAAGATGCTGAAAGATGTGGATGTGAAGAGCCCCATTGCCGGTACCATCCGCAAGATCAACGAATCCGGCGAAGGCCCCTACATGACCATTCAGCAGTCCGGTGCTTATGAAGTCAAGGGCACCCTCAACGAGCTGAGCCTGGGTGCCGGCATTATGGAGGGCACTGCAGTGACAGTGATTTCCAGAATGGATGCGACCAAGACCTGGAACGGCGTTGTAGACCGTGTGGACTATGACTCTGCCCAGACCGGCGGACAGGAAGGCTCCGGCGGTGGCGTTGCCATGTACAGCAGCGGTATGGTCAGCGAGGCATTCGGCGGCTCCGGCGGCAGTATGTCTTCTTCCACCAACTATCCGTTCTATGTCAAGCTGGACTCTACCGATGGCCTGCTGCTGGGACAGCATGTGTATATCCAGGTGTCCAACGGTGCCGCAGTTTCCGAAGGTACTCTGGCAATTCCGGAGAATTTCATCGTGAATCTGCACTTTGATGAAATGAACAACGCCAATATCGGCGAGGTGTGGGCAGCCAATCGTCAGGGCAAGCTGGAAAAGGTTCAGGTCACATTCGGTGAATTTGATCCTTCCATCGGCGGCTACGGAATCATCGACGGCCTGACAGCAGATGACTATATTGCAGATCCCTCCAATCCTGAATGCACTGACGGTGCCAAGGTCAGCTACCGTGAGGAATCCGATTTCGTCGGAAACAACTCTGTGACAGAGCCTGCTCAGGAAGAACTGCCTGTGGAAGATGTTCCTCATGATGAAAACCAGCCATCTGAATCCACATTGGTTGAACCGGTTCCCGAGGATACCGTTGCCAGTGAAACTCCGGGCAATGAGGTGACTGAGGTTAATGCCGGGCAGGAGGGTTAAGCCATGATCCTGCAACTGGAAAATGTAAACAAGGAATATATTCAGGGCAAGCAGTCCGTTCACATCCTCTTTGACATCAATCTGTCTGTGGAGGAGGGCGAGTACCTTGCCATTATGGGCCCTTCCGGTTCGGGTAAGACTACACTGATGAATCTGCTGGGCTGCCTGGATGTGCCTACAAACGGCAGATATGTGCTCAACGGCCAGGACATCAGCGGACTTTCTGACGATGCACTGGCAGAAATCCGGAATCAGTACATCGGATTTGTGTTCCAGAACTTTTACCTGCTGCCGAAAATGACGGCGGTTGAAAATGTGGCGCTGCCGCTGCTGTACCGTGGTGTGGGCCTGAAAGAGCGCAGAGCCCGTGCAGAAGAAGCACTGAAGCTGGTGGGACTGGGCGAGCGCCTGGAATTTATGCCCAATCAGCTGTCCGGCGGTCAGTGCCAGCGTGTGGCCATTGCCAGAGCCATTGTGGGAGAACCCAAGCTGCTGCTGGCTGACGAGCCCACCGGCGCACTGGATACCGCTTCTGGCAACCAGATCATGGAGATTTTCCGTCAGCTGAGCCAGCGGGGAATTACCATTATCATGATTACCCATGAAGGCGATATCGCACGGTGCGCCGATAAGACCTACCACATTTTGGATGGTCGTTTGATTACCGATTCTTCTGAACAGACTGAGCGGAAGGAGGACGAGTCGGATGAATAAGAAAAAAGTGTGGATTATTGTGGTGTCGGTGGTGCTGGCTGTTGCGATTGTTGTCGGCGCTCTGATGCTTTTCCGCAAGCCGGCTGAAATCCCTGTGTTCCCTTGGAGCACCGTCGGTTTTACGGATTACTACATGAATGGCAGCCAAAGCTCCGGCCTTGTATCCACAGATAAGGTCCAGACCATTTTTATTTCGGAAACTCAGAAGGTGACCGAGATCATGGTGCAGGAGGGACAGCAGGTGAAAGAGGGCGATGTGCTCATCACCTATGATACGACGCTGTCGGATCTTGCACTGGAGCGCAAGGATCTGGAGATTCAGCAAAAAGAGGCCACTCTGGAAAATGCAAAGGTGGAGCTTGACAGTTTGTATGCTATGCAGCCTATGGTTGTGACGCCTCCCCCTGAGACAAAGCCTGATCCCAACAAGGTAGACCACACCAAGTCTCCTGTGGATATCAATAAGCTGGGAACCTATTACGATGGTGATGGCCTTACGAAGAAAACACCGTTTTACTTCTGGCTGCGTCAGGATGGAAAGATTAATGAAGGAATGATTTCCTACCTGATTGCGCAGGCAAACAATCCGGATATCATGTATGTAGTGTTCCAGATTGCACCGGAAGATAAGCCCAATACCCCTTTCCAGAATGAATATGGAATCATGTTTTCTAAAATGGTTACACCTGTAGCGCCAACAGAGCCGGATGCAACAACTCCGACTACTGGACCTGCTACAGAACCTACTGCTGAGTCAACGGCAGAACCGACTACGGAACCGACTACGGAACCGACTACGGAACCGACTACGGAAACGGCTGCTGAGCCGAGTACCGAATCGACGACCGAAGCAACTGCAGTGGCGGCAGCAGCGGTATCCGATGTGGAAGTCAGTTATGAAATGAGCTTCTTCGTGCCCGGCTCTGAGGAAGAAATCGAACAGGGCCCCCAGATTGACTTGAACTCCGGATACACCGAAGAGGAACTGAAGAGCCTGCGCATTGAGAAGGCTGCCCAGATCAAGCAGCTGGAGCAGGAAATCAAAATGGGCAAGGCAGAACTGAACATCATGAAAAAGGAAGCTGCAGACGGTAAGGTCGTGGCTAAATTTGATGGTGTGATCACTTCGGTCCTGGAACCGGAAAGTGCGATTTCTTCCAATGCGCCGGTGGTAAAACTCAACGGCGGCGGTGGCTTCTATGTAGAGGGCAGCGTCGGTGAACTGGACCTTGGCACCATTCAGGTTGGGCAGAAGGTTACAGTAAATTCCTGGGAGAACGGCCAGACCTATGAAGGCAAAGTCGTCGAGATAGGTCAGTATCCCAGCGAGGACCAGGGCTACTATTTCTCCGGTGCTGTGAACCAGACCTATTATCCTTACCGGGTCTTCATTGACGAAAGCGCAGACCTGATGGAAGGCTCCTATGTGGATATGACCTACAAGGCAGAGCTTTCTCAGAATGGCATTATGAAGCTTCAGAATGCATTTATCCGTCAGGAGGGCAATCAGAGCTTCGTGTATGTGCAAAATGAAAACGGCAAGCTGGAGAAACGGCAGGTTCAGACAGGCGTTTCCGATGACGGCTTCTATACCCCGGTTTATGGCGGTGTGACAGAAATGGATCTGTTTGCATTCCCCTACGGCAAGGACCTTCGGGAAGGCGCACCTACATTTGAGGGATCCGATCAGGATCTCTACGGCGGTTAAGGAGGGCGAAAAATGGAAAATATCAGACTTGCCTTCCAGGGAATCTGGGGACATAAAATGAGATCACTGCTGACGATGCTGGGCATCATCATCGGCATCTCGGCAATCATTACCATTGTCTCCACCATCAAAGGCACAAACGAACAGATTAAGGAAAATCTGATCGGCTCCGGCAGCAATGTCGTTTCCGTACAGCTGTTCCAGGACGAGTGGGAATATGATTTTACCTATAGTCCGATTCCTGCCAATGTTCGGGTCATCGATGAGCAGACCAGAGCCAACCTGCAGCAGCTGGACAGAGTTTCTCAGGTATCTCTTTACACCAAGTACAGCGGCGGCGACGGCGCCAGCGCAGGCAGCAAGCTCTTCTCCGGTGAGATCACCGGTATCGACAGATACTACATGGAGGTCTACGGCTATGTGGTGGGCTACGGCCGCAGCTTTAACGCAGGCGACTTCGACAATTACCGAAAAGTTGCACTGGTGGACCAAAAGGCAGCCAATGCGCTGTTTGGACTGGACTACCCGGTGGGAAAGGTTGTAGAAATCAAGGGAGAACCCTTTACTGTGGTCGGCGTGGTGGAGCAGAACAGCAGCTTCCAGCCTACCATCAACTCCTACCAGGATTACTATATGTACGCTGACACATCTGCCGGTAAGGTGTTTATCCCCAGCAGTGTGTGGCCTGTGGTGTTCAATTTTGACCAGCCCCAGAGCGTGGCGGTGAAGGCAAACAGCACCGATGACATGACCAAAGCCGGTCAGGCGGTGGCAGATTATCTGAACCAGACCCAGATCATTTCCTCCAATGCATTTAAAGACGAGGAAAACGAGGGTGGCTCGGATACCTCCAGAGGCGGCATTTCCTATCGCAGCCAGGACCTGCTGCAGCAGGCACAGCAGCTGCAGGAAATGAGTAACTCCACCAATCAGCAGCTGATCTGGATCGCCAGTATTTCGCTTCTGGTTGGCGGTATCGGTGTTATGAACATCATGCTGGTGTCCGTCACAGAACGAACCAGCGAAATCGGCCTGAAAAAGGCATTGGGCGCAAAGAAAAAGCGTATCCGCCGTCAGTTCCTGACAGAAGCAGCCGTGCTGACCAGTTTGGGCGGCGTGGTTGGCGTGATTCTGGGTGTGATCCTGGCACAGGTCATTTCCTTCTACAATAAGATCCCGGTGGCAATTTCGGCTCCTGCCATTGTGATCAGTGTCGTGTTCTCTATGGTCATTGGTATTGTGTTCGGCTTGCTGCCGGCAATGAAAGCAGCAAACCTCAACCCCATTGAAGCATTGCGCCGAGAATAATCTGAAAAACGGGATGTACAGAAGCGTACATCCCGTTTTTACTGTATAATTAAGGAAATTCATAAATTTGACTGAATAAACTGCAAAAACCTGTAGAATTAAAAACTATTTTCAGGAATAATTACAGTTGTAAATGAAAACATCATCATGTATAATATATAAGTTATTTTTTAAGATTAACGACGGGGGTTTATCCTATTATGATAGTTCGCAATCAAAAATTAGACCAGTTTCTCAGACCCGGCAAGCGGGTACATCTGGTTGGAATCGGCGGTGTTTCCATGCGTCCTCTGGGCCTGGTGCTTCAGGGAATGGGCATTACCGTCACCGGTTCTGATATGAATTCTTCTGTTTCTACGGACGAGCTGATCGCTCACGGCATTGATGTGGCGATTGGACACCGTGCAGAAAACATTCAGGGCGCTGACTGCGTGATTCGTACCGCAGCAGCACATAATGACAATCCCGAAATTGCAGCAGCCCGCGCTGCCGGTATTCCCGTGTTTGAGCGTGCTCAGGCCTGGGGCATGATCATGCGTGCATATAAAAATGCCGTGTGCATTTCCGGTACCCACGGCAAGACCACAACCACCTCTATGGTCACCCATATTCTGATGGAGGCTCAGGTGGATCCCACTGTCATGATCGGCGGATACCTGCCGATGCTCCATGCCGGACATCGGGTGGGCAAAGGCGATACCATTGTTCTGGAAAGCTGCGAGTATTGCGACTCTTTCCTGAATTTCTATCCCACTCTGGCGGTGGTGCTGAACATCGAGGCAGATCATCTGGACTATTTCAAGGATCTGATGGATGTGGAAAAGAGCTTCCGGGATTTTGCAAACCTTTCCACCCATGGCATTATTGCCAACGGCGACGACCATAATACCATGGAAGCGCTGAAGGGTCTGGATGTGATTACATTCGGCGTGGATGAGCACAACCGGATCCACGCAGCCAATATCTCCGCTGACTGGAGCAAGTTCGATGTGATCTGCGATGGCGAGTTTTACTGCCACCTGGAGCTGAAGGTCGTGGGCAGACATAACACCTGCAACGCTTTGGCTGCAGCAGCTACCGCATGGACGCTGGGCATCTCCGGCGAATGTGTGGAAAGAGGTCTTGCAAGCTTTACAGGCGCAGGCCGCCGCATGGAGTACAAGGGCAACTTTGCCGGAGCCGATGTGTATGACGATTATGCGCATCATCCCGGTGAGCTGGCTGCCACCATTGATGCAGTTGCAACCATGGGCTATCAGCGTGTGGTTCTTGCATTCCAGCCCCATACCTATACCAGAACCAAGGCACTGTTCAGTGACTTTGTCCGGGAGCTTCGCCGGGTGGATCAGGTGGTGCTGGCAGAGATTTATGCTGCCCGTGAGAGCAACACCATCGGTATCTCTTCTCAGGATCTGGCAAAGGAAATCCCCGGAAGTGTCTACTGTGAGACGCTGCCGGAGGTTACGGAGTATCTGAGAAAGATCGCCCGTCCCGGTGATGTGATCCTTACCGTGGGAGCCGGCGATATCTATCGGGCCGGTGAAGCACTGCTGGAAAAATAAAATATAATGGCTCGTTGCGACCTGCGGCGAGCCATTCAAGCTTTACCTGTCCTCCAGAATCAGCCGGTCTACACCGTTGCAGCGGAATTCTTCCATATAGCTGCCCATTTTTTCTATGAATTCACTGTAGTTTTCCGGCGTGATGTCCTGATAGTACAGGTCCCGACGAGACAGCTCTTCTGCAAGGAGATCATAGAAAACTGCATCTTCATAATAGGCGATGGCCTCGTGGATTCCACCCTCGGCAAATGCGTGAGAGGGGACATCTTCTCCGTTTGCGGTTTCGACCAGCGCCTGCATTTTTGTGCCCTGGCACAGGCCGAACAGCTTGCTTTCTATGTGGTCATAGTCGGCAAAACGGTCTTCTCCCCGGGTTGAGTTCAGGATCCAGTTTCCAATATAGACAAGATCCAGAAGACGCCTGAATTCCATGGCAGTCAGATCAATGTGCATTTTACACCCTCCTTTTCCGGGTAAAGTGACTCCATTATAGCAGTAAATTCATAAAATGCCAGAGGGAAATATAAAAAATACTTGTTTTTTCCCTTTGTTTAGCATATAGTAGATAGCAATTAGCATCAAATAAACACTCTGAAGTGAGGGTTATGGATATGAAGAAATTAAGTGTTTGTATTTTATTCGGCGGCATCAGCCCCGAGCACGAAGTCTCTTTGCGCAGCGCAGAGTCTGTGCTGAACAATATCGACAAGGAAAAGTACAATGTATTCCCTGTGGGTATCACCAAAAAGGGTGACTGGATCCTGTTCACCGGCAGCGACTATTCCATGCTGCCCAGCGGAGAGTGGGAACAGTTTGAGGGCAACCGCCGTGCAGCCATTTCTCCGGTTCGGGGACAGGGTCTGCTGAGCTTTGAGGGCGACTGCGTTGTCCGGGAGCATATCGATGTGGTTTTCCCCGTCCTTCACGGCGAGAACGGCGAAGACGGTGCAATGCAGGGCCTGCTGCAGCTGGCAGGTATCCCCTATGTGGGACCCCATGTGGCTGCTTCCGCAGTGTCCATGGATAAGACACTGACCAAGCTTGTAATGGATCAGGCAAAGATCCCTCAGGCTGCATGGCACCTGGTTCGTGCAAGTGAGCTGGAGAACCGGATGGACCGGGTACTGGATACGCTGGAAGAACGCTTTGAGTATCCCGTGTTTGTAAAACCTGCGGGCACCGGCTCTTCTGTGGGTGTGTCCAAGGCACGGGACCGTGAGGAGCTGAAGGAAGCTCTGCTCAAGGCAGCTGTTTACGATGAGAAGATTCTGGTGGAGGAGTTCATCCACGGCAGAGAAATCGAGGTAGCGGTTATGGGCAACGACAGTCCTGTGGCTTCGGTCTGCGGCGAAATTGACTCCGGTGCTGAATTTTATGATTATGAAGCAAAATATATCACCGATACTTCTGTTGCTTATATCCCTGCAAGAATCGACGAGGATGTAACTGAGCAGGTTCGTGAATGGGCCGTGAAGGCATACAGCGCTCTGGGTTGCCAGGGCCTGAGCCGTGTGGACTTCTTTGTGACTTTCGAAGACAACAAGGTGGTCTTCAATGAGATCAATACACTGCCCGGCTTTACCTCGATTTCCATGTATCCCAAGCTGTTCGCAGCCAGCGGAATTCCCTATGATCAGCTGATCGACAGACTCTTGGAGCTCGCCATGGAGGCTGCACGATGAGCCAGATTCCTGTGATGCTCAGCATCCGCAGCAGCCAGAATTATGAGGGCCAGGAACCGGATGTCATCGAGCTGGTGACGGAAGGCTTTCTGGATCACAACAAGGATGTATGGGAAATCAGCTATGAGGAAAGCGATCTGACCGGTCTGGAGGGCGTCACCACCACCTTCCATCTCAGCAAGCGCGGTGCAACACTGCGCCGCACCGGACGGCTCCAGTCCCGGATGATTTTCCAGGAGGGCGTCCGGCACGAATCGCTGTATCAGGTGGAGTTCGGCGCACTGATGATTTCTGTTCTGACTCAGAAAATCCGTTATGATATTACAGAGCAGGGCGGAACCGTGGATATTATCTATGGCATCGAGATCGAACAGTCCTCTGTGGGCCAGGTTGACTATCATCTGGAAATCAAGCCCATCGAAAAATAAAATATGAAACAGCCGCAGCAAAGAGAATTCTGGCTGCGGCTGTTTTTTGCTTGTTTTGCTAAATGTAAAGTTCTGCTTTTACAAAGATTTCAAATATAAAAGGAGCGTATCGAAACTCGATACGCTCCTTTGTCGTTATGCAATTGCTGCCCTTTGGGGCGGTATTTTTTTGATTACAGTTCCTTGTTCTTGGTGGCGATTTCCATCAGACACTTAGCCAGGAACTCGTCAGGAGTCATGGCACCCAGATCGTCGCCCTTACGGGTACGGACGGAAACGGTGCCGTTTTCCATATCCCGGTCACCGACGACCAGCATATAAGGAATCTTCTGCATCTGAGCTTCACGGATCTTGTAGCCCAGCTTCTCGGAACGGTAGTCGCCCTCAGCACGGATGCCGGCATCCTTCAGCTTCTGGACCAGACCCTTTGCGTACTCGTGAGCACGGTCGGTAATGGGCATGACCTTGACCTGAGTGCCCATCAGCCACAGAGGCAGAGCGCCTGCGTACTTCTCGATCAGCAGAGCCAGGGTACGCTCGTAGCAGCCCATGGAAGTACGGTGGATGATATAGGGGGTCTTCTTCTGACCGTCGGTGTCGGTGTATTCCATGCCGAACTTCTGAGCCAGCAGCATATCGATCTGAATGGTGATCAGGGTGTCTTCCTTGCCGAAGACATTCTTGATCTGGATATCCAGCTTGGGGCCGTAGAATGCAGCCTCGTCAATACCGACTTCGTAGTGTACGCCCAGATCGTCCAGAATGGTCTTCATGGTAGCCTGAGCCAGATCCCACTGCTCAGCAGTGCCTTCATACTTGATGCCGGCCTTAGCGGGATCCCACTGGCTGAAGCGGAAGGAGCAGTCTTCCTTCAGACCCAGAGTCTCCATGCAGTAGTTAGCAAGATCCAGGCAGTTCTTGAACTCTTCTTCCAGCTGGTCAGGACGCAGAACGATGTGGCCTTCGGAAATGGTGAACTGGCGGACACGGATCAGGCCGTGCATCTCGCCGGAGTCCTCGTTACGGAACAGGGTGGAAGTCTCACCCAAACGCATGGGCAGGTCACGGTAGGAACGAGCCTTGTTCAGGTAAACCTGATACTGGAAGGGGCAGGTCATGGGACGCAGTGCGAAGCACTCCTTGGTCTCGTCGTGGGGATCGCCCAGAACGAACATACCGTCCAGGTAGTGATCCCAGTGGCCGGAGATCTTGTACAGATCGCTCTTTGCCATCAGGGGAGTCTTGGTCAGAATGTAGCCGCGCTTCTGCTCTTCGTCTTCGATCCAGCGCTGCAGCAGCTGAATGGCTCTTGCACCGTTGGGCAGCATGATGGGCAGGCCCTGACCGATGCAGTCGACAGTGGTGAAGTAGTCCAGCTCACGGCCCAGCTTGTTGTGGTCACGCTTGCGGGCTTCTTCCTGCTTGTGCAGGTATTCTTCCAGCTCGTCCTTCTTGGGGAAGGCGATGCCGTAGATTCTCTGCAGCATCTTGCGGTTGGAGTCGCCTCTCCAGTAAGCGCCGCAGCTCTGGGTCAGCTTGATTGCGTTGCCCTTGATACGGCCGGTGGAGTCCAGGTGAGGACCTGCGCACAGGTCGGTGAACTCGCCCTGGGTGTAGAAGGAAATGACGGCATCCTCGGGCAGATCCTCGATCAGCTCTACCTTATAAGGCTCGTTCTTTTCCTGCATATAGGCGATTGCCTCTGCACGGGGCTTTTCGCTGCGCTCCAGGTGCAGGCGCTCCTTGCAGATCTTCTTCATTTCGCCTTCGATCTGAGCCAGATGCTCAGGGGTGAAAGCGAATGGGGCGTCAAAGTCGTAGTACCAGCCTTCGTCAATGGCGGGGCCGATTGCCAGCTGAACCTCGGGCCACAGGCGCTTGACTGCCTGAGCCATCACATGAGAACAGGTGTGCCAGTAGGTCTTGCGGTATTCGGGGTTTTCAAACGTGTAGATGTTTTCTTCGGACATGGTTGTTACCTCCTTATATATTGGGGTAGGAAAACAGAAATCCCACCCCTGAAAGAATCAGGGGTGGGATATGATGACATATTCCACGGTTCCACCCTGGTTGCAGTGCAATGCGCTGCCACTCATTGGCGCAGTAACGGGCGCTCCCGTCCCGGAATTTCCTCCGGGCGGCTCGGAAGTGGTGGAACACAGGTCAGTTTTGCAGAGCCATCTCAGCATACAGGCTCCTCTCTGGGCAGCTTATCCTGGTTCAAGTCTTCGTCAAAGCCTTTTACTCTACGGTGATAATAACACATTATTCTCAGGAAGTCAAACATTCTTACAGCATAAATGTGCAGTGGAAAAATTCGTCGATTCCTGCGGCTGAATGAAAGGCTAAGTGGAGCGAAAAAGCCATATCAGACGGCTGATTTGGGTACCATAACACCACTTGCCCCAAAAATGTGAATTGGTAACATAATTCTTAAATTTATGTCAACTCGTGTTACTTATGTAACAAGATAATATGACGAAACGGGGTATAACATCGTATAATTTGCATAAAGGTTAACATAAGAAGATAAACATAAAAATTGAAAAAGTTGTTATAATTCCTGCAAATATTCAAATAGCTTGACTTTTGCGGAATGTTTGTTATAATATAGCAGTCCTGAAACGGAGGTAACATATTCGTTACTATTTGTTACAGGAGGCATTTAGAAAGAATTTAGATAAAAATTTCTCTCTCCACAAATCTAGGAAAGGAGGTACACTCTATGCACAGACTTCAGCAAACATTTTTCTCAAAGGGGAACATTTTTTACCGTGCGATTGCAATCACTATGATCGTTGCAGTGGCAGTATGTTTGTTCTCTCTTCCTGCTGCTGCGAAGAATACCTATCGGATTACCGATGGGGATCGGGTGCTGATTTTCAGCACGGACGCAACCAATCCGGTCGATGTTTTGGATCAGGCTGGCTTGGCACTGGGCAAAGATGATACCTATACTACACAGGAGAGCGGTGATTTCTCTGAAATCCATGTTAAGCGTGTCCAGATGGTCACGATTGACAATGGCGGTCAGATTCTCAAGACCGGCACTTATGGCGAAACCGTTCAGCAGCTCCTGACTCGATTGAATATCTCCATCGGCGAAAGCGATACGCTTTCCGTCGATCTGCACGAGCAGACAAAGAACGATATGGTGATCTCAATCAGCCGCAAGCATTATGCGACCGAAACTCATTCCAAGACCATTCCCTATGAAACCCAGTATACTTATGATGACACCCTTCCCGAAGGTCAGCAAGAGGTCGTCAGCGCAGGCTCCGACGGTGAGATGCGTCTGGTGGAAGAGGTCGTCTATGTGAACAACAAAGAGACAAGCCGTGAAACGGTTACCTCTGAAGTTGTTCAGGAAGCCGTCCCGGAAGTGATCCGCGTTGGCACCGGTCATGCAGATGCCCAGAAGGGCAATCTGACCATCGGTGACGGTGTGATTACCACCGAGAGCGGTGAGGTTCTGACTTACACCGGTGTGAAGACCATGCTGGCTACCGGCTACAGCTGCGAAGGCTGGGGCCGCCCCGGAATCACCGCAACCGGAACCGTTGCCCGTGTGGGTGCCATTGCGGTAGACCCCAGCGTGATTCCCTACGGAACCAGAATGTTCATTGTCTCTGACGACGGACAGTATGTTTACGGTATTGCAACTGCAGAAGACTGCGGTGACCCCGATTACATCGGCGGCAACCGAATCGATCTGTATTTTGATACCGTAGCCGAGTGTGTACAATTTGGTGCCCGTGACTGCCAGGTATACATCCTGGGCTGATAAATTTGTTGCAAAATCGCCTTTCTTCTGCTATCATAGCGGAAGAAAGGCGGATTTTTTTATGATTGATGTTTGTAATATTCAGGTTATGAAACCTCTGCTGGCTCTTCATGGCTTCCATTTTTCCAAAGCCAAAGGACAGAACTTCCTGATTGCTCCCTGGGTCCCTCAGCAAATCGCCGAGGATGCAGGTGTGGATGAGACTGCGGGTGTCCTGGAAATCGGCCCCGGCATTGGCCCTCTGACACAGCAGCTGGCACTGCGTGCCAAAAAGGTCTGTGCAGTGGAAGTGGATCAGCGGCTTGAGCCGATCCTGCAGCAGACGGTCGGAGAGTTCGAGAATCTGGAGATCATCTGGAACGATGTTCTGAAAATGAATATTAAGGAAATGGTGGCGGAGAAGTTCCCGGGACTGCGTCCCATGGCCTGCGCCAATTTGCCTTATTATATTACTTCCCCCATTTTGTCTGCGCTGCTGGAGGCAGAGTGTTTTGACTCTGTCACGGTCATGGTGCAGAAGGAAGTTGCCCAGCGCATTGCGGCAAAACCCGGCACAGCGGATTACAGTGCCTTCACCATCTTCTGCAACTACTATGCAGAGCCGGAGATCCTGTTTGATGTGCCTGCCCATTGCTTCCTGCCTCAGCCGAAGGTCACCAGTGCGGTGATTCAGCTGAAGGTGCGCAAAGAGCGCAACTGGAACATTGCGGACGAATCTGTCTTCTTCCGGGTGGTGAAATCCAGCTTCGCTATGCGCCGCAAGACCCTGCAGAACGGTCTGGCATCGGGCTTCCCGGAGCTGGGCAAGACCGGCGCAAAAGAAGTTCTGGAAGCAGTGGGACTGAATCCCAGTGTCCGGGGTGAGACTTTGGACATTCCCACTTTCGGTGCCATTGCAAACGAGATCGTCAGGAGAAGAAACAATGGTTAAATTTCTGCTTTTGGATCTGGACGATACGATCCTGGATTTTAAGAAAGCCGAGCACATTGCAGTGCGTCAGGCAATCGCTCAGGCCGGGGTAGAGCCCACGGAGGAAGTCTGCAAGCGCTACAGCCAGATCAACCAGATGCACTGGCAGATGCTGGAGCGGGGGGAGATTTCCAGAGAGGAAGTTCTCATCAACCGATTCGGTGTCCTGTTTGAAGAACTGGGACATCCCGTTCAGGCTGAGTGTGTTGCCCGGAATTATGAGCATCTGCTGGGTCAGGAGCATTATTACCTGCCGGATGCGGAAAAAACCGTGAAGCAGGAGCTGTTTGGGAAGTATCGGATGTTTCTGGCCAGCAACGGCACTGCCAGTGTTCAGGACAGCCGTCTGAAGGGCGCAGATCTGTATCCGTATTTTGAGAAGGTGTTTATTTCCGAGGAAATCGGATACAACAAGCCTTCCAGAGAATACTTTGATACCTGCTTTGCACAGATCCCGGATTTTGCCCCGGAGGCGTGTCTGATGGTGGGCGACAGCCTGACTTCGGATATTCTGGGTGGAATCAACGCGGGAATCAAAACCTGCTGGGTGAATCCTGCCCACAATCCGGCGCCCGAACACATTCGCCCGGATTATGAAATAGAGCGCCTGGCAGATCTGCCGGCGCTCCTGGAATCAATCTAAATATGCTGTTGTCATGAATCTGTCAAACGGATTTCCACAGGACTGTGGATAACCATGGAATCAGGGGTAATGCGACAGTCCATTGCAAGTACATGAACCCCGTTTTTGGCTGCTTCCCGAAGCGCTGCGCCGAAAGCGGGGTCTGTTGCGTCATTGGGGTGCAGATAAGAAACGCCCTCCATCTGGATGACAAAGAGAATATAGCAGTCGCAGCCCTCTTTCACGGCTTCTGCCAGCCCGCGGATGTGCTTTGCGCCGCGCTCGGTGGGAGCGTCCGGGAAAGCACAAACCCCGTCATCCTCCAGCGTTACACCCTTGACCTCTAAAAAGCAGGGGACACCGTCTTTGGTGAAGGAAAAGTCAAATCTGGAGTCGCCGTGTTTGGTCTCCGGACGCAGGTTGCTGATTTCACCCAGACCGCCGTCACGCAGCCATTCACCCACGGCAATATTGGGAGCCTGAGAATCCATGTTGATGAGGCGTTGACCCTTCTGAACACAGATCAGGTCGAATTTTGTTTTCCGATTGGGATTGTCAGATCTCTGGCACCAGACCTGAGCGCCCTGGGGCAGGAGTTCCCGGCAACGGCCGGTGTTCTTTACATGACAGACTTCCACTTGACCATTGATTTCTATATGGGCAATAAAGCGATTGGGACGAGATACAAAGCGTCCCGGAACCATGTTCGCATAATACATAAAATCACCTGATTATAAAAATAAAAAAGAGCAGCGAACAGCTGCTCTTTTGGTGCCGGTGGCCGGGCTCGAACCGGCACGCTGTCGCCAGCGGCGGATTTTGAGTCCGCTTCGTCTACCAATTCCAACACACCGGCATGGTGCTTCAGTATTATAATACAGTCAATATAAAATAGCAAGCCTTTTTTTGAAAAAAATGCTTTTTGCACCGAAAACGAAATGCTTTCATTGACAGAAGGAGTCTGTAGGATTATAATATATCGTATCTTTTTGTGCCCTTTTATATGGGCACAGCACTAAAATCGAGGTATCCTATGCAAAAGAATTCTTTTCGAAATAAACTGCTTTCAAAGCTGCCATTGCTTGTTTTTGCTTTATTCATTCTGCAGCCGGTGATGGATGTCATCTCCTTCTGGATGGATCGATGCGGGATGGGCAATTCCATCACATTGATACTGCGAATGGGTGTCCTTGCAGCAACCATGCTGCTGGGTTTTTATCTCAGCGAATCCAAACGGATCTATTATGCCACAGCCGGAGTTCTGGGGCTGATTCTTCTGTGTCATGTATTTGCGTGCGTTCAGGCTGGCTATCGCAGTCCCTTCACAGACTTGACGAACTTTGTTCGTGTGGCGCAGATGCCCATTACTGCAATCTGTCTGATTACCATGATCAAGCAGAACGAGGACAGCTACAAGGCAATGCGTTACGGCTTCCTTGTTAATCTTCTGATTATCATTGCAGTGGAGATCCTCGCAGGAATCACCCACACAGAGCCTCATACTTACATGGACGGCAAGGGTGTTATGGGCTGGTTCCAGAATACCAACTCCCAGAGCTGCATTCTGTCCATGCTTCCCGCTGTCGCAGTGGTGCTGGTGATGCAGCGCAAGGGCATGAAGTCCCCTGCATTCTGGATCGTACTGCTGGGCGGAATGGGTGCGCTGTATGCCATCGGACCCCGCCTTTCCATGATAGGTCTGGCTGCAACAGGCCTGGGTCTTGCACTGTGCATTGTCATCATCGACCGCAAGCAGTGGAAGAAGGCTGTGGTTTTTGTTGTTGCAACCTTTGCATTCCTGGCATTTATCGGTTCTTCTCCCATGATGCACCATCAGCAGATTTATGAAACCGTTCAGGGCGACCGTCAGGAAACCGTCGACAGCATCGTGTCTCAAGCCAAACTTCCGCAAATGAAGGAAGAGGGCGTATCTGAAAACGAACTGGAAGTGCGCAAAGAGGCTTGGATCAAGAGTTTGACCCCCATCTATGAAAAGTATGCGCCTGATTTTGTAGAGATGTTCGGTCTGGAAAAGACCATGGAAATCTATGACTACACCTATGTCATCACAGATCTCACCGGTGCAAGAAACAAGAAAATCCAGTTCTCCCGTCTGCTGATGGATGATTCTCCCGCCAGTGCCCGACTGTTTGGTCTGGAGCTGAGCCGCTTCACCGTGAACGGAAACATCTATGATGTAGAGAACGATTTCCACGGAATCTATTTCCTGTACGGCATTGCGGGACTGGCAGCGATGCTGGTCTTCCTGGGATACTTTGTCTGGCTGATCATTCGTGCTCTGATCAAAAACTGGAAGCAGTATTTCACGCTGGAAGCAGCAGGCTGGGGAATTGCTCTGGTGATGTGCCTGATCCATGCGTACTTCACTGCAGCCATCCTGCGCCGTCCCAATGCATCGTTCTACCTGTCTGCTGTGCTTGCTGCGGTGTACTACCTCGTAAAGATCAAAAAGTATTCTGTATCTGCCGGCCAGAAAGAGGAGTGAGCCTATGCGCCTGAGTGTTGTAATCCCGGTGTACAATGTTGCACAGTATCTGGGAAAATGCATCGACTCCGTACTGACAAACGAATATGACGATTATGAGATCATATTGGTGGATGACGGAGCGACGGACGGCGTATGCCCGGAGCTGTGTGACCGGTATGCTGCGCAGCATCCTGACCGAATCCGTGTGATCCATCAGGCCAATCAGGGTCTGGGCGGTGCGCGGAATACCGGACTGGACGCAGCCACCGGAGAATATGTGTTCTTCGTGGACAGCGATGATACGCTGGTTCCCACAGCGCTGCAGGTGCTGGATGAGCAGATAGAAAAGACGCACGCAGACATTTATTCTTTCAATTTGTATTCCCACGACGGCAATGGTCACGGCAACGAGGTACAGGTTTCCGGGTACTATCCGGAGCCCTTTACCCTGAAGCAGCATCCGGAGTTTCTGTATGCACTGCCTGCCGCCTGCGCAAGAATCTGGAAACGGTCGCTGTTTCTGCAATCCGGGATCCGATTCCCGAGCCGTGTCCTGTACGAAGATATCCGCACAAGTGTCAAGCTGTTTGCTCTTGCCGATTCCATCGTGACGATTCCTCAGGCGCTGTATGAGTATCTGGCCCGGCCCGGTTCGATTATGCGCAGCGACAATCTACAGCGCAACCGGGAGATCTTGGATGCATTTAATGATCTGAACAGCTGGTTTGTCCGGCAGGGGCTGAAGGAGCAGTATGCTCAGCAGCTTTGCCGTCTTGCGGTGGATCATATTGTGCTGGCTGCAACCGTTCGGGTTGCCAGACTGAATCCGAAGTCTGAATTGCTGAAAGAGTTTGAGCAGTTTATGCAGTGTAATTTCCCTCGTTACTGGGAGAATCCTATCATCGGGGATCTGCCTGTGCTGCATAAGGTGCTGTTGGTTTTGATCCGTCATCGACAGTATGGTCTGGTAAAGCTGTTATTCCGGCTGAAGGACGGTCAATAAAAAAGAAAGGAGTCGGTCATTTGTCTCGTTTCCATCTCAGTTCCGCTCGCGGTACTCTGCTAAAAAATACAATTATGCTGCAGCTTCTGCAGTTTTCAACCTATATTCTGGCGCTGATTGCGGTGCCCTACGAGACCCGTGTGCTGGGCCCCAGTGTCTATGGTATTTTGGGTGTAGCCACAGCGGTCATGGTGTATTTCCAGCTGGTAATCGATTTCGGTTTCCTGCTGTCGGCTACCGAAGAGGTTGCCACCAATCGGGATGATCCGCTTCAGCTGAACAAGATCCTGTCGGCTGTAACCATCGCAAAGGGTATTCTGGCGCTGCTTTCCGGAATCGTACTGCTGGTGCTGTGCCAGCTGATTCCCTCCTGGCAGGAGCGGAAGGTTCTGTTTTTCCTGTTCTTCCTGTCCACGGTCTGCACGACCATGATGCCGGACTATATGTATCGTGGCCTGGAGCAGATGACGGCAATCACCGTGCGTACGGTTGCAATCCGCACATTCTTCACGATTGCTATCTTCTTCTTCCTGAAAAAGCCTCAGGATCTGTATGTGGTTCCTATACTGAACATCATCGGCAACGGTGCAGCAATGGTGCTGGCCTATTACGACCTGCACAAGCGCTTCAAGATTCATTTCAGCGCTGTCAGCGCAGGGGAGGTTCTGGGAGCTATCAAGCGCTCGTCCGTGTTCTTCTATTCCAGAATTGCAACCACTGCCTATACTTCCATGAACACGGTTATTCTGGACATGATCACCGCCAGCGGCGGTGCCACCGGCTTTTATACAGCTGCGGACAAGCTGATTACCACCGGCAAGAACCTGCTGTCTCCCATTTCCGACAGCCTGTATCCCTATATGGTTCGCAATAAGGATTACAAGCTGGTGAAAAAGGTCCTGATGGTTCTGGTGCCGCTGATCACACTGTTCTGCGTGGGCAGCTACATCTGGGCAGAGCCTCTGTGCATTCTGCTTCTGGGCAAGGAATACGGCCCGGCAGGTCAGGTTCTGCGTGCGATGCTGCCTGTGGCAGTGGTCACACTGCCCAACTATGTACTGGGCTTCCCAATGCTGGGCGCAATGGGACTGAAGCAGTACGCAAACTACTCTGTGATTTTCGGTTCGGTGCTGCATGTGTTTAATCTGCTGGTTCTTTACTTCACCGGACATATGAACATGGTTACCCTGGCTGCACTGGTCAGCGTGGCAGAGACTGCAATTCTGCTGTTCCGTGTGGTGGTAATCTGGCTCCATCGTGACAGACTGAAGCGAAAGGAGAACTGACCATGACTGATAAAATGAGAAAGCTTGCATCGGATGCCGTTTGGCAGCTGTGCAGACTGCTGCCGGTTCAGAAAAACAAGGTGGTGTTTATCAGCTACGGCGGCAAGGGCTTTGGCGGAAATCCCAAAGCGATTGCGCTGGAACTGCTGAAGCAGGACCGGGATCTGGATCTGGTGTGGCTGTCCCGGAACCCCAACCTGCAATTGCCGGAAGGCATTCGCCTGGTGCCCTTTGGAACGCCCCAGGCGGTCAAAGAGCTGTCTACTGCCAGCGTGTGGGTGGACAACAGCCGCGGCGGTGCCCACTTCAAAAAGAGCGAGCAGTATTATATGCAGACCTGGCATGGCTTTGCACTGAAGCACATCGAGCGTGCGGCCCAGGATCAGCTGCCTGCATCCTATGTGGAGCAGTGCAAGAAGGATTCTTCCTTTATTGATCTGATTGTTTCCAACAGCGACTTTATGACCCGGGTCTATCGGGATGATTTCTGGTATGACGGGGAGATTTCACTGTACGGTTCTCCGAGAAACGATATTTTCTTCCAGAAAAATTCAGAAATTCCCGCAGCTGTGCGCGAGTTCTTTGGCCTGCCTCAGGATCAGAAGCTGCTGCTTTATGCGCCTACCTTCCGGGCTGATTTTTCGGTTGACTGTTATGCACTGGATGTGGAGAATACGCTGAAAGCCTGCGAAAACCGCTTCGGCGGTCACTGGACGGCGCTGATTCGCCTGCATCCCAATGTGTCACAGAAGTCAGTGGGACTGTTTCCCTATGACGGAAGCCGAATTGTGGACGCCACGGCCTATGCCGATATGCAGGAGCTTCTGGCGGCGGTGGATCTGCTGATTACGGATTACTCATCGTCTATGTTTGACTATGCGCTGCAGGGAAAGCCCTGCATTCAGTTCGCTACAGATCTGGAAGCATACAAAAAAGATCGGAATTTCTATTTCGCCCTGGACCGGCTGCCTTTCCCCATGGCGCAGAGCAATGAGCAGCTGCTGGATGTAATCGAACGCTACGACGATGAAGCGCAGCAGCAACAGTGGCAGCACTTTAAGCGTGAAAACGGAATTGTGGAAGACGGCAATGCGTCTCAGAGATGTGCGCAGTGGATCCTGAACCATACGAAAGGATGAACGATATGAAACGCGTAATTACCTATGGTACTTTTGATATGCTGCACTATGGTCATATCAATCTGCTCCGCCGGGCCAAGAGTCTGGGTGACTATTTGATTGTGGCGCTGTCTACCGATGAGTTCAACTGGAACTCCAAGCATAAGACCAGCTACTTTTCCTATGTGGAGAGAAAGGCTATGCTGGAGGCCATTCGTTATGTAGACCTTGTGATCCCCGAGGAAAACTGGGACCAGAAGATGACGGATGTGGATAAATACGATGTGGATATTTTTGTGATGGGCGACGACTGGGAAGGAAAGTTCGACTTCCTGAAGGAAAAGTGCGAGGTCGTCTATTTGCCCCGGACTCCGGAAATCTCTTCGTCTAAGGTAAAAGCAGACCTGCATGGTAAATAAAAAGACGGGGCGGATGTGAATGCATCCGCCCTGTTGAACGCTTTGACAAGAAAGTGCTTGACTTTTTTTTCTGTTATGGTATAATGTGTCGTGTTCCCGATATGGAGGCTTAGCTCAGCTGGTTAGAGCGCTTGCTTCACACGCAAGAGGT
>JAHHRV010000016.1 GCA_020025595.1 Oscillospiraceae bacterium
TGCTTTCAAGAACCTTTGCGTTAGGCATGTGAGATGTCACCTCCGAAATAAAAAAAGTGTCTTTCTGCCAAACGACAGGAAGACACGCAAATAATCATATCCACGCACCTCGGCAGGACTTACTGCTTGCGCAACCTGCTGTCTTTGGCAACGGTTGAATTATAGCATAGAAAAACTATCATGTCAACAACTATTTTCAGAAAATAATCAGATTATGGAATATTTTCGTATGGTAAATCAAAACCGGGAAGCAGAAGCTTCCCGGTTGAGGTTTGTAATATAAAATTACAGGTACTTAGCAGCGCTAACCTTAACGCCGGGGCCCATGGTGGAGACGACGACGCAGGAGCGGATATACTGACCCTTAGCTGCAGCGGGCTTAGCCTTGACAACAGCCTTCATCAGGGTATCCATGTTCTCGGTCAGCTTCTCGGTACCGAAGGAAACCTTGCCGATGGGGCAGTGGATGATGTTGGTCTTGTCCAGACGGTACTCGACCTTACCAGCCTTGATTTCCTTAACAGCAGCGGCAACATTGGGGGTGACGGTACCAGCCTTGGGAGAGGGCATCAGACCCTTGGGGCCCAGAACCTTACCCAGACGACCGACGATACCCATCATGTCGGGGGAAGCAACAACGACATCGAAGTCAAACCAGTTTTCCTTGGTGATCTTCTCGACCAGCTCCATGCCGCCAACATAGTCAGCGCCTGCAGCCTTAGCCTCTTCGACCTTAGCGTCCTTAGCGAAAACCAGGACCTTGCGGGTCTTGCCGGTGCCGTTGGGCAGAACGACAGCGCCGCGGACCTGCTGGTCAGCGTGACGGGAGTCAACACCCAACTTGATATGCAGCTCGACGGTCTCGTCGAACTTTGCAGAAGCGCCCTTCACAACCAGATCCAGGGCTTCAGCGGGATCATACTGTACGGAGCGGTCAATCAGCTTGGCGCTCTCCTGATACTTTTTACCTCTAAACAATGTAATTATCCTCCTTATCGTGGTAATGCGGAATAATCCTCCCACATAACCGGGATCAAGCTATCCCGGACAGCAAATTATCAATCAACGACGGTGACGCCCATGGAGCGGCAAGTGCCGGCAACCTGAGATTCAGCGGCTTCCAGAGAGGGGCAGTTCAGATCGGGCAGCTTGGTCTTAGCGATCTCGCTGATCTGAGCCTTGGTGATGGTACCAACCTTCTGCTTGTTGGGAACGCCGGAACCCTTCTCCAGACCGATGGCCTTAGTGACCAGCAGGGGAGTGGGGGGAGTCTTGGTGATGAAGGTGAAGGAGCGATCAGCGTAGACAGTGATGACTACGGGAATCTTGTAACCCTCCATATCCTTGGTCCGTGCGTTGAACTCCTTGATAAATGCTGCGATATTCACGCCATGCTGACCCAGAGCAGGACCAACAGGGGGAGAAGCAGTTGCCTTAGCGGCATTGATCTGCAATTTGATAATACCAGTGACTTTCTGTGCCATTTTAAAAGCACCTCCTGAATAAAAATGTGGTAATATGCGCTTAACGCATTTCTTTCGGGGTTAAAACCCCTCCCACGTTCCGACCGGAAATTCCGGCCCGATGCGTTTACTGGGAAACGACCTCAACCTGATCGAGTTCAAACTCGACGGGGGTCTCTCGGCCAAACATGGACACAACCACGCTGACCAGATTTTTGTCGACATCAATTTCTTCGACGGTTCCGGTGAAGGAGCTCAGGGGGCCATCCAGGATGCGTACGCTGTCGCCAACATTGTAGTTGACGATGATCTCGCGCTTTTCAACACCCATTGCGTAAACCTCTTCCTCAGTCAGGGGAATGGGGTCGTTGCTGGAGGTTCCCACGAAGCCGGTAACACCACGGACATCCTTAATCACATGCCATGTGTCATCGCTGTAGAACATTTTCACCAGTACATAGCCAGGGAAGATCTTGCGATCGTAAGTTTTGCTTACGCCGGATTCGGTGATCTCAGTGACAGTTTCCAAGGGAATGGAAACGGCCAGGATCTGATCCTGTAACTGCCGGCTTTCCACGGTTTTTTCAATGGTGGCCTTTACCGTGTTTTCATAACCGGAATAGGTATGGACCACATACCACTTTGCATCTGCCATAGTGCTACCCTTAGTGGAACAGGGCAATCAAGCCACTGATTCCAACCTGTGCGACAAAGTCGAACAGCCAAATAAATGCACCAACAACCACGACGCAGCCGGCCACGACCAGAGCGTTTTTCAGAACCTGTTCCTTGGTAGGCCAGATAACCTTCTTCAGCTCGCTGCGCAGCTCACGGAAGAATTTGCAGACCTTGTGCCAGGTTCTAACAAACCAGTTTTCCTTCTTGACTTCTGCCATGATGGTAGGTCCTCCTTACTTGGTCTCGTTGTGAATGGTGTGCTTTCTGCAGAATCTGCAGTACTTCTTCATTTCGAGACGGTCGGGGTCATTCTTCTTGTTCTTCATGGTATTGTAGTTTCTCTGCTTGCACTCGGAGCATCTCAAAGTGACTTTAACGCGCATAACGGCACCTCCTTAAACATTGCCTCCCTGTATCACTTCGTCTAGTATAAAATTTAGTCGAGGCCTAACTACAAAGGCCCCACCGAAGCTGAAAAAAGCGCATAAAAAAAGCCTTTTTTCACAGGTGAAATCATCATATCATAGATTGGGGAGGCTTGTCAACAATTTTTTCCTTTATTTTTTGACAATGTTGCAGTATAATGGTGGAAACCGAACATACGGGAATAAAATGATATTGTGAGGAACATCCATGAAACGAATTTTGGGAATTGACTATGGTGATGCCCGCACGGGAATTGCCATTTCCGATCTGCTGTGCTCCATTGTCGGCTCTACCACGGTAATTCACAGCCGCAAGCCGGAGAAAACACTGGAGGAAATCTGCAAACTTGTGACAGAACATGAAATCGGCGAGATCGTTATGGGTCTGCCCAAGAATATGGATGGCTCCGAAGGTCCGAGAGCGGAGCTTTGCCGTGCGTTTGCCCAGCAGGTGGAGCAGGCAACCGGACTGCCCGTGACGCTGTGGGATGAGCGCCGCACTACGGTGGAGGCTCACAACATTCTGTCTGAGCACAACTACCACGGAAAAAAACGGAAAAATACCGTTGATGCAGTGGCAGCGTCTTTGATTCTGGAGGGCTACCTCAACTTCCGGGGCCGGTAACACAGCTCTCTGATTCCGCAGACGATAAAGAAAATGCCGAAGATTTTCTTCAGAATTTTCAAATCCAGCTGCTGACCCAGCAGGTTGCCCAGAAATGCGCCCAGTAATCCCGCTGCGATGGGGACCAGGACGGATTTTGGCTTTAAGGTGCCCTGCTTCCAGCGAAACAGGCACGCAATTGTGGCGCAGGGCAGGAAAAACATGAGATTGATCAATCGGGCCTGACTCTGATCCATGCCAAGCACCAGAGTCAGCCACAGAAGCAGCAGGCTTCCGCCACCGACACCAAGCCCAGACAGAAAGCCCAATGCTGCGCCAATCCCAATCGCAAACCAGAAGTTTTCTAACATAAATATCGGATTCCTCCCCATAAGATCATCACGCCCAGAATCCGATGCAGCCAGAGGGTCGGGATTTTCTTTCCGAACAGGCCCACCAGAATACCGCCCACGGCACTGCCAATCAGATAGGGAAATGCGTCGTGCCAGGGAAGTGGTGCAGAGAGAGAGCCCAGCCACAGCGACAGCAGACTGACCGGCAGCATCACGGAAACACAAGTGGGGAAAAGCTCCTGCTCGTCAACACAGGCCAGCAGCTGCAGGGCAGGAATCAGAATCATGCCTCCGGCGCCGCCGAATATTCCGTTGACAAAGCCTGCTGCCAGACCGGCTGCGGCCGCACCCCAAAAGCAGCGTTTTTCAATATGCAAACAAATCGCCTCCTGTGAAAGTTTTCCACAGGAGGCGTTCTTTATTCCTTTGTAATGTCGCGAACGATATGTCCGGCAATCATCAGACCGGCCACACTGGGAACCCAGCTGACAGAAGAGGGAATGCTGCGTCTGCCGGGAGGGGGAGCCTCCAGAGGGATGGGTGTGATGGGTTCTTCCGGAGAGAACAGAACTGTGTGATGGTACACATTTCTGGCACGAAGCTCTCTGCGGATGACACGGGCCAGAGGACAGCCGCTGGTTTTGGAGATATCCGTGATGGTGAACTGACTGGGGTCCAGCTTATTTCCGGTTCCCAGGGCACTGATGATGGGGATGCTCCGTTCCCGGGCGTTCATAATCAGGCTCAGCTTGCAGGATACCAGATCGATGCAGTCGGCGATATAATCGTAATCTGTGTCGAAGAACTTCAGCTTATCCTCTTCACAGTACAGCTCGGTGATGGCGCGCACATTGCACAAGGGATTGATGTCGCGCACACGATCGGCCATAACCTGGGCCTTGTATTTTCCCAGAGTGGAGTGGAGGGCACACAGCTGACGGTTGATATTGCTCAGGCCTACGGTATCGTTATCGATCAGGGTCAGGCTGCCGACTCCGGCGCGGGCCAGCGCTTCTGCGGTATAGCTGCCCACACCGCCAATGCCGAAAACTGCCACATGGGCATTTTGTAATTTTTGCAGCGCGTCTTTGCCCAGAGCCATCTGCTCACGGATAAAAGAGTTGTCCATATTTTGATCCTTTCTAAAAAACAGGCCGCGAACAAATCGCGGCCTGTTCACAGGTTGCTGAATTACTTGTTGCCGCCCAGAACCAGGTCGGTCTTGACATTGGAAGTGTTCGTCAGAGTAACGGTGACTTTTTCGGTCAGTTCATCCTGCCACTTCAGCATATCGGCATCACGCAGGTTGTTGGTGATCATATAGTCACGATAGGTGACATCGGAATTGCCAACAAAGTACATGATGTGCACACCGTAATCGGATTCCACGATGCCGGTATCGCCAGCCTTGTGGCCTTCGGCGAAGCACCAGTCGTTAAAGGTGGGAACCATCTGACCGGGGTAGATATTCTCGTACAGACCGCCGTTCTTGTTGGAACCGGTGTCGGTGGATTTTTCATTTGCCAGAGCTGCGAAAGCATCCTCGGTAGCTTCGCCGGCAGTGAACTGAGCCAGCAGCTCCTCGGCCTTTGCCTTGGTAGCAGCTTTTTCTTCATCAGTATAGATGGTCTGGCCGTTTGCATCGGTGGTGCCGCCCTCGTAAGGCAGCAGGATGTGACGGACATTTACCAGGGGGAAGTTGTTGTCGCTGGAGCCGGTGAAGTAGACAACATAGTAGCCGTTGGTGGTCTTGGTGGTGGTTCCATCTTCGGCTGCGGTTTCAGTCTCGTTTGCGATCACAGTAACATCGCCTGCAGCGCGGTTTGCATCGGTGACCCAGTCACGCAGCACGCCGTTGACATTTTTGAAGAGGGTGTCGTTGTATGCGGTGCTTGCGGCTTCGGTTTCTGCGTTGACAGGCAGAGCAGCAATGGCGCTGTCCAGTTCTTCAACGGAAGTGGGCTTCTTTGCCAGCAGCTCGTCAGCAGCAGCCTTGCAGGCAGCAAGACCGGCAGCCATCTCCTCTTCGGAGTAGGTCACATTGCCGTCTTCGGCCTTGGTGCCGCCCTCGTAGAAGCGGGAAGCAGGCAGGAAGTAAGAATTATAAGAGAAGGAGCTGTAAGCGCTGGGATCCTCAGCATCAGCCTCGCGCAGAGCTGCGTCGTCGTAATTCAGAGCTTCGCTGTGATCCTTGGAGAACTCGCTTGCAATCAGCTGAACTTCTGCGTACTTGCGGTAGGTCTTTTCATTGCAGCCCTTGCCGTAAATAGCCTTGATGTAGCTGTCAGCATCGGAGTAACCATACATCTTTGCATATGCACCCATATTGTTGATGGACATATCCAGATTGGATGCAGCCTCTTCGGACAGAGTGTAGCCCTGAGCAACAGCCTCGTTGTAAACAGCGTACATACGCTTCATGGTATTGGTAGCGGTTTCCATGAAGTAATCGGCCCAGGTAGCGCCGGTTTCTTCGTCCTGAACCTGCTCGTCCAGGGGCTTGGTGGGGTCAATGCCGGAAAGTGCCAGGTAGTTGCCGAACTGCTGGGTAAACTGATTCACGGAGTCCATGTAGTAGTGATTCAGCTCAGCTGCGCTGATTTTGGTATCGTTAATGGTTGCGGCTGTGGTATTACGCTGGATGATGCCGCTTTCCATGACGCTGGTAGCGATCACAACGCAAATCATCAGTGCAATTACGACTGCAAAGAGGATTGTGTACAGGCGAAGCTTCTTAGCCTCTTTTACCTCTTGCTTTTGCTTCTCGGACATTTGGGTAGCATACTGCTCATGACGGAGCTTTTTCTTTTCAGATGCACTCATGGTTATCATTTCCTCTCATTTGCATTGGTAGTTGTATGCCGATGTTCAGCATAGACTCGAACATTATATCCTAAAGCTATCGGGGTTGCAAGTAGAAAAATTCATATAAACCGGAAATTCACCCGAATGCTCACAGAATTTATAAAAAAAGTGCGGAGGACAAGCCTCCGCACAGCCCACTTCGGCCGTGTGCACCCGATGATGACCTGCACAACATGGCAGGTGGGTTGCCGCTCTCAAGATCTTCATTGCTCCCAGCGTCCACCATACGTCAAAGCGCAGGCGGGAGGTCTGCAATCCAACCGAGAAGTCAAGCATCCCGATCATAAAATGTGGGTCCAAACGAGCACATCACGCACCAAGCAGGAAATAATTCGATATGATTATTCCTCGTCGGAATCGATTTCATCCTCTTCGTACATCTGATCCATAAACAGGTTGTAAACAGTTTCCAGCTCCTGCTCGTCTTCGATTGCACAGAGAATAGGGCCGTCGTCATCTTCTTCGACACTCTTGAGAATGCTGACCTCCAGCTCGGTCTCTTCTTCACCGTCGCTGGCGGGGATCACTGCCATATAGGATGAACCGTTGTATTCCAGTGTGGAAAGAACCTCTAATTCAAATTCCGTACCGTCTTCATCAACGATGGTGATAAAGTCGGAGCCGTAATTATCAGACATTTTTGTTACCTCCGGATGGATTTCTTCTGGCATCATTGTACGATGAAATGGCGATAAAATCAATATAAATTTTTTCGTGCATCTGACGAAATTACAAATAGTCTTCTGCCAGACGCAGAAGCTCCTCCATGGAATCAATGTGGATTCCCTTTTGCAGCTGCAGCTGGTCAGCTACAGGAAGCGAATCGACCCGAACGGGGAAAACCCGAAACGGCTGGGGATCTTCGCCTTTCCACAAAGCGATATACCCGTTTTTTACGCCCAGCAGCAATCCTGCCAGAATCGCAAAAGTTGCAATTTGTTTTTGTATTTTCTTCATAATCTACCCCTCCTGCAATAGTATTTGTTTCTTTTTAATGTTTATTAATAAAAATGGTCTTTCGTTTTTTTATGGGGTATGCTATAATAGTACGAACTGCCAGGAAATATATGCCTGTTGGCTGGCAGATTTGTAATGGATTTTTTACTTCAACCTTGGAGGTAACCATATGGCAATGAAAAAAAGAAGAAAAGTTACGCGTCAGGAATGGAAGCCCAATGCGGTGCTGCGAATCCTGCATGCAGTATGGACGGTGGCGGCTTCTGCACTGAAGATCGTCGTCGGTGCTGCTGTAACGGTTGTGTTTATCGCAGTGATCTGCGGCTTTGTTCTGGCGGGTGCGCTGGGCGATTATTTACAGAATGATATCGTTCCCAATGCCAGCATCGAGCTGAACAAAAATGGCCTGTACCAGACATCCTACATCTATTATGTAGATAAAGCCGGACAGATTCAGCAATACCAGAAGATTTACACAGATACGGATCGTCAGTGGGCAAGCTATGACGAGATCCCGGAGGATCTTGTTCATGCTGCGATCGCCATTGAGGACAAGCGCTTTTATGAGCACCAGGGTGTTGACTGGATCACAACAGTGAAGGCTTGTGCCAATATGTTCTTTGGCGGAAGCTCCACCTTCGGCGGCTCCACCATTACCCAGCAGCTTGTTAAAAACCGTACCGGTGAAGACTCCATTACGGTTCAGCGTAAGGTAGAAGAGATTTTTCGTGCGCAGAAGCTGGAGACAATGTATGACAAGGATACCATAATGGAATGGTATCTGAACATGATCTATCTTGGCGAAGGCTGCTGGGGCGTCAAGAGCGCAGCACGCGTTTACTTCGGCAAAGAACTGGCTGATCTGACGACAGCAGAGTGCGCCAGCCTGATTTCCATTACAAACAATCCCTCTTTGTATGACCCGTACCTCAGCGAAGAGCGCAACCGCAAGCGTCAGGTGATCGTCCTGAAAGAGATGGAGAACCAGGGCTGGATCACCGAAGAGCAGCTCGATGAGGCTCTTGCCCAGAAAATGGTCTTTACCACAGCATCTGCTGAAGAGGCCAGCACGGTCTACAAGTGCACCAACTGCGGCTTTGAAGACACGGCTTTGAGATATAAGCGCGACGGTGAAGATTTCCTGTGTCCGGAGTGCGGAACAAAGGCAAATATTGAGCTGGATGCCAGCACGGATATGTACTCCTGGTTTACAGAGGTGGTAATGGATGATGTTGCCGAAGCTCTGGCAGAGAAGATGAACATGGAGTGGAATGAAGAAACAAAGAAGTTCTGCCTGACTATGATCAAGAAGGGCGGCTATCACATTTATTCCACCATTGATGTGGATGTGCAGAAGGTTGTAGACAGCATCTACACCAATCTGGACGAAATCCCCACCACGGATTCCGACCAGCAGCTGCAGTCTGCAATCGTGATTACAGATAACCGTACCGGCGACATTGTTGCGCTGGCCGGTGCAGTAGGCAAGAAGGAGTTCTTCGACGCATTCAACTATGCAACGGATCAGGGCCTGCAGACCGGTTCTGCCATGAAGCCTCTGACCGCTTATGCTCCTGGATTTGAAGCCGGCGCGATCAGCCCCGCTACAGTCCTGCCTGATCTGCCCATCGATTACAGCGACGGCGTTTTCCCGCTGAACGATTCGAGATACTATCAGATCAGCACCTCTGTTCTGGAAGGCGTTGTTGATTCTATCAACACCATTGCAGTTGATACCGTGGACATGATCGGTACCCGTTACAGCTTTGATTTTGCAAAAGACAAGTTCCGTCTGAAGGGCCTGCTGGAATCCGAGGTCGACAGCTCCGGCCGTGAATTGTCCGATATCGGATATTCTCCTCTGGCTTTGGGCGCTCTGACTTACGGTGTTACAGTCCGTGATATGGCAAATGCCTATTCCACATTCCCTAATGACGGCGTGTGGCGTGAGGCCAGAACCTTTACAAAGGTATATGATTCTGACGGTAACCTGGTTCTTGATAACACTCAGGATTCCGAGAAGATCCTCAGCTACAAGGCAAACAATTATATGAACTACTGCCTGCGTTCTGTTGTCACACAGGGTACTGCCCCTTATGCAGATCTGGACACAACGGCAGCAGGCGGCAAGACCGGTACCACTTCCGGCGATAAGGATCGTTGGTTCTGCGGCTATACCAGATACTATACGGCAGCTGTCTGGTGCGGCTTCAAATATCCGGAAGAAATCAACCTGACCGGCAACTACTGGAACCCCTCCGGTCGTCTGTGGGAAAAGGTTATGAGCCGGCTGCACGAGGGCGTGGAATACAAGAATCTGTATGACACCTCTGAGATGCAGTGGGTCAACATCTGTCTGGACAGCGGCGGATACGCAACCGATGCCTGCGAGGCAGATCCCAGAGGCAGTCGTGTTCAGAGCGTTCTGGTCTATCCCGAGGATGCTCCCAACTACAGCTGCTCCAAGCATATCCTGGTGGATTACTGCGACAGCGGCAACGGCGTTGCCAACGAATACTGCAAGCAGGTCAAGGGCGTAAGCATTCGTAAAGTTGGACTGGTAAAGTACACCCAGTCTGAAATTGATAAAATTAAAGCGGCTTATTCCGTTCCTGATTTTACAGATGACCTTGTTTATCTGGTGGACGGAAACGGCAACCCCCAGTGGTTCTATGGCATTAACGGAGGAATCAATCAGGGTGTGCAGGCACCGTACAAGGTGTGTACTGCCCATACCAAGGAGAGCATCAAGCCTCCGAAACCCACAAAACCCGAGAAACCCGAGAAACCCGAGAAACCCGAGAAACCCGAGAAACCCGAGAAACCCGAGCAGCCGGATCCGCTGCCTTTGCCCCTGCCCCTGCCCGTACCTCCCCAGAACCCGTAATTTATAGATAGAGGAAAACAAGATGATTTGGACTTCTGATGAATGGAAAGACTATGAAATTTTAGACGCCACCAATGGCGAGCGCCTGGAGCGTTGGGGCAAGTACCTTCTGGTACGCCCCGACCCTCAGGTCATCTGGAACACGCCCCATGCCGATGCCGCTTGGAAGCATTATGATGCACGCTATCTTCGCTCCAATACCGGCGGCGGTCACTGGACGGATCACCACCTGCCTGAGCGCTGGCAGATCAAATACAAGGACTATCTGACATTTAATGTAAAGCCTATGAACTTCAAGCATACGGGCGTATTTCCGGAGCAGGCCGCAAACTGGGACTTCATCCGGGAAAAGGTGTCTGATGCATCTGCTCACCGTCCGATCCGAGTGCTGAATATGTTCGCATACTCCGGTGGCGCAACTCTGGCAGCTGCTGCCGGTGGCGCTGAGGTGTGGCATGTGGATGCCTCCAAGGGCATGGTTTCCTGGGCAAAGGAAAATGCTGCCGCCTCCGGACTGGCAGACCGCCCGATCCACTGGATCGTGGATGACTGCGCAAAGTTCATTCAGCGGGAAATCCGCCGCGGCCGCCGCTATGACGGTATTATTATGGATCCTCCCAGCTATGGCAGAGGACCTTCCGGTGAAATCTGGAAGATGGAAACCAGCTTCTACCCCTTCCTGAAAGAGGTTCTCAAGGTGCTGTCGGATGATCCTCTGTTTGTGATCATCAACTCTTATACCACTGGACTCGCACCCAGTGCGGTCGGTTATGTTTCCGACACGGTTTTCTCCGCTTCCTATGGCGGTCACACTCATAACGGCGAACTGGGTCTGCCTGTTAAGAGCACTGGCTTCATCCTGCCCTGCGGTGCTGCAGGCCGCTGGACTCCCGACTGAGGAGGAGAAAACTTTGAGTCAAGCAATCGTAGTAGAAGATCTGGCATATCGCTACCCAACCCTGGATCAGGATGCCGGAACTTATGTTTTTAAGGATCTCAATCTGGAGATCAAGCAGGGAAGCTTTGTTGCCCTCCTGGGCAGCAACGGTTCCGGTAAATCTACGCTGGCAAAGCATTTTAACGCAATTCTGCTGCCCTGCGGCGGCAGTGTGAGCGTGTACGGCATGAATACCCAGGAAGAGGAGCATCTGATCCCCATTCGCCGGAATGTTGGCATGGTATTTCAGAACCCCGATAATCAGATCGTCGCCAATGTGGTGGACGAGGATGTGGCATTTGCCCCTGAAAATCTGGGTATTTCCAGCCCCGAAATTCGTCAGCGCGTGGACAATGCGCTGAAGCATGTGGGGATGTATGAATACCGGGAGCACGCTCCGCATCTGCTGTCCGGCGGTCAGAAGCAGCGCGTTGCAATTGCAGGTGTCATTGCCATGGAGCCCCAGTGCATCGTTCTGGATGAGCCCACCGCAATGCTGGACCCCAAAGGCCGCCGCGAGGTTATGGAAACCGTTCGCAAGCTGAACCGGGAAAAGGGAATCACGGTGGTTCTGATTACCCATCACATGGACGAAGCTGCACAGGCTGAGCGTGTGGTGGTGCTTCACAATGGCGTGATCAAAGCAGATGGAGCTCCGAAAGAGGTGTTTTCTCAGGTGGAGCTGCTCCACGATCTGGGACTTGCAGCACCTGAAACGGTGGAGCTGTGCTATGAACTGGACAAGCAGGGATATGATCTTCCGCTGGATTTACTGGACACCGAGAGCTGTGCGCAGACACTTTATGATCTGCTGAAGGCCTGACGCACCGGGAGGAATGTAATTTGTCAACCATATTAGAGGTGGAAAACCTCACACACACCTATAGTGCCGGGACTCCCTTTGAGCATAAGGCACTGGATAATGTCTCTTTCTCCGTACAGAGAGGAGAATTTATCGGTATCATCGGACATACTGGTTCCGGCAAGTCTACCCTGATCCAGCACCTGAACGGCTTGCTGAAGCCCACCTCCGGAACTGTCCAGCTGGATGGAAAGGACATCTGGTGCGATAAGCAGTTTACCCGCCAGGCAAGATTTCGGGTGGGTCTGGTATTTCAGTACCCTGAATACCAGCTGTTTGAAGAAACTGTATACAAGGATATTGCGTTCGGCCCCAAGAATATGGGACTGAGCTCTGACGAGGTGGATCGTCGGGTACGGGAGGCTGCAAGCTTTGTCGGAATTTCCGATGAACAGCTTACGGTATCTCCGTTTGATCTGTCGGGTGGTCAGAAGCGCCGGGTAGCCATTGCGGGTGTGATCGCCATGGAACCGGAGGTTCTGATTCTGGATGAACCCACCGCAGGTCTGGACCCCTCGAGCCGCCAGGATATCCTGGATAATATTGAAGCATACCGCAAGGCAAAAAATGCAACCATCATAATGGTCAGCCATTCCATGAATGATGTGGCCCGACTGACAGAGCGACTTTTGGTTATGAACGGTTCAAAGCTTGCAATGGATGGATCTCCTGCCGAGGTCTTCGCTCGTGCGCAGGAACTTTTGGACATGGGTCTGGACATTCCGGATGTGACCCAGGTTTTCCTGCGTCTGCAGCAGATGGGACTGGATGTAAAGCCGGTGTACACCATTGAGCAGGCATTACAGACCATTCGTCAGCTGAAGGAGGGGAAAGCCCATGCTTAAAGATATTACTTTGGGTCAGTATTTCCCGGGAAACTCCGTTGTCCACCGTCTGGACCCCAGAACCAAGCTGCTGATGGTGGTGGTATACATTGTCGCACTGTTCTGTGCGGATAACTGGCTGAGCTACGGCGTTGTATTTGCGTTCTTGGCTATCAGCATTTATATTTCCAAAATTTCTTTGAAGGCAATCACCAGAGGCCTGAAGCCTGTGCTCTTTATTGTGATTTTTACGGGTGTACTGAATCTGTTCTTTACAGAGGGCACCCATGTGATCTTCTCGGTGTTTGGCATTACGCTGACCTGGGAAGCGCTGGAGCGGGCCTTCTTCATGGTTTCCAGAATCATGATGCTGATTACCGGTACCTTCCTTCTGACCTACACCACATCTCCCATTGCGCTGACGGACGGTCTGGAATCGCTGCTGAATCCTCTGAAGAAGCTGCATCTTCCGGTGCATGAGCTGAGTATGATGATGTGTATTGCACTGCGTTTCATCCCTACGCTGATCGAGGAAACCGATAAGATCATCAGCGCCCAGAAGGCAAGAGGTGCAGACTTTGAAACCGGCAATCTGATGCAGCGCGCAAAAGCACTGGTTCCTATTCTGGTTCCTCTGTTCATCAGCGCCTTCCGCCGTGCAGACGAGCTGGCTGTGGCTATGGAATGCCGCTGCTACCAGGGCGGAGAGGGAAGAACCAAGATGAAGCTGCTGCGCTATCATCGGCTGGATCTGTACACCTTTGGCTTCGGTGCCTGTATGCTGGTGGTAGTATTTGCGCTGAGAAGCTTCGGACTGTAAGAGGTAACCATGCGTAATATTGTTTTATATTTATCATATCTTGGTACCCACTACCATGGCTGGCAGGTTCAGAAGAAACTGGCAACCGTAGGCGAGACCGTGGAAAATGCTGCGGCAATGGTAGTTGGACATCCGGTGCATGTGACCGGCTGCGGCCGGACGGATGCAGGTGTCCACGCCAAGTGCTATGTGGCGAATTTCCGGACGGACTCCCGGATTCCTGTGGATCGGCTGCCGTATGCGCTGAACACCCATCTGCCCCATGATATTGTGGTGGATCATGCATTTGAAGTGCATGACAACTTCAATGCCATTGGTTCCTGCGCTCGCAAGGAATACACCTATCTGATTTATAATTCCAGAATCAAGGATCCGTTTTATGTGGACCGTGCCTGGTTCTATCCAAAGCATCTGGATGAAAAGATCATGCAGGCAGCTGCGGATGAATTTGTGGGAACCCATGATTTTGCAGCAGTTCGCAGTGTGGGAACGGATGTAAAATCCACCGTTCGTACCGTATATTATTATAAGGTAGAACGCCACGGAAACCTGATTGCTCTGAGGGTGTGTGCCGATGGATTCCTGTATAACATGGCCCGGGCAATGGCGGGTACCCTTGTCTATACAGCGGAAGGCAAGATCAAGCCGGAACAGATCGGACAGATTCTGGAGTCCGGAAACCGGACCGCTGCAGGCCCCACGGTTCCTCCGGGGGGATTGTACATGACGCATCTTTGGTATGATGACGGAATTGAAAAGTTTGAGCTGAGCAATCCGATTTCTATTTAATTCATAATTTGTTTGCCAATTTTCTTCGGAGGTATGTTATACTGCCTCCGAAAGATATTATTTCCCGATCCAGGGAAAGGAGTGATTCCCAATGCAGCCTAAATTATGCGTGAAATGCAAAAAGAATATTGCTGTTATTTTTATTTCTAAAATAGAGAATGGTGTGACCCTGAATGAGGGGTATTGTCTGAAGTGCGCCAAGAGCCTTGGGATTCCCCAACTCAACGATGTAGTTCGGCAGATGGGAATTTCAGAGGAAGATTTGGATATGCTCTCGGATGAGATGAGCAACATGTTCGCACAGATGGACCCCGACGCCAACGAAGATGACGATGAGGTCGAAAGCCAGACTGCTACCTTCCCTCTGCTCAACCAGCTCTTCGGTTCCAATAACGAGATGGCTCCCAGAGAGCAGCAGAATCCTGCAGAACCTTCCCAGAACGAGGGAGAAGGCGAGGATGGCAAGAAGTCCAAGAAAAAGGGCAGCCAGAAGCACAAGTTCCTGGACAGCTACTGCCTGAATCTGACCGGCAGAGCAAGAGAAGGAAAGCTCGATAAAGTGATCGGCAGAGATGTGGAGACCGAGCGTGTCATCCAGATCCTGAATCGCCGTCAGAAGAACAATCCTTGCCTGATCGGTGAACCGGGTGTCGGCAAAACTGCAATTGCAGAGGGCCTGGCACAGCGAATCATCGAGGGTAATGTACCCTACAAGCTCAAGGGCAAGGAGGTATTCCTTCTGGACCTGACGGCTTTGGTGGCCGGAACCCAGTTCCGTGGCCAGTTTGAAAGCCGTATGAAGAGCCTGATCGGCGAGATCAAGGCCTGCGGTAATATCATTCTGGTTATCGATGAGGTTCATAATCTGGTGGGTGCCGGCGATGCAGAGGGTTCCATGAACGCTGCAAACATCCTGAAGCCTGCTCTTTCTCGGGGCGAGATCCAGGTGATCGGTGCCACCACATTCAGCGAATATCGCAAGTACATCGAAAAGGATTCCGCACTGGAGCGCCGTTTCCAGCCGGTTACCGTTGCAGAGCCCTCCATTGAAGAGGCCTGCCAGATCATGCAGGGCATTGCCAAGAGCTATGCTAGCTTCCACGGTGTTACCATCAGCCCTGAGATTGCACGCCAGTGTGTTGTGCTGTCCGAGCGTTATATCACCGACCGTTTCCTGCCCGATAAGGCCATCGACCTGCTGGATGAGGCCTGCTCCGATGTGAACCTGCGGTCCAAGGAAATTTCCCAGCTTGCAGAGCTTCGCAAGGAGCGGGATGACTATGAGCTGGAGCTGCGGATGCTCACCGAGGATACGGAGAATGAGCACTACGAACGGCTGGCTACCCTGCGCAGCAAGCTGCTGCAGCTGGCTGCACAGATCGAGCAGCTGGAGCAGGTTCCGCCTCCTGCTGTAACCATGGAGAATCTGGCCCGCATCATTGAGCTGTGGACGAAGATTCCCGCAAGCAAGATCAAGGCTCAGGAATATCAGCAGATCAAGGGACTGTCCGCCCGACTGAAAGAGCACATTGTTGGCCAGGATGAAGCTGTGGACGCAGTGTCCAGAGCCATTCGCCGCAACCGTGTGGGTATTTCTCCCAAGAAGCGCCCGGTTTCCTTTATCTTTGTCGGCCCCACCGGTGTCGGCAAGACGGAGCTTGTCAAGTGCCTGGCAAACGACCTGTTTGACAGCGTGGATTCTCTGATCCGTCTGGATATGTCCGAGTATATGGAAAAGCATACGGTTTCCAAGCTGATCGGTTCGCCTCCCGGCTATGTGGGATATGACGAGGCAGGCCAGCTGACGGAGAAGATCCGCCGCAAGCCCTACAGCGTGGTGCTGTTTGATGAAATCGAAAAAGCACATCCCGATGTGCTGAACATTCTGCTGCAGGTCCTGGACGACGGCAGAATTACAGATGCACAGGGCCGTGTGGTCAATTTTGAGAATACCATCATCGTTATGACCTCCAACGCAGGCAGCGAAGGCCGTGTGGCCAGCGTGGGCTTTGGCAGAACTGTAAACGATCAGGTGAAGGAAAAGACCATGAAGGCACTGTCTGAGTTCCTCAGACCGGAATTCATCAACCGTGTGGATGAGATCATCACCTTTAACCATCTGTCTGAGGAGAACTTCAAGGGCATTGCGGACATCATGCTGCGCGAGCTGAGAGATAGCTTGGCGGCAAGAGGTCTGGAACTGACCTGGGACGAGGAAGTTAAGAATCTGTTGGTGAAGAAGGCATATTCCATGGTATATGGAGCCAGAAATCTGCGCAGAACCATTCAGAGAGAACTGGAAGATCCCATTTCTGAGGCAATTATCGACAGCTTTGAAAAGCCCATCAGCCGAATTGCTGTGAAGGTGGAAGAGGATCGGATTTCTCTGGATATCCAGTAAAGAGATTTCTTCTCGACGAAAGTGAATCAATGATTCAAGCCCGGTGCATCTGCACCGGGCTTTTTATATGATGAATCGATTTATTGACACCAAATCCCTGCAATGCTATATTAACAGCAGGGCAGAAGCGAGATTTTCCAAGATTTCTGCCGGTTATGGAGGAACAGAAATGAGATTGCGCATGGTGTAACCGAAATTCACTGACACTGAAACGGAGGTTACATATATGGAAATCAGAGAACACAAAACTTATCAGGAAGATGAAATCCGGAAACTTTATGCCAGCGTGGGCTGGACGGCCTACACGGATGACATGGAAACTCTGAAAAACGGATTTGCAAATTCGCTTCTGACGCTCGCTGCCTATAATGGCGAGAAACTAGTTGGCCTGATTCGAACGGTTGGTGACGGGCATACGATTGTTTTTATCCAGGATGTTTTGGTTGACCCTGAATATCAGAGAGAAGGCATTGGCTCTGCGTTGATTCAGGCGGTATTGGAGCGCTTTAGCCATGTGCGCCAAATTGAGCTTGCAACCGACAACACGCCAAAGACTATCGCGTTCTATAAATCTCTGGGTTTTTGTGAAATGTCGGAGGTCGGCTGCCGCGGATTTATGAAAGCATGAGGAAAAACAATGGATATTTATAAGTTTTGGTCAGCGGTATTGCAGCAGGACGCAGATGCGATTCGTCCGTTTTTTCACAAAGATGCATGGGTGAACTGGCACAATACCAATGAACATTTTACGGTTGAGGAATTCATTCGGGCGAACTGCGAATATCCCGGCGACTGGGACGGCGAAATCGAGCAGGTGATGCGTACCGATACCCACATCATCACGGCGACCCATGTCATCAGCAAGGACGGAAAACTGTCTTTTCATGCGACTTCTTTCATCCGGGTCGTGGATGACAAGATTGCAAGCGTCGATGAGTACTGGGGCGATGACGGGGATGCTCCTCAGTGGCGCCGGGATAAACATATCGGAACAAAAATCAAGTGAGGAGCAGCTGCTCCCAATATAGATAAAACATTTTTATGATTAAAACAGGAGGAACGGTACTCGTTTGGTGCCATTCCTCCTGTTTTTCTGGTTATTCGATTTTTACATCAATATCGCCGATGGTTGTTGAAATACTGCACTTTCCGCCTTGCTTTGACGAGGGAACATGGATATCACCACTGTCGGAATCGGCCTGAAAAATCTTATCCGATAGAAGGGTAGCGTTCACATCACCACTGGTGGTGACAATATCAATGGACGCTGCATCGCTGTGATTCAATGTAACATTGCCAATCGTGCTTGTAATCCAGATGTTATTGTGTGCGATTATACCTGACAATTCGATATCGCCGCTTGTGGAGGCAGCACTGATATTGTTGGCAGCTACCTCAGAAACGGACACATTGCCAATTTCGGTGGAAATAGAAAGATCCTCTTTTACAGATGCTTCAAAGCAGATATCTCCGCTGCCAGTATGAACGGATGCATTGGTGAAAGTAAAATCTTTGGGAATTTCTACATTGCCGTTGGTGGCTTCTACATCAAGGGATTCGTATTCGGCCTGGGGGAGATATACAATGATTTCATCTCGGCCAAAATTAATTCCAATATACGCACTCAGTTTCTGGCTCTCTTTTCTTTCAATGATGAGTGTTCTGTCTTCTACAGAAACGGAATGGGTAAAATCATCGTCTTCTGTATAGACAACGGTGCAGCGATTGTCATCTGAAGGCACGAAGTGTATGTCGCTGGAAGTATCCTGAATGCGGATCTTCTGGAACGATTCATTTATTGTAACGCTTTTGGTCGTGAAATTGGTTGTACTTAACTTTGTAAAATCAAACTTCACGGAGCACAGCGCGCCGAACGACAGGGCAATGCCCAATCCGATTAAAATCAGCGATGTAATAATGGAGATCTTTTTTGCTTTGCTCATTGTGCTTTCTCCTTTCCAATCATGCGGGATTTGATGAACAGAAGAATCTTTTTGCTCCAGACGAGAATCTTTTTGGAAATCAGATTACACACAAAGAAGAACGGTACAGCCAGTCCTGCGCAGACAAGACCGATTCCCAGAATGAATACGCTCTGGGCGTAAAAATGATTGGACAGCAACGCCCCAAAGCCCAGCAGACCCGCCAGACCGCTGGCGGCCAGGGACAGATCGACAGCATACAGTGACACAATGCAAGACCAAAGTGCAATGTACAATGCGAAAATGACCATGACACCTGCAAACAGCAGCGACAGCCACAGAGGGGATCCGAGAACCAGCAGCACGATTTCCCATACCTTCAGTGCGCGCTGAGGTTTGGCCTTTGCTTTTACCAGTTTCGGCAGCGGAGTGTCCATCAGAATCTGGGTGGCAATTTCAGAAGGGGAGCCAATCGCCTCGACAGCCGAATCCTCTGGAGAGCCATCTTCCATTCGGTCATCTATGATTTCACTGTAGTACTCAATGGATTTTTCGATATCTTCTTTCGGCAGACCGGATAAATGGCCCCGTAGCTGACTAATAAATTCACGTTTTGTCATGGCTTGAATCCTCCCGGATAATAAAACGATAAATCGACTGGATTTCTTCCCATTCGTCCTGAAAAGCCTCGATTCGCTTCAGGCCCAGTGGTGTGATGTGATAGTATTTACGAAGTCTTCCGTTGTGTTCTACAGAATGTACAGACAGTAGCTCTGCGTTTTCCAATCGCCTGAGGATTGGGTAAAGGGTGGATTCTGAGATTTCAACATAGGGTTTCATATCCTTGATGATCTGATATCCGTAGGAGTCTTCGCTTTTGATTGCGGCAAGGACACATACATCTAAGAGTCCTCGTTTTAACTGCATATCCATAAGATACCTCCTTGTGAATAATACTATATACCGCATAGTATTATATGTCAAGCAGTAATGCATCATAAATTTGCACGAGCCAGAAACGCCCCACCATTTGAGATAGAAAAAGCAAAGGGAGGCACTTCTTTGCGAAGTGTCTCCCTTTTGACGAAATGCAGGTTAGCTGGTGATTCCGTCGAGCACCTTTTCTGCTACCTGGGTAGCAGCGTCTTCTACTTTGTCTGCGGCCTTGGTGACCATCTTTTTAGCACTGGAGTGGGGCGGGAGCATCATGGTAGCCATAGCGCCGGCAGCCATACCGATTCCCATTGCAAAGGGCCATGCTTTCATAATTTCTACCTCCTTGTATTCATGTGCGGTTGCACAATGGTAGTATGTCCGAATCTTTTAAGTTCAAGAGGAAAATTGTGATTTATCTGTTCCCAGAAGTAGAAAACTATGCTATAATAGAAAGAAATTGCATGGAGGATTATGATTATGTCCATCGATGTGTTGCAGAATAGAATTCGTAAGTATAAAAATCCGTCTGCGGTGATTTTTGCTCCTGTTTATGATTTTCTGCCGGGTCAGTTTGAAAAAAATCCGGTTGGCGTAGGTGACTACTGCTGTACCCTGTTGTCCGCACTAAAGGATCTTGTTCCGGCTGTGCGTGTGGATTTTACCGCGTTTGCGCTTCTGGGCGAGGGCGGTATCGGGCAGATGCAGCGGGTGCTGCGCTGTGCCAAAGAAATGGGTTACTATGTGATCCTGGACTGGATGGTGCTGGAGAAGGCAGGCGCATCCGAAGACCGGGCAAAGCAGCTGCTCAGCGGAAACAGCTATCCCTGCGACGGCATTACACTGTGCGGTTATGCCGGCTCTGACTGTATCAAGCCGTATATTTCGGCATCGGCTGAAAAAGAGCAGGATGTTTTTGTGGTATTGAAGACTGCAAATCGTTCCGGCATGGATATTCAGGACCTGCAGACCGGCGGCAGACTGGTTCATATGGCGGTGGCAGATTACCTCAATCGTTGGGGAGAAACTGCTATGGGTCGCTGCGGGTACTCCAGAATCGCGGCGATGGCAGGCGCTACCAATGCGATCAGTCTGAAAAATCTGAGAAAGAAGTATCCCAAGGTCTTCCTGCTGGTGGACGGACTGGATGTTTCCGGCGCCAACGCAAGAAACGCATCGGAGGCTTTTGACCAGCTGGGACACGGTGCACTGTGCTGTGCGGGCAGTTCCATTCTGGGTGCGTGGAAGGAACATGAAAACCTTGATCCGATTGCTGCGGCAGTAGAAGCGGCAGAACGGATGAAACGCAATATTACCCGCTATCTGATGATCCTTTAATAAAAAATGGCGCGGAGCAATTCCGCGCCATTTTTTTACGGACGAATGTCGGTTCGATTTTTTTCGCTGTGATTGGATTGGTCTTCAGAATCGGCTGCGCCACTGGAGAAAGGTGTGGTCATCTCGGATTCGCGGTCAGGCCCTTCAGAAGGTCTGGTTACCGGATTGGTTGTGGCATTTGTAGCGTGAGTGGACTCGCTCGTCATGGTCGGTTCAGGAATGATGGTAGGCATGACAGCCGTAGGTTCGGTGATTTTTCCACCGGGATGACTGGAAACATTGCTTTTACCGCAGCCAAAAAGCAGCGTAGCTGCCAGCAGCATTGCTGCCGCACCACAGATATATTTTTTCATGAAAATCCTCCTTTTAAGGTATTTGCAAATATAGTATTGCCAAGGATCTGAAAAATAGTCGGGATTTTTTGTAAAAGAGATGAGAAACAGATCTTTTTATCTCAAATGCGAAATCGGTGGAAAAATACCAAATTGGCATTGCATTTTATTCATAAGACTAGTATAATGAGGATGACTACATAATGAATAGAAGGAGAATCCTCTGCTATGAAGAAACTCTCAGTTAAGAAAGACGTTGCTTGTATGGCTTGCCTGGAGTGCGTACGCGCTTGCTCTGAGGCATTTTACAAGACTTTTGACCCCGAAAAGTCTGCCATCCAGATTGTTGCCGGTAAGAATGGCGGAGCTAAGCCTATGACCTGCATCCAGTGCGGCAAGTGTGCAAAGGTATGTGAGGCTGGTGCAATTACCCAGAACCCCAAGACCGGTGTTTACATGATCAACAAGAAGCTATGTACCAACTGCGGTAAGTGTGTCGAAGTATGTCCCATGAAGGTCATGGTGGCAAATGTAGACGCTCCTACCTCCAAGTGCATTGCCTGCGGTATCTGCGTCAAGGCATGTCCCATGGAAGTGCTGGAAATCGTAGAAAAGTAAGGATTACCTTTCGAAAGAGCAACCGATTTATCGGTTGCTCTTTTTCGTTTGTAACAAAAAATTAACTTTAGGCGACAATTGAAAACAAACATGGTGTATGATATACTGTACTTATTATACCCCTGGAGGTGTTTTATTGAAAATGATTCAATTTATTGATAAAATCAGGGAAAATATCCCTTCTTTAGAGCTGCGAAATGAGCAGCCCCTTTCCAAGTTCACTTCTTTCCGCATCGGCGGCAACGCACAGTACATTGCCATGCCCAAAACGGAGGAGGAGCTTTCTCAGCTGCTGAAACTGTCCGCTGAAATGGACATTAAACCTGCTATACTTGGCGCCGGAACCAATGTCCTGGCACCGGATGCAGGTATCCGCGGACTGGTGATCTGCCTGAAGGACTGCCTGGACGGAATGGAACGCATCAGCGATACCGGTATCCGCGTGATGGCCGGTGTGACCATGAGCCGGGCGGCTCTGTTTGCAGCAAGCCAGGGCCTTTCCGGCCTTGAGTTTGCTCACGGAATTCCCGGAAGCATTGGCGGCGGTGTCTTCATGAACGCCGGTGCCTACGGCGGCGAAATCAAAGATGTGTGCACCCGTGTACGCATTGCGGATTACCAGGGTAACTGCAGATGGCTGAATCGGGATGAAATCGGTTTTTCCTATCGCCACAGCGCCATTCAGGATCATGACTGGATCGTGATTGCGGCGGAATTTGAACTGGAGCACAAGCCTGAAGAGGAAATCCGCAGCCGTATTAAGGAATTGATCGGCAAGCGCACCGCATCTCAGCCCCTGGATAAGCCCAGCGCAGGTTCTGCATTCAAGCGCCCGGTGGGCGGCTATGCAGCGGCTCTGATTGAACAGACCGGCCTGAAGGGATTCCGTGTGGGCGGCGCTGCTGTATCTGAAAAGCACGCAGGATTCGTTGTGAATCTGGGCGATGCAACTGCGGAAGATGTGAAGAGCCTGCTCAAGCAGGTGTCTGACCGGGTATATGAAAACACCGGTATTCGGCTGGAGCCGGAAGTAAGAATCTGGTAATGAGGGAGTGAATGGAATGAGTCTGTCCTTTTCTGCCGGTGCCAAGGCGGAAATCTGCAGGGATTTTCCATCGAAACGCTGCTGCGCTGTGGCTCAGGCTTTCGGAATCCTGCTGTACAGCAACACATTTAAGCCCGATGCCATCCGGATCGTTACGGAAAGCCGGGATTTTGCACTGCTGCTGCCGAAGCTGTTTCGAAAGGCTTTTGGCCTGGATTTTGATGAGTTCCCGTCTGTGGCAGCACCGGGAAAACTGGTATTCCAGATTACGGATCCGGAGAAGCTGGAGACGATTTTTAATACCTATGGATTTGAACCGGATAAAATTCTGTCGCTGCATGTGAATCTTTCCGTTTTGGAGGAAGAATGCTGCCGGACTGGCTTCCTGCGGGGCGCTTTTCTGGCAGGTGGCTCTGTAACTGACCCTGCCAAAGGATACCATTTGGAGCTGGTAACAGCACACCAGGCCGTGGCCCGGGAGACATACACGCTGATGGAAGAAACCGTGGGCTTTTATCCCAAAATGGCAAGCCGCAGCGGCAGCCAGGTGCTGTATCTGAAGCAGAGCGATCTGATTTCCGACTGCCTGACATTTTTGGGTGCCCCGGTGGCTGCCATGGGAATCATAGAGACCAAGCTGGAAAAAGAACTGAAAAATAAGGTCAATCGGCGCTGCAACTGCGATGAAGCAAACACCTTAAAGGTTGTGGATGCTGCTCAGGAGCAGATCAACGCCATCCGAATCATTCGTGAGCGGAACATGATGGAGCGCTTGCCGGCCAAACTGCAGCAGGCGGCTCTGGCCAGGGAACAGAATCCTGTTTCCAGTCTGACGGAACTGGCCGCAATGATGGAACCGCCCATTACAAAACCGGCTATGAACCAGCGGTTAAAGAAATTGATGATGATTGCCAAGGAGGAAGTTTAATGGGCTTTGTACATCTGCATGTGCATACGGAGTACAGCCTGCTCGATGGTGCTTGCCGCATCAGTAAGATGATGGATCGGGTGAAGGAGCTGGGGCAGGATGCCATAGCCATCACTGATCACGGTGTCATGTATGGCTGTATTGATTTTTATAAGGCAGCCAAAGCCGCAGGGATCAAACCCATTATTGGCTGCGAAGTTTATGTTGCACCCCGTAAAATTTCCGATCGGGTGCACGGTGTCGACAATGAGTCGTACCATCTGGTGCTTCTGTGTGAAAACATGAAGGGCTACGAAAACCTGTGCCAGCTGGTGTCACAGGCTTTTATCAATGGATTTTACGGCAAGCCCAGAGTGGATCTGGAATTGCTGGAACGCTATCATGAGGGCCTGATTGCGCTGTCAGCCTGCCTTGGTGGTGCAGTTCCTCAGAGACTGCTGCACAACGACTATGATGGCGCAAAAGAATACGCACTGAATCTCTCCCGGATTTTCGGGGAAGGGAATTTCTTCCTGGAAATGCAGGATCATGGCATCGACGAGCAGATTCCCGTCAATCAGGGAATCCAGAGACTGGCCCGGGAGACGGGACTGCCTTTGGTGGTCACGAATGATGCCCATTATCTGCGCAAAGAGGATGCAGCCATGCAGGATGTATTGCTGTGCATCCAGACCGGCAAGACGGTGGACGAAGAGAACCGGATGCGCTTTGAAACCGAGGAGTTCTACCTCAAGAGCGAAGAGCAGATGCGGGCTTTGTTCCCCGGATATGACGAAGCATTTGAAAACACCGTTCGGATTGCCCAGCGGTGCAATGTGGAATTTATCTTCAACCAGTACCATCTGCCGTCGTTCCCGGTGCCGGAAGGCTATACCAGTGAAACCTATTTCCGCAAACTCTGTTATGATGGATTTGCCGAGCGCTATGCAAACCCGCCCCAGGAATACAAAGACCGGCTGGAATATGAGATCGGTGTCATCAGCCGGATGGGTTATGTAAATTACTATCTCATCGTTTGGGATTTTATTCGATTCGCCAAGGATTCGGGCATTCCTGTCGGACCCGGCCGTGGTTCCGGTGCAGCTTCGATTGTTGCATACTGTATGCACATCACAGAAGTGGACCCGATGAAGTATGCGCTGATTTTTGAACGCTTCCTGAACCCGGAGCGTGTCAGTATGCCCGACTTTGATACGGACTTCTGCCAGGAGCGCAGAGGCGAGGTCATCGAATATGTCATGCGCAAGTATGGCTCTGACCATGTGGCGCAGATTGCAACCTTCGGTACCATGGCTGCCCGTGGAGCCATCCGGGATGTGGGCCGTGCGCTGAACTTTACTTACGCAGAAACAGATGTGGTTGCAAAGCTGGTTCCCAGCACGCCCCATATCACACTGGATGAAGCACTGAAGACATCTCCTCAGCTGAAGGCGATGTATGAAGAAGACGAGCGGGTGAAAAAGCTCATTGACACTGCAAGAAGCCTGGAGGGAATGCCCAGAAACACTTCCACCCATGCTGCAGGTGTCGTGATCACGGCCCGCCCGGTGTGCGACTATGTGCCGCTGTCCCGAAATGACGATACCGTCGTCACCCAGTACACCATGACCACCATCGAGGAGCTGGGCTTGCTGAAGATGGACTTTCTGGGTCTGCGGAACCTGACGGTAATCAAGGACGCAGAAGAGCAGATTCGCCGCCATACTCCGGATTTTTCCATTGCAAAAATCCGTGATGACGACCCGGAGACCTTTAAGATGCTGTCCGAAGGCAAAACACAGGGCGTTTTCCAGCTGGAATCGGCAGGCATTACCGGTGTGTGCATCAACATGAAGCCCACTTCCATCGAAGATATGACGGCTATTGTGGCACTGTACCGACCCGGCCCTATGGATTCCATCCCCACCTTTATTGCAAACAAGCTGGACCACCGGAAGATTACCTATAAGACCCCACTGCTGGAGCCGATTCTTCGGGTCACCTATGGCTGTATTGTCTACCAGGAGCAGGTTATTGAAATTTTCCGGAGCCTGGGCGGCTATACCATGGGTCAGGCAGATAACATCCGCCGTGCCATCTCCAAAAAGAAGATGAAGGTCATCGAGGCAGAACGAAAGGTCTTTGTCTACGGCGACCCGGAACAGGGAATTCCCGGTGCCATGGCCAGAGGCGTCAGCGAAGCGGTTGCCCAGTCGATTTATGATGAAATTGTTGACTTTGCAAACTATGCATTTAACAAAGCCCATGCGGTTTGCTATGCAGTTGTTTCTTACCAGACAGCCTATCTGAAGTGCCATTACCCCAGAGAGTACATGGCGGCGCTGATGACTTCGATTCTGGATTCTGCAGCCAAGGTTTCCGGCTATATTGCCGAATGCAAGGAAATGGACATTGCGGCACTTCCGCCCGATGTGAACCGTTCGGAAGATGTGTTTACTGTGGAAGGAAAGGACATCCGTTTCGGCCTGGGCGCGGTAAAGAATATCGGCAGAGGTCTGATTCGCAGCATGGTTGCCAAGCGCCAGGAAGGCGGGACGTTCCGGTCACTGGAAGACTTTATTCAGCGGATGGGCGAGGAGCTCAACAAGCGCGCGGTGGAAAATCTCATCAAGTGCGGCGCTATGGACTGCTTTGGCAGACACCGCAGCGAGCTGCTGGCGGTTTATGAAAACATGATGGATTCCATCGCCTCCAGCCGCAAGAAAAATCTGGAAGGCCAGATGGGCCTGTTTGGCATGATGGAAGAGGATGAGCCCGGTGCGTCTATTCCGATTCCCACTCTGCCGGAGCTGAGCAAAGCAGATCTGATGAGCATGGAGAAGGAGACCACGGGACTGTATCTCAGCGGTCACCCCATGGATGATTACAGGCCGTTCCTGAAAAACACCCATGTGATTCCCATTGGCTCGCTGCTGGACGAAGAGAGCCACTTTACAGATGAGCAGATCGTCAGCATTGCAGGCATCATCCAGTCGGTGAAGATGAAGACGACCCGGAACAATTCCCTGATGGCCTATGTGACCATCGAGGATGATACTGCTGCCCTGGAAATGCTGGCATTTTCCAATGTGCTGAACCAGTACGGCGGATATCTGAAGGAGAACTCTCCGGTGGTCATCACCGGCAAGCTGTCCATGCGGGATGAAAAAGACCCTCAGATCATTGTCAACCGAGCAAGACCTATTTCGGATTTCTCAGAGAAGATGCCGGAGGAGGAGCTGAAGCCGGCGGCAAAGAAGCCGCAAGGGACGCTCTATCTGCGCATTCCCAGCGAGCAGGATCCGGATTACGGCAAGGTGAAAGCAATTTTGAATATGTTCCCGGGACAAAGCGGCGTGGTGTTGTATTTTGCCGATACCAAGGTGCGCAGAGGTACTCGCTGCGATCTGGCAGAATCTATGCTGAAAGAGCTGAAAAACCGCCTGGGAGAAGCAAATGTTGTACTAAAATAACTTCCATTTGTGGTGGAAAAGTGATATAATAATCAGTCGGAAGGGAGGTAATACATTGAATCGATATAAACGATTGATTATGGGAGCGGTGGTTGCCCCGCTGGTAATTTCCTTGTGCGGCTGTGTGATGACTGTAGATCAGATGTACTGCCTCCCACGACGCTCAGAGAGCTTTACCAATTTGCAGACCGTTATGGAAGCAGCCATGCAGGACATGACTTTTTGTGCTCCCATTTCCGGCGATAACCAACAGCCGGTACAGATGGTAGATCTGAACGGAGACAGCACAGAAGAAGTGATTGTCTTTGCAAAGGGCCCTCAGGAAAAACCTCTGCAGATTATGGTTTTTTCCAGAGAGAATGAGAAGTACCATCTCAGCAGCAGTGTTGAAAGCACCGGAACGGCCTTCGAGCAGGTGGATTATGTCCAGCTGGATGGAGAGCAGGGGCTTGAAATGGTTGTTGGGCATCAGGTCCAGAATCAGGTCCTGCGCAGCCTGTCAGTCTATGAATTTACAGGCCAGCAGCCCGAAAAACTGCTGACGGCAAATTACCAGAAATATCTTACATATGATATTGACGATGATGGTCAGCAGGAGATTGTTGTACTGAATCCGGGAAGAACCGAGTCTGACAACGGAACGATCTGTGTATTCTCAATGAACCACGGCCAAATTGAACAGTCTGCGGAGGTTCAGCTTTCTCGGCCGCTGAGTCAGATGAAGTTTATTAAGACTGGTTTGGTATCTGATAAAAAGCCGGCGGTCTTTATCTCCAGCGTCGTTGATGAAAATACCATTGTTACGGATGTATTCTCTGTTATAGACGGAGAACTGACCAATGTTGCGATGCTGGATCTGAAGGGAACGAAAACGGACATTCTGGAAAACGAGTTCCTCTATCCCGGTGATATTGATCACGACGGGGTCATGGAGCTTCCGGAACTGGTTCCGATGAGCGCATCACAGCCTGGAAAACAGGATCAGCAGGAGTACATGATCCGCTGGTATGCAATCGATGCGCAGGGAGATGAGACAACAAAGCTGTACACCTACCACAACCACAAGGAAGGCTGGTTCATGGAACTGGATGCAGCGACAGCTTCTCGGGTTTGTGTTGCTCCTAAAGGAAACGGTCAGTATAGTTTTGGAATATGGAATAAAGACAGAACAGAGCTTTCTAAGCTGTGGACACTGTATGTGCTGACAGGAGAGGAACGCTCTGTGCAGGCTGCGGAAAATCACCGATTTGTTTTGAAGAAAACGGATTCTGTGGTTTATGCCGGAGAATTAGAGGACGCTGCACGACTTTTGGGCGTGAACGCAGATCAGATGAAAGAGGCTTTTCATTTGATCCAGTCCGATTGGAAAACAGGAGAATTGTGAGAGGTATAGTATGAAAAAAGTATTGATTTTGGAAGACGAGGTCAATATTCGTTCTTTTGTTGTAATTAATCTGAAGCGGGCGGGCTACGAAGCAATCGAGGCAGGCACCGGTGAAGAGGCACTCAGAAAAATCAATGAGAACCCGGATATTGGTGTTGCTCTTTTGGATATCATGCTGCCGGATACCGATGGATTTGAGGTTTGCCGCAGTATTCGTGCAAACAACAAACAGATGGGTATTATTATGCTGACAGCAAGAACCCAGGAAATGGACAAGGTTACCGGACTGATGACCGGCGCCGATGACTATGTGACAAAGCCCTTTTCTCCTGCGGAGCTGACAGCGCGCATTGATGCGCTCTTCCGCAGAATCGGAGGAGATGCTATGGCGGCTTCCGAGCTGCTGACGCAGGGCCCGTTTGTGATGAATACCCGAAACCATACTTTGGAGAAGTCGGGTACCAGAATCCGGCTGACCCAGGTGGAGTATTCCATCCTGAAGCTGTTTATGCAGAATCCCGGCAGAGCGTTGTCCAGAGAGGATATTTTGTCGGCAGTTTGGGGCAGGGAATACGAAGGTGAGCTGAAAATCGTAGATGTGAACATTCGTCGCCTGCGGATCAAGATCGAAGATGACACGGCAAACCCCATTTACATCACCACCGTGTGGGGATTCGGCTATAAGTGGGGCGCTTGACGGAAAGGAAAAGAGGGAAGCACATGAAAAAACGCGGCGGCCTTCGGCGCAGATGGCTGACAAATACATTCCTTGTGGTGGTACCGCTGGTTATTGTCTGCGTGCTTCTTGTCACAGCCAGCTTTTCAGCGTATTATTACTCTGGAATGGAGTCGGATTTGCGGTATCGTGCAAAGACTACCAAAGATTTCTTTGAAGATAACATCAATTATGATTACACAAAATTCTATCAGTCCTGTGTGGATTTTACGGAAACCTATGAAGATCGGAACCACATTGAGCTGCAGTTTATTAATGCGCAGGGGAGACTGGTAGCATCTTCTTATGGCCCCTGGGTGGGAAAAACACCTCAGACATCGGAGATTTCCGAAGCAATGAGCACAAGAAGTCTGCGGACATTCCTCGGTAAGGATGAAAACACCGGGGAACGGATCATGGCCGTATCTACACCGCTGATTTACAGCAGCGGCGAAGTCATTGGCGTACTTCGGTTTGTTACCAGTATCAGAGTGATGAATATGCAGATCACCTATATTGTGATCATTACGGTACTTTTCTGCCTGGTGTTCCTGTTGGTGCTGCTGCTGATCAGTAACTACTACATTCATTCCATCCTGATTCCCATTGCGGATATCACAGAAACCGCAAAGCGGATCACAGGCGGCAGCTACGGTGCTCAGATTCAAACAAAGTATCTGGACGAGATCGGGGAACTGGCAGATGCCATCAACGAAATGTCGGTCCAGATCAATCAGAATGAGAAGACACAGACGGAGTTTATTTCTTCGCTTTCTCACGAATTGCGCACGCCTCTGACAGCAATCACCGGATGGGGAGAGACCCTGCTGTCCATGGATTCCATGGACCCGGTTCAGACCAGAAGAGGCATGAGAATTATCCTGAGAGAAGCAAAGCGCCTGACAGAAATGGTGGTGGAACTGCTGGACTTCACTCGGATTCAGGATGGCCGGATGACGCTGAACATCGAAATGACAGATATCCGGGCAGAATTTGAGGATACGGTCTATATGTATGGCAGCCGCCTCAAGCAAGAGGGAATCCTGCTGAACTATCAGGACAACGACGACGATATTCCGGAAATACCCTGTGATCCCAAGCGGATGCGCCAGGTATTTCTTAATATTTTGGATAACGCAGCCAAGCACGGCGGTGAGGGTAAACAGATTGACTCTGAAATCCGCTGCACCGGCGATTCGGTAGTGGTACACATTCGGGATTACGGTCCCGGAATCCCGGAGGATGAACTGCCTCTGGTAAAAAAGAAATTCTACAAGGGCGCCTCCAAAGCCCGTGGCTCCGGTATCGGCCTTGCGGTCAGTGACGAGATCATTCAGATGCACGGCGGTGCTCTGGAACTGGAAAACGCAGATGGCGGCGGTACGCTGGTGTCCATATGTTTACCGGTAAAACAGTGAGGATAGTAAAAATGTCGAAAAAAGATAATTGTAATTCCTGTGAAAAATTTAAGACAATGATCGGCGGACAGGCTCTGATTGAAGGCATTCTGATGCGCGGCCCGGAAAAAGATGCCATCGTCTGCCGCACCAAAGAGGGCATGAATCTGGAAGTGTCCAATCGGCGGATCCCTGCAGCGAATTCACCCCTGAGATGGCCGCTGATTCGTGGCGTGTATAATTTCTTTGACGCTCAGATCACGGGCGTGAAAGCGCTGATGCACTCTGCGGATCTTTCTCCTGAGGAAGATGACCTGACGCAGGAACCGAGTAAATTTGAAAAGTGGCTGGAAGCCAAGCTGGGCAACGAACGGTTTCAGAAGTTTCTGGTGAGCATGGCTGTGCTCGTGGGCCTGGGACTGTCCATCCTGCTGTTTTTCCTGCTTCCCATGGTTGTGGGTGGTTTCTTTGATCGCTGGGTTCATAGCAATATCGGAATCAACCTGATCGAAGGTCTGATCCGTATGATCATTTTTATGGCTTATATGATCCTGATTTCCCGGATGAAAGAGATGAAACGGCTGTTTTCTTACCACGGAGCGGAGCACAAGACCATCCGCTGCTACGAGGCAAGACTGCCGCTGACGGTAGAGAATGTTCGTGTTCAGACCAGACTGCACCCCAGATGCGGCACCAGCTTCCTGCTGGTTGTGATGATTCTTTCTATTCTGGTATTCAGTGTGGCATCTTCGATTCTGCTCAGCCTGGTTCCCGGGCTGGAAGCTATGCGGGGCGGATTTGCGTATCGTCTGATCATGATCGTGTTTAAGCTCTTGCTGCTGCCGCTGGTTGTTTCCATCAGCTATGAGATGAACCGCTGGGTGGGTAGAAATGACAACTGGCTGACCCGAATTGTCACAGCTCCGGGCCTGTGGATGCAGCATTTTACCACCAATGAGCCGGACGATGATATGATTGAAGTAGCAATTGCAGCAGTGAATGCAGTTCTGCCGGAAAAGGAAGGTAGCGACGAGTGGTAAAGAAGTATTCGGATTTGTATTTAGAGGCGCGCCATGCATTCCTTGCCACAGAAGAACCGAGGCAGGCGGGGATGCTTGCACGGCAGCTGCTGCAGCATGTATCAGGCAAAACCCAGGAGGAACTGCTTGCAGACGGTGACAAGTATGCAGGCGATGCTGTGGTAGAAGCCATGCAGTCGGCAGTGCTGCGGATCATCAAAGGGGAGCCCCTTGCCTATGTTCTGGGGGAGTGGGACTTCTACGGCCTGAATCTGGTCGTAACTCCGGATGTGCTGATTCCCAGAGATGACACCTGTGCACTGGCGGAAATCGCCATCAATCAGGCGCTGTTCCTGGATGAGACACCGAGAATTTTGGACCTGTGTACCGGTTCCGGATGTATCGGTCTGGCGATTGCGACCCGGGTAAAGGATGCAAAGGTGACACTGGCTGATCTTTCGAGGCAGGCACTGGCTGTCGCAAAGAAAAATGTCACCAATCACAAGCTGTCCGGCAGGGTTTCCTGCGTTCAGGTGGATGCCATGAAGGAGCCGCCTGTGTTCCTGGGCAAGTTTGATATGATCGTTTCCAATCCTCCGTATGTGACCAGTCAGGAGATGGAGGAGCTGGACGACAGCGTGAAAAATTTTGAACCCCATATGGCACTGTGGGGCGGAACGGACGGTCTGGATTTCTATCGGGCCATCGCAAAAAACTTCCGAAAGTGCCTGAAACCCGGTGGCTATCTGTGCTTTGAATTTGGCATGGGCCAGGGGGACGATGTATGTGAAATTATGACTCAGGAGGGCTTTACCGTCCGTCAACGAGTTAAAGATTATAATGATAGAGAACGGGCGTGTCTTGCCCAGTATTGCAGGGAGGATTATTGATCATGGCAAAGAAAACCGGCGCTTACGAAGCTCCTACACCCGCAAGTGATAAGAAAAAAGCATTGGAAACTGCGCTTTCCCAGATTGAAAAGAGTTTTGGCAAGGGTGCAGTCATGCGCCTGGGCGACAGACCTGAGATGAATGTGGAAGCAATCCCTACCGGATCTCTGGCACTGGATGCTGCGCTGGGAATCGGCGGCGTGCCCAAGGGCAGAATTATTGAGATTTATGGACCGGAATCTTCCGGTAAAACCACTCTGGCACTGCATATTCTGGCGGAAACCCAGAAGCAGGGCGGCGAAGTCGCCTTCGTGGATGCCGAGCACGCTCTTGACCCTGTGTATGCAGCAGCTCTGGGTGTGGATACCGACAATATGCTGGTGTCTCAGCCGGACACCGGTGAGCAGGCTTTGGAGATTACCGATGCACTGGTCCGCAGCGGCGCTGTTGATGCAGTGGTCGTGGACTCTGTTGCAGCACTGACGCCTCGGGCTGAAATCGAGGGCGAAATGGGCGACACCTTTGTGGGTCTGCAGGCGAGACTGATGTCTCAGGCACTGCGTAAACTGGCAGGCACCATCGCAAAGACAAACTGCGTTGTCATCTTCATCAACCAGCTGCGTATGAAGATCGGCGTTATGTATGGCAATCCCGAAACCACCACAGGCGGTAACGCACTGAAGTTCTATGCTTCTGTCCGTCTGGATGTACGCAGAGTCGAGTCCATCAAAGAGGGCGGCAATGTCATCGGCAACAAGACCAGAGTAAAAGTGGTCAAGAACAAGGTGGCACCTCCTTTCCGTGAGGCTTTCTTCGACATTATGTACGGTCAGGGCATCGCCAAGTGGGGTGAACTGGTAGATCTGGCAGTTCAGCTGGACATCATCCAGAAGAGCGGCAGCTGGTTCAGCATGGGCGATGAGCGTATCGGCCAGGGCAAGGAATCCGTAAAGACCTATCTGCAGAGCAACCCTGAGATCGCAGATCAGGTGGAGCAGGAGGTTCGTCAGAATCTGTACAAGCTCATGGGTGGTCCCGCCCGTCCCCAGCCGAAGGCAGCGGAAAAAGCAATTGCGGTAAGCGCTGACGATTTTAACGATGAGGATTGATTCGGTAGCCTCAAAACCCGATCGTTCGGGACGGTATCTGGTCAAATTTGACTCAGGTACCGTCATGCGGGTATATCGCCAGACCATTGAGGATTTTGCCCTCTATCCGGGACTGGAGCTTTCAGAGGGGAAAATGGCAGAGTTAACCGAAAGCGCCGGTGCGTATTCTGCGAAAATGCGGGCGGTGCGGATCGTTTCTGCCAGCAGCGTATCCCGAAAGACTCTGGAGCAGCGCTTGGTACAAAAGGGCGAAAATGCGCAGCAGGCCAAGGAAGCGGTTGCATGGATGGAGGATCTGCATCTGGTAGATGATCGCCAGACTGCATCGCAGATCGTTTCCCGGTGCATCGCAAAAGGGTATGGCAGAAGCCGTGCAAAACAGGCACTTTACGAAAAACAGATCCCCAGGGATCTGTGGGATGAGGTTCTGGAGGACTATCCCGATCAAACAGACTATATTTTGAAATTTCTTCGAAGCAAGCTTCCACAGGGGGCAGATGAACGGCAGAAAAAGCGTGCAGTCGATGCACTGATGCGTCGGGGACACAGCTATGGAGCGGTTCGCAGAGCACTGGAACAGATGGGAGCGGAAACGGACGAATTTCTGGAGGATGAATCATGGCTAAAATAGGTTTTATTTCTTTGGGCTGTGCCAAGAATCAGGTGGACTGCGAACGAATGATGTATCGTGTCCAGGAGGCAGGCCACACAGTAGAAGCGGATGTTGTGGGAACCGATGTGGTTGTCATCAACACCTGCGGCTTTATTGACTCGGCAAAGACAGAGGCAATTGACAATATTTTGCAGGCCGGCGAGCTGAAAAATGCCGGTGCAATTGGCAAGATCCTGGTTACAGGCTGTCTGTCTCAGCGCTATCAGCAGGAGATCCTGGATGAAATGCCGGAAGTAGACGGCATTCTGGGCACCGGCAGCTACACAGAGATTGTTCCTGCAATCGAAAAGCTGCTGAACGGCGAGAAGGTTTACGATTTCGGCGATATCGACGCACCGGAAGTGGAAACCGGCCGTGTGCTGACAACTCCTGAGCATTACGCTTATCTGAAAATTGCAGAAGGCTGCGACAACCGCTGTGCCTACTGCGTCATTCCTTCTCTTCGCGGCAAGTACCGCAGCAGAGGACTGGATGAAGTCCTGTATGAGGCCAGAGTGCTGGCAAGTCAGGGCATTAAGGAAATGATCGTGGTGGCACAGGATACCAGCCGCTACGGCACAGACCTGCCCGGTGGCAAGCGCTTGCTGTCCACACTGCTGAAAGAGCTATGTAAGATCGATGGCATCCACTGGGTGCGCATCCATTACCTCTACCCGGATGAAATTGACGATGAATTGATCGATACCATTGCAAATGAGCCCAAGATCGTCAAGTATCTGGATATTCCCATTCAGCACTGCAACAATACCATTCTGGAAAAGATGAACCGCCGGGGCAACGGCGAATACATCCGCTGGCTGCTGCCGGAGCTGCGCAGAAGAATTCCCGGTCTGGTACTGCGTACCAGCATCATCACCGGCCTGCCCGGTGAGGGCGAAGAAGAATTCATCGAGCTGTGCGATTTCCTGAAGGAACAGAAGATGGAGCGCGTAGGCGCATTCCCGTTCTCTCCCCAGGAGGGCAGTGAAGCAGCTCTGATGGACTATCCCGATACCGAGATTGCACTGCAGCGCGCGGAAATTGTGGAAGAGCTCCAGTCCAGAATCATGGATGACTACAACGAGTCCATGAAGGGCAAGGTGCTGGAAATCCTGTGCGATGGATATGATGAAGAGTCCGGCCAGTACTTCGGCCGCAGCTATGCAGATTCTCCGGACATCGACGGAAGAGTCTGGATCGCAGCAGACGAGCCCATTCGGGAAGGCCAGTTTGTCAATGTCTGCATTGATGGCAACATCGATGGAGAGTTGACCGGATATGTCGTGGAGGACTGAGACAATGACAACAGCTAGTAAAATTACCCTGCTTCGGGTAGCAATGATTCCCGTGTACATGGTTCTGATGTACCTCAGCGGCGGTCAGAGCGGTATGTGGATGTGGATTGGTCTGGCAGTTTTCATTATTGCCAGTGCCACCGATTTTGTGGATGGTTACATCGCACGGCACTATAATCAGGTCAGTGATTTCGGTAAATTTCTGGATCCGTTGGCAGATAAGCTGCTGACCATTGCGGCAATGACCATGTTTGTCGAGTGGGGTACCATGCCCGCCTGGGCACTGATGATCGTACTGACCAGAGAGTTTGCAGTGACCGGCCTGCGCCTGGTGGCTGTGGGCAACGGCACTGTTATTGCTGCAGGCTGGAGCGGTAAGGTCAAGACCGCCAGCACCATGGTCGGTCTGTGCGTGATGATGGCTTTCCCCACGGTGCAGATCGTGAGCACCATTGTTACGGCTGTGATCGTTATTACCACGGTTTACTCCGGAACAGAATACTTCGTCAAAAACTGGAGCACTCTGGGTCTGAGCAAGAAGTAATTCTATTTTTCTGCAACGGACATAATGATCAAAAGCGGCATGAAGCGTTTCGTGCCGCTTTTTCTTTTGATAAAGGTGTTTATTGCAAGTAATATATCTGCGACAGGTTTCTTCATATCCGGGCGGTATTGTGAATTTGGTGGAACAGGTTTTTCCGTACTTACATAGGATGAATCGAGCTTGACAATACCCTATAGACAATGGTACAATAACTTAAATTGAATATGGCTATGATCGGAAAGAGTAGTTCATGGAATCTCGCAGAGAGTCTGGGTCACCGGCTGTAAGCCCGGATGAGTGAAGTGGATGAAAGTGCGTCCGGGAGCTATGACGAGAGTCCGTTGGCTTACGACACAGCCATGAGTAATAAATGAGAGTGGAACCGCGAATCTATTTCGCCTCTTGTGCCTATTGGTACAAGAGGCGTTTTTTATTTAGGAGGTATTATGCTTCATGTAAGGGAAACGCTGGAGGCATATCAGAAAAATGATCCGGCAGCCCGTTCAAAACTGGAAATCCTGTTGTTATATAATGGTGTTCATTCAATTCTTTGCTACCGTATCAGCCACTGGCTGTGGAGATATCATTTTTATTTCCTGGCCCGTCTGATCAGCCAGCTAGCAAAATGGCTGACGGGAATTGAGATCCATCCGGCAGCTACCATTGGAAGACGATTGGTGATCGACCATGGTACCGGAATTGTCATTGGCGCAACTACTGTTGTCGGTGATGACTGCCTGATTTATCAGGGGGTTACCCTTGGAGGTACAGGTGTCATGCAGGGCAAGCGTCACCCCACATTGGGAAACAATGTCATGGTGGGCAGCGGTGCAAAGGTTTTGGGCCCCATCTTTATTGGAAATAATTCCCGTGTGGCATCCAACGCAGTTGTGCTGAAGGATGTCCCGGATAATTCCACAGTCGTGGGCGTACCCGGCAGGGTCGTCCGAATCAATGGCGAAAAAACTGATCAAGTCCACATTCCTGACCCTGTTGCAAAAGAGCTTCAGCTGCTTCAGGATCGTATTGAGAAATTAGAAAATATGCTAAAGGAGAAATGAGTATGTATCTGTATAATTCCCTGTCTCATAAGAAAGAACTGTTCAAACCCAACTCTGAAAACATTGTAAAAATGTACACCTGCGGCCCCACTGTCTACCACTTTGCTCATATCGGAAACCTGCGTACCTACATCATGGAGGATGTGCTGGAAAAGGCACTGCGCTACAGCGGTTATAATGTCAAGCGTGTTATGAACATCACTGATGTGGGCCATCTGTCTTCCGATGCAGATACCGGTGAAGACAAGATGCTCAAGGGTGCCAAGCGTGAACACAAGAGCGTTATGGACATCGCAAAGTACTATACCGATGCTTTCTTTGCTGATTGCGACAAGCTGAACATCAAGCGTCCCGATGTAGTGGAGCCTGCTACCAACTGCATTGACGAATATATTAAGATCGTTTCCGGCCTGCTGGATAAGGGATATGCTTATATTTCCGGCGGCAATGTGTATTTTGACACTTCCAAGCTGGAAAAGTACTATGTTTTCAACGACCACGATGAAGATGATCTGGCTGTCGGCGTCCGCGAGGGCGTTGAGCAGGACCTGAACAAGCGCAACAAGAATGACTTCGTTCTGTGGTTCACCAAGTCCAAGTTTGAAGATCAGGCTCTGAAGTGGGATTCTCCCTGGGGCGTTGGCTATCCCGGCTGGCATATTGAGTGCTCCGGTATCTCCATGAAGCACCTGGGTGAGGATCTGGATATCCACTGCGGCGGTATCGACAATGCATTCCCTCACCACACCAATGAGATTGCCCAGTCTGAGAGCTACCTGGGTCACAAGTGGTGCAACTACTGGTTCCATGTACACCATCTGAACACCGACAACGGCAAGATGTCCAAGTCCAAGGGCGAGTTCCTGACCGTCAGCCTGCTGGAGCAGAAGGGCTATGATCCCATGGCTTACCGCCTGTTCTGCCTGCAGAGCCACTACCGCCGGAACCTGGTATTCTCCTGGGAAAACCTGGACAACGCAGCTGCTGCTTATGAAAAGCTGATTGCCAAGATCGCAGCGCTGAAGGCTGAGGGCGATGTAGATGAAGCTGCATTTGCTCAGCTGAAGGAGCGTTTTGTCAAGGCACTGGACGGAGACCTGAACACTTCCGTTGCAGTGACCGCAGTTTACGATGCACTGAAGGCCAAGACCAACGACGCTACCAAGCTGGCAGTTCTGGCTGACTTTGATAAGGTGCTGAGCCTGAACCTGATTTCCGCTGCCGAGAAGGTTCGCAAGCAGCAGGAGCAGGAGGAAGCAGCCAATGCAGATCCCGAGATCGATGCTCTGGTTGCAGCCAGAACTGAGGCCAAGAAGGCTAAGAATTTTGCAGAGGCTGACCGTATTCGTGATGAGCTGAAGGCTCGCGGCATTGAAATCATTGATACCCCCCAGGGCACTAAGTGGAGAAAAGCATGAAATTACTGATCCTTGATGGAAACAGCGTGATCAACCGGGCGTACTTTGGTGTGCGCCCGCTGACCACACGAGACGGCCTGTTCACCCATGCAATCTACGGATTTTTGAACATTCTGGAACGCATGGAAAAAGAGGAACAGCCGGAGGCGGTGTGTGTCGCTTTTGACCTGCATGGCCCTACCTTCCGTCATTTGCAGTATGATGGATACAAGGCTACCCGCCATGGTATGCCGGAAGAGCTTGCCATGCAGATGCCGGTGATGAAGGAAGTCCTGACAGCAATGAATATCCCCATCTATGAATGTCAGGGATGGGAAGCAGACGATGTCATCGGAACCGTTGGCAGAATCTGCGGCGAGCAGGACTGGGACTGCGTGATCGTTACCGGTGACCGGGACTCTTTGCAGCTGATTGATGAGCATGTAAATGTCAAGCTGGTCATCAGCAAGCAGGGCAAGACCACCGCAACCCTTTACAATGAAGAAAAGTTCCGGGAGGAATATGGGTTCGAACCCAAGAAGCTCATTGACCTGAAGGCACTGATGGGTGATTCCTCTGATAATATCCCCGGTGTCGCCGGAGTCGGCCCGAAAACGGCAACAGATCTGCTGATGAAGTTTGGCAGTCTGGATGGCGTTTATGAGCACATCGATGACAGCTCCATTCGTCCCAAGCTTCGGGAAAAGCTGGAGGCTGACAAGGAAAATGCCTACCTTTCCTATGATCTTGCCACCATTCGTCCGGAGGCACCGATTGTGTTTTCTCCGAAGGATGCCATTATTCAGCCTCCCAACAGACAGGACCTTTACAACCTGTTTGTACGGCTGGAATTTGTAAAGCTGATCGACCGGTATCAGCTGCGCAATGAGCAGCTGGAGACTGCTGTTCCGGAGAACGCAGGCGAACCGCTGAAACGCTGTGACAACCTTCCTGCCCCCGGTACCAGCTGTGCAGTCTACATGGCACCGGATGGCTCTGTGGGCATTGCGTGGGAAGACGGCGTGTGCAGTGTTACCCCTCTGGAGGCCGGTTCTCTGACCGAGCTGCTGGAGGCAAAGGCAGAGTTTATCAGCCACGACAGCAAGACTACTATGCATCATCTGGCGGATCTGGGTCTGCCGGTTCCGGAGTTTGTGTTTGATACGGCGCTTGCTGCCTATGACCTGAATCCGTCTCAGTCAGAATACCCGGTTTCCAAGCTTGCTACCAATTTCCTGGGAATGCAGGTGGAGGACGGAGACCCGGTGGGCTGCGCTGAGGCAGTCTGGAAGCTCCGGGAGCCGCTGATGGAAGAGCTGAAAAAGCAGAATATGGAGCGGCTTTATCAGGAAATCGAGCTGCCGCTGTGCGATGTTCTTTATCGCATGGAACGGACAGGCATCGCAATTGATGAGCAGGCGCTGGAGTCCTTCGGCAAGATGCTGGCTCAGCGGATCGACGATTGCGAAAAGCTGATTTATTCCTACTCCGAAGAGCCCTTTAACATCAATTCCACCAAGCAGCTGGGTGTATTGCTGTTTGAGAAGCTGGGGCTGCCTCCGGTCAAGAAGACAAAGACGGGCTATTCCACCAATGCAGAGGTGTTGGAAAAGCTGAAGGACAAGCATCCGATCATTCCTGCTATCATGGATTACCGAATGCTGACCAAACTGAAGTCCACCTACGCAGACGGACTGATGAAGGTGATCGGTTCTGATGGACGGATTCGCACCACCTTCCAGAATCTGGTCACTGCCACCGGACGGCTGTCTTCTACAGAACCGAATCTGCAGAATATTCCGGTCCGGACGGATCTGGGCGCGGAAATCCGCAAGATGTTTGTCCCCAGGGAAGGCTGTGTTCTGGTGGATGCGGACTACAGCCAGATTGAGCTGCGGGTCCTTTCTCATATTGCAGACGATAAGACCATGATTAATGCCTTCGTTTCCGGTCAGGACATCCATGCGGTGACTGCATCTCAGGTGTTCGGTGTGCCGGTGGAGGAGGTTACGAGCCTCCAGCGCCGCCATGCAAAGGCTGTTAACTTCGGCATTGTTTACGGTATCTCTGAATTTTCCCTGTCGGAAGACATTGGTGTCAGCCGCTGGGAGGCAAGAGATTATATTGATTCGTATCTGTCCACCTATTCCGGTGTCCGGGCCTATATGAAGCAGGTGGTTGCCGATGCCCGGGAGAAGGGCTACACCGAAACCATCTACGGTCGCCGCAGAAGCATTCCGGAGCTCAAGAGCAGCAACTACAATGTCCGTCAGGGTGCAGAGCGCATTGCGCTGAATACCCCCATTCAGGGCACAGCGGCAGATTTGATCAAGCTTGCCATGATTCGTGTGGACCATGCGCTGCGGGAGGAATTCCCGGAGGCAAAGCTCATTTTGCAGGTACACGACGAACTGATCGTGGAGTGCCCGGAGGAAATTGCTCCTCAGGTTGCTCAGCTGATGAGCAGGGAAATGGAGCATGTAGCGGATTTGAATGTGCCTCTGAATGCCGAAGCCAAATGGGGCAAGAGCTGGTACGATGCAAAATGATTACGATTGAACGAATGAATGAAGACCATGTTGCCCAGGTGGCAGCACTGGAAAAGATGATTTTTTCGGACGCATGGAGTGAAAACTCTGTGCGCTCCGAGCTGTCCAACGAGCTGTCGCTGTGGCTTGTGGCTGTGGATGGCGACACGGTGGCCGGTTATATCGGTTCCCAGACGGTGCTGGGCGAAGCGGATATGCTGAACCTGGCGGTGAGACCGGAATATCGCAGACAGGGTCTGGGACGGCAGCTGGTGGAAGAACTGATTCGCCGGCTGGATGCCCACTGCCTGACACTGGAAGTCCGTGTGAGCAATGAGCCGGCAAAAACCTTGTATGAATCCATGGGATTTGTGCAGGTCGGACGGAGAAAAAACTATTACGAAAAACCAAAAGAGGATGCATTGATCCTCAGAAAGGACTGGGAAAGATGAACATTCTTTCAGTGGAATCTTCCTGTGACGAGACCGCGGTTGCAATCGTGCGAGACGGCAGGGAAGTGCTTGTGGACTGCATTGCCTCTCAGGTGGATCTGCACAAGGTCTATGGCGGTGTTGTTCCGGAAATCGCCTCCAGAAAGCATGTGGAGGCAATCTATGGCCTTGCAGACGAAGCACTGGAGAAGACCGGACTGACCCGTGACGATATTGATGCAGTTGCGGTTACCTACGCACCCGGACTGATTGGTGCGGTTCTGGTGGGTGTGAATTTCGCAAAAGCGGCCGCCATGGCGATGGGAAAACCGCTGATCCCGGTACACCACATTCGCGGACATATTGCTGCCAACTATCTGGCGTTTCCTGATCTGAAGCCCCCGTTTCTGTGTCTGGTTGTGTCCGGCGGACATACCATGATCGTGGAAGTGGAAGACTATACCAAGATGCGGATTCTGGGCACCACGCTGGATGATGCAGCGGGTGAGTGCTTTGACAAGGTCGGCAGAGTGCTTGGCATGCCCTATCCCGGCGGTGCTGCAATGGATCGGGCTGCGCAGCGGGGAGATGATACCAAATACCCCATGCCCCGGCCCAAGCCCGGCGAGAATCCCTATGACATGAGTTTCTCGGGCCTGAAGACGGCGGCACTGAATACCATTCATCATGCCGAGCAGATTCAGGAAGAACTGGACATCGACAGTCTGAGCGCCAGCTTCACCAGAGCGGTCTCGGATATGCTTGTTCCCAGAGTGGTTCAGGCGCTGAAAGAAACCGGACATAAAAATCTGGCGATTGCCGGCGGTGTTGCTGCAAATTCCAGAATCCGAAAGGATATTTTGGAGGCGGCAGAAAAGCTGGGAGTGCAGGTTTATCTGCCTCCGCTGAGCCTGTGCGGCGACAATGCGGCGATGATCGGAGCCCAGGGCTATTATGAGTATCTGGCAGGAAATACTGCCGGGATGGATCTGAACGCCTACGCGACAAAGTCCATTCTGGGTGAGAAGTTATAATGAAAAATGCAGGAGCGAAAATGTGCTCCTGCATTTTAATTTTTTTGTTTAATATATTCGCTGATGTGAATATATATACATTTGGGTGAATGCAGTATCCACTTTATGCTCACATAATCACGAATAAACTCGTAAAAATTATTAATATCTTAAATTTTGCACAGTGAAATGCAAGGCGCTAGCTGTGGAGAAACCTGTGCAAAGTGTGCATAAACGGATGTATATGGCGCAGAAGTATACGCTAATTGTGTCGCATCTGTAAATAGAATGTGAATATCAGAAACTTTTCACAGAAAAACAGAGATTAAAACGGAAGATAGGCGGAACTAATCTTGCTTGATGCATCTTGACGACATTACTCGGGATCTGTCATTACCGTGGCTTTTAATGCAGATATTTCGTATGCTGTGCGTTCATATGCAGTATCTTCGATGTACTTGGTATATATGCGGCTCTGTAAGCGCCCCTCAATCTGAATCCAGTCTCTCGTATGGCAGGATGCTCCCAGCTGAGCGGTGCGGCCCCAGAGAATGCAGGGCAGATAATCCGCCCGGTGAAAGGCTCTGGGCACGGCAAGCATCATGTCGCAGATTTCTCTGCCCAGGGGCGTCTGGCGGTAGTTGGGCTCCCGACAGATGGGCCCGGAGATGACAAGCTCGTTGATTGGTTCGCCTTCTTCTGCGCATAAATCTGTTGCAAAGACAAAAATAAGCAGATGTCGGCCTGTCTCGTCCGAACGGTTATGAGAGCGGATCTGGCCTTCCACCCGGATTTTACTGCCTCCGGTCAGATCCATCTGCTCCAACAGTGCCAGATCTGCAATTACTGGGAGAGTGTCTACTGCGCCGGACAACCGCTGAACTTCCAAAAAGAATTTGTAGAATTTCCGGCCGTGGTTTTCGTGGGAGAATGTCGGCATTGCTGCCAGTGTGCCACGAAGCGTGATTTGATTGCTGAACTGTTCCATGGTTATCACCTCATGTTTCAGATGTATGGAACAATCTATGCGCCAGAGTCTGAATCAGAACACAGAAAAAGCCGCCCGGTCGGGCGGCTTTTGATTATCTGCGCTTTGCAGGTTTGCCTTTGGCAGGAGCACGAGAGGGTTTTGTACTGGGTTTCGCAGAGGGTTTTGTGCGGGAAGGCGGCGCTTTTTTGGCAGGGGCCTTGCTCTGCTGTCTGGAGCCGGACTTCTGATTTGCTCCGCTGCTCCTGGACTTTGTGCCGCTCTTTCTGGGGGGAGGGGAATTGGTGTATCCGCCGGGCTTGGGAGCGATAGCGCGAATCAGACACTTGGGGCCTGTTCCAATCAGGTCTTCCCGGTGGGCCTTGATCAGTGCTTCCCGAACCAGATAATAGTTCTTGGGATTGCGGTACTGGATCAGCGCACGCTGCATAGCCTTTTCGTGGGGATCTGTGGGAACATAGACCTTCTCCATGGTTCTGGGGTCTAAGCCTGTATAATACATGACGGTGGACAGCGTGGAGGGGGTAGGATAGAAGTCCTGTACCTGCTCCGGCATATAACCCATGTCACGGGTGTACTCTGCCAGCTCCACGGCTTCCTTCATGGTGGAACCCGGATGGCTGGACATCAGATAGGGAACCAGGTACTGATCCATGCCGTACTGCTTGTTCAGGGCATAGTATTTGTCCACGAATCGGTTATAGACAGAATTTTTGGGCTTTCCCATCTTGGAAAGGACAGCGTCGGATACATGCTCCGGGGCGACCTTCAGCTGTCCGGAAATGTGGTACTGAACCAGTTCCCGGAAGAAGGTATCCTTGTGGTCGGCCAGAAGATAGTCAAAACGGATACCGCTTCGGATGAAGACCTTCTTGACACCGGGCAGCTTGCGCAGCTTACGCAGAAGCGTAATATAGTCCGTGTGGTCGGCGCGCATATTTTTGCAGGGAGTGGGGTACAGGCACTGTCTGTGGGAGCACGCACCCTTGCTCAGCTGCTTTTCGCAGGCGGGGAACCGGAAATTGGCAGTGGGGCCGCCAACATCGTGGATATAGCCCTTGAAGTCCGGCTCTGCAATGATTTTTTCGGCTTCTTCCAGAATGGATTCGTGGGATCTGGTCTGGATGATTCGTCCCTGGTGGAAGGTCAGCGCACAGAAGGAACAGGCGCCAAAGCAGCCACGGTTGCTGACCAGGCTGAATTTGACTTCTTCAATGGCGGGGACGCCGCCTGCCTTTTCGTAACTGGGGTGGTAGGTGCGGCAGTAGGGCAGGGAATAGACATTGTCCATTTCCTCTCTGGTCAGAGGCTTCTGGGGTGGGTTCTGCACCACATAATGCTTGCCGTAGGGCTCTGCCAGACGCTTGGCTGTAAAGGGGTCACAGTTGCCGTACTGGACTTTGAAGCTCTCTGCGTATTTGCGCTTGTTGGCCTTCAGTTCCTCAAAAGCAGGTAAAACGATGGTCGGGAGACTTTCGTCCAGTTCGTCCATGCGAAATACAGTGCCGTCGATATAGGTGATATCACGCACATCCATTCCGGAGTTCAGAGCCTCTGCAACTTCGACAATGCTCCGCTCGCCCATGCCGTACAGCAGCAGGTCTGCCTGAGAATCCAGAAGAATGGAACGCTTCATGGACTCAGACCAGTAATCATAATGGCCCAGACGGCGCAGGCTTGCCTCAATGCCGCCGATGATAATGGGCACATCCTTGTAGGTCTGACGGATCAGATTGCAATAAACGATGGTAGCGTAGTCAGGGCGCTTTCCCATGACTCCGCCGGGGGTGTAGGCATCGGTTTTACGGTGATGCTTTGTAACGGAGTAGTGGTTTACCATAGAGTCCATGTTGCCGCCGGAAACCAGAAAGCCAAGACGGGGTCTGCCGTAAATGTCGATGGACTTCGGGTCCTTCCAGTTGGGCTGAGAGATGATACCGACATTGTAGCCGGCCTGCTCCAGCACACGGCTGATGATAGCGTGACCAAAAGAATGGTGATCCACATACGCATCACCTATGACATACACAAAATCGCATTGCTCCCAACCACGATCAATCATATCCTGTTTGCAAATCGGGAGAAATTCCATATTGCTCCTCCTAATAGAGATTATTTGCGACTATTATAGCAGAAAAACGGCAAAAAGAAAAGAGTAATCAAAAAGATGTAAAAATTTGAAAATAAGTGTTGACAAATGCTTTTGTGCATGATATTATATCTAAGCAATCGGGCAACCGATTAAAGACATGCGCGAGTGGTGGAATTGGTAGACTCGCTAGATTCAGGTTCTAGTGTTCATTC
>JAHHRV010000017.1 GCA_020025595.1 Oscillospiraceae bacterium
CATCTGCTCCAATTTTCTAATAAGTTCTTTCGTATTCATCCTTATCGGTAATGTTCGGCAGCGTTTCGCTTTAAGCGGTAGTGCTGTTTGTTATCGGTCAACTTCTTCAACTTCAATCTTTCCTCCAAGTTCTTCAATTTCTTTTCTATATTCATCTACAATTATAGAGTTCCCTATTCCAAGTAAAATTTTATCTCTTAAACAAAATTGCTTGATTTCACTTAGCGGAACAGAAAATTTCTTTTTTAGGTACAGCATTATTTTAGACAATTCATTTCCCTTGTCTGTAAGATAGATATTGTAAATCTTAGGACTGATAATAGTTAGACAATCATCTAATTCTGTATTATCAAATTGCATGAATTCGACGGTTGGTAATATTGTATAATGAAAACAATCCGATTTTGTATCACAAAACGCAATGGAATATCCATCCTTGTTAAGTTGTATGTTCATAGCTCGGAACAGCAATGGCAAATAGTCACCTCGACGAACTTTGTTCCAATCCAAAGAATCCTCAAACTTTTTAGTATTCCATAAGAAACGTTCTATTCCATAATTCTTTAACATCATTGTGATGGAACGCTTAACCTGCCCTGGATATTCCTCACCACTCCAGTCTATAACCGCCATTCTGCGAGAAGCAATGGCAAAACAAAGCATAATATCCACTTCACTAAATTCATTGACTTCATATAATCGCAAAAACGAAACGAGCAGAAATTGAAAACGAAATGAGCAAAACTTCTCTTTTTTTCGCTTCCTTTTTTCTCTTGTATTTATTAGGATTTGAACATCAATTAAACGCTGATTAAAAGCCTTTCAGATGGTTTTTAATCAGCGTTGTTGTGGTTTGTAATTTGTAAAAAAATCTGGTTCTTTCCATCCATTTCTACACGTTCAGTTCAAACCTCACCGCTTCGTTTCCTGCCAGAAGTTCACGCGTTTTATCTGCATTGTTTGCATATATATGAACATTTCCAAGGTTCAGCGTTATTGACTTCAAAGGCAATTCAATTTGTCGCGTTATCAAATATAAATGGTAAATATCAGCTGGTAAACCTAAATTTGCATCGCTGCTTCTTTGATAGGCTGACAAGACCAATTCGCCGTCTTCGATTTGGAATTGAATAAGGCTTAAACATGGAGCCTGATTGGTTTCTACACCAGTTGAACCCAAGAACAGAACATAATTTTTGCTGTTCCGCTTCTCCCTGTTAATTTGGGCTATCAAAGCCGGCAACTTCTCAAAATAGGTCGGATAACTGTTTATGAGCATTTGCCCGCAATAATCCCACCAATTTATCCCGACTTCCCTGTACTTGCTTAGGTCTCTTTCTCCAGACATAAATAAACTTAATTCACTGCGCAACTTCTTGCGTGCGATATTGTGACCCTCAAAAATGGTTAGAAGATCTGAAGGTGATAAATACAACTGCTCGTTAAGCAAATAAATAATATCACCCTTTTTATTGCTCTGTTTTCTTCCACAGCGCAATATTTTGTCTAAGATGCTATAATACTTGTTTTCCATTCGTAGACGCGAAATTAGGCTGTTTCCTTGCCTTACACAAGCTTTGGCCAAACATCACACTGAAACGCTTTTGCAGTCCTGACCGAAACGCTTTATGACATCGTAAACAGTTCGCTCGCTTACTTCGTAACGTTCCGCAAGAACAGCCACGATATAACCCACTTTTTCGCCTGTTTCGCGAGCTTTGTTATAATCTTCATATAGTTTTATATACTTGTAGTCACTTGATTTTATACCGGCTTTCGCAAGCCTTTCCAAGATTTCTCCTAAAAATTTCAATACCTCATAAATTGTCATTCAGCATAATTTATTATCTTTGTCACTCCTACCTCATTTTAGCAAACACCCAAAGGGAAAAGACGAAGGCATTTTGCCCCCGGCTGCTCCCTTTGGGTGTTGTATGTTTGTATGAGGTAGGAGTCTGCAAACAAGCCGGGGGCATTTTTATTTCCCTGGCATTATTGAGGTAGTTAAATTCTTGTTATCATCATATCATTAAATTTCGCTTGATAGTTCAGCGTATTGGTTCTAACTTGTGCTTTTGCGCCATACAGCGGGGCTGTTTCTCCGAACTCGTCAACCAGCCAGTTACACAATTCCGTTATTTGCGACTTGTCAGAAGTGAAATAAATGTATTTCGTTCCCTTTGTCAGCTTCAAAACATTCAAGTAGTCTGTTAGTCTCCAGTAGTTCTCATACTGGCCGCATTCCGTCGTTAAATACGGCGGATCCAACAGGAACAACGCACGACAGTTGCCCTTATGCAAGTCAAATAGTTGCCTATAATCCATGTGCACCACTTCCAAACCGTCCAAATACCCTGTACTTTTATAACCACCAGGCTTTACGCGGTTATACATGGTATGTTTGCGCAGTTCCTCCAGGGTCTTAACCCACTTGCCACTGAAAAGCAAGGAACGGCCAATGGTCATTACATCGACATAGCTCGTTGCTTCGTATGCTTCCACTATGGCCAACACGTCAGCCCGCTGTTTTTCGGTCAATCTGGCATTGGGTTCAACACCAATTAAACGGTCTTTAATCAGTAATAAAATTTCATTTGTGCGGTCTATATCAGCAAGCCTGTCTGTATAACCATCATAATCATTGTACACGACACGGCAGTCCGGAAGCACTCTTTTTGCCGTATGGCTTAATAGCCCACTGCCACCGAACAGGTCTACGATTGTGTCGACCTTTCCCTCTACTTTTTCGAGCGTTTCAGAAAAAGCCCGAACAAAATACCGTTTTTGCCCCATAAATGGAAGCGGGGCACTCTTGTAAATCCTACTCATTCAGCATAATTACCTCGTATTTATTGGTTAATCAAAATAAAATTTGTATTTTTGCATCACTGTTAGAACTCCAGTAAAAGTCCGTTTGTAGTCCGATATACACCGTTTAGAATTTTCGTAAAAAACATGTTTGTTAGCTGAGGCGACGTTCAAGTCCCTGGACTTTTGGGACTTTCGAGAAATGCCGATTTTGGTTCCCTGGATAAGATAAGTGAGGGAATGGTTATATTTGGGTCCCTTTGCCTGCTTTTCAGCCCTGTGTAGAGAGAAATCTACCGAAAAGTGCCGGAAGGTTAGAAAAGAGATTTTAAATAATCCTGTTCAGATGGGCGTACATAGTGTTTCGACCGCGGGGACTTAAAAGTGAGGTATTACACCCCACTTTTTTTTGCTCTATTCCATCGAAAAAGACCGTTTAAAATTCCAAGCCACAGGAACAGGCTTCCCGTTCACAATCTTTGTTGTCGTTACATACTGACTTATGCGGTATTTCATTTTCACAATTTCCCCTCCGCTATCTTTGCCCCCTTTGGGGGTTAACCTGGCAATTTGCAAGCCAATGGGGGCGTAACCTGCATGCTGTTTACCCTTACCGCTCCTGGTGCTTTTCAGAACTATTCTTTTACGGCTTCCCTGTATGCGATAATAGCCTTCAGTTCCAACATAAAACAGCGATGCGCATAAACCGGGTAATTCCTTGCCTATTAAGTTTCCGTCTCTGGCTTTGTCATCGACAGCGACACATTTAGGCACATACCATTTACCTGGGGTCCCCTTGCTCAACTTTATACCCTTGAAATACACATACTGAGTTTTGGCACTTCTCCTTTTCCGAATACCCCTGTTCTTGCTGTAAGCATTTGCACCTCCTGTAGCTCTCCAACGGCTTCGCTTCTTTTTCCGAAGCAAGACCAAGTCGCAGTCCTCCCCAAGTGCGCCATGGCGTACATATACCCTGGTGCCGACAATCTTAACATCAAGGTGCATGGCTGTTTCTGTCTGTTGTGTCCATGTTCCCCAGCCTACACCGTTATAAGTTCGTACATAATGTCTGTCGGTTCCTTGTATCAATTCCTGCCGTACTTGACGACTACCCTGTTCTGTCACTATCAAGGTATAATCTGAACACCCGAAAAGTGCAACACTTTCGGAACAGGACAACACGCAAGACGTACGCAATCCGTCTATCTGTTCCCTTGTAATTCCTTTCATCGCAGATGAAGTCAGTTTCTTAGCCAAAGTGTCTTTAAGATACTCCAACACCGTAGCTGGCATCTGCCGGATTCTTTCTGCAAGAATTGCATTTGTAGGGAATGGATCCAGCGTAACGGCTGAATGATTCACGAAATTTACAAAGCTATTGATTGGGTAGCTTTCTACCCCTCGAGTGGCACTGAATTGGGCTCGCCTGTATATTCTGGCCTCGGCATAGGTCTGGTCATCGGCCACAATATTCTTTTTTTCAGTTAAAACCGTCACATACCTGGTCTGTTGTGAATATGCCGGGGTGTCTAACAACTCCAGCACCTCCCGTTCTTCTTTTTCGATAATGCCGGTTTTAATCTTTTTAGTTATGACTACAATACCGCCGATCTTGCCATTCGGTTGTATTATATAGTTTTTTCCACCCAATCCAGACAAATTTTCAAGTAACTTAATCTGATCCTGGATAAATGAAAGGGTCTCCGTAGAAAGTGGATATTTTCCGCTTTTCAAGTAATTCGCTGTATTCATTTTCTTACAGTAATTAAATGGTTAAACTCGTCAGGGCTCCATGAAGACAAAACATGTGAACCACCAGTAGCCAGCGGATCATCTATTTTCATGTATATTGCCCTTTTGGAAATAAGCTTGAATTTGTTCACCATTGCTTCTATTTCACCCTCTCGCGACATATAACGTGAAGGTATGAATACCACAAAATCATTTTGCGAAGCATTCAACATTTGCTCGCTATACACTACCGGCACGCCTTTGTTTTTTTCAGAAACGGACAGCGGTATTTTTGTTCCGGATTCTGTTACGGCATACAACCATTTACCCTCCCATTTAATTGTGCCGATTTGGAAGCCGGGCCCAAAATAATAATGCAACATACCGCGTAAATAGCAGACCTGCCCGTTATGTGTCAGCCGAAAATTATGCCCTTCCCGTGCCTCCATGAAGTCCTTATAAACCCATTCAACACCTACCAAACCGGCACGAAGCAACCCAAATATAAGCGGGCGCCGCAAGGATATTGGCAGCATAATGGCAGCCAACCGTTTAAAATCTATTTTAAACATTATCCAACGGTGTTATAAGGTTTATAATCAACATTTAGGCTGGTTATTTCGTAATAACCGCTTTCCGGTACGCTGTAGCCTACTACTTCCACAGGGTCGGTTAGTGCATTTTTAGCCTTGACTTTCACACTGGTAATATCTGCCACTTTCACACATGGCAGAGCCTGGAGTGCGGCCATGAGGTCGCTTTTTCGGAATACGCCATTAAACGGCAAACCGGTAATTACAGATTTTACCGTTTCACGCACGGGCTCTGAACCGTCCGAAAGAACTCCTGTACCGTTAGATATGGTCAAAAGCGTAGGGTCGTAATATATGGCCAGGGAAATTTGCATATTGTCTGCGGGTTCATTGCGAACCTGGATAGATACTCCGGCATCCTTAATTTCATTCAGATAGGAGCGCAAGCCGGCAAGCTGTGCATCTGTCAAGGCTTCGGGATTCCCCTCCGGTCCCTGGCGTGCAACCTTGATATATACAACCGTGTTTCTTTCAGTCGCCACCGCATACTTTACGACCTGTGCTGCCTCTATTTCACTGGCACTTAATTTTGAAATATCGTAATAATCACAATCCGTTACCAATGAATAACCCTGCATGTAATTTTTCGCTTTGGCAACATACCAACGCAGGGTATGCGGTTCAAGACGTTCTATGAGCATATCCACTTCATCACGGTGCAAGTCGAACAATGACTCAAGCGACCACACCGCGAACGCGAAGATATAAAAAAGAATGTTTTCAAGACTGGCCGCACTGAAACAGTCCTTAAACGTCTTTTTACCGTCAAGCCCGTAGGCAGACATGACCGCCGGTTGTTTCATCCATTCGGTGGTCATGCCTTTTTTGATTTCCTCTATCGTTCGTGCCATAGCCTAACGATTAAAGAGAACGGGCCAACAGTTCGTCAATCTCTGTTTTGCAGTTTGCACGTAAGGCGGCAAACTGTTGCAGCTCGGCGCTATGTTCCGGGGTATCCGTTCCATTGGCCAGAGTGGCGATTTGGGCGTCTACATCATAATGGAAGCCAATAAGACCGGCGACGAACTTGTCGCGGCGGTTTTCTTCCGTTACGTTTTGCGCAAAAATCATGGTTGAGCCATCGGGCTGGTCTCCGGTATATGTATAACCAGGTGTACTTTCGCCAGTTTCCGGGTTAGTTACTTCGCCCTGTTGCTCATTCAAATAAAGCAGCACATGGCTGTCGTCATACTTTACAAACGTTTTTCTGTCTGTGTAGGTTGCTGTGTTCATTATTGTTTGCTTTTTTAATCGTCCGGATCGACGATTTTATAAAAGCACCGATTCCGTTCGATTGGTTGTTTTATTATTTTGGCCCTGACTGGTTCTGTTATCTCCACACCCTCCAGCTGGCGGATTAATGCCTGACTACCTGTGAAAGTGATATGCTGCACCCAATCTTTTACCGTGTTGCCCTCATCATCAATAACAGGGCGACTGGTTCCGTCTTGCATAATTTCGGTCAGTGCTTCTTCAATTTCATATTGGAGTGTGAGACACGGTTCCGAGTTATGCTTTGACGGGGCTACGGTGTAGCCGGTCAAGTGGATTTCACGGTTCAAAATTGCATCAATGTGGTACTTTGTACCAGTCAAGTTGCCGGATTTTGCCGGCACAAATTCGCTGAATTTTTTCATACCAAGTATTTTTAAGAAATGTTTGCTGTTACAATGATACATGAAGCCGACACGCGAAGCGGTCCGAAGCATGATCTCAGCTTCCGGAACTCCTTTTTTCCGCAGCTTCGCCACTTCCCTGCACAAAGCTTTTTTATTTCGCTTACGAACAAGGCTATGTGTGTGGTAAGAGACATAGCCTACAAAGTCAATACCCCGACTTTCTACCGGGAAAATCTGGTAATTGCTTTTAATCGACAAGCACCGTTCCGTTTGCAGATAATCATTTATGAAAATCAGCACGCCATGCAAAACTGGTTTTTCCCCAGCAAGTAAGACAATATCATCAGCATACCTGTAATAATACCGCACACCAACCACCTCCTTGATTAAGTGGTCGAGTTCAGACAAATAAAGATTAGCGAAGTATTGGGAAATATAATTGCCGATGGGTACACCAGGCGCACTGTCAATAATACCGTCAAGCAACCAAAGAACATCAGGATCTTTAATTTTCTGACGCAATACTGATTTAAGGATTTCGTGACTAATACTCGGATAAAATTTCTTTACATCAAGTTTCAGACAGTAGCGCGTGCCCTCTGGATTTGCTTTCAAGTCATCACACAGTCGCTTATGTAACGAATGAATGCCCCTCCCACGAATACAGGCGTGCGTATCTGCTGTAAACTGTGGTGTCCATACAGGCTCAAGCACCTGCATTATTGCCCACTGTACAACTCGGTCCTTAAATGGTAGCTTGTAGATTTCGCGCCGCTTAGGCTCGTACTTTATAAAAATATCATAAGGGGATGTTTGGTAAGTATGTGACCGCAATTCGGTGAAAATTCCTTGCAGGTTATTTTCCAAGTCTACAAAGAATTTTTGCACCTCATCGCGCTTTCGCTTACCATGTGCCGCATTATATGCGGCTGCCTGCAAATTGTCTATCGAACAAATGCGGTCGAACAAATAGCCATAACGTTTCATCGGGTCTAAGGGTCTGTTGGGTCTGCTCTGCACACTTCGGGAACGGTCGAGGCCTTATGGTCCTACTGGCACCCTCTGCATTAAGTTATCTTTTGCCAAGTGGCACGGTCCAATCCCATATCGCATAATATATTATTGTGCAAAGTATAGGGGCGACGAAAAATGCGTATTCGCAGTCGAAGCCGCATTGTTCGCATTCGAGTAAAACGTGCCTGCATTCGCACCATTGTTAGCGCCACTGCCACACGCGCGGACACGGAGGTACACTACTGCAAGGACTGCAACCGGTCTGTTTTGACTTTGCAAAAGTAACATTTTTCCCGCATGTTCCAGCTAATGTCTTCAATCTTCTCACAAAAATTCGCCCGCCAAAGGCGGGGTTTGGAATTTCCCATACCACCGCCAAAGAGGGCATCTTGGTATTCAAAATTTCAAAGAACTCATGCCGAAAATTCCGGTCATTTTTCGTTTTGGCTTCGCCCCGTTTTCGTTTTATTCGATTACCGGGTCTTCCGCAAAAAAGCAGAGGGGCGACGAAAAAGGCGTAGTCGCAGTCGAAGCCGCACTGTACGCACTCGAGCAAAACGTGCCCGCAGCCGCACCATCGTGAGCGCCACCGCCACACGCGCGGACACGGAGGCCGGAGGCCTTGGCTCCGTCTGTATAAAAATAGTCGGGGTGGTAAGTTGATAAACTTCCCCCTACTTCAGTAGGCATGCCGCAAAGCCCCTCGTAACTCACACATTTTATATAGCCTTCGGTTTGGGGACATTCTGCAACTTTCTTAAGCCCGTCAATGCTATCGGGATTAAAGGAAGCTGTCATGCTTTTAGCCACATACACCTCGGTTTTCACGCCAGCTTCGTGCTTCACTGTTAAACCGCGAACCCAACGCCACAAATGGCCGTAACCGGCATGAACCAGACCAAAAAACACGGGCACTTGAAACGTTTTATATGGAGTACCCTGGTCGGTGCCCTCACAGGCCGGCAGCGAATAGGACACCAGCCCTGTACCGTCGCCCATTTCAAGCCCCACACTGGTTGGCACGAGAGGATAAACACCATTATAATCTGACCAGCCCTGCCAATCCATAGTTGTAACCCCGGAACCAAAACCGCCTTGCATCAAACCATCGGCATCTCGTTCAGAATTGAATGCAGCCTGAATGTTTCGCTCTCCCATTATTACGGTAATAAGGATTTCTACGGCGGCACGAGCTACAAACCAGTTTGCCTCCCAACCCTCACCGCGCTTGCGGGCATAGGTTCCGAAATTCGTTGTACTGATTACTGTAGCAGGCATGCCCAACATACTTGCCTGAGAGGTGTTTGCCGCAGGCTTTTTTTTGTCTGTATCTGGACGGGCTGAACCGTTTCCACCGCGGTACCGTTCGTCTTCACTGATTACAGAACATAGTTTCTGCTCTGTGCGGTCCATTACACCGGCACCAAGCCAAGAAATACCGCCCACAGGAATACGATAACTTTTCTTTCCAGGCAGCGGCTTCATGGTAATGGCCCATTTGTCACGCACTCCGTCGCTCCAACGCGTAAAATACCACGGACGAGACCAACACCACATACACTGCCCCATACTACCGTCCAATGACGCGGGGCTGCCATCCTCAAAACGTCGGGAGTCTTTCGGATCAAGTTTCCGCATGGTGCGGTCGTCCGCTACCAAGTAACGCCCAAGCCCCAAGGTTTCGGGCAATTTCTTAAGTGCTTCCAGTGAGCCGAACCAACCCGCGGCTTTTGTCGTGGCGTTGGTACTATCCCACCAACGACCTGCTATCGGGTTACCGGCTTCCGACACGGCACGCTCCAACTCCATGCGGTGGGTTTCGCCCGTTTCGTCCATGACCTCTATCTGCATGGCGCTAAGCTCACCGACTGCCGGGTCCAACTCATTAATTCGCTTTCCATTTTCAAAGGCTGCCAACAACTTTGTCAACTTGCCCTCCTGTTCTTCTGTAAATGCCATTTTAATTACTGTTTAATGGGTGTTTAATATTCGTTGCTGTATATCTCATAATCTTCATCGCTTACCGCACTGATACTTACAGCCTGGTAATTCGATTCTGTTGCCTGTGTCGCCGAATAACTCTTAATTACGATTTTCGTAATGTCGAATATATCCAGGAAGGCGCTGTAAACTTCCAACGGTTTCTTTTCTTCCAGGAACTCACAGAGCCGGCGCAGTTCTTCATCCGGGTAGTCGTCGGTGATTACACCGCCGCGCAAGGCCTGCACGCCTACTACGATATTGACTGCCCAGTCTCCGGCGTTTATGTATTCTTTGACCGTGCCGTCCCGTCCGGTAAGTCCCGTGCACACAATTCGGCGTTCGCGGCTGACTGCCGCCACCGCGTCCGTGATTTCAAGTTCCGACCCGTCCTCATGGCGAAGGGTCAGTGTACAAAGAGCATAACGCCCCTCCCAGTATGAACGATCAGTAATGGGCGCGCCTATCTCGTGAGTGGTAATGTCCGCACCGCGGCCCTCCCAGCTTGGGGCTTCGCCTGTTCGCCCCGGTTTGAACCTTACAAGTGATTTGGCGGCGTACTGTGCCGCCCCAAGGGCCATAAATGATATGCTTACAGGTAGTTTCATTCTGTCGCTAATTGGGTATCGTTAAGCGCTCCCATAAGTGCCTCGGCCACTTGCTCGCGGATTCGCTCCGTGCTTTCCGTAAGGGTGGACGTATGCAGTTCGATACGCTCAACCAATTTCTCTATATTGATGGTCACGTTGCGGATTTTACCGGCTCCGCTATCTCCGCCGCTTCCACTTCCCACGGCGGCATTTGCCAAACCGCCGCCGGTGGGATCCGTTATGGGGACTTCTACCGCGGGAACTGTGGCAGCGGTTCCGTTGGCCGTTTGTTTCTTCCCCTTATTAGCCGCTTGTTTCTTGGCGGACTCCGCCATTTCTGCATCATAAGCCATGTTAAAGGCCTGCCCTACTTGTTTGCCATAATCGGTGTAACCAGACTTTAGCTTATTCAGAGCTGCTGATATTCCGGTAGCATCCAATTTGAACGCGGCTTTAATCAAGTCGCCAATGGCTCCAAAGGTTTGTTTGGCAAGTTCCCCAATGCCGGAAAAACAGGCTTTGAAAGCTGCCCACGTACCTTTGAGTACAGCCCTGAATTTGGCTGACGTATTCCAGAAATAAACGCCTACGGCTATAAGGGCCGATATGGCCGCCGCTATCCAGCCGACTATCGGTATGCTGCTTATGGCTACTGATACGGCCCGGCAGGCTGTGGTCGCCGCTGAGGAAAAGACACCAAAGGAAGTCGAGGCAATGGTAGAAAAAGTGGCGGAAGCCGTGCCTCCGGTCACAAAGGACAACGCCAGCGCCCCCAATCCCTTAAGGGCATTGAACAGCCCCACGGTGGCAAAGCGCAAAACGGCAAAAGTAGCCTGAAGGACATTGGCCTTAAAGCCACCACTCACCACAATACCTGCCGCCAGACTTTCATTATACATTAAAAGGCCAACAGAAGCAGAAATAACACGCATACGGATAGCGGAAAACATCCCAGCCCAGTTAAGGCTCTTAATCCACAACATCAATTTACCAACCCCCAAAATAAGCGGCATAAGTTGCGCCAATGGGGTTAACAGATTCATAGTGGCGCCAGCCCAAAGAGTGGTGTCGCCCGTGGCTTGGAAAACTGATATTTTGAAGTCTTCAATTTTCTGGTTCACTACCGCCTGACGTTCAGCGTAGCTCTGCATGATAATGGCGGCTTGGTCCGTAGCACTGTTTGTCCCGGTTACGGCTTGCGTGAACCCCTCCAACGCTTCTGTACCCTGTATAAGTGCACGGGCAGCATTGGCGTTCTCCACACCGAAAAACTTCGATAACAACGCACTATCGTTTAACATCGGTTTCAACTGTTCGAGACGCTCTTTCAGACTCTTGCTATTGTCTCCCAATGCCACCACATCAATGCCAGCCTTTTGCAATTCATCGGCTACCTGCTTCTCAACAAAACGACCTTTACTAAGTTGTCCCAACACGTTACGAAGGGCTATACCTCCCTCACTCGCTTTCTTCCCGGCCTTATCAAGAACTTGTATTGCAGCGTTGGCCTCTTCAAAACTGACATTTGCCGCTTTGGCTGCCATACCGCACTGCTGCAAAGCTGCCGATATAGCCGGAAGTTCTGCCGAACCTGCCTGCCCTGCTGCCGCCATTACATTCATCATTCGCGCCATTTCCTCACTTGCACGGGTCGGGTCCTCCAGACTGACTCCGTACTGGTTCATGGCTGTGGTCAGAACTTGTGCAGCTGCCACACCGTCACCGCCCATCAGTTTGCTGGTAATTTGGATATTATCACCCATAGCACGCAAAGCATCTGGATATTTACCAAGTTCGGGGCTTAATTGAGATAAAAGCAACTTATACCCCTCCACTGCCACACTGGCATCTGTTCCGAAGGTTTTGGCTGACTGACGGGCAAAACTTTCAATCTGTTTAAGACTATCCCCCGTAACACCTGCAACTGCGCTAAGGTCGTGCATATTGCTGTCAAGCGCGATACCTGACACACTGAATGCGTCGGTCGCCTGTTGAAGGCCGCTAAGTGCATTTTTAACCAAATCAATACCGGCCAGCACCATGGTTAGTTTTCCGATGCTGTTCTGGGCGCCGTCTACCTTGGCCGAAAAGTCCCCGGTTGCGGTACTCATGCCGTTTATAGTGGCAGTATAATTGCCCCCGATATTAAATATATAGTCAAAAACGTTAGCCATATTGAATTTATTTATTACTTTTACATTATGTTATACACTTAACATTATGATTGATATATTAGCACACATAATAGGCTGGATTTTCGGTGGCATACTTATACTTGGTATTCTGGGATTGGTGTTCTACATGGTCGATATTATCCGTTATGCCCTTTCTAAAAAAGGCTCCGGTCCACTCCCTTGGTGGGTGTTTTGGAGGTCTTAACGTTTTCCCTCCCCAAACAAAGCCGCTATCATTTCAGCATGGTTTCTATTCCGCCAGCACTCCAGCCATAAGGCTTGATTATAAAGTGCGGCCCACTCTTCCTCCGTCTCTACATCATCACTGTTTATATGAAGGTTTGCCCGGATAAGGGCGCACCCTTTGGCAAACGTGTCCTCCGTGTCTGCGTCGGCCAAGGCGTGCGCCTCTACAAGTTTTTTAAGGAACCCATGCAGCCGTTTACCAACTTGCCGAGCTGAACCTGAACAGCCATAAACAGGACTGCATCCTCGCGAAGTTCAGAACTGCCACCCAACCAACAATTATCGAACAACACTTTTCCGGCTTCGACTTCATCCGTCTTTGATATTTTCGTTATCGCCTTGATTGTGGCAAAGTCAGGACGTTTGAAATAACCCACATGGGTATCCTCACCATCCACAATATCCACACGGTAAACTTTACGATGCTTTGATTTTATGGCTTCCACCTGCCCAGGAGTAATACCTCCGTCGAAGGTTTTAGCTTCTTTCTTTACTTCTTTCATATCGTTTAAAAGGTTTTTAATCATTTTTTATTGACTACTGGTAGCCGTCAGGATTTTTCACCTGACGGCTGCCGACTCTTGTATTCCTCTTATGCTTTAGGAGCACCCCAGTCTATGTGTGACGGCACGAGCGGAAGCTCAACTTCCTGCCCGGTATCGCCCTCTTTCCACTTCCTGGAGTTCCCCGAAAACTGACAATTACGGATTTTATCGGTAACTATCAGACCACTATCAGGCAAATACTGCACAATAACGTCGAAAGGGGGAAGGTCTTGCAGTCGCCCATTGGGGGCTTGTGCCTGCAAAGCCTGTACTTCTTCCTGGTAAAGTATCAGTTTGCCTGTAGGGGTAATTCGGCCTTTTGCACGCCCGACCGGATGACGGCCTGCACCGTATTTGTTCACCACTTCCTGCTCATCGCCATATTCAACGCCCACAATGCCCGTAACAGGCACACCGCCGATAAGGATAACCACATCGGCCCAGGCGCACAACATACCGTTGACTAAAGGAATACCGTTATTTATAACACTTGCCATTACTCTTGTTTTTTAGATTGTTTAAACGCTTTTTGCAAAGCCAATTTTAATGTTGATATGGCGGATTACCGGACTGGCCACATTCTTGATGACAATATCAAGAGTGCCGGTGCTTGCCACGTCCTGGTCGGGATCAATGTCTGCCTTGTAGCCGCTCAGCTCGCCGGCACGCTCCATCTCCTCGAGGGCAAGATTCGCCACCGTGATAAGGTTCTCGACGCTGTAGCTGGCCAGTTTGCCGCTCTCTGCATCTACATAGACGTTGCCGCCAAGTTCCGGCACAATGTATTTGCGGATTCCACGGACGGCTTTATCCATTGTACGCATGCTCTCGATGGCCGCGTAGTCGCTGGTGGCTTCGTCCATGGTGTGGCTGTCATTCATGTAGCTGCCGGTCTGTCCGGGCTGCGTCACAAAGAAAAGGTAACGGGCGGTGTCCAGCTGCTCGATGAGCGCTTTGTCCATATCCCTGTAAAGGGTGCCGTCCCCGAATGCCGGCAGGGTTATACCTGTCGGGAACTCACGGACCCAGGCGATGCATTGGTGAACCTTGGCCCGGCTCAGAAGCCCCAAAACCGTACCCAAGCCGCTAACGCTGCTCTTGGCGGAGTTGGCCTTGTCCTTGTAGAGGGTGGCACCGGTTCCGCTGCCTGCCTGGCAGATTACCACGCTTACACGGCTTTTGCCTGTACCGGCCGCTTCCTTGGTGATTTGCTTTATATTCGTAACTTTGGGGGCGTAGAGGATAGACAATTCAGCTGCCTCGGCTGCCAATGCGTCGCCTATGCCCTGTAAAGTCACAATGTCGTCAGCACTCATGTTGCGATCGCCACACCATACGGCCATCTGTCGAATTCGCCCACCTGCAAAATTCTGTACTGTCTTGAGTTCGGCAAATGTATAATTGTCGCTGATGGTCGGCTTGGCAAAAAGCCCCACATAAAGGCTTACAGCCGGATTCACGCGGTAAATCTCGCTGAGGTGGTAATGCAACACTTTGACTGTCCAGCTGGTGGAGTCGGCTGTTATTCCTGCCGCCTCGGCTGCATCTATCGTGGAAAGGGCCTGCACATGCTCGGTCTTGAAGCTCTCCGGAAGTTCTGCCTCCGGAAGGTAAGCGACAAAACCGCTGATATGGTCCTCGCCTGGCAAAGTCTTGGGGACATTGCCGTTGGTTCTATTGATTGTTAGTTTGGTGCTCATTCTGCCGTTACTTTAATGATTCCATTGTTCTTCAAATTGACGGCATGGGCTTTGGCGTCTCCCTGTTCCGGAAAGCACTGACCGTCATCAGTTACCCACACAACGGGCAGGCTGTGACGCTTGCACGCTTCAATCCCTACCGCCTTGAGCATTGACGGGGCTTCTGCCTTGGTCACTTTCTGGTTTTTCGGCTTTGCTCCATCCTTGGCCTTTTTTGGGGGTTTGGCTTCCTGTTCTCTTGATTCGTCTGTTTTATCCTGTACCGCCTCTTCCGGTACTTCCTGGGTGGTCTTTACTTCTTCGTTTTCCATACTGCTATCGTTTTTTTAGTTTGTAAAATATCCATAAGGCTGCCGCAAATACGGTTAAAGTAGTTCCCCACATAACACCTTTTTTCATACGTTCCCAAAGGCTTGCGGGCTTTTGGGCCACAACCACCACCTCGGATAGTTCCCCTCCGTCGTACACCTGATTCATGGTCAAATCGGCGGTCTCCTGCTTACGCAAATCCTCCACTTCCCGGGTGGTTCCCGTACGGTCCGTACGCTGCTTGATACGTACCTTTACAGGTGGTGTTCCGGTGTTGGGGTCCGGTTCACGGTCGGTATCGTAGATCTCAATCTCCGTAACCGTCACGCTTTCGCCTGTTTCCTCACGTGCCTTTGTCTGCTCCTGCTGTTCCTCCCTCACCTCCTTTAAAGTGGTTTCCGTCTCGATCTGCTTTTCTTCCCGGGTTGTTTGCGCCACCTGACGGTAAGAGGAGCAACTCGTATTTGACAGGGCAATGGTCAACATGAGGGCAACCCCACACGCGTTCCAATGCTGCATTAAGCCTTTGTACGTCATTTCTTAATTTGGTTATTTCGTCTTGAAGCGGCGGTACTATCGACTGCATCAAAATATCAGAAGCCTGACGCACGTTTTCAAGTTCGTGACTTTTTACCTCTGCTATTTTGTCGTTGAGGTCAGCGCGGATTTTGCCAACTTCTACTTCATATTTCGCACGCTCGACCCTCCGGCCTAACCAAGACCCGATAGGGCCTGATACCGCCGCGACAAGCGCCGATACAATGATAGTTTCTATTTCGCCGCTCATTCACGTTTCTACTGTTTTATACCTATGGATTCCAGCCACTCCGAAACATCAAAGCTCGGACAGGCTTTAGTCCATTCATTTGGTTCTACTTTCCCATTTCCGTTCCGGTCGGGGCTCAAATCTCGGTGTCCTATGATTTTGACATTGGGGTGGCGCCTATGGAAGTCCTGCACATATTCCGCCATGGCTGTGCGCTGGGCGGCAGTCCGTGTGTCCTTTGGTGTCTTGCCGTCATTAGTTACACCACCGGCATAGACGACATGTCGGCTTACACTGTTGAAGCCTGCCGCCCCGTTGGTGATTTCCCAACCGTCCACGTATGCATCCTCGTTGTTTTTTACAAGGCGTTCACACGTTCCGTCCAATCTGAAAAGGTCTGTATAACCGACCTGCCGCCAACCGCGCCCCTGGGGCTTGGGGGAGGTGTGCATTCGCCGTATGTCGGCGGCGCTCACATCCCTGCCCTCAGGGGTGGCTGTACAGTGGATTACCAGAAATTTTAACTTCTGTGTTCCCATACATTTACATTACTTAGGCATGCGGTGCACTGACAATCGCGCCGCTGACTTTGGTTTTGGTTAGCGGCAGGCAAATACCCCACTGGCGGAAGTTCACCAAATTGCGATGATAGAGCGGGTCATTTTTTGCATCACTATGATAGAATTTAGTTGAACCGTAGGCTTTCATCGTTCTGCCGGCATAAAAGGCAACCGAAGCGCGGGCGTCGCCAACTCCAGGAACTGCACCCCAAGCCTTTTTCTTACCGGTACTCATGGTGTAGTACGGTGTGCCGTCATATTCGTAGATGTCAAAACCGTACAGGCGACAGATTTTACCATCGGTCTGGTTAATGTTGTAGTGCTCCTTGAACTTCTGCTCTGTTTCCAGCAAGTCATTAACGTGGTCGGAACAAAGTACCAGGATACGGTCTTTGGCCGGAATACGCATTTTGTCGAACTCACGCTTCATTGTCAGAAGGTCGTTATATGTCATTTTCTTACGAGTTCCGTCGCTTGCTCCGGTGGTCTTGATTACAGGAATATCAGTTTCATTTTCGTCAGGGGCAAGGGCATGAATTGCCTTTTCTGCGATTTTCTCACGCAATGCGTCACGGTGACGCTCCTGAACACTGGCCATTTTATCATAGCTACAAGCGTGGAGCTCATCATCGGTCACCGGGGTTGCGGTCGTATCGAACTTATCCAATGAAATGGGCTTATCTGCATCTTCAAGGGCTTCAATATTCAATGGGTAAGTCTTATTATTGACCAACACGGTAGGGTCTCCGCCGATTTCCGTAAAGTGGATAACGTCGTTTTCCACATACTGGTTATAACTGCGGATACGCTGCATCCAGCCCAAAGCTTCGGGCGCAGTACGGAAAACCTTGATCATCTCGCCGGTCCACACCTCTGTAAGCACCCCGGCACGTAATGAACCGGAAGGAGCAAACTGTCCGGCTAACATAGCCACAACATTACCGGCTACAGCACCGGCACCAGCCGGCGCTCCTACAGCTGCCGCACATACTGCGCCGGCAGTACTATTAAATGCTACCGCGCAAACCATGGTCAGCACAGCAAATAATGCTTTCTTCAAAAAATTACTTTTTGCGTTCATTGTCTTTTTATTGTTGATTATTTAATTGGTATCAGTCTTTCAATGCTGGGCATTCAACGCCATATTCAGCCTTATACAACAGGGCATATTTGCCGGGATCATCTTTTCGCAGGGCCAGCAGTTCATTTTCGGGCACCTCACTGAGTTTGGTGTACTCTTTGGCCGGTGCACCACCGCCCGGCGCGCTTTCTCGTTGAAGATTGATTACTCCCATAGGCTTCTGCTGCGGGGGCATCAGTTTAAGGGTAGCAGTCAGCTGGTCCAAACCGGCAGACTTGCCAAGCGCAATAAAGTGGTCGCGGTTCTCTGCCAAAATTCGCCTTTCGGAAATGGCTGAGTCCACAGCTGAAGTTACTGCCGCCAACTGGATAGTTTCTGCCTGGTCGGCTCTTGATTTGAGCAGACGCAAACTTGCCAATGTCTGCTCTTCGGTCGCTGTCTCAGGCAGACCGAGCAGGGCTAAAAATTCCTTGTTCATTTCGTTTTGATTTATTGATTTATTGTTTGGGCCCTCACCGGGGACGGGGGCGTTCTTTTCAAGTTTAAGCATGGGGAGGTTCGGATGTTCTTCTCCGGCTGCAAGAGTCAGCAGTTGGCCGGAAGCGTACAGTTGCAAGGCTTCATCATTGCTGCCCATATCTACGATGCTGACTTCAACCAGACGCGACCGGGTAACTGTGGCTCGGGTCTGACCATCCAATACCAGAGCAGGGTCGTCGCTTACTTCCAACGGTTCAAGACCGGCGGAGGCCATGCGCAAAAATCCGTTTTCCCACTTGCTCTCCACCTGTTTGGCGAAAGGGTCGTTTTGGTCAAATACCGGGGTGCCTATCAGTTTGGCACCGTCCCGGCGCAAGTTCTCGATTCTGCCGATGGGGCCTGCCGTTCCCTGGTAGTTTCTGCGGTGCATCCATAGCAGTATCGGGTTGCGCTTGAACTGTTCCAGGTCTATGCCGTCTGTCAGAATGCGTGTGCCGTATGAGTTTACGGCTTCAGTGGATATTACAACTTCTTTCATTCATCAAAAAATAAAGCCGGCGACCCGCGTAACGCCGCAATGGTGATGGAGGGTGGTATGCGCTCGGGGGCACCGGCTTGTTAATCAATCTTTATTATCTTACCTGATTGTTGTTGCGGGGGCGGGATTCGAACCCGCGACCTTTGGGGAATGAGCCCAACGAGCTACCTCTGCTCTACTCCGCGATGTCGTTCAATGCCGCAAAATTGCAACTACTTTAACCCTCGACAAAAAAGGGTGTGAACTCTTTACACTCTTTTTCATGATGACCTGATTTTAGGCCAATTTTGCACCATGGAAGGCGCGCCCGAAGCAGGTGCGCTAATCGTTATTAATCATCTTTAAACATGAATGGCAACTAAAAAAGAACTGGAAAAAATGCGTGAACACGCACGCCTCCTTTTCATGCAGGGTGAACCGCAAAAGGTCATAGCCGAAAAGGTTGGCGTTTCTGCACAGACAATTACAAAATGGGTCAACGATGGGGACTGGCAAGCGGCACGCTCGGCTGCGAACATAACGCGCCCGGAACTTGTAAACAAGATTTTGAAAAGTATTGACGTGCTGGTCGAAGACCTTGTAAACGAGCCAAGCCCGGAAAAGACGGCAGCAGCTGCGGATAAACTGGTGAAGTTTGCCGCAACTATCGAAAGGTTGGATAAAAAAACATCTGTCGTGGATATTATAGAGGTCTTTATGGCTTTCAGCAAATGGCTGCAATATCGTATGAGTTTCGACCCGAATGTAACACCTGAACTCATACAGACAATTAACAAATATCATGACCTGTTCATTTCCGAACAGCTCCAAAAAGGTTTTTAAGCTATGGCAACAAAAGCGGAATTACTAAAGGCTCAGGAAAAGTGGAAACAGCACTGTGAAACGGTACAGGCTGCAACGGCCGTTAATATCAACGAAACGGAAGCGCAGCGTCTATCACGTATCAGAAATTTACGCACGGACTACGCCGCTTTTGTGGATTATTACTTTCCCCACTGGACCGTAAACCCTGAAACCGGCAAATCAACGCCATGTGCCCCGTTCCATATTGCCGCAGCCAATAAAATTCTAAAAAACAGAAACCTTAAAGCGGCTTTCCAATGGCACCGCGGGGCTGCCAAATCTACCAACATGGACGTATTTGTTCCCATGTGGCTCATGATTCAGGAACGAAGGGAAATTAACGTTATGGTACTGGTGGGCAAGTCAGAAGAGAACGCCAAGACCCTGCTCGGGGACATTCAGGCGGAATTACAATATAACCAGCGGTATATACACGATTTTGGCGAACAGTACAACGTAGGGTCCTGGGAAGAGGGAGAATTTGTCACACGCTCAGAAGTGGCGTTTTTTGCCCGTGGCCGTGGGCAGTCCCCACGAGGTCTGCGATACCGCTCTCATCGCCCTGACTACGTCATTATCGACGACCTCGACGATGACGAGCTGGTGGAAAGTCCGGCACGTGTCAGCAAACTGTTTGACTGGTTACGTTCGGCCTTGTTCGGTACGCTCGACGGCGGACGCGGCCGTTTCATCATGGTGGGCAACCTCATTGCAAAAAATTCGGTATTGGCCAAATGGTGCGACATTAAATCTGTACACGTTACCCGCGTAAACATCTACGACAACAAAGGTGATATTTCTTGGGATTCCAAATGGACACCCCAGGAAGTACGCGAGATTGAAGAGGTGGCCGGTTACAGAGCCTTTCAAAAAGAATACATGAACAACCCGATAATAGAGGGTGCCATATTTAAAAATGAGTGGATCCGCTGGGGCAAACGTCCTGCATGGAACAAATTCTCGGAAATTATTCTGTACATAGACCCCTCATTCAAAGGCTCTACAAAAAACGACTTCAAGGCGGCAAAGCTTTGGGGAAAGGCAGGAACTACCCTCTACCACCTCCGTGCCTTTGTCCGACAGGCTTCCGTGGCCGAAATGGTGCGCTGGTGTTATGACTTGTACGAATGGTGCAGGGAGCAAGGCATTTCCCCACGCTGGTACATGGAAGCGAATTTCATACAGGACACCATTTTGGACGAGTTCCGACGTGAAGGGGAACTCCGCGACTATCAGCTGCCCATTACAGGGGACAAACGTAAAAAGCCTGATAAATTCCAGCGTATTGAAGCTATCAGTCCCCTGTGGGAGCGCGGGTTCGTGGTATATGATGAGACACAACGCGACGACCCGGATATGCTTACGGGCATTGACCAGACTCTTTCATTTGAAAAAGGAATGCGCGGCCATGATGATGCCCCCGATGCCGACGAGGGCGCTATCTGGATGCTACAGCGCGACACACGCACTAAATCGTTTAACCCCTCTTTCGGCAGGAGGACAAATGCAAAAAATGTATCATGGTAATTATGGATTATTTCCGCGCCTGCGTTTTTGACTGGCGCAAAAAGAAGGCTATCAGACAAGCCAAACGAGATGCCAACCTGTACGGTAAAAAATACCTGGTGCTCGTACATAACGGACGCCCTGTATGTGTATCTATGCAAGCCATTAAAACGCTGATCAGAAAACACCGTTTTGCCCGTGGCTTCACTGCCGAAACGGCCAGAAAGATAGCCATTTTTGAAGCGAACCCCTCTAAATAATATTCCTATGTTTCTGACTGTTGAAGATTACCGCTCTGTCTGCGACACCTACGAATTTGAGCAGATAACGGAAGACCAAGCTACACGCATGGCCGCCGAAGCTGCCGCACTGGAGGAAATTTCATCTTATCTGCGTGCACGCTACGACATGAACCGCGTGTTTGCCGCTTCCGGGACCTGCCGCAACCCGATGGTCGTACAGTGTGCCGTTAATATTTCCCTGTGGCTGATGGTGCACCGACTGCCGCAGAATATGGGGCATGAGCGCCGGGAATGCCTGTACAACGACTCCATTAAATGGCTGCGCGATGTACAGGCTTCCAAAGCTTCGCCCGACCTGCCAGTCTATGTCAGTGAGGACGGGGAAACCGATACGCACAACCCCATACGCACAGGGTGCATGAAACCGAACCGATACGATTATTAACCCCCATTTAAACGCTGTTTAAACAATGTTCAGACTATCCGCAAAAATAGAGATTCAAAGCGACCGCACATGGTCCGTTGAATGCGTTACGGCTGTGGAAATTGTGCGGGACACGGACAAACTGACGACCGAAGCGAAAATCACTTTGCCAAAAAAATTAAAGTGGGACGGTTCGGAAAAGATACCGGTCAAGCGCGGCGACAAAGTAACCATATCACTGGGCTACGATGATAACCTGAAAACGGCTTTTTCCGGGTTTGTCCGTGATGTGGGCTTCAAAACCCCGGTAGTCATAACCTGTGAGGATGATATGTTCAACCTGAAACAGATGCCGGCAAAGAAAATGGCTTACCGTTCTGTAACCCTTGAAAAACTACTCAAGGACCAGGGCATTTCTTACAAGCTCAATGTCATGGGGGAACAGTCGCTCGGGGCTTACCGTGTCACTGCGGACACCGTGGCCGCCCTGCTCGGCAAACTTTCTCAGCAAGGCATACGCTCGTTTTTCCGCTATGAAAACGGGGACCCAGTCCTGTATTGCGGTGTATTGTTTGAACGCGACAACAAACCATCACAAGTTTTCAAAACCGGGTTTAACATCATTTCCGACCTGAACCTGAAACAACAGCAAGCGGAGAACATGCGCTTGCGCGTTAAAGCTGTCAGCCTTATGCCGGACAATAAGAAAATAAAGGTCGAAACTGGAGACGCAGACGGTGAACAACGCACACTGCACACATACAACAAGACTGAAAGCGAACTGAAAGCATGGGCACAGCAGGAAATAAAACGCCTCAAAAGGGATGGGCTTACCGGTTCGTTTACCACTTTCGGGCATACCTTGGTCGACTGTCTGGATACTATCGGCATTATCATAGACGGCACAAAGATGGGCGTGTACCAGGTGAAAAAGAATGTAATTAAATACGGGGATACAGGCTACAGGCAAGAAATTACCATCGGGCTACGTGTCGGCTAAATTCTAACGTAATGGATAATATCAAAGAAGCGATAAGGAAATTGGCAGAGCAGGACGGTGAAACCGTTGCCTTAGTTTGTACCGTGGATGAAGTGGACAAGAAAGCCCGTACCATTGATTGCTCCCCAGTTAATGAAGGGGCGCCACTTCTCGGTGTGAACCTACAGGCCAACCAGGGCTCTGATTTCGGATTGGTCATTTATCCGGAGAAAGGGGCGTTTGTTGTAGTCGGGTTTATGGCCAACGGTGCCGCAGGGCTGATGCTGGCTACAGATAAAATAGAGTCGGCCGAAATGGTGATCGGTGAAACTGCCGCCGTTATCGATGCGGAAGGCATTCGGCTGAAAACTGCCCAAATGTCAGCAGACATCAATAAAAACGATATCATATTCAACGGGGGTGAACTGAACGGACTGGTCATAATCCAAAAACTCACGGACAAACTGAATGAGTTGAAAGATACGGTTAATAGTCTAATAAATGCTTATAACAACCATACGCACATTACAACTGCTACGGTAGGTACCGGACCAGTTGGCACCATAAGCCCGACAATGAGCAAAGCCAATACGGCCAAACCATTTAATAAGTCAGATTACGAAAATACAAAAATCAAGCAATGAATATTACAGGACTTCAAATAAACACGGAAACGGCGGACCTGCTCGTTCATCACCGCGCTGCCGTCGTCGCAGAGGCTTCCGGCTTCATTGCCGAAACTGTCCTCCGCGCCATGCCAGGCGATTTCAAGGAAATGCCACTGCTGGGGGCTGACGCTCCCGGTATGCTTGCCGCAAACCGCGACAATTTCTGGCCGGGAAATACGAAAAAAATGCTGCGCGCAGTCGGTCTCGATGTCACAAACATAACAGTTGCCGATAATGGTGTAATTACAATTTCATAGCTATGGAAATAAAAGTAAAAGACCGCCAGTCGCTCATAGATATTGCCATTATTTCCCTTGGCTCTGCCGAAGGAGTGTTCTCTTTGGTAAGGCGTAACGGCTTATCACTGACCAGCACCCTAACAGATGGCCAGGTTCTGGTGTATGAAGCTGACGACATAGTAGCCCCAACCATTCGCGAAGCCTACAACGTGCGCAAACTCGCACCGGCAACCGATATCGGCCGGTTGGAATTTAACTACCTCATGTCCGCCACGTCTCTGGGCAAAGTTACCGGTTCTGTCGTCGTCAGACCTCACCATTCCGAACAAACGCTCATTGACCCGCTGGAGGATGCTCTGGCAGATATTATGGCAGGACGGCCACCGAAAGAAAATACGCAAATTCACCTCACACGAATTTTCCAAAATCCGTTTGACGATACTTTCGCATAATTTTAATTTTTATCTGAATGAAAAATATTACACCTATCCCAGTGCCGCAGTTTAGTACGGCCGAACTCGCGGCCCGTGCCGTTGCCATTCGCGACGCGGTGGCGGCCAAGACGGTTACAGCCCAACAGGTGGGGTCGCTGTTCTTTGACCTGGTGAAACACTGCGGGAACGTGCACAATGCACTCGCTTTGTTCATTGAAACGAATATCCCGGAAATTCAGCAGGACATCGACACCCGTTTGGCCGGGGTGGATGAAGCCGTGGCAAAAGCCGCCGCAGAACTCCAGAAGTCGGAAGCTGCACGCGCTCTGGTGGAGTCTCTGGTGGCTTCGCTGTCCTCTCAGAACTTGGCCGCCCCAATTCGTATCGATATTAAACAGTGCCCGGGCTCTGTCACCGTTACAAACACCATGCTGCCGAAAATTAAGGCGGAACTGTTCCCACGCTTCGGGGTGGGTTCGATTTTCTTTTATACCGACAATTCGGCGGCAAGGGTAACACCGGATGGAGAAATTGTTCCCTTGAAAGAAGGAACAGCACGCATTTACGCGGTGGCTACCGGAAACACCGGTATTTACCGCACTTTGACCATTGAAGTGGTTCCACCACGTCTCAGGCTTTGCGCCACAGACGGTCTCCGCCTCGATGTTAACGGTAATTTAAGATTTACATAATGGAACAGATTCGACATATCAACTACAAAAGCGACTTTATCCTCCGTGAACGCTTCCGCAATGCTTCCGGGGATATTGTCGCTTTGCCTGATGTGGACTTCTGCATCGAATATCGCACCAGGCACGACCATATTTTCACAGCATCACGCACTGGCGGCATTTACCGCAACTGCGCGCCAGATGGGGATGCTCTGTTGGTCATTTTTAAAAACCACGGGCTTTGTGAAGGAAATTTGTGCAGGGAACTGCATCTCAAACTCATTAACAACCTTATGCCGGACGGGCTGCAAAATGTCTATTACCCGGAAAAAATCAACGTGTACCTATGGCACCTTACCACCGATACGGATGGTGTGATGGAATGTGACGCGCTTGCAGCCTACACGCGCGGACTACCGTTCACATATAAGGACTTCACCCCGGAACAGTTGCAAGAACTGAAAGGAGAAAAGGGCGACCCGTTCACTTATGAGGACTTCACGGCCGCACAAATAGAAATGCTCAAGCGACCGGCTACCGAAGCCGCCAAGCGTGCCGATACTGCCGCGGACAAGGCGAATGAAGCCACAAAAAAAGTTTTGAATAGTGCCCAGGAACTTGAAAGGATTTCCAGCAAGGCGGTGGCAGACTGCAATACGGCGACACAAAACGCGAACTCGGCAACTGTCGGGGCAAAGGAGGCGACACAGAACGCCCAGGCGGCAACCGTTAATGCCCAGACAGAACAGGCATTGACAGAACAAACACGCCTTAAGTTGGAAGATGTGGCAGACCGCGCAGAACAGGTGGCGATGCCTGTTCCCTCCGGGCTACGTGTTGAAGCCCCTGCACCTGTAACTATCGGCAATCGGATACCACGTTATATTGAGGCTAAAGTGTTGCCCTTTTCCGCACTGCAAAACATCATTTACCAGGCGGATGGGGCAGCTGCCAACATTGAGCCGGACGGGCGCATTGTTCCAAGGGAACCAGGCTCCGCAAGGGTGCATGTGATACCCACCTGTGGCACAAAGTATTACAAGACCGTAACCCTTACCGTAGTAGCACCGCGTTTAAGACTATCGGCACCTGACAGGCTCCGCCTCGATGCAAAAGGAAATTTACGCTTAACTTAAAATTGAAACAATGGCTAATTTTATCACAAATATACGGGACTGGTTCGACCGCCCTACACGGTCGGAAATAATGACCCTGGTTCGAAAAGTTTCAAGCCGCAAGGGGTTGAAGTTAACGGCGCAGCTGCTCCAGCAATCCGATTCACTGACAAAAAAGGATATAGCGGACTGGCGCAATGCTCACCAAATGGCTATCGACTACGAAAACCCGAACCGCAGCCGGCTTTATGACATTTACGGCGATGCCGTACTGGACGCTCACCTCTCCGGTTGTATCGGCCAGCGTAAAGGCAAAACGCTGCAAAAAGACTTCCGTCTCGTAGGACAGGACGGAAAGGAAAACGCGGAAGCCACGGAACTGTTACAACAGGAATGGTTCTCCGATTTCATGGATCTTGCCCTGGACTCACGGTTCTGGGGTCCCACACTCATACAAATGGGTGATATTATCAATGATGAAAACGGCATTATGCGTTATGACGGGGTAGAACTCGTACCCCGCAAACATGTTGTCCCTGAATATGGGGTCGTGGTCAGATCTCCCGGTGACGACTGGCGTAGCGGTATTTCGTATGTCGAGGGGGACTTTGCAAATTGGGTCATTCCGGTAGGAAAAGGGCGCGACCTCGGTCTGCTCCTGAAATGTTGTCCGTCTTGCATCAGCAAAAAAAACATGCTGGCGTTCTGGGATATGTTCGGTGAAATATTCGGGCTGCCTATGCGTGTTGCTCATACTTCAAACCCCGACGAAGAAGAACGTAGAAGGGTGGAAGATGCACTCGAAACAATGGGTACGGCTTTCTGGGGACTGTTTCCGGAAGGTACCGACATTGATATAAAAGAGACCAGCAGGGGCGACGCTTACAACGTATATGACAAACGCGTGGACCGCTGTAACTCGGAACTGTCTAAGGCCATTTTGATGCAGACCATGACTATTGATTCGGGTTCGTCCCTTTCTCAGTCTGAAGTACACCTTGAAATTTTTGAGCGTGTTACAGAAAGCGATGCAGCTATGGTAGCCAATGTGGTTAACGGACGACTGCTCCCGCTCATGATACGCCATGGGTTCCCCGTCCAGGGCTTGCGCTTCCAATGGAACAACGCAGCAAGTTACACACCTGCCGAACAGCGCGAAATTGAACGTCTCCTGTTGGAGTATTACGAAATTCCACCGGAATATTTTACAGATAAATACGGGGTGCAGATTTCAGGGGCACGCGAAGCGAAAACTCAGCCAGACCGTTTTTTCGACTGAGCCCCGCCCCTGATGCCGGGCTGCGGGGCTCATATCTTGCGTTCAACCGCGCTTTGGGCGACTTGTATAGCGAAGATCTCCTGCAACTTGCGGAAGGCGACAAACGCCCTGATTTTGAAGATACGGCCTTTTTTGACGCTGCCGACATGGTTTATCATGCCGGTGGATTCGATAATGCCCAAATGAATACCCCCGAAGTTCGCCGGCTTATCAGAGAAACATTAAAACAGTTGGTAACGGGTATTAACTCCGGCCTTCCTCATGAAGTACCGGAAACGGTCAGATATGCACTCGAAAACAACGCCTTTATTTTCTCAGGCTTCAAGGCGTTTCACTCTCTCCGCGAAGTGGGGCTCTCCCTGCTCGATGAGAAAGGAAACATAAAGTCCTTTGAAGCGTTCCACCAGGATGCGGTAAAGGTTAACAACCGGTATAATCATAACTACCTGTACGCGGAATACAACCACGCGGTCGGGGCTTCCCTCATGGCTGCACGTTGGCAACAAATTGAAGCTGACGGCGACAAATACGACCTACAGTACCGGACGGCGGAGGATGACCATGTGCGTGAAAGCCACGCTATCCTGCACGGCACAACGTTGCCACCGTCGGATCCGTTCTGGGGCAAGTATCTGCCGCCGAACGGGTGGAACTGTCGCTGTACCGCCGTGCAGGTCAGAAAAGGGAAATACCCGCGGTCAGACGCTGAACTGTCCATGAAACGGGGGGATAATTGCACCGAAACAGCCAAACAACAGATTTTCCGGTTCAATCCGGGTAAGGAGCTGGCACTGTTCCCGCCGAAGCACCCATATTACAAAGGACCTAAAGCGGAAGCACTCAAACAAGCGATTGACGGCTATACACCTGCGGAATGGACCCCTAAAACAATAGCGGAAGCAGAGCAGTTTTTCCGTGATAAATTAGGCGTTAACTGCTCACTGAAAGGCTTCACGTCAAAACAAATGGCGCAAATTGAGGCTATATTCCGAAGTGCAGAAAAGCATTTCCAGTGTTACCCTGAATTAAAAGAAACAACACAGTATGTCGGCACCATTCAGGGGCGTGTTGAGTTGCTTGTAGAAAGAAAGTTCAAAGAACTAAAAGAAGACCCCAGATGTGAAAGCCTTGGGGATGACTATCTCATGGAATACGCCAAAAAATTTATTAAAAGTTATAAGGTCGGTCCATCTAAAAATGTATATGCCTATTCACATGGGGCTTTTAGTGAATGGGGGCTTGCCGGCATTGCTTTTAATACAATGTGGAAAGGTGAAAAAATAGACGACTCTTTGGCTTCTGATGTAAAAAGCAAATGGCACCCACCTGGAACAGGCACTTTAAAGGCTGTTTTCGACCATGAACTCGGGCACGAAATAGACCGATTGCTTGGCCTGCGAACTCATGCTGATTTTCTGAAATTGTATAATGAAGAAAGAGCAAAAGGCAAAGAGCATATTGTGGAAAACCTGTCCACATACGGGCATAAAAATGCAGCTGAATTTATAGCAGAGGCGTGGTCTGAATATCTCAATAACGAAAAACCGCGACCCATTGCGGTCGCGGTTGGAACTTTAGTCAAGAAGTTATATGCCGAAAAGCATCAAGCCTCTGGGGCTGCGTCAGAGTCAACGTAAATGCGCATTGTATCGCGTGGCCTTGACGGCTCAAAGACATAATTGCCTTTTTGCCCCTCAAATATATGGTCGTGGCTCTCTGCCCCGTTTTGCACTATCTCAAGCGGGATAATGTCAAACGCCGCACAGGTTAGTCCTGAAATAAAATGCTTACAGTGCTCGCACGTATAAGGACATTCCTCTATTTTATCTATAATTTTTGCCATATCGCAAAGATACAATTTTTATTTTGGAAACCAATCATTAAAAATGAAGTAAATGATTAATGCCAACGAATTAAAAAACGACATTCTTAACGACATGCGGGTAGAGCTCTCCGACGAGTTCGACCGCAACTTTGAGCGGAAGGCTTTTTTTACAGAAAAATGGAAGCCACGCGCACTCGATTACCCCAGGGGTTCGCTCCTGATTGTAACCGGTGCCATGCGCCGCTCCACTCAGGGACGTATAGAGGGGAACGGGGTCCGCTTTTCGTCTGCACTCGCATACGCGGAAATTCACAACGAAGGCGGTACAGGCAGGAAGCCGATAAAATCTCACACCCGAAGAAGTAAAAACGGGAAAACCTATACGGTCCGCGCTCATACGCGAAAATTCACCATGCCCAAACGTCAGTTTATCGGGGACGGCCCGGAAACCCAGCGCCTGATCCGAAACGTGATTGAGGATAACCTGAAAAAATATAATTTGTCACTAACCAATTTTTTGAAGAAATGAGAAAAGCCATTTTTTTAGCCATTGCGAACGCTCTTTCGTCCATTAAACCGACCGCAGATTTTCCTGAGGGGGTGCCTTATATTGACCTTTGGAACGACCAGGTAAACCTCCTCGGTGGTGGTTCTGTCTTTGAAACCCCCGCCATATTCGTGGAATTTGAACAAATTGACTGGCACCAGCAAAACACAGGAGTGCGCCGGGGCGATATCGCTGTGCGTCTCCACATTATTACTCGTGCTGTCCCGGTTCATGGCCATAAGGATAAGCGAATGACCGAAGCATTGGCGGTGTTCGACCTCATAAACTGCATTAACGCTAAAATGCAGGGACTGCGCGGAGAAGGATTTGCCGGCTTCCAACTTACAACCTCAGCAACAAACCACAACCATACCGAACTTGTGGAAAACGTGGAGAGGTTGGTTACGTCTGCACAAGACCGTACAGGAATGCGACCCATAAAGCCCATTTCTGCCACTTCTGTGGTCATTTCATCATCTAAGTAATACAATATACCCCTGACAGTTTTTTACGCTGTTAGGGGTATTATTTTCACTTACTCCCAAAAAGGGGTAATTCAAATTGCCGAGGTTCTTCTGCCTCTTCCTCCAAAATGCCTAAATAATTCAGATAGGTGCGGTAACAGATCCGAAATTCGGGCTCTATATAACGACGCCAAACTGCCCTATAACATTTTGCTTGGTTTCCGGCTTCGTAATGCAAGGCTGTGATTTCCTTAATTTTCTGTGCACGCGCCACCGTGCTTTTAAACCTTTTTTTCATTGATATTTGCCCGAATTTTATTACCTTTACACCGTCCTTTTACATCGGGCGGTGTTTGGTCTTTTGGCTTACGGGCAAATGAACTTACACCTCCCCTTTTTTTATACCTCAGCCTCTTTCTCCGGTTTGGCAAGTTCCGGCTTTGCTTCTATCAAATCAACATCTGTTATACTCAGTGGAATGTTTCGCCAGCCGTTGGCGGTTGTTTCATCACGATATTGCGCCCTGATATAACGGCGTGTTTCAGTAGGCATATAACTTTCCTGAATGATTTTAACGCCCTCTATGAACTGCTCATCATTACTTTCTTCTGCCATTTTTGCCAGCTGAAGCACACGGCTTGCATTGAGGTTGCCTTGTTTGTCCTTGCTCAACAGCCTAAGCACGGTATTTACAAGGGTTTTGGTCTTTTCATCTGTCGCAAGGCTTTCAATGTACTTGCGTACCATTGCGATGCCTGTCTCTGCCATATCAGACCAGCCGTCCACCGTATTGACGCCCAAAGTAAGACGCAAGGTGCTTTCACTATTGGTAAATGTGTGGCTGAACTGCCCGTCCTCCTTGAACCCTACGACCTCCTCTTTCATTTGCAACACGGTCTGGAAATTACCGAAAACCACATCTTTCACGGTGCGTATGTTCTGGCTTAATCTGCGAAGTTCCGGGACCGCCTGTGCCAGTTCATCGTCAACCATTTGCTGGTAGGTGACACGCTGTCGCTTGCGAAGCTCTGCGGCTTCTTTCTTTTTTTTCTCTGCGCGGAACGCCTCAAACTCTCTGCGTTCTTCCACTGTCATTTCTACATGTTCCATTTTATCTGTTTTCAATAAGTTATTAAATGCTGTTTAATCGTCCTCCGATTCATAGTCTGAAATAAAATCCGTTTTATCGGCCTGTGAACTTGCCCATTCTGACAGTTCACGCATAAACTCGATATATTCATCGTTTTCCATTGTGCAAGTCATTTCTTTAATAACCTGCTTTGTTCTGTTCATTACTACCATAGTCTCAAGCACCAATAAATTAACATAAGGAGCAACACTTGTAGTAATTGTCCAACCAATCCGCCCAGCAAGGTGGCTGCAATATCCAACCAGTCCCATTTATTGCCATAGGCATAATCTTTATACTCCATCCCTATGGCAACGCCAAGGGCAAAAAGGAATGTGCCTACAAAGCCGCACAAAATGGCATACTTAAAATGCTTCTGCCTGTTGCTTTCTGTAATCCAGCTCATAGTTGTTATTATTATGGTTTAACGTTTAGGCTTCGCCCTTTGAACCACCCATTATCGACTGCATCAGCATGACGCTTGTCAAACTGTCAACCGACTGCGCATCCTTTACTTTGTTGTTGAAGGCCGCTATCAGGTTGTAAAGTCTTTCACGCGGTATCTTGTTGAAGTCGTCGTAACCGGTAGCCCGGCAGGCTATGCCCTTAATTTTACTTATGCCTTGGCTTTGACAGGTAGCGCGTAACCAACCGCCTATCGCTGCAATTACTCTTTTACGCAGCTGGTCAAGCGTGGCCTTTCCCTGTTTCTTATTGACCATTTCGCTTAATTTCGCGCAAATGTCTATTAATTGGTGTTGGTCCAGGTCTCGGCTGCTTTCCACGCCCCAACTCGACAAAAGGCCCTTTTTCTGGTCCTCTGTCATGTGAAGCACACTACAAAGGGCGTGAAACTTCTTAAGCAATCCACGGTGGATCTGATCCATTGTTTTATTTTCTCCCATAGTCTTTATTTCTTGATTTGATTTAACCAATATGCGTCTGCACCCTCCTGCCAAATTATGAAGTCAGCGCCGCCCTCTCCTTTATCTGAGTCCTCGTAACGGGTTGTAAAAAAAGCCTTGAAACCCTCTACATGGATTTTTATATCTGCATCATACCGAATGTGTACCCCCATTGTTCCGGCAGGTTCACCGTTACCGGTTTTTTCCTGGCCTATGAAAATGAACAGTTTATCCGGAAAGTCATTTTTTAACTTCTTGTACTGGTCTTTATAGAATTTATCCAGATACTGTATGCTGTCTATTACGATTATGTCGGGGCTTTTACGCTTTGACAAACGTGTACGCAATTCCGGTAATTCCTCTTTGTTAAGTAGTACAATGTTATTACCGGCCTCGGCCATACCTACACGCTCCCAGGCTTTTTGTAGTGATAGGCTCAGACCCTGCTCAAGTGAATTATATGCAACACGCTTGAACCTGGACAGGTACTTGCAGAGCATCAGGGTGAAAGTGGTTTTACCGCTACCACTTCCGCCCCAAACAAACCAAGAACCGCGCAGTTCGGGGCGGCCGAAACTGGCCAAATACGGCCCGTCAAAATCGGCTACCTCAAACTGTGCAGCAAGTACATTCATATTGCTTATTGCTCTGCTCATTGTCGTTTATCTAATTTCACGTCCTTTCATTTCTCTCCGCCTTTCAAAGTCGCCCACACACTGCGTTTGACACGTCGAAGGTCGCCCTCACTTTCATTGATAATTCTGTTAATGCCTTTGCAGTCATTCAGCCCGTTAGCGACACATACGGCAGCTATATCCTCGCTATTGAGTTGCGGAAGCTGTACGAACTTTCTACCGATACGACTATAAATTTCCGCATAACCTTTACGGTTCAACCGCACACCGCGTTCAATACGCTTTTGCAGGTAGCTGGTAGCGGTCAGAATAATGCCACAGTGTCCCTCCAGTTGGTTATACAGGCTTATGAAGAAGTAAAGCACCTGGTCGGTCAGTTTGTCGGCTTCATCAAGCACAACAAGGGGGGCGTCTTTGCGTTTCAGCATGTCCACAATATCGTCCATCATTTCGCCCACAGTCGTACCGCTGACACCCACACCCATACACTTGAGTAGTTTGTGCATGAAGGTGCGACGGTTCCAATATTCCGAACAAGTCAGGTGATAGGCATTGGCGTGTCCAGCGGCATAGTTCTTTATGGCTTCCGTCTTGCCACTGCCTGCTTCACCGGTAACAGCAAGCACCAAAGCGTCAGCCTGGGCATTGGTCAAGGTGAAGGTCATACGGTCGTAAGCATGTGTACTGACCACCTGCCAGCCCTCTACCCTGCCACCGGTCTGAGCGGCTACGGTACGCCACATTTCGTCGCTAATTGTTTCCCATGAACCGGCAAGTATTTTGCTGATAGTGGCAGAGCTTACGCCGTTCATACTGTTAGCTGCTTTATTCTGGCTTCCTTTCTGGTCGCAGTATGCGCGCAGCTGGTTGCAAATCTGTTGTTTCTGGTCCTTTTGCATCATATTAAATAGTATTTAAGTATCTGTTAAATCAATGTTTTAGAATATCGAATAATCGTTGGCGCTATATTCGGCTGCGTCTGTCCGGTTGGCACCCTGGCTTATCGGCATTTCCACTGTTTCCACTTCCATGACTTCAATGTCGGCGGCTGCCAGACGTTTGCGACTTCGGTTGTTCTTATGTTGCCCCCGGCTGTCCGTCAGCAAGAGGCGGTCTTCAATGCTACCGCGCAAAGCCGGGGTTCCGCTGATAAGCTGTTCTGTGCGTTCCATGTCTATGGCCATTTGCTCGGCTTTCACAGTCTCCAGTTGCTTGTTATATTCTCGAACTCTCGCTAACTGTTCTGCATCACCCGGCTGGCGGTCTGCAAGTGCCATAGGCTGCACATATTTTTCCTCAAGCATGTAACGGCGGCTGCCGTCTGCGTTCACTGCAAGCACTTGGCTAAGGTCGTCCGGATCATACTTCACCGTCCAACGTTCTGAAGCGTGGTCCCGGAAGGTCAAGTCGAAACAGTCATAATCTCGCTTGACACCTAAAATGGTGGGGCGCAAACCGCAACCCTCCAGCACATTTTTAAAGCCAGTTTCTGCCCCGTAGTTCAGCAGGTAGGTTTCACGGCTCAATGGTAAACGATGTTCGTCTTTCAATTTAGCAGCACCTTGAAGGTATGCCTCATGTTTCAACTTCCTTTCAAGCCGCATCATTTCATCAATCTGCGCCTTTACTCCGGCTTCATCGGGGAAACTGTGGCGTTTCCTGTTCAATGCGTCACTGTTTGGCTGTCGCTTCGGGTTTGAAGTGATACCGAAACCCGACCAGTTGTTGCACAGCAAGCAGTATGTCGTATTCAGGTGGTTGAAGTAAGGCTCCACAGGTTTTGCCTTAGCATTGTGTGCTTGTGCCGGAGTCACCTTACCACCCATGACGGCGTACAGGTCGTGCATGGTCTTTATTGCATAACGGTCGCTTTGAATTTGGTAAGCTCTGAGCATTTCCCCCATGAGTTCCCGGCTGTGGATCGCGGCATTGCGTAATGCTGCCTTTATCAGTTCCGGGCACTCGTGCGAACCTACGGCATAACCTATCGGGTAATCGTTGAACACATCCAGAACTACAACCATAGTCAGGCGGTTGGTGTAGGTGGTTACGCTGTGCCCCTTTTTATCGGTCTTTGTGGACTGGTAAAGAAGTTCAACCGTCCAACCGTCAAGCGACCACATCAAAAACGGCGTACTCGGTCGTCTGCGTTTCACCTGCATAGTTACATGGTTGCGGAAGTTCGATACTCCCAGGCGTCCGGCTGTTACCACAGCACCCAGTTTCTCACGCCATACACCAACTGTTGCGGCTGTAATATGCTCCCATTCCTGTTGTTCTGCCATGGCATTGTATAGTCCCGCAATCTTGGTGTCCGGCAGGTTATTGGGGTGGCAGACCAAAGCTGACATATAACTGCGCTGGAACTCGTCCACCACCTTACTGGCGTTGCCGTTCAGGAACTTGCCGGAAATAAAGCAGTCATAACCTTGCTCCAGGTACTCGCCAAACTTCATTTGCAGGCGGCGGGCGCTGCGTGGCAATGAGTTCGGGAAACGGTCAGCAAGGTATTCAAGCGAATTGGCTGCCTTGCGCCAGAACTCACCCAGCGGGGGGCGTTTCTTGCCAGCTCTGTTACGTTTACTTTGGCAATCCTCGATACAATGACGGAAAGCATTCATTACAGCGCAATTATTGGCATACTCCAAAACCTTATCATCTGATAATCTCCGGCCGTCTGCCAGTGTATAACCCTGGTAATAGTCCAATGCTTTGCCGTCCGGCTGCACGGTGTCTAAAAACTCCCTGCTGTCTGCCTGTTCCTGCAAATCAGGGTAGCGCTTGTATATCTCCGTACGCCATTTCAGTGGGAAGCTGTCAACTTCATAAAGGGCAGTACGTCCGTTACCTCCCTTTTGGGCTTGTTCGACTTGACCTTTCCGCACCAAAGCTTTAAGGTTACTGGTCGTTATAATACGCCCTGTAAGCTCCGCGTAACTGATACATATTTTTCCGTTTACTACCTCCATAATTACAAAGCTTCTGCATAAATTTGAATTTCAGACAGTTTGGAGAGTTTCACATCCGACCAAAGGCCGATATTCTCGCCCTTACGGTTATACACGGTTACAGAGCCGTCGTCCAAATCAGCAACCAACCGCACACCGTTATCAAAATTCTGAACCATCACTCTGCGCTGACCGTCTACGGTAACATACATAGTTTCACATTCGGGGCAATGACGCATCGGCTTCCCTTGAAAATCTCGTACAGCCACATAACGAATTTTTTTTGCCATGTCAGAATTTTTGCGGTAGGTCAATGCCATGTAAACAAAGGTTTCTGTACACTTGAACAGTTTGGCCAACTTGCCTTTGGCCGTGTTGGTCACATCCACATAACTTTTTGATGAAGTTTCCATATCCTTTTACATTAATTGATTTGTTATTCGTGCCTAATAGCTTGCTGTATTACTTGTCAGTCCAATGCTTTTTTCGTATTTTTGGAGCTGTTATATTAGTAACACGCTACAAAGATAACACTTATTTTTGACATACAACATTATTGTGGCATTTATTTTTGTCAATAATAGTTTTTACACTTAAGAATATGACTACAATTAAAGAAAGATTAATAAAAATAGCCGAATTTGAAGATTTGTCTATCAGAGCATTCGAGGAACGATGCGGTCTTGGTCGTGGCAATATCAGCAATATGGGGCCTAATAGCGCCATAGGTTCTGACAAACTGACAAAAATAATTGACACATTTCCAGATATTGACATAAATTGGGTGCTGACGGGAATAGAACAAAAGCCTATAGATGGCACCGATGTTTGGGAAGGCACTAACTCAATGCTGCTCGATAAGGTCGTTAAGCAGGCTGAAGAAATTGGCAAACTCAAAGAACGCATACGACAACTTGAACAGCGACTGGGGAAAACTGCTGGCGATGCCAACATTGCAGGTACTGCAAATGTAGGATAGGAGGGTATGTTCCTACGTTCACTCTTGTACCACCTAAACACACCCCCTGAACCCTCTAAACAGGGCATTTATATTGTTTTTCACGTATTTTTCTTGCACTCAGTGCATTTAACATTGATTATCAGCGACTTAAATAATTTCCAACCCTTATTTTTAAAGGGTGTGTTTAGGCATTAAAGGGTATCGAATCGCCAAAAAAAGCCGATTTTCTTAAAATTTCTGTCCTTAAAGGGGCTTGAATGTATGTAGCAATGTATACCCAAGTGTATCCCCAACTGTATCTCCAACCCTTCAAAAAAAACGAAACGTACAAAATTCGGAGCACTCCCCTACCCCTCATTTCAGGTCTAAAATCCAACCACTCCAACCAGCCATTTAATGCCCCTTTAAACACTGGTAATCCCCCCTGCTCATTGGATCACTCATACGCATGAGCTACCGCCCCTCTACCCTGCCCCATTCTGCTGGCTTGCGGCAATATTGCCCCTGAACGGCCGTAAACACGCTTATTTTACGCCTTTTGCCCTGTTCTAATACATTCCCACGCACACAAGAAAAGTGGCTACACAGCCGGAATAAACCAGCCATGCAGCCACTCAATATTAAAGCCAATTAAAAGGAAGTTAAACCAGGATTAAACACTCACGCCCCAAAATTCAACCCGAATTAAAGCCAATTCAACCTTTTGCACGTTTCGTTTCAAACACTCTATTTTCACCATAACGCTTAAACCCATTGATATTCAGCCATTTTACCACTATTCCCTCTTTCTACACTCTGCTCATTTCGTTTTTATGCCCGTATTCAGAACTTGTATCGTACCATCCCTTTTCAAACATTTTCCTATGTTGAAGGATAAAAGTTTTTTTATCAATATTGAACGACTGAATCATTTCTAAAAATTCATCATAGCGTTCTTTTAATAATACCTTAGCGAATAATTGAAGTTTACTATCCATATTTCAATTTTATTTTTAGACCGATAATGTTTGGCAGCGTTCCGCTTTAAGCGGTAGTGCTGTTTGTTACTAACGTTTACACATCGAATAGAGATTCATTTTATTTTTGAACATCTGTTCCGGTTCTTCATATCCTTGCAATTTATAATATTCAAGTAAAATATCCGGATGTTTAGTCAATAAATAATAATCTATTGAACGATTCGCAACTTCAAGAATGTCATACGTTTTACAGCGTTGCTTATATTCATCCTCTGACATTTCAAGTTCTTTTACTATATACTCTCGCTCTGATTCATCTATAACAATTTCAGTATTTTCAGTTTCCAATAAATCCTGTTTACAAAAAACTTCAAAACTATACGATGAAAGATAAGTATATAAATCTTTTATTGATATTTCTTGAAAGTTGCACTTACAGAGCAAAGTATTACATTCAGAGATATAATCTTCAAGGTAATCAATCCGTGCTTCCTCCCAAGAGTCATTTTCTTCATAAAAATGAAGCTGTGGCAACTCTTGTTGAATTGTTTGCCACAGTTTCTTCATTTCCTTACTTTGAAGTAGCCGTTCAATTTCTATTCGATTTACCATATTTCTTGTAAGTTAGTAATGTTCGGTGGCTAACTGACCTTTCAGGGGAGGTTGAGCCGCTTGTTATAAAACCACTTGAAATTTGTCTGTATATCCTCTTTCTCATTAAAAAAACAACATTTCCAATGACAAACATAACCCGAAGCTCCGGGAAACACTGCCAGCGTCCATCCTTAGTATTTGTCTAATATATCATCCATTGGTCGTGACGTTCCGATTGGTTATCCTGCAATGTTGGCATTGTCAATGCCTTTCTTCAAAGAACCATTAATCTCTACGGCATGCCCCCAAAACATATCATCATCGTCATAGAAAGCAGTAAAGCTACCGCTTGGCGTGATGGAAATTTCTGAGAGTGTGATACGCTTCGCAAACTCGTCCTCAGTGATTGGCTTGGTATCCTTGCTCTCCTCATCCTCAGTCAGCCAGTCGTTGGCAAGTGCTGTGAGTTTCTTTGCTGCAAATTTCCGCATGGTTTCATCCCATGTTTCTTGCTCGGCAACCAACTTTTTTGCCGCTGTACGGGCACGGCTCCATGACGATTTGCTCTCCGGGTTAACTTCAAGCATGAAAGGAACCTCATTGCCGTTCCATAAGAAGGTCGCCTCAAACATATCAAGCTCCCGATTTAGCGTCAGCGACCCCAGCACTTTGTCCTCTATGACCACAGGCTTGTTATATTCCTCCAAAACCGCTTCTAACTCCGGGCAGGAAACTGACTGTTCCAGCACTTCCGTGACTGCCCAACAGTTGAATTTTTCAGGGGTAATATGTTCCGGCACATATTCATCCAACAGCTTCCTGACCTTGACACGGTAGATTTGTTCTCTCTCAAATCGTTTCCAACTTTTTTCACTGCTTTTTTCTTCCTCAGTGACGGGCCAGTCCAGTCGCCCCTCTCGAATATTGACTTCTCCAGTGTCACAAAACACCATGCCCAAAGATATGACGGTCATATCCCAAAAGCCTCTATTATCATATCCGGCACCCAAAGTGCGTTGAATCAAAACGATTACTTCTTTTTCCTCTGGAGCGTACCGCTCATAAAATTTCTCAAACATATTGCTCATACACTTTTATTTTATTGGGTTTATAATGCGTTTCAGCTAACAGCATTTAGCTGTTAAGGTGATTGTTACCAATGTTTTGTTTGGGGAAATAATATAAGCTATCAACTTTGTTTTCCTCAAAATACAGCTCTATATTTCCAGTTCTTATAGAACCATTCTTTGTGATATTGTTCTTTAATTTGCCTTTTACATCATCTATATATTGTCCAAAAATGAATATATCGTCAACAAATTCAATATTGATATTATGCTTCTCTCTTTTCTTGTTAAATTCTTCAACCATAATATATTGACATATATTATTTTCTTTATCAAAAGAGAACTCTATTTTATATCCCGATGAGAAAGCCGCCATAAGATAATGTTGCTTAGTTTCACACAAATCATCAGATATGTTTTTGACAACTTCAATACTTGTCAATTCTTCAGCTATATCTTTTCCAGAAAGTAAGTCCGATGTCTTGATCCTATACATAGCTTATTTTATTTTCGTTATTCTAAATTGGTAATGTTTGGTGGCTAACCGACCTTTCAGGGGCGATTTAGCCGTATGTTATCAACAAATTTATAAATAGAAACTGTTACTAATGGCGAGAAAGCTGTTTCAAATTGATATTCCTCTGATTGAAGCATGACAGAACGTTTCTTACTGTATTCCCTTGCCATATTAAGATTCTCAAATAATTGAGCATCATTGAGCCGTTGTTTATAATACCGACATAATTTATTATTCATCCGCAAAATCTCATTACTTATAGTTGAGAATCCCGGATAAAAACAGCTATTCTCATCATATACATATCCACAATCATATCCAATTAGTTGGAAGCATTCATTACTTATTTGTTCCGTTGAAAATGCAATAAGTCTGTAATTCATTCTGCTTTTTTTTAGTTCACAATAAAAAGTCAACACTTCTTCTAATGAACTTAATGGGGCAAAATAATCTTCTAAAACAGTAAAATGACTGTTGGTATTACAGTCTTGATCCCAATATGAATAAGCTCTATCAAATCCGCAATATCCATTGATTGTGTTCACTGATATAATAAGTCCTTCCATAAGATTTTCTATTCTGTTGATAATGTTATGCAGATTGACGCCGTTAGGTGGCACAGGTGCTTGTTACCGATATTTTATTACCACAACCTTTGTTTTGGAGGTAGTACAATTTTTCCGTCTAATATATTTATAAAATAGTAAGCTCCAAGCCAATTATATGCCTTTATTTTTTCATTATCGAATGGTATTATATGGGTAAAAGGAGCATCTAAATTATGGCTTACATCTGCAATTTGCCACACAACTTCTCCTTGCAGATTTTCCCCAAAAATATTTCTATTACATCTATATTTGACCGGAACATTATATAATTTGACTATAATATCTTTGTAGCCTAATTGTTCTTTTACTTCCAATTCTTTTATATTCAACTTGTTCATTATTTCTTTTCTTATCGGTAATGTTATGCTATCAGCCGATTTGGCTGTTATTTTTCCTAAGTATCATATCTATTCCTCTTCTGTCAACAGGTCATCCAACGGGCTTTTGATATTGCTTTTGAATGTATCAGCTATATGTATATATCTTTCCGTTGTCTTAATGTTGTTATGTCCCATAAACTCCTTTACAATCTTAATGCCCGTGCCTTGCTCCAGTAGATGCGTGGCAAAGGAATGACGTAACAGGTGAGGAAAATACGTTTCGTTATGCCGGCTTCAAGTGCGGCAGCCTTCAAGCGTTTCGATATGATGCTTTTACAGGATCTGTCCCGGAAGGAAAGCGAAGCTCCGCTTCTCCACGTTCGTCAGGCTGTCATAGGGATGGGCATTTGTCACCGTGTACTCTTTCAGTCCATCGCTCTTGGGAACGATGTTAAGCTGTGCCTGGGCATACATCGCCGTACACAGGAAGAAGGTCATAATTGGAATTGTTTTCATACTCAATCTCTTTTTTATGTTTACAGGTTTCATCTGAGGAAAGAATGTTCGGCTACTTGCCGGAAATAGAGAACAGAAACAAAGCCAGTCCTATCCCGACGGCAAGGATCACCCCCAGCCAGAAACGGAAAGCCTTTGGTCCGAGTGTATCCAGCCAGAAATTCCCGCCCCAGCTGCCCGGACGTGTATAGGTCCACTTCCATCCGCAAATTATACCCACAAGCCACAGCAGCAGTATTGCCGCCACTATCAGATAACCGTACCTCGGGCTTGTCTGAAGCAACTGCGGGAAACCGGTAATGAATTCTTTGACCTTTTCAAACCATTCCATAATAATACTTTTAAGAAAACAACGGCATATGCCGTTTGCAAATCTAACAAAAAGTGCACAGAATCAAAAAGTTTCAGTCCCATTATTTGTCCTGTCATGCAGGAAGTTTTATTTTTGCACACAAACACCTGAATCATGGAATACATACTTATAGAATCTCTTAAATACCACTCATTCCGGACACAATGGGAGGCATGGGTACTCGAACTTGCCGAGGCTGTCCGACAGACAGATATCCGTATTTCACGGACTTGGACCATCCTGGAAGCCTTGGCTGAGAACATACCGGCCATGATATGGCTGACAGAAAAACAGAGAAAACTATAGCCGGTCCTTTCGTTTGAGAACAAGACTGAAACCGTGCTATACATACCGGCAAGTTTCTGTCGGAACAACAGAGTGCTCGGCTACGTAATCGACACCTACATGTACCAATACAAAAACCGTAATGCCCACAGCCTGTTGGTTTGCGCTAAAATCCTTGTGGCAATAAGCCCGGAAGAAGAATATCCCTTCCGTACTCACACAGATGGACAGCATTCTCTCAAAACAGCTCCCAGTACTGGAAAGAAAAATGACCTCTTCCGCTACAATATTACATACGGAACCGACGAAACCTGAAAAGAAAAATTTTCTGAGCCGCCTTTTTTCCCGGAAAAGGAAACAGAAGGAAACAGAAACATCAGTACAGCAAAAAGCCGGACAAACCGATAACGCCCATAACATCCGAAAGTTCGGGAATGAAATGTACGAGGTACTGGAAAAGCAAAACCGGTTTTTTGAATCACTCGCGGATTCTCTTGAGCATAAGAACCATATTCTCAACCGGAACATCTCCAGACTGATCAATGAATTGGGAAAAGACGCCCTGGAGCGTACTGCAGAACGGCATCAAAGGGTTTCGGAACTTAGGGAAGAAGCGTTCGACACAATATGTATCATATCATCAGCAGCCTTATTGTGCGCCTTGTTCCTATCCATATTCATAACCAAGGATATACACAGAAAACACCGCAAGAGAAAAGAACTTGAAGATTCCCACCGGCACAACCGCAAAATGCTGGAGATACGCAAGAAAATCATCATAACACTCTCTCATGACATACGGGGTCCCCTGAATGCCATCCGGGGAAGTGCAGAACTGGCAATGGATACCAAAGACAGAAAACGGCGAAATTCCTATCTGAACAATATCCTGAGCTCTACCGGACATATCATGCGGCTGGTAAACAGCCTTCTGGACCTGTCACGCCTGAATGAGGCCAAGGAAACTCTAAATGAAATTCCATTCCGCTTGAATACCTTCCTTTCAGACATCGAAAAAGAATATGGACGCATCGCCAATGACAAGGGAATAATGCTATCCGGAGACTTTATCGGAACCGACATTACCGTTACCGGCGATGCGGACCGCATAGAGCAGATAATCAGTAACTTGCTGTCCAATGCCACAAAATTTACAGAATCCGGTTCTATTGGATTCTTTGCCATATTCAGAAACGATATTCTGACAGTAACAGTCAGGGATACAGGTATCGGCATGAGCGAAGAAACCTTAAAACGCATATTTTCTCCATTTGAAAGGGCAGCAGTAGAGATTTGTCCTGAAGGTTTCGGACTTGGCCTCTCCATTACAAAAGGACTCGTAACCTTACTGAAAGGAAATATCTCCGTGGAAAGCAAAATCGGAGAAGGCAGTATATTCAAGGTGAGTATCCCGCTGAAAGAAACATCAGAAACAATTGAGGAAAAATGCACAACGCTTCCAGATCCGGCAAAAAGACTTCCACACCGTATCATAGTAGTGGAAGACGATCCTGTCCAGATGGAAATAACACGCGACATCCTGGAAAGGAATGGAGTCAGTTGTCATGCCTGCCAAAAAGTAAAAGAAGTGGTCTGTCTTTTAAGAAAAGAGGATTATGATCTGATACTTACAGATATACAAATGCCGGGAACCAACGGCTTCAGTCTGCTCAATCTGCTGCGCAACTCCAATATTGGCAGTTCACGAAGCATTCCGATAGCTGCCATGACTGCAAGAGGAGATGAAGAGAAGGAGAATTTCATCAAGGCTGGTTTCACCGGATGTATCCATAAGCCTTTTTCAAGCCCGGAACTGCTTCTGTGCCTGTCCTCTATTATGGAAAAGATGAACAAGCCGGAATCTCAATCAATAGATTTCAGGCCGCTCATATCGGATTCCGGAAACAAACGCAAGGTATTGACAATGCTTGTAAAAGAATCCGAAACGAACAAGAAAGAACTTGTGGAAGCAATAAGAAATAAGGATAGAATGCGGATAAAGGAGATAATACACCGGATGTTTCCCATGTGGGAAATGCTCGGAATTGCAGAAGAATTGCAAGAATACAGAAACCTTGTCCACGATGACAGCTCCGGAGATCAGATCATGAAAGAATGGACCTTGAAAATAACAGCCAGCCTTGACAGACTTGTCTCGGCAGCAGAAAATGAGATAAACAGTTTAATCAGACAGGAAAATGAAAAGGAAAATACTGATAGTTGAAGATAACGTAGCCTTGTCCCAGCTGCAAAGGGACTGGCTTGAACGTTGCGGCTATGCTGTCACAACCGCCATGGATGAACCTGCGGCAAAAAGAGTACTGAAAGCCGAAAATATTGCTCTGATTCTTTCAGATGTAAGACTGCCTCAAGGAAATGGCATAGAACTGCTTGAATGGATAAACCGGGAACACATTCATATTCCATTTGTGGTGATGACCGAATACGCTTCCTATCCTGACGCGGTGCGTGCGATCAAACTCGGAGCAATGGACTATCTGGTTAAACCGGTTCACAGGGAACAGCTCCTTGAACTTGTGGATACATTCCTCAAGCACATGTCCGCTGTATGGAACGGTGAAAAGCATCTGTTCAAAACATCACGGCACCCGACATGAGAGAGGACGAAGACTCGACATTTGGCGAAAGTTACGAGGAGGTGAAGCGTTATTGGAAGAAGATGATGGACGAGCACGGCACTGCCCAGAGGTATCTGGAAAATCTCATCTCTCGCTTCAAGAATCAGGAGGCACCCGAGATAATGATTGTGGTGGACAAACTGCTGACGGGATTTGACGAGAAGAAAGTCGTTGTGATGTATCTCGACCGCATATTGCGCGAGCATACCCTACTGCAAGCCGTGACACGCGTAAACCGTGTATGTGACGGCAAGCAATTCGGATATGTGATTGACTACTACGGTGTCATCAAGGAGGCGATGGACAACTACACCGATTACGACGAGGAGGATTTGAGAATGTTTCTCAAGCTGCGTGCTTCGGTGCAGGCTCGATATTCGGACACGGTGGATTACAAGCAATATGAGGTGCAGATACAGAAGCTCATCAACCGTCATGTGTCAAGCGGGCAGGTGGAAATCATCACCGACTTGGTCAATATTTTCGACCCGGACAAGTTCGAAGCCGAAATAGAAAAGACTGTCGGTGCGGCAGCCAAGGCCGACACGATTGCATCGCGCACCGCCAAATTCATCAACGAGAATATGGATTCCGACCCTGCATTCTACAAACGCTTCTCACGCCTCATAGAGGACACGATAAAGGCATACGAGCAGAACCGAACAGATGAGGTCGAGTATCTCCGCAGGGTCATGGAATACAAGGAGAATGTATTGAACCACACCAAGGCTTTTTATAACCTTCTATCGCAGGAGATGCCCCATTGGGAACGCTGGAAGATGAGGCTCGAAAAAGCATTGATATAAGTTGAAAACCTTAAAGTGGGCTGTCGGGGGAACAGAATTGTCTGCAACTCTCCCGACAGCCCACAAAAAAAGGTGTCAGTCGTAACTGACACCTGGAAAATCAAAAGATTTGTGAGCGGAAAACGAGACTCGAACTCGCGACCCCAACCTTGGCAAGGTTGTGCTC
>JAHHRV010000018.1 GCA_020025595.1 Oscillospiraceae bacterium
GATATATTATCATGCCCAGTTCCAAATGTCAAGCACTTTTTTCATTCTTTTTCGATCTTTTTTTCAGGCCCGAAATTGGCATCAAAAACCAACCGATTACGCACCCGATTGTAAGCACCATATCATTAGCCGGAACCTGCAGCAATACCATACAGATTGCGATTACTGTTACGATTACCGATGCCGCCGACTTGCTCATTCCGAACCTCTCCCCAAGGGTCTCTGCACAGCATACGAGAAAGCTGCAAGCAGCATAGAAACCGAATGTGATCGCCACACTTACCAGCGGTTCAAATCTGCTCAGTCCTCCCAGCCGAAGGGTCTGCGCCAGCGTGTACAGCGGTGCATTCTCCTGGGTGCAGATTGCAGGGCTTAGCACGCCCTGGGTTACAAACGCCGTTACGATTGCAAAGATTGCTATTGCTGTCGCTACACCCGCATTTCTCTTCCCTGCCGGATTCCACAGTCCACTCAGCCCCGGAAGCAGCAACCCCGCTGCCAGCTCCCACGACCAGGTTTTCATCTCCGGCTTCAGCCACGTCCCACGCACTTCAGAAATTCCGCTGACCAGCACCGGCACAGACAACAGTACCATGGAGCACAGAATCACTGCACCGACCTTAGCCCTTCTTTCTACCTGTGACGGAATCGCTGACAGAATCAATATAATAATAGGAACCGCCACATCGTTTTTGGCAGGCCAGTAGGCTCCACAGCTTTCTGCCAGATACGCCAGCACCGGAATCAGCCATACAAATTCCAGCAAGGAAACGAATCTGCCCATATTCTTCCAGCCGTCCATCCAGATCAGGCTCAGCGGAAGAAATCCGATTGCAGCCAGCGCAGTAACAAACCACCCGCAGCCCGAGGCGTGTGCCAATGGTGCCACCGCCGCTACAATCACCCAGCCCTGAATTTGTCTTTCGGTTTGCTCATGGTTTAACAAGCTCCAGTTCCCCTTCCCGTTCTACCAGTTCATCCAGAGTCCTCTCCCCTGCACGAATCCCAATCAGCGAGTTCTGCGGTTTGTGGGTCTGCAGAAACACCCCTGCCTTTGAAAGATCCTGCACACCGTCTGAAAGGCACACCCGGCATCCCGGCCGGAACACAGAATAGAACTGCTCGTAGTTCCCGTCGTCCAGTTCCAGCAGCAGATAGTCCGCTGTGTCCAGAAACACCTTGCCCATGGAATGTTCTTTCAGGTCATCTACCGCCAGCGTCAGGTTTTCTCCCCAACCAATTGCGCCGGTATCTGTTTCAATCTCGATTCCTTTTTCCGACTGACGCACCGCCACCACTTCGATTGGCTCCAGCTCCGACAAATCCGTCGCCGGATGTGGTATCCTGAGCACCAGTCCCGCTGCCAGCATCGCTCCCAGAAAAATCAGCCATTTTTTCATTTCTGCTTCCTCCGATCCAGAGGCTTCAGCCATTTGGGGCGCAGCTTGTTCTTCACCAGTCGGGGTCTCAGGATTCCCGTTGTTTCAAGCTGAGAAAACGGAGCCAGATACGACAGCCCCAGACTTTCCAGCCCAGCCAGATGATTCAGCAGTAAAATCCATCCCACCGCAACGCCGAACAATCCCGCAAAAGATCCAACGATTGCCAGCGCAAACCGGCACAGCCTGAGGGCTTCCGCAAAATCATGATTCGGCAGAGCAAATCCGCAGACGCCTGCCAAACTGACAACGATCAGCGCCGCCGGCGAAATAATACTGGCTTCCACCGCCGCTGTGCCCACAACGATACCGCCGATAATCGACACGGACTGCCCGATGCTCTTTGGTAAATGGATGCCTGCCTCCTGCAGCAATTCAAAGGCCAGCAGCAACCCCACCACCTCTGTTGCAGAGGAAAAAGGAACGGATTCCTTACTTTCGATCATAGCACGCAGCAGCGGGAGCGGAATCATCTGCTGGTGAAAGCATGATAGTGCAATATAAACTCCCGGCAGGAAAAGGCTCATCAACAGTGCGCCATAACGCAGAATCCGAACAAAGGATGCTGACAGATAATCAATCCCCTCGTCTTCCGGGCTGGTCATTAAATATCCAATATCTACAGGCAGCAGATATCCCAGTGGCAAGCCATCCACCAGAAGTCCCACTCTGCCCGTCAGCAGGCCTTGAGCAAATTTGTCTCCCCGCTGGGTATATTGTAATAGTGGAAAAGGCGTCTTTCGGCTGCCGCTGACATACTCTTCCACTGCCGCCGGCGAAAGGAATCCATCCACATCAATTTCATTCAGTCGCTGTTTCATGCGATTGACCAGCTCCGGATTGGTCAGGCCTTCAATCCACGCAACGGTCACGCAGGTCAGGCTGCGTTTTCCAACCGTTGTCTGGTAAAGCCGCAGCTGGGGGGTACGCAGATGCCGGCGCACAATACTGGTGTTTGTCCGCACGGTTTCCGTAAAAGCATCTTTGGGGCCTTTAACGGTATTCTCCACATCCGGCGCAGACAGCCCCCGTTTTTCCGGAGTCTTTACTTCAAATGCAATTGCTCCCTCCCCGGGAAACAGAACCACGCAATACCCATTCACCAGTTTTATCGCCACTGTTTGCAGATCTTCGCATGGCTCTGCCACACTATTGTATATCGTACCGTAGAGCGCCCCATGATAAAGCTCGCCCATGCTCCCCTGCTCCATGGAAGATAACGGTTTGAACACATAATGGGATGCATCTCCCCCCGATACCAGCCCATCAATCATGTATGCATGAACCATATGTCCTCCGCAGGTCAGATCCCGAGCAATAAAATCTCCGGCATTTTCAAACTGTGCCCGGATGGCCTCGTCCGTCAGCTGATGTTTCATCCGCCTCACCTCTTTGAGTAAGGATTCCCTGCGGCGTGGGAAATATACATGGCAAAGGATTGCGCATCTTTCTGCATCGTGGTATAGTAAAAGGCACAAAACCTAGAAATGAGGGATTTTATGGATCGTATCCATCAGGTGAAAAAGCTCACCGACAATCCATATTTGAATCTGTATCAGTTTTCTGCCGCAAAGCGCGACGGAGGGGAACTTGAGTATTATGTATCCTCCCGCACGAAGCAGACTGAACGCTTAAAGGCCGTCACCCATGATACCCACCCCGACGGGGTCGTCATCTATGGTGTGTATGGAGAAAATAAGGATAAAATCGTACTGGTTCGGCAGTATCGCTATCCGGTTGGGGATTATGTATACGAATTTCCTGCCGGACTGGTGGAGCCGGGCGAAGATATGGTGCAGGCAGGCATCCGGGAGATGTTTGAAGAAACCGGCCTGACCTTTCATCCCATCAGCGGCGGCGCATACCAGCGCTCCTTCTTCACCAGTGTGGGAATGACCGATGAAAGCTGCGGTACCTGCTTTGGTTACTGCGAAGGCACCCCCACCAATGCAAACCAGGAAGATTCCGAGGATATCCAGGTCGTTCTGGCAGATCGGGCAGAGTGCCGCCGGATTCTGAAAGAAGAAAATGTCGCGATCATGTGTGCCTATATGATGATGCACTTTATCGCAAGTGAGGGCGACCCCCTGAAATTTATCGAGGAGAAATAACCTATGGCAGATGTCATTGCAGCCGTATCTACCGGCAATCAAATCAGCGCCATCGGCATTATTCGCCTGTCCGGCGAAGGCTGTGCCCAAGTGGCTGATCGTATATTCAAAAGAAAGAACGGAGCACCTCTTGCAGATGCTCCTGCCAGAAAACTGGTGCTTGGAGAGCTGCACGATGTAAACAATCGTGTCATCGACCAGTGTATGGCAGTCTACACCCCCGGTCCCCACAGCTATACCGGAGAAGACACCGTGGAATTTCACTGTCACGGTTCTCCCGCCGTGCTTGCAGCCGGACTGGATGCACTGTACCGCAACGGTGCAAGGCCCGCCACCAGAGGCGAATTCACCAAGCGCGCATTTCTGAACGGTCAGATGGATCTGACCAGCGCAGAAGCCGTCATCGATCTGATTGAAGCAGAAACCGCCGATGCAGCAGCAAACGCCGCCGGTCAGGTAACGGGTGTGCTGCAGAAGAAGCTCAATCCCATCTATGATGATCTCAAAGACCTGTGCAGTCATTTTCATGCCGTTCTTGACTATCCCGACGAGGATATCGATGACTTTAAGCTGCAGAATTACGCTGCGGATCTGAAGAATAACGCAAAGTCCCTGTACGAGATTCTCAAGACTTACGATCAGGGCCAGATCCTCAGACGGGGCGTTCGGGCTGCCATCGTTGGAAAACCCAATGTCGGCAAGAGCAGCCTGCTGAACACCCTGGCAGGATATGATCGGGTCATCGTCACAGAAGTCGCCGGAACCACCAGAGATACGGTAGAAGAAACCGTTAAGGTAGGCTCCACCGTGCTGCGGCTCATCGATACCGCCGGCATCCGTGATACCAGCGATAAGATCGAAGCCATGGGCGTGGAACGCTCTATGGAGGCGGTCAAAAACGCCGATCTGGTGATTTTTGTCTGTGACAGCTCCATGCCTCTTGCGGAGGAAGACCACCGCATCATCGATCTGTGCTGTGAATTGCCCAATGTCATCGTTCTGCTGAACAAAGCAGACCTGAAGAGCGTTGTCCGACCCATCGATCTGCCTTTCATGAACATCATCCCCTTCAGCACCAAGACCGGCGAGGGTATGGATCTGCTGACCGATGCCATTGATCTGATGTTTGCAGGCGAAGCGCCCTGCGACGGAAGCATTCTGACCAATGCCCGCCAGTACGATGCCATCCGCCGCGCCTATGAAAGCACCCTGTCTGCAATTCAGGGCCTGATGATGGGCTTTACCCCGGATGCCGTGCTGACCGATGTAGAAATCGCCATGGAAGCCATGGGCGAAGTCACGGGCGCCACTGTCCGCGAAGATATCACCGCACGAATTTTTGAAAGATTCTGTGTAGGCAAGTAAAAGAAGGAATAAATATGATTTATCTGGATAACTCCGCCACTACAAAACCCTGTGCCGAAGCAGTAGAGGCCATGGTCAATGCCCTGACCGTCAACTGGGGCAACCCCAGCGCCCTGTACGATTTCGGTATTGAAGCCGCAAAGATGCTGCGTACCGCCAGAAGTCAGGTCGCATCCGCACTGGGCGCACAGCCTGACCGGGTGTTTTTCACTTCCGGCGGCACCGAAGCCGATAACTGGGCTATTTTTTCCACTGCCAAGCGCTTTGGCAAGAAAAAGAAGCACATTATCACCACCGCCATTGAGCACCACGCCATTCTGAACACCACCAAAGAGCTGGAAGCGCAGGGCTTTGAAGTCACCTATCTGCAGCCGGACGAGCTGGGCAGAATTACTGTTGACGCTCTGAAGGCCGCCCTGCGTCCGGACACCATTCTGGTTTCCATTATGATGGTAAACAACGAGACCGGCGCCGTTATGCCCATTGCTCAGATGGCAAAGCTGGTTCATAAAATCTGCCCCGATGCAGTCTTCCACACAGATGCTGTTCAGGGATTTTTGAAGGTTCCCTTCCAGGCAAAGACTCTGGGCGCGGATCTGATCAGTGTTTCTTCTCACAAGATTCACGGCCCCAAGGGTGCAGGCGCTTTGTATGTCAGCCCCCGGCTCAAATCCTTCCCCGCCTATCTGGTGGGCGGCGGTCAGGAAAGCGGTCTGCGCAGCGGCACCGAAGGAACTCCCGCCATTATGGGATTTGCCGCAGCCTGTGCCGCCGGCATCAAAACCTTCCCGGCAGATATCGCCCACGAGAAAGAACTTCTGGACTATGCCGTTGAGCGGATCGGACACATGGAGGGCATTCAGGTCAACGGAGCTCACGAAGCACCCCACATTCTTTCCCTGTCCGTCCCCGGCGTCCCCACCCAGAACACCCTGAATCTTTTACAGGAGGTCGGCATCTGCATCAGTGCCGGTTCTGCCTGTGCAAAGGGTCACCGCAGTCATGTGCTCAGCGCCATGAATGTTAACCCCGAGGTCATCGACGGAGCCTTCCGCGTATCATTGTGCAAGGATACCACTAAGGAAGAAATCGATATTCTTCTGGACACTCTGGAGAAAACCGTCCTGCCCTACCGGCTGAAGGGCAAGCGCAAATAAGCGAAAATCCCCGATGTGACACAGATCATCACATCGGGGATTTTGTTGTTTTCAAACAGATGCACACGGAATGGGGCGGTTTACCAGCGTTCCATATTGGTTTTGAACTTTTCCGTATAGGCGTTTTTCAGTTCTTCTGCCGAAATTTCATAGCACAGCATGACGTCATTATAATACATCAGAACATCTGCCATTTCTTCCACAAGCGCTTTGCGAAGTTCTGTATCTTCCGTCGCACGCTGCGGTCCATTTTTCTTAATGATATCGATTACTTCGCCGACTTCTCCGATCATCCAGAGCAGCTTATTCTTGCCCACATCAAGGGAAATGGGTTCCCATTTATCCTTATATCGCTCCTGCAGCGCTTTCTGCATTTCCTGCATTTCTACAATACCAAAATCGTTCATAAGGGGCTCCTCCAAATCTCAATTTGTGGCTATAATACCATTCTGATCCTGACGCTCCAGCAGCATCTTCTCCTGATGCACAAACTGGTTTGCAATGATTTTGCAGATCTCATTGCGGCGGATCATCTCGTGAACCTGCGCAAAGGTGACCCATTTTGCATCAACGGTTTCCCCTTTTTGCAGGACGATTTGATCCAGCGGAGTGTTGTTTTTCAGGCAGTAGAAATCAAAGAACGCATCCCGATCCCGCCTAGTTTCCAGCAGTTCAAATTCCTCCGGATTGGCCCGAATTCCGGTTTCCTCATACAGCTCCCGGGTAATGGCCTGAAGACTGGTCTCCCCAGCCTGAGCAGAACCTCCGGAATTTTCCCAGGTCCCGGCAAAGGACTTCTCCGGTGCCCGGCGTGTCATTAGAATTTTTCCCTGACCATCGTACACCCAGACGCACACGATCAGTCCGTATTCCCCTTTTTTCCAGGGCTTTCCACGCAGATGCCGCCGTCCGGTAAGATGCCGGTCAGCATCGTAAACATCACTGTATTCCATGCATCCAACCTCCCATTACATATTCTTTGTATTTTATCACAATTCTTCCGCCTCCGTCAAGAAACAATCCGCCGCCTTGACAGAAAGCATCCGTACTGCTACAATGAATCAAACCCCAATATAAGGAGGATTATTCCATGGAAAACGAAGAAATTCTGGAAGAAGAAGCCAGCATCATCAGCCTGACTGACGAAGAAGGCAATGAAGTCGAATTCGAGCTGATCGATTCTGTAGACTACGAGAATGCAGAATACCTGATCCTGCTGCCCCCAGATGACGAAGCTTCTGAAGTTGTCATTCTGGAAGTCGAGCCCCATGCTGACGGCTCCGAGTCCTATGTGACCGTCAACGACGAAGGCACCCTGAACGCCGTTTACGAGATCTTCAAGGAACGCTTCAAAGATATTTTCACCTTTGAATAAAAAGAGAACGAGCGCACCCACACGGGTACGCTCGTTTTTTATCAGTCTTTTTCCGGACGAATGGAGGCAATGGTCACAGCAGAGTTTGCAAGCTCTGTCTTGCTTTCTGTGATTGCTTCCTGCAGCGAAGCCAGATTCTGCACAATCAGCTCTTCCAGCTCGCAGATCTTTCCGGTGGCATTTTCCAGACACACGGAGGTATCTGCCAGTGTGCCGCAGGCCTTGTCAAACATCTGATTGACCTGCTCTCTTGCCCGGCGCTCCACGCTTTCGGCGCGGCGGTAGGCATTCAGCTCCTCAGCCAGACGGACAGCATCGTTTTTCTGCTGAGCCGGGGCGGATGCGGGAGCGGCAGCCTTCTTCTTGGTGTTCTCCAGTTCCTCTTCCAGCAGCTCGATCTGAATATCACGCTCAGACAGCTGTTCCTTCAGCTGATCCAGTTCCTGGCGCAGCTGCTCCAGTTCAGAAGTGGCTTTCTGCTCCTGCTGTGCCTGCTCCTGCAGATTATCCCGCTCCTGCTTCAGTTGGGCAACCTCTGTGTTGAGCTGATTCACCTGAGTTTCATGCTTGTTGGTTATGTATGCAATATAATTGACGACATCTTCACGATTGAAGCCGTTAAACGCACTACGAAAATTCTGGGGTGCTGCCATATTCGTTCCTCCTAAGGCAAACTCTGGAATCTTTTGCCCTAATTTTTTGTTTATTGTAGCACATGCACAAAAGAATTACAACTCTTTTGAAAAATGCTGAGGTTTGTATATGGCTATTTGGTTTTTTACCCTTTACAAAGGCACAAACAGGTGCTATAATACTTTAGTATTTTGAATGCGCCGGTGGCTCAATGGATAGAGCATCGGATTCCGGTTCCGAGGGTTGGGGGTTCGAGTCCCTTCCGGCGTACCAGAAAAGCTGTTATCTCATCCGGGATAACAGCTTTTCTTTTTATCACTTTCCAAATGAAATGCATCCAGCAAGGAGGTTCCTTTGAAAGTTTTAGTGAGTGCCTGTATTTTAGGCGAGAATTGCAAGTATAACGGAAAAAGTAATCGCAATGATGCTGTCATTGAATTTTTGAAGGATAAAGAAGTCCTCCCGATATGTCCTGAAATGCTGGCACATATGAGCATCCCGAGACCGTGCGCCGAAATTGTCAACGGTGTTGTAACCGATGAACATGGAAATAATGTCCATGACGAATACACGCACGCTGTCGAATTGGCTCTATCTAAAATTCAAGGGCAGGATATCGATTTGGCAATTCTTCAATCCAGAAGCCCAACCTGCGGCGCAAAGCAGATATATGACGGAAGTTTTTCAGGCAAACTAATCCCCGGCAAGGGCTTGTTTGCGACAGCTCTGATTGAAAAAGGATATAAGGTAGTCGATGCGGAAGAAATCTCTGCCGTAAAATAAGTGAATTGATTTCCATTAGCATCCCCATTGGGCAAAAGAGCTGCTTTTTGGCACCAGGATCTCCGATAATTCCATCAACATCGCTTGTGCATTTCTTTCAACACCATAGATCACCGAATGTTTCTTTACATAAAAAAGCCGAAACACCATGATGCTCTAAGGCCTTTGGCCTTTCATCTATCGTGTTTCGGCTTTTTGGTGGAGCGTGTGCAGCTAAGGGCGAACCCAGTTGCCGAGCATTAGGCTGATGATACATACCAGAGTCGGTAACGCATTGGCTGCGGCGCCACGCCGCTGGTGGATCTGAAGGGGATCGAACCCTCGACCTCACGGATGCGAACCGTGCACTCTCCCAGCTGAGCTACAGACCCATGTCACATCGCCAATTATACTCCTGCATTTTTGGGCTGTCAAGGCTTCCGCTTTGGCGACTTTTGTGCTATAATACGAGTCCGTTTGAAAGGAGCAAAGCTATGAATACCATTGCCGAAATTCTATCCCAGGAGCTGGGACAGAAGCAAGAATATATCGAAAATGTCATCGCCCTGATTGACGAGGGAAACACCATTCCCTTCATTGCCCGCTACCGTAAAGAGAAGCACGGGGCCATGGACGATACCGTTTTGCGTACACTGGAAACCCGCCTGAACTACCTGCGTGGTTTGGAGCAGCGCCGCCAGGAGGTCAAAAACTCCATCGAAAATCAGGGAAAACTGACCAGCGAGCTGTCTGCTGCCATTGACAACGCCACCACTCTTTCTGAAGTGGAGGATCTGTACCGCCCCTACAAGCAAAAGCGCCGTACCCGCGGCACCATCGCCCGTGAAAAGGGTCTGGAGCCTCTGGCCGCTGCAATTTTTGCTCAGGACGGCAAAGATCCCGCGGTTCTGGCTCAGGATTATATCGACCCTGAAAAGGGCGTGGAAACTGTAGAAGATGCACTGGCAGGCGCATCTGACATCATTGCAGAAGACCTGTCCGATGATCCCGCGATCCGAAAGGATCTGCGTGCCCTGTTCCATCGCCGGGGCGCACTGACCTGCAAGGCCAGCGATCCCGAAGCTGAGAGTGTCTATCGCCTGTATTACGATTTCTCCACTCCCATTTCCAAGCTGATGGACCACCAGATTCTTGCCATCAACCGCGGCGAAAAAGAGGAATTTCTGAAGGTATCCGTGGCACTGCCCGGAAATGAGGGCCAGGCCCTTGTCTGCCGCGCTGCGCTGAAGCCTGTCGCTCAGGTTTCTTCCTTTGTCCGTGCCGCAGCAGAGGATGCCTATGACCGCCTGATTTTCCCCAGCGTCAGCCGTGAAATCCGTGCAGAGCTGACCGACCGTGCCGGTGCCGGCGCAATCCACAACTTTGCACTGAATCTGAAGCCTCTGCTGATGCAGCCCCCTGTGAAGGGCTTTGTTACCATGGGTCTGGACCCCGGATACCGCAACGGCTGTAAAGTTGCCGTGGTAGACGGTACCGGCAAGGTTCTGGATACCTCCGTGGTGTATCCCACCTTCTCCCAGCGCAAAAAGGAAGAAGCCATTGCCACCCTTTCCAGACTGATGAAAAAGCACGGCGTTCAGCACATTGCCATCGGCAACGGCACCGCATCCAGAGAAACCGAAGCCATGACCGTGGAGCTGCTGCGTTCCTTCCCGGATGCAAGCTATGCCATCGTCAATGAGGCCGGTGCATCCGTGTACTCCGCTTCTCCTCTGGCTGCCGAAGAATTCCCCGAGTATGATGTAAATCTGAGAAGTGCCGTGTCCATTGCCCGCCGTCTGCAGGATCCTCTGGCAGAACTGGTCAAGATCGATCCCAAGGCAATTGGTGTCGGTCAGTACCAGCATGACTGCCCCCAGAAGGAGCTGACCGAGGCTCTGGACGCTGTGGTGGAAGACTGCGTTAACGCCGTTGGTGTGGACCTGAACACCGCCAGCGCAAGCCTGCTGCGTCAGGTTTCCGGACTGACCGCCACCACCGCTAAAAACATCGTCACCTATCGGGAAGAAAACGGCCCCTTCACCTCCCGTGCTCAGATCAAAAAGGTTCCCAAGCTGGGACCGAAGGCATACGAGCAGTGCGCCGGCTTCCTGCGTGTGCCGGAGAGCAAGGAAATTCTGGACAACACCGGTGTTCACCCGGAATCCTATGCAGCTGCAAAAACCATGCTCACCCTGTGCGGATATGACAAGAAGGACATCCCCGGCGGACTGTCCGAGCTGAATCAGAAAATGGATCAGCTGGGTGTCGATGCCCTGGCACAGCAGTGCAATGTGGGCAAGCCCACGCTGCTGGATATCGCAAAAGAGCTGCAAAAGCCCGGCCGTGACCCCCGTGAAGAGCTCCCCGCTCCCATCCTGCGCAAGGATGTGCTGGAGCTGAAGGATCTGAAGCCCGGCATGGTTCTGACCGGTACCGTGCGCAATGTCATCGACTTCGGTGCGTTTGTGGATATCGGCGTCCATCAGGACGGTCTGGTTCATATCTCTCAGATTGCGCCCCGCCGCATCAAGCACCCCAGCGAGGTAGTCAAGGTCGGCGATATCGTAAAGGTTGCAGTCCTGGAAGTGGATGAAAAGCGTGGCAGAATCGGACTGACCATGAAAAACCTCCCCAAAGAATCTTAAATTGCAAGACCGTCCCATTTGGGGCGGTCTTCCTATTGACATTTGACAGAAACAGTCGCATAATAATAGAAGTTGCGAATGCAACGATATTCTTCGATAAGGAGTGTTCACCTTGGATTCCAACCGGAATACCCTGACAGAGGGCCCCATTTGGAAAGGGCTCATTTTCTTTGCCCTTCCGGTCTTCTTCGGAAATGTTTTTCAGCAATTATATAATACCATCGACTCCCTGATTGTGGGTCAATATCTGGGAGATCAGGCCTTGGCCGCTGTCAGTTCTTCCGGAAACCTGATTTTCATGTTTGTGGGATTCTTCAACGGCGTTGCCATGGGTGCCGGTGTCATCATCGCCCGGTATTATGGAGCAAAAGATTATAACGCCTTGGATAAAGCCATACACACAGATATTGCCTTCGGCCTGTGCACAGGCGTACTGCTGACGATTCTGGGTGTGATCTTTACCCCTACGGTTCTGCGATGGATGGGAACGCCTGAGGATGTTCTGCCCAACTCCATCAGCTACTTCAGGCTTTATTTCTGCGGCGCGCTCTTCACGGTCATGTACAATATCTTTGTGGGTATTCTTCATGCCATGGGCGATAGCCGTCACCCGCTGTACTATCTGATTTTCTCCAGTATCGTCAATGTTATCCTGGACCTGGTGTTCGTAGCTGTTCTGCACCTGGGTGTAGGCTCTGCCGCATTGGCAACTACCATTTCTCAGGGTATCAGCGCTCTGCTTTGCTGCATCCGTATGCTGCGCCTGGATGGTCCCGGAAAGCTGGTCCTGCGCAAAATCCGTTTTGACTGGCCCAGCCTGAAATCGATCATCTATTTCGGACTTCCCTCCGGCATTCAAAACAGCGTGATCGGTCTTGCAAATGTTGTGGTTCAGTCCAATATCAATGCTTTCGGCACTGCTGCTGTCGCAGGCTGTGGCGCATATTCCAAGCTGGAAGGCTTTGCTTTCCTGCCCATCACCTGTTTTGCACAGGCTCTTGCAACTTTTGTGGGACAAAATCTGGGTGCGCACAGACATGACCGCGTCAAAAAGGGCATGGGCTTCGGTATCGCCTGTTCGGTGATTCTGTCTGAGCTGATCGGTATCATCTTTTATCTGCTCATCCCCAATCTGATTTCCATGTTTAACGGCAGCCCCGAGGTCATCGACTACGGTACCCGCCACTGCAGAACTGTGTGCCTGTTCTTCTGCCTGCTGGCCTTTACCCACTGCGTGGCAGGCATTATGCGCGGCGCAGGCAAGGCCACCGTCCCCATGTTCGCCATGCTTCTGTGCTGGTGCGCCCTGCGAGTCTCCTACATTACCATTGCCGTAAAGTACTTCCCCCGGCTGGAGACTGTGTCCTGGGCATATCCGCTCACCTGGACCTGCAGCAGCATTATTCTTCTGATTTATCTGCTGAAAGCCGACTGGATCCATAATTTTGATCGCATGGAGCAAATGTGAATTGCATACATAAAACCCCCGAACTCCTGGTTCGGGGGTTTTTCATATCTCAGTGAGCATTTTCTGTTTTCCCTGTGTTGGATACACCCCTATAAAAGAGGGACAGCCTCTTCTTCGAAGCTGTCCCTACAGTTTGTATTGCCGACAGGACGGGCCACGCTGCCCGCTTTCCCCTGCCTGCCGTGTGAATGCAACGAATGGCAGGTATCGTTAAAAACGCATCCACACAAAAAAGAGGTGAACCACAAGTAGCTCAGAAACAAAAAAGCTGTATCCGCGGATACAGCAACATGCATATAGCTAGCACCGCTATATTGCTGCACCCTCCCTTGTGCACGAGGAGGTCTTTTTTGTGCGTCACACACAGGCAGGTCTTCTGACTCAAGCGTCGAGCGCGATTTTCATCTTCTCGGGATGTGCTTCCCAATGATCTTCGAAAACCACTTCGCTAATACAGCAACGGCATTGTGCGGGATTCTCACCCGGCTTCCCTTTTCACCTGCCAAACGGCAGACACCTGTATGCCTGATCTTTACTTGTTACACATATTATCACACAAAATAAGTTCTGTGTCAACCATCTTTATAGAAGAAATCCCTCAATTGCAAACAATTGAGGGATTTCAATCTTTGATTCAATCAGGCAAGCTCAGACCAGTTTGCCGGGTACACGAAATACACATACCTGGTCTTGTCGGGGGTCTGGAAATGGATATGGCTGCCCTTGGGGATGTAGATGATATCGCCGGGTTTACCGGTAATCACACGGCCATCGATCTCAATTTCCAGCGTGCCGTCGATGACATAGTCATACTCGTCATAGGTCAGGGTCCACTCGAAACTGGTATGATCCAGTTCCATGACGCCGCAGCCCATGCGGGGTGCCTCTTCCAAAGTGACAACATCCTTCAGATAGACGCCTTCCTGCTCAAAGGGCTCGCACTTAACTGTGGAAGTCTTGATGCCAATGATGCCGCTCGGATCAACGACCTTCTCAAAGCCCTGCTCCTGCTTTTCTGCTGCAGCAGCCTGAATTACCTTTGTCACAATCTGGCGGATCAGTTCTTCACTGACATTCATGTTCCATCCATCCTTTCAATCTAATTGCACAGAAAGATCTGTTTCGTTGTGGATTAAGCTTTGCTCTTATCGGAGACCTGAATCTTAGCCAACAGCTTGGGAGCCAGCAGGTTTGCAACCAGCAGTGCGGTGATACCGGCAACCAGCTTACCAACGATAACAGGGGTGACCATGGTCTGATCAACACCGGCGGTGAAACCCAGATGATCGCCGAATACAAATGCTGCGGAAACTGCAAAAGCGACATTCAGCAGCTTGCCCTTGGGATCCATCTGACCCAGGATGTTGAAGGTAGCAATGTTGTTGGCCAGAGTTGCAACCAGACCTGCAGAAGCCTTGTCGTTCATGCCCAGAGCGCTGCCGACCTTGCCCAGGCCCTTACCAAAGGTACGGGTGATCCACTCGACCATGGGGAATGCACCGATCAGCACGATACCGATCTGGCCACAGGTCAGAAGGCCGGAGTTCAGAGGTGTCAGGCCGGTAGCCTCATCAGGAGTAGCCATGACATCAAACAGGGGGAACATAATGCCGGTGATCTGCTCAAATACAGCGATAGCAGTCAGAGCGGTGATCACGATGGTAACACCGGAACCGAACACGCTGAAGCCGGAGATCATCTTTGCAGGAGCGAACCACAGACCGAGGACAATCAGAGCTGCAATTACGATAACGGGAATCAGGTTTACAATGATGGCTCCAAAGCTCATCTTGTAGTCGGTCATAGCGTTCATGACCAGACCGCCAACGATACAGCCCAGAGGAATGGTGATCATACCAGCCAGGACACCGGCGCCCAGGTAGGGACGATCCTCCTTGGCCAGAATGCCCAGTGCAACAGGAATGGTAAATACGATAGTCGGGCCCATCATGGTGCCCAGGATCAGACCTGCGAAGCTGCCAACGGACGGATTACCGGCCATCTCCATAGCCAGAGGATAACCGCCCATATCACAGGCCAGCAAAGTGGTGGCGAACATGGAGGGGTCAGCGCCAACTACGGTATAAATGGGAGTGATGATCGGCCCCAGCAGTTTTGCAAGGACGGGAGCTGCTGCAACGACACCGGCCATGGACAGTGCCAGGGGGCCGATTGCGTTGAAGCCTTCTTCAAACTTTTCGCCATAGCCGTGTTTATTGCCACGGATCTTATCCACTGCACCAACCAGCATGAAGATCATCATGATCATCATGATTACGGAGTTAATGGAAATATTGGATGCCCAAGCTTTCAGGCTGTCTACAAAAACGCTCATTTGCTTTCCTCCTAAGATTTTCTTTTATTCATGAAAAAATATGCGAAGGATCGTTTTTACATCAAAGAATCATACAGCTGCTTTGCAGGTCTGGGGATCACTGCAGTGCCTACCAGCATCTGTGCGCCCGCCGTTGCTGCTGCCACAGCCTCCCGAACGGCACCCACATCGCCGGTCAGGGTTACATAACCCTTGCCGCCGACTGCATAGCCGATTCGGACTTCAATCAATGTCACATTTGCTGCCTTGGCAGCCACATCCGCAGCAATGATGGCGGATGCTACCGAATAGAATTCCAGCACACCAACTGCACCCTTTTCCGGGATCTGGTTGGTCATGCTGATGGCGGGAATCAGCTGAGGATGTACATTGGGCAGCATCAGGCTGTCCACAACGCATTCTCCTCCGCGCTTCTTTCCCTCCTCCATGGAAGCTTTTACATCTCCTGTTTCACCGGAGATCAGAACCAGGTACTTGCCGGGGCAGACCGTAGAGGAACGAAGGATATCCACCTGGGCTGCCTTAACCATGTAATCACAAGTTTCAATGCCTCTGGCAATACTATTCAGTTCTACCATACCAATGGCTAATCCCATACGCTCACTCCTTTCTGCGGCGGATCATCATACCCTTGGCAGTGATATCCGTCACGATTCCCGTTACACTTGCATGGATATTGGTGGACAGGCCTTCATCTGCCTGGGCGATCAGCTCACCCTTTTCCACCGTAGAGCCAATGCCCTTCACCGCAACAGCGGGTTTGCCGATGTGCTGCTGGAAGGGAATGAATACCTCATCCGGCGTCAGCTCCATGCAGGTATGTGCGTGCCCGCCATAATATTCGCTGAGTCCCAGCCGGGCAATCAGCCGATCTGTGGGAGTCTTGCGAATATCCACTGTGGGCAGTGCCTTCGGCTCCATATTCCGGGGAACCTGAATGCCGCGGTTACGCAGCTGGCCCTTCAGATATTCATTGACTTTTCTGGGAGAAAGTCCCATGGGGCAGGCAAACATCTCGCACACGCCACAGCTGCAGCAGTTTGCTGCGTCACCGAAGGTTTGCAGATATTCGTCGTTGTCCTGAACCTTTTCTTCTCTCCAGATGTTGCGCATCATCATGTGGGGACGAATCTTGTGACCGATCAGGTATCTGGGGCACAGATCCGTGCACATATGGCACTGAATACACGCGCTCATTGCCTGATGCCGAATTGTCTCCAAAGGAAGCTGTGCTCTGCGGAACAGATAGTGATCCTTGGGCAGGACAATCAGATTGCCTGTGGTTTTTGTTACCACCGCTTCGTCAATTGCCTTGTCATCCACCAGTGTCTTGCCCATCATGGGGCCGCCAACAATCAGTGCATAATCTGTCAGATTGGGCTTTGCCGCTGCTACGCACTCCCGCAGAGAGGTTCCTAGCGGAACATGCAGCATGATTGGCTCTTTAACCTCGCCCACCACAGACAGGTACTTGTCTGTCACATTTTTGCCTTCCAATGCATCCAGAACATTCAGCACCGTGCCGACATTATCCACAACGCATCCCACATTGGCAGGCAGTCCCCGCTCCGGAATCACCCGGCCGGTCACCTGCTGAACCATGGTCTGTTCATCGCCGGCAGGATAAAATGTGGGCATTTCAAACAGCTCGATCTCAGCATTCTGCTCGGAAATCGCCTTTTGTAAAGCTACAATTTCCGGTTTGTACTTTCCCTTCAGCGCAATCACTGCTCTGGTGGCACCTAAATGCTCCCGAATGATGCTGACCGATTTTACAATACGGTCGGGAAATGTCCGACAGAGATATTTATCCGTCTCAATCAACGGTTCACATTCTGCGGCATTCACAATGAAGCACTCCACCTTGCCGGAGAGCTTCACATGTGTCGGGAAGCCGGCACCACCGGCTCCCACCACACCTGCAGCCTTTACTGCATCGGTTAAATTCATGATATCACCTTATTCCAATACGGATTTATCAATCTCCAGATCGTCCACAATACCCACAACAGATGCATCCACAGGGATATTCATGTCGCCGGCAGCACTGCGTGCAGAACTACCACTTACAACAAGCACTGTCTCACCAACGCCAGCGCCGATAATATCTGCTGCCACCATTGGTAAAAGATCATCCTTTTCATCCAGTACATTCAAAGGCTTCACCAGAAGCAGCTTCAACCCTGACAGACGGTCTTCTTTTCTTGTGGCCCAAATATTTCCGATGACTTTTGCTACCCTCATATGTCTACCTCCGCTCTTTAGGGGCGTGTGTTATTCCCGAATCAGACTGATGTCCCGTGTCCGTGCATAATCCTTTGCCAAATCTGTAACGATACTCCTTGCCGGAATATAAATACAGTTTGCTTTCGCTGCACAGGCTTCGGATATGTCACGCTCGGTAATGACCCGTTTACTCAACCGGAATTCCTTCAGAGGCTTCTGCTCCTTTTGGCACTCGTGAGGGACTTCCTCCTGTGTGCAGGGTGCAGACTGCTCGTCCAGAATGCAATTTTCCAAATCATCCAGCTTGCACACCACAAGTCCGGATGCTGTCAGAAGTGCAAGCTTCTCCTGAAGCATTGCATAATAGGGTTTGGGAGCTGTCTTTGCGTAGCGATAGAGTTCCACCTGTTCACAGGGAACATAGATCCGCTTTCCCATCAGCAGAGCCTGAGATGCAAGTCTGGTGTATGGCGTATCACAGATTCCTGTTGCCAGCTTCGCCAGAGCATCATTGGTCAGGTCAAACAGGATCACGACATCATAGTCGTCCATGTTTACCTCGTAATTGTGCAGCAGCGCGCAATCGGTTTTGAACTGCTTTGACAGGCGCTCGCTGTCGTACAAGTCATGGCACACATCGCCGTGATCCTGCCGCAGAATCAGCAGGCCCGGACGGTCATCACAAACAGGAACAGCCGGTTCAGCCTCCTGCTGGGGCTTCTGTCCTTCCAGCGATGCCATCTTCGTAGCAACCCTCGCCACAATTTCTTCAATCAGATCTTTTTGCTCCACGCATTCCCCCTCCTTTCCTTCTTTTTGGAATACTTAGCTCTCGCAGATACAGTTCATCGCAATACCCGACGGGGTAACCAAGAAGGGATTCTGGGGCTTCACCGTCTTAATGCCGGTGATTTTTTCAAAAACACCTTCGATTCCGGTCAGGCAGCAGGTGCCGCCGCAGAGGTAGATGGTATCCACCTGGCCGGGCTTGATATAGCGGCTGACGATGGTTGCCATCTTTTCGATGACGGGACGAACCACAGGCAGGATCTCCTTGTGTCGAGAATAATCCTGTTTGATGACTTCTGCTTCGTCGAAGGAAATGTGGTAATTTCCGGCCAGAACCAGAGAAAGATGGGTTCCTCCGGTGGGCTCGTCTTCGATCTGAACCACCTTTCCGTCCTTCAGCAGGGCCAGTCCTGTGGTGCCGCCGCCAATATCAACAACTACGCCGTCGCTGATCTGATAAACTGCATTTGCTGCACTGGGTTCATCCAGAATGTTGGTAACATTGAACCCTGCGCCTTCTGCTACATACTGATGCGTCTTCACACTGGATTCCGTTCCGGCAGGCATCGCAATGGCACAGTCCAAAAGTTCGGTGCCCAGCCTTGCCTCCAGCTTTTCTTTCAGCTGCTGTACAATTCGCAAGGCACCGGTATAATCCACCACTACACCATCGCGCAGTACGCTTGCTGCCTGTTTTTCGCAGGCAATGGGGTTGTTTTCTTCGTCCAGGACCACCATGACCACATAGGCCGTTCCCAGATCCACACCCACCTTTAACTTTCTTCCCACCGGTTTGAAGGTTTTCGTCTCCGATTCCTCCACCTTTTCGAGAAATGCGCCGATACGATCCAGATCCAACATTGCAAGACGCTCCTTTTGTTAAAATACCGATTAACGGATAATCTGACCTAAAGTGAAGCCACTGACCATGGCTGCGTTCGCTTCATCAAAATCGATGTGCATCTTACACCGGAACTGGTCACTGACACGGACAACCACATCCTTAAAAATGACAGGGCGTTCACTCAGTACCTCCACGCTTACCTTCTGCTTGTCCTTCAGGCCAAGCTTCAAAGAATCGGCGGTAGATACATGGATGTGATTGCGTGCAATAATCACGCCCTCCTGAATCTCCAGTGTGCCGCAGGGGCCGACAATGGTGATTGCGCCGGAGCCCTTGACATCGCCGGACTCCCGGACAGGAGCCTTTACGCCCAGCTCTACGCAGTCACTCTTGGACAGCTCCACCTGAGTTGCCTTGCGAACAGGTCCCAGCACAGCGGTGCGTTCCTTGCGTCCCTTGGGGCCAACCAAAGTAACACGCTGCTCTGAAAGGAACTGACCGGGCTGAGACAGGGGGCGGGCCGGTTTCAGCTCGGCCCCCTGTCCAAACAATACTTCAACATCGTCCGGAGTCAGATGTACATGCCGTGCGGAGACCTCGATCTCGACCATACCGGCATTGTGGATGGCATTCATCACAGCAGAAACAATTTCCTCCATTATGAATTCCCTCCTTACTTGTACATTCCCGCCAGATACATACACATCATGATATGAACTGCACTGGACAGACGATTGAGGGCCTCGATAATGTCGCCCCGGGTGTATTGATTACCGTTGCGGAATGCCTCCGCTGCTGCAACCTCGGTCTCCCGAATGGCTGCACGCAGCTGGTTGAGCAGCGCATAGTCCTTGCCCATGGTGCGGTCAGGCAGCACCATCTGCTTGATATTAAAGAATTTCATAGGATTGTGAGAGCGTTCTCTCAGCTCTGCATGGGAAAGTCCAATGACCGATTCATTGACCAGTTCCTCATCCAGAACATCGCACCGCATGATCTCACGAAGGATGCCCAAGATATCGTCTAGGTCAGCCACCAGTTTTTCGTTTCCATTCTCACCGATCAGCACCTGATCCAGAACCACCAGTGCCTGCAGGCTGTCCAGTTTTCCTCTGAACAGGATGCGGGGATGATTCTTGGGAACCAGGGTATTGCCAAACAGATGGGTCATATGCTCCGGCTTAGTCATGTAATACGCGCCGGTTTCATAGTCCACAAATTTGGGCTTTGGCTGTGTCTCCTGAATGACCACCTGAGGCATGGGCGGCACCTCAGTGGCAACGATCCGGGGACTCTCTGCCGCGGGCTGAGTTCCTGCTTTGGCGAATTTGATCTTTCGCTGCTGCAGGTACTCCCGGGCGGCAGGAGTCAGTACACAACCTTCTGGAATGTAGTAAACTTCTGGCTGGCTGTTCCGCAACTCAATCCGGAGGGCGCTTTCTGTAATTGGTTTCACACAATTCATCCCTCTCAAATTGGATTCATGACAGAATTACGAACTCTGTCGGCTTACTTCTCCAGGGAAGGAAGGATTCCCTCCACCTCATTGTGAGGACGAGGAATCACATGGACGGAAATCAGCTCGCCAACACGCTCAGCTGCTGCTGCGCCTGCGTCAGTTGCAGCCTTAACTGCACCCACATCGCCGCGAACCATAACGGTTACCAGGCCGCCGCCTACATGCTCCTTGCCGATCAGGGTGACATTTGCAGCCTTGACCATAGCATCGGCAGCTTCGATAGAAGCAACAAGGCCCTTAGTTTCGATCATACCCAATGCCTGCATATTACTTGCCATAACAATCTCTCCTTATCACTTATCAGGTTGTTTCAGAACAATCAGCCCAGCTTCGGCAGAATGTACTCCACTTCTTCATGGGGACGAGGAATGACATGAACGGAAATCAGCTCGCCAACGCGCTCAGCTGCTGCTGCGCCTGCGTCGGTTGCAGCCTTAACTGCGCCCACATCGCCGCGAACCATAACGGTTACCAGGCCGCCGCCTACATGCTCCTTGCCGATCAGGGTGACATTTGCAGCCTTGACCATAGCATCGGCAGCTTCAATAGAACCAACAAGACCCTTAGTCTCGATCATACCCAGTGCCTGCATATTGTTAGCCATAATAGTTTCCTCCTAAATAATAGTTGAATTACAGAGCCTTCAGTTTTTCAATTACACCGCGGACAATGGAATCCACATCGATCTCGCTCATAGCGGGAGCAGTGGAGCAAATTCCATCATCACAGGAAGGAATCTGTGCTCTAATTTCTTCCAATTCTCTCTGACCATAGGCCACATACCGCATATTCAGCAGGTTCATGGGGCCAACATTTTCAGAGGTAGCAGATCCGCCGACTGCGCCGCAGCCCAGCGTCAGTGCCGGCTGCAGGTTGGTGGTTCCGCCGATACCGCCCAAAGCACTGGCGGTATTCACGATAATACGGGAAGCAGGAACGCGTTTTGCGAAATACTCCACAAGCTCGTCGTTCTTTGTGTGCATAGAGAAGGTGTGGCCTGCGCCCTCGTAGTGCAGGATCTCACAAACCTTGTCGCAAACGTCCTTGTAATCCGTGCCTGTGTAGAAAGCAAGGATCGGAGCCAGCTTCTCGTTGGAATAAGGATGTCTGCGGCCCACGCCGTCTTCCTTGGCAACCAAGACACGAGCCGTATTGGGAACCCGGGTCAGGCCTGCCAGATTTGCAATGGTCTGTACGCTGCGGCCCACGATTTCAGGATTCATGGTGCCGTTTGCACGCAGGATAAACCGGCCGAGCTGTGCACGCTCTGCATCATCCAAGAAGTAAGCACCCTGTGCTTCCATCTCTGCACGGACTGCATCGACCATATCCTCATCACAGATGATGGACTGCTCAGATGCACAGATCGTACCATTGTCAAATGTCTTGGAATCCATGATTCTCTTGACTGCCAGCTTCAGGTCACAGCTTCTGTCAATGTAGGCAGGGCCGTTGCCGGGGCCAACGCCGATGGCGGGGGTACCGGAAGAATAGGCTGCGCGAACCATTGCGCTGCCGCCGGTAGCCAGAATCATAGCCACATCCCGATGGTGCATCAGGCTGTCTGTAGCCTCCATGGTCGGAATGGTGATACAGGAAACCAGATTCTCATTGCCGCCGGCTTCATTGATGGCCTGACGGATGACCTTGACGGTTTCCGAAATACACCGCAGTGCTGCGGGGTGCGGGGAAAATACGATTGCATTACCAGCCTTGATGGAGATCTCAGCCTTATAAAGAGCTGTAGAGGTGGGGTTGGTGGAGGGCAGTAAACCTGCCACAACACCGACGGGAACTGCGATAGTACGCAGGCCCTTGGCATCATCCCTGGATACTTCACCGACGGTTTTCATGCCCTTGATGTGCTCGTAAACACCGCGGCTTGCGAACACATTTTTAATTACTTTATCGTCCACGACACCAAATCCGGTATCCTCGTGAGCCATCTGGGCCAGGCGTCTGGCATTGCGGACACCGGCATCTGCAATTGCCCGTACGATACGGTCAACATGTGCCTGATCCATCTGTGCCAGTTCCTGCTGTGCCTGCTTTGCACGCTCAACAAGTTCACGGACTTCCTGCACGGACAGTAAATCTTTATCAATTAACTGCATAATGCGTTACTCCTATCGCCGTATCACATTTGCTGTGTTACTCATCCTTTTCCAGAAATTCTGTGATTGCCTTTACAAGGGTTTCCTTGTTGGCAAATCGGATTTCCTTTCTGGTCATGTTGTCCACATTCAGTGTGCGGGCAACAGTGCGCAGCTTTGTGACAGTCATGTTTGCCAGTTCCTCAGGCGTCAGGTTTTCCGGATTTTCCAGCGGTTCTCTTTCGGCCCCGGCGGGCTTTTCTTCTGCTGCAGTTTCCTGCAGCGGCTGTGCCGTTACTTCCTCCAGAAGTGCTTCCTGAACCGGCAATTGGGGCTCAACAGAATCGTTGAGGGGTTCTTCTACTTTCTCAGGCCCTAAGATCTGCTCCAACTCTTCATGAGGTCGGGCGATCACATGGACGGAAATCAGTTCACCCACACGCTCGGCTGCAGCTGCGCCGGCGTCTGTGGCTGCCTTTACGGCGCCCACATCGCCACGCACCATCACGGTCACCAGGCCGCCGCCAACGCACTCTTTTTTCACGAGCGTCACATTTGCGGCCTTGACCATGGCATCTGCTGCTTCAATCGATGCCACCAAGCCCCGGGTTTCAATCATGCCCAATGCGTTCATACGAGCCTCCCTCCAACATTCTCAAAGAGCGTTTGTGCTTACTCCTTGGGACGGTCAGCAACAGACTCGACGGCAGCTGCGAAAGCATCGCAGGCGGACTTACAAGCGGACTGGCTGCCAGTCAGCAGTGCGCCGCCGAAGTTTGTCTCAGAAGGAGGTGCATACAGAACACACATCCGGACATCGGCTGCCTTCAGTGCTGCATCGACACCGTACATTGCTTCCAGAGGAGGAGCAATCAGGTAAGCAATTGCTTCGCCCTCAGCGATTCCACAGCCTTCGGACAGGTAGGAACCGGTTCTGGAAATGCAGTGAGCATAGTAGCAGATGCTGTCATCATCATTTGCAGATACAAAGTGGCAAACATTCTCGATCATATCGACAGCGGCTTCCAAACCGGCTCTTGCTTCAGCAGGATTGGGAGCTGCCAGAATACCGATGATTTCACCGGCCAGCTTGGTGTTTGCATTTGCAGCACCGGCGTAGAAGCTCTTTGCGTAGACGACCTTGCAGTCAGCCTTCTTGGTTGCTTCATCCAGAGCGGTATATGTAACATCATCGCTGTCGGCGGTAATCAGTGCAAGGGACTTCATATCAGGATCCAGACCAAACTCTTTTGCCATATCCTGAGAAACATTGGGAATCAGTCTGGTGGCCAAGACATGAGCGGGCAACGGATCTCGTTTCATATTAATAACCTCCCAAATAAATTTTACAGCTTCAGATCAGTACCGCTGGCCTTCTTCTCCAGCATAATCTTAATAATTTCAGCAATATGTGCGCCGGCCTCAGCGGGAATAGTTCCGGAACGGTGGATATTGGAAACGACCGTACGACGAGCTTCAGGCATACCGACGGTGCCCTTGTAGGTGATGTAGGCGGACATGGACTCAGCCGTGATCAGGCCGGGTCTCTCGCCGATCAGCGTACAGGTAACGGTAGCACCGGTCAGTTCGGAAATCTCATCCATGACACCGACACGGCCATACTTTACAAAGAAAGGTGTGCCCACATCGATGTTGTAGCTCTTCAGGCCCTGCATGATTGCGGGCAGAAGGTCTGCGATATTTGCAGAAACTGCTGCAGATGACAGGCCGTCAGATACATAGATCTGAACGGTAGGATTCATCTTCACCTTTTCCTTCAGAGTCTCAACTGCCTCGGGAGAAAGCTTACGGCCCAGATCGGGACGGGTCAGATAAGTATCCTTGGAATCGCACTGGGTCTGAACAGCAAACAGGCCCTGGCTCTCAACAAAGTCCATATCCACATCGTTGAACACGGCATCCTGTGCGGCGGAGTGTGCTGCACGGAATTCCAGCTGCGGAAGGGTGTTATACCGGGCACCTGCCTTGCCAATGCCCAGACGGCAGGGAGCTGCTGCCTTCAGTTCTGCGTACTCTTCACCATGCTCAGGATTCTTCACCAGATACTGTTTACGAATATCGATGGTGGTGATATCGGAGATTTCTCCGCTTTCTACCTGAGCGGAAGTAGAAGCGCAGGCTTCTGCTACCTTATCAACATCTGCACTCACATTCATTTCAGCGAGCACCTGTTCAATAATCGCTCTCAGATTCTTTTCGTCCATAATCTGCACCTCCTTACTTTCTCAGGAACACGGAAGCATCGCCGGCCTTGGGTGTCAGCTTACCATTTTCAGAGAAGCCCATCTTCTCCAGCCACATATCGAATTCCTTGATGGGACGCAGGCCGAAGACTTCACGCAGTGCAGCTGCCTCGTGGAAGCCGGTGCACTGATACATCAGCATACAGTCATCGCCCTCGGGAACACCCATGATGTAGTTACAGCCGGCAGCAACCAGCAGTGTTGCCAGATTTTCGATATCATTCTGGTCAGCCTTCATGTGGTTGGTGTAGCAGGCGTCACAGCCCATGGGGATACCAGTCAGCTTGCCCATGAAGTGGTCTTCCAGGCCAGCTCTGGTAACCTGCTTGGAATCGTACAGGTACTCAGGTCCGATGAAGCCGACAACGGTGTTGACCAGGAACGGATGATACCGCTTTGCGAAGCCGTAGCAACGGGCTTCCATGGTAACCTGGTCCCAGCCGTTATGTGCATCAGAGGACAGCTCGGAGCCCTGGCCGGTTTCAAAGTACATAACATTGGGTCCGGTGCAGGTGCCCTTGGACAGCATCGTTGCACGGCCCTCGTCCAGCATTGCTGCGGACAAGCCGAATGCTTCGTTGCCCTTCTGGGAACCGGCGATGGACTGGAACATCAGATCCAGAGGTGCGTTAAACTTCTGAGCGGCAGCAATCTGAGTGGTGACATGAGCCAAAACACAGATCTGAGTGGGGATTTCCCACTTGTTCTTGAACTCATCAAACATCTTCAGAATACGGGCAACGCTCTCAACAGAGTCATCAACAGGGTTCAAACCGATAACTGCGTCGCCGCAGCCCAGGGACAGGCCTTCCATAACGGAAGCCAGGATACCGGTGGGATCATCGGTGGTGTGGTTGGGCTGCAGACGGGAGGAGAAGGTTCCCGGCAGACCAATGGTGGTATTACAATGTGCACTGACAGGCATCTTCTTGGCTGCGTAGATCAGGTCCAGGTTGCTCATGAGCTTACAAACACCGGCAACGATCTCACTGGTCAGGCCACGGGATGCTCGACGGATCATGTCAGATGTGGTAGTCTCACTCAGCAGCCACTCACGGAACTCTGCCACAGTCATATTCTTATAATCATTAAAAATGGTTTCATTGACGCTATCCTGAATAATACGGGTAACTTCATCTTGCTCGTAGGGGACAGCGGGGCAATTGCGCAGATCGTTCAGCGTCAGATTTGACAGAACAACCTTAGCAGCTACGCGTTCCTCTGCAGTCTCGGCGGCAATACCTGCCAGCTTGTCGCCAGATTTTTCTTCATTTGCTTTAGCCATGACTTCGCGGATGGACTTAAATTCATAAACATGGCCAAACAGTTTTGTTTTTAGGATCACGTTATTCACCTCTCAAAAGATTTTACGAATTAAAGATGAGTGTTTTAATTACTACCGGTAATACCTGCCCACCGGCTACGGGTTCGCCGATGTCGATATAGTCACCGCTGGAAGCACGAATGCTGTCGATGCAGATCACATTTTTGTGATTGTTCAGCATCACATTCAGCGCATTGCCCAGAACCTTTCCAATATCATTCTCGACCACCACGATCAGTGGGTACTGGCTCTCAATCACCTCCTTGGCGCTTTCTATAATTGCCGCTGCCAGTTCTTGAATTTCAGCAAAACTGGTGCGTTTTTTTCCTTCGAAGGCGATGGCGATTTGCTCCATAGCGCCCTCCGGCTGATACAGCGGCAATTGACTTCTGATAGAGGACTTCAGCATTTCCAGCGATGCTTCGTCCTCTTCGGATACTCTTAAAACCGGGACATTCTTCAGGGGCAGTGTCTTTTCATCATAGCGAATGGTACTTCCGCTGACTGTTGTCGCGTGAGTACCTGCGCCCACTACCGTTGCACGGATGGTTTCCAGTGCATCATATCGCTGGACACGATTCAGGGCCTTGTTTTCCCGGATGGCCCTGCCCAGCAGGACACCAATATCTCCATATTGGAATACTTCTTTTTCATCAGTACCGTATACGCAATCGGCGACGCCGCCGGAATAGGTAACACCGCAAACGGCCGGTGTCTCCGGCAGGGGCTTGCCGTCATTGGTATAAAGGCTGTTGTGCATTTGGTCTGCAGGCGCCAGATGCAATGCCTGAGCAAGCTGATCTGCCATCAACCGGCTGACCTGCATCAGATCATTCACATCTGCCCGATCTCCCACATTCACCGTAATGCCATGTTCTTTGGCAAGACGCTGAATTTTGGGGAATATGTAAGTTATCTTTCCATCCTGCACCTTGATCAGGCGGCCTCCGATATCCAGACAACTGGTACCGCGAATCGTTCCCTTTTCATAAAGAGCGATGTTGCTGGTGCCGCCGCCGATATCAATGTTTGCAATGGTGGTTCGCTCCCTTTTGGAGAGGGCATCCGTACCGGCTCCCCGAGCCGACAGTACCGACTCCAGATCAGGTCCGGCAGTAGCAACAACGAAATCACCCGCCAGATCTGAAAGTGCTCCCAGCACCTCATTGGCATTTTGCTTACGGGCCGTCTCACCTGTGATGATCACCGCGCCGGTCTGCAGATCCTTCGGCTGCTTTTCTGCCATCCGATACTCGTCCCGGACGATTTTCTTCACTGCATCAGCATCAATCTCTGTTGCAGATTTCAGCGGCGTAAAGTAGATTTTGCTGCGATAAAACACTTCTTTGTCTACAATACAGATTTGCGGGACGGTGTAGCTGCTGGCACGATTTTCAATGGTCAGTCGGCTGAAGATCAACTGCGTCGTAGAGGTACCGATGTCAATACCTACACTCAGAATAACTTCATGCAATCAATTCACCTGCTTTCGTAAAAAAAGCAGCCCAAACGCAGAGGTCCCCCTCTGTCGTCCAGGCTGCGTCGCACCGTACTCACGCTGATGTTACGTCACATCAGTGGTATCCAGTATTTTATTTTTGAAATCGAACGCTACACGGGTGCCGCTGGCATCCGATTCAATTTCCAGATCGCCGCGGAGCTTATCCCGAACCAGGGTCTTCACAATGGACAACCCCAATCGAGAACAGTCCGTGTTTTTCACATCGAATCCTCTTCCGTTGTCGATAACCTGAATTCTGGAATACAGCTCCCCTTCAGTCACGACAATCCGAATCAGACCGTTGTCTCCTTCTTTGAATGCGTATTTCATTGCGTTTTCTACCAGCTCGTTGATGATCAGTGCCACAGAAGTGGCAACATCCGAGGAAACCTTGAACGAATCGCCCTCCAGGACGGTTTCAACCTGGAATCGGGCAGCGCTGTAATATCGCAGCGTGTTGCTGGCAATATTCTGGATGACTTCTCCAATCATCACTTCGTCAATTCCACTCTGGGCAAGCAGCTGGTGGGTACTGGCAATCGAAAGGATTCGGTTCATGCTCTCCCCAAGGACCTGCCGTGTTTCCTCGCCATCGGTTCTTCGCATCTGAAGACGAAGCAGGCTTGCGATGGTCTGTAGATTATTTTTCACCCGATGGTGCATCTCTTTGATGGCCACCGACTTCAAAATCAAAGCTTTTTCCTGTTCCTTTTGTACGGTGATATCCCGAAGGATCACCGCAAAGTCCATTCCGGGAACATCTAACGGGACTCTTTTGGCGCTCAGCACACGCGAACCGATGGCGATTTCCACATAGGAATTGTTCCGCACATCACTGATTGTTGTTTCCGCGCTGACCAAGCACACATTCTTATAAAGCTGTCCCAGAATATCCTCCACAAACCCGAGCTTCTTATATAACTCTCGAGCCTGTCCATTTCGGAAAGCCACAACACCTGACTCATCTACCATAATCAGAGCTTCATCAATACACTCTGTCAGCCAGTTGTCTTCCTCTATCTTCTGGGCCAGGAAATTTGCAACGGTTTCATCACTGTCCCGGGAAAAATGGAGTCCTGCACTCACCGGAAGCTGTTCGGTTGTTCGCTTCTCGCTGATCAGTACACCAATCACCCGATTGCCGTTTCGAATCGGTTCTACCGACTGGATGGTACACCCGTTTTCCTGGGTGACTGCCTTCATATGCCGTGTGCCGACTCCCAAACGAAAGGTTCTTGCCACAGCCGGCTCGTTTTCCTGTTTTGCAGGAAGTCCGACCACAGATTTTTTATAAGAAGATGGAACTCTGGAAGGTTTTGCCTCTGCAACAACAATTGCATCGCCGTTACCGGTCGGGCAATCAATAAAAATATCTGACTCCTCCAGATCCGCAAATGTTGTCAAGACCTTTGACATACTGCGAATTATCTCGATTTCTTCCTCTGAAAGGTCCGTATACTTCCGGCAAAGCTGTCCAATTGTATCCACAACTTATCCCTCACTTCTGGCCAATATCATCTCAGCCACTCGTTTCATGGAAAGATGCTTCGCCTGGCTCAGCTTGCGGATGTAATCGTATGCATCCTGCTCAGTCATATTTTCCTTTTGCATGATCTGACCCTTCGCTTTTTCCACCCACACCCGGCTTTCCAGCCGCACATTGGCTTTTTCGATATCCTTGCGAAGTCTGCCGATTTCCTGACTGCGATTCACAGCCATCTCTATATTCGGAATCAGGGATTTCTCGTCGATGGGCTTTACCAGATAGCCGCCTACCCCACATTCCTTTGCCTGCTCAATGAACTCGCGCTCACTGTAAGCAGTCATCATCATAATCGTGTCTGCCAGATTCTCTTCATAAATGATCTTTGCGGCAGACAAGCCATCCAATAATGGCATTTTAATATCCAGCAGGACCAGATCCGGATGGGTCTGGCGGCAGTACTCCACAGCATCAAAGCCGTCGGAGGCCTCCCCTACCACCTGATATCCTGCTTCCCGTAAAAGCTCGTTCAGGTCCATCTTTGTGATGGGCTCATCATCGGCTATCACAACACGAATGGTTGTGTCACTTTTCATACAAACGATCCCCTTTTATAAGATCTGCAGGCGCTCCACCAATTGATCAACGCCCTGACCTGTCACACTGCTAACGCAATAAATCTCCTTTGCACCGGCCGAATTCAGGTATTTTCTTGCCTGTTCGATTTGTTTTTCATCGGCCAGATCGCACTTTGTAACCACGCCAACCACTGGCTTGACGAACATCGTGCTGAAATATGGAGGAAACATTGTCCCTGCCTCTGTTGCATCCTGAACCAGGACAATGATATCTGCATCGGTAGAAGTGACAATCAACGCGCCTCTCATGCTGAATCGCTCCAGATACTCACCGGGCGTATCGATCATGTTTTTGTTGATAATCTGTACCGTCTGTGTCTTGTGATACCGAAGATCCTCGTGGTTAATGCACTGACATAATGTTGTTTTGCCCGCTGCGGAACGGCCAATCAGCATCATACGCTGTTTTCTCTTGGGCTGATACATCAGGTTTTGGTAATCGGTGCGGAAGAAAAGCCCATCATATCGCAAAGAACACGCATCACATCTCGCAGAGCAGCCTCCACAGCAGCTACATCTCCGGTGATGACCAGGGAGCCATTAAACCGATCCACAAAACCGATTTGTACATCGGCAGCTTTTGTGGCAACATCAGCCCCGATCATGGCGCCTTCGCTGGGAGTAATGGTCAGTATACCAATCGCACCGGTGGCATCGATCAGACCCAGTTTCGCATATAAATTGTCGTCCGGATTTGCGATCACATGTGCCAATGTGACCTGTTTACCGGGAACAAACTCCTGAATAATTCTTTTTTTCTCGTCTAATTCAATCATACGCGCTACTCCTTTGGTACAGTTTCTGCCTCTGCCGAACCATATTCACCATGGTCTCACAGCGGCAGGATTGCCCAAAAAGCACAAATAGCCCCCAGGTCATACATTCATACCCTGGAAGCTACGTTGCTTGCTCGGTTAGCTACAGAAAAGCACTATCGTCGTGCTGTCTTCTGTGAAACTAAATCGTTATCGATTTTCATAAGCGTTCATAACTTCGCTTATCTCTGTTGTAAATTTTACCACTAATGGTTACTATTGTCAACCCATTTTTGTACATTTTCACTTTCGCCAACTAAATCGCCCCATAAATTTCTGCAAACACGGTGGTAAAGATGTTCAAAACGATCAATACCACCGTGCTGCGGCAAGAAAATGATAAGGAGCTACGAAAGATTCATCAAGGGAGTTTGCCTACATAGGCCTTGCGGAATACTTCTTTGATTTCCTCCGCGGTGCACTCTCTTGGGTTGCTTGCGGTACAACGATCCGCCAGTGCCGAGGCCGTCATGGCATCCAGTGCCTCTTCAAAATCATCTTCGCTGACACCTGCTGCACGAATGGTGCTGGGCATATTCAGCTTCTCGATGTATTTGCGAGATGTCCGAATGACATTCATTGCACTCTGACGGATGCTGGAGCTTTCCATCTCCATCAGTCTTGCAATCTTAGCGTACCGCTCCACCACAGGGGTCAGCGTATCGCCGCAGCCTGCATTGAAGCTCATAACATAAGGCAGCATAATACCATTTGCTCGGCCATGGGGAATGTGGAAATGTGCGCCCAGTGCATGGGCCATACCATGATTCAGGCCCAGGCCTGCATTGGAAAATGCAATACCGGCAAGACAGGAAGCGTTGTGCATTCCCTGCCGGGCCTGCAAGTCATCAGGAGTCGTGTAGCACCGGAGCAGATTTTTATGGACAAGCTTAATTGCTTTTTCCGCAGCTGCGTCCGTAAAATCATTGTGGTCCTTGGATACAAACGCCTCGATGGCGTGAGTCATAACATCGATGCCGGTGTCGGCAGTGATAGATGCAGGTGCACTGGCAACCAGTGATGCGTCCAGAATTGCCATATCGGGCACCAGAGAATCATCGATCAGCGGATACTTGATGGCCTTCTGCTTGTCCGTAATCACAGAGAAGCGGCTGACCTCTGAACCGGTTCCGCTGGTGGTGGGGATTGCAATAAACAGAAGATTCCCCGTCTGGTGGGTCTTGTCTGCAAAGTAAACGATAGCCTTGGCCGCATCGATAGCCGCACCGCCGCCGAAGCAGATCACGGTATCCGGCTGGAACTCGATCATGCTTGCCACACCTGCAGTGACCACTTCAATGCCGGGGTCTACCGTAACCTCGGAAAACACCCGGTATTCCCGACCGGCGCGTTCCATGCAATCCGTAACATAGGAAATTTTTCCGCTGCTGACCATGAAGGGGTCGGCGACGATAAACGCCTTCTGGATTTGATCCATCACGGAATCCAGTCCATCCTCAAATACGATTTTCGTTTTTACACTGAAAATGCCCATGCTATACTTCCTTTCTTAGATCTTCATAAAAAGCAAAAAGCGTCCTGAACATACACGTTCAGGACGCTGCATCGCACCCGTCTTATGGAAAAGACCGCTTCATCGCCGTCTGTATTTCTAAACTACCACCACTTTGACCAACTGTCAAGCCTTTTTACGGGAATCATATGTTGACTTTTTATTTTGATGATGTCATAATGATATCGTCAAAGCTGGTGCGTGAAGGTGCTGTCCAGCCAGCCCTTGCACTTTGACTATGAAGGAGTGTTCGAATTTGGACATCAGATTCGTTCGGCCGGAAGAGGTTCAGCAGTTGGCGCGAAATGTCGTTACCTCCTTTCCTTCCAAAACACCGCCAGAATTGCTGGCCAATATGGAATCCGAATTGCATACCCCGGAAGAGGGGCGATATCTTGGCTGTTTTGACGACGACGGCACGCTGATCGGTTCCATCCTGATGATGGATTTTTCGTTCAATGTCCGCGGTGTCATGGTGCCTATGGGTGCCCCGGCCTATGTATCCACAAATTTTCTGCACAAAAAGGAAAAAATCGCCTGCACACTCTTAAAGGTCATGATGGGCTATTATGCCGAAACCGGTGTTACCATCGGCTGCCTGCACCCGTTTAACCCCGCATTTTACGGAGAAATGGGCTATGGCTACTGCAATGAGTATTCTTTCTACTCACCGAAGCCCTGCTATATCCATTCCTTCGGCGATAAATCAGGCCTGTCTTATGCTACAGAGCAAGACCGTGATGAGATTCTCGAGCTGTACCGGCGCTACGCCCGTCGTACCAACGGTGCTACCATCCACCCATTCATGGATCCCTACCGGATTTTCCAGCAGCCCTATGTGGTTGTCTGCCGCCGCAACGGCAAAATCACCGGTTATCTGACCTTTGAATTCGTGGAAGTCGATCACTACACGGATATGTACCATGATCTGCTGGTACACGAGATGGTTTATGACGATCTGGAAACGCTGCAGCAGTTTATGACTTTCTTTGCGTCCCAGACCGATCAGATCGACCGGGTGCGCATTTTCTCCACGGATGAATATCTGCACATGATGTTCACCAATCCCGACAGCGGCGAAAACCGAGCCCACGATGGCGCCATTCAGGAGATTGGCCGCCGGGTCATGGGCTGTATGGTGCGAATTTTTGATGTGGCAGGATATTTTAAGCAGCAGACCCACTGCTGCAGCCCCGTCAGCCGTAAATTCACCCTGGCTCTGGATGTGAAGGATTCCTTCCAGGAAAGAAATAACAAAACCTTCTACCTGGAGATTGACAGCATGACCGTTACCCTCAGGCAGCAGGCTCACGCTGATGTAACCCTCACAACGGATATTTCGGATCTATCCAGTGTGGTAATTGGTGCCTATCCTTTGAAGCAGGCCGTGGCTCTTGGCCGCATTCGTATTTCGGATCCTTCGTATCTTGCCGATATTCAAAATGCAATCGGCTGGAACGAAAAACCCGTGAATGTCACATATTTCTAAACAAAAAGCTGTCTCACAAAAATGAGGCAGCTTTTTTATTCTATTTTTCCGGAACCAGCTCCGGGAATCTGGACTGCAAACATTCTGCCAGCTGTGTCATGCGCCGGCCGGAACCTGTTTTGTTCTCCAGCCCCACACCGTGTGTGCAATCTCTGCTCTCACGGAAGGTCAGCTCGTAATCGTCTCCCGTAGCCCTATCCGTCAGCACGATCTGCTCCGATCCGTTTTCTTTCCACCGGACTTCACAGCCAAGCTGCCGCAGAACCCCCAGCACTTCCTCCTGGAAAAGCTGCCAGGGTTTTTCATTTTCCACATCGTACTTCTGTTCCAGCCGTTTTCCACGGCGATCCAGCAGTGCAGCCATGGCAACATTGTACTCCGGCAGTCCCTCTGCCGTCCACAACAGCTGGACATCGAATACCTCGTTTGCCAATCGTGTCAAATCAAACCCAAGGCCGGAGAAGGAATACCGCATCCGCTGAGGCATACAGCACGGGACACCCTTGCCCCGGTTGCACGCTTTGCAAAGCTCGCACTCCCCTGCTGCCACGCACCAGCTTCCGGGAATTACCTTTTCCAGCTCCAGCAAGGATTCCAGCATCGCCCGCTTTGCCTTCCCATAGGTCGCCGCACGAATTGCGTTCACCTTGCTCTGATCCATGGCTGCCGCACGGGTCTGCTCGCTGTAAATCACCTTGACGCAGATGAGATGGACCTGAGAAAAGGGCTTGACCAGCTCATGAGTAGGCTGCGTAAGGGGCGGGCAGGACCAGACCTGACCATAGTTAGGACAGGCTTTGCAGGACTCTATAAATTCTTCCGGTCTGTAGTACTGCTCCATCCATTGACTCACCGGCAGTGTAACCACATTCACTTCAGCGCGCTCCATGCATCTCATCTCCCGCAATATTGCTGTATTCTTCCGTGCTTTGGCTCTATAATGAACATTTCACTTAAATCAATCATAGTCCAATTTCCCCAGCAAGTCAATCTGTTTTCTGCTGAATCCTTGTTTTTCGCCTAACGATCAGATGAGGGATTTGAAGCAGCCCAGAGTAATTCAGCCAAAGAAGTGTACAGAAGTTTCCGAATAACAGAAAAACAATAAGAAATCATTCATTCCTTTATTGAGTTTTAATTCACGCTCCCCATGCGGGGAGCGACACATTTCCAAGGCACACACCACATCATCCGGGGTATTTCAATCCACGCCCCCATGCGGGGAGCGACATCTGCACTGATGATCAGTTACAGCACACAGGTATTTCAATCCACGCTCCCCATGCGGGGAGCGACCTGCCAATCTGCCTGTAGGCTTGTATCTCTTGACGATTTCAATCCACGCTCCCCGTGTGGGGAGCGACCCACAGGGACAGCAGCTCGTGGCCGTCCATGATATTTCAATCCACGCTCCCCGTGTGGGGAGCGACATATATGCCCCCCTGTAAGTTATGGGGGGTTACTATTTCAATCCACGCTCCCCGTGTGGGGAGCGACTGCCCTGCATCTGGGGTTCACTGATTGTCGATGTATTTCAATCCACGCTCCCCGTGTGGGGAGCGACTTCTCACACTGTTGATTCCCATGGTGACTTTGTGATTTCAATCCACGCTCCCCGTGTGGGGAGCGACTCTTGTTTGGGACGGTTGGAAAAAGCTCTTCGGCATTTCAATCCACGCTCCCCATGCGGGGAGCGACCTGCATTAGGGATCTCAGTGGTCCAGATACCAATTTCAATCCACGCTCCCCATGCGGGGAGCGACATTTTGATAGTAAATATGACTTGACAAATCCTTCTATTTCAATCCACGCTCCCCATGCGGGGAGCGACAAGGTAGGATTTAGCAACGGCTATTTTGTTTTCAACATTTCAATCCACGCTCCCCATGCGGGGAGCGACCCTTCCAGTCGCTGCCTGCCAGAGCCTGGCCCAATTTCAATCCACGCTCCCCATGCGGGGAGCGACTGCCCCTTTTTTCTTATGTCTCTAATAACCGGGTATTTCAATCCACGCTCCCCATGCGGGGAGCGACTTGCGGTCTAAAGAGCTTCAGTGGGCACGATTTTATTTCAATCCACGCTCCCCATGCGGGGAGCGACCTTTTCATAATGTAATCTATTTCATCAAACATAGATTTCAATCCACGCTCCCCATGCGGGGAGCGACTTTGGAGGATTCTGATTATGATAATTTCTTTCATATTTCAATCCACGCTCCCCATGCGGGGAGCGACTAAGTGGGTTGCAAGGAAAGCGTGGGACAGCAGAATTTCAATCCACGCTCCCCATGCGGGGAGCGACCGATTCCCATCTCAAAAACACCATGGGCAGACCTTATTTCAATCCACGCTCCCCATGCGGGGAGCGACAGCAAATATTTACAAAAGAATACTTGTATAGTTAGTAGAATTACACAATTATCTGGAACAGAACGCTCGAACAACCGGTTTTTGAATCATAAACGAGTTTATTATAAGCCAAAACTGTCAGATTTATGGTGCGAACCTCTCAGGAAAACCTGATTACTTTGTCTTCGCACCTGTTACAACAGCAGAGGTTCTTCGGGCAAATATGTTTCTTTCACTCCATAGTGACGAATTCTTTGTTCGTAATGAGCACCTAACTCATAGAAGCGCAGACTGTCCCTTTTTTCATCCATAATGGAAAGGAGTTTGGCTTCCAGTGAACGATAGTCTGCCGGGTCCAATACACATTCAAAAACCGAACACTGTACCCGTTGACCATAGTTCAAACACTGCTTTGCAATCTGGCGCAGTCGCTTTCTGCCTGCTGCATCTTCTGTATTCACATCATAAGTGATTAGTACAAACATATGATTTCACTTCCATAAAAACGGTGGATATTCCTCAAGATCTTCTCTTAAATAACGAGCCAATAGCAGTGCCTGCATATACGGAACCAATCCCCATGGTATTTTTTCTCCGAGATAGGGGTGCGTTATTGTTTCTTTTTTATGTTTTTGCCATCTGCTGAGAAATTCTTTGCGAGCATCGTCTGTCAGGATGACAGCACCGCTTTCTTGATACAGAAAATCCGAACCATGAAAAATGCGATTGTTAATCAATGTCAGCACAAAACGGTCTGCAATGCACGGACGCAGTTCCTCCATTAAGTCTAATGCCAGTGAAATTCGTCCAGGGCAGTCACGATGAAGGAATCCCACATAGGCATCCAATCCTACCGATTCAAGTGCAGATGCACAGTCATAAGACAGCAAGCTGTAAGCAAAAGACAACAGCGCATTCACTGGATCCAGAGGGGGCCGTCTATTTCGACCACTGAACTGAAATACGGTATGATCTCCCAGAATCATTTGATCAAAGATTCCAAAATATGCCGTAGCCCCAGTGCCTTCCAAACCGCGCAAACAATCCAGATCCTTCTCTGCCAACACCTTGGGCAAAAGCTCCTGAATCTGTCTGGATACAGAAGACAGTTGCTGTGAATCTACTCGCAGACTGTGATCTCGCAGTGTACGCTGAATGCTCCAACGTGTATTATACAGTTTTCCAAAAATCATGGAACGAGCAATCTGGCAGCTCTTCACAGGGTCGTCTGCTATGCGGTATTGGGTACGTCGAAGAAGTACATTGCCGTTATTCTCTCCACTCACGCGGGCAAGAAACCGCCCTCTCGGAGTACAAAAAGACAGAGCGATACCACGTTTTGCGCATATTCCCATTAGCGCCGGCGAAGCTCCCGGATAAGCGAAAGACACTATGCCCGATAAAATATGAAGTGGATATCTCGCTACAATTTCCTTCCCTCGGTTTGCAACTACATTCTCTCCATCTACAGACAGATAGATATCCTCGGATGTTACAAACAGTGTATTGAGCAAGTGTCTCATAATGATTCCTCCAATGCATCCTTTAAATACTGCACTGAGTGATCTTTGTGAAGCAACGCAGGTAAACACAGTTCTTTTAACGAGCAAGCAGCACAGGATTTTGTGACTTTCACCTTTGGTGTGTATCCGCGGCGATATAGCTGATGCATTTCGTCTAAGTAGACTCGAACCGTCATCCTCAGTTCCTCATCAAAGGTTACTGTTTTGCGGTGTCTGGTTTCACCATAAAATAGTGCGCCATCCGGAATTTTGCAGCATAACATTTCTTCCAGACACATGGCCTGGGCACAAAGCTGAAGCATATCAGATTTGTTTTCTTTCGGAGCGCCTCGCTTATACTCAACAGGATATGGCTTCCATAGTCCATTTGCACCATGAATGGAAACACCGTCAGGGTCTTGGTGGAACTCTACCACATCACACTGGCCAGAAATTCCCAGCGAGCGGGACATTACAGATAATCCGTGAATTATCAAAGTGTTTCCGCGCAACTCACGGCTTCCCACATCATGGGCTCGTTGATGAAAAATCTGCCCATCCATTGTACGCACATTTTCCTTCCACTGATGCTCAATATGAATCAGGGCCCACTGCCTTCGGCAGAAGGCGAAATGCTGCAATCCTGCCAACTGCAGCATTTCCTCATCAGAATAGCTCACCCCATACACGTACAACTAACGCCATCAGGCAGTGCATCACGATCCACAGTTACCACATAATCAGAGTATGCTCTGGCGGGAGTTGCGTCGGATTCATCTCTGCGAGTTACTTTTACTGTGTCGAACAATTTCCATGCAGGTGCATTTCCAAGCTCACTGTCATGTTTGAAGACGATCAACTGCCGAACGGCCATTTTGCCCCGGGCTGCAGAATGGTCATGTTCAAACATATTCAGAATGGCTTCCCATAACAGATTCAAGTCATCTTCAGAAAAACCTGTAGTTTTTCTGGCTAAATTGGCAGAAATATAACCTTCACACCGATAAAGACCATACGGAACGATGTACTTTCTGCCCATCTCGGTGCCTTTCTTTTCGGCATCAGCCTCCGTGGTAATGGCCACACGGGTGATTGTGACCTCCTGAGGATAGACAGGCTCGACACTGCGTGCAAATCCCAACTGCACCGGCCCGCGAACTTGTCCGCAGTTTAGCGCAGCTTTCACAAAGGTGGTCATAACTGCACCGAAGGTTCGAATATCATAGAAATTGGCACACATCCAATCCCGTACTTTTGTATCAAGGGTTGGATCATTCTTTTTTTGCTCTTTCAATTTCTTTTCATCGATATGCAGCTGCACATAAGCTTCTTTATCGCTACGGTTCAGAGGCACACCATCTTTAACATAGATTCGGTAGCCCGTACAATCTTCCTTCACCGTTTCCACATAATTGCGAATCTTTCTCTTCAGGCAAACATCTGTAACAAGGCCCAATCCAGTATCTGGATCTATACGAGGCATGTTACCTGCGTCAGGGTCTCCATTCGGATTACCGTTCTCTACATCGAAAAGAATAACAAATTCGTATCGATTCTTGATGACATCAGACATCTTCTTTATCCTCCTTGTTTGTACGCGTGTAGCGATATTGTGTTTGATGATAATAACCCAATTGGAATGCCCCCTGCTGAGGGATACTTAAATGGGCTGGATATGTTTCGTCCAAATTGGACATCAGCTGCGTGAGCTGCTTATCATAATAAGCTGCCAGCCCTCCCTCCAATTTCTTCATGTGCTTTTGAGCCAAGTTGATCAGCGTTGGAAATACCTGCGCCGGAGTTGCGGAGGCAGAATTAAAATACCGATCCTTGATGGTCGCGTTGATACCGGGATTTGCAGATGATTGGATTGCCTCCAATACAGAAAACAGGCGTCCCAGGGTATAGGGAATGTTTGTGCTTTGGGGATTAAGAGACACGGTTAAAACCTCCTTTGGAATGTCCTTGTGTGGATTTTTCAGATAATATGCTTTGATGATAGCCGCTTTGCCCCGGGTGATATCGCGTTCTGCCCGGATGCGAAGATTTACACCTTGCAGCAGCTGTGCCGGATAAATTGTGTTGCCGAGGATTGCACGCAGGGTTTCACCGGCTAAGTTTGGAACTGGCGACTTGTTTTTGGAATTATGATTTACGGTCTCATCCAAAGCCTTCCAAAGCGGCACGGTTTCAAATTTATCAAAAGAAGGCCGAATGATTTCCATCCGTTTGTGGTGGTCCAAAACATTCTGCAAAAATGCGCCAAAGCTGTTACGAAGGAAAAAGCGAACGGACAGACGTGCAGCATTCGGAGCCAGTCCCAGAATATAGAAATTCATATCTGGATTGAGGCGGCTATCTTCAAAAATCACCTGCTGCCCATTACACAGCTTCTTCACCAACTGAATCAAGTCCGCTTCATTATAGTCTGTAGGTGCATCAAATGCGAAACAATCCATAAAGTCCTGATATGCCGTTTCTCCGTTTTCTGACCAGCAGACTACCGTGGCATCACCCATGTGAAAGACGCGTTTCCGGTCTGCCAGCAGATAATTAAGTGCTGTCGTATAGGCGAAAGTAGCATATTTGCTTACAGGGGCATTCAGATTCTGCTCTTTTCCATATGAGCAAAAGGCTGGCGCATTAAAGGAAACCAACGCTGCACCACTGGATTGGGCATCTTTTACCCCTTTAATGGAAGGATGAATAGATTCAACAGGCCCTTTTTGTCCGGTAACCAGACAGGTCATAGAAGTACCTTCGTCGCTTTCAGCGTAGTACCGATCCCACGCACTGCAAATATCGGGGTTATCATGTATATACGCCTGTTCATAGCGAAAAACCAGATTTGCACCGTTCATCATATCTTCCAAAAAATCCTGCAGCTGTGGGTGCTCCGCTGCATAATCCGGATTCCAGCTTGTGAAAAAAGCCTGTACCGCTTTGGCTGCCGGTGTATCTACGCCAGCCAGTATCTTTTTATGTAATGCTGCAGCAGCCTGAAAACACTCTTTGGCCCGTTCCGGCTTTCCCTTGGCATCTACCCCGAGAAAATAAGCCGTGTTATCGCACAGAAAATTGGGAGAAATACCACTGGATCGTTTTACCTGAGCAGGAATGGTCATATTTTGTGAAACCATCCCTCTTTTTTTCCCGGATTTGGGTGCTTCTTTTAAGCATACAACCTCTTTTAATGTTCCTTCGCTATCAATGCAGAGAGCATAAGAAACCTTTCCAACGCCCCATCCAGGTGGAGCAATCTTTACTCCCTGCTCAGCTAAGGCTTCGTAATAGCGAACCAATGCCTGAAGGATCATCCCCGCACCTCCTCGCTATCCCATTGCGGAACATCCAGTATTCCATTGTTGAGAATTCCCCGAAAAAAGCGAGGCTGAATATCCTCTGGATTTGAGTAATCCATATCATAAAGCATCCACCCCAAGTCCCGCTGTCCCAGCAGTTCTGGCGGACAGGGTGGTATTTCTGAGCAATTTCTGAAATTGGCAGGAAATTCACGGCACCCAAAATACGGCTGGTGGAAACACTGTCCACGGTTTAGGCGACGTTTGACAATATCCTGAAATTTTCCGGGATTATCACCGGGTGCGGCATCTTCCGTCATTTCAAAATGTGCTTCAATGACATAGTGTACATTTTTCAGCAGTAATGCTGCTCTTTGCTGAATCTCTTGTGTGGTATCCAGATATAATTCACCTTTTCCACGTTCCATTATTGTTTTTGCAGTTCGGGAATTTGCCACTGCCTTTACTTCGTTGCGCCGCAAATTTGTAAACTGAATTGGTGAGCAGACATGTATGCGGTCAATTCTCCACCGTAAGCCCGGGTGATAGTATATTGCTTCCACCAAACCGCGAGCTGCAGAGGGAGTCATTACATCATAACTAACCCGTTCCACCTTCATTTCTGGTCTGGAAAAACATGCATAGTCTCCCCAGACCTCCATGCAAATAGCCATTTTATACACTTCCTTTTGCGTATCAATTCTATCTTATACAAAAAATGCATCTCCACTATCGGCTTTCAACGCCAGACCCTGCTCTGGATGGTAAAGCGTTGTATCAAGCAGAATGGCTGAACCATCCTCTAATAATTCCAATGCACCGGCAATCTCCAGAGATTGGAATTGATTCTCATAGACAGAAACACTGTATTTCCCAAGCTTACGAAACAGCGTTATGCTACACTGACCGCTTCGGATCTGTTCAACCAACTCAGCGCCTGCTTCCAAGGGAATATAAATTGTTCGTGTGGCGCTGTCGATCATGTGAAATCTATCCGCGATTTTACGGAACGGAAATAATTCGTGTTTCATCAAAGGCAGGATTTCCTGCTGATCCTGAGCAGAATCACCCTTCATTTCCAGCAATTGCTTAAAATAGGCTGAAACCGCTTCTTGACTGCTGATATCATCGTACTGTTCCATAACCAAGCTGCCTGCACCAATGGGGATGGAAAATATAGGAGGCGGTTTTATTGTAGCTTTAAATATAGAGACAATACTGTCGGCGCGATTTCGTTTTCCTTCGCGGTTACAGCGACCGGCTGCCTGAAGAACCGAATCCAATCCGGCTTCCTCCCGATACACTTCAGGAAAATCCACATCCACGCCAGCCTCGATCAGGGAGGTTGAAACCACTCGGCAGGGCAGATGTTCATTGAGTCTTTCGCGTATTTGTTTTAGGACTCTCTCTCGATGAGCCGGATACATCAGCGTAGACAAATGATAACATCCGTCGCCAGTAAGGCGTCCGAATATCTCTTGAGCACCTTTTCGGCTATTGACAACACACAGGACTTGCTGCTTCGTATTGAGTGTATCTGCAAGTTGATCCCAGCTTAATTGTCCGACTTTCTGAAATGTAACACGCTGAAATACCGCTGAGCGAAACACTTCATCGGGACATAGCTCCACTGCATTTACACCAGGCAGGAACTCCTGAAACAAAAGCTTTAACGCTGGCTGAGTTGCACTGCACAGCACTGCAGAGGAATGATAATGAGCTACCAGCTGAGAAATTGCGTGTATGCAGGGCCGAAGGTATGGAATCGGCAGCATCTGTGCTTCGTCAAAAATGATGACACTCTTTGCTAAATTATGTAATTTCCTGCATTTTGAAGAACGATTTGAAAATAGGGAATCAAAAAATTGAACTGCAGTTGTGACAACTACTGGCATATCCCAGTTTTCTGTAGCCTGTGCCATACGGATTGATTTTGGATTTGCTTCCTGGTCTATGTCGTAAAGCACACCGCTGTGATGCTCCAGTACAACATCCTCTCCCAAGATTTTACGGAATACCTTGGCATTCTGCTCAATTATGGACGTATATGGAATGACATAGATCACACGTTTCAATCCATTGGCTCTTGCGTGAGACAGTGCAAATGCTAAAGACGATACTGTCTTGCCTCCACCTGTCGGGACAGTAAGTGTAAACAGACCTGTTTTCCGAGCATATCCATCCTGTCTGCAATGTTCTAAAATCGAACAACGCAGGGTATTCAATTCTCCTTCCGGAGGATACCATCCGGAAACATATTTTTGGAGCCTTTGCTCCAATTCAGCCATAGCGTAATCGGTCTTGGAACGTTTATGCCCAGACATAAATACCTCTGTACTTAGAAAATCTGCATCTACAAGACAAGAGTAAAGCATTCTTGTAAAAAACATTGCATCACAAGGAGATGTCGTTCTGCTTCGTAGAAATTCTGGACTAGACGCTTTTGGGAGTTGGATTTCTTCTTTCCATTCGTCATACGGCTCTAACATTCCTTTGTACGCACGATTTAATCGCCCCCACATGGTGGGTTGATCCACATTATCTGTTCTGCTGCCACCATCAGGCAATCCGCCATGGTGGCCAGCTATGCAAATAGCTGCGTAGCTTTGTCCAATTTTTGTACATTCGACAGAACCAGCAGTAGAATGGTCTACCCGATGTGGGGAACCAGCTAACCGCAGCTGAAATGCCTTGCTGAATTTACCAATATCGTGGGCCAGTCCGGCCAAATATCCCTGTTCATATGCATCGAAATCTGAGGCAAACTGTGCAGCAAGATGTGCAGTTTCGAGCAGATGTTGCTGTATCGTTTCCGTTTTTCCATCTTCCGTCAAATGGGCAAGAAATTGTGAATCATCCAAGAAATCATCTCCCATATAGATAGTGTAGTGATTCTTTTCATTTCCCATGATACTCTAAAATATGTCCAATATAACAGCTATATACAAAGCATATGTCAAATATCGCTCCTTATTGACAAGTGTAGCAAAATCGAACAAATAAGTCAAATGCGATATCACGAAAACTATCATATTTGACGAACAAGGACAAAAAACTAACCATTATGTCTATATGGTAACACTAATCATTTTTGTAGCAATTTATCCAAGGCAAAACATTTAATGCTTCGATCAATTCCAGGCTTAAAAGCGCCTGAGTAACATATAACACTTTAACAAGGGATGACCCGTATAGTATTGGTCCCCCTGGGCCGCATTTCGCCGCCCAGGGGGACCAATAAAAAGTCTAAATATATTTATTATCAGCAAATCAATAGTACATCAATGCATATCTAAAGGTAAAACTGCTCCCACGCGGAAAGCACCGAATGGAGCAGGAAAATACCATGGGTTCAAAAAGGATTTTTACACACTGGTTGACAGTTCTCCTTCAAAACAGTGAATTTGATATTCCTTCCGGGCTTGCACTGGAAGCAAAGGAGCATTCACCTTCTAACTTCTATGCGGATTTTTCAGCTAAGATGCCACGCTTGATACCATGCAGACGACAGCTGCTTTTTGCACGAGAATTTATCAACGGCACAATTTTTCCCGCCAGCTCACTAATGCAATGCACCTAGGAAAACTTGCAGATCTATCCGAAGTTCCAATTCGCACCATTCAACAATACGAGCAGCAGCAAAAAAATATCAACAACGCCCAAGCAAGATACCTGGTCATGCTGGCTCAGACACTGTGCTGTGATGCAAGTGATTTATTGGATCTTGTAGAACAAAAGAGGACTGAATGACTTCAGTCCTCTTTTTCGTATTTTGGAAAGGTGTCGTATTTTTGTCGTACAACAGGAAATCTCAGCTAAATATAAAAAATAAAACCTTAAAGTCGTTGCGACTCTAAGGTTTTTTATGGTAGAGACTATTGGACTCGAACCAACGACCTCTTGCGTGTGAAGCAAGCGCTCTAACCAGCTGAGCTAAGCCTCCATATCGG
>JAHHRV010000019.1 GCA_020025595.1 Oscillospiraceae bacterium
AAAGGCACAACCGCAACCACATTGTCCCCGAAAAGTGGAACCCCTCGTTCTGAATGTTCTATTGTCCTGCAGAGATATGACCAAATGCTGGCTAATCGGCCCATGCCTCCTGCACCTACGGAGCCTAAACCCACCAAACCGGCACCTACTAAGCCTACTACCCCGATTACTCCTGATACAAAACTTCCCTATGTAGACGGAAAGGAAGCCTATAAGAGAGAAGTTTCTAAGTGGACTGCTCATTACCTCAATGAGTTCCGTAAAGCCGAAGGCAAAGCAACTGCTGAATGGCTTCCCGGCATGGCTCTTGTCGCAGAATATCGTGCCGATCAGCTAACTACAAATTATGCTCACGACACACTTGACGAGCGTAAGGCACTTGCTTATTATAAGTACGGTGAGTGGGTCGATATGGGCGAATTTGGAGGTTCCTCTGAAGATAGTTTCTACCAGTATGATGGCGGTGAAGCAATCTCCATGGGTGGTGTAGCTGGCGATACTGCGGAAGAACAAGGTAAGTTCCAGGCTGAAGCACTCTATAACAGTAAAAATCACTGGTCTTATGTCGGAGATCCCCAGTATCCGTATATTGCTGTAGGCATTGAATATGATGCAAATGGTCAAGAATATTGTTGTGTTATGGTAAGTGCTACCAACCATGATATCGGCTGGACAAATCCTCATCCATAATTGATCCATAAAAGAACCCCTCTGTTGCGATATTTAAACTGCAACAGAGGGGTTCTTTACTTTGCATATGGCAAGACAGCGTTTTAGCAATAACGCACAAAAACTTATGCTAATATTTGTTTCGTAATTTCGCACGAGAAACCATTAGATTTTTACAAACAAGCAAAAAAAGTTAGAAAATTCATTCCTTACACAACCATGATTTTCCCACAAAACTCTCGTTATTCAGCCCAAATTCCGCCCAAAATTTTAAAGCATTTTCAGTTCAATCAAAAATATCCGAAATAGGCAGAAAAAGACCTGAAAACCAATGGTTTTCAGGTCTGATTTGGTGGAGATAAGCGGGATCGAACCGCTGACCTCTTGAATGCCATTCAAGCGCTCTCCCAGCTGAGCTATACCCCCATATTCAGTTCTGCCTTGTCTGACAGCTTTTGTATTATAACATACTGGCGCAAAATGTCAATACATTTTTTCAATCTTCGGGACAATTATGTCCTCCGCTTTGTCAAAAGTGCAAAAAAGGTAAGATTTCGATAGATTCTACTTGTCTTCTCTCTTCCGATATGGTATATTAGCGTAGTTTTGAAGCTTATATAAGTTCACAATTGGGTGAATGTATCTACAAACTACCGTAATAGTTTAGCTATAAGTCGAAACTTTTTCGACGATTTTATAGCAACTATTGCGGTTTATTTTTTTAGGAGGAAATTAGATGGATGCAAACAGAATCTTAGGCGAAGAAAAAATATCGAAACTGCTGCTAAAATTCTCAACTCCCTGTGTCATGGGCCTGCTGATCAGCGCATTCTACAACATCGTAGACCAGATCTTCATCGGTAACAGCGAGCTGGGCTATCTGGGCAATGCTGCAACGGGTATTTCCTTCCCCGTGATCTGCATCGCAAATGCATTTGCTTGGTGCATTGGCGACGGCGCAGCAGCCTTTTTGAGTATCTGTGCCGGTCGAAGAGACAGCGACAGCGCTCACAAATGCGTCGGAACCGGCATCAGCATGACCCTGATCATCAGTGCCGTTTTAATGGTGCTGTGTCTGGTATTTCAAAAGCCTCTGATGATCGTTTTCGGTGCCTCTGACCAGACACTTGCCATGTCTCTGGACTATTTCCGGATCATCGTGGCCTTTTTCCCCTTCTATCTGCTGCTGAATGTGATGAACAGCATGATCCGGGCCGACGGCAGCCCCACCTACGCCATGATCGCCATGAGCCTTGGTGCAGTCATCAACATTATTCTGGACCCCATCTTTATTTTCGTGCTGAAATGGGGCATTCAGGGTGCCGCAATCGCAACAGTCATCGGTCAGGTTGCTTCCTTCTTTACCTGCGCCGTGTACTTCTTTAAGCCGAAAAGCTTCCATTTGACCAAGCGCAGCTTTATCGTAGACTTCAGCATCCTTCGGCATCTGATTACCCTGGGCGGCTCAACCTTCATAACTCAGATTTCCATTGTGGTCATGTCTGTTCTGAGCAATATGACCCTGTTCCACTATGGCGCTCTGTCCAAGTACGGCAGCGACATTGCAATTTCCGTTTTCAGCATCCAGACAAAGGTTTATACCATTGTCAACAACATCGTGGTCGGTATCGCTCTGGGCAGCCAGCCCATTCTGGGCTATAACTACGGCGCAGGAAACATGGATCGAGTCAAGAAAACCTACAAGCTGCTGCTGATTTCTTCTGTCAGCGTAGGCATAGTCGCAACATTGATCTTTGAACTCTTCCCTCAGGCCGTCATTGGTATCTTTGGAAAAGGAAACGAGCTGTATCAGGAATTTGCGCTGAAAATGTTCCGAATCTATCTGTCCCTCAGCCTGTTCACCTGCCTTGTCAAAATGACATCTGTGTTTTTCCAGTCCATCGGAAAATCCATTCAGGCAATGGTTTCTTCCATCATTCGAGATATCGTCTGTTTTGTGATCTTCACCATCAGCCTGTCCTATTTCTTCGAGTCCGCTCAGCCCGGTCAGGGTATTTACGGCATTCTGTTCGCAGCTCCCCTGTCCGATCTCATCGCCGTAAGCGTTGCGGTAGTCCTGACCGTCCGTTTCTTCAAGGAAATGAAGTCCGCACAGTCCCCCCTCTCTCGTAACTAACCGGTTCGTCGGGGCCGCTGTATCAGCCCCCGCTTCCCAGCCCCAACTACGCCAAAAGGCAGGAATCAAACCTGATTCCTGCCTTTGTTTTATATTCCGTTCAGGACAATTTTACTCCTGCTTTTCCGACTGACCGTAACTGCCGTAATGGCCGTAACCGCCATAGTAGCCGTAGTCACTGTAGCTCCGGGAGCCGAACTGGGAAACATTCATATTCATGACGCAGCCGATAACCGGCTTTTGACTGTCACCCAGGATCTGCACACCCTCCACGATCTGCTGACGGCAGGCAAAGTTCTGCCGCACGGACAGCAGCGCACAGTCTGCCATGGAAAACAGCTCTGCTGTATCCGCCATCAATGCACAGGGCGGTGTATCCAGAATGATGTAATCAAAGCTCTTTCTCGCCGCATTGATCAGGCCCTTCATGGAACTGCTGCTGAGCAGCTGATCCGGTCTGGACATGGGCTTTCCGCCGTAAATCGAATAGAGGAAATCATTGTCCTCGTGGCGCAGAACCTGATCCAGCTTGCATTTCTTTTGCAGATAGTCACTGAGTCCAAGACCCGGCTTTCTGCCCAGAGCCTTGGCAACAGAGGGGTTGCGCAGGTCGCAGTCCAGCAACAGCACCCGCTTTTCCTTCTGGGCCAACGACAGCGCCAGATTGATGGAAACGGTGGTTTTGCCTTCGTTTGCAATGGTACTTGTCACCAGCAGCACCTGGCTGTTGGTTTTTGCCATCTGCCGCTCCACGCGCACTCGCAGCAGCCGGATGGACTCGTTAAAGCCAAATTTGTCGCTGCCATGTGTAATCACGGGACACAGATAAGAGTTTTTCTTGGAATATCCACGCACCGCAGGCACACGGCCCAGGCACTCCAGATTGACCAGTCTGCCCAGTTCTTCTTCATCACTCACCGTCTGGTGGCTGAGCCAGTACAGCACCGCCCACACGGCCCAGATGCCAAAGCCCAGCACCATTCCCTTCACCGCAGCACGGGGATAACTGACGCTGTTGACAGGTGCCTGAGGCATTCCGCTTTCACTCATCAGCTTCATGGTGGTGGGGCCGACTACGAACTCTGCAACTGACGGATAGATCTCCATAACGCAGTTCAGCACATCATAGCACAGCTTCGGGTCGTCGGAACGCACCGCCAGCGATACGATGTTGGTATTGCCCAGAACGCTTACCTTCACCGCCGGCATATACGGAATATCCAGCTCCTCCATAACCCTCTGATTCAGCGCACTGCTGCTGAGAATGTGAGGGAATGTAGCCGCCATCTGCTGGGCTGCAGCGGAATTATAATAGGCCTGGCTGCCGTAAAAAGGGTTGGTCACCTTTACGGTAAATGAAGCACTGGCCTCGTAAACCGGGCTGTAGCCTCTCCAGCTGCGAAAGCACATAAGGCCGGCCAGAACAACCATCAGCAAAATGCCATATTTCATCAAATATCGGAAGCTTCGCCAGCATCCTCGCAGAAGCGATGTCAAATCGATCTTCGGATAGCCGGATTCCACTTGTTCATCCATTCATTTTTCCCCCTATGGGCAGAAAACCCGAAACCTCGGGGCTCTCCCGTTCATTTTGTTCAAATCCTTACCGGCTTTTCTTCGGACCGTATCCGTAACTGCCATATCCGCTCTTACCATATCTCTTATAGCTGCCATAGGCTCCATAATGATAGGCAGGTGCAAAGTTTCCGGAACCATACACATTGTTGAGGACACAGCCCAGCATATGGCTTCCCGATCTTTCGAGGATCCCCACGCAGTCATTGAGATCCGCTGCAAGCGCCCGGTTCTGTCTGACGACCAGCAAGGAAGCATCCGCAAGACCCGCCAGATATTCTGCATCCGGTGCCAGAGACATGGGCGGAGTGTCCATAATGACATAGTCAAACTGCTCTGCCGTTGCCTGCAGGATGGACTTCATCGCCACATTGCTGACCAGATCCCCTGCCGTGTGCATACCCTTTCGGGAAGACAGCAGATACAGATTGCTGTGTCCCACCTGGGTGATGGTATTTTTCAGATTTGCCTTGCCTGACAGAATGTCTGCAACGCCCATCGTTGCTGCGCTCTGGTTCAGGGCCAGTGCACACGAGGGCTTGCGCAAATCACAATCGATCAGCAGCACTCGTTTTCCCTTTTCTGCCAAGGACAATGCCAGATTGGCTGCCACAGTGGTCTTGCCTTCGTTTTCCAGGAAGCTTGTGACCATCAGCACCTTTTCTCCCTGGCGCATCCGTTTTCCCACCCGGCTGGCCAGTTTATTGATAGACTCTGTATAAACGAAACTGGTGGTGTGGTTGCTGATCAGAACGCTGTTCTTTCTGCGAACCAGTTTTTCCCGGAGGGTCTTGTACTTTTTCTCGTGATACAGCTCGCCCAGGACCCGGCAGCGAAGCTTATAATCAGCTTCGGTACGGCTGCGAACCTTGTCTGACAGAAAGGAAATCACGCCCAGCAAAGCCACCATACCGGCCGCTGCCAGGATCACGCCCTTTTTCATCGCATGACCCAGATTCAACGGATTCATGGGTGCCACGGGAACCGAGGGATTTTTCAGCACCTCCAGGATCACGCCTTCCAGCAGCTGCCCGGACACGATACTATGGTGCTCCTGAATGGCCTTGGACACCAGAAACACCGTCCGGGGATCAGAGCCTGTGACCTGCACCGTCAGCAGGTTTGTTTCGGGAACCGCACTGGCGGTGATGGTACCGTCAAATCTGGTGATTCCCACCTGCTCCATCACCTTATTCTGCAGCAGAGAGCTGTTGAGCACCTCGGTAAAGACACCCGCCAGATCTCTGGTAGCATTCAGATTCTGAAAGGTACTGCTGGAGGTACCGCCTGTAGAAATTACATAGGTGGTAGATGTGGCATACTGAGGCACATAAGACATATCTTTCAGCACAAACACACCCATACCGGCAATCAGTGCCACCACCACGATCAGATACCACTGGCGCAGCACATCCCGCATGACAGCAGCCAGGTAGGCAACAGAAAAGCGGTCTTCTACAATTTCTGAAGTATTCTGTTCCATTTTACTCCTCCACCACCACATTCAGCCGGGTAAATCCTGTATGCAGGTCATCCATTGTGACCGTATAGGTTACGCTGTACACGCCGGGTGTACGGGTATCCACATTGTCGATCATGTCCACACGGACCGTATGCCGTGCATCGCTCTGTCCGTTTCGGTTGATGAAAACATCGATATCAGGATCATGTCCATCAATCTGATAATCGACAGAACCAACTGTCAGATTTTTAAGGTATTTTTCTGCGTGAAACACGGTTCCCTTGGGAATATATACCAGATACTCGCTCAGCTCCACGCTGGCATCGTAGGCGCTGGTGGGATGCACATCCACAGGCAGAGTGATTCGCACCGTATCGCCCATGGTGTTTGTGACTCTGAATTCCACCTGATGCACGCCGGCATAGGCCAGGCTGGTGGTGTCACTGACCAGATTGCCCTTGATGCGGCTGCTGATATCGCCGTCGATCATATCCTGGGCGCCCATATAGCCCAGCACATCCTGAGTGCTTCCTTCCGGCAGAAGCAGTGCCTCTTTCTGAGAAAACTTAGGCGGCTGATAATCGGTAAAGGTCAGAGTTCTGGTAGCCTTGGATACATTGCCGGAGTGGTCAAAGGCTGCATAGGTAGCCACTGCCATATGGTCCGGGTTGATTTCCGAAATGCTCTCCACCACGATTTCGCCGGTCACATCGCCGTCTCTGTTGTCCTTGGCGGTGACACCTCTGAGCAGATCTTCCTGGGTGTAGGACACAGAAACATCCATGGCCTCAGAATCCATGGTAATTTTGGGCGGAACATGGTCTTTGCGCATCACATGGGTGACCCCATAAATAGCCGTTGCCGAGCCGACCGTCACCAGCAGGACCGTAGCCAATATTGTTATTCGTTTTCTTCTCACGAAACATTTCTCCTTATCTGAACCAATCCGGCTCTGTCGTCCGAATTTCTTCATCATTCAGTACCCGCATGGGGTGCTCCTGAAGCAGCTTTCTCGGTGCCGCAGGGCCAAAGTTCTCCTGCAGCAGCTGGGCTACCTCGCCCATCCACGGGGTACGCATTCTGGGCGAGTGGGTATCGCTCGCCACCATATAGGCAAATCGCCTTGCCACCAGTTCCCAGGACAGTCTGTGAGGCCCTGGCCCGAAACGGCCCAGCAGGCTTCCCTTGTTCACCTGCAGCAGGCATCCCATTTCCACCCAGAGATTCAGGACTGTGGGGTCTTCCTGAGTGAAATAGTACCGCTCCGGATGAGCCACCACCGGGCGCATCCCAAGTTTCAGCACTTCCTCCAGAATGTCTGTCGCCCGTCCGGCGTAATCGGAAAACGGGAACTCGATCAGCGGATATCTGGAGCCGTTCAGGCCGATCATCTTTCCGCAGCTCAGAAGCTCGGGAACATCCTCTGTTCCGAAAATCTCCATTCCCGGAACGATCCGCAGCGGAATCTTCGCTTCTTTCAGGGCCGTGCGCAGCGTCTGCAGACGCTCTTCAAGCTCCGGCCCCCAGAGATTCGCCCTCGTGCTGAGTGTGCAGCAGTGGGGTGTGGCTGCCATGACTTTTACGCCGCTTTCCACAGCCATTGCCGCCATTTCCAGAGAGCTTTCCAGATTCCGGGAGCCATCGTCAATACCGGGCAGAATATGTGCATGAATATCGATCATCGTACCGCCTCCCGGATTTGCTCCTGGGGTACGGCTTCTTCCTTCACGATGCCGTTCTGAATGTAGTACTGACGGCTGCACAGCTTTTTGCCGGCAGGCCGATGGGTTACAAGGATACAGGTTTTCACCATGCCGCTGTTCATCAGATTCTCCAGCAGTCTTTCTTCAAGCTCCATATCCAGAGCCGAAGTAGCCTCATCCAGCAGCAGGATCGGTGCACCCCGCAGCAGCGCTCTTGCCACAGCCAGACGCTGAGCCTGGCCTTCGCTCAGGCGCTTGTCCCGTCCGCCGATGACATGATTCAGTCCCTCTGGGAATTCCATTACAAAATCATAGGCGCAGGCGATTTTCAGTGCTTCAATCAGCTGCTCATCCGTGGCGCTGTGATTGGTTAGACGCAGATTTTCCGCAATGGTGCCGGAGAAAATCTGGTTTCCCTGAGGTACGTAGCCGAAAATCCGACGGGTTCCGGCAGACAGCGGGTAGCTTTTTCCGCTGGAGCCCACCAGACACGCCGTTCCCTCACTGGGACGGATCAATCCCAGAACCATACGCAGAAGCGTGGTTTTGCCTTCTCCGGAAGGTCCGGACAGGGCAATCAGTTCGCCGGGACGAGCCTGCAGATTCACACGCTGCAAAACAGCCTCTCCGCCCTGATAGTGGAAATTCACATCTGACAGCTGCAGCGTGTATTCCTTCTCCTGCAGGAAGGAATCCGGAAGCCGGGTATCCTCCTGGGGCAGGTCGGCAATGGTCATGATCCGCCGGGCAGAGGTGGACACGGAGATGCCGTTTGGCACCAGTCCGATGATACTGGAAAACGCGCTGCCCAGCATACCGGACAGCTGTAAAAACATGGTCATATCGCCGTAGCTGATGTGGCCCAGCCAGAGTCTGTAAACGCCCCAGCCAAAGCAGCACACATACGCCAGCAGGCTCAGCAGATTCATCAGCGCTGCCGTCCATGCAGCAAATCGGCTGAAGGACAGATGCTCGGTCTTGTATCGATCCTGAACATGGTGCATGGACTTGTCAAAATCATCCATCACGCCAAAGGATTTGACGGATGTGATATTCTGCAGCGCTTCCTGCTGAAAGGAAATCACATCGCTGTACAGTTCCTTCATCTCCCGGCTGTGATTGCGCATCTTCCGCAGCAAAAAGCGGGAAGCCAGCGCCGTGACCGGAACGCCGATCAGCGTAATCAGCGCCATCACCGGGTCATAATAAAGAATAATCAGGAACGCACCGATAAACTGCACCGTACTGCTGAGCAGTGTAGGAATAAATCCGGTAACAGCGCCGGAAACAGCGGATGCATCGCTGCCGATTCGGTTCAGCAAATCACCGCTGCGGAACTGCTCCAGTGACTCCCAATCCGTGGTCAGGATCCTGTGGAACAGCTCTCTCTGGATTTCATGCTGGATCCGCACGCCGATTGCAGCGCCCACTCTGGTAGCAACTACATTCATGGCAATGCCAGCCAGCCGTACACCCAAAGTCATCGCCACCGCAAAGCCCAGTGCTCCGCTGTTGAAACCAATGACCGCATCAATGAGAAGCTTGCTGGCAATTGCGCCCAGCAGACTCATCACAATGCCGGACATACTAAGCAGGATGTGGATCAGCACCGAACCACGGTACCGCCATACATATCCCCATATCCACCGACATTCTTCCGCCAGAGTCCGAAGCCGTCCCTCATCCTTCTTCTGTTTGAACCATTGGTAGAATCTCATCATATTACTCAATTCCGGCCCTTTTTCATGGCACTTTTCATTATTTCATAGTTGTGAACATTATACCACGGCTGTAATTTTGTGTCAATCGCAATCCCCTATACAGCGAAATATGCATTAAATTGGAAAATATTTGCACATTTTATATAAAAAACCCTTCTGCACAAATCTGCACAGAAGGGCTGTATGAAACAATATTTTGTCCGGAAAAAAGTCATTTTCTGCCATAGGTTGGGAAGATCCCGTAGCGCTCCATCAAGCTCTGGCGCTGTTTTGCCAGGGACACCGCCTGCGCAGGAGAATTTCCCCTGCCCTTTCCGGCAATGATCTCCGCAGCATAGCTGCCGATTCTGTGGATCCAAACCGCAGGCAACAGCACCGGCATCCGCTTCAACACCGGATACCGTCGACTGAGACTTTCCGCCGAAGGGAAAATCGCTGCTGTAACGGAGCTTTTTTTCTCTCCTTTGGCCTGCTGCACCAGCACAGCTGCGCTGTGTCTGCGATCCATGGTGGTCTGTCCGTAAATTCCCGCATCCAGCATATCCAGCAGCATGGGCTCAAAATCTGCAGGAGATGACAGCCTCCACCCCAACGCCTCCGGATCAAAGTCCAGATACTGCACACCAATCCACAGCAGCTGTTCAAAGAATGTCCATCCACGGATGCTTGTCAGGATTTCCCGAACCTGTTCCCGGTCGATCTCAGAAGCGTATTCCTTTGCAAAGCACAGGATGTCTCCCATAGACCGGATTCCGAAGCCGCCGGAAACAAAGTGCTTCAGGGCATGCACCACGAGGAATACAAAATGCGCCGTGGGGTCCAGTGTTCTGACCATTCTGCCATCTGCTGTTACATAGATCCCCGAGGCTAAATGCTGCGTAAAATACGGATTTAAGATTCTGGACATCTGCCAGTCCTCCGGCAGCAGTGCCCGATGCAGTTCGATGTGCAGTCCTGTCCCATTGTCCATCCAATGGGATACCTCATCTTCTGCTGCGCCCTGCACAAACTCCAGTCCCAGATCTCGAAAAATTTCCTCGCATATCTGTCGGTCTTCCCCGTTAATCAGAATATCTTCATCCCCCGAAGGACGAAGATCCTGACGGGCATACATCTGCCGGCAGACAATTCCTTTTACGACTGCATAAGGAATCTGCGCATCGTTCAGCTTTTCCGTAATCTCCAGAATCCGCCGGGTTTTGGCAGTCTGGGCGGCGATCTGGACGATGGTATCCTTTCTCCACAGGGTTTTCAGCTGTGGAGCCTCCCGGCAAAACTGTGGAAACCTGCCCAGGGTATCATAGACCACCGCTGTCATTTTGTGGGCTGCAGCAAGCTCATACAGTGACTCCCACTGCTGACCATCGTGAAGAAACACCTGCTTTGCAGGGGTATCGGTGATATAGGCACGCAGACATTCCATAAGCTGCAACTGTTCCTGTGTCATATTTCCTGTTCCCTCCCTTTCCCTGCGGCCATTTCCATTATGTCGCATTTTCATCCTAATTTTGCGATTCTGCGCAGAACAAAGTCCCCATTTCCCAGTTTGCAGCTGATCTGCCAGCCGGAAAATAGGGACGGTTCACGCTTCAAAGATTCTGTATTTTTGTGGGAAGGTCCCACTGTTTGCCCGGTCAGCCGTTACACTAGCAGCTGATTTTTCTGCAGGAGCTGAAGGAACTCCTCCAGATCTGCATTGGCTACTTCCCGTGACACATCGAACTCTTCCAGAACACCTTCCAGCAGCTGGTCTTTGTCCTTTCCCTCCTGCAGGCCCTTCCAGATGGAAGCGCTGACCTCGTTCAGGCTGATGATGCCGTTAAAATGAAGTGCCGTATCTCCTACCGGTACCAGGATGTACTCACCGACAACCTCCCGGACGATAAATTCTCCGTTAATTTTCATATCTTTACCTCACTCTTCTGCTGTATCATAGGTTTTTACCATGACGATTTTGCTGCCGCCCAGCGCATAATGGGACGGGGCCACCTCTACGGAAGCGCCGGCCTTCAAATCCGTGATCTTTGCCGTATAGGTAATGCCGCCTACATACATCTGCTCATCTTCCATATAGAACTTATAGAAGATCCGGACGCAGGGAATATCTTTATTGGATTTGTTGGTAATCTCCAGACGACTCTCTTCTGTTTCCCTTACCTCAATAATTCCCTCAGAGCGTTCAAACTTGTCTGTCAGAGCAACCTCCGCCGTGATCTGTTCGTAATCCTGATCGACAGCAGGTGCCTTTCCGGATTCCATAACTGCCACTGTGGCACCAGCTTCGATGCCGCTGGCCACAAATTCCAGATTGGTCTTTGAGCCAGTCATCTGGATTTTGGTGTAATCCACGCACTGATCGCCTGTATTTTTCAGAATGATGGCAGAAACACCGGCGATTTCGATATCCGATCCGTCCTCCACATAGATGCCGTCGTAGCTGTTGATAGTCACGATCTGCAGTGTGGTATTGGGAATGGTATAGGGGAAAGTGATTTTCTCAGACGCTGTTGCATCGGGAACATCCGGAGTCTGAGGCTCTGCCGGTACCGGTTCTTGTCCGGATGCAGGGTATGTAGCTGCCTGCTGTGCAGGCTCTGCAGCCTGAGTGGTCGCTGTCGGAGCTGCAGTTTCATTTGTAGTATTGCCCGGCTTCGTTGTCTGGGGCTTTGAAGGATCTGCAGTTGCCTGCGGATCGGTTGCCTGCGATGTAGACGGATTTGTTTCAGTCCCTGCATTGTTTCCTGTCATTTTCGGAACAAAAACAGCAACCAGAACCAGAATCAGCACCAGCACCGCTGCTGCGGACGCAATTATGATTTGTTTTCGGCTCATTGCACTCTCTCCTTCTGTTTTTCCCGTATTTCAGCTTCCAGCCGTCTGCACGCCTGAGAATAAGCCTGTGCCATCTGACAGCGGTAAATGGGAACTGCATCAAATCGGCCGGTTTCCGTATAGCTCATGGCGGCGCAGTTTCTGCATTCATCCTTGATCTCGCAGCCTGCACAGGCCTTGGGCAAGCGAATCTGCTGCGTTTTCTTGCGAACCTGCTGCCATGCTTCCATAAAATCCGTTTCAAACACATTGGGACTTCCCTCGGTGGGGAACATACCGCAGGGCATAAGCTTTCCCTCCCAGGTGACCCAGAAGCTGCACTTGCCGGCACGACACCGGATGCCTTCCCCCTCATCGGGAAGGTTGGGGCAATCCTCTCCCACATCGCCGGAAAGCGACATTGGCGCATCTTCTTCCATCCGCTTCAGGTAAGCCTGCTCTCCATAGGTAAGGCAATCAATTCGCGCCGTCTGATAGGCCGCTTCCTCCGGGGTAAACCGGTCATTGGTGCCAATCATGCTCTCGTCCCGGCGAACCGGCGGGAACATATAGCTGACAGCCTGGATATGAAGATCTTCCCTCTGGGCAAAGTCAAAAATTCCAGTCAGGTCGTCGCAGTTATAGGGAGTAACGCTGCAATTGAGCTTAACCTGGATACCTGCTTCCTTCAGAAGATGAATCGCCTTTGTCACCTGTGTAAATCCCTGAGGATTTCTGCACAGGCGGCCGTAAGTCTCATTGGAAGCGCCGTAAAGCGTCATATTGATGCGAATGGGAGGACATTTCTTCAGCCATTCGACGGTTTTTTCATTGATCATCGTTCCGTTGGAATTGATGGAAATGATCAGTCCCATCCGGTGCAGGCCTTCCATAATTTCTCGGAACTGGGGATGCATGAAGGGCTCGCCGCCGGTCAGGAGCAAGTAGAGCATTCCCTTTTCTTTTGCAATCCGACCCAGCTCCAGCCATTGCTCGGCAGATTTCAGCGGTCTGATGGCTTCCTGCTGCTGTTTTGTCATACGGACATAGCACATTCTGCAGGCCATATTGCAGCATGGCGTCAGTTCAAAGGTTCCGTTCAGAGGAACTCCAATTTGCGCTGCTTTCGTGTGGATATATTCTGTATACCGCGCCTCCATAGGCATCTTGATCATATGCTACACCTCTTGTGTGATAGTTTTTTTCAAAAGCTCCACTGCTTCCCGGTCCGGGCGACAGACCAACCGGTATACAGGGACCTGTCCCAGCAGATCCAGAACCAGATCCAGCGCTCTGTCCATAAATTCCGGCTCCCAGTGGTGGAGCGTAAGCTCCGGAAGGAGCTTGCGAAGGGCCTGAGCAGGTGTCATGGGATATATCTGATTGCTCACGCCCTGCTCCAGCAGAACAATCACAGAAATGGGGGCTGATTCATTTCGGTAGATTCCCGAAGAACCTGCAAACGGGAGACCGTATGCCCTCCATGTATTGTCAATTTTACGTAAACCGGCCCGGTCCCCGTTTAGGGTTTCAGAGCCGCAGTATTTCTCCCACAGGTCCGCCTGGGTAGACTTTCCGGTACCGGAAGGTGCGGAGAAGAGAATTCCTCTTCCCTGCCAGCGGACAAAGGAGCAATGGAGGATCAGTGCCTGGTGGCGGAAAAGAAGATCCTCAAAGCCCAGATTGTTAAAGACCTTTACAATCGTGTCGGGCTGTTCGTTGGTTGCAAGGGTGTACAGATATTCCCGCTCTGTGGGTGTCTTTACAGTTTCCATCAGATAGGGTTTGCTTTTTGCCAGACGGTACAGGAAAACTTTCCTGCCATCCAGCGCAGTCTCCCCTTTCCCCCAGTTCCAGGATGCCGGCTCCGGCACCTCCGGGAGAGAGTCTGTCAGAGAAACGGTTATTTTTTCATCGTATGTCTTTGATGCAGCCGTCAAAAATGGTTCGTAATTTTCCGTCATTTGAATGGGAAAGCAGATATTCATTTGGACGGAAATATCAGCAATTTGAAAATGGAAGCTTTCCATAAAATTCCTCGTAAAAAATCTGGGGCCGTGGCCTTTACAAGCCTCGGCCCCAGAGGGTTTCATCGGTTAGCGGTGTCAGTTAGGACCATCCAAAAATAGTCAGACCGCCATTGGGATTGTTGTAGCAAAAATCACCAAAACGAGAATCCTCGTCTAAGGGTGTTTGGCAAGGTGGATTTGTAAGCCAAACGCTTATACCATTACCGCCCCAGCCACAGGTCTGCTTGGTATCCTGCAAAGGCTGTCCCAGACTGGAGTCCGGTTTTCCCGCTCCGCAGGTAGCTGCAATAGACTGAGAAAGGCCAAAGTTCTCAACATAAATTCCGGGTTTCTGATAGGTTTTCTTCATTCTAAAGGTTTTCTCCTTTCTCAATTAGAACCAGCCTCTGAATCCGCCGAACACTTTTTCCAGCAATTCTGCGATGCTGGGAAGTGCAGGCTTAGCAGGTTCGACAGGTTCGGGATTGATAATATCCACATTGGGAGTGGTGGGCTCAGTCACTTCCGGTTCGGTTACTTCCGGCTCGGTGGGCTGAGTCTCGGGCTCAGTGGTTTCAGGCTCGGTAGCATCCGGGTTTACAGGAACTTCGGATACTGCCTTGTAGAAGTTCTGAGTTTCCTCCAACAGTACGGGCAGCTCAACCGGTGCAAACAGCTGATCTGCATTAACTGCACCAGTATCGTTTGTTACTCTCAGCTTGGTGATGGAGAGAAGTTCATCGCCCTTACTCATATTGGTAATGGTGATGATGCCATCAGGGGTAGGACCAATCTTGTAGTACATATCTGCAGTATGAGTAACATTGTACATTTCTGCCCCTCCGGTGGATCCGGTTACACCAACCATAGCGCCGGTGGGGGACTTCAGGCCCACATAGTAGTGGTTTCCATCCGTATGGTTGACCTTAAAGGAAATGCCCTGACCCTTCTTCAGGTAAACCTCGTTCTTGGGACCCAGATCCTCATAGGTACCAACACCCAGGACCTGATCTGTATTACCAGGCTGATCAGGATTGCCTGCGGGATCATTCATCTGATCAATGAAGACAAAGCCCTTGCTGGTGCCATTTTCAGCAGAGAAGGAACCTGCATCCAGCAGCACATCGCGGACCTCAACGAAAGTTGCGTTCTTCTCTTCAGGTTCATACTTGTCTGTAACATCGGTATTGCCCTGTGCAGGATTGTAAACACGGATGCCATCCAGATAGTACTCGTATCTGTCCTTAGCAAAAGTCGTAACCTGAATCTTCACTGTGTAGGTACCATAGTTCAACGGACTGCCATCCTTATTGCTATGGAACGACAATGTGGGAATTTGATAATATTCACCAGATGCAGACATGGTATCTACGATCTGAGCTTCAACCGTTGCGCCATTTGCATCAGTCAAAGTTGCCAGAACGGTGCCAGTCTGGCCATTGGTGCGGCTGTAGATATCCACGCCGGTACCGGTGAAGGTAAAGGATGCGGTTGCAGCATTGTTGCCATCTGCATTTGCATGATGGGAAGAACCATCGGTGTCGCCCTTCTCGGTTTCCAGAGCAGGAATCCAGCCGTGGTTATCTTCGGGATTGGTAGCATCTTCTGCAGTACCGGTATTATCTCCGGAAACAGCTTCCTTAACTTCGTCCCACTTACCGGTGTAGGTGATGCCAACGGTACCGGTGCTTTCACTGGTCTCGAAGGTATCTTCAAAATAGACATTGTTTGCGGGGATCACTGTGACCTTGGCCCAGGCCTTGCCGAACTGGTTTGCTGTAGCACCACCAACATCGTTTGTATTAACCTCGCCGAATGCGTAGAAGGTGTCGCCGCCATCCCACTGCATGGTCTTGGGGGTATAGGTCAGATCCTGGCCTGTTGTCTCAACATTACCGTACTTATGCATAATCTTGAGAGTCGGGTTGTTCAGATCGAAGGGATTAAAACCATTCTCATCGAGGTTTTCAACGGTCTTCAGCTTCAGATCACTCATAGGAATATTCATGGGCTTTGCGTAGTCCAGAACATAGGTCTTAGAGGGGAAGTAGGTACTGGGCTGATTAAAGGCAACCTCAGGTGCTGTGGGATGTACGCCGCCCTCAGACTGCTTCCACAGGCCGGACTCCGGACGGTTGGTGGAGATGACCTTATCTGTGCTTGCAGTGGGCAGAACCTTCAGTCCCTTGATCGTCATAACCAGCTTGGCACCGGGATGATCAGGAGCAATAAACTGCTTGGAATAGTCAAAACCGGTGACATCCACAGTGTGGGGGCCTTCCGCTCCGGTATTGGGATTGATCGTGTAGGTAGTGACCTTGATAGTCATAGGTACTTCATTAACATTCACAGAATGAGACAATGTTGTACCGCCGGTTTTAGAATCCTTCTTCTCATGATACAGTGTGGGAACGGAAACAGCCTGATTCTCCTGCCAGGTAATCTTGCCCTGGGGATCAGCCGTACCCGGGATGATCTTTACATCCACAGTACTTGCGTCGGTCAGTTCGCGGTCCAGTTCAGACAGGCCGAATTCCTTCTCCGGCATGATATCACGGATAACGGACTTGTCGTTCAGATCCACGCTGGTGGTGGAGCTGGTAATATCCTGTGTAATCGTCTGGAAAATACCGGACAGACTCTCGGGATTGGTTACAACTGCGGAATAATTCTTCGTTGGGTCGGGTCTGTCGCCCGGGATCATATTTGTATCTTCATAGAATACCGCGTTGGCAGCATCAAACTCAATCCATTTTTCCTCTTGTTGTCTTTCATCGTAATTTCTGTAATATTTCCATGTTCTCTTGGCTTTTTTAGCTATCGCATAGCCGCCATCAATATTAACAATGTATTGTGTTTTCTCACTCGGATTGGCAACTTCCTTATATTCCGTGTTTGCATTCGGATAATCAGAGGACAGATGAGAAAGGAAGTCCAAAGTCTGCTGATTGGGAGCTTTATCAAACAGGCCGATGGTGTACACCTTTGCACCATGGATACTCTTGGTGATATAGCTCTCTGCCACCGAACGGTCTGCCTCAACTCTATCATACCCACTATAACCAGGTTCACCGTCTGTGAAAACAATCACAATACGCTGACGGCCTGCAGCCTTGTCAGCAGCTGTCAAAGGATTATTCTGGAAGATCTTATTGGCCATATTCATGCCAAAAGCCAGTCGAGTTGCACCTTCTGCCTTAATGCTATTAGTAGCAGTCACAAGGGACTGTCTCTTTTCGCCCTGGCCATTTGCACCGGTGGTAACGGGGACCAATGCACCAGAATAGCTGTTCGCACCCTGCTCCAAGACATAAACCTGCTCACTGGAAAGAATGACCTGCTCACTACCCTTCTGGTATACCCAGGAACCATTTCCGTCTTTTTTGTACAAATCTGTAACAGGAGTGCCGTTTACATTCCAGCCAGTCTTGGTTCCCTCTGTATAAACAGGAGTGGATGCAGGCAGCGGATTTGTGCCATCAGCGGATAGGAAGTACTCGCCAGTAGACTCCTGAGTCATTAAATAGGCATCATAGTAATCTGTAGTATATGTCGGATCAAAAATGGAGCCTCCAGTTTTATACTCATGAGCAAACTGATTCTTTGTGCTGTCGATGGTAAGTTTATTTCCCTCTTCATCCTGCCATTGCCATTTAGGGAAGATCATTCCCACATTCACATACTTTACTTCTTTGTAGCTGCCATCTTTCAAAATGTAAAATGTCTGCTTTTGCGTATTCGCATCGTCTACAAGGGGTGTTACATGTTTATAACTAGGCCTTATCTCCTCTACCCATGTCAGCTTGTTACCATTGGCATCATAGTAGACCTTGCCGTCGCCATGAGACGGGTTAGTTGCTTCGATTTTAGCCTCATAAGGGCCATAAACTGCCTGTTTATACTGACCGTTTACAACGCCAAAAAGGTCGTTACGACCGGGATCCGGATTTGGAACCGGTGTGTACTTTTGTGCTGTTTCATCATAGGTCAGCTTTGTGTAATCGCTGCCATTATAGACATAATACTCGCCGCCCTGAACCAGTTCCCCATCAAAAGGCTTATGAATCACGGAAACTGCACCAGCATCCTGATACTTTACAAAGGTACCGTTTTCATCAAAGACACCGGTACCCAACCAATTGTAATCAGTGTGATTTACAACACCTTCCAGAGGGCCAGAGCCAAAGCCAACCATGCCAATCCGGTGGGTTACTTTATTTTCCTTGCCGTCGGCAACCACCGTGTCGATGAACTGGGTCACATTCTGCTTCAGGAGATCCTGTCTTGTCATGGTAGCACCGTTTACCGTGACAGTGTTCTCACCCATAGAACCGGACTGGTCAAGAACCAGAACGACATCCATAGGAACACCCTTTTTCTGGGTAATCGTGGTGGATGTACCGGTTGAATAGGCCTCCATTTGAATTGTGTAGCTGCCATCCGGCTCAAGGATGGCCTTCTTATCCAGGAACAGATCACCGTTGGTTTCCGGATTTGCACCCGTTCCTGTTTCAGTTGGCGCAGCAAGTGCACCGGCAGGCAACACTGAAAGAAGCATTACCACTGCCAGCAGCGACGCCAGAAATCTTCGCTTTTTCATTTCATAACCTCCCATACTTTAAACTCAGGCCACATTCCGCAAAGCCAGCTGTATGGTCAACAACATCTGCTGATTTTGGGGTTTCAAGTCTGAGTCAGTTTACATTTTAAGCCTTAGGCTCGTCTCCATAATTTCCCAAATTATCATCATTGATGATATACCATATTTCATAGATTGTCAACCGCATTTCATAGTATATAACCGTTTTTTACACCTATATAATTCGTAATTGTCCATAAAATGAAACTTTATGAAATGTGCCCTAATTCTGTCTGTTTTTTTGTATCTTTTCACTCAGTCGATTCCGCGTTGACAACATCTCCGCTCCGATGATATACTTTTATTATTGTGGTCTTTTTGTCTTTTCAGGAATAAATTAAAAGAAATAAAGGCCCCAATCAGGAAGAAAGAGAATACAGGAAGAAGGTTATAAACAAAGATGAACAAAAGAAGATTTTCCCTGCTGATGGCAATCGTGCTCATCGTATCCCTGGCAGTTCCCTCGGCTGTCGATGCCAAGGCGATGACCCAGCAGGAAGCCGCCGGCTTTTTTCTGAGCTGGATCGGCTACACCGATCAGGAAGTTGAAGCCGCAGGCGGTATCGATGCATCCGCCAGATACATAGGTCTTGTGGACGACACCTACGATCCCGCGGCAGACTGCTCCAACGAACAGTACGAAGCCATACGCCAGAAGGCACTGGAGTTGTACGATACGAAACCCGCTCTGCCTACAGAGCCGATTCCCACCGAGCCCGAGGTTACCGAGCCGGAACCCACCGAGACTCAGCCCATCATTCCGGAACCTACCGAGTCCCAGCCTACCCAGCCGGAACCCACTGAAACACAGCCCACTCAGCCGGAACCTGTCTCCCCTATGGAGTTCCGTGACGGTCTGGCACAGCCCATCTTCAATATCAACAAGGATATCGCCCGTTTCTGCGTGTATGTAGAAACCGACTATGATACTGACGCTGACGGAAAACTGGATCTCATCAAGGTGGTCGTTCAGCTGCCCAAAGCTGCCATGAACGGCGATTATAAAACCGGCGTCATTTACGAGGCTCGTCCCTACATTGCCGGTACCGGATACAGCTTCTCCGGCAGCGGCTCTTATTCGGAAAACAATCTGTATCAGACCGCTGCACCCAGAACTCCCAACGGCACCGCTACCAGCGCAGAGGTTGCCGCCAATGCAAATTCCCGGGAATATGATTTCTATGAGAACATCGACTGGTATGACTATTTCCTGGTGCGCGGCTTTGCCGTAGTCACTGCCGCCGGCCTGGGCACCAAGGGTTCCGAAGGCTTTGAAACCTGCGGCACCGACCTGGAAATCGATGCTTTCGCATCCGTTATCGAATGGCTTAACGGCAGCCCTGATGCCGTTGCATACACAAACCGCACAGACAACATCCAGGTGGATGCCGACTGGAGCAACGGCAAGGTGGGTATGACCGGTCGTTCCTACGCCGGCACCACCCAGTTCGGTATCGCCAGCACCGGTGTACAGGGTCTTGAGACCATCGTCCCTGTCAGCGGCATCGCCAGCTGGTATGAATACACCAACTCTCAGGGTTATCGCACCAAAAGCAACAAATCCTACTCAGAGTGGCTGGCCTCCTACTGCGCAAGCCGTGCAGCAGATTCCGGCTGGAACAAAAGTACATACGCCAATTACCTCAATACCATCGCCAATGACGAAGCCAATCTGAACGGCGACTACGGCGAGCACTTCCGCAGACGCGACTACACGCTGAACCCCAATATTCACTGCTCTGCTCTGATCGTTCACGGTCTGAATGACGACAATGTCCGCACCAAGAACTTCCAACTGATGTATGATGCCTTCCGGGATGCCGGTCAGAATGTGAAGCTTCTGCTCCATCAGGATGGCCATGTCACCCCCGCATACGGTGCCAACAAGACCGAACAGTTCATCAATGGTGAAGCCTACCAGCAGGTGCTGAACCGTTGGTTCAGCCACTATCTTTTCAGCATCGAAAACGGCGCTGAAAACATGGCAGCTGTTACCGCTCAGAGCAATCTGGACGCTTCCGTCTGGCATACCTATGACAGCTGGGAAACCGCCAACACTCTGACCATGAATACTTCCAGCAAGAAGGTCAGCGAAAAGCTCACCATCCAGGGCACCATCCCCGTTACTGTCCAAGCATCCCCCAGCAGTACCAGCAGCAACAATCTGCTGCACATCCGACTGATTGATACCGCCTCTTCCAATTTTAACGCTTTCCCCATGACCGGCAAATATGACAGCAGCATCCACCGCAACACCGGCAACCAATTCGAGGTTGGCGGCGGCGCAAAACCCTATACGGTTGTTGAGCTGAGAGGTCAGAATGTCAGAAGCAAAGTCATCGCTGAAGGCTGGATGGATCTTGCAAACCCCAGCGCCGGCTTTGCCTCCAGCACTGCCACCAAGGAAAGCATCCGCAAAAACCAGCAATACACCTATACCGTCTACCTGCAGCCCAATTGCTATGAGGTTGCTCCCGGCCATACCCTGAAGCTGGAGGTCACTGCCAGATCCGGCAAGATCCATTCCTACAGCGCTGCAATCCCTGTAAGAGAAGCCGTTGCAGTTCCCTCTGCATACACTGTCAGCTATGCTCCGGAAGAAAACGGCTCCATCATTTCCGATATCCCCAGCGGAGAAATGGTTGATGCAGGTACCGCCGTTACCTTCAGTGCAAATCCCGATGCAGGCTATGAATTCTCCGGCTGGTCTGTAAACGGCGAAAATGTCTCCGGCGAAGCCACCACCACCTTTACCATCACCGAAGACACCACAGTTACCGCAGGCTTTGCAAAGAAGCAGGCTTCTCGTCCGGAAAAAGATCCCACGCCTTCAAGACCCAGCAGACCCAGCCGTCCCACATGGCCCAGTTGGCCTTCCCGGCCCAATCGTCCCAGCCTCCCCGGATTTCTCAGCTGGTCCTGGCATGAATTGTAATCCCGCCACTTGGGCTGATATTCCCCGCTCAAGTCCCATACGCGTATGCACAGGTTCCGCAGTTTAACTCACTGAAAGGCAGATGGACATGAAAACTTTTGATACTGCAGCTTATATATCCATGCTCCGGGAACTGACCGAACAGGGAAACGAAGTCAGCGTGGCAGTAAAAGGCGGTTCCATGACTCCCTTTCTGGCAGATCAGCGGGACACGATTTTCTTCCGCAAACCGGATTCCCCTCTGACTGTGGGGCAGATTGTATTTTACCAGCGGCCCAACGGCCAGTTTGTGGTACATCGAATCTGTAAGATCCGAAACGGGCAGCTGTACATCGTGGGAGATGCCCAGCAGGAAGTCGAGGGTCCCGTATCCCCCGATCAGGTGTTCGCCCGAGTCACCCGGATTCGCAGGAAAAACAAGATAATCGGCCCCGGGGATTTCTGGTGGGAGTTCTTTGAACATATCTGGATCCATGTCATTCCCCTGCGCCGCACCATCATGCGTACATACGCCTTTGTCACACGCTTCCGTCACAAAATGTAAGCTGTGTGAACGGTTCCTCCTTCCCGGAACCGGATTCGCTAACAAAGTCACAAACCCCCCATTTCCCAAACGGGAAATGGGGGGTTTCTTTTCCATATGGTGCAGCAATTTACCCCCGCCTGTCCGGCGATCTGTATGCCTGACAAGTGGGGGCTTTCTTACATTATATATTGGATATTCACAAGCAGTTAAACAACTGCGGAATCGCGCTGGGAAAAAATCGCACGGATGGTCCGAGCCACAACCTGCTCTTTTGCGAACTCCTGTTCCATCTTTTGGCGGCCTTTCAGACCCATAGCCTCTCTGCAATCCCGGCTCAGCAACAGCATCTGCTCCATTTTTTCATAGAGACTGTCTTCATCACGAACCTGACACAGATAGCCGGTAACGCCATCGTCCACCGCTTCACGGCAGCCGGGAATATCGCTGGTAATCACCGGGCGTCCTATGGCTGCAGCTTCCAGCAGCACATTGCTCATACCCTCGTGATAGCTGGGCAGCACCACGCAGTCTGCTTTTTCATAATAAGGGGTCGGCTCCGACTGAAATCCATAAAAACATACGACACCGGATGCTTCCAGCTGTTTCACCTGCTCCTCGTGGGAATCCTCATAAAAGCCCACCAGATCCAGCACAGCTTCCCCGGGATATGCTTCACTCAGCCGCTTCATGGCTGCGAACAGCTCATTCACGCCCTTTTCTTCCATGATCCGGCCCAGATACAGGAACCGGAATGGGCGCTGGCCGGGGTAGGCTTGATACGGATACTGCTGCAGATTGATTCCCGCGCCATTTAGAAGAACCTGTTTGTCCGCCTTCATGATATGGCGGTCCTGAAACACCTGAGCATTGGATGCATTCTCAAAAAACACCGTCTTTACCCGAAGAAATGCTATTTTATACAGAATCGACACCACCGATGCCAGCACCGGTTTCTGGAATGCAGTTCCCAGTCCCTGGACATTGGCACAATAGGGAATCTTCTTCAGGCTGCAGGCCAGTCCCATATAAATGTTGGGCTTGATGGAATAGGTCACGACCATATCCGGTTTTTCCTGCTGCAGCAGCTCCCGGTAGGTCTGAAACAGCTTCCAATCCGTCTTTGGATTGATTCCCCGGCGATCCACATCCGTCTTGATGCAGCGAATTCCCAGGGCCTGAAAATCTTCCTCATGGCCCACAAACGGCATGAGGAGAACAACTTCGTGTTCCTGCCGCAGCGTTTGGATCAGCTCCAGACGAAAGCGGTACAGCATATAGGAATGATTGGTAGCGATCAGAATCTTGCTCATTTCGTCACCTTCCCGTTTCCGCCTTCTACAATGCCCTCCTGCCTTGCCACCGTTCCAAAGGTGCCAAAGAAGCAACGCATATCCATGGCAAAGTCCAAATGCTGTACATAATAGCCATCCATACGGGCCTTTTCCTGAATTCCCAGTTCGTCCCGACCATTGATCTGTGCCCAGCCGGTCAGCCCCGGCATCACATCATTGGCACCGTACTTTTCTCTCTCTGCCACCAGATCGTCCTGGGACCACAGTGCCGGCCGGGGGCCGATAATCGACAGATTATGAAAAATTGCAATATTCCACAGCTGAGGAAGTTCATCCAGGCTGGTTGTTCGCAAAATTTTCCCCACCCGGGTAATCCACTGTTCCGGATTTTCCAGCAGATGGGTTGGCAATTCCGGTGCGCTGACTTTCATGGTGCGGAATTTATAAATATTGAAGTATGTAATTTCTCCGTTTTTCTTTTGGCCCACACGGCGCTGCCTGTAAATGATCGGGCCGGGATCATCCACATAAATTGCCACCGCAATCAACAGAAACAGCCAGGACAGGCATACCAGTCCCAATAATCCCAGCATGCTGTCGATCAGCGGTTTCATATACTGTGCATAAAATGTCTTCCTACCCATATCTACCTCTGTTCCAGGTATTCTGACCCGCAACCGCGTAAAACTGCCATTCTCCCACCAGAGAGGGACACTTGGAAGGAGGCGTTTCACGGGTCTGAATTTATCTCCTGTATTTCGCCTATAACACTCTGGAATATGATAACATATTTTTTACAAAAAGCCAACAGAAAATACAAATTTTTTCATTTTTTCCATACACTATTAAAAAGATTTCCTTAAAACTCGCTTTATTTACCATTTTTACTGTAATATCAGAAATATGAACATTTTGTATCCAATTACATACCATCTCAAGGGTGTAATGCTGATTCACAGAGTCTGCGCCCCCCCTGCTGAATTGGAATGGCTCTCAGACAGAGGCAGAAAAAACGCTATACAGCGCGAAAAGGCACCTGTCAGTGACAGGTGCCTTTTCAATGTTTCGAAAAAAGAGAGAGGTAGAAAAGAGGGTTCCAGACTGCAGCGGCTCACAACTTCCTCCACAATTTGGATAGCTTCATTATAAGCGCAGGTTTTGAACGGTGCGTAACTCAATTGAAAACAAAATAAGTCTAATTTATGAACATTCTGCCCCAGAAATCAGGATCTGTAAACTTTATATTCCAGGAAATTCTTCTTGTAAATCCGATTTTTTCCATTTATAATAGTCGAAGAGAAGAAAAGGAGATGATATTTATGATAAGTCCTGAACAAATCGAAAAGCTGGTCGATTTTGCGAAAAATCTTCTGCCCGTTGCATTCATCTTTGTGGTTGGCCTGCTGGTCATCCGCGTCATTCTGAAACTGGTAGATCGTTCCCTGGAAAAGACCCGTCTGGAGCGAGCCGCCACCAGCCTGATCAAATCCCTGCTTCGTGTGATCCTGTATATCATTCTCGGTATGATCGTCGCAGAGCAGGCAGGTATCAAAGTCACCGGTATTGTCGCTCTGGCCAGTGTGGCATCTCTGGCAATTTCCCTGTCCTTCCAGAACGCGCTGACCAATGTCATCGGCGGCTTTACCCTGCTGTCCACCCACCCCTTCAAATCCGGTGATTATGTGGAGATCGCAGGTCAGGGCGGTACCGTCCAGTCCATTGATGTTACCTACACCCGACTGACCACCCCCGACAACAAGATCATCGCCATCCCCAACTCCGCTGTGGTGGCATCTCAGATCGTCAACTACTCCAGCTCCGGCACCCGAAGAATCGATATCACCGTGGGCGCAAGCTACGATGCTCCCATCCCCGTCGTTAAGGATGCTCTGCTGCGTGCCGCCAATGTCCCGGCTACCCTGTTTACCCCCGCTCCCTTTGCAGGTGTCAAGAACTACGGCGACAATGCCATCGACTATGTCCTGCAGGTGTGGACTTCTTCTGCAGATTACTGGCCTGCCTTCTATGCCATCAACGAAAACATCGCCAAGGAATTTGAAGCTGACCACATCGAATTTACCTACCCGCACCTGAATGTGCATCTGGATAAATAAATGAAACAAACAAAAAAGCCCGGAGCCGATGACCAGTCGGCTCCGGGCTTTTCAAAAGGAAAAGAGGTAGGAAAATGAAAAAGCGAATTGCTTGCCTATATAATAAAACAATACTATTAATAAAAAAAGGGTATAAATATTAAGTTTCTTTGAAGTTGCATAGAATAGCAAATGTGGCGGATTTGTGAATTTTCAAAAAGGATTTCGCCACCCCTTGACTTTTTCAGAAATAGGGGTATATTGAAGCTAAAGAGAATTAGCACTCTCAACCGAAGAGTGCTAAAACCATTCCCCAGAAAGGAGTTTGTTTATGAACTTCAACACCTATACCCAGAAATCTCTGGAGGCTGTTCAGCTGGCGCAGACCATCGCCAGGGACAACCACAACCAGCAGCTGGAGCAGATCCACCTGCTGTGCGCACTTCTGCGGCAGGATGGCGGTCTGACCCCTCAGCTGCTGCGTAAAATGGATGTAACCGTGGAAAGTCTGGAGGCTGCTGCCAACGCAGAACTGCAGAAGCTGCCCAGCGTCACCGGTTCCCGGGAGGCAGACCGCTTCTATATCAGCGGCGATATGGACAGCTGCTTCACCGCCGCCGAGGCTCAGGCCAAGGCCATGAAAGATGAATATGTATCTGTCGAGCACCTGCTGCTGGGCCTTTTGGACACTGCCGCCGGCCCGGTCAAATCTCTGTTTGATATGTACCGCATCACCAAGGAAAATGTGCTGACGGCGCTGCAGAGCGTCCGCGGCAACCAGCGTGTGACCACCGACAATCCCGAGGGCACCTACGAGGCCCTGGAAAAATACGGCACAGACCTGGTCAAGCGTGCCCGGGAGCAGAAAATGGACCCGGTCATCGGCAGAGACGAGGAGATCCGGAATGTGATCCGGATCCTGTCCCGTAAGACAAAGAACAACCCCGTGCTGATCGGTGAGCCCGGTGTCGGCAAGACCGCCATTGCGGAAGGTCTTGCTCAGCGTATCGTCAAAAAGGATGTGCCCAAGACCCTGCAAGACAAGACCATCTTCTCCCTGGACATGGGCGCTCTGATTGCCGGTGCAAAGTACCGGGGCGAATTTGAAGAGCGACTGAAGGCCGTTCTGAACGAAGTCAAAGACTCTCAGGGACAGATCATCCTGTTCATCGACGAGCTGCACACCATTGTGGGTGCCGGCAAGACCGACGGTGCCATGGACGCAGGCAACCTGCTCAAGCCCATGCTGGCCCGTGGCGAACTGCACTGCATCGGTGCAACCACTCTGGACGAATACCGGGAGTATATCGAAAAGGATGCCGCCCTGGAGCGCCGTTTCCAGAGTGTGCAGGTGGACGAGCCTACTGTTGAGGACACCATCTCCATCCTGCGTGGTCTGAAGGAACGCTATGAAGTGTTCCACGGCGTGAAGATTGCAGACTCTGCCATTATTGCAGCCGCTACCCTGTCTGACCGGTATATCACCGACCGGTTCCTGCCGGACAAGGCCATCGATCTGGTGGATGAAGCCTGCGCCCAGATCCGCACAGAAATGGACTCCATGCCTGCTGAACTGGATCAGGTATCCCGCCACATCATCCAGATGGAAATCGAAGAGGCAGCCCTGAAGAAAGAAGAGGACGAGCTGAGCCATTCCCGTCTTGCCCAGCTGCAGAAGGAACTGGCAGAGCAGCGCGACCGCTTCAACGCCATGAAGGCTCAGTGGGAAAACGAGAAAAACGCCATCGAGCATGTACAGCAGCTGCGTGAACAGCTGGAAGATCTGAACCGCCAGATTGAAAATGCCGAGCAGAATTACGATCTGGAAAAGGCCGCCGAGCTGAAATACGGCCGCCTGCCCCAGCTGCAGCGTCAGCTGCAGGAGGAGGAGCAAAAGGCCTCCGCTGCAAAGGAATCCAACATCCTGCGTGACCGGGTCACCGACGAGGAAATCGCCCGGATCGTGGAGCGCTGGACCGGCATTCCCGTGTCCAGACTGGTGCAGGGCGAGCGGGAAAAGCTGCTGACTCTGGACGAAACCCTCCACAAGAGAGTGGTAGGTCAGGACGAAGCCGTTACCGCTGTCACCGAAGCCATTCAGCGCAGCCGTGCCGGTATCGCCGATCCCAACCGTCCCATCGGTTCGTTCCTGTTCCTGGGCCCCACGGGTGTTGGTAAGACCGAGCTTGCAAAGACTCTGGCTCAGGCGCTGTTTGATGACGAGCAGAACATCGTCCGAATCGATATGTCCGAGTATATGGAGAAATTTGCGGTTTCCCGTCTGATCGGAGCGCCTCCCGGATATGTGGGCTATGAAGAAGGCGGTCAGCTGACCGAGGCCGTTCGCCGCAAGCCCTACAGCGTGGTGCTGTTTGATGAGGTCGAGAAGGCCCACCCGGATGTGTTCAACATTCTGCTGCAGGTTCTCGACGACGGCAGAATCACCGATTCTCAGGGCCGCACCGTGGACTTTAAGAACACCATCATCATTCTGACCTCCAATCTGGGCAGCGAATATCTGCTGGATGGCATCGATGCAGACGGCACCATCAAGCCCGAGGCAAAGCAGCAGGTGCAGCAGCTCCTGCGCCGTTCCTTCCGTCCGGAATTCCTGAACCGTCTGGATGAGATCGTATTCTACAAGCCTCTGACCAAGGAGAATATCTACTCCATCATTGACCTGCAGATCGACCACCTGAACCAGCGGCTTGCCGAGCAGCAGCTGCACTGCCATCTGACGCAGGCAGCCAAGGACTTCATTGTGGATCAGGGCTACGACCCCAACTACGGTGCCCGTCCCCTGCGCCGGTTCGTGCAGCACACGGTGGAAACCGTGCTGAGTAAGATGATTCTGGCAGGAACCATCACCACCGGTCAGGATCTGACTGTGGATGTGGAGAACGACCAGATCGTCATCCGGTAAAAAAGCATAAAAAGACCCGGGTATCGAAATTCGATACCCGGGATTTTCTTATTCCTCGGTGGGTTCCTGATGGGCTTCTTCCACAGTTTCTGCGGTTTCTGTAGCAGCTTCTGCGGTTTCTTCAACCGGTTCGCAAACCGTTTCCTTGATTGCGGGCTTGTCTTCGCCGTTTACAAAGGCCATCAGCTCGTCGCCGGTGATGGTTTCCTTGGCAAGCAGGTATTCAGAAATCTCATCCAACAGGGCACGGTGCTCCTTCAGGCAGGCGATTGCCTCCTGATGGCTCTGGGTCAGCAGCTTCTGCACAGCTTCATCCACCTTGGCGGAAGTCTCCTGAGAGCAGTCCAGATATGCCTGGGTGTCCAGATACTGCTGGTTCATGCTTGCAGGAGCCATGAGGCCCAGCTCATCGCTCATGCCGTAGACGGCAACCATGTTGCGGGCCAGCGCAGTGGCACGCTGAATATCATTGGAAGCGCCGGTGGTCTTAACACCGAACACCACCTGCTCTGCAGCTCTGCCGCCCAGCAGGGTGCGCAGCTCTGTGCGCAGCTCGTCCATAGTGGACAGGTACTTTTCTTCCTCCGGCATCTGCATGGTGTAGCCCAGTGCGCCGGAAGTATGGGGAACAATGGTGATCTTGGATACAGGCTGAGAATGCTTTTCCAGTGCTGCCACCAGAGCGTGTCCCACCTCGTGGTAGGCAACCATCCGCTTTTCGGTGTCGGTCAGCACGGTGTTCTTCTTCTCGGTACCTGCGATGACGGTTTCAAAGGAAACCAGCAGATCTTCCTGATTGACTGCCTGGCGGCCCTTGCGCACAGCACGCAGCGCAGCTTCGTTAACCAGGTTTGCAAGGTCTGCACCAACTGCACCGGCGGTGGCCTGTGCCAGCTTGGAAAGGTCAACATCCTCTGCAAGACGGATCTTTCTGGTATGAACCTTCAAGGTATCCAGTCTGCCCTGCAGGTTGGGACGGTCCACGATGATTCTGCGGTCGAAACGGCCTGCACGCAGCAGAGCCTTGTCGAGAACCTCCGGACGGTTGGTTGCTGCCAGAATGACAACACCCTTGGAAGAATCAAAGCCGTCGATTTCGCTCAGCAGCTGGTTCAATGTCTGGTCGTTGCCGCCCATGCGGGTATCTCTGGTTCTGCCCACAGCATCGATCTCATCGATGAAGACGATACAGGGCGCAACCTTGGTTGCCTGACGGAACAGGTCACGGACACGGCTTGCACCGACGCCCACGAACATCTCTTCAAAATCAGAGCCGGAGATGGAGAAGAACGGCACATTGGCTTCGCCTGCCACGGCCTTTGCGATCAGGGTCTTACCGGTACCGGGAGAACCCACCAGCAGCGCACCCTTGGGCAGCTTTGCGCCGATTTCGGTGTACTTTTGGGGGTTATGGAGAAAATCAATGATTTCTTCCAGAGATTCCTTGGCCTCGTCCTGACCTGCCACATCGGCAAAGGTGACGCCGGTCTGCTTTTCCATATAGACCTTGGCCTTGCTCTGGCCCATGCCGTTGTCCATGCTGCCCATGCGCTTCATAATCAAGCGGATCATGAAGAACGACAGCAGCAGCATACCGGCATAGTACAGCACCAGCATGATGCCGGAGTTGTCCTCTACGATAATACAGTTGGGATCGACGCCCTGTTTTACCAGATCATCGAACATCTTCATCAAATCGCCTCCGGGAGGCAATCCGGTGAAGAACGCTTTCTGCTCGGATGCAGGCTTTGCCGCCTCTTCTTTCGTCATGTAGATGATGCGGTCTACACGGATTTCCACTTCGCTCAAATTGTTGGCATCTCTGGCCTTGGCAAAGTCGGAATATGTCGTCTTCGTATACTGGCTTTCGCTGACTGCGTTGAAAATGGTGCCAATAATCAGCACCACCGCAATGGCAATCGCCAGAGCCACCCACACACTGGTTTTTGGGCGCTTATCGTTCCCATTCTGGGGACGATCATTTTGATTGGGATTCATAATCATACCACCCTTTGCGGATTTTCTTAATGTCTGTGCCTCTCACAGTCTTACTCTATTGTATGTTATGCATCATATCATAAAATAGCAAACTGTGCAACGAAGTTTCCCTTTCTGGCGGTAAACAATCTGTAAATTTCCCAGCATCCGCTATATAAAATTGATAGTTGTCGGAATGAGGAGTTTCTGCTATAATGAAACTGTATATCCTAAACTCAGGAGATGAAAAATTATGAGAGAAAACAATCCCCGCCGGGGTAACTATAACCGAAACGATCGCCGCTTTGATTCCCGCCGAGATCGTCAGCAGTCTGCCCCCGCAGTCGAAGAAGAAGAGGACGAGTGCCGTCTGGAGGGCAGAAACGCTCTGACCGAGGCTCTGAAGGCCGGCCGCACCATCGACAAGGTGTTCATTGCCGACGGCGACACCGACAAGGGTCTGCAGCGTCTGGCTGCACAGGCCAAGGAAGCAGGCGCCGTGGTGGTTCCTGTTGACCGCCGCAAGCTCGACATGATGAGTACCACCCGTGCCCACCAGGGCATTATTGCTCAGGCTGCTGCCCACGAGTATGCAACCGTTGATGACATCCTGCAGGTGGCTGCCGACCGCGGACAGGCTCCGCTGATCGTCATCTGTGACGAGCTTTCCGACCCCCATAATCTGGGTGCCATTATGCGTACCGCCGAATGTGCCGGTGCCCATGGTGTCATCATTCCCAAGCGCCGCAGCGTCGGCCTCACTGCCACCGTTGCCAAGGCTTCTGCCGGTGCTGTGGAATATATGAAGGTCGCCCGTGTGACGAACATTGCTTCCACCATCCGGGAGCTGAAGGAAAAGGGCGTGTGGGTCTTCGGCACCGCTGCCGAGGGTTCTGTGCCCATGTATCAGGCCGATCTCACCGGCTCCACTGCCATTGTCATTGGCAATGAGGGTGATGGCATCAGCCGTTTGGTCCGGGATCTGTGCGATGTGATGGTCAACATCCCCATGTCCGGTCAGATTTCTTCGCTGAACGCCTCTGCCGCCGCATCCATTCTATTGTATGAGGCAGTCCGTCAGCGTCTTGGTTAAGGAGTGTGAAATTCCATGGACGAAAAAGATCAGGAATTGGGGTTCACACTGGAAGACATTCTGAAAGAATTCGGTTCTCACGATCCTGATTCCGAGCAGACCCCTGCTCAGGAATCAGAGGACGAATCTGCCGAGCCCGCTCCGGAGCAGTCCGCTGACCCGGAACCCGAGCTGACCCCTGAACCTGCCGTGCAGGAAGCTGCCGAGGAAGAGGACTCTTGTACAGAAGAACCCGAGTCTCCGGAGGACACGGCCCAGAGTGACGAATACGAAGCATTCCAGGATCTCTCCTTTGAATCGGAACCGGAACCCGTTCCTGTCCAGCAGGAAATCCCTGCTGATGACGAAACGGACACGTCCTTTGAAGTGGACACCATTCGTCTGGATACTCAGAAAATCGCTGCCGCTGCTCAGAAACCGGAGGCTGTAACCGGCGAAACCGTCAGCTTTACGCCGATTTCCGAACAAATGCAGCAGGAAACACAAGCCCCCGCTGCGCCCCCCGTCCCCGAAGGTGCCGAGCCTTTCAGCGCTGGATGGGAGCCGGAATACGAGCAGCCCATCGGCGAATATACGCCCCCTGAGCCCATCGTTTTCCGCCCAAAATCCCAGCAGAAATCCCTCAAGCGCAAGCTGGTAGCCGGCCCCGAACGCAGATATTACGCTCTGGCTGAAGCCGGCTTCGGCAAGCTGCAGATTTCCATTTTCCTCAGCCTGCTGGTAGTGGTACTGGGTGTTGCATCCATTGGTATGTATCATTTTGGTCTGGTTCAGCCAAACCGTATGCGCCTGCTGGTCTTTGGTGAATTGTTTGCCATGCTGTTCAGTGCGCTTCTGGCATCCGGCCGCCTGCTGGATGGTTTTGTATCCCTGTTTAAGGGAAAATTCACACTGGATACACTGCTTCTTGCAACATTTCTGGTATGTATCGCTGACGGTTACTTCTGTCTGAAAGAAGTCAGAGTTCCCTTCTGCGCTGCCTTCTGTCTGGAAGCGACCATGTCATTGTGGGCAGAGCTTCAGCGCCGTACTACCGAAATGGGTCAGATGGATACCCTGCGCAAGGCAATTCGTCTGAATCGGGTAGCCAAGGCTCCAGGCTGTTTTGAAGACCGTCCCGGTTTCTATGTCACCGGCGGCGAGCTAGAGGACTTCATGGACAACTACCAGCAGCCCACCGGCTCTGAAAAGCTGCTGAGCATCTATGCGCTGATCGCTTTTCTGGCATCCGGCGCAATCGCCGCAGTATTCGGCCTGACCCATGGCATCTCTTCCGCTTTGCAGATCTGGTCTGCCGGAATTCTGGCTGCCACCCCTGCTACCATCTTCATCAGCCAGAGTCGTCCTGCTGCAATTCTGGAGCACAGACTCCACAAGCTGGGCACCGTCCTGTGCGGCTGGCAGGGCATCAAAGCCACCGTCGGCAATGCCGCAGTACCTCTGACCGACCGGGATCTGTTCCCCGACGGCAGTGTTAAAATCAACGGTGTCAAATTCTACACCAATCAGGAGCCGGATCAGGTCATCGCCTACGCCACTGCCCTGATCACCCATGCAGGCAACTGCCTCGGCCCCCTGTTCGAGCAGCTTCTGGACGAACGCAACGGTCGCCACTATGATCTGACCAGCTTCCGCAGCTATGAAAACGGCGGTCTGGGCGGCGAGATCAACGGCGAAAGCGTTCTTGTGGGAACCATTTCCTTCCTGCGGGACATGGGCGTAGAAACCCCTGAAGGTGCCAAAGTCAATCAGGCTGTCTATATGTCTATTGACGGCGAGCTGTGCGCAGTGTTCGCTCTGGCATTTGGCAGACTGAAGGGCGTAGCCGCCGGTCTGGGCACTCTGTGCAACTACCGCGGACTGACCCCGGTGCTCTGCTCTGACAACTTCCTGCTGTCCGAGGGCTTTATCCACGCCAAGTTTGGTGTAAATACCAGACGCTTTGCCTTCCCCACCGCCAAACAGTTGCAGGAGATCTGCTCCTGGACTCCGGACATTGCCCAAAGCATCCCCTGCGCCCTGACCACTCAGGATAATCTGGCCAGCTCTGCCTTTGCCATTACCGGCGGCCGCGCCATTTATACCGCCACCAAGCTGGGTGCATTCGTCCACATCTTCGGTGGTATCCTGGGTCTTCTGATCGTGCTGGCATTGGCTCTGGTTCACGGAGGCAGCCTGCTGACCCCGTCAAACCTGCTGATGTTCGAATTGGTATGGACCATTCCCGGTCTGCTGATTACCGAATGGACACGAAATATCTGATCTTTTCCAATTGGAAGCCTGTTCGCAAGAACAGGCTTCTTTCTTTATCCCGCCCGGATTTCCACCTGTCAGAAACATCCGTTTCTTGTCAGAATACACATATTGCAGACACCAAAGCTATTTACTTTGCACAATCTTACAAGGATATCCCGTATTCTGTTCGATATTTTTTGCATTATGAACAAATTAGGCATTGAAATCGCAAAACTATTCGTGTATAATGTCCTCAACGCAGTACAAAATACTGCATCAGATCGTGCGGAGGGTCCCCCCTCCCGAAAGGAGTTCGTTTACAATGTTCTACGCAAATAGCATCCGCAATATCTGTCTGCTGGGCCACTGCGGCAGCGGCAAGACTGCTTTAGCTGAAAGCTTACTTTACATGACCGGTGCCATCGACCGAATCGGCAAGAACGCCGACGGCAACACCGTTTGTGATTTTGATCCCGAGGAGATTCGCCGCAATGTGTCCATTAGCGCCAGCGTGGCTCCCATTGTTTACAAGAACACCAAGATCAATATTCTGGATACTCCGGGCAGCTTTGATTTCTCCGGTGCTGTTATGGAAGCACTCCGTGCTGCCGACGCAGCCATCATCGTCTGCTCCGCCAAGGACGGCCTCACCGTAGGTCTTGAAAAAGCATGGAAATACTGCGAAGAGCGTAATATGCCTCGCTTTATCTATATCTCCAAAGTTGACGAAGACAACTCTGACTATAACGCCACCTTTAACGCTCTGCGTGAAAAGTTCGGCAACAAGATCGCTCCTGTCGTTGTTCCCATCTGGGACAGCTCCAAGAAGATCACCGGCATCATCGATGTGCTGAACAAGCGTGCATTCGAGATGCAGGACTTGAAGCGTGTGGAAATTGAAGTCCCCGAAGATAAGCTGCCGGTCGTTACCGAGTTCAACGATGCTCTGAAGGAGTCCGTCGCTGAAACCAGCGAAGAATTCATGGATAAGTTCTTCGGCGGCGAGGACTTTACATACTCTGAGATGATCAAGGGCCTGCATACCGGTGTTATGCAGCAGTCTCTGGTTCCCGTCCTGTGCGGTTCCGGTATCACCTGCCTGGGCAGCCTGATGCTGATGGATCACATCGTGGACCTGCTGCCCAACCCTGTTGAGGGCAACTATCACAAGGCAACCCTTCCCGATGGCACCACCGAGGAATTCGTTGTTTCTCCCGGCGGCGTTCCCTCTGCTTATGTCTTTAAGACCGTCTCCGACCAGTACGGCAAGTTCTCCTTCATCAAGGTTCTCTCCGGCACCATCACTCAGGATACCACCCTGGTGAACGCCCGTACCGGCGAAACCGAGAAGCTGGGCCGTCTGTACACCATGTGCGGCAAGAAGGGCACCGAAGTCAAGGAAATGTCCTGCGGCGATATCGGCGCTATCGGCAAGATGGAAAAGGTCAAGACCGGCGATACCCTGTGTGATCCCCGTAAGGTGGTCGCTCTGAAGGGCATCCCCTATGCACCTGCCTGCTACTCCATGGCTATTGCTCCCAAGACCAAGGGCCAGGACGACAAGATGGGCGCAGGTCTGATCCGTCTGAACGAGGAAGACCCCTCCTTCACCCTGTACAACAACCCCGAAACCAAGCAGCAGGTCATCAGCGGTGCCGGTGATCAGCATCTGGATGTGCTGGTTTCCAAGCTGAAGAGCCGCTTCGGCGTTGATGCCGTGCTGAGCCCGGCTAAGGTTGCATACCGCGAGAAGATCAAGAAGAGAGTCGAAGCTCACGGCCGTCACAAGAAGCAGACCGGCGGTTCCGGCCAGTTCGGTGATGTGTGGATTCGCTTCGAGCCTCAGGAAGAGCAGGATGGTCTGATCTTTGCTGAAGAGGTCTTCGGCGGCAGCGTTCCCAAGAACTTCTACCCCGCTGTTGAAAAGGGTATTCAGGAAGCCGTTCAGAAGGGCCCCCTGGCTGGCTATCCCATGGTCAACCTGAAGGCAACGCTGTACGACGGTTCCTACCATCCCGTTGACTCCAACGAAATGGCATTCCGCATGGCTGCAATCCTCGCATTCAAGGAGGCAATGCCCAATGCAATGCCCACCCTGCTGGAGCCCATCGGTGCCCTGGCTGTCACCATTCCCGACAGCTACATGGGTGATGTGATCGGCGACCTGAACAAGCGCCGTGGCCGTGTCATGGGCATGAATCCCGATGACGATGGCAACACTGTTGTGGAAGCTGAGGTTCCCATGGCAGAGATGAACAGCTACGCCATTGACCTGCGGGCTATGACCCAGGCAAGAGGCTCCTTTACCCTGACCTTCGAGCGCTACGAGGAAGTGCCCAAGGCAAATCAGGCAAAGATCATTGCCGATGCCAAGGAGAACGAGGGCTAATTTCAGAAACTGCAAGAGGGCAGACCTGTGGTCTGCCCTCTTTTTTCGGCTTTCAGCATCCTACGGGCGCTTCTTTATTACAGCTAAGCGCTTCCCTGCCCAGTTCAAAGTGTTTTCCCGTCTGATCATTACCAAAATTCTGGTTATGATCAACTTTTGTGCCTTTTTAGCGCTCTCCCTGTTCCGGTTTTGGGGCAGTCTACACACAAGGCTCTGCCTTTCCGGCACGCAGTCTCCGGCGTGTTCCCGGTGCCGTTTCTTGTTTTCCTCTGCCCTCTCTGAATTTCCCTCCGTCGTTTAAGATATTGATTTGTCAACAAATAGTTGTTGACAAATCAACATCTCCATGATATACTGCCCCCAGATTCTTTTAGGAGGTGCGTGCATGATTCACCGTTTTGAATCCTTTGTCACGGGAATCACCGTGTGCTACAAATACATCCAGCGTATCAAGTCCATGGAGATGGTGGAATTCGGACTGAAGGGCACCCACGCCATGTGTCTATTTTATCTGCTCCAGAACCCCGATGGACTGACTGCCGCCCAGCTGTCCACCCTGTGTGGCGAAGATAAAGCTGCCATTTCCAGGACGGTTTCGGAGCTGAGGGCCCTGGACTACATCGCCCAGGAATCCGGAAAAAATTACCGTGCGCCCCTTCTGCTCACAGAAAAAGGACAGTCGATTGCCCAAAAAGTTAACGCCCTCATCGCAAGCTGGGTGACCGCCGGAGGCGACGGTCTGACCGAGCAGCAGCGCACCGACTTTTATCAAAGTCTTTCCATGATTGCCTCAAACCTGAAAACAAAAATGGATTCTTCCAAGTAAAACAACGAAAGGAGCCGCTATGGCTGTTCATTTTATTGTAGATTCCGCTTCTGATATCACTCCCAAGGAAGCAAACGCCATGGGGATCACTCTGCTCCCCCTGAAGGTGGTTTTCGGCGACACCGAATACGCCGACAAATACGAAATGACCCACACCCAGTTTTATGAAAAGCTCATCGAAAGTGATGTGCTGCCCACCACCTGTCAGATTCCACCGGCAGATTTTGAAAAGGCCTACGAGTCAATCTTAGCTGCGGGCGATGACATTGTCGTGATCACCCTGTCCTCCAAGCTCTCCGGCACCTATCAGAGCGCCGTGATTGCCGCCATGGATCACCCCGGCAGGATCTTCATTGTGGACAGTCTGTCCGTATGCATTGGCGAGCGGATTTTGCTGGAATACGGCCTGACCATTGCAAAGCAGGGGCTTTCCGCCGAAGAAATTTTCCACAACCTGACCGAACAAACCGGAAAGATTCGTGTCCTTGGTCTGCTGGACACTCTGGAATATCTGAAAAAAGGCGGTCGGATCTCCGCCGCTACCGCCCTTGCCGGAAGCCTGCTTTCCATCAAGCCGGTTGTTACAGTAGAAAATGGCGAGATCGTCATGGCAGGCAAAGCCCGGGGCTCCAAGCAGGGCAACAACCTGCTGCGCCAGATGATCGAAAAATCCGGCGGTATCGACTTCGACAAGCCCTACTGCCTTGCATACAGCGGCCTGAGCGACACGCTGCTGCAAAAGTACATCGTAGACTCTGCTGATCTTTGGCGGGACCACACAGACCATCTGACCATCTCCACGGTCGGATGCGTCATCGGCACCCATGTGGGCCCCGGAGCCATTGCAGTTGCATTCTTTGAACCATAACAAAAAAATCCCGTCTGATTTAAGATCAGACGGGATTTTTGATTAACAGCAGCATAGCCATCCGCGGCCGCCGCAGCAGAACAAATTACACAGATAGCACAGGCAGAAGCCGGTGCAGGGATCATAGGACACATTGAAGCCCCGAAATCCGCCAGCCTGGGTGCGATAGGGATCACCGCCGTGCTCCATGCGGTTGAGTTCGTAGATGTACTCCTGATTGCCGGGGTCCATGGAAACCGCTTTCTTCATATGCTCCAGAGCGGTAATCTGGTTTCCCAGGCCCTCGTTTGCAAGGGCGCTGAGGTAATACCACCGGGCATTGCGCTTGACAGCTTCCACATTCGACAGCACATTCAGTGCCTCACGGAAGCGACCGAAACGGATGTAATTATAGGCACCATGCAGATAAGAATCCTCGTTGCTCTGGTTGTTGGCCTGCTGATAACCGCCGAAGGGGCCATAGCCGCCAAAGGGATCATACCCCTGAGAACCGGTATTCACCGTGCGATACTTTTCGGGATTCTTGATCTGGTCGTATGCCGCGTTCACCTCTTGCATCTTCTGCGCCGCCACCGGGTCACCGGGGTTGGCATCGGGATGATATTTCTTTGCAAGCTTCCGGTAAGCCCGCTTGATTTCTTCATCAGAGGCATCCCGGCTGACGCCAAGAACCTGATATGGATCAGCCATTGTGATCCTCCTTCTCACATTTTCTTTGTTGCTTTCGATAATTCAGCCAGACACCACTGTACAAAATGTTGTCAAGCAGGTGCTTGTCCTGAACCAGGGGCAGCCGCTCATAGGCATCGGTGCATCCGGCCATAGCCAGCACCAGATACTGCTCCCAGTGGGTGTAGTCCTCCCCCTGCCCCATGGCGATAAAGGGATTGTACTTGCCCTGTTTCCGGTCTTTTTCATAGTCAATTGCCGCATCGGCAAGATAGATAAATCTGCCCAGGTGGAATCCCAGCTTGCGCAGAGATTCGCTCCACAGGTCTTCTTTATATACCATCAAATCCGACATCAGCCGTCCAAAGCAGTTGGCAGGCTCGTCAGGATTTGCACAGTTTTCCTTTTCCAGCGCATTCAGCTGGCGAATGCAATTTTCCATGCTTTCGCACTGTCTGGGATACTGCTGGGCGATATCCGCCACATTTTTCCCGAACACCGAATGCATAACTTTGGCAGAGAGCTTTTTCTCGTCCTGCCAGTCATCCTTGGCCTTGTATGCCGCCAGCGCAACATTCATTCTGGCTGCGTAGCGGATATACTCATTGGTCATCCAGGGATGCTTTTTGATTGGGTGCAGGATACACGACCGGTCACCGCCGGACTCCTCCGGCTCGTACAGGCTCATCAGCAGCAGCGCCAGAAATGCCATATCGTACTGCAAACCCAGTCTGCAGACCTGCCCGTCGGAATTTCGGATTTCCCTGCAAATTCCGCAGTAAACCGCACCATAGCGAATTTTTTCTTCTTGCGTCAGCTCTTTGGGCGACGCCGTCACCAGTCCAAACACGCAAACACCCCCATATCAGGTATGCTATCGTCTATTTGTGAACAGGCAATAAACACACGAAAATTTTTTGCAAAATGGCAAATTCAGATGGTTTGCCAGTGGCTGATCATCCGGTTCAGCACGCCGCCGAACAGCAGAATCATCACGCAGATATAAAGCCACAACATACCCAGCGCAAGCGCATACACGGAGCCATAGATGTTTTCATACACATGCAGCTGCTGCACATACACCGAGAACAGATTTGAAAATGCCTGCCAGCCCACTGCTACCATCGCAGCACCGGGGAGGCTGCTCCAAAACCGGTTGCGCCGGTTGGGAAGCACCATATAAATCGCCGTGAACACCAAAATCTGGATGCTCAGCAGCAGCAAAAACCGCACATCGATCATGTGCACCAGCCACTGAACCACAGGCATATCCACACCGTTGAGCCAGTTGGAAATCGCCCTGCCGAACACGTGCAGCACCAGCGTCATAATCAGCACCAGCAAAAATGCAAAGGTGTACACCACACTGATGAGCCGGGTATATAGATATCCTCGGTCTTCCCGCACGCCGTAGACATGGTTCAGGCCCGTGAGCAATCCGTAAACGCCCCGGCTGGAGGACCACAGCGCCGTCAGAGCCGACACCGAAATCACCATTCCGGAGGAATTGTAATAGGTGTTGACAATCAGCCGCTCTGCCGCCGGCATCAGCGCTGCAGGAAGAAGGTTTTCCAGCACCTCGATCAGGTCATTTGCAGACAGGCTGGTGTAGCGCAGAGATGCCAGAATCAGCAGCAGTGCAGGAAAAATCATCAGCACCAGAAAGTAGCAGGCATTGGCCGCATACACCGGGATCTGCATATCTGCGATTGTATGAACCAGATTCACCGCCGAGGCGAATCGCCGTTTTTGTTTCTGTTGCATATTTCCCCTCCTTGCACCTATATCCTATGCATATGACCGCAGGATATGCTCAAAGCGAGAAAAGGGAACCGAAAAACGGTTCCCTTTATGATTGTTTCGGATTTATTCCGCAGAAATCATGTAGTAGTAAACAGGCTGACCGCCGCGCAGCAGATTGACATCTGCATCGGGGCAAATCTCTGCAAACAGATCTGCAGTCTTCTGGGCATACTTTTCCTGAATATCTTCGCCATAGTAAATGGTGATGTATTCCTTGCCCTCATCCCGGACCTTCTCAGCCAGGCTGCGCAGCAGGACCTTGATGTCCCGGCTGGTGCCGAACAGAGCGCTGCCGTACATGGCCAGGTAGTCACCCTCGTGGATGTCGTAACCGTCGAAATCGGAGTTACGGGCAGCATAGGTGATCTGCATGGTCTCAACGGTAGCCATAGCCTCGGTCATGGCCTCCACATTCTCCTCAACCTCGCCCTCGGGGTTGAAGCTCAGCATAGCGGTGATGCCCTGAGGAACAGTCTTGGTCGGGATTACCACAACCTTCTTCTCAGTCAGCTCATCCACCTGCTCGGCTGCCATAATGATGTTCTTGTTGTTGGGCAGAACAAACACAGTCTCAGCAGGGACCTTGTTCACAGCGGTCAGGATGTCCTGAGTGCTGGGGTTCATGGTCTGACCGCCGGAGATGATGCCATCAACGCCCAGGTTCTGGAACACATCAGCCAGGCCGTCACCGGCACAGACACTGACAACGCCCAGAGGCTTCACGGGCTCGGCGATCTGAGGAGCCAGTTCCTGCTCGCTCATGATCTTCTCGGTGTGCTGCAGGCGCATATTCTCGATCTTGACGGTAACAAAGGAACCGTACTTCAGGCCCTCCTGCAGTGCGATGCCGGGGTCATTGGTATGGACATGGACCTTGATGATCTCCTCATCGTCCACCA
>JAHHRV010000002.1 GCA_020025595.1 Oscillospiraceae bacterium
AAATCGTGTGTACCCCACAAGGGTACCGAGGGTTCAAATCCCTCCTGCTCCGCCACTTAAAGACTCGGAAGTTCTTTTGAACTTCCGAGTTTCTTTTTTTACCTGCAATCAGAAGAATTTCCATCTTCTTGAATTCATACCCATTGCGTGCTAAAATGACTCTATCTTTGAGTAGGAGGTCATCATCATGCTTTTAATTAAAAATGGTTATATCAAAACAATGGCCGACTTTGAAATGGAAAACGGCTGTATCTTAATTGATGACGAGGGAAAAATCTCTGCGCTGGGCGCATACATAGACGCTCCCGAAGGCTGCCGGGTGATCGATGCCGAGGGACGGCTCGTAACTCCCGGATGCGTCGATGCCCACTGCCATATCGGTCTGGACAACGAAGCCATGGGATGGGAGGGACACGATTTTAACGAAACCGTAGATCCTCTTACGCCTCAGATGCGCGCAATCGACTCCATCAATCCTCAGGACGAAGCCTTTGGGCTTGCCCTGCAGGGCGGCGTCACCACCGCGTGCACAGGCCCCGGCAGCGCCAATGTGGTAGGCGGTACCTTTGCCGCAATCAAGCTCTACGGCAAACGCATCGATCACATGATTCTGAAAAATCCCATCGCCATGAAATGCGCACTGGGCGAGAACCCCAAGCGCTGCTACGGTCAGAGCGGAAAGAAAGCGCCTATGACCCGAATGGGTGTAGCTGCTCTGCTCAGAGAGCTGCTGCTCAAGACCCGGCGGTATATGGAAGATCAGCAAAACGGAAAGAATCCCGCTTTTGACATGAAGCTGGAGGCCATGATTCCCGTGCTCAAAGGAGAACTGCCTCTGAAAGCACACGCACACCGTGCTGACGACATTCTGACGATTATCCGAATCGCCAAGGAGTTCAATCTGAAGCTGACTCTGGACCACTGCACCGACGGAGCCCTCATCGCAGATGAACTGGGCAGGGAAGGCTATCCCGCTTTTGTAGGCCCGTCCTTCGGCTCCAAGACGAAAATCGAGCTGGCTAACAAGAGCTTCGCAACTCCCGGTATCCTGCATAAGGCCGGTGTGGATGTGAGCATTATCACCGATGCACCTGTCATTCCTCTGCAGTATCTGCCCATGTGTGCCGGTCTTGCCGCCGCAGCGGGTCTGGACATGGCGGAAGCCTGGAAGGCCATCACCATCAATCCGGCAAAGGCTGTAGGCGTTGCCGACCGTGTAGGCTCTCTGGAGCCGGGAAAGGACGCAGACATCGTCATCTGGACTGCCGATCCTCTGACCACCATCGGAGCCCATGCCCATACTACCATTGTAAACGGCGAAATTGCCTATTGCGAAGATTAAAAGAATCCCCACCCAAATCGGGTGGGGATTTTCATTATGTATCGCTTTCCCAGCTGTCGCCGGTTGCATAGTCGATTTCGATTCCGGGCTGGACATTGTAGCAATAAACATGGAACATGATGCCTTCGCCTTCATCCTCTACGGAATAAGCCTCCATCTGCACGCCCCTGGCCACCAGATCATCTCCGTCATAGATGGGGGTGACCCGGTAAAGCACATGGTTCCCAGTTTCTTTCACATAGTCGGCAACCATGTTCTCAAAGGGAAGCATTCCGTCTACATTCATATAACGGGTTCCCGTGATCAGATTCAGCTCATTGGCATTTTCTCCCGCCAGCTGCCAGCCAATCAGGTGACAGCGGTTGTACAGGCTGCCGCCGGAAATGCCTTTATACTTGACGCTGTGCCAGCCGGAGGGCTTTACGCTGCTGATGCTGCCTCGTTCTTCATTCGGCATAGTGGATTCATCGATGCTGGCAAAGGCCACACCGCACCGTCCCAGATCGTCAAGAGGCGCATAGTCTTCAAATCCGCTCATCTGTTTTTCTTCATCCGTAAAGTCCGGCACATTGTCTGCAATGACCACATAGGGTTCGCCGGAATAAGCGGGAATATCCTGCAGATCTACTGTCGGTGCGTAAGGAGCTGCCGGTTCCCCAAATACGACCTCGAGCAGCGCAATCACCAGCAGCACCGCCAGTGCAAAAACCTTCTGCCAGCCCTTTAACCGGGGATTGGATTTCTTTCTCTTTGTCATCTTTGATACATCTCCATTGTAATTTTGTCATGGCTGCTTCCTGCAAAGTCCTTCTGACTTTCCAGATGCCATTGCCCGGGAAATGCAAAGCGCACATCTCCGGGGTATTCCCGGTTCCAGCGAAACAGCACAATTCGGTCAATTTTATCTGCATACGCTACATATGCATCGTCTTCTGCAAAAGCCCAGTCATCCGCACCGGCACGAGACAGATAGTCATCCGCTGCGACGATTTTTTCATCCGATCCAAACATTTTCCCGGAATAGGGGCTCATATACAGTTTGGTTTCAACCATACTGAGCAGTTTTTCCCGCAGGACACGGTCCTGGCTCTGGCGGCGATGGTTGAACTGCAGACCGAACTTGTCATCCGCACACGCAACTAAAGTCATGTTATTTCTCCTTTTTCAGATATTTCTCTCATTTTATCGAAAAAACAATCCGGTGTCAACGGCTTTGCTCTCTTGACAAGAATCTTCCAATATGGTATCTTTTTAGGGTAAAGTGCGAAGAAGGGGAGGTTCCGCCCCAAAATCTTTTCAGAGAGCGCATGGCCGGTGTGAATGCGCAAAGATTGTGTGCGGATGGTCGCCCCGGAGCAGTTTCCCTGAACGAACCAGTAGGGGAGACCGGGTATGCCCGTTACAGCAGCATGAAGTGTCCGGTTTTTGCCGGAAATTCAGGTGGTACCGCGGAAATGTGATTTTCGCCCTGAGCAGCAATGCTTGGGGCGTTTTTTATTTTCAAAATTACCTAGTAAGGAGAGATATTTGTATGGCAAGAGAACTGCCAAAGGTTTACGACCCCCACGAGGTCGAATCTTCCATCTACAAGATGTGGGAAGACAATAAGTATTTCCACGCAGAACGGGACGAAAGCAAAAAGCCCTTCACCATCGTCATGCCGCCCCCCAATGTCACCGGTCAGCTGCACATGGGCCACGCCATGGACGCAACCCTGCAGGACACCCTGATCCGTTTCAAGCGTATGCAGGGCTACAACGCCCTCTGGATCCCCGGTGTTGACCACGCCGGCATTGCTACCCAGATCAAGGTAGAAGAGGAGCTGCGCAAGGAAGGCCTGACCCGTTATGATCTGGGCCGTGAAAAGTTCCTGGAGCGCGTCTGGGACTGGAAGCACCGCTTCGGCAACCGCATTGTCGAGCAGCAGAAGAAGCTGGGCGCAAGCTGCGACTGGGACCGTGCAAGATTCACCATGGACGACGGCTGCTCCAAGGCTGTGCGTGAAGTCTTCGTTTCCCTGTACGAAAAGGGCCTGATCTACAAGGGCAGCCGTATCATCAACTGGTGCCCCCACTGTGTCACCGCACTGTCCGATGCCGAAGTTGAGTATGTGGACAAGCCCGGTCATCTGTGGCACATCCGTTATCCTCTGGCTGACGGCTCCGGCGAGGTGATCATTGCCACCACCCGTCCCGAGACCATGCTGGGCGATACCGGTGTCTGCGTCAACCCCAACGACGAGCGTTACAAGGATATCGTGGGCAAGAAGGTCATTCTGCCCCTGCTGAACAAGGAAATCCCCGTGGTCGCTGACGATTACGCCGAGATGGAATTCGGTACCGGCTGCGTTAAGATGACTCCCGCTCACGACCCCAACGACTTTGAAGTCGGTCTGCGTCACAACCTGGAGGTCATCCGTGTTCTGGACGACAACGGCAAGGTCAACGAGCTGGGCGGCAAGTACGAGGGTATGGACCGCTACGAAGCCCGTAAGGCAATCGTTGCCGATCTGGACGCAGAAGGCTATCTGGTCAAGGTTGAGGACTACTCTCACAATGTCGGCACCTGCTACCGCTGCCACAACGATGTAGAGCCCATCATCTCCGCTCAGTGGTTCGTCAAGATGAAGCCTCTGGCTGAGGAAGCAATTCGTGTGGTCAAGGACGGCGAAACCAAGTTCGTCCCCGAGCGTTTCAGCAAGACCTACCTGAACTGGATGGAAAATGTCCGTGACTGGTGTATCTCCCGTCAGCTGTGGTGGGGCCATCAGATCCCCGCATGGACCTGTGCAGACTGCGGTCACATCACCGTTTCCCGTGAGGATGCCTGCAAGTGTGAGAAGTGCGGTTCTACCAACATCGAGCGTGATCCCGATGTTCTGGATACCTGGTTCAGCTCCGCTCTGTGGCCCTTCGAGACCCTGGGCTGGCCCGAAAAGAATGCAGATCTCGACTATTTCTATCCCACCGATGTTCTGGTCACCGGTTATGATATCATCTTCTTCTGGGTTGCCAGAATGATCTTCTCCGGCTGCGAGCACACCAAGAAGACTCCTTTCCACACCGTACTGATCCACGGTCTGGTTCGTGACGACAAGGGCAGAAAGATGTCCAAGTCTCTGGGCAACGGCATCGATCCTCTGGAAATGATCGACAAGTACGGCTGTGACGCTCTGAGAATGAACATGGTCACCGGCAACTCTCCCGGAAACGATATGCGTTTCTATGTGGAGCGCTGCGAGGCTATGCGTAACTTTGCAAACAAGCTCTGGAATGCAAGCCGTTATGTTCTGATGAACCTGGGCGAAGACGCTGTCAACCAGCTGCCCGATGCATCCAAGCTGGAGACCGCTGACAAGTGGGTTCTGTCCAAGCTGAACACCCTCATCTCCGAGGTCACCGAGAATCTGGAGAAGTACGAGCTGGGCGTTGCTGTTCAGAAGGTCTACGACTTCATCTGGGACACCTACTGCGACTGGTATATCGAGCTGACCAAGGCAAGACTGTACTCTGAAGATGCAGAGCGCAAGCAGACTGCAATCCAGGTTCTTGTCTATGTTCTGGACCAGACCCTGCGTCTGCTGCATCCGTTCATGCCCTTCATCACCGAAGAAATCTGGCAGAGCCTGCCTCACGAGGGCGATGCTCTGATCGTTGCCAAGTGGCCTGAGTACTCCGAGGCTCTGAACTTCAAGACCGAAGAGGCTCTGATGGAGTCCGTTATGGAGGCCATCCGTTCCATCCGTAACCGCCGTGCTGAAATGAATGTTCCGCCCAGCAAGAAGGCTGCACTGTTCGTTCTGACCAGCAAGCCCCAGGTCTTTGCCGAGGGCGAAGGCTATCTGCAGAGACTGGCATACGCCGATCAGGTGACCATTCTGGATGCAGAACCCGAGAATCTGGACGGCATGGTAACCTGCACCACCGCTGATGCAAAGCTGTATATCCCCATGGGTCAGCTGGTGGATGTCGCCAAGGAACTGGAGCGTATTGCCAAGGAGCTGGAAAAGGCTCGCAAGAACCTGGCTCAGATCGAAGGCAAGCTGAACAACGAAAAGTTCGTTTCCCGTGCCCCCGAGGCTGTTGTTGCCGGTGAAAAGGAAAAGGCCGCCAAGGCTTCCGCCCTCATCGAGCAGCTGGAGCAGAGCGAGGCTGCACTGAAAAAGCTGTAAGCGATCATCTGATTAAATAAAAAGCGTGCGTTGTAAACCGCAAGGTTGCAGCGCACGCTTATTTTTTTACTTTCCCTCTTCCGACGGAATATTCATTACCCTGGGAATATACTAAAACCATCAGATTACCAAAGGAGGTTAAATCTATGAACTTTACCAGTTTTCTGCAAGATGGAAAACTCACAATTGCCCTGTCCGGCGAGATCGATCACCACAGAGCCCGGGCCTATATTGATAAAATCGCAGCCAAAATCGAGGCCTACACCCCGGAAGAATGCATTCTGGACTTCAGCGATGTTACCTTTGTGGACTCATCCGGAATTGCCGTTGTTATCAACTCCATGCGCAGAATGGCCCAGATCGAAGGTACTCTTTCAATGACCGGAATCGGGGAACAGCCCATGCGGGTGTTCCGCACATCCGGAATCGATAAACTGGTACACATCAAGGAGGCTGTGTAGATGAAATTTGAAAACTTTATGATTTTGGAATTTCCCAGTAAATCCACCAACGAGGCTTTCGCACGAAGCGCCGTAGCCTGCTTTGCCGCACAGCTCGACCCGACTCTGGAGGAGCTTGAGGACATCCGCACCGCAGTATCAGAAGCGGTAACCAACTGCATTGTCCACGCCTATCCCGATTCCTACGGTATGATCACACTGCGCTGCCGGATTCTGAAGGACAACATTCTGGATATTGTCGTCAAGGACAAAGGTGTCGGCATCCCCGATATTGACCAGGCCAGACGCCCCATGTTCACCACGGGCGGTGCCGATCGCAGCGGCATGGGCTTTACCATCATGGAAAGCTTCATGACCACATTAGAGATCACTTCCAGTCCTGAAAAGGGGACCACCGTACATATGCGGCGTCGCATCCAAAGGCGCGTATGACCCATACCGAGGAACTGATCCGCCTGTCTCAGACCGGGGACAAAGAGGCAGGGGAGACTTTGGTACAGGAAAACAGCGGTCTGATCTGGTCTGTGGCAAAGCGTTTCATCGGCAGGGGAGCCGAAGCAGAAGACCTGTATCAGCTGGGCTGTCTGGGGTTTCTGAAGGCGGTGGAGGGGTTTGATCTGGAATACGGGACCCAGTTTTCAACCTATGCCGTTCCGAAAATCGCAGGAGAGATCCGAAGATTTCTGCGGGATGACGGTGCCATCAAGGTGTCACGCACCATCAAAGAGCATTCAGCAACCATCAAAACCACCAGAAGCAAGCTTTCCAATGTGTTTGGCCGGGAGCCGACCATCAACGAAATCGCAGAGCACACCGGGCTGACTCCCGAGGAAATCGCACTGGCAGAAACTGCGACAAAAGAGGTGGAATCCATCCAGCGGGAATCCGGGGAAGAGGGATTCACTCTGGAAAATGTCCTCACCGATACAGAGTCAGAAGAGCGGATGGTGGAGAAAATTGCGCTCCGGCAGGCCATCGACGAGCTTCCGGAACGGGAGAAAATGGTCATCAGCCTGCGATATTTCCACGGGCTGACCCAGGACCGCATTGCCAAGGTCCTGAGCGTCAGTCAGGTTCAGGTTTCCCGAATCGAGAAAAAAGCAATTGCACATTTGCGGGAGCGGATCGAATAAAGGGCTTTACCTTTGAGCCTTTTTGCGGTAAAATAGCCATAGAATATTTTTGAAAGAAATAGATAGGTGACACCATGAATCAAGAGTTAGAACAACGATTTCTGTCCGCCAGAAAGAATTATATTGCCGCGTGTTTCTCCGGCCTGAACCCCATGCAGCAGCAGGCTGTTATGACCACAGAAGGGCCCCTGCTGCTCCTTGCAGGCGCAGGCAGCGGTAAAACCACCGTGCTGATCAACCGAATTGCCAACCTGATTCGCTTCGGCAGCGCCAGTGACAGCAATATGGTTCCGGAATTTATTACCGAATCTGATGTAGAATTTTTGGAGCATCTTCCCGAGCAGCCCGATCCTCAGGATCTGGACCGGGCAGATTGGCTCTGCCAGGAGAACCCCGCTGCTCCCTGGAGCATTATTGCCATCACCTTCACCAACAAAGCCGCAAACGAGCTGAAAGAGCGCCTTTCCAAAGTCCTGGGCGATCAGGCTATGGATGTCTGGGCAATGACCTTCCACAGCGCCTGCTGCCGGATTCTCCGCCGGGATATCGAGCGCCTGGGCTACGACAGAAGCTTCACTATTTATGATTCTTCCGATTCCGAGCGCGTGATGAAAGAGATCATCAAGGACATGGGTCTGGACGACAAGACCTTCCCCGCCAAGCTGGTGCTGAATCTCATCGGTCGGGAAAAAGACAAAATGATCGATCCGGACGAGTGCGCAGAGCAGGCCAAGCGCAACAACGACATTCGCATGGGTCATGTAGCAAAGGCATACAAGCGCTACCAGACTCGCCTGAAGGAAAACAACGCCGTGGACTTTGACGATATCATCAATCTGACGGTTCGTCTGCTTCAGGAAAACGAGGATCTGAGACAGTACTATCAGCGCAAGTTCCGCTATGTGCTGGTGGACGAGTATCAGGACACCAACAATGTTCAGTATCTGCTCACCAGCCTGCTGGCTGGCGGTCACGAGAATATCTGCGTGGTGGGTGATGACGACCAGTCCATCTACCGTTTCCGGGGTGCTACCATCGAAAACATCCTGAACTTTGAAAAGCAGTATAAAAACGCCCGTACCATTCGCCTGGAACAGAATTACCGTTCCACTCAGTCCATTCTGAACGCTGCCAACTCCGTGATTTCCCACAATGTGGGCAGAAAGGGAAAGCGGCTGTGGACTTCCAACGGCGAAGGCGACCCCGTTATTTCCTACGAGGCCTACAACGAAGGCGAAGAAGCCAACTATGTTGCCGGCAGAATCATCGCCATGTCTCACGGCTCCAACTTCAAGGACTATGCAGTTCTCTATCGAACCAACGCTCAGTCCAACGCCATCGAATATTCCTTCAAGCGTAACGGTATTCCGTACCGGATCATTGGCGGTACCCGATTCTTTGACCGGGCAGAAGTCAAGGATATGCTTGCATATCTGTGCCTGATCAACAACCGGGCCGACGATCTGCGGCTGATGCGCATCATCAACAACCCGCCCAGAGGTCTGGGTGCCAAAACCATCGAGACCGCTCAGCGTCTGGCAAGAGCAGAGGAGCAGAACCTGTACCATGTGGTCAGCCACCCCAGTGACTATGCAGCTCTTGAAAAGGCCGAGCCGAAGCTGAAGGCCTTCACTGACCTGATCGAGTCTCTGGCAGAGCTGCTGGATACCGGTATCAGCCTTGCGGATTTCTACGAAGAAGTCATGATCCGCACCGGATACGCTGATATGCTCAGATGCAAGCCCACCGAGGAAAACAAGACCCGTCTGGAAAACATCCGAGAATTAAAATCCAGTATCAACAACTACGCCCAGAACGCAGAGTGCCCCTCTCTTGCAGGTTTCCTGGAAGAAATCGCTCTGTATACCGATATCGAGCAGTACGACGAAAACGCCGATGCTGCCGTGCTGATGACCATTCACTCCGCCAAGGGTCTGGAATTTGACCATGTGTTCCTGGTTGGATTTGAAGACGGCCTGTTCCCCGGAATGCGTTCCATCGGCGACCCGGAGGAAATGGAAGAAGAGCGCAGACTGTGCTATGTTGCCATTACCCGTGCAAAAAAGACTCTGGATATCACCCACGCACGGCAGAGAATGCTCTATGGCCGTACCAATTCTGCAATGGTCTCCCGGTTCCTGAAGGAAATCCCCGAAGATTGCCTGGAGAAGAAGGGCGGTCAGCGCTCTCATCAGAATCAGGAGCGTGCTCAGGCCGGAGCAGGGCAGGGAACCGGCGGTTACGGCAACCGTACATCCAAGGCATACACCATGGTCAGAGAGCAGATCAAGCGCAGCGAAAAGAGCGTGTTCACCGCTGCTCCCACAAAATCCACCATGCTGGAGCTGAACAAGGGCGATATGGTTCAGCATGCCGCATTTGGCAAGGGCATGGTTCTGTCCGTCATGAAGATGGGCGGAGATGCGCTGCTGGAAATTGCTTTTGACCAGATCGGCACCAAGAAGCTGATGTCCAAAACCGCATCTGCTCACATGAAGAAACTGTAATAATTCGGCTCTTTTCCTCATAGCATATCCCGGAGGGGATGCTATGAGGCGCCGTATCAGATATGGAAAATGGCTCTTTCTTCTGATTCTTGTGATTTGTGTCGCATTTTTTGGATTTCTGCGGAGCAGGCTGTGGCCTGTGGTGCAGAATCTGGCGCAGACTCAGGTGCGCAATATCACTTCAGATTTAATCAACGACGCAATTCAGGAACAGATCGTAGAAGGCAACATCCAATACGACCGGATCGTCTTCTTTGAAAAGGACTTAAACGGAAAAATCACCGCGCTGAAAACCAATATGGCGGAGGTAAACCGGCTGAAAACGGACATACTGAATATCATCAACGATCAGATCATGGCTCAGGATACCGGCCATCTGGGCGTTCCGCTGGGCAGTCTGATTTTTCCCGAATTTCTCTCCGGACACGGGCCGGAAATTCCCGTGAAGATCCTTTCCATCCGAAATTCCGACGCCACCTTTCAAAGCTATTTTTCTCAGGCCGGAATCAACCAGACCCTGCAGCAGCTGACCATGGATGTGATCGTCGATGTGACCATCCTGGTCCTCGGCCGGACAGATTCGTTTACCGTAACCAGCCAGGTCGTGGTGGCTGAAACCATCATTGTAGGGGATGTCCCAGATACTTTTTTACAAACCGGAGGCAATTATGGAACCGAAAGAACAAATAAGGCTCCTGACGGAGCAGCTTAATGCTGCCAATTATCAATATTATGTCCTCGACAATCCCCAGATGCTGGATTTCGAGTACGACCATCTTCTGCGCCAGCTGGAAGAGCTGGAAAAGGCACATCCGGAACTGGCTCTGCCGGAATCTCCCACCAAGCGGGTGGGCGGTCAGGCTCTGAGCCAGTTTGAAAAGGTCACACACCAGGTGCCCCTGATGAGCCTGCAGGATGTATTTTCTCAGGAAGAACTCACAGATTTTCTCACCCGTGTGAAAACCACCTATCCCTCTGCCGCATTCTCCGTAGAGCCCAAAATCGACGGACTTTCTGTGGCACTGGAATATGAAAACGGCGTATTCGTCCGGGGTGCCACCCGTGGTGACGGCATGGTGGGCGAGGATGTCACCGAAAACCTGAAAACCATCCATTCCATTCCCATGGTGGTTCCCAACGCTCCCGCCAGACTGATCGTCCGCGGCGAGGTGTTCATGCCCAAGCGGGTGTTTCATGCGCTGAACGAAGAGCGCGAAGCCATGGGTCAGGCGCTTTTTGCCAATCCCAGAAACGCTGCCGCCGGTTCTCTGCGTCAGCTGGACCCCAAGCTTGCCGCTCAGCGGAAACTGGATATTCTGGTTTTCAATGTTCAGCTGGCTGAGGGTGTGACCTTTGAAAGCCACGAGGAATCCCTGAATTATCTGCGTGAGCGACATTTCAAGGTTATCGACACCCGAATTCTGTCCGATCCGGCAGAGGTGATCGACAGAGTATTCCAAATCAACGACACCAGAGAGGAACTGTCCTGCGACATTGACGGTGCCGTAATCAAGGTGAACAGCCTGTCCCAGAGAGAGGCGCTGGGTGTCACTGCAAAGTTCCCCAAATGGGCTGTTGCATATAAATACCCCCCTGAAATCAAGCAGACTGTGGTGGAAAACATCATCATTCAGGTGGGCAGAACCGGCGTCCTGACTCCCAAGGCTGTGGTTCGTCCCGTTCGTCTGGCTGGCACCACGGTAACCAATGCCACGCTGCACAATCAGGACTTTATCAGCAAGCTGGATATCCGCATCGGCGATACAGTTTCCATCCGCAAAGCCGGTGAAATCATTCCCGAAATTCTGGAAGTGGATCTTTCCAAGCGTCCCGCCGATGCAGAGCCGTATTTCCTGCCTTCCACCTGTCCCGTGTGCGGCGCTCATGTAGAGCGTGATCCGGACGGCGCATTTCTGCGCTGCACAGGCCCTGCCTGTCCCGCTCAGCTCAGCCGGAACATCGCCCACTTTGTCAGCCGGGATGCAATGGACATCGACGGTCTCGGCAGCGCAATTGTAGATGCTCTGATTGAAAAGGGCGTTATCCACACTCCTGCTGACCTGTACTATCTGACATTGGACGAAGTCAAGTCGCTCTGGAAGAACGGCACGACTGCAGCAAAGAAGCTGCTGAAATCCATCGAGGAAAGCAAGACAAGAGATCTCAGCCGTCTGATCTTTGCTCTGGGCATCCGCCAGGTGGGCAGCAAGGCAGGCAAGACTCTGGCTGCAGCCTTCGGCAATCTGGATGCGCTGATGAATGCGTCTGTGGAGGAGCTTACGAATATCGATGATGTGGGCACAGTCACCGCTCAGAATATCATCGAGTGGTTTGCAGAACCTCAGGCCAGGGAAATGATTGAACGCCTGCGCAGCGCCGGTGTCAATTTTGAAAGTCAGCGCCAGATTACGGACACCCGTTTTGCAGGCATGACCTTTGTTCTGACCGGTGCGCTGACCAAGTTCACAAGAGAAGAAGCCACGGAGAAAATCGAGCTGTTCGGCGGAAAGGCTTCCGGCTCTGTCTCCAAAAAAACCACCTATGTGGTGGTCGGCGAGAACGCAGGCTCGAAAGAGCGCAAAGCCCGGGAACTGGGCATTCCCATTCTGTCTGAAGACGATTTCCTTGCAATGATTCAGTAAAATCATTTTCCGTTTTTATCAGGAAGATTCAAAATCGGGTATAAAAATGGAAACGATATGAAATGCGTTCCTTATAAGGATCCTTTTAGAAATACCGAGAAGAACTTTTTACAATTCTTCTCGGTATTTTCTTTTTCCCCCTGCAATGCCCATTGTTCTGATTTCAGCAAACTACGGTTGGCGAATTCTTTATTTCGTATCCAGAGCGGGTTCCTTGAAGCGTTTGTTTTGTGATTGATTCCGTTTTGGAAGAAATAAACAATACAGAAATCGTTCTTTCGCTGATGATGCATCAAAATGCCTAAAAGTGAAGATAATTTTTTGTTTATTAAAGGAATGGAAATTATTTTCAAATGATGGTATATTGAGCAAGAGAGAATTGGGAAAAACGGCCTCAGTTCTACAGAATATGCTAAATGGGAGGAAGAAATTGTGAAAAAATGTGTACGATGGAATCGGCTTCTCAGCCTGCTTCTGGCCATGGTATTGACCACGCAGCTGGTGTTGCCGACATTTGCAGCGGATGAACCGCAGCCTTCTGAGCAAGGCACAACGGAAACTGCTGCTCTTGCCCCACAGGAGGCCAGTGCGGCCGAGCCTGTGCAGGTAGAGCTGACTCTGGATGCGGAAACAAAGACGCAGACGATCCAGGTGAGCACTGACTGCACCGTGACAGACGCAGGTGACACCAATGTGGTGACAGCGGAACTGGTGAAGGAAACAGCTGTCACCGACAGCCTGGGCCACACCGGAACAGACAACACCTACACCCAGGGCACAGAGCTTCTGTCTACCGCTCTTTATACCTTTAACGAGAACGGTGACAAGTGGCAGGTCTCTGCCATGACCGCAGATGGAACACAGATCTGGCTGGATGCCGGCGTTGCCAGAGAAATGCTGGGCCATCCTTTTGCTACATCTCCTGTGGATACGAAGTTCACCTCCAGAGACAACAATGGACTCTTTACCATTCAGGGTGATCATCCTCAGCAGAAAGATCGATTCCTGGCATTCCTGCTGAACGATAAACGCAATGAGTGTGTGTACGACGGCAGCGGCACCTACATGAATGAGATTTGCGATTTCAAGCTGTATGCTCCCGTGACCGAAGGTCAGGAGTCCAGCGCTGAAATCCCCGGCTATGTTCAGGTCAATGAAATCCAGAACGGCGGCCGTTACCTGATCGTTTACAGCCACGGTGACCAGACCTTCGTGATGCGGCCCTCTACCAATACCGAAGTCAAGGCTGACCATGTACTGAAGGTGAACCTTGAGGACGCTGCTGTGACCACAGTGACCAAGTGCGATCTGGTTCTGACTGCAAAGGCAGCAGGCGAGACTGATGTGGTAGCAGGTGATAAGACCTATCATGTCACTGTAAAGGATCCCGCAAAACCTGCTCCTGAAAAAGATCCCATGAACATCCCCGGCTATACCCGGGTGACCGACCCTGTCCTGAATACCGACAAGTATTACCTGATCGTTGCACAGGACAGCGACGGCAATCTCCACGCCTTCTATCCTGACGCAGCAAGCAAGAACGCCCCCTCCGGCGGTGCTGTTGAGAGTAATAAGTGCGCCGCAGGTTCCTTTGTGGCTAACCTGACGGTGGACGGCGAGACTGTTACCGCCCAGTGGGAAAAGGACAAGAGTACCAATATCCCGATGAAAGACCTCTGCTTTACAGTTGGCCAGAACAGCGGTAAGTACACCTTCAAGGGTGCAAACGGCCTGTATCTGTCTCTGACGGATGTGATGCTGTCTCAGAACCCCACCGCTTTTAATGTCTCGGCAAAGACAGAGCAGGAAAGCGATGGCTTCACGATTCTGAATGCAGGCAAAAATCGTTACCTCTACTTCAACAAATCCGGAGATCCCAAGGAGTTTGTGAACGGTACAACTACCTATAACACCAACTTCTGGGGCCCCAGCGCACAGGGACAGCTCCCCATTTTCCTGTATACCAACGACCATGCAACAGCTCCTGTGAATACAACAGTTCTGGAGCAGTATATCAAATCTGTGAATCACTATCTGCCTCAGGTTACCGACGAATGCAGAAAGACGATGGAAGCAGAGCTTGCAAAGGCTCAGGCTTTGATCGACGGTTCCGATACAAAGCAGTCCCAGGTGGATGCCGAGTGTGAAATCCTGAAGAATTTCCTTCTGGAAGGCATTCAGCCCAAGCCTGAGTATCTTGCACCTACCGAAGGCCCCAAGGGTACATGCGAAGGCCAGCCTTTCCCTGTGAAGGTCGGCGATTCCACTTGTGATGTCTATCGTATCCCCGGTATTGTTACCCTTAGCGACGGCACCCTGGTAGCATCCGGTGATGCCCGCTGGGATCTCTTCTTTGACGGCAAAAACATTGATACTATCGTTTCTGTGTCTGAGGACAACGGCAAGACCTGGCACTATAATTTCCCCAACTACTTTAACGACAGCACAGATAAGACGAACGATCGTGCCGCTGTGTTTATTGACCCTGTGATTGCACGGGACGATCAGGACACCATCTATGTCGTAGCCGACGCCTACTCTGCCGGAAACTGGACCATGTCTCTGGAAAGAATCACCGGCTATGAAGAAGTAAACGGTCAGCTGCGTCTGGTCCTCTACACAAACCGCAGAGGCCATACCAGCACCAACTGGAATTACTATGTGGGAGATCCCGGCGATGACGGACTCTCTCCTGTGATTGCCAAGGCTGACGAAAAGACTGCCTACTATGTGGACGGCCGCTTTAACCTGTACAACGCAGACAAGAAAGCCATGTATTGCAGACAGCTGGACACCGAAAAATTTGTACAGCAGAATGTTTTCTACTACAATGCAGTAATCCATGCACCGAACGCCTGCTTCCAGTGGCTGGTGACCTCCAAGGACCATGGCAAGACCTGGTCTGACCCCATGCTTTTGAATCCTCAGGTGCGTCGCCGTCCCGCTCAGCACACCTTCTATGGTGTTGGCCCCGGTGCCGGTATTTGCACATCCAACGGCACCCTGATGCTTCCTACTTACGAGTATCCCGGTATGCTTGCCGGATTTGTCTACACCAATGACCACGGTAAGACCTGGAACCGTGCCGGCACTGCTACTCCCGCAGGTACCATGTCCACCGAAAGCACTCTGGTTGAAATCGATGCTGAGACTGTCCGGCAGTTCTTCCGTGACAGAGCAAATATTCTCAGCTATACCGACTACAAGTGGGATGGTGCGTCCTGGAATCCCGGCAAAGCCCAGCAGATTCCCGGTGTTGTAAAGTGCAGCGATGTTCAGCTCGCCGCACTCCGTTGCTCTGAGCCTCTGGATGATGGCAGAGCTATGATTCTGATCGCTACTGCCGCAGAGAATGGACGCAGAACCGGTAAGATTTATTCTCTGGCACTGAACAAGGACGGCTCTATGGAGCTGCTCAACGCAATGCCCGTCACCGCACCCGGTGCCTGGTACGCATATTGCAGCCTGACGGAACTGAAGGACGGCTCTGCCGGTCTTCTGTATGAGGACAGCTTCAGCCATCCGGCTTGCACCATGAAGTTCGTAACCTACACCAGAGAACAGCTTCTGGGTCTTGAGACTGTGGAAGTCACGCTGAATCTGGATCAGGCTGAAACCGCACGCTTCCCGGTCAGCAGCGACAGTAAAATCGCAAGCAATACCCCTGCCGGTATTGTGGACGCCAAGCTGGAGCAGAACTCCAACAGCGGCAATGGCCACACCGGTACAAACAGCAGCTATACCGGCCCGACGGAATCTCTTTCCAGCGCACTTTACACCTTCAAGCAGAATGGCGACAAGTGGCAGGTCTCTGCCAAGACCGCAGACGGCAAGATGGTTTGGCTTGATCCCAGTGCATCTGACGAAATGGTTGGTCATCCCGTCGCACAAACCGCTGTGGATGCACAGTTCGTGCCCAAGGGCAACGATGGAACCTTTACGATTCGGGGTCAACATTCTGTGAAGGGCCCCCGTTTTCTGGCATTCTTGCTGGACGGCAGCCGCAGCGAATCTGTGTATGATGTCGGCGGCATCGACATGGGCGAGATTTGCAACTTCAAGCTGTATGCTCCCGTGACCGATGGTCAGCAGTCCAGTGAAGAGGTCCCCGGCTATGTTCAGGTCAATAAAATCCAGGACGGCGGCCGTTACCTGATCGTTCACAGCTACAATGGTCAAACCTTTGTGATGCGTCCCTCTGACAGCACCACCGATAAGTATGCACATGTACTGAAGGTCGTTCCTGTCGAGACAGAGTTGGTTCTCACCCCTGTGTCTGCCGGTACTGCTGATGTAGTTGTGGATAAGACTACCTATCATGTGACTGTTACCACTGATTCCAGTAAGCCTACTGATCCCGTAGAGCCCACTGAGCCCAGCAAGCCTACCGATCCCGTGGAACCCACTGAGCCGAGCAAGCCTACCGATCCCGTGGAACCCACTGATCCCAGCAAGCCTACCGATCCCGTGGAGCCTACTGATCCCAGCAAGCCCACCGAGCCCGCAGAGCCTACTGAGCCCAGCAAGCCTACCGAGCCTGCAGAGCCTACTGAGCCTGCAGAGCCTACTGATCCCAGCAAGCCCACCGATCCCGTAGAGCCTACTGATTCCACCAACCCCACTGCTCCTGTAAAGCCGAGTCAGAAGCCCGCCACTCCGTCGACCGGCGACTTCAGCAATGTCCTGCCTTGGACAGTGCTTGTCGTTGTGTCTCTGTGCGGAATCTGTGCAATCCTGTTTTTTAACAGAAAGAAGAACAGTGGCAAGTAAATAAAACAGAAACACCTATTGCGTCCAAATGGCCGCAATAGGTGTTTTTTCTGTCCCAAAGCCCAGAATATACGAAAAATCCAAAATTTTACGCCTTTCGGATTTTTTATATGTTTTTTACTTTTATTTTGGAAAAACTATAACCAACATTCTCCTAAAAAAGTAATTCAGACAAGGATGACGAAAATCAAGGCGCATCCACAGTGCTTTCGTTTTATCGCATAAAAGAAGGTACGGCACAGTCCCAAAATGAAACTGTACCGTACCTTAAAAAACTTTCTTATAGGGCATACCCAAATTCGTATCGCTTACTTTTTTGCAGTCCCTGCTGCAAAGCAGCTGACACGGCAGCTTACTGAGCGTTCTTAGCTTCCTGCAGTGCCTTTGCCAGCTGATCGGGACATGATGTGGACTTCATGCCGCAGGTGATGCCCTGAACGCGGGAGATGACCTCATCCACATCCATGCCTTCAACCAGAGCGCCAATGCCCTTCAGGTTGCCGTTGCAACCACCGATAAACTGCAAATTTCTAACCTTGCCATCCACCAGATCAAACAGGATTCTGGAAGAGCAAGTACCTTTTGTCTTGAATTCGTACATGACTTTGTTCTCCTTTTTATACAATTAGATCTGCCATTTTTGCCTGAACCAGCTCTGCAAGTGCCATGGGATTCAGAAGCATCTGATGTCCCCGTTCACCGGCCGATACTGCAATTTCTTCAAACAGCTGGCAGCTTTCTTCAAAATAGGTGGGGTATTTCTTTTTCATGCCCACTGGGGAACAGCCGCCCCGGATATACCCGGTAAGCCCCAGAAGCTCCTTCACCGCAATCAGCTCAATGTTTTTATCTCCGGCAGCCCGTGCAGCTTTTTTCAGATCAAGCTCACAGCATACAGGAATACAAAACACATTGATTCCGGTGCGTTCTCCTCTGGCAACCAGCGTTTTAAAAACGCACTCCGGATCCTCGCCCATAGCCTCGGCAGCGTGGGTTCCGCTTAAATCGCTCTCGTCATATTCGTAATATGCTTCGCGGCAGGGAAGTCCGGCCTGCTCCACAATACGAACAGCATTTGTCTTTTTTGTCTTTGCCACAATTATCACCAAGGGGTATTATACGACATTTATTTTCCAAATGCAACGAGAATTTTTTATAAAAAGCGGGTTATCCTAAACAAAAAGGCAGGAGGTAACTTCATGAAAGAAACGGAAAATAACCAGCTGGAGCCTGTAAAAGAGATGGGCAGCGATTTCACATCTTCCAAACTGGGCAATATCTACACCCTGACCATCATCGGTCAGATCGAGGGACATCAGGTTCTGCCGGAGACGGTAAAGACCACAAAATACGAGCATATCTTGCCTTTGCTGGCAATGATTGAAGAGAGCGAAGAAATCGACGGACTGTTGCTCCTGCTCAACACCGTAGGCGGTGATATCGAGGCAGGCCTTGCTATCGCCGAAATGATTTCCGGGATGAAAAAGCCAACGGTTTCTCTGGTGCTGGGCGGGGGACACTCCATCGGAATCCCGCTGGCCGTATGTACCAAGCATTCCTATATTACGCCCACCGCATCCATGACCGTCCACCCGGTTCGCATGACCGGTCTGGTGGTTGGAGCCCCTCAGACCTATCGGTATTTCCAGCGGATTCAGGAGCAGATTGCGGATTTCGTCACGAGCAATTCCCGGATCTCCAGAAAGAAGTTTGAGCACTATATGATGGCCACCGGGGAAATGGCGACAGATGTGGGCACCATTCTGTACGGGAAGGAAGCCGTTGCTTCCGGCCTGATTGACGAGCTGGGCGGCCTGAGCGATGCGCTGGCCCATCTGCACAGGATGATTGAAGAGGAAAAAGCTTCTCATCCGGCGCAGTAACTTTATATGGGAAGATGGAGAACTTTTGCATCAGGTTCTCCATTTTCCATACTTTCCCGGTACCGTTTTCAACTGGACAAGCCTTGACAGATGTGCTAAAATATACGAATGAATACATTATGGGGAGGTATGCGTATGGGCATGAATTTATTTCAAAACCTCATCATGGGGTTCGTATCCGGCTTGACCGAATTGCTCCCCATTTCTGCTGAAGCGCACCGTTCAATCCTTCGTCTGTTCTTTGGAACAGCGTCTGAAGATCTAATATTCCGGTTTCTGGTACATATGGCATGTCTGATTGCTGTCATCTTTCTGAACCGAAATGCCATCAAGCGGATCCGGCTCACCCGGCACCAGTTAAAGGTTTCGTCCCGCCGCCGGAAAACCCAACCGGATACTCAATCTGTATATACCATTCGTTTGCTGCGATCTGCAACGATTGTAATGATTTTTCTGAAGCTTCTGACTCCGAAGCTTTTATTGATTCAGGATCGGATGAATTTCCTTGCACTTTTCCTGTTGTTGAACGGAGTGCTCCTGATTCTGCCATCGCTGACGCGCAACGGCAACAAGGATTCCCGCAATATGCCCCGTCTTGACGGATTTTTGATGGGTCTTGGTGCAGGCTTGTCTGTGCTGCCCGGTATATCCGCAATCGGTGCCTGTGCGTCCATCGGCATCGCCAGGGGAGTGGACCGCAGATTCGCGCTTCATTTTTCCTATCTGATGCTGATTCGTGTTCTGCTGGTGGATATGATTTTTGATGTCATTGCCATTGCAATGGGCGGTGTCATCTTCAGTGTGTGGGGATTGGTTTTTGCTGCCCTGGGCGCAATTCTTGCCGGTCTCGGCGCTGCACTCGCCATCAAGGTGATGAATTTCATGGCTTCTGGAAACGGTTTTTCCGGATTTGCCTATTACAGCTGGGGCGTCGGCCTATTCTGCTTTATTTTATTCTTAACGGTTTAAGGAGGGAGTTTTGTGGCTCAAAAAAAACTGACACAGGCTCAGAAAAACAGTGCAGCCAAAAATGGAACCAAGAACCGAAATACCAGTTCTAAATCTTCCAAATCTTCCAAAAAGCAGCCCATCGAGAAGGAGTCTCCCAGACAGCTTCCTTCCCGTGCCATTGCTGCTGTGGCATACCTGCTGCTGTTTATTCTGTTCCTGGTAATTGCCATGAACGAAGACGGTTTCTTACTGACATTCATTCGGAATATCACCCAGGGTCTGTTTGGCGTTGTCGCATTTTATGTGGCAATTCCCGCGATGCTGTATCTGTTCATCATCCAGGCATTCAGCGGAAAACAGCCCGCCTTGCTTCGCAGCTGCTGCACTCTTGGATTTGTATTCCTGTGCGGCTGCATTTCTCATCTGTCTGCCAACCCCGTTGGCCTGGGCAGCGGTTTTACATTTGTCAAAAATCTCTATCAGGGCGGTATCGTCGGCACAACCGGAGGCGCTGTATGCGGACTGCTGACCGAGCTGATTACATTCGCATTCGGCAGAATCTTCAGCTTTATTGTGCTGATTCTCAGTGCATTGCTGTGTCTGCTGGCAGCCTGCAAAATCACGATCCCCAGCCTGATCCGTGCCATCGAAAACCGTCCCAGACTGGACGATGACCTGGATGACGAGCGTGTAGAAGCTCCGGAGCCTGCTGCCATTGTAGTCAACCACATTGCAAACAAGCACATTGCACATGTGGAAAATCGCCGCCGTCTGGAGGCTGAACGGGCCGAGATGGAAGCTGCCGCAGCAGAAGAAAATGCCCGTCTGGAGGCTTCCCGCAAGGAAATGAGCGCCAAACGCAGCAAAAAAATCATTGATGAAATCGAAGATGACATCGACACCGCCATCATGGACGAGCCCCAGGCTCCTGTTCAGGAGGAACCCGATGTCCATCTGATTTCCATTGAACCGGAAATCACGCCGGAGCCTGCAGCCAAGGCAGAACCGATTGTCCAGCCCGAGCCTGTACCGGTTCCGGTTGCGTTTGATGAACCGATTCCCGATCATATGCCGGAGCTGATTCATCCTGCGCCCGAGTCCAAGAAGGTCACTGCAAAAGAAGCTGCCCAGTCCGCAGCAGAGGTTGCAGAGGAAATTGCCCGAACAAGCGAACAGGAAAAGCCTGTGTATTCTTTCCCGCCCATCGACCTGCTGCGTAACCCCAGCGGCGGCGCTGCTGACGGCACTCAGGAAATGCGGGAGAACACAAAGCGCCTGAACGACACCCTGGCTTCCTTCAAAATCGAGGCTCATATCAGCAATGTGACCCGTGGCCCCAGCGTCACCCGTTACGAAGTTGAGCTGGAAAAGGGCGTTCGTCTGAACAAGCTGACCACCATGGCCGATGACATTGCGCTGAGCCTTGGCGCTTCCGGCGTGCGTATCGCACCTGTTCCCGGCAAGATTTCTGTGGTGGGCATTGAGGTACCCAACAACACCGTCACCACCGTTTCTCTCCGTGAGGTCATCAATTCCGGAGAGTTTTCCAGAGCAAAGAGCAAATCCAGCTTCGCAGTGGGCAAGGACATCGGCGGCAACGCCATCGTCGGCAATATTGCAAAGCTGCCCCATATGCTGATCGCCGGTACCACCGGTTCCGGTAAATCCGTGTGCATGAACTCCATCATCATCTCCCTGCTGTACAAGGCAAGCCCCGATGATGTAAAGCTCATCATGGTTGACCCCAAGATGGTCGAGCTTGGCATTTACAACGGCATTCCGCATCTGCTGATCCCCGTTGTCACCGATCCCAAGAAAGCCGCCGGCAGCCTGCAGTGGGCCGTCACCGAAATGATGCGCCGCTACCGCTCCATGTCGGATGCAGGCGTCCGTGATCTGGACTCCTACAACTCCATGATCGATGGGGGAGAGCTGGAAGGGGAGCACCTGCCTCAGGTCGTTGTCATCATCGACGAGCTGGCTGACCTGATGCTGGTCGCCGCAAAGGAAGTGGAAGAATCCATCTGCCGCATTGCCCAGATGGGCCGTGCCGCCGGCATCCACCTGATTATCGCTACCCAGCGTCCTTCTGCCGATGTGATCACCGGTCTGATGAAGGCAAACATTCCTTCCCGAATCGCATTTGCGGTTGCGTCTGCAATGGAATCCCGAATCATTCTGGATACCGTAGGCGCTGAAAAGCTGGTTGGCAAGGGCGATATGCTCTTTGCTCCCATCGGCAGCGGCAAGCCCATTCGTGTGCAGGGCTGTTTCGTCAGCGATTCTGAAGTCGAGGCAGTTGCCAGCTATGTAAAAGAACACTTCACCAATTCCTATGACCAGAATGTCATGGACGAAATCGAGAAGAAGGCCGCCCAGACCGGCAGCAAATCCGCTCCTGCAACTGCTTCTGATCCCGATCCCAGCGCAGCAGAAATGGAATGCGACGAAATGCTTCCCGCTGCGGTTGATGTGATTCTGGAAACGAAACAGGCTTCTGTGTCCATGCTGCAGCGCCGCCTGAAGCTGGGCTACGCCCGTGCCGCCCGTATCGTGGACGAGATGGAGGAGCGCGGCATCGTCGGCCCCTTCGTCGGCAGCAAACCCCGCCAGATTCTGATTACCAAGGAACAATGGGAACAGATGAAATCCGGCAAGCCCATTACGGATGATTCCGAATTCGATGAATCCGCCCTTGATGAGCCTGTACCGGAAGAAATTCTATAATCGCTTCAAAAGAGCCATCGGCAGTGCCGGTGGCTCTTTTTTTATATCTGTCATATTCTCCTGGGGCAAGCATAGTCTATCCCAGGAGTTGATGCAAATGAAAGTGGTACAAGCTCAGTTACAATCCATTCTTCCCATGCACCTGCGTTCGTTATTGCCGGCAGAGAACATCGAATCCCTTACCGAGATCCGGCTTCGGCTGTCTTACCCGATGCAGCTTATCTACCTGAACAAAACTGCAGAAGTCGGCAAGCCAGTTTCTCTGGACGATTTGAATTTCTGCGTCAATACTGCCAGCCGCTATTCTCCCTGGAACGCCGCATCCATGAAACAGGGGTATCTGACTGCTCCCGGAGGCCACCGGATCGGTGTCTGCGGAGAAACCGCCGGAGAGGGGATCCGTTCTCTGACCTCTGTGTGCATTCGTGTGGCAAAGGATCTGCAGGGGATTTCCGATCAGATGCCGATTCGGGATTCCATCCTGATTATCGGGCCTCCGGGCAGCGGCAAAACCACCCTTCTTCGGGACTATATCCGCAGGATCTCCGCTAAGTGCAAATCGTCCGTCTGTGTTGTGGACGAGCGCTGTGAGATATTTCCGTTTTCCTGCGGCAGCCCCTGTTTCAATCCGGGCAAGCAGACCGACATTCTGAGCGGCTGCTCCAAGGAGCGGGGAATCAACCATGTGATACGCTCCATGGGGCCTGCATGGGTTGCACTGGACGAAATCACCGATGCCAAAGACTGCGATGCCATGGTACAGGCCCTGTGGTGCGGCGTTAAAGTCATTGCCACCGCCCATGCATCCAGTGTCAATGACCTCCTGTTACGCCCCGTTTACCAGCCCATTGTAAATTCCAAGGTATTTTCTACCGTTGCTGTTATGCACCCGGACAAGTCCTATCACCTGGAAAGGATTTCAAGATGACACTGAAATGGATTGGCGCAATTCTCATTGTGACCGGCTGCGGCGGATTTGGATTCTCAATGGCATCCGCCTACCGGGCCGAAGAACGAGCACTGGAAGCCCTTTGCAGGGCTCTTGAGTATATGAGCTGCGAGTTGTCCTGCCGGATGACCCCGCTGCCGCAGCTGTGCAGAAATGCATCCGGTCTGCTCACCGGCAAAATCAAAACCGTTTTTCTGCTGCTGGCCCAGGAGCTGGAACAGCAGGTGGCTCCCGATGCCGTCAGCTGTATGCGAGCGGTACAGGCATCCGTGAACCTTCCGGATTCTGTGCAGGATGTTCTTACGCAATTGGGCAACAGCCTGGGCAGCTTTGATCTGTCCGGTCAGCTACGGGGCATTGAAAGCTGCCTGAAAAATGCGCAGAGCAAGCTGCGCTATCTCAGCGACCACCGCCAGAACCGGCTGCGAAGTTACCAAACCCTCGGCCTTTGCGCAGGTGCCGCACTGGCCATCCTGTTTTTGTAAACTATGGATATTGACCTGATTTTCAAAATTGCAGCAATCGGCATCATCGTTTCCATCCTGAATCAGGTTCTGTCCCGATCCGGGCGGGAAGAGCAGGCCACCATGACCACCCTTGCAGGTCTGGTGGTGGTGCTGATGATGATTGCCCAGAAAATTTCCGATCTGTTTGAACTGGTGAAACGACTTTTTGAATTCTGATGGAACTTTACTTACAAGCTTCCGCCATGATCCTTTTGGCGGTAATTCTGATCCTTTTGCTGGGAAAGCAGAGCAAGGATATCAGTCTTGTCCTGACCATGGGCGTGTGCTGTCTGGTATGCGCCAGCGCAGGCGTGTTTCTCGAACCCGTAGTTTCCTTTCTGAAGGATCTGCGGAAACTGGGCAATCTGGATTCCAATCTGATTTCCGTGCTTCTGAAATGCGCCGGAATCGGTTTTCTGTCGGAGCTGATTGGGCTGATCTGCGCTGACGCAGGAGAGTCCGCCCTTGGCAAGGCTCTGCAGTTTTTGTCCAACGGTGTCATTCTGTTTCTCAGTCTGCCGCTGCTTCGCCAGCTGGTATCCATACTGGAGGAGGTGCTGATGCAGGTTTGAAACGAATGATGATTGTGCTGGCAGTCATTTTCGGTCTGGTTCTTCCTGTCCGTGCTATGGATTTTACCGCTCCGCCAGCCCCGGAATCCGTCGCCGAAGCCGTGCCCGATCAGCCGGCAGACACCTTCTCCGAAGGGCTGTGGAATGTGATCGTGTTCGCTCTGAAAGAGTGGAACCCGTCCCTGCATAATGCCATGGCAATCTGCCTGAAAACTGCCGCAATTATTCTGCTGTGCAGTATCTTGCAGGAATTTGCCCCATCGGTGTCCTCACGCTCTATGGAACTGGCTGCCACCGTAGCAGTGGCGCTGTCTCTGTTGGAACCATCCACATCTTTAATTCAGCTTGGGGTGCAGACGGTAAACGAACTGAGCGAATACGGAAAGCTGCTGCTGCCCGTAATGACTGGCGCTCTGGCGGCTCAGGGTGGGTTTACAGCTTCTACGGCATTATATACGGGAACTGCGCTATTCGATGCACTGCTGTCAAGCTGCGTAAACCGGCTCATGGTACCCATGATCTATCTGTACTTAACTTTATCCATCGCAAACGCTGCCATTCACGAAGACATCCTTGCCCAGATGAAGCATTTTATCAAGTGGGCCATGACCTGGATGATGAAAATCATTCTCTACCTGTTCACCGGATATATGGCGGTAACAGGAGTCGTCAGCGGCAGCGCCGACGCAGCCGCCCTGAAAGCGACAAAAATCACCATCTCGGGAGCAGTCCCTGTGATCGGCGGCATTTTATCGGATGCATCGGAAGCGGTTCTGGTCAGCGCAGGAGTTCTGCGCAGCGCCGCCGGTGTATATGGTGTACTGACCGTGCTTGCCATGTTTGCAAGACCTTTCCTGCAGCTGGGCATCCAGTACCTGCTGTTAAAGGGACTGAGCGCCATCTGCACCGCTTTTTCATCCACCGGAGCATCCAAGCTGATCGGGGACTTTTCAGCTGTCATGGGGATCCTGCTGGCGATGGTCAGCACGCAAAGTGTCCTGCTGCTGATCAGCACCGTATGTTTTATGAAGGGGGTTCTTTGATTGAATGCGGTTGCAAGATATCTGATGACCCTGGTCTGCGGAGGCATTCTGGTCAGTCTGGTTCTGGCCATCGGCGGAAACTCCGGTTCCGGAGCCCGCATCCGCAAGATGCTCTGCGGAATGTTCATGGCGCTGATTGCAATTTCGCCCCTGCGCAGCTTTGATTTTTCCGATCTCGACAATCCATGGCACGATTATTCCGCCATGGCCCAGTCTGCGTCCAGCTCAGGCATTTCGCAGGCAGCGGATACGATGATTTCTATCATATCCGAGCAGTCAGAAGCATATATCTTGGACAAAGCCGAGGCACTGGGCGTATCGGTGAATGTTGACATCGAGGTTGATCGGAAAAGCTTTCAGCCGGTCTTTGCAACGATCACCGGTCGCGTCACCCCCTATGAAAAAGAGATGATTTCCGGCTTTTTGACGGAGGATCTGCTCATCGAGAGGAGCGCACAGCAATGGAGGAACTGAACTTAGGAAAAAACTTCAGGAAAATCTGGGAGAAGTATCGCTATGTCCTGCTGATCGTGTTATTGGGTCTGGGACTGATGATGATCCCGGCGCAGACAAAGGCCTCTGATCCGATTGAGGTTCCCCAGACAGAACCTGCTGCGGCAGAATCTCTGGAGTCCCAGTTGGAGAAAATCCTGGGCCAGATCGACGGAGCAGGCAGGGTAGAGGTGCTTCTTACGGAACATACCGGCAGCGAAACCAGCTTTCAAGAAAATGTCTCATCTGATACACAGTCCGAAAATACCAGACAGACTTCCGACACCGTTATCATCGAGGACGCATCCCGTCAGGAACACGGACTCGTGCGCCGGGTCGATGCTCCTGTGTACCGGGGTGCCATCGTTGCCTGTCAGGGTGCAGACTCGGCGCAGATTCGTCTGGCCATCGTCGAAGCAGTTCGATGTGTCACAAACCTTCGGACCGATCAAATTTCCGTTGTAAAAATGAAATGAATGGGAGGAATCATTTTATGAAAACCTGGAAGAAAAATGTAGTTGCAGCAGCCGTTTTAGTGACGGTGTGCGCCGGAATCTACTTAAACTGGCTCTATACAGAGGAAAACCAGCCGGTATCGCTTACCGATACACTGGATTCCGAAAAGGTCATGGACGAAAGTATGCTGGTCATGAGCAAAGATGCTGAAAATCAGGCAGCAGGGGAGGAGCTCAGCGTAGATACCACTTCTTCCGATTACTTCGCCGCCGTGCGGCTGTCTCGTCAGGAGGCCCGGGACAATGCAGTTTCTCTGCTGCAGGAGGCCATGGCATATGATACCGCAGCAAGCTCCACATCCGCCGAAGAGCTCGATGCCATCGTGCAGGTAGCACTGAGCGAGGCACAGATCGAAAGTCTGGTCATTGCAAAGGGGTATGCCGATTGCGTTGCCTATATGAGTGACGACGGGATCAGCGTTGCGGTAGCTGCACCGGAAGAGGGGCTGCAGCAGACAGATGTTGCGGTGATCACCGATGTGATTCTGACCCAGTCGGCCTATGATCTGGATGACATCCGCATTGTAGAAGTGCAATAAGCCAATGGCGCTGCAATTGCAGCGCCATTTTTGTGCAGAAAATAGTTGTAATTTTTCACAATTGTGGTACAATAGAGCAAAGTGGGGCAAGTCGCCCTGATGAGCCCACCGAAATAGGAGGTATGTTACTATGGCTGAATATAAGCAGTACGTCACCCAGACCCAGGAAAACGGCAGTGTGATGATTTCTGAAGAAGTTCTTGTTTCTATTATCTTCCAGGCAGTTGCCGAGGTTGAAAATGTTTCTCTGGCCGGTAAGCCCAGCATCAACTGGGGCAAGGGAATCAAAGTCACCATCGATGACGATGAGCAGGTTGAGGTAGAATGCTATATCAATGTTTCCTACAACCAGTGTGTTGTCACCGCAGCAACCGCCGTTCAGGAAGCTGTTACCAACGCTCTGGAATCTATGACTGGTATTAAAGTGTCCAATGTCCACGTAAATGTGTGCGGCATTGTTCGACAGTAAGGCAGGTATTATGACTAGAGGAAATGCCAGAGAACTGGCTGTACATCTGATTTATGGCCGGGAATTTACCGGCGATACTCCCGATCAAGTGATTTCAACTCGCCTCGACGAGGAGTATTATAAGAATTTGGCCTTGGAAAACGAGGTCTATACCGAGCGTCCTACCAACCGCCAGATCCACTACCTCCAGCAGGTCGTGTCCGGCGTTGCAGAGAATCTGGATATGCTGAACGAAACCATCGGCAAGTATGCCATCGGCTGGGATGTCAAGCGTATTTCCCGTCTGGCCAGAGCCATCATGCAGCTGGCTATCTATGAGATTCTGTTTGTAGACGACGTTCCCGACGGTGTTGCCGTATCCGAAGCTGTCCGTCTTGCAAAGAAGTACGACTCCGATGCCGGTTCCTTTGTCAACGGCATTCTCGGAAGCTTTGTCCGCAGCAAGAACAATCCCGCTCCTGCTGAAGAGGCTGAAGAGGCTGTGACCGCTGAGGAGCCCGCAGCTGCTGAAGAGGCTGTGACCGCTGAGGAGCCTGAGGCAGCAGAAGAGCCCGCTGAAGAAGCAGAAACCGTCGTTTCTGAGCCTGCAGCTGAGGAAGTATAATATGAACACGATCGGCTTTGACACCAGTAATTACACCACATCTATTGCCTGCTTTAACGGCATAGACGGTCAGAATTGCTCTCAGCTGCTGCCTGTAAAACAGGGTCAGCTGGGTCTGCGCCAAAGCGATGCACTGTTTGCCCACATTAAGAGCCTGCCGGAGCTATCTGGCAGGCTGTTTTCCAATGTAGAGACAGACAGCATCGCCGCTGTTGCGGTCAGCACCCGCCCCAGAGCCGTGGAGGGGAGCTATATGCCCTGTTTCCTTGCAGGAATCTCCCAGGCGACTCTGCTCAGCGAAGCGCTGCATATTCCGCTGTTTGAAGTCAGCCACCAGCAGGGACACATTGCCGCCGCTCTTTGGAGCGCAGGCCGCACGGATCTGATGGATGTGCCTCATCTTGCGTGGCACCTGTCCGGCGGAACCACGGAACTGCTGCTGGTAGAGCCGGATGGCAAAAATGTAAAAGCCACCAAAATCGGCGGAACCACGGATATCTCTGCCGGTCAGCTGATCGACCGCACCGGACAGCTCCTGGATCTGCCTTTCCCGTCCGGAAAGCACATTGATGCTCTGAGCAAAGATGCCCTGGATCGTAGCGTATTCAAGGTCAAATGCCCGGAACTGGAGTTCTCCTTGTCCGGTGTCCAGAATAAAGTGGAGCAGTATCATGTGAAAAACGGCAATCCTGCCGAAACCGCAGCATATGCACTGCGGTGCGTTGCGAATGCTGTTTTGACCGCAACCAAGAACGCACAGAAGGTCTATCCCGGGCTGGAAGTGGTTTTCTCCGGCGGTGTTGCCTCCAATTCCATGCTGAGAACCGTGCTGGCACCGCTGAACCCCGTATTCGCTCAACCCCAATTTTCTACGGATAATGCCATGGGTGTGGCAATTCTTGCCCATCGTCTTCTGGAGGAATAACATGGAAAAGCAAGTTCTGTCTGTCGGACAGATCAGCGAATATATCAAATCAAAACTGGATACAGACCCCAGACTGTCCAACATCGCGGTTCGGGGTGAAATCAGTAACTATAAGGTGTATCCCTCCGGTCATCACTATTTCACGCTGAAAGACGAGACCGGAGCCATGCGCTGCGTCATGTTCAAATCCAACGCCTATCGCCTGCGTTTCCGGCCTGAAAACGGCATGAAAGTCATCGCGATGGGCTCTGTCACGGTCTATGTTCGTGACGGTGCCTATCAGCTGTACTGTACCGCCATGGCTATGGACGGAATCGGCGATCTATACGCTGCATTTGAACAGCTGAAAAGCAAACTGGCTGCTCAGGGTCTGTTTAACCCCGAGCATAAAAAGCCCCTTCCCAGATATCCCGGAACCATCGGCATTATCACGAGTGAAGCCGGTGCCGCTGTCCACGATATGCTGCGGATTCTGCGCAAACGCTACCCGCTGACTCAGGTTCGGCTCCTGCCGGTCCGGGTTCAGGGCACAGAAGCCCCCGGAGAAATCGCTTCTGCTATTGCGTATGCCAATCACTTCCAGCTGGCGGATCTGCTGATCGTCGGTCGGGGCGGCGGTTCGATTGAGGATCTCTGGGCATTTAACGACGAGCAGGTCGCCCGGGCAATTTTCGCATCCAAGATCCCTGTGATTTCAGCAGTGGGACACGAACCGGATGTGACCATTTCCGACTTTGTAGCAGATCTGAGAGCTGCAACCCCGTCCAATGCAGCAGAACTGGCTGTGCCGGATCAGGATGCTCTGCGCCAGCAGCTGGATTCTCTGGAGCAGGCCATGACGCTTGCCATGAAGCGGAAACTGAACCGGGCAGAGGAGCGGCTTGCGCATTTAGCCAACCGGCCTGTGCTTCAGTCGCCGTTTGAATCCTTTGAACAGCGCAGGAAAGCACTGAAACTGCTGGAAACCCGGCTGATCGGTGCTCAGAATCAGACCGTTTCCAAATACCGCCAGCGCTTTGTTGCCCAGACCGCCAAGCTGGATGCCATGAGTCCGCTGAAGGTCCTCACCAGAGGATACGCTGTTGCTTCAACGCAGTCCGGAGCCATTATCCGCTCCGCTGCAGAGGTGAATCCCGGTGAACAGATTACCGTCCGTGTCAGTGACGGTTCCATCCGTGCAAATGTCATAGAAGGGAAGATGGATCATGAATGAAAAAAATCAGAGCTTTGAAGCTTCTTTAAGCCGCCTGGAGCAGATCGTACGAGCTTTGGAACACGGCGACATTGCCCTGGAGGAGTCCCTGAACCTCTTTCAAGAAGGCACTCAGCTGGTTCGTTCCTGTCAGAAGCTGCTGGATGATGCAGAGCTTCAGGTTAAAAAAGTCCACGCAGGCGTGGATGGAAACCCTGTAGAAGGAGAGTTTACAGATGACACAGAATAACGAGCAGCGTATGCAGCAGTACCTGCATACTGTGGAAACATATCTTGACGAAGCCTGTTTCCACTATGACGCAGAACCTCAGAAAAAGCTGTTTGAATCCATCCGGTACAGTCTGCTTGCCGGTGGTAAGCGGCTGCGCCCCATTATGGTTCTGGACTTTTGCAAAATGTGCGGCGGAAATGCCGACTCTGCCATGCCGCTGGCCGCTGCTATCGAAATGATTCACACCTACAGTCTGATTCATGACGATCTGCCCAGCATGGACAATGACGATTTCCGTCGGGGAAATCCCACCAATCATCGTGTCTACGGCGAAGCTGTTGCCATTCTGGCCGGTGATGCACTGCTGACCGCTGCATTTGAATCCGTCGCAGGAGCCAAGCTCAGCAGCGATGCAAGAATTCACGCCGTTCAGGTACTGGCCCAGTGCGCAGGCTGCACCGGCATGGTTGGCGGACAGGTACTGGACATCATGAGTGAAGAGCGTGCCTGCACCGAGCAGGAGATCCTGGACATCCAGATCCGCAAGACCGGCGCTCTGATTCGTGCCGCCTGCCTGATGGGTGTTATTGCAGGTAACGGAACTGCCCAGCAGCTGGATGCCGCTGTGACCTTTGCCGACAATCTGGGCCTTGCATTCCAGATTCGTGATGATATGCTGGATGTCATCGGCTCCGCAGAGAAGCTTGGCAAGGCTGTTGGTACCGATGAAACCAAGAACACCTTCGTTCGGCTCTATGGTCTGGAGCGCTGCGAAGAGCTGGTGCAAAAGCACACTCAGATTGCAATTGATGCTCTGGCTGCTTTTGACAGCAACGATTTCATGACAGATCTGGCAAAGAGTCTGACCGACCGGGAATCCTGATAAATAAAAAATAAAGGAGCGACTGCGATGCAGCCGCTCCTTTTTTCGTGTATTCAGAATTTTCCGCTGCTGCCGCCATGGCTGCTGCCGCTGCTGCTATGGTGAGAAGACGACGAAGAAGAACTGCTTTCGTGTTCGATTTTCGTCCTGCTCGTGTGGCTGTACAGGAAAATATCCTTTTGCTGCTGCATCTGCACGCCTCCGTCCACATATCCGCCGGCACCGCTCTGAGAACGGGCAGTGTTCATGGTGTAGGCCATAACGCCGACACTGACACCCGCAACAACCAGACCGATCACCAGAGAAACCAGCAGGTTGGGGGAGTCGTCCAGCTTCCGGTCCAGATGGTCCAGATATATATCAAAAGCATCTGCATATTCACCAGCAGACAGCTCCGGCTGCACCGATTTCATCATCTTGTCAATGGTTCGCTTGCTCAGCAGATCCTCTGCATCGCCGCGGGTGCTGACCGCCCAGTCCCGGTCTGCCATGCTGACCAGCAGCAGAACGCCGCTGCGGTCAGGGCCTACACCGTAGCCGTTATAATCGAAGTAGTCATCTGCATACTCTGTGGCTGTTTTTCCGTCCAGACCATCACAGGTGACGATCAACACATCCAGATCATATTTGTCGCCGATCTTCAGGCAACGCTCATTCAGTTCGGAAACCTCATCCGATGTTAAAAGGTTTGCATCGTCAATCACACGGGTACCGGCTGCGCTGACACAGAAACTCAGGCTAAACAGCACCGCCACCAGCATCAATACGGAAGTTAATCGTTTCATTTCCAGCCCTCCTTAAAACAGCATCTGAATCAGGGTAGCCAGCAGCGCTACTCCGGCTGTAATTCCGGCAAACCACTCCGCAACTCGTGTCGGGCAGATGGGAAATGTGCCCGTAATCTTTCCGGTTTGTCCGTTCATGGCAAAGATATAGGTCTTGTCCCTGTATTTGGAATACAGCATCCAGACCGGCAGCAATACATATCGGCTTTTGGCGTGCTGCGTAGACACCCGAAATTGCGTTGTGAGAACCGTATCATATCCCACACAGGTCTCACGAAGCAGATCCTCGGCAGTTTTGCGAACCCGCTGTTCGATTCGCTCCTGTCCGGCTTTTGCTTCCACATCATATTTATCCGCCAGGAAGCCCGTCAGATATGCCGAATCAAAGCCCACCATTTGGGAGTAATCATACGGCTCGATGGATTCCATCAGTTTATCATCCATCTTGGCAGAGCCATCCATTGGAATTCCGTCAAATCCCATACTACCGTTTCTCAGCAGCAGGTAGTGATCTGTTCTGGTATAACGATAATCGCCGGTGCTCCAAACCCGGACGCGCGTTGCATCAAATCTGCCGCCGGCCTGGCAGTCGCAGTCGTACAGCCAGTAGGGGACATAGATTCCCGCGATTTTTTCCAGCCGCTGCTGGCTGTGGAATCCTCTGGGCAGGAGCTTTTTCTTCTTGCACAGCGCTTTGAATGCCGCCTTTGCATCCTCCTTGGTGACCTGGAAGGGAACCACACCATCGGGACGCAGTGCACCGGACACCCGACCCGGAATGACCGCAGGGCTGTCACAGTAGGGGCAGAAGGTTGCCGTGGTCTGTCCGTCGGCAATAATTTCGCCGCCGCAGGACGGGCAGACAATGCTGCGCAGATTCTGGGTTTCTTCCTCAGACATCTGCTGCTGTTGCTGCGTCTCCCAGCAGAAATCGGAATCCTGCTCCTGCGGTTCATTAAAGGCTTTCACCGCATCGATCTCAAAGGAATTGCCACACGATCCGCATTTTAATTTTTGCTCTTTTTCTCCGAATGCAAGTCCTGCGCCACAGCAGGGACACTTGTATTCCATCACATTTGCTACATCCACAGTCAACACTCCTTTTTCTCATTTCCCGGGCAATCATCTGTGTCTGCGCCGGAGCTTACAGTCAAACAGATACCTCCCGGCGCTCAAACAAATACTGTGTTTCCGTTGAAAGATCCTCCCGGCAGACATATCCCAGCCGGTCAAATCGCTTCATTTCCCGGGGATCTGTAATCTGATGTTCTGCCATAAAGCGAACCATTTCTCCTCTTGCCATCTTGGCAAAGGTGCCTTTTTGCACCATTTTTCCGTTTACCGATTCTGCAAATACACAGGTGATGCAGGTATCCGTATCTGAAAGGTACTTTTCAATGCACTTGGAGTACTCTTTCGATGCAAGATTCACAATCACGCCGTCTTCGTCTGCAACCTCTCTGTAGAGCCGGTCGCCCCAGAATTCATACAAATCCCGGCAGCCGTCTACCTTTAACTTTGCCTGCATCTCAAGCCGGTACGGCCGTACGCCGTCCATGGGCTTTAACACTCCGTAAAACCCGGACAGAATCCGCAGATGCTCCTGAATGTAATCCAGCTGAGCGGATTCAAAAACCGCCGGTGCCATATACTGATAGGCAATGCCTTCGTATGAAATAATCGCAGGGGTCAGGCGCTCCTGAAGGTTCATTTCGCTGAGGCGCTGGCAATTCTGCCGGGCAATGGCATCGTTGCAGCCCCACAGTTTTTTCAGTTCGTCATAGGATTTCTGCTGAAGGCAATGAAGAATCTTTTCTGTCTGCTCAAGAAAAACAGGGGCACCCTGGCAGGCAAAAGAATCCACATCCACATTCATCTTTTTCGCAGGGGATAGAATTATCTTCATCGAGTTCACCTTATCATCGGTACTCAGAAATACCGTTCTTTCGTCTTTGACACGATTATACTAAAATCTATCCTGCAAGTCTATCCGAAATTGAAAAATAATTTAATCCCCCGGGCTGCGTTTTTTGCCCGGGGGATATATGTTACCGATTACAGCCGATCACGACCGTTATAAATCGATGGCGGGATTCATGCTGTAAACATTGTGAGAATTGAGCTTCTGTCTGAGCAGCTCAATTGCTTCGCCGAATCTCTGGAAATGAACGATTTCCCGCTCTCTCAGGAACAGGATCGCATCATTGACATCCGGATCATCCGAAATTCTGAGGATATTGTCATAGGTCACACGGGCTTTCTGCTCTGCTGCAAGGTTTTCTGTCAGATCCGCCATCGGATCACCCTTAACCCCCATAGATGCTGCGTTCCAAGGGAATCCAGCTGCCGCAGTGGGGTAGATACCGGTGGTATGATCAACAAAATACGGTGCAAATGCAGAATCCTCAATCTGGCTGTCCGTCAGATTTCTCGTGAGCTGATGCACGATTGCGCCGATCATCTCCAGGTGCCCCAGTTCTTCTGTACCTACAGAAGCATCGGAAAAGTCCCTATAGCCTCTGGAAACACCCACCGGCATATCACCTGCAAGCGGCAGGCTTGACCCCCATGTAGTCCCGGCAGGATCGTATTCATAAAAGATTCTTAAATCATCCCGCTTTGCATTGACGAACCGGCGAGAGTTTCGTATCATATAAATATCCATCAGGCAGAATATAAATATTTTGAGGTGAATCGATTATGGGATTTGGAATGTTTGAGATAATGTTCACGCTGACTTTTGTGCTGATTTTCGGCATGATTATCGTTACAATCATCAAACAGATCGGTGAATGGAATAAGAACAATCACTCTCCCAGGCTGACCGTTCCTTCCACTATTGTGTCAAAACGCACCCATGTTTCCCGTCACCACAACGCCAATACAGGTGGCTGCCATACCTCCACGACCTATTATGTGACCTTTCAGGTAGAGAGCGGTGACCGTATGGAGCTGTGTGTGGACGGAAGAGAATACGGTATGCTGATCGAGGGAGATCACGGAAATCTGACCTTCCAGGGCACCCGGTACTTAGGCTTTGAGCGCACATAATGATGCAGGTATGGCGATGAATAAATCAACCACACAAAAGATATTTGCTGTTATGGTGCTATCCTGCGCTATAATGGCCTTTACAGACGGAGTCATTCAGCCGGGGTACGCAGCAAAATCCGTTACAAAACTGGTTATGTTTCTGCTGATTCCTGTTCTGGTTTCCAGATCTGACAAAGAAATCGACCTGAAATCACTTTTCCGGTTTCAAAAGAAGGGCATTGGAAAAGCGCTGATTCTCGGAATCGGCATCTTTGTTCTGATTCTGGGCGGATATTTTCTGCTGTCTGCATTTATGGATTTCTCCGGCATTGTCGGTGCATTATCGGAAAATGCAGGCGTGCGAAAGGGGAATTTCCTGTTCGTCGCCGTGTATATTTCCTTTATCAACTCTCTGCTGGAGGAGTTCTTCTTCCGGGGATTTCTGTTTCTCAATCTGAAAAAGCAGATGCGCCGTCTTCATGCGTATCTGATCAGCTCTCTGGCGTTTTCTGTGTATCATGTGGCAATGATGATCGGGTGGTTTGACCTGTGGCTGTTCCTGCTGATTTTGGCGGGGCTGATGGTGGGTGGAATGATTTTCAATTACCTGGACGAAGATCAGGGAAACATTTACACCTCCTGGTTTACGCATATGTTTGCAAATTTCGCAATCAATACCATTGGGTTCATTCTCATGAAATAAGGCGAGGGATATTCATGAAACTGTATATCAAGCAGAAGGTCTTCTCCTGGGGTGACAAATTCACCGTCAAAGATGTATCCGGACGAGATCGCTATTATGTGGAAGGGGAAGTGTTTTCCTGGGGCAGAAAGCTCCATGTTTATGACATGGGCGGTCGGGAAGCCGCTTTCATCAAGCAGGAGGTTTTCAGCTTCCTGCCCCGTTATTATGTATTCGTTGGCGATGAACAGGTAGCAGAAATCGTAAAGGAATTCTCCTTCTTTTTCCCGAAATATTCCATTGAGGGTCTGGGCTGGAGCATCGACGGACGGTTTACAGCCCACGATTATGAGATTACCAAATCCGGGCGGCCAATCGTCACCATCAGCAAGGAGTGGATGACCTGGGGCGACAGCTATGAGCTGGATATTGCAGATCCTCACGATGAAATCGTTGCTCTGGCGGTGGTTCTGACCATTGACTGTGTCATGGATGCAGCCTCGGCTGCCTCCACATAACCCGAACAGGCAGTAAAAAAGCTCTGACCGATCCGGTCAGAGCTTTTCTTTGTTTTTACTGATCCATTTCACTGAGCAGCTTCAGCAGCTGTTCATATACCTGCTCAAACAGGGCAGGATCACTCTGATAATGGCTGTTGTCGGTGAAAACCTTTGCAACCAGCTCGTCGTGGGCGGATGCGTTCTTACTGCGCAGCATTGCAAGCAAAGTGGCATCTTCCACACCTCTGCGATGGGCTTCCAGCCGCATTCCGGGCCAGGGCTCTCCGTCACCGGGGTAAGCAATAAATGCATCACCGCAGGGGAAATTCGTGCCGATTCCGGTGGGATTGTGGCAGCTTGTAGCCTGGAACGGGTCCATTCCCTTGGGGAATCTGTTGAGGCCCCAATGCAGGAATCCGGAAATCCGGTTCTGTGAGCAGCCCCAGAACAGCAGTCTGCCCTTGATCAGATCAAAGTCCAGGAAGCGATTCAGCCATTCACCCTCGGGACCGCAGCAGACATAGGTCCATACTTCTTCACCCAGGGCAGTAAATCGGTCGAAGGCCTCTTTGTTTTTTTCATAGCCAACGGTGCTGGGGGTCCAGATATCCACACCGCCATAGAACCGGGGGCTGTCCACCGCCTCGATGGTCCGTGCTCCGGGGAAGTACCGGCGCACCAGAGATGCTGCCAGATAATACTGGCGGCGGCGTGCGTCAAGATCCTCGTCCGTGCGGAAATGGATGTCGGGTTCATCGTGGATGTGGAACAGAATCCGCTTGTCCCAGCCATATTGCTTCAGGAATGCAGAAAGCGACTTCATATATTCCACCGTCAGAGCATAGCCCTCCGGGCTTTCCAGAGGCAGGTCCGGGGCTACTGCGCAGCGAAATTCCGCCGTGTACATATCAGGCATTCCGTCAGGCAAGAAGCCACGGCTCAGCAGGGGGCCGATTTCCAGAGTATCCAGGCCTTCATCAAAGAAGCACTGGATGATGGGGCGCAGGGGTTCAAAATCAAACTGCACCGGATCTCTGGATACCAAAACAGAGGAATCCAGCTCGATAAAGAAGATCTTCTGGTGCATCCGCCGCAGCAGTCGTGCGTATTTGCGGACCATTTCATAGTATTCTTCCGTGTACATTTCCAGTCCGTGGCAGTGTGCCATTGCATCCAGACCGAACCAGTTTGTCACCGGGAAATATTCCTCCGGCAGCTGAACAGGATAGACGGCAACCTCAATTTGACAGGCATATCCATCCACCTGAAGCGTGAGCTGATGAACACCGGGTGCAATATTTTCATCCGGAATCAGGCAGAAATACAGGGCAGCCACGCCGTTTTCTGTGGAAATATCACCATCTTCCGACGGCACAAGGCAGTCATACACATCAAACGGTGCCAGTCTTGTGGCGTAGGAAGGCTTCTGTTCAGGGCGCTCCTCCAGAACCATTGCGCCACCCTGCTGCTGACCGTCGCCGGTGTTGTATTCCACGGGAACCTTGCGCATGGAAAACCATTCAGGCTGAAAGCCGTTCCCGGATAGGGAAGCGTGTACCTGTTTTTTGTCCGTCTTGAGCATCAGCTGGATTCCGGGTCTTCCGTTGCGAGGCATCGCAAGCCGAAGGGAATCCGGCAGCAGGGAAAGCTCTGTATCAGGATACAGGAATTCTTCCCGGGCAGTGATACAGCCGTAATGCTGAGTCGTATTCATTACAAATCCTCCAATTATGGCGTAATGGGTTACAGAATGGTGCTGAAAATCTGGTTATCCCGGGCATCACAGTTTCTGCTGTGGGTAAACTGGAAGATTCCCTCGTAATGCTCCCCGTAAATGGGCTGTTCCATGGTGCTGGAACCGTAGCAGGGGATGCTGTAATCCAGCTGTGCGGCATTGATTACCGTGTTGTGATGCACCTGAACATTCTCGCAGGAGGAGAAAAATCCTGCCATTCGGGGGCAATCTACAATGGTGTTTTCGCACAGCTCGATATTGGTAAACACCGGATAATCCGTGCGTCCGCCCGGCAGGTACACGCCCATGTAAATCACCGCCATCTGCCATGCATTCAGATCACAGTGGCGAATCACATTCCGGCGAATCAGCAGGTCATCAACGCCCTGACCTTCGCTCCAGCGGCTTTCGCAGCCGGTTTCAATCTGGATCGCGGCTCCCTGAATGTTCTCAAAAAGGTTATTTTCCACCAGGCCGTGGCTGCCCTGCAGCAGAGCGCCCCGGGCACGGTTGTTGGTGAAGCGGCAGTTGCGAATGATATAGAAATCTGTATGGAATGTGCGGTTGAAAATGACGCTTTCCTCGTTCAGATTCTCAGGAATCGATTCTGCCAGCGTCAGGATGCAGGTGCGCTGCTCGGGCTGATATTCCACAGCTTCTACCTTGGAAGTGAAGCCGGAAGGGGACAGATCCGGGTTGCGCAGCTCGATGATGCTGCCTGCATCAAACTGAAGCGCACTCCTGGCCACACGCAGCGCCAGAAGCTGATGCTCGCTCAGCCGGCGCACGCCCATGCTGGAATTGTCGTGCAGGTTGATGCAGTCGTCTCCGGCGGCAGAGAAATCGCAGTCCTCAATGATGAACTGGCCCTGAGAATTGCCCACATGCAGGCAGTCCACGGAAACGGAAACGCTTCTGGAGGTGCCAGGGCGGGGCAGAATACGGCAATGATCAAAATGCAGATGGTGAACACCGCCGTTGCTCAAAAATCCGTCTCCGGGGCAGCCGTAAATGGTCAGCCGCTCCAGCGTGATATGGCTGCTGCGGGCGGTACGCACTGCCACCGCATCGTATTCAAAATGGCGGAAGTTATAGCACTGACCGGGCTTGAAATGTCTGAGCGCCCAGTCAGGGTTCTTTGTGGGAATACGCAGGGAATTGTCATTCAGGCGCTCCATCTGGGGCAGGAGAATGTTGCTCAGCTCACGGACAAGGTGCTGCATTTCTTCGTCTGTTTTGGCATCGTCCGCCAGATGCACATGGTTGTTGCGGTAGGGGCGGAACTCGATGCCGCCGGGGCAGCCCGGGGTGTAGCGCTTGGGGTCAAAGGGTCCGACAATGCGGATTTCCATATCCTGAGGCACCGTCTTGCAGGAAGGGAAGTTCAGATCAATATAGCTTCCGTCCTGGGCAACATTGGTCACAACGCCAACGCTTGCCAGCGGTGCATCCTCCCAGGCCCAGTCCATGATCAGATTTCTGATGTGAATACGGGTGCAATCCCGGATACCAAAGTATGCTACAGGCGTGTGGAAAATCAGCTCGCTGCCGTGGCCCTCCACGGTCAAATCCGTCAGGCCATGCAGGGGCAGATGGATTCTACCCGGTGCATCATAGAAATGATACACGCCATGAGGGATATCCAGCACAGCACCCGGCTGTGCTTTGCAGGCATCGATTGCTTCCCGGAAAGCTGCAGTATTGCAGTTTCCGGGCTGAGCCTTCGCACCAAAATCTGTTACACAAATGGTTCTGCCGCTTTGAACGGGCAGGTCAATATGAATTTCCTGAGTAAAATGATCCATAGTTTATCCTTTCACGCCAGAGGCCATAACGCTCTGCTTCAGTTGTTTGGAGAAAATCAGGGACACAAGGACGACCGGCAGAATGGTCACAAGAGAAATACCCATAAGCGCATTCTGCTTGGTGCTGACATTGTTGGAAATGTTGTACAGTGCCACATTCAGTGTCCACAGATCCTGCCGCTCGGTTGCCATCCATGCCCAGAAGAAGTCGTTCCAGTTGCCCAGGAAGGTCTGCAGTGCAATCAGGGAAATGATAGGCTTGGACAGGGGCATACAGATACGGGTGTACAGGAAGAAGCTGGATGCGCCGTCCAGACGGGCTGCCTCAAAGTAAGAACCCGGAATCCGGTCAAAGAAGCCCTTGAACAGATACACATAGAAGCCATAAGGATACAGGAACGGCAGCAGCAGGGCTGCATAGTTGTTATAGGCGCCCATTTCACGGTACATGATCAACTGCGGCAGCATGATACTGACGAACGGGATCATCATAGCGCCCAGGAAGAACATCAACACAAAGCGAGCCGATTTGGGGGACAGCAGACGGCTGATCACAAAGCCGCAGATCGAGCACAGCAGAACCTGGGCAATGATTGCAAAGCCGATAACCAGCACGGTGTTGCCAACGAATGCCATAAAGCCGTATTTTGCAATGGTTTCATTGCTGTCATACATATACTGGGGCAGACGCATATAGTGCTTGAAGCTCTCCAGCAGCAGGAAGTTGTTTCTGGAAGTCTTGCAGGCGGTCAGCTCGCCCTTGAGGGGGAACTTTTCGGCAAATACTTCGTCCAGCATATCCAGCGTCTCTGCCTGAACGACCTCGGGTGCGGAGTGACCGGAAAGGCCGTTTACATTGAAGTCATATCCCAGGATCTTGGAAACCTTCTCTGCACGGTCCTTGTACAGCAGGGTTTTTTCCTTCAGCACGGTTCCTTCATAGACACCGTATTCCTTTTCCATCTGCAGCTCGATCTGGTGAGCACGGGAGTAGAAAATGGTTTTTCCATCCTGGACACCGTAGAACTTGATCTCAAAAATGGACTCACGGTCGAGCTTTGTATAAATGCCAAACATTGCGCTGACCATATCGTCCTGCAATGCAGCTTCCAGCTCGCTGTCTGTTCCGGTAAAGCCCGTGTAGTCCACAGTCAGGCTCAGAGAATTGGCTGAGTCAGGCAGCAGCTTGGGAGGAACATCGTAAATCTTCACATTATCCTTCATTGCATTGCTGATGGTAAGTGCAAAGGGGAACAGGATCATCAGCATGGAAATCGTCGTCACGATAATTGCAACGATCTTCAAGGACAGATCACCTTTGGAAAGGCGAATCTTTTTGTTCTCTTTTCTTTTCACAGCAATCACTCCCTTTCTGCATTCTCAAAGTGCATCTGAACGGCCGTCATAGCCATGACCACCAGCATCAGTACCACAGATGCCGCCGATCCTCGGCCGTAGTTGTAGTCCCGGTTGAATGCATTGTAGATGTAAATGCCCTGAGTGGTGGAAGCGCCGCTGGGACCGCCGGCTGCAAACATATACGGTGCATCCAGCATCTGCATTGCAGAGGAAACCGCAATCACAAACTGGATGAAAATGACGAACTTGATATTGGGCAGGGTGATGTACCAGATGCGCTTCCATCCGGTGCAGCCATCCAGAGAAGCAGATTCCATAATATCAGGAGAGATGCCCTGGATTGCAGACAGGTAAAGCAGCACTGCAACACCGCCGCCGATGACACCGGGGAAGATGATACAGAACTTTACCAGAGACGGATCACTCAGCCAGGTCTGCGGCTGACCGCCGAAGAATTTTACAATCTGGTTTGCAATACCATAATCAGGATGCCAGACCCAGCGCCAGATGATTACATTAATAGTAGTGGGGATCAGGGTGGGCAGCAGATACATTGTAGAGATAAGATTCTTTCTGCGCAGCTCATTCAGGAACAGAGCCTGAATGATGGGAATAATAAAGACCATCAGGATCTGCAGGAACAGGAATACAAAGCTGTTTCCCCATGCCTCCCAGTAATACTGGGTAGCGAACATGGTCTTGTAATTCTCCAGGCCCACAAACTGACCGGGTTTATCGATGGGATTATAATTAAAGAAAGAAATATATACTGCTTTCATAATGGGATAATATTTTAACCATAATGTAAACAGCATGGGGATACACAAAATCAACCACGGGGTGATTTTTTGTTGCAGGAAATAGTTTCGGTGATCCAAACGGTCCAAACGCTTCATAACGGCAGACGCTCCTTTCCAATTGTGGTACTATTCTATCAAATTCCACCGCAGGAAAGAGAGATATAAATTCAACCACCTGTGTCACAATTCTTTACTTTTTTACATAGCACATACTACACAGCGTCCAGCGCCAGGCAACAGGTTAAATTTTTTGCCCATCAGGTAGATTTTTCATCATTTACACCTCCTGAACAGTCTGATATCATAAGGCCATGACAGGTGAGCACCGTTACAGTGCCAACGCCTGAAGAAATCTGGAGGAGGAACACTGATGAAAAAGAGTAAACAATTGCTTGCATTGCTGAGCACGGGTGCAATCGCACTTTCCATGCTGGCAGGCTGCGGAAACACTGGCACTACCAATGAAACGAAGGCTCCTGTACCCGCTACTGACAGCGTCGTTCAAACTACCAACGCCCCCGATGATCACGCACCTGTAGAACTGACCATGTGGGTTACCAGCCGTAACCAGGATGAGTTCCAGCAGGAACGCGAAGACGCATTCTTGGAAGAGCATCCCTGGATTACACTGAACAAGGTCGTAAAGGAAGGCGACCCCGGTAACGAGTTCTATCAGGCTGTTGCCGCCGGTACCGCTCCCGACTTTATCAACGGTTCCTTTACCATGATGGACAAGTACATCTCCGCTGGTATTGTGGCACCTCTGAACGAGTATATGGACGCCTGGGACGAAGCCCAGTACTGGGACAAGGCTTACCTGGATATGTTTACCCGCGACGGTCAGATCTACGGTCTGCCCTGCGAAGTAACTCCCATGCTGTTCGGCTATAACAAGGCTCTGTTTGCTGAAGCCGGTTTCGAGAATCCTCCCAAGACCTGGGACGAGGCTTTTGAGATGGCTAAGGCTCTGAACAACCCCGACAAGCAGGTTGCCGGTTATGCAACACTGGCTGCTGAATGGACCGAGTGGTTCTTCCAGTACTATGTCTGGCAGGCTGGCGGCGATCTGACCAAGGAAAATGAAGACGGCACCGCCGAACTGACCTTCACCGATCCCGCTGTTATCGAAGCTGCAAAGTACTATCAGAAGCTGTCCGGCGAAAAGCTGCTGCAGACCGACCGCACCCTGAAGTTCACTGATCTGCTGGAGCAGTTCAGCCAGGGCAAGATCGCTATGATGCCTTTCGCAACTGACTGGGTCATGGACGTTGCCAACAAGGGTATGGATCTGGATGACCTGGGTCTGTGCGTACCTCCCGCTGGTCCTTCCGGCAAGTCCGCAACCGCTATTGCTGGTTCCTGCTATGTCATCAATGCTAATTCCTCCAAGGAAAAGCAGGATGCTGCATGGGAGTACATCAGCTTCATGTACAGCAAGGACGAGCTGTCCCGCACTTACGAGCACAAGGCAAGCAAGGGCGCTATCGCTCCTGTTACCATTCCCCGTACCGATATGAGCATCGCTGACTTCACTGATTTCCCCGAAGATTGGGCACCTGTCCTGTCCAGCATCGGTGAGATTGGCCGTCTGGAGTTCTACGGCAAGGCTGACTTCGGTTCCTATGTAGACCGTGCTGTTCAGAAGGTTCTGGCTGACCCCAACGCAGATCCCGAGAAGGAATTTGCTGATGCACAGGCTCTGGCTGAAAAGGAAGCTCTGGCTTCTTTCAACGAAGCAAATAAGGCTTCCTAAAATCTTATAAATTGCAAAGGCAGGACACATTTGTGTCCTGCCTTTTTCTTGCTTTCTAATTCAACAAATGTTATAATCAGTGGGTAGAGCAAACGGGAGTAATTGTTGAAAATGCTTTACTTCTCCATCAAAACATATGCGAGGTCTTTCCATGAATACCAACCGTCGTCCCTGCAAACTCATCCGCAGACTGATTCGGCAGCTGCGTAAACTAAACCTTTTTTCCCGTCTTTTAATGGTATTCTGTACACTTTTAATTGTATCAACCATATTTATTACTTTTTTCAATCATAACAGCTACGCCCGCGAAATGGAAACGGGTCTGATCAAATACCTGTCCGTTCTGGTGCAGAACGCCTCGTTCAAGCTGGACCAGGAAAGAGGGCGCTTTGAAGAGCAGATGACTCGACTCATCCTGTCCGATCATTTTTTGGAAGCTCTGGTGGAAAACAAAAGCCTCCAGGAGCGGGTCGCTGCCGGTGACGCAGATGCCGTCCGCCGATACGGCGAAAACACAAAATCCATTGAGCAGACACTGCTGCTGGCAAAAAAGCGGCAAGACGGCATTAAAGCGATGATTTTCGTCATGGACGAAGATCAGTACTCCATGGCAGCCGGGGAGAACGACTCCCGGGGAGCATTTATCCGGGATCTGGATTCCTTTCACGAAAGCGAAATCTACACTCAGGCCGTGGCAGCCCAGGGCTATCCCGTTTGGAGAGACTCTGTGAAGGATGCTCCGGACCTGTTTTTTGAAAGCAGCGATGCCAAATTTGGCATCGAGGGATGCATTACCTTGTCCTATCAGGTCTATCAACCCGGCACCCGCAAGCCTCTGGGCGTGCTGGTCTGCTGTATCTATCCGAAGTACTTCACCAACGCCCTGAGTGAATATTCCAGCCAGAACGGCGGCAACACCTTTATTGTCGGTGAAAACGGCATGGTAGAGGGCATTTCCGCCGGTTTTTCCGCGCCACCCTTTATCCAGCAGCGCAGTGGCCTGCTGAAGCGCATTTTCTCGCAGCATCAGGGCAATCTCATGCTGGAGGCAGACGATCAGCAGCTGCTTGCCAGCTTCTGCGGTCAGCCGGATTTTCCGCTGCATATCGTGAATCTAACCTATCGGGAGCATATCATGGACAAGGTCGATCAGCTGGGCCGAATCAATATTTTGATAATGTGTCTGGTGATCCTGATTGGCTCCGGAGGTTTTTATCTGACTGCTGTCAGCATTTCTTACCCCGTAAACAAGCTCATCCGTTCCATGAAGCGGGTCGGTGCAGGTGATTTTTCCGCCGTATACAAAGCAGAAAGCCACGACGAGATCGGCGTCCTTTGCAGCGAGTTTGACCACATGGTGTCCGACATGAAGAGTCTGATTGACCGGGTGTATGTGGCAGAACTTCGGGAGAACGCTCTGGAGCTGAGTCAGAAAACAGCTCAGCTGGATGCTCTGCAGATGCAGATCAACCCCCATTTCCTGTACAACACCCTGGATATGATTCGCTGGGAATGTATGTATGAAGCCGGTGGCGAGAGCGCAGCATCGGATATGATTGAAAAATTCTGCACCCTGCTTCGTATGACCATCAAGGGCGATCAGAAGGAAGAGACGGTTCACGACAGCCTCCTGCACGCCTCCACATATCTGGATGTGGTTAATTTCAGGCATACCAACAAGATCCTGCTGGAAACCGATCTGTCCTTCGATCCCTGCGCCTATATGATCCCGTGCCTTGCTCTGCAGCCCATTCTGGAAAACGCAGTGCGCCACGGATTTGAAGTGGATCAGGAGAATGACCGGCTGATTTCCATTACCGGTGAAGTTTCCGATAAAAATCGCTTGGTCCTGCGTATTTCGGATAACGGCTCCGGTATGTCGCAAGAGCAGCTGGAAGCCCTCCGGGAGAACCTTTCCAGCACCGAAATCACCAAAAACGGCATTGGTCTGCGCAATGTCAATCAGCGCTGCCACCTGTGCTATGGTCAGGAGTATGGTATCCATATTGACAGCAAATTAGGGAAGGGGACAGTGGTAACGCTTACCGTACCGCTGAAGCCGACCGTCTGATATAAAGGGGAGATCGTATTTTGTATAGTGTACTTTTGGTAGACGATGAAGAAATGGTCACACAGGGCCTCAGCCGCTTTGTTCCCTGGGCCGACATCGGCTACGAGGTTGCCGGAACCGCCACAAGCGTTGCCCGGGCTCTGACTTTTCTGGAAAACCATCCCGTGGATCTGGTCATCACCGATATTCAGATGCCCATTCAAAACGGCATCGACCTGCTCCGCATTCTGAAAGAGCAGTACCCCAAAATCAAAACAATCATCCTGTCCGGCTACAGCGAGTTTTCCTATGCGCAGCAGGCTCTGCGCTTGGGGGCGCTGGATTATCTGACAAAGCCCGTCAATTTCGGCGCTATGAAGCAGCTGCTGGAAAAGGTGCGTGGAATTCTGGATGAGGAAAACAAGCACAGCAATTCCGATGATGACATTCAGGAAATGCTGGCACTTACGCTCATCATGAATTTCATCAACGGCTACCCTTACGATGAAGAGCGGGCTGCTGTCTGTCTGGATGTGACGGCACCCATTGCTGTCATACATATGATTTCCAAAGGAAAAACCGCACTTGCAGACGATCTGATCGACACCTTCCGCCAGACCTTCCACCCTTGCCGCATCATGTCTCCCAGCAAGCACGAATTTCTGGCCGTATTGGAGCGCCCACAGGCTGCCCCCGACCTGCACACGCAGCTCGATTCCTTTATCGCGCAGCATTCAGGCCCCATTCAGCTATGCGCAGGCGTTTCTGAAACCCAGCCCGGATATGCACAGCTCCGGCTGGCCGCAAAGCAGGCATCCAAAGCCATGCACTATCAGAACGCCAGAAGCTCCGCCGGTGTGACTTTTTACGAGCAGGTGAAACAGATCTTCCTCAGTACCGGCGAACGGAACCCCAAAGAGGAAGCGGGAATCCGGGATCTGGTGGAAATGCTTTCCGTAGCAGAAAAGAGGCCGCAGATCCTTCCGCTGTTTACAAGCACCCTGTATGCTGTAGCAAACCGGCAGAATTCTTCCATCATTCAGGCCCAGCGCTTCTGCACAGAGCTTTTGGTTGAGATCGATGCCTCTATCCAGAATCTGATGCTGCCGGATTATCCCCGCCATGTCCTACTGAGCGAGGCGCTGATTGAGGTTCTGGCAGCAGGAAGTCTGTCGGAAATCAATGCGTACATGACCCAGTATCTCCAGCAGCTGCTGGAACGGCTGCAGCAGCTGGACGAAACCAGAATGGCAGGAGAGCTGATTGACCGGGTCAAGAGCTATATCGGCACTCATTTTGCAGAAAACCTGACTTTGAGCGTCCTTGCCGAAATTTTCTATGTCAGTCCGGTGTATCTGAGCCGATTGTTTAAGAAAAAGACCGGCACCAATTTTGTCGAATATCTGACTGCGCTGCGAATTGAAAAAGCCAAGGAATTTCTGAGCGATCCGAATCTGAAGGTCTATCATGTGGCTGAAATGGTCGGATATGAAAATCCCCGGTATTTTGCCCGCCTGTTCAAGGAAGCGACCGGAATGGTTCCTCAGGAATACCGGAATATGCTGACAAGCACAGAAGTTTCATAACCCCTATACAACAAAAATCCCTCGTTTCTGCGGTCTGGGCAGGAACGGAGGGATTTGTTTTTTCAGGCTGCGCCGCCGACTCTTGTAAATATCCCGTGCAATAACACCACGGCGATTTCATATAGTTAGGAGAAGGAGGTGCTGCTGTTGAAAAGCAAAAAGTTCGTATATATCGGTGATTCCGTACCAGAACCCGACCCTGCCTTTCTGAAAAATCTGCAATCGGCGATTCTGCACGCCCTCAGGCGGCGCGGGATTCTGCCAGATGCTCAGGCTGAAGTATGCACCCTGAGCATCCACGATCACGAGGCGGAATCCAGATGAGTACCAGCAGGTACGAACGAATGAACCGGCAGAGGCTGATTCCCCAGTCCAAAATACGGGTGGCAGCCTACTGCCGTGTCTCAACAGATCACGAAGACCAGGCCAACTCATTTGAAAGTCAGCAGCGCTATTTCCGTCAGTACATCGACCGGAATCCCGGCTGGCAGCTGTATGAGATTTTCGCAGACGAAGGCCTCTCCGGCACCAGCACGAAGAAGCGAAAGCAGTTCAACAGAATGATCGCCTGCGCCAAAAACGGGGACTTTGACCTGATTATTACCAAGGAAATCTCCAGATTTGCCAGAAACACGCTGGACAGCATCTTTTTTACCCGGGATCTCAAAAAGCACGGTGTCGGTGTTATTTTCATGAATGATAACATCAACACACTGGATGGGGATGCCGAGCTGCGGCTTGCCATTATGTCCTCCATCGCTCAGGAAGAAAGCCGCAAGACTTCCGAACGGGTGAAATGGGGTCAGCGCCGCCAGATGGAGCAAGGGGTCGTGTTCGGGCGATCCATGCTGGGCTACGACATCCGGAACGGCAAAATGTACATCAATGAAGAAGGCGCCCAAATTGTCCGGCTCATCTTCCACAAAGCCGCAGAGGAGGGGAAGGGCACCCGCGTCATCGCCCGGGAGCTTCAGGAAGCCGGTATTGCGCCTGTGCGTGCAATGCAGTGGCAAAGCAGCGTGATTTTAAGGATTCTGCGAAACGAAAAATACTGCGGTGATCTGGTACAGCGGAAAACATACACGCCGGACTACCTGTCCCACGATAAAAAATACAACAAAGGGGAGGAAGATTTCATCATCCTGCAAAACCATCATCCGCCAATCATCTCCCGAGAGCTGTTCGAGCGAGCCAATCGGATTCTGGATGCCCGGGCTGTTTCTCAGGACGGCAAACCCAAATACAGCAAACGCTACCCGTTTTCCGGGAAAATAAAATGCGCCCGGTGCGGCTGCAGCTATGTTGCCCGGAGCAGAAAGCGAAAAGACGGAACCGTCTATCAGGCGTGGAGATGTCAGGAAGCAAACAAAAACGGACGGCCTCATATAGGTGCCGACGGGAATCAGATTGGCTGCAGCGGTCAGTCCATCCCGAATGAAGATGTCATCCGCATCATGCAGCTGGTGATAGACAGATTGCACTTTGACCATCAGAAATTCACCGATGGTCTGTTACAGGCTCTGCAGGATGATTGCACCTTAGAACAGGAACAGGAAATCGAAGAAGAAATCCACACGCTTCTGGATGGAAAATCCCTGGGCGAAGAGTTTTATGCCGAATTGCTGGACAAAATGGTGATTGCAGAAGATGGGCAGGTTGATGTATATCTGAAGGATTTCCCGTTTCGGTGGCGCTGTCAGCGCATCATCGAATAACACACCCCCTGCACTCAGGCCTTTTCCGCTGCTTCTGTACCGATATCTGTCAGCAGGCCCTTCAGCTCGTCAAACGGCATACTGTAGCGCTGGGACAAATACCGCAGCGATGCACCAAGCTCTCCGTCCGGGCCGCCGTACTGACTGATGATCAGTGCTGCCAGTCTGGGATTGGGTTTATCGATTTTTACCGGATACTGAAGCTTCTTTTCATACGAAAACATAGATTAATCCTCCTGATTTGCGCAGTATTCCCAAGGCCACGGATCGTCCAGCCACCGATATTCTCCCTCGCCGGGATGCATATGATTCAGCGGGCCATATTCTTCTTCATACTGTGCCCTGATCTTTCCATACATTTCCTGGTAGGCCCGGTAAAGCTCCAGAGCCTCATGGTCATCCCGATGTGTGTCCAGATACAGGGAAAGCTCCGTAATGGCAAAATTCAGCGTCTGTAACTGACTCAGCAGCGTATCGGGCTTTTCTTTTTGATTTGACATCCCCATAAACGGAAGATCCAGCCCCGGGAACATTGTGCCGCGAATCAAACCTCTTCTGGCTTCGTACTGGGGCGGATTTTCCTGCTGAAATGGGACATACGGATTTGCCAAAGGCGCGCTGGCCGGCAGTACCCCGTTGCAGCCCTCCGGCTGCCGTTGAACCGGGCGCTTCATTCTTGGTTTCAAAACTACATTCCTCCTGAAAGAAAAGTCTGAACTGTCGTTCCTGGTCATTCTATGCATAAACGGAGCACCCGGTTCATAACCGCCCCGGACGAGCATAGAATCTGTGGGAGGGGTGATTGATGAAAGCAAGAGACTTTTTGAAGCGATATGCATATATTTATCTGTATGTGGTCAGTGCCTGCCTGCTGATCAGCTATTTTGTCGGCAACAGCGCACTCAGCGTCAGCAATCCGCAGTCCTTCACCATGCGGCCTGCACTGGTGATCGACGCAGGTCACGGAGGGATCGACGGCGGTACCACATCCTGCACCGGCGTGCTGGAAAGCAAGTTCAATCTTGAGATTTCCAAACGACTGGACCGGCTTCTGTCGCTTCTGGGATATGAAACAGTGATGGTTCGCACGGAGGATGTCAGCGTTGCAACTGAAGGCAATACCATTCGGGAGCAGAAGCGTTCTGACCTGAAAAACCGGGTAAATCTGGTAAACGGGATGAAAAATCCAATCTATGTCAGCATCCATCAGAATTTCTACCCGGAAAGCCGCTATTCAGGGCCCCAGGTATTCTATGCTTCCTCCCAGGAAAGCAAGGATCTTGCCACGCTGATGCAGACAAATATGAACGAAGCTCTGACCGCATCCAGCAAACGGACCTGCAAAAAGTCTGACGGAGTGTATATCATGCAGCACATCGACTGCTGCGGTATCCTGATCGAGTGCGGATTTCTGTCCAATCCGGAGGAAGAAAGCAAGCTGAGGACCCCGGAATACCAAAAAAAGCTCTGCAGCGTCATCGCCGGGACTCTGGCAAATCACATAGAAAATGCGGCAGTCAAATGACTGCCGCATTCTTTATTCTTTTCAGCGTAAAAACAGGCGAAGGAGCTTTTCATAGATTTTCTTGTACGGCTGGTAGCGCATGGGCAGATCCAGCCAGTTTTTCTTATCCACGATGGACTTCATATGAGAGAATGTGTCAAATCCGCATTTGCCGTGGTACGAGCCCATGCCGCTGGCTCCTACGCCGCCGAATCCCATGGCTGTGGTCGCAAGATGGATGATGGTATCATTGACACATCCACCGCCATAGCGCACATGCTGCGTCACATAGTCAACAGACGGCTGGTGGCGGCTAAATATATACAGCGCCAGAGGGGAATCCTTCTGCTGCAAATCCGATACCACCTCTTTCAGATCCGTAAAGGTCAGAATCGGCAGCACAGGGCCAAAAATCTCCTGTCCCATAACGGCATCATTCCAGGAAATACCGTCCAGAACCGTTGGCTCGATTTTCAACGAGGATTCTTCTGTTTTTCCGCCGAAAACCACCTTGTTCTCGTCTATCAGCGAACAGATTCGGTCAAAATGCTTCTTGCTGATGATCTTTCCATAGTCGGAATTCTCCAGCGGAGACTCGCCAAACTGATTTCTGATTTCCCGGGCAATCGCCTGAACCAGTTCTTCCTTTACAGAATCATGCACCCAGACATAGTCCGGAGCAACGCAGGTCTGTCCGCAGTTTAAGAATTTTCCGAACACGATTCGCTTGGCTGCCAGGTCAATTTTAGCCGTTTCGTCCACAATACAGGGGCTTTTTCCTCCAAGTTCGAGTGTCACAGGTGTCAAGTGTCTGGCGGCTTTCTCCATGACGACCTTGCCGACAGCCTGAGAGCCGGTGAAGAAGATGTAGTCAAATTTTCCATCCAGCAAAGCCTGATTTTCTGCCCGTCCGCCGGTAATGACTGCCACATATTCACTGCCATAGCACTGGCCGATCAGTTCCTGAATGACTCTGGAAGTGGCAGGGGAATAGGCACTGGGTTTGATGATCGCCGTGTTTCCGGCTGCCAGTGCATCCACCAACGGCCCCATGGTCAAAAGAAACGGATAGTTCCACGGGCTCATGATCAGCACATTTCCGTATGGCTCCGGCTGGATATAGCTCTTTGCGGCAAACTGGTGCAGGGGAGTGGGCGCAGTCCTTGATCTGGACAGGCCATATGCATACTTGATCATATACCGCAGCTCTTCCAGCACCAGCCCCACTTCGCACATATATCCTTCAAAGGCGCTCTTGCCCAGATCCTCACGCAATGCTGCGTTGATCTTTTCTTCATTGGATTTGATTGTATTTTTTAGCCGCCGCAGCTGTTCCACCCGAAAGATCGGCGCAAGAGTCGCGCCGGAATGAAAGTAGCTGCGCTGTTTTTCTAATATCTCATGAATGGCTGCAGATTCCATGCCGATTCCTCCTTACATTTTTCTCATCATACCATGATTCCACTTGCTGCGCAATGGCAAATCCTTGACCCATCGAACAAATGTTGGTATAATCGTCTGCAGGAAATCAGAAGGAGTATTACCGTATGGCTAAGACAAAAACCGTATTTTTCTGCACCTCCTGCGGCAACGAGACCCCAAAATGGCAGGGTCGCTGCCCCAGCTGCGGTCAGTGGAATACGCTTGTGGAACATATTGAAAAACCAACTGCCCCCGGCAGAGCAAAATCTTCACCCGTGGGCATGAGCAGGACCCCGAAGCAGCTTCACGATGTGGATATCGATGATGAAACCCGCTTTTTCACCGGTATGGGAGAACTGGATCGGGTACTGGGCGGAGGCGCTGTGCAGGGAAGTCTTGTACTGGTAGGCGGCGCACCCGGAATCGGCAAATCCACGCTGCTGCTGCAGATCTGCGCCAACATCTGCAAGGATCGCAGAGTGTTATATGTATCCGGCGAAGAGTCTGAGCGACAGCTGAAGCTCCGTGCCGAGCGTTTGGGGGTTGACTCTCAGGAACTGTATATCCTGTCTGAAACACGGATGTCAGCTCTGCTGGATGCTGTAGAGGAAACCAAGCCGGATGTGCTGATTGCCGACTCCATTCAGACCCTCTACAACGAGGCAAACGAGTCCGCTCCCGGTTCCGTTTCTCAGGTAAAAGACTGCACCATGACCCTCATGCAGGTCAGCAAGCAGGACGGAATCACCGTTTTTGTGGTGGGACACATCAACAAAGACGGTGCCATCGCCGGCCCGAAGGTTCTGGAGCACATGGTGGACTGCGTCATGCTGTTTGAAGGCGATGCACATTCTTCCTACCGTCTGCTGCGTGCAGCAAAAAACCGCTTTGGCTCTACCAACGAAATCGGCGTATTCGAGATGGGAGAATCCGGACTGATCGAGGTCCCCAACCCTTCTAAAATGCTGCTGCAGGGAAGACCCGAAAACGCACCGGGCTCCTGTGTCGCCTGCGTCATGGAGGGAACCAGACCGGTACTGGCAGAAATCCAGGCCCTTGTCACCAAGACGAGCTTTAATGTCCCCCGCAGAGCCGCTGACGGCTTCGATTTTAACCGTGCAGTACTGATGATGGCTGTGGCAGAAAAGCGGGGAGGGCTGGCGCTGAGCACCTTTGACGCATATATCAATGTAGTTGGCGGTCTTCAGCTGGACGAAACAGCTGCTGATCTGCCGCTGATTCTGGCAATCGCATCCGTTTATCGGGACAGACCGATCTCGTCTGCGCTGGCAGCGATCGGAGAAGTGGGTCTGACCGGTGAGATCAGAGCCGTGAATCATCTGTCACAGCGGCTGCAGGAGGTTCGGCGACTGGGTTTCAAACAGTGCATTATTCCGAAATCCGGATCTGACAAAATCGAAATGCCCGACGGACTGGAAGTATTCAGGGTTCGCAATATTCGCGAAGCAATCGAATTTGCATTATAAAAGTTTCGATATACAACAGGGAAGAGGGGAGCCGCAATTGCAGCTCCCCTCCGTTTTATAATATCAGTTTTACAGCATCAGTCCCAGTAAAAGTCCAAGCAGGAAGAATACACCCGCAAAAGCAATCCAGAACGGGGGATTCAGCCGAGGTTTTTGCCTGACAATAATGCGTTTTGGGACTTCTTTCACGACGACACGGTCGGGTTTTTCGACCAGATTGATCATGATTGGAGCAGGCTGATAAACGGGTTTTTGCCCGGTAGCCAGATATTCAACCTCTGTTTCCAGGACATCGGCAAGCTTTATGAGATTGAGTGTATCAGGGCTGGTCTGATCGTTCTCCCATTTGGAAACAGCCTGACGGCTGACATCCAGTAGCTTGGCCAGCTGCCCCTGGGAAATATTGTGTTCCTTGCGCAGGTCAGAAATTCGGCTTCCAACAGACATTTACACAAAACCTCACATTTCTCTGTCAACTATCAGTTGCATTATACAAAATCCGCAACTTTTAGTCAATATTTTCAGAGTCATTTTTTTCCAGATTCAGCCGGGAAATCGGGTTTGCTTCTGCCGCGATCTTCAATTCCGTGCTCTCAATATGGGTGTAGATCTGTGTGGTATTCAGGTTCTCATGGCCCAGGACTTCCTGGACAGTTTTGATGTCAACGCCGTTGGAGATCATCAGGGTAGCCGCTGTATGGCGAAGCTTATGGGCAGAGAACTGTGTGGCGTCCAGACCGGCGTTCAGAAGCGTTTTTTTGACCAGTCGATGCACTGCCGTCACGCTGATGCGATTTCCGTCTCTGGAGCCAAACAGCGCCCGATTGTCCGACAGGACTTTCTGCTTACGCTCCACAAGATAGGCATCGATGGCGTTTCTGCACGCCGTCCCAAAATAGACAAACCGTTCTTTGTTGCCTTTACCGACGACCCGGAGTCTGTCTTCATAAATATCTGACAGATTTAATCCAACCAGCTCACTGCGCCGGATTCCACAGTTCAGAAAGATCATCAGGATCGCATAGTCGCGAGTCTGATTCTGACCAGAGACAGCCTGCAGCAGCGCAGCAGACTGATCCAGCGTCAGATATCTGGGCAGGCTTTTTCTGATTTTCGGATACTCCAAATCCGCCACAGGATTTTCCTGCAGCTGCTTGGTACGCACCGTCAGATATTTGTAAAAGGATTTGATGGCAGAGAGTTTTCTGGCTCTGGCAGCAGCTTCGATTCCGGTCTCAGAAAACGCTGCATCCGGATTGGGGTTTCTGTCGTTAGCCAGATAGGACAGAAACTCAAAAACATCAGATGTCGTAATGGCGCGGATAAAGTCGAGGTCAACATCCATAATATCGATCTCATCCAGACGAGTGGTAACGCTCATATCGCTGCGCATGAGCTTGATGAATCGCAGGAACATTCTCAGATCCAGATAGTATTCAGAAATCGTCCGGGGCGATTGTGCTTTGATATTTTCGTGATAAGAAAGAAAGTCCCGCAGGATTGGCGGGCAGTCCATATATTTTTGCATACAAGAATCCTCCTGAGTTTCGGCATTCATCTATCTGTCCGGCGCGTTTCAAAGAGCGCATCTCAAATTCTGCCTCTATTATAGCACATTCCTCTATCGAACGCAACAAAATTTTTATTTTGTTGCGTTCAGGGCAGACAGATATTCCAGAGCATTTCAGCTGTTTAGCCTCCCTCTCGTGGCATCGCTGCAAAAAAACAGCCGCCTCTGAGATGATTCAAAGACGACTGTTGATCAGGGCTTTTCTGAAAGCTCATTTTCATGGATATAATATACTTTACTCTTATCCATTCCATTCTGGAATTCTATGGAAATTGATTGGTCATCATCCTTTGGTTGTCCAACGATCTCAATGACTTCGCCCTGATGCATTTCATCCATCGACAGCAGCATCCGTTTTGAAATCGGTGTATTATCAAGCCATGTAATTTCAGATAGCTGCAGCTGATATACCGTGCCTTCCACGCCAACCGTAATACTGGAGCCTTCTCCGATCTGAACAGGGATCTTGTGACTTCCTGTCTCTTCCCCTCTCAGAACCAGATCACCCGAATTTTCTTCGTGTTCTTCCGGGAAATATTCTTCTTTCAGAATTCCTCCCAGATCACTATAGGGTATCTCAATTTTAATAATTCCCGCAGCATAGGGTGCAATTTCATACTGATTGTAATAAATCACAAGACCATCATGATTCAAATACCAGTACTGGGTCAAATTGCCATATTTCATGGAATTCTGTATGGTGTCCAAATAATCATCATACAGGATTCCTCCCCCCAGATTGCAGAAATCCTCCTTCAGTACAGATATCACCAGTTGATGCATTTCATCCACTGCCGATTCTTCAATAATGTCCTCCAGTTTCAGACATTTTCTGCTTTTTGTATCCAGATTCACAGAGGATTGCAGTGTAACCGGATGTGCACCGCCTGAATACACAGAATTAGTGGTCAGAATCGACATAATACGATCATCATGTCTCGCAATCCCCATATTCAGGTAATTGGAATAAGCGTAAAATGTATCCTTATAATCACGATAGTGCTCCTGAGCTTTATCCAGCAGCTCCAGACTATCATTCTGATAATTATTTTGGATTTTCTCCAGCTCCGAATTCACCCACGCATCCGTTTCCGGATCCTGCGCTGTAAATTCAGCCTCGCAAAAGCTCTCATACAGCAATGTTGTGCCATCATCTGCAACAATCTTATTTGTCATTGGGCGAAACTGTAATATTCCACTGTTGCCAGCATCTTCCTCTATTCGGTCTTCAATAGGAACATCTAGCGCTCTGAGGCTGTCTTCCGGACATTCCTCTTCATATGAATATGCTTCTGCAACTGTATCTTTTTCACCATACTCGATCGCATACCCGGCCATATCATTGGATATCGACTCGCTATTTTGGGCGCCACAGCCAGCCAGCAGTGCTGCAACGAGAAAAATTATCGTCAGTTTTTGGTGCACTATAACACCTCCCTTCTGCTGCTTCATGATAACATAGCAATCATATGATTGCAATAAAACAAAAATGATTTAATTTCTTAAAACTTTCATCGAAAATGAGCTTTACATTTTATCCAATATTGGATAAAATACATAGTGAAAATTGTCATATATGACAGGAGGATATCATCATGAATATCAAGCGAATTGGCGTGCTTACCAGCGGCGGCGACGCCCCCGGCATGAACGCCTGCGTACGTTCTGTTGTCCGTACTGCGCTCTACCACGGTATCGAGTGTTATGGCATTCGTCGTGGCTGGAACGGTCTGATCAGCGGCGATATTATCCGCTTGGATGAGAAGAATGTTTCACATACCATCAATCGTGGCGGCACCATTCTCTATACGGCTCGCAGCAAGGAATTTATGACAGAAGAGGGACAGCAAAAGGCTGTTTCCACCTGCAAATTCCTGGGACTGGACGGCATCATCGCCATCGGCGGTGACGGCACATTCCGCGGTGCTCAGGCTCTGTCCCGGCACGGCATCAATGTGATCGGCATCCCTGGCACCATTGATAATGACATCAGCTGCACCAATTACTGCATCGGTTTCGACACCGCTGCCAACACCGCAATTGAATGCATCGATAAGCTGCGTGACACCATGCAGTCTCACGAGCGCTGCTCTGTTGTTGAAGTTATGGGCCGCAACGCCGGTTATCTGGCTATGTATGTCGGTCTTGCTGTTGGCGCTACCGCAGTTCTGGTTCCCGAGGAGCCCATCGACTTTGAGCGTGATGTTATTGAAAAGATCCGTCAGGCTCGTTTCAACGGCTTCACCCACTATATGATCGTTGTGGCAGAAGGTGCCGGCTCCGCTGCAAGCATCGCTGCTCAGATCAAGGACGCAATCGATCTGGATCCCCGTGTGACCGTTCTGGGTCATATTCAGCGTGGCGGTGTTCCCTCCGGACGCGACCGTGTTAACGCCACCAAGATGGGCTATCTGGCCGTTGAGCTGCTTCGTGCAGGCAAGAACAACCGCATCGTATGCACCCATGACGGCAGCTTCACCGATGTGGATATCGAAGATGCTCTGAACATGACAAAGAGCATCCAGCAAATGGAAGTGGATGTTCTGGCTGCCATGACCGGTATCTGATACAAAATCACCCCCGTGGAAATGATTTTCCATGGGGGTTTTTCCTATAACAACAGGAGCGCACTGCAATGCAGTACGCTCCTGATTTTTTATGCTTTTGGATGGCACCGGGCATAGACCTGCTTGAGATGCTGATCCACCATATGAGTGTACATCTGTGTCGAAGAGATATCGCTGTGTCCCATCAGTTCCTGGACAGAAGAGATGTCTGCTCCGTTTTCCAATAAATGTACCGCAAAGCTATGGCGCAGAGTATGTGGCGTAATTTCCTTTTCGATGTGTGCCAGCTCCTGATAGTGCTTCAGAATCTTCCAGAATCCCTGGCGGCTCATCCGCACTCCATTTACATTGACAAACAGCGCCTGCTCATCAGAGGCCGCAAGCATGGCATCCCGGATCTCTCCAAGGTATGCCGTCAGTGCACGGACCGCATCATGATACAGCGGAATCAGCCGGGTCTTCTTTCCGTTGGAGCATTTGATGACCGCAGCATCCAGATTCACATCCTCCAGATCCAGGTTGATCAGCTCGCTGACACGAATGCCTGTGGCATACATGACCTCCAGCATTGCCTTATCCCGAATTCCCTTTGGATCAGAAGCCGACGGCTGTGCCAGCAGTCTGTCGATTTCGCTGTTGGATAAGATCTGAGGCAGCTTCTTCTCTCCCCGCTCCACCTTGACATTCTTCACCGGATTCTCGTTCAGGAAACCGGAAGAAACCAGGTAAGAATAGAAATTCTTCAGGCTTGCCACCTCTCTGGACTTAGTGGCGTTGGAACGCCCCTCCTGTTCCAGATGCTCCAGGAATTGCGCAATATTCAGTTGTGTGGCGTCCACAACATCTGCATCTTTCGTATCGCGGAGCCATGCAGCATACTGCCGAATGTCCCGCATATAGGATGCAACGGTATTGTCTGACGCCTGTTTCACCTTCTTGAGGTAATTCTCATAGGCGCAGATCAAATCTAACATTCCCTGCCGGTACCTTTGCCTTTCTAAAAATTGATAACATCCACCAGAAATGGAGATATAAACCAGTAATCCATCAGCCCGATCACAAGACCCATTGCCATGCACACAAGCGTATCCGGCACGAAGTTTTCCATCCGCAAAGTTAGTCTTCGCCACCAGTACCACAGAAGCACAGGGCTGAAGACAAGGCTGGAAAACATCAGAAATACTGCCGCCAGATAAACACCGCCATTAAAGCAGGCAGCAAGCGCCTGCAACATCATGGCCAGAGCGACTGCACGAACAAAACAAATTCCGTACAGGAGTCCGGGCTGAAAAACAATAACTGCCAAAGCAGATAAAAGCAAAGGAAGCAGCGTTACAAGAGGGGCTGCAATAGAGACGGGTACAGCTGCGGCCTGAGACAGACACGATACCAATGTATCCCCATAGAATCGAACGGCAACAAAGCCCAGGGACAATCCTGCGAACCAAACGCCAGCCAGAGCGAGGCCCAGAATTGTATTTCTGCTCATTTCATACTTGTAAAATGATATACGCTGCATAAACCACAGTCCTCCTCAGATTGGAAAAATCACCGCAAAGTGGAGCATGGTATTACGCATATGCGAAAAGGCGCAAGCGCCTGATCACATCAAGATGCATGAATACTATACTCCAAAATCGACTAAATTTCAATACAGGCTTATATATATTTACTATTTTTGTAAATTGTGCTGATTTTTATGTCAACGCCATTATGTCAACCGCGTAACATATTCGCAGCATCATCATTTACCATTTTGGATTATTTTCCTATATCTTGTATTATTTATAGGCATTAAACCGCTATATATTGTTTTTGCAAGTTTTGATTCTCGCATTGCGTAAATAGGTAAATTATATTTACCCGCCAGTTTTTTGTACAACTTAACGATTTCGATGTCTGCGTCTGCTGCGCTTTGAGGTGCGTTTTCCCCTGTGCAGCACAAGCAACGCAGCTCCGCATCCGCCGAATATTACAGCCAGCGTGGGCCAAAGGCCGTCCAGATTCCCCCCAAACAGGATTGCGTTGATTGCAAGCAATACCACCCAATACAAGAATCCAACCCCAAGCTGATCGATTACCTGTCCCCTCCCCCCGGCGATCCCGGCGCCGAAAAATGAAGACAGCATAACAATTCCCAGAGCAATATATGCGAGGTTGCGTTCCTCCATAACCTGGCCGGAAACCAATCCTGCAAACGCGCCGGTCAGTGCGATCGTTACCACGGTGCTGATCCCAACACCGACGAAGACATTCTTCCAGCGGATCGTCATCCACTCAAACTTCATATCCTTTTTCATAGGCTCCCTCCTTTTTGCTAAAGCCTATGTCCGCTTTCGCAGAATAGAACAAAAGCTCCCCGTCAGCCATAAACTGACGGGGAGCTTTTCATATTCGATTTAAGACGATCAGTCCAGATCCTGAGTGAAGGACTTCTGGCTGTCGGTAGCTGCACCGGCTTCCGGAGCGGTCAGGCTCTGGAACTTTGCACGGGTCTCACGAACCTCAGTCAGAGCCTTGAGGATGCTCTCCTCGGTCTGCTGCAGGGAGTTATCAACATAGCCATTGCTGACGCGCTTCAGCTCCTGAATACGAGCCTGGGTCTGAACAACCATGTCTTCGCAACGCTTCTTAGCTTCCAGATAAATTGCCTCCTGCTGAACCAGCTCTTCTGCGCGGTCGCGGGCGTTGCGCACGATGGTCTCAGCCTCACGGCGAGCCTGGCTGACCAGTTCCTCACGGGACTGGACAATGGTGCGGGCCTGCTTGAATTCAGCGGGCATCAAAGCACTGATCTCATCCAGCATATCCAGCGCACGGTCGCGCTCCACAATGCACTTGTCAGCGCCCAGAGGCAGTGCCTTGGCATCCTGAATCAAATCATACAGAGCTGTGATGAGTTCTTCAATATTTCCATTCATGATTTATGTCCTCCTCGAGTAATGTCCTGTATTCTTGCTTTAAAATCCGGAATGATCTCTGTCGGCAGAAATTCCTTCAGATCAACATCATAAAATCCCAATTCCTTGACCATGCTGGAGCTCAGATACATGAACTGATGCTCCGAAGTCAGGAACAGAGTATCCAGATTCGGATTGATCTTATGATTGATCTGAGCCATCTGAAACTCATTCTCAAAATCAGATCCGGCGCGAAGCCCCTTTACAATCACACAACCATCTTTTCTTCTGGCATAATCAGCCAGAAGCTCACAGGAACTGTCCACCTCCACATTGGGAACATGGGCCGTCACCCGTCTGATCAGATCCACGCGCTCTTCCTGAGAGAACATGGGGCTCTGCTTTCCTGCATTGACCATAACGCAAACAATCAGTTTATCAAAGATTTTTGCAGCACGCTCAATGATGTTCAGGTGTCCAATGGTGATGGGGTCAAAGCTGCCGGGGTAAATTGCAATCTTCAATATGTCTCCCCCTGCTGATCCTCTTTTCGATACAAAGTGACCAGCGTCTTTCCGTATTTATAGTCGCGGGAACGGCTGAATCCCTCAAATTCATAGGGCAATTCCTTACCCACAGGCCGTTCCGTGACTATTATACCACCTGTTTGAAGAATGTCAATTTCCGAGATACATTTTAACGCATTTTCCAGAAAAACTTCCGCGTATGGCGGGTCTAAAAATACAATATCAAATGTTTCCCGGCACCGTTTCAGATATTGCAGATAGTCACTGCGAACCACCTTCGCCTGCTGCGTAAAATGGGTTCTGCGAAGGTTTTCCTGAATCAGATTCACCGCGTTCTGCTGGTGATCCACGAATACGGCACTCTTTGCACCTCTGCTCAGCGCTTCAATTCCCAGCTGTCCCGTGCCGCCGAACAGATCCAAAACTCTTGCACAGGGAATATCAAACTGAATCGCACTGAACAGCGCTTCCTTCACCCGATCAGAAGTAGGCCGGGTCAACATACCGTCCGGTGTCTTCAATGCAATGCCTTTTGCAGAGCCTGTAATGACTCTCATGATTGTTCCTCCTTATGAAAATGGGAATATACCGCCGCAGCAGCATCTTTGGGCAAGATCCGCTCCAGCTCCATCAAATCAGCAGCCCGAATCGCCGTCAAAGACTTAAACTTTTTCAGAAGCTCCTGCTTTCGTTTCGGCCCAATTCCCGGGATCTCGTCCAATTCAGAGTAATGCAGCCGTTTGCTGCGCAGCTGGCGGTGATAGGTAATCGCGAAGCGGTGGGTCTCCTCCTGAATCTGTCCGATAAAGGAGAAAATCGTCTGATTGTTGTCGATCCGGATCTCCTCACCGCTGGGCGTCACAAGCGCTCTCGTGCGGTGGCGATCATCTTTGACCATGCCAAACACCGGAATGGTCAGTCCCAGTTCGGTCACAACATCCAGCGCAATATTGGCATGAGCGATGCCGCCATCGATCAGAAACAGATCCGGCAGCTGATCGAAGCCCCGATCTCCCTGCAGATAATGGTTAAGCCGCCTGGTCAGAACCTGCCGCATGGATGCATAATCATCCTGACCGGCCATGCCCTGCATCTTGTATTTTTTATAATCCTTTTTGGACGGTCTTCCATCTACATAAACCACCTGACTTGCAACGATATCCGTTCCGGATATATTGGAAATATCATAGGATTCGATTCTTGCAGGCGGGTCGATGCTCAGCATTTTCCCAAGCAGCGTAACCGTTCCGGAGGTCTTTTCCTCCCGGCTGGTCACCCGTTCTGCCTCTTCCCGGGCATTTTTTCTGGCCAATTCCACCAGACGCACATTGTCTCCGCGCTGAGGGATTCTCAGCCGTGTTTTTCGGCCGAATTCCTGCTCCATCAGCTGCTGGAAAAGCTCCGCATCCTCAAGCTCAAACGGCAGCAAAACCAGCTTTGGTGCCAGACCTCTGCTCAGATAGAACTGCTTCAACAAACTGGAAACCGCCATCTCCGGATCATCGGGAACGGGAAATACTTCGTATTCTTTATCCAGCAGATTTCCTCCGGAGAAATGAAGCACCGTAAAGCAGGCCTTTGCCTCTGTCTGCGCATAGCCGACCACATCCGTGTCTGCCAGTGTTCCCGCAGTGACCAGCTGCTTCTTTCCAAGCGCCTCTACGGCATTCAGGCGATCCCGAAGCCGGGCAGCCAGCTCAAATTCCAGATTGTCCGCAGCCTTGAGCATCTGCTCTTTGATATCAGCGGCAACCTCCTTGTAATTTCCCATCAGAAGCTGACGGGCGTGCTCCATCGTCTGCCGGTACTCAGTACAGGTTTTATTGGGCTGACACCAGCCCTCGCACTGGTTCATGTGGTAATTCAGGCAGGGGCGATCCTTGCCGATATCTCTGGGGAACTGTCTGGAGCAATCCGGCAGCTTGAGAGATTCCCGAATTGCCACCATGACCTGGCTTGTCATACCGCGGCTGCCGAAGGGGCCAAAATACTCCGCTCCGTCCCGGTCCAGTTTGCTGACCATTGTAATGGTTGGATACGGATCCTTCATATTGATTCGAAGATATGGGTAACCTTTGTCATCCTTCAGAAGGATATTGTACTTTGGCATATAGCGCTTGATCAGGGAGCACTCCAAAATCAGCGCTTCAAACTCCGATGCCGCTACAATTACATCAAAATGGTCAATCTTGCTGACCATCACTTTCGTTTTCGGTGTGTGAGAAGCTGTATCCTGAAAATACTGGGATACACGGTTTTTCAGTTTTTTTGCCTTGCCGACATAGATCACCTTGTCGGTTTTATCCCGCATAATATAAACGCCGGGCACATAAGGAAGACTCAGCGCCTTATCTTTCAGTTCATCAAAGGTCATAAAGTCACCTCAAAGAAAAAAAGCCGCCTCAATGCGCTTTGAACAGGCACTGAGGCGGTAGATGTTCATGAATCAGTACACATCCCGCAGGAGCAGAACTTCCAGAGCGTTAATCGCTTCTTCTGCATCGGGACCATCAGCACTCAAGGTTACTGTAGTACCGGTAACAATCCCCAGGGACATGATGCCAAGCAGACTTTTTGCATTCATCTTACGGTTCTCATTCTCCAGCCAGATACTGCTTTTGAACTCATTCGCTTTCTGAACAAAGTATGTAACCTGCTTGTTATGTAGTCCAGACTCACAACGAACAACAATTTCCTTATTGACCATAGCAAACAACTCCTTCACTGCCATACCACTTTTGTGGAAGCAACCTCTTTATATATGATAGCAAATTTGTTGAAAATGTCAACCAATTTTCAGCAATAAGTAACAATTCATGAAAAAGTTCCAGAGATACCGAGCCATACCCTTTTTACATTTATAACTTTAGTCGAACTCTGCGATGGTAACGCCGTCTTCGCCTTCGCCATACAGGCCAAGTCTGAACTTTTTCACATACTTGTTGCGTTTCAGGCTGTTCTGAACCGCCGCACGCAACACGCCGGTGCCCTTGCCATGAATGATGCGCACAGACTTCAGATTCGAGCGCATGGCCTCATCCAGATACCGATCCAGAACACAGATCGCTTCCACGCTGTCCATGCCGCGAAGATCGACTTCGTTGGACATGGCCGCCATTTTCATCTCTCTGCCAGAGTGCTTGGGGCGGCCCTTCTGCACATAGGGATTCTCCTGCTCAAGCAGATAGATCTCACTCTTTTTGGCCTTCAGCTTCATAATACCGGCCTGCAGCTCAAAGGTGCCATCCTTGTTGATGGCAATGACGCTGGCCTTGGTGCCGAGCTTCAGCAGCTCCACGGTATCGCCAACCATGATATCCCGTTTCGGCTCCGGACGGTGCTCCTTGGGCTGGTTGACACGCAGCTTGCTCTCTGCTTCGTTCAGAGATCTTCTCAGCTCGCTCTGGCGCTGATTGATACCCGTGGTATCTGCAGATTCTGTCAGCTGCTTGCGCAGGGCTTTCAGCTCGTCGCCTACGCGGTTGGCTGTAATTCTGGCATCTTCAATGATCTGCTGCGCTTCTTTGCGGGCCTCTGCCATGGCTTTTTCCCGCTCTTTCTGCAGCTGAGCATTGTATTCCTCACTCTGCTGCTTGATCTTGGCAGTTTCCATACGCAGGCGCTCTGCCTCGTGGCGGGCAGATTCCATCTGCTGGCGCTGGTTTTCCAGCTGGCTGAGCACATCTTCAAAGTCCTTGTCAGACTTGCCAACCAGATCATTGGCTTCCTTCAGGATATGCTCCGGAAGTCCCAGCTTCCGGGAAATTGCAAATGCATTGGATTTGCCGGGAATACCAATCAGCAGCTTGTAGGTGGGCTGCAGGGTTTCTACATCAAATTCACAGGATGCATTGATAACACCCTCGGTACGCATGGCATACAGCTTCAGCTCTGCATAGTGGGTGGTCGCCACCACTCGGCTGCCCATGGTGCGGCAGAATTCGATCAGCGCAATAGCCAGTGCTGCACCCTCGGCAGGGTCCGTGCCTGCGCCAAGCTCATCAAACAGCACCAGCGTTCTGCTGTCGCACTGATTCACCACATCCACAATGGTTCTCATGTGGCTGGAGAAGGTAGAAAGGCTCTGAGCGATGGACTGCTCATCGCCGATATCTGCCAAGATCGCATCAAAGGTAGACAGGCAGCTGCCATCGCCGGCAGGGATATGCAGGCCGCACTCTGCCATGAGTGTCAGGATGCCGATGGTCTTCAGGGTAACAGTTTTGCCGCCGGTGTTGGGGCCGGTGATGATCATGGTATCAAAATCCGTACCCAGACGCAGAGAAATGGGAACAACCGCCTTCGGGTCGATCAGAGGATGACGGGCCTTGCGCAGTTCCACTCTGCCCTCGTCATTCATTTCCGGGGCCCAGGCGCGCATATGGTAGGCAAGCTTTGCCTTTGCGAAAATCACATCCAGCTGAACCAGCAGCTGGTAATCTGTGGTGATATCCTCCCGATGGGCCGCAGCTTCTGACGACATTTCTGCCAGAATCCGCTCGATTTCCTTTTTCTCCTTCAGCTCCAGTTCCCGCAAAGCGTTGTTTGCGTTCACCGCAGACATGGGTTCCACAAAGAAGGTAGATCCGGTGGCAGAAACATCATGCACCAGGCCGGGAACATCGTTGCGGCACTCACTTTTCACCGGAACCACATACCGTCCGTCCCGGATGGTGATGATCGGCTCCCGGAGGAATTTGGAATAAGCCGGAGAAGAGATAATTTTCTGCAGAGAATCCTTGATTTTGCCGCTCTGAATCCGCTTGTGACGGCGGATATCGGACAGCGCAGGGCTTGCATTGTCTGCAATTTCCTCTTCAGAAAGGATTGCTCCGAAAATTCTGTCTTCCAAATATTTGTTGGCGGTCAGGCACTTGAACATACCGTCGAGAACCGTAGGCTCTTCGTCATCGGCAATATATGCTTTGACCGTGCGGGCGCAGCGCAGCACACCGCCGATCCCCAGCAGTTCCTTGGGAGAAAGCGTACCGCCGCGATCTGCCCGCTCCAGCGATGCAGAAACATCCTTTGCATCGCCAAACGCAGGATAACCCTTTCGGGTGGACATATTGCAGGCCGCAGTTGTCTGATCAAGCAGCGCCTGCACTTCCTCTAAGTCGGAACTGGGACGCAGGTTGCGGCAGGCCGCTTTTGCGCCCTCGCTGCCGGCACGATCCGCCAGCATATCAAGAACCCGGTTCAGTTCCAGTTTCATTAGAGATTTTTCGTATAATTCAGACATGATAATCTCCTATATCTAAGTAAACAATAAGGTTTTGTAGAAATCCAGAGTGGAAAAGCCACGCTCCAGCTGCGTTGTCAGATAGCTCTCCGTCACCTGGCACAGCTGCTCCATGGCATCCGCCGGCAGGTCAAAGGAAAACAGCTTCCGGCTGTCGCACTGGGTAATATAGCGCATTGCCTGAAGCACCCCCGGCGTGAGGGGCATCCGAATGCCGCCGGAGCTATTATCTCTGCAGGCTGCACATTCCAGTCTGCCCTCTGATATATCAAAGCGATCGGGCCAGGGATTGCCGCACTCGTAACACATGGACAGATCCGGATAGAAGCCCGCAATGCAGGCAGCCCGCAGTTCAAAGACAGCCTTTACCTTTGGCTCGTCCTGTCCCAGCTTGGAAAGCGCAAACAGGCAATTGAGCACCAGCGACTGCAAATCGGGAGTCGGCAGATCCTCCTGGCTCAGCACCTCAGAGACCTGAGCAAAATATGTACCCAGGCTCAGCCGTGTCAGATCCCGTCTGAGATCAAGAAACAATTCAATGGAGCTGGCTTCGTTGATGGTATACATCCCCCGGTATTCAAACAGGGTAAACTCAGAAAACGCCAAAAGCTGACACTGGGCTGTCAGCGGAGAATTCTTCCGCCGCAGCCCTCGTGCTTTCGCCGTCAGTTTTCCATGATTCTTCGTCAGAATCGTCAGCAATACATCGTGGTCATTGTATTCCGTTCGACGGAGCACAAGACCCTGTACTTTCAGATACATTCTCGTCCTCCAGTCGTTTGGCCGCCTGGAATGCCACATAACATTCCGGGGCGCCGGTCTCCATAAATAAACTCCAATAATCTCCGGATTTCATATTTCATTCCTCCTGCTACTATCATTTGCAGAAAGGACGAAAGATAACCCTGTAAATTATTCGCTGTAGCCGAAGTTGCGTACCAGAAAATCGCTGTCACGCCAGTTTTCCTTTACCTTGACCCAAGTGGTCAGATACACCTTCGTGCCCATGAAACGCTCGCAGTCTGCTCTTGCCATAGAAGAGATCTTCTTCAGCATAGAACCCTGCTTGCCGATGATAATACCCTTGTGGCTTGCCTTCTCGCAGTAGATGGTGGCATCAATATCGATAATACCGTTGTCCCGCTCGGAGAAGGTGGTAATCTCAACCGCAGTACCATGAGGAACTTCCCGGTCCAGACACCACAGCAGCTTTTCACGGATGATCTCCGCCATGACCTGACGCTCAGGCTGGTCGGTAGTCATATCCTCCGGGAACAGGAAGGGGCTGGGAGATGCGACCTTTTCGCACTCTGCCAGCAGTTCATCCAGTCCGTCGCCATTCTTTGCGCAGATGGGAATGATCGCCTGGAAAGTACCGGCCTCGGAATAGGCTGCAATCACACTCAGCAGAACATCCTTTTCAACGGTATCGATCTTATTGATCAGCAGCACCACCGGGCACTTCTTGGCAGCCAGCTGCTCGATGAGCACCTGCTCCTGCTGGCCCACATTGGGAATGGGCTCTACCACCAGGATCGTCATATCCACATCTGCAATGGAATCCTTGGTTACATTGACCATGTAGTCACCCAGCTTGGTTCTGGGCTTGTGGAAGCCCGGAGTATCCATAAATACATACTGGGTTTCTCCACGGGTCAGAATACCGGCGATCCGGTTTCTGGTGGTCTGGGGCTTGTTGGACACGATGGCGATCTTCTCACCGATCAGTGCATTCATCAAAGTGGACTTACCCACATTAGGGCGTCCGGCAATTGTAATCATAGCAGTTTTTGTAGCCATGTTATTCTCCTTTTATTTCTCTAAATGTTTAGTCCCGGGACATTCCGTCGATGGTTGCGGCAATAGCCTCTTCTCTTGCACGCATCTGAGCCTTCTGGGGGCCTTCGTCCAGATGGTCATAGCCCAGCAGGTGCAGCATGGAATGAATGGTCAGATAACCGACCTCACGCTTAACGCTGTGGCCGAATTCCTTGGCCTGTGCCTTTGCACGCTCCAGAGAGATGGCCATATCGCCCAGAGGGCAGGCATGAGTCTCCGGGTCTAGATACTCCGTCCAGTCAGAAGGCGGATTTCCTGCCTCCAGTTCAAACATCGGGAACGACAGCACATCGGTTGCCTTGTCAATATTTCTGCTGGCAGCGTTGATTGCACGGATTCCGGAATCATCCGTCACCAGCACATTGATTTCACAGCAGACCGGTATATTCTCTGCATCCAGCGTTGCTTCAATACAGCTCTTGATATTCTTTGTAATGGGTACATTCAAAAGAGACGGCTTATCATAAGTCAAATTCAGTTTCAGCTTTGCCATTTTTATTTCCTCTTGTACTTTCCGTCAAATTTTTTGTTCTGATACGGAGCCTTGGGCAGCGCTCTTTTTGCTTCTGCCTTCTCGTATGCATTGATGATCTGCTGAACCAGCGCATGACGCACTACATCGGCAGAAGTCAGGCGGCAGATTGCAATGTCCTTTACGCCATCGAGTACCTGCACGGCATCCTTCAGACCCGATACCTTTTCATCCGGAAGATCGATCTGAGTCACATCTCCTGTAATTACAATTTTAGAGCCGAAGCCCAGCCGAGTCAAGAACATCTTCATCTGTTCTCTGGTAGTATTCTGTGCTTCGTCCAGAATAATGAAGCTGTCATCCAGTGTGCGGCCTCTCATATACGCAAGAGGTGCAACCTCAATAGAGCCACGCTCCTGATACTTCTGGAAGGTTTCTGCGCCCAGCATATCAAACAGTGCATCGTACAGCGGACGCAGGTACGGGTCGACCTTGTTCTGCAGATCACCGGGCAGGAAGCCCAGACGCTCACCGGCTTCCACCGCCGGCCGTGTCAGGATGATCCGGTTTACCGACCGCTCCCGGAACGCAGCCACAGCAGCCGCCACAGCCAGATAGGTTTTACCCGTACCGGCAGGGCCAACGCCCAGGGTAATGGTGTTTTTCTGAATGGACTTCATGTAGTTCTGCTGACCAACGGTTTTTGCCTTGATGGGTTTTCCCTTTGCGGTAATGCAGACCACATCTTTTGCCATTTTCTGAACCTGCTCGTCGTTGCCCTCCTGAACCAGAGTAATCAGGTAGCGAACCCGCTGCTCATCAATGGTCTCGCCCTTGGATGCAAGGGTGAGCAGCCCCTCCAGCGTGCGTACCGCTTTGTCGGCTGCTTCCTCATCACCGGACACCTTCAGTTCATCCCCCCGATTTACGATCTGAACCCCCAGCGCATCTTCAATTCTTTTTATATTCTCGTCAAAGGAGCCGAAGACCGCAATCAGGTCTTCCACTCGCTCTGCATTAACTATTCTTTCCGTCATCGCTTGTATCACCTTCAATAAATACTCCGCTGCTTCGTTTACCGATCATCTCGTGACATTCCAGTGTCCCGGTCATGGTATATGTCCCCGGGTCGTGGGAAAGCTCCAAATCCTGACTTATGATTTGCCCCGCAACCAGACTTTGCAGGGTCTGGCGGTGGACACAGTCCAGGAGCATCTGCTGCGCCTGATCCTCAGGCCTTTGCGTCAGTGTGCCGGATCGCTGGGTGTAGCTTTCTATCACAAGACTGACCGGCAGCTTCCAGCCTCCGGGCAGCGTCATTGTTTTCACTTTTGCCATTTTACCACAAGTAGGGTATAAAATTCCACTATCTGAATACAAATTTATTCTCTTTTTTCCGACAAGGATGCTGTACTTTTTCGTTTCGCCCCTGTTTGATTGAAAATATTGCGTTTTATCGGGTAAAACAGCGCAAATATCTCTGCGTGTCACCCCATAAACCTCCCCCTCTGCCTGCTCGACCCGGGTGCAGATCCCCATGTCCATATACCCCGAGATCAAGACCTCTCCTGCATGAACAGCCTGACCGTTTTTGCACATTGCCTTGCCTCTGGTAACGGTAAAGGACTGCACGACCGCATCTCTTGATGCAACGATATGTCCCGGGGTTTCTTCATGCTCATCCGGCTCAATTTTACGCTCGTGTACCGAAATGGTTGCTACGCAACCCTGGGTGTTTACGCCTACCCAGGAAAGAGACGGGATGGCCGTGAGCAGCTGGTTTTTGATTTGCTCGCTGCGCAGCTGTCTGCGCCTTGCGCCGAAGGATAATCCCACTTCAGATACTGCATTCAGAATCTGTCGGTCAGAAACTTCTTCATTTCCCTGAACCTGTATAAAGAACACTCTCCCCGGGATCACGATGCTGGACGCCAGCAGCATTGCAACAAAGCACACGATCACCGGAGCCTTCCACGCTCTTTTGCAGGCCTGCGGGAAGCCATACGATTCGATCAGCTCCCATTGGGCGCCGTCTCTTTCTATCTCCGACTCAAATTCAGGCAGCTTCCACCGGGCCAGAGAGCACTCTATGCTCAGCGCCGTGGGGTGCGTAATATCCCGAATCTGCATCCGGGAAGATAAACTTCCCAGCAGGTGCTCCGGCTGTGCGCTGACCACACGAACCCGAACATAACCTGCAATCATCCACCAAATAAAATTCAACTCTTGCCACACTCCAATGAAATACTCTGAATCTGACCGGATATAAACAACTGTTCCCGGTTCATACAGCAAAGCCGCAGGCCGTCTCCGCAAATCCGCACGGAACCGAAGGTAGCCCCCACACAGATCTCTTCCGTCCCGTAGGCCAGAATCCCACGATGGTTTTCTACCAAAACTCTCCGGCTGCCGACCATCTCCACCAGAGTCTGAACTGCCGCGGCGTTCCCCTGTTCCCGAATGGTATGTGCAATCTCCCTTACTGTTTTCAACGGCGACACCTCCTGTGCAAATCCTATGCACTCAGGTGTGATGATTTACCAATTGGTGCATAGTTTCTTGTGAGGTGAGTTTCGTGAGGAAGAAAATGATTCCCTGGTCGCTGGTTTTCAGCTGCGCTGCAATGGTGTGTCTGATTCTGGACAGCCGGTGCGCAGCTTCCGCTGCTGCCAATGCAATCAAGCAGTGCCTGTCAGCTGTGGTACCGTCTTTGTTCCCCTTATTCGTTATATCCAATTTTGCGATGCCTATGCTGGCAGAAATCCGTCTGCCGTGGCTATCCCGGTTCTGCAGGATTCCCCAGGGAGCCGAAAGCATATTTATGCTGGGTCTGCTGGGTGGATTTCCAATCGGCGCACAGTGCATCAGCCAGACGGGTTTGTCCAAAAAGGATGCTCAGAGGATGCTGGGCTTCTGCAACAACTGCGGCCCTGCCTTTATTTTCGGAATCCTGGGCAGCTTTTTTGGAAGCAGGATGATTCCACTTGTTCTGATGCTTATACAGGCAACCACCGCCCTGATCACTGCGTATCTGTGGCCCGGAAATTCTCAGCAGTCCCAACAGTTGCACCTGCGCAAACTCAGCATCTCTCAGGCCGTCCAGCAGGCAATCCACGCCATGGCAACGGTATGTGCGTGGATTATTCTGGGCAATGTGATTCTGGCCTTTGCCCAGCGCTGGATGTTCCCGTTTCTCCCGGAGCTTCTGTGTGTGATTCTCTCCGGAATGCTGGAGCTGAGCAACGGATGTTTTCTTCTGCCGAAAATTGTGTCAGAAAATCTTCGTCTTATCGTTGCCGCAGGGTTTATCTGCTTTGGCGGCGTGTGTGTCCTGCTGCAGATTCGGGCAATTGTAGCCGCCCAGGAAATCAGTATGATTTCCTGCATCGGTCAGAAGCTCCTTCAGGCACTTCTGGGCGCAGTCATTGCTGCTGCGTACATCCGCTTCGGAATCTGTGCGTTGCCGATTGCCCCGATTGTCGCAGTCTCTGTAAAAAAAGAAGTGGAAAAGATTCTCGTTTTGTTGTATAATGTTCCAGACAAAGGGGGGATACCATATGCTATTTCGCAGACGGATTGAAAAGTCCTGCGAGTATTGTGCGCACGGCACAAAATGCAGCGAAGACCAGATGCTGTGCACCAAACGCGGAATTGTCAGCGTAACTTACGCTTGCCGAAAGTTCCTGTATGACCCCTTCAAGCGGGTTCCTGCCAAGCCTAAGGCCTTGGACTTTACAAAATACGATGAGGATGATTTTTCTCTGTGATCATCATTTCGCTTGAATCCGGAGCAGTCTCTACCAAAAGACTGCTCTTTTTTACATGAATCTGAAAAGTCAGAAATCGTAAAATCATCAAATTCTGTTAACAAGCGATTGCAGATTTTGATGGTGCAAAGAGTGAATACAATAAAACGAACGATAGAAAGTAAATGTGTGGAGGCGAACTGGACGGTGGATACAAAAAAGCTGGACAAGTGGGCTGATTTGCTGCTGGATACAGGAAAGCGCAATAATCTAATCAATTTTAAGGATACGAGGACTTCAACCGCAGAGGTACTGCTTCCTTCCTCCGATGCTCTGTTTGAGAAGATTGACGGATCGACTTCCTTGGAAGTGTTTGATCCAAAAATGATCGAAAGAGATGACGAGTCCGAGGAATTTTCTGAGCCCGAACAACTGCAAATTGAGCCGCCGGAAGAGACGGATACTTTGAGCGGAAAGGCTGCTTTCTTAACCCAATACTCTGGAAAGATCAAAAAGCAGAATCAAATATTGCTTTATAATGCAGCAACAAATCCGCTTACAGCAGTGAAAAACATTGATAAAAAGGCGCGGGAATTCATTGAAGAAACCGGCGTCAATGTTGCCTATATGGCGTTTGGCTTTATCCACTGGAAAGAAAGCGATTCTTCAAGCTGTGATTTCCGTGCGCCCATTTTGCTTGTACCTATTCAGTTGGAGCAAGCATCCTCTGTGGAGCCGTATTTTATCAAATCGGCAGAGGATGACATCATCGTCAACCCAACATTTGCCTATAAGCTGGACGCAGAATACGGGGTAAAACTCCCCGAATATAACGATGAGGGACTGGCTGACTATCTGGAAAAGGTCAAGTGCCTTGTTGCAAAGCTGCAATGGACAGTCACTCCGGAATGCAAGATCGGCATTTTCTCGTTCCTTAAAATCAATATGTACCGGGACTTGAAGGACAATACGGCAGCGATTCTTGCAAACCGGAATGTCCGTCAACTTTTGGGTGAGCCAACTGACGCTGAGGAAATGAGTGGGGATGACGAAGTCGCTGCACCTGTTGCCGATCCTTTGATTGAACTGCATAGCGTGGTGGATGCAGACTCCAGCCAGATTGAAGCAATCGAAATGGCGAAGTCCGGAAAGAGCTTTGTTTTGCAGGGGCCTCCCGGAACCGGTAAAAGCCAGACGATCACCAACATTATTGCAGAATGCCTCAGCGACGGAAAAAAGGTTCTGTTCGTTTCCGAAAAGCTGGCAGCTCTGAATGTGGTTTATGACAAATTGAAGCACGCGGGACTTGCGGAGTTCTGCTTGCAGCTTCACAGCCATAAGGCAAATAAGAAAGATATTATTGCCGATATTTGCCACACACTTCGCACTGGGAAAAGTGTCGTTTCTTCCAAGGCCGACGCTGAAATCGCCATCAAAGAAAAAGCACAGCGCCAGTTGGACGACTATGCAGTTGAACTTCATAAGCAGCGGCCAGTCATTGATAAGAGCCTGTACCAGCTGTATGAGGCTTACGCCGCATTTCGCTCTATGCCAGACATAGAATGGCCTGTTCCGCAGCTTTCTTCCAAGGGCGAGGCATATTTGGCAGAAACCACTTCTCTTTTGGCGCAGTATGTAGATTATATTCCGTCCGTCGGATATGATTACAGGAAGAACCCCTGGTACGGCTATATCAATCAGGATACTTCGTATCAGACAAAATCCCAGGTAAAAAGCGATTTTTCCGCCGCCGCTCAACTCTTGCAGGTATTAATTCCTTTGCAGCAGGAGATTTCCGAAAAGTATGGAATACACTGTTCCAGCATAGAGGATGCGCATAGCTGGAATACATTTTTCGGCTTCGCTGAAACATCCCAAATCATCACTCCGGCGCTCTTAGACAGAACTCATTTTGATTCGGTAAATTCCGCTCTGCATGAATTGCAGGCACAGAGTTCGGACATTCTCGCCTCCCGTTCGGTATTGAGTGCGGTGTTTGATGATGACATCTACAAATTGGATGGCGCAGCATATCATAAACAGCTGACAAAGCAGTTCAGCGGAATGTTCTCCAGACTTTTCAATGCTGAATATAAGAAAATCGTCACTGACCTGCGCTTATGTAAGAAAGACGGAAAAAAGCCTTCTTATAGTGAAGCTGTCACGATGACAGAACGACTTTCCTATTATCAGCAAAAAAGCACGGAGTACGCTGAAGCGGAGGCTCCAATCAAATCATTTCTGGGAGCAGCCTATAAGGGTGTCGAAACGGAATGGAACTATGTTACAGAGCAAATGTCTGTATTGGAGACTATATTCTCCAATGGCATTTCTTTTGGCGCGTTAGAGGGCTATTCTGACTTTGCCTCTGAGCGGGAAACGTTCGGAGACTATGCTCAAAAGTTCAATCAGGTCTTTTCGGTCTGTGATGATGAAATTCTTAAACGCATTGCAGGCTGCTTTGACAGTACAGTTCTGAATATCCAATCAGCTCCTTGTTCTTTGGTATCGACGCGGTTGAATGACTGCCTGCGTGAAATGGACAAGCTGGACAACTGGTGCCATTTCAGAAGCCTGCTTTCCGAATTGGACGGCAAACAGGTCGTGCCTTATATAAATGCTGCCATCGGTCAGAATGTCGAACCGAAACATCTTGTCGGCGCATTTCAAAAGCAATTCTATTACCAGTGGATTGATTCGATTTTGTCAGGAACACCGGTTTTGTCTGCCTTCAATCGGATTTCTCAGGATAAAGCAATCCGTACATTTTCCGAGAAAGATACCGAGCAGTTTGAAATCAACAAAGCAAAGATTCGCGCAGAGCTTTCCTCCAAGCGCCCGTCGCTTGATATGATTGCTTCGGGAAGCGCACTGGCTATTCTGCTCCGTGAAGGAGAGAAAAAGCGGAAGCAGAAGAGCATTCGTTCTTTGCTCGCCGAAACCGGTGAACTTGTCCAGCGGATCAAACCGTGCTTCCTGATGTCTCCGTTAAGTGTCAGCACCTTCCTTGCACCGGACTCCGTTCACTTTGATGTGGTCGTGTTCGATGAGGCGTCGCAGATTTTCCCGCAGGATGCGATTGGCGCAATCTACCGTGCCAAGCAGTTGATCGTTGTGGGCGATTCCAAGCAGATGCCGCCCAGTAACTTCTTCAACGCCTCCATCGAAGCTGAGGACAACGACGAAGAAACCGGAGATATAACAGACTTTGAATCCATTCTGGATTTGTGTTCGACATCCATGCAGCAGCTTCGCTTGCGCTGGCATTATCGCAGCCGTTACGAACAGCTTATCACATTCTCCAACAAAAACTTCTATGACAGTGATCTTGTGACTTTCCCATCCTCCAAGGCCGATGCACCGGGAATCGGCGTGGACTATTACCATGTGGACGGCATCTTTGACCGCAAGGCACACACCAACCGGAAGGAAGCGGAGTTCATCGTTGACCTGATTTATCAGAACATCGACAAATACCCGAATCGGAGTCTTGGTGTCGTTGCGTTCAGTGTTGCCCAGCAGGATTTGATCGACAAACTGCTTGCCAAGCGGCGGCAGAGCACACCGGAGAAAGAGTTCTTCTTCAAGAATGATGGCAATGAGCCATTCTTTATCAAGAATCTTGAAACAGTACAGGGTGATGAGCGAGACACCATCATATTCAGCATTGCCTACGGCATCGACGCACAGGGACGCCTGCTGCATAATTTCGGTCCGCTGAATCGCGTGGGTGGTGAGCGGAGATTGAATGTTGCTGTCACCCGTGCAAAATACAATGTCCAGCTGGTTTCCTCCATGCACTATACGGATATTGATTTGAAGCGTACATCCGCAGAAGGTGCAAAGCTGCTTCGGGAATATCTTGATTATGCAGAAAATGGGGACATCGCACTGGAGCGTGCTGTTAGTGTCAGGCCGTTCGAGCAATTCGATTCTGATTTTGAACTGGAGGTATGCGACTTCCTTCGCTCCAATGGATTTTCTGTAGATACGCAAGTCGGTTGCTCTGGTTTCCGGATTGATCTCGGTTTGAAGCTGCCTGATAGTTCCGATTATGTTCTTGCCATTGAATGTGATGGAGCGACCTATCATTCTTCCAAAAATGCTCGTGACCGAGATCGGTTGCGGCAAGAAATCCTGGAACGCATGGGCTGGAAATTTTACCGCATCTGGTCTACGGATTGGTTCAGGAACAAATCGGTTGAACAACTCCGTCTTTTAGAGGCGGCTGCTGACGCAGTCAGGAATCCCATGAGAACGGAAACGAAACCAACGGACAGCCATCCGACAGAAACATTTGAAGAGATTGCTTCTGAAAAGCATTTTGAATTTCCGGCATATAAAGCGGCCGATATCCATAAGTTAAGCAGTCAGTATCTGCCTCATGATTTCAAGGGTATGGTGAAAGCGATTTTGGAAGTTGAAGCTCCACTTTCGGAGGATTTGCTTCTGAAGCGCATTGCCTGGTGCTTTGGTCGGGAAAAGGTCACGAGCGTCGTAAAGCGCGACTATGAGCAGCAGATGTATGGATACCAGCGTTATGGCATCACCCGCAGAAATGATTTCCTGTATCTGGATAGTGGGAAAGAGATTTACTTTCGAGGGCCAGGTGATATCGAACGCGATATTAAGCAGATTGCTCCGGAAGAATTGGCAGCAGGAATGTTTGAAATTCTCAAGCAAAATGTGACTGTCGACAAGAACGGTCTGTATCGCTCTCTGGCAGCACAATGCGGAGTATCCCGTGTTGGTAAAGCAATCAATGAAGCTATGGATGCTGCACTGTACATTCTGAAAGACCGTATCATTGTAGAGGATGAGCAGATTTCTCTCAAATAACTTCTTGGTAACAAGGGCACACTTCTATACAGGCGAAAGCCTTGTATGTGTGCTCTGCAAGGCAGACAGCCCGGACACACGAATGTCCGGGCTGTCTTGCGTTATTTCCCGCACGAGAGGCTGCACCCCTTGAGCCGCCGTACGGCTGTTCTCTGCAACGCCAAGTTTGCGGAAAAAGGGTTTGGACTGCCGAGTCAAGTACTGCAGCTATGAGCGTATAAGCGCAGTGAGGGAATCAAAGCCCCAAGCCCATAACCCGCTGATCCCTGTACACGAACACCGCATCCCGTTTTTAAGCATCCATGAATTTCTCAGAAAGTAAGCACATTTAAGCAATAAAAATACCGAAGATTGCTGTAAAAGCCGTCTTCGGTATTTCTTTTTAGTTTGTTTTTACCGCATCAATGATAATCTTGACCAGCTCGTCACGACCTGTTCCCTTCTCTGCGGAGAACGGAATCAGCACGCACTCCTCAGGAAGCTCCAGATCTTCCCGGATGGTTGCCAGATTCTTCTGAATCTCGCTCTTCTTGAGCTTGTCCATCTTATTGGCAACCACCACAAAGGGGCAGCCTGTCTGGATGAAGCAGTCAGCCATGATGATATCATTATTGGTGGGAGCATGCCGTGCATCCACGATCATAATTCCCAATGTGATACGATTAGAAGCAAAATAAGCCTCCATCAGTCTTCCCCAGCGCTCTTTTTCTGCCATGGGCACCTTTGCATAACCGTAGCCGGGCAGATCCACAAAGTAGCACTTCTGGTCCACATTAAAATAGTTGGCGTGGGTGGTTTTTCCCGGAGCCTCACCCACACGGGCGAAGTTCTTACGCTGTAAAATGCGATTGATCACACTGGATTTTCCCACATTGGACTTGCCTGCAAATGCGATTTCAGGCATGGATGCAGGAGGCAGTCCCTCGATGGTTGCGGCGGATTTTACAAATTCCACTTTTTGAAAATTCATAACTTACCTCACTGTTGGATTTGTGCCTTTTGATCACAGGCAACAGAGTCCATGGGAATCTGCTGCAGCACAGGCATCTGCGTCTCAATGGGATTCAGGGCTGTCTTCAGCACCGTATCCACCATATTTGCAGTCACAAAATGCAGCTTGGAACGCACCGTCTGGTCGATTTCCTCCAGATCCCGGGCATTTGCTTCCGGAATAACAACCGTCCGGACACCGTGACGCAGAGCTGCCATGGTTTTTTCCTTCAGTCCGCCAATGGGCAGGACACGGCCGCGGATGGAGATTTCACCCGTCATTGCCACATCCCTGCGCACTGTGCGCCCAGTCAGAGCGGAAACGATTGCCGTGCAGACTGTAACACCGGCAGAGGGGCCATCCTTGGGAACTGCGCCCTCCGGGAAGTGAACATGAATATCCTTGGTCTTATAGAAATCCGGTGCAATGCCCAGTTCCTTCACATGGGAACGGATATAGCTCAGCGCTGCATGGGCGGATTCCTTCATAACATCGCCCAGGTTGCCAGTGAGTTCCAGCTTGCCGGAGCCTTCCATCACATTCACTTCGACCTCCAGCACCTCGCCGCCTACACTGGTCCAGGCAAGTCCCGTTACCAGGCCGACAGCATCTTCTGTCTCCTGCTGTTCCGGAAGATAGCGGCGAACGCCCAGCAGTTCTTCCAGATTCTTTGTCGTGACAGTGATCTTCTTGGGTGCATCCTCTTTTACAAGCATCAGATCAGCCTTACGGCAGATTTTTGCAATGAGCCGTTCCAGGCTGCGGACGCCGGATTCTCTGGTATAGCTGCGGATGATATCCTCCAGAGCATCCTCGTTGATCTTCAGCTGGCTCTTCTTCAGGCCATGCTTCTTCAGCTGCTTGGGAATCAGATGATCTTTCGCAATCATCTTCTTCTCTTCATCGGTATAGCTGCCCAGTTCGATGATCTCCATACGATCCAGCAGAGGTCTGGGAACTGTATCCAGCGTATTTGCCGTGCAGATGAACATGACATCGCTCAGATCATAGGGTATCTCAATGTAGTGATCCCGGTATGTAGCATTCTGCTCTCCGTCCAGCACCTCAAGAAGTGCTGCACTGGGGTCTCCCCGATAGTCCGAGCCCATCTTATCCACTTCATCCAACAGAAGCAGCGGATTGCTGGAGCCGGCCTGTGTCAAGGCGCTCATGATTCTGCCGGGCATGGAACCCACATAGGTTTTCCGGTGACCGCGAATATCTGCTTCGTCACGAACGCCGCCCAGAGAAATACGGGCCATTTTGCGGTTCAGGCTTCTTGCAATAGAATATGCAATGGAAGTCTTACCGACACCGGGAGGGCCTACAAGGCAGATCACCTGAGGAGGCATCTCCGGTGCCAGCTGACGAACTGCCAGACTTTCCAGAACACGTTCCTTTACCTTGGTCATGCCAAAGTGGTCTTTATCAAGAATCTTCTGAGCGGCCTGAATGTCAATACGCTCCTTGGTCTTGACATTCCACGGCAGCTCCAGCACAGTATCCAGATAATTGCGCAGCACAGCACCCTCGGAGGAGCCAAAGGGCTGCTTTTCCAGTCGGTCTACATCCTTCAGCAGCTTCTTTTCCGAATCTTCGCAAAGGCTGAGCTTGCGGATCTTATCCTTATAGGATGCGAACTCATCCTCATCGCCTTCCTCGCCCAGCTCCGTGCGGATCGCCTTCATCTGCTCTCTGAGGTAGTATTCCCGCTGATTCTGGTCCATGTTGGCCTTGGCTTTGTTCTGCATTTCCAGCTCGATGGTTACCATTTCGATTTCCCGGTCAAGCATCTTCAATGCTGCATCCAGGCGCATTCCGGGATTCAGCTGCTGCAGCAGCTTGATTTTATCCAGGAAGTCGAATCCGGCGTACTGTGCAATGCTGTCGGCAATAAAGCCGGGATCGGTGGATGCCATCATTTTCAGCAGCAAAGCCTGTGCATTGTGCTGCTGCAGATCCATATATGCCTTGAATGCCATATTGGCCTCGCGAATGGTTGCACGCATCTTTGTGGTGAGCGTATAAGGCTTATCCTCAATCATCTCCACCCGAGCGATCATATAAGGATCGGTCTGATTGACCTCCGTGATCTGAGCACGGTACATACCGGTAACCAGCACACGAATAACATCTCCGGAAGAGCGCAGCATCTGCTTGACCTTGACAACGGTGCCGATGTTATACAGCTGGTCTACAGAGGGATCAAAATCCATAACATCTTTTTGCGGAACCAGCATCAGAATCTGATCCTGCTCCATGGCCTTTTCCAGGGCCTTGACGCTCTTTTCCCGCGCAACATCAAAGTGAAATGTCTGCTCAGGATAAACCACAAGGCCACGGAGTGCCAATACCGGCATCTGGCCGGAAACAATAATTTCGTTCATAAATATCCCCCTTTCTAGTTATTAGGGAAAATGTGAGAAAAAGGGGGTAGCGAGCTACCCCCTTAGGTACAGTATTGCAGTTACGCTTTCGCGCCCAGCTTCTGTCTGGGGTGCTGTGCATCCCGAACCACCAGAGGATCCGCGCCATCCACGGATTCCGGGGTAATAATGACCTTCTGAACAGTCAGATCAGAGGGAATACCAAACATAATCTTGGTCATAACCTCTTCCATGACAGCACGCAGGCCTCTTGCACCGATCTGGCGCTCAACCGCCTTCTGTGCAATACGCTCCAGTGCGGTATTCTGAATCTCCAGTTCGACATTGTCAAGACCCAGGAGCTTGGTATACTGCTTGGTCAGAGCATTCTTCGGCTCGACCAGAATGCGAACAAGGTCATCCTTGCTCAGGCTCTGCAGAGATGTAATCACCGGCAGTCTGCCAACCAGTTCGGGAATAATACCGAACTTCAGCAGGTCATGGGGCTGCACCTGTGCCAGGAGCTGTCCCACATCGCGGTTCTGTTTGCTCTGAACAGGAGCATCGAAACCAATCGCAGAGCGATCGGTACGCTTTTCGATAATCTTATCCAGGCCATCAAAAGCACCGCCGCAGATGAACAGAATGTTGGAAGTGTTCACCTGAATCATCTCTTGCTGAGGATGCTTGCGTCCGCCCTGAGGAGGAACGCTTGCGACAGTTCCTTCCAGGATCTTCAGCAGAGCCTGCTGAACGCCTTCACCGGAAACATCGCGGGTAATGGATGTATTCTCGCTCTTACGGGCGATCTTATCCATTTCATCAATGTAAATAATGCCATGCTCAGCCAATTCCACATCGAAATCAGCGGCCTGCAGCAGACGCAGCAGAATATTTTCCACATCGTCACCCACATAGCCAGCCTCAGTCAGAGTGGTGGCGTCCGCAATTGCGAAGGGCACATTCAGGATCTTGGCCAGGGTCTGTGCAAACAGCGTTTTGCCGCTGCCAGTGGGTCCAATCAGAAGAATGTTGCTCTTTTGCAGTTCTACATCGGAATCTGCGCCGAAATAGATCCGCTTATAGTGATTATACACTGCCACCGCCAGAGCCACCTTCGCCTGGTCCTGACCGACAATATAGCCGTCCATGTAGTTTTTCATCTCCATGGGGGTGGGAAGAGTCTCGGGAGCCCGAAGGTTCCCGCGCTCGTCAAACTGCATTTCTTCCCGCAGAAGTTCTCCGCAGGCTGCAACGCAATCGCTGCAAATATACACACCGGGTCCGGCAATCAGCCGTTCCACCTGGTTTTCCCGCTTACCGCAGAAACTGCAGCGAATCGGCTGCTCGTTATTCTTTGCCATAAACCGGTTACCTGCCTTTCAGCAATCAATGGTTATAAATCACCTTATCGATCAGGCCGAATTCCTTAGCTTCCTCTGCACTCATGAAGTTGTCACGCTCACAGGCGGCGGTTACTTCCTCGATGCTGCGGCCGCAGTTCTCAGACAGGATCTTGTTCATCCGGTCCTTGATGGTCTGAAGGCGCTTCAGGTGAATAGCCATATCGGTAATCTGGCCCTGGGTACCGGCAGAAGGCTGATGAATCATGATTTCTGCATTGGGCAGAGCCATACGCTTGCCCTTGGTACCGGCAGACAGCAGGAACGCACCCATGGATGCAGCCAGGCCAACACTGATGGTGGCTACATCGCACTTGATATACTGCATGGTATCATAGATAGCCATGCCAGCGGTGACGCTTCCGCCGGGGCTGTTGATATAAAACTGGATATCCTTGTCCGGATCCTGAGCCTCCAGATACAGCAACTGCGCAACAACCAGGCTGGCAGTGGTATCGTTGACCTCTTCGGACAGGAAAATAATGCGGTCATTCAGCAGACGGGAGAAAATATCATAGCTGCGCTCTCCGCGGCTGGTCTGCTCGACAACATATGGTACTAAACTCATGGTGATGTCTCCTTTCATGGGGTTTGAAACATTCTAACCAATCTCTTTTAGATTTATTCGGAAATTACTTTTCCTCAGCAGCCTTGGGAGCAACTGCAACAGCTGCATCAACGATCAGCTTAACAGTCTTGCGGGTCTTCAGGCTTGCAGTGATCTCAGCAGCGGGAACCAGCTCCTTGACCTTCTCCAGCTCCAGCTCGTAGCTCTTAGCCAGCTCAGCGTACTCGTTCTCGACTTCCTCGTCGGAAACAGTGATGTTCTCGACCTCGGTGATCTTCTCCAGAACGACATTAGCCTTAGCCTGCTTCTCAGCCATGGGCTTGAAAGCCTGACGCATGGTGTTCATGTCGCCGCCCATCATCTTTGCGTACTGCTCAACGCTGTAGCCGCTCATCTGCAGCTGGTATGCAAAGCGCTCCATCTGGGTGTCCAGCTCAGCATCAACCAGTGCGGAGGGAACATCGACGGTAGCATTCTCGCTGACCTTGTCAACAACGCTCTGCTCGAAAGCATTGTCGATCTGCTTCTGCATGGACTCCAGCTTCTTAGCACGGATGTCAGCCTTCAGCTCTTCCAGAGTCTCGAACTCGGAAACGTCCTTAGCCAGCTCGTCGTCGATAGCGGGAACGTTGGTAACGGAGATCTTGTTCACCTTAACATGGAAAACAACAGCCTTGCCAGCCAGCTCTGCATGGTAATCCTCGGGGAAGGTGATGTCGATGTCCTTCTCTTCGCCGGCATTCATGCCAACGATCTGCTCTTCAAAACCGGGAACGAAAGAACCGGAACCCAGCTTCAGGTCAAAGTTCTCGCCCTTGCCGCCCTCGAAAGCAACGCCGTTGTCGAAGCCTTCGAAGTCGATGTTAGCGGTGTCGCCCATCTCGGCAGCACGCTCAACAGTCTCGGTGGAAGCAACATTCTGAGCCATCTGGTTCAGTTCAGCCTCGACCTGAGCCTCGGTGACTTCAGCTTCAGCCTTTTCAACCTCTACGCCCTTGTACTCGCCCAGAGTGACTTCGGGGTAAACTTCGGTAGTCATGGTGATGGTGGTGGTACCATCCTCAGCGATGTCCATATCGGTCAGGCTGGGACGGCCGACAGCCTTCAGCTCCTGCTTGACAACAGCGAACTCGTAAACTTCGGGGAAGATCTCTTCCAGACCATCTTCGAAGAAGACATGAGCGCCGTACATGGACTCGATCATCTTACGGGGAGCCTTGCCCTTACGGAAGCCGGGGATCATGATGTTCTTGCGGGCCTTCAGGTATGCCTTCTGTGCGCCGGATTCCATGAGCTCCTTCTCGATTTCAACCACGATAGTGGCCTTGTTATCCTTTGTTTCAATGCTCTTGACATTCATCTTTAATGTTCCTCCTAAATTAAGGCTTATGTTCGCCTAATGTAGTCTTATATATAGCCGGTCTATTTTATCAAAGAAACCGCCAATTGTCCACTCTTTTCTCAAAAAAACTTATAAAATAACTGTTACGGGCGTAAAATTAATGTAGTCGGCCGCTACCAGCCGGTACTCAACGCCTCCCCACAGGCCCTCCATGGCAAGTTTATGACTGTCGCCATGCAGATGCCCATAAAAACATCGACGCACTTCGTACTTTTCCAGCAGCTCAATGATCTCCCTGCATTCATACCCCCGGTATCTGGGCGGATAGTGCAAAAATACCATTTTTTCCTTGTCTCCCGCCGCTTTCAGGGATGTTTCCAGCCGGATCAGCTCCCGTTTGAAAACCTTTGTGTCGTGCTGGCCGCTGCGCTCCTCTTCAAAGAACCAGCCTCTTGTGCCGCAGATCGCCCAGTTTTCATACTCATAACAGTTGTTATTCAGAATAAACTGATTCGTGAATTCGTTTTCCTGGCAGAACTTATAAAATTTGGCAGCCGTTGACCACCAATAATCATGGTTGCCCTTCAGAATGATCTTCCGTCCGGGAATCTCATCGATCCACGCAAAATCCGCCTTAGCTTCCGCAAGCCCCAGCGCCCAGCTCAGATCTCCGCACAGAACCGTGGTGTCCTCCGGTTTGATAACGGACATTCCCTCTTTCAGCTTGTCCATATAGCCGACCCAGGCTCCGCCGAAAATATCCATGGGCTTTGGTGCGCCCAAACACAGATGTAAATCTCCAATTGCGTATAGCGCCATACAAGACTCCTTACATTTGTTTCATTCGTTCACGAAGATCGGCAACGGAAATGCCCATCGCCTTTGCTACGATATCTCTGCTGTGCAGAGGGCTCCACTGGCTGATCATCAGCGCAGATCCGTTTTCGCCTGTCATCGCCCGATAGTCCATCAGTCCGGAATAGGTCAGTGCGCTGTACGGGCACAGAACATATCCGGTAGCACTGTATACATTCGGGATGATATCCAGCAGTCTCTGCTCGCCGACCACGAAGCCAAACATTCCCTGACGCAGTGTCGGATAGCCGGTCTGGTTGATCTCATACAGACCGCCCCGGTCGCAGGCTGCGACAAAATCTGCAACAGCCCCCTGCCCCAGCGTTTCGTAGAGCAGCCATTCAAAGCCCGTGGGCATCTGAACATCACATCTGGGCGTGTTGGTCTCAACCAGCGGTGCATCCATCTTCATCTGGCCCCGCTGCAGCAAATCCCACACGCTGCCGTTGTCATTGCAGCAGCAGATGATTGCGCCGATGGGCAGACCCATTTTTCTTGCATACCATGCAGCCATCGGAGTGACAAAATCGCCGCTTAACACAACTACATCCTGCCTGCGCTCCAGATCAGCCTCCGTTTTATAGGAAAGCTCTGTAAACATGGCAAAAATCATGGCAATGGTTACAGCAGTCCTCGCCCACAGGGTGGGTTCTTTTGCGTTCTTGTCTGCACACAGATGCTGGGAAAGGATGCGCACCGTCCGAGAGAATTCCCCCTCCGGGTTGCGCCACAGCTCTCCCACCGTGATGCGGTAGTTGATTTCCCGCATTCTGAAAATTTCCTTGCCTGCAAGAAATTCAACATCCCTGCCTGCCATCGTGGTACCGAACAGCACATTCAGCACCTTGGCAATTACATCGTTGGATGGCAGTTGCAGGAGTTTTATAATTTCCTGCCGAGAACACTCGGGGATCTGAACCGGGACAAACAGTCCTCCGTCATCCGCCCGATCCTGGCAAAGAGCTCTCTGCGCTGTATAAGTATCATTTTTATTTCTCGTTGATGTGTACAGCACGATTCATCACTCCCATAGCATTGTTCCAATATAGATTCCGGAGGGTCTTTTCATCCAGACCTCGCTGCAAAAGCCGGTCTGCCAATGCAGCATAGCTGTCAACGCCTGTAAATCCTGCAGGCAGTTTGTCGCAGCCATCCAGATCGCCGCCCAGAGAAATATGCTCTGCGCTGGGATCCAGCTCCAGAAAATGAAAAATATGATCACACACAGCATCCAGATCTGCGTGTTCTTCTTTAATAAATTCGGTATACAGGTTCATGCCTGCGGTGCCGCCGGTCCGGCAGATTTCCCGGTACATATCGTCTGTCAGGTTCCGGGATACATTGCACACGCTGCGGCTGTTGGAATGGGTTGCCACAACGGGAGCCTCGGTCATTTCCATAATATCCCAGAACCCCTCGTCACTGATATGGCTCACATCCACCAGAATCCCCAGACGCTGGCATTCCCGGACATATTCTTTGCCCAGATCCGTCAGGCCGCCTCCGGTTTTGTGAGAGCCTACCAGAACATTGCGCTCATTCCATCCCAGTGTAGAAATTCGGAAACCCTGATGATAGAGTCCTTCCAGCCGTTCCGGATCAAAGCCGATTCCCGCAGGGCCTTCCAGTGTCAGGATTGCGGACATCTTCCCCTGCCGGGCATTTTCCTGAATTTCAGATGCAGACCCCGCAGGCAGGATCAGATCCTTGTTCTCTGCCAGCTCTTTCAGCAGATTCTCCAGCGCTCGGTCAAAGACTTCTTCCACCGGCCGTTGATACACTTCTGAAAAGGACGGAGTCGTAAACATCGCAAAGCACTGCGCATAGCCGCTCAGTGTCCCGGCCCGTTCCAGGTCAATGTGTCCGCTGTTCTTTCTCAGGCGACGCATATTGGCCTCGTCCCCGTCTGCATACAGCTCCATCGCTGTATCACAATGGAAATCAAATACAGGTAATTTCATGAAAATGCATCCTCCAGGTGATGGATCTCCGGCTTCGCAGTATTCATGCCGTCCGGAGCGTAAATCTCGATCACATCAAATCTTGGCTGTAACTCCGTGGGGTGCTGAGACAGATAGATCTCGGCAGTGGTGCGAATCCGGTTCTGCTTTCTTTCATCGACAAACTCTCTTGCCTGAGCAAAATCCGCATTTTTTCGCAGCTTGACCTCTACAATTGCCAGATATTTTCTGTTCTTTGCAATGATATCGATCTCACCGAATCGGCAGCGGTAACCGCACGCTACGATTTCATATCGCTTCTTGCGCAGATACTCCGCCGCAAGCGCCTCGCCCCAGGCTCCCGTCAGATTATTTTTCCCCATAGAACTTCTTCAGAAATGTCCTGCGATGCACAGGAGATGCTCCGAGCTCCCGAAGAGCCTCATAATGCTTCTTGGTGCCGTAACCCTTGTGCACTTCAAAGCCATACTGGGGGTATTCCTCTGCCAGCTTTTCCATGTACTCATCACGGGTCACCTTTGCAAGGATGGATGCCGCTGCAATATTGGCGCTGCGGCTGTCACCCTTGACAACCGTCATCACTTCCATACCGAAGTCTGTTTCCCGATTGCCGTCGATCAGTGCAAAATCCGCCTTGCCGTCCAGCTGTGCAATTGCACGCTTCATAGCAAGGAAGGTTGCCTGAAGAATATTCATTTCGTCAATTTCTGCTTCCGATGCGAAGGCGATTCCGTATGCAATTGCCTGCTCCTGAATGATTGGAAACAGCTCCCGGCGCTTTTTGTCTGTCAGCTTCTTGCTGTCATTCAGGCCCGGAATCTCCAGATGCTCCGGCAGGATCACCGCAGCTGCGCACACAGGTCCTGCAAGAGGTCCACGGCCCGCTTCATCCACGCCGCAAATTACGCCAACGCCCTTTTCTTTCAGAGCGTCCTCAATTTCCCAAAGACTCATATTCTCCACCTCATTCTTCCGCCACAGGAGGCATTTCAAGGGTAAACTTGCCCAGTTTACCGCCCCGGTACTCGTCGATCAGCACCTTTGCCATGCGCTCCGTGTTGATTTCTCCGCGAGCCATCAGGAAGCCCCGCTTTTTGCCGGCAGCCTCCAGCAGCTCGTATCCGGTTGCGTCCTCCGGCATATCAATGCCATAGCGATCCTTTACCGCATCCGGATAATGCTTCCACAGCAGCTGCATCAGGAATACCGCCAGCTCTTCCACATCGAGGATCTGCTCCTTGACTGCGCCGGTATAGGCAAGCTTCATGCCAACCTCCGGGTCGTCAAACTTCGGCCACAGAATACCGGGAGTGTCCAAAAGCAGCAGGCCATTGTCGACCGTTACCCACTGCTTGCCACGGGTAACGCCGGGACGGTTTTCCGCCTTGGCGCCCTTTCTTCCGGAAATCTGGTTGATCAAAGTGGATTTACCTACATTGGGGATACCCACCACCATCACACGGACAGGCTTATTCATACCCTTGGCTGCATTGCGCTGGATTTTCTCCGCCAGAATAGAACGGACAGCAGGCGTAAAGCCTGCAATTCCCTTTCGGCTCTTGCAGTCTGTGGGGACAGCCGCCATGCCTTTACTCTTAAAATAGTTCACCCATGCCTTGGTCGCCTGGGGGTCTGCCAGATCCATTCGGTTCAGCACGATGATTCTGGGCTTGTTGCCGCAGATACTGTCAATATCCGGGTTGCGGCTTGCAAAAGGGATGCGGGCATCTACGATTTCGCAGACTGCATCCACAAGCTTCAAATCCGCCTCCATCTGCCGGCGGGTCTTGGTCATATGACCCGGATACCATTGAATATTCATATTTTCAGCCATTATTTCAGGCCTCCTATTCTACTAAAATCCCGGGAAACCGCAAATTCCCGTTCTCCCGTTCCGGGAAGCATCAAAAGCACTGCCTTACCCAGAATCTCACGCTCGTCAACCTGTCCGATCAGAGGGTCACGGCTGTCTCTGGAGCCGTTTCGGTTATCGCCCATCAAAAGGACGCATCCCGGTTCCACCACCAGCGGAAAATCGGTACCTTCATCCAGCGTGGTTTTGGTATTTGTATAAGGCTCATCCAGTGCAGTGCCGTTGACATAGACGATTCCCTCTTCAAAATCCACATCCACACTCTGGCCTTCCGTTGCAATCACACGCTTTACGATCGGCTCGCCGTCATTGAACCGGTCCATAGAGGCAACAACAATATCCCCGTACTCCAGTTCCCCGCACAGCGGATGATTGACCAGCAGCAGATAATCTCCGTCTACCAGTGTACCAAACATGGACGAACCGGAAACCACTACCATACGAACAAAAAAGGTAAAAACAAGCAATACAATTGCCAAAATATATACAACATCATGCAGATACTCCAGCAGCACATTCGGCTGATTGGCGCTGCTTTCATCAGATGCACAATTCTTACGATTAGAACGAAACATTCCCAAATCGCTCCTCCCTGATGGGGGCTGACTCCCCAAAATCGTTATAACATATCCATTATACACAAATTTGGGTAATAAAAAAAGAGGGGCAGCCCCTCTTTTTTTATTAAATTTCAGATTAGACTCTTTCCTTGACCTTAGCAGCCTTACCGAAGCGATCACGCAGGTAGTACAGCTTTGCACGGCGGACCTTGCCCTTACGGACGGTCTCGACGCTGGCCACGCGGGGAGAGTGCACGGGGAAGACCTTTTCACAGCCAACGCCGTAGGAAACACGACGAACGGTGATGGTCTCGTTGATGCCGCCATGCTTACGAGCAATGATGGTACCCTCGAACACCTGGATTCTCTCACGAGAACCTTCCTTGATGCGAACATGAACGCGAACGGTATCACCAACGCGCATTTCGGGCAGTTCAGTCTTCATGTACTGGCTGCTCAGTGCCTTAACTAAATCCATATCTTTGTCCTCCTTAAGATTAGGCGTTCATGCAGCGTGTTGTCCGGCGATATGGTTCCCGGCGCTGTAGAGGACTCACCTTGTTTTCAGACTGAGCTATTTTATCATAATATTTCCAATAAATCAAGTATTTTTTCATCTTTTTCTTTTAACTGTCAAAAAAGCACCCGATCACGACAATCGGGTGCCTTTTGTTAAATAACAGGAATCAGCAGCAGCTGATTTTCTTCCGGATCTGCTTCCAGTTTGTTCATTTTACGGATTGCCCCTACCGTGGAGCCGCAGTCCTTGGCAAGATCCCACAGGCTCTGATCGGCATTCTTTGCACGGACGATGACAGAGGGCCGCTCCGGATCCGGCTGATGCTCCTCCCCCAGGGTGACGGAATGTACCATATTCACGGACTGATTGCACAAAGATTGCAGATCCAATGCGATCTGGGTTTCAAAGCGCCAGTTCTCCCCCATCTTCCGGCAGGTCGGTGTCCCCTTCACCCAGGAAAAGCAGATGGTATTGCAGGAGGTTTTCCAGTCCCGGGATGCCTCTGATTTTACGGTTTTTCCCACCAAAGTCCCGTCATTATTCTGAATCAGGGCCTGAAAATTGCAGCCTCCGGATACCGTATCCATTCCCGGCTGTCTGATGACACTGACTGCATCCGGGAGGACGCCCACATCAATGACCGTGCCATTGGGGGTGTCCAGATCAGCACTGCAGGTCTGCTCCTCCAGAATCTGCTGTGCCCACACGGGCAGCTCCAGGGGCTCATACTCCAGTTCCACATCTCTGCAGGGACTGTACGCATCCTCCAGAACCTGCACAACCGTCGCAGCATTGATCACATACTGGTTGACGATACCGCACTTCACATGGATGGTTCCCTCCGGCTGAGGTTCTACCTCCAGACTGGTCAGACACAGCAGATCCGACATCTCAGCGTCCTCTGCATATTCTCCGTCCAGTTCCACATATTGGGCAAAGGGAAGCTCAAAGTCCTGACTGCAGAATTTACGGTTTTCATCCATATATAATAAATGTAGATTCCCTACACCCCGGAAAACCGCCTTACTGCCCATGACCTTCTGGTCCAGAAGCTCTGTCTCCATGTGGAAATAGACCATCTCGTCCACAGGCGGCATTCCCGCCGGCAGATTCAGATCTTCATCCAGCAAAAATGTTTTCTCGCCGCTTTCTCTGGTCATGATCAGCGGATATGTCCGTTCCAGCCGCTCCACATCCTCGGGCATTTCCCCAGGCTCATAGATTTCAGCCGTTTCCGGAGACAGGATCTGCACCATCACACCAACGCCTGCTCGCAGGATCATCTTTCGTCCGGACACATTTCTGGCATCCACACTGCGCAGCACACATTCCAGACGAATGGTTCCGTCCTCTCCGCTGTCCTGGAAGTCCACATTGGTTTTCCAGGGAATCCAGCTTTCAAATCTCTGGACGGGGCCGTCATCCTCCGGTGCGTACAGCACCCATACCATTACCCCGCCATTGATTCCAGCACCATTGGATTTCCAGTCCTTCCCACGCAGGACGACCTGTCCCCAGCTGGCGATGATCCGTCCGATATCCGGCATGGACTCCGGCAGCTTAACCTCCTGCGTTTGCTCCACATTCACCAGATCATAGCGTTTCTGCCGATAGTAGCGGCATACCTTTTTTTCAAATGGCAGTTCCAATTGCTTCACTCCTTCTATTAGAATAGTAAAGCATATTCACCTGCCCCCTGAAATATGCCTAACAATTCCCTTTCAGGAGCCCAATTCCAATGGCTATGGTCACACACCCAATGCACAGCCGGAACAGAACCGAATCGATCACCAGGCTGAAGATCATACCGCACCCGAAGGCGATCAGCGCCGCCGCAAAAACCAGATATCTTCGACACATATAAAAACGCCTCCCTGCAGCAATATATGCAGGGAGGCGCTGTTTTGTACCTTAACCGCCTAAATAGGCTTTTTTCACTCTGTCACTGCTGCGCAGCTCTTCTCCGGTGCCGGACAGCGTGATCTTTCCGGTTTCCAGGACATAGGCCCGATCCGCAACCGCCAGAGCTTTGCTTGCGTTCTGTTCAACCAGAAGAACCGTCTTACCTGCCTTGTGCAGGGACTTGATGATCTCAAAAATCTGATCGATCATCAGCGGTGCCAGACCCATGGACGGCTCATCCAGCATCAGCAGCTTAGGATTTGACATCAACGCTCTTCCCATTGCAAGCATCTGCTGCTCGCCGCCGGACAGAGTGCCTGCCACCTGCTTGCGGCGTTCTTTCAATCTGGGGAACAGGTCAAATACCATTTCCAGATCATCCTTGTTCAGAGTCTTGTGGATGTATGCACCCATTTCCAGATTCTCCTGAACGCTCATCTGCAGGAAAACGTGTCTTCCTTCCGGAACATGGGCAAGGCCATGGGGAACCAGCTTGTGGGCATCGGTATGTGTAATATCCTGGCCCATAAAGGTCACCTTGCCGCTGCGCGGGTGCATCAGACCGGATACCGTTTTCAGGATCGTACTCTTTCCTGCACCGTTTGCTCCGATGAGTGTGACGATTTCACCTTCATTAACTTCAAAGGAAACTCCCTTGATGGCGTGAATTGCGCCATAATAGACCTGCAGGTCTTCTACTTTCAGCATCTTTTCCGCCTCCCTTACCCTTTTCCGAGATATGCTTCGATCACATCAGGGTTGTTTTGAATCTGCTCCGGGGTACCCTTTGCAATGATCTTGCCGTAATTCACTACAGCGATGGTTTCGCACACACCCATCACCAGATTCATGTCGTGCTCAATCAGCAGAACGGCAATGTGGAATGTATCCCGGATCCGGCGAATCTGCTCCATCAGCTCTGCAGTCTCGCTGGGGTTCATACCGGCAGCCGGTTCATCCAGCAGCAGGATAGACGGGTTCGTCGCCAGTGCACGCACGATTTCCAGTCGGCGCTGAATGCCATAGGGCAGGCTGCCCGCCGGCATATCCGCAACCTTTTCAAGGCCCATAAAGCGCAGCAGCTCCATTGCCTTTTCGTCTGCCTTCTTCTCTTCTTTATAAAAGCGGGGCAGGTGCAGCATACTGGTCACAAAGGAGCACGGAATATCGTGGTGCATTCCCACCTTTACATTATCCAATGCGCTCATCTGTGTAAACAGTCGGATATTCTGGAATGTGCGGGCCACGCCCATGCGATTTACATGAGCAACCGACCGACCCTTGATATCGACACCCTTTACCAGAACGCATCCGCGGGTAGGCTGATAAACGCCGGTCAGCAGGTTGAAAATCGTCGTCTTGCCCGCACCATTGGGGCCGATCAGACCGGCGATTTCCGTCTGTCCGATGGTGATGCTGAATTCATCTACGGCAGTCAGGCCGCCGAAATCGATGCCAAGATTACGGACCTCCAGAACGGGAGGCTTTCCCATATCCTCTTCTCGGAAGAAGGTATTGCTGGGAACCTCGATCAATGTCTTTTTATTTTTCATTCGTCCTCAGCCTCCTTTTTTTGTCCGAAAACCCTTCTCATAACGCTGCCGCTGGATACAGCCTGAACCCAGTTCTTTGCCTGGGGCGACCAGGTAAAGAGCATGACCACAATCAGAACAATTGCATACATGATCATTCTGTAATCGTACAGGCCACGCAGCATCTCGGGGAGCATATACAGCAATGTCGCAGAAATGACACTGCCGAAGATGTTGCCCATGCCGCCCAGCACCACAAATACCAGAATATTGATAGAAGTCGTGAAATCAAACTTCGTTGCTGTAATTGCAGAGTAGTTCAGGCCGTACAAAGCGCCCGCCATACCTGCGAGGAATGCAGAAACCACAAACGCCTTGATTTTGAAGGAGAATACATTCAGGCCGACAGACTCTGCGGCGATCCGGTTGTCCCGAATAGCCATGATGGCACGGCCTTCCTTCGAATGGATCAGATTCAGCACAACGACCAGGGTCACAATGATCAAAGCAAAACCTACACCGAAGGTGGCGATTTTTTCCACGCCCGTTGTTCCCATAGGGCCGTTCAGAATCATGGAACCATCGGGTTCCATGACGAGGCCGCTTGCATTCAGAGCAAAATGTAAACCATGGGAGTCCTTGCCGATATACAGGTTGCCGATGATGTTTTTCAGAATTTCGCCAAAGGCCAGCGTCACGATTGCAAGGTAGTCACCGCGCAGCCGCAGTACCGGAATACCGATAATGCCGCCGGCAATGCCAGCCATAACGCCGCCGATGACCATGGCAATGAGCAGGCGAACCAGATCGTTGCTCACCACATTTGCAATAGAGGATGCCACCACAACACCGGTAAAGGCACCGACACCCATAAAGCCTGCATGGCCCAGGCTCAGTTCGCCGGAAACGCCGACCACCAGGTTCAGCGAAACTGCCAGAACAATATAAACACAGATTGGAATCAGCTGGCCCTTAACAGAGCTTTTCAGCATTCCCATGGAGCTGAGCAGCTGCATGACAATAAACGCAACCGTTACCAGCGCAAACACCTTGAAATTGCCGCCGCGTTGCTTTCGATTCAGGTTTTTTCTCATATTGCCACCACCTTACACTTTCTCCTGCACTGTCTTACCCAGCAGGCCGGCGGGTTTGACCAGCAGAACCAGAATCAGAACAGTGAACACGATTGCATCACTGAACTGGGTGGATATGTACGCTTTGCTGAGTGTTTCGATGATACCAAGCAGGATGCCGCCCAGCATTGCGCCGGGGATGGAGCCGATACCGCCGAGAACCGCTGCAGTAAACGCCCGGATACCGGGCATGGAGCCGGTGGTGGGCATCAGCGTGGGAACCGTGCTGCAAAGCAGGACGCCAGCTACTGCAGCCAGAGCAGAACCGATTGCAAAAGTGGTGGAAATGGTGCGATTCACGGGAATACCCATCAGCTGAGCAGCATCCCGATCTTCGCTGACCGCACGCATGGCCTTGCCCATTTTGGTCTTGCCGGTAAACAGGGTCAGTGCAAGCATGATCACAACGCTTGCAACGATAGTGATGATCACTTCACCGGTGATTACCAGTCCGCCGTCAAAGAGCTTCAGAGGCTCCATGGAGACGATGCTGGTGTAATTCTTGGGAGCGCTGCCCCAAATCAGCTGGGCTGCGTTCTGAAGGAAATAGCTGACACCGATTGCCGTAATCAGCACCGCAAGGCTCGGCACGCCTCTCAGAGGTCTGTATGCCAGAGCTTCGATGGTAATACCCAGTACGGTACATACTGCCATTGCAATGACCAGTCCCACAAGAGGATGCAGGCCCAAATAATTCGTGGCGCAGTAGGACATATATGCGCCGATCATAATCACATCGCCGTGAGCGAAGTTCAGCATATTCGCAATGCCGTAAACCATCGTATAGCCAAGGGCAATAATGGCGTACACACTGCCGATACTGATTCCGTTGATCAAATATTGCAAAAAGTTCACTTGAATTACCTCTCCTTCTCGACACCCTATGACGGGAACCTAAAGATTTAAGTCCCTCTCATCGACTACCGCGATTTTTCTATATTGGCTGCCGGGCAGGCTGCCCTGCCCGGTACCGATCCGACTTGATCAGTCGGCGCTTACATACTCACCATTCTGGATCACAACTGCCATGGGAACCTTGGAGACTGCACCGGATGCATCCCAGGTCATGCCGGAACCGGTCAGGCCGTCAAAGCTCATGGAAGTAAACTGTTCGACCATCTTCTCGCAGACCTCTTCAGAACTCATGTCCGGGGTAACACCGGCTTCTGTGCAAGCCTCGTAAATTGCGTATGCCACATCGTAGGCATCAGCGGCGAACTGGTTGGGAACGGTATCGAACTTTTCGATATACTTCTTAACGAAGTTCTGGGTTTTTTCATCATCTGCATCCGCTGCAAAGGGGGTCAGCAGCACCAGGCCTTCAGCGAGCTTGGGGTCAAAGCCTTCGGTGGCCAGGATTCCGTCCATGCCGTCACAGCCGAAGAAGGTGGGCTTGTAGCCGATCTTATCAGCATAGGTCAGAACCTGAGCAGCTTCTGTAGCATAGAACGGCATGAACACCAGATCTGCACCGGCTGCCTGACACTTGGTAACCTGAGTGGACAGATCGGACTTGTTTGCGGAGGTGAAAGCTTCCACGCACACAACATTCAGTCCCTTAGCCTTGGCCTCGGTTTCAAATGTGGAATAGACGCCGGCGGAATACAGGTCAGAAGAGTCGTAGATCACGCCGATTACTGCATCGGAGAAATGTGCCGCAAAATAGTCTGCAGCAGCAAGACCCAGGTTGGGATCAGAGAAGCATACCTGGAATACGCTGTCGCCTGCCTTGATGACATCGGGGCCGGAGGCAGAAGGTGTCAGCATAAACATATTGTCTGCTGCACATTCCGGAGCAACCGCATTTGCGCAGCCTGTGGTCGTAGGACCGGCCATAATATGCATACCCCAATCCTTCAGGGTGTTGTAGGCATTAACTGCTTTTTCGCTGTCGGCTTCGTCGTCCTGTGCATTCTGTTCAAACTGAAGACCGCCCTTTGCGTTCAGCTCTTCGATTGCGATTTCCATGCCGTTTTTAACTGCGTTTCCGTAAACAGCGTTGGAACCGGTCAGCGGGCCGGAAGTGCCCAGCTTAATGGTGTTGGAATCGCTGTTGCCACCGGCACAGCCTGCGAATGTGGCTGCCATCAGGGCAGCTGCAAGAGCCATCGATAAAACCTTTTTCATAATACTTCTCTCCTTAATAAAATTGCGTATTTATACAAAAAAGGCGGTTGCGTTTTGTTCGCAACCGCCTAAGTATACGATAGAATTCTAAAAAGCGGTTGCAAAATAAGAGTTGATAATCACTACCAACTCAATAATAATATAAATAACAAAAATGGACCCTGTCAGACAGACAGAGTCCATTTTTTCACGCACGCAGACGGAGGCAACCGCTTCTGCAGGCATGGCAGAAGTGGGATGATTATGACGATGCATACAAGTGAAACAAGCATTCATAACTGTGCGCCTCCCGAATAATTTGTTAACATTGTACTCCTGGTGCGCACATTTGTCAATTTGTTATTGTAGCTAATTTTTAATAATCTATTAACAATTATATAGGCAGGTTGCACATCATTGTGCATCCAGATAATCCTTGCAGGCCAGCAGCACATCCGAAACGATTGGCACGCAAGTACTGGAACCTGCACCGCCATTTTCCACTACTGCGATGAAAGCCAGCGGATATTCTTCATCCATGACGAATCCCGCAAAGGTCGAATTGGGTTCCTTATCGCCGCCCACTTCTGCGGTACCCGACTTTGCGCACACAGACAGCCCGGGGAAATAACCGTCTCCATAAATCTGCGTGGTATTATTTCTCATCAGGGATTTGAGTGTCTGGGCAGCATCCTTGCTCATCAGCTGATCGGTCATGGTGGGTTTTGCCCGGTAGCTGACGCTCTTGTCGGAGGAAACCTCCGAAATGATATAAGGCTCAGCCGCCCGACCGTCTCCTGCAATCGCACCCATGAAGGTCATAAATCTGCTGGGATTCACCAGATCCAGATGCTGACCAATGGCACTCCAGGCAATCTGGACAGGAGCAGCGTTTTCAACATCAAACTTTCCGGCAGCCGTCGTGATGCCATCAAACTCCAGCGGCTCGGTAATGTGGAACTTATCGACATAGCGCTGAAGCCGCTCTTTTCCAAGGACTTCAGACAGCTGGGCAAAATAACAGTTACAGGAAACTGCCAGCGCATCCTGCAGATCCACTTCTCCGTGGGCCTTCTTACAGGTAACTGCGTCGGCACCCATTTCGTATTCGCCGGAGCAGTAGAATGTCAGATCCAGAGCATCGTCCAGCTCTTCCAGTGCCGCCGCCGATGTCACCAGCTTAAAGATGGATCCGGGGACATAGGTTACCTGGGTAAACCGGTTCAGATAGACGCCCTCATAGGCTCCGGAAGTGTCTTCATCGATATCCGGAACATCGTCCGGGTCATAGTTTGGGGTGCTGACTGCGCAGAGAATCTCGCCGGTTTTGTAGTTATAAACCGCTACTGTACCACGATAATCTCCCATAGCTTCCAGAGCGACCTTCTGCAGCTGTGCAGAAATGGTCATCTTTGCCTGACCGCCCACGCCGGAATATGCATACAGGCCGTTAAAGAGGTTGTAGCCTGCCATATCCTCAGCATAGTGCGCAACCGTGGGGGCGCTGATATAGCCGTCCCGGTCACCCAGCCAGTGGATGGTGGATTCACGAATGGACAGGTCGTCAGAGTATTCCCAACCGTCTGTAGCGGAAAGGAGCAGTTCACCATCCCGGTCTGTGACAATGCCGCAGCCGATGTTGGTGCCGTTGTAAATATGAGGATTTCCTTCAAATACCACCCAGTCGCCGCTTTCCATGACAAACTCAGCCAGGAAGAACAGCATACCGCCCATCAGAACCAGGGCAAGCAGCAGTGCGATTGTGGTACGATGTGCAACTCGGTTCATTCTGTCACCTCCCGATGCCGATGCATCCGAATGGCGAAGCTGGCATTCTGCCTAGTATCCGCCGCCTTAACAAAGGCAAGCAGAGCCCACGCCGAAATCATACTGGAGCCGCCATTGGAAACAAATGGGAATGTAACGCCGGTAAAGGGCAGCAGGTCAACAGTTCCCATCACATTCAAAATTGTCTGAATCAGCAGGATGCTGGCTGCGGTACACGCACCGATGGTATAGAAGCTGCTTCGGCCCAGGCTTGCAGAGCGCAGGCAGAACAGCGCCAATACAACAATGCTCATCACCATCATCAGTGCAATCAGCAAACCCCACTCTTCCGATACCGTAGCAAAAACGATATCCGTGTCGCAGGCGAACATCTTTTTCATCCAGCCGTTACCTGCACCCAGGCCCAGCAGTCCACCGGAGCCAATGCACATCAGGCTTCTTGTCTGCTGGAAACCGCGGTCCCAGGGATCTTCCCAGATGTGGCGCCAAATATTGAATCGGCGCAGCGCATGGGGAGCGATTTTCACCACAATCACGCCTGCAAAACCCAGAGCCGAGCAGGCAAGCGCAATGGTGCCCACGGAGCCGGAACGCATATATGCAATGGACAAAAATGCAGTGAAGAAAATCAGTGCCGTGCCAAAGTCATTCATAAGTGCCAGCAATCCGCACAGCACCGCAGAATAAACGATGAACATGATCAGATTCCGCTTCTGCATGATCCGGTCCATGGTGGATGCACCTGCAAACACAAAGCACACCTTGGTCAGTTCCGAAGGCTGGATCGAATATCCGCCGATGAACAGCCAGTTTTTTGCACCGTTGATTTCTTTGCCGAACAGCAGTGTGATCACCAGAAAACCAACACCTGCAATGGTGGCCAGATACCGCATTTTCTTGGCACGCTCCAGATCCCGCAGGGACCAGCCAATAAACAGGAACGCCGCCAGGCCGCCGCCCATTGCAATCAGCTGTTTCATGGCTTCTCCCGGCATTGTGGCCGCAATTACATTCATGCCCATGGTACACAGCAAAAACGCAATGGTTTCCACCTCAAATGCAGACCTGCGGATACAGGCATAGAACAGCAGCAGAACCCACTGAGCAATCATCAGTCCGCCGTAGCCCAGAACCACCTTGCCGGAGGCCTCAGGGTCTGTGTTGAGCAAAAATGCCAGGCAGCACAGGGCCTGAAACAGGGTCAGCAGAACCAGATTCAAAAAGGTCGTAAAGCCGCCGGAAGCCTTGGTGCGCAGCTGCGCCAGACGCTGCTCCTGCCGGGCACTGATGGGCTCCAGAGACATCTGAAGTCCGCCAATCTCGATCACATCTTCCGGCTCCAATGCGCAGATCTGAACTTTCTTTCCGTTTACCTTGACGCCATCCTTGCTGGCCGCATCGGTAATCGTCCAGCTGCCGTCATCGTATCGGGTCAGAACCGCATGGTTTCTGGAAATAGTCGGAAGATCGATGACGATATCACTTCTCTTGCTTCTTCCGATGACATTTTCCCAATGGGTCACCGGAAGAGAATTTCCGTCTGTCAGACGCAGCCATGCCCAGATTTCCGGCTCCCGCCGAAAGGACAGCAGGGGCTTGGCACACCGCCACAGCAGAATTCCCATCAAAACAGGTGCTACATACCGCAAAATTGCGATATACACATTGGTAAAATCAGCAGGCAGTTCACTCAGTACTGTCATCTCTTCACCTCCTGAAGATTATCCTTTGTTAACATACTTATTGATCACACTTTCTCCAGGCCCCGCAGGAGCTTGATCTCCGCAGCATAGCCCGGCAACTCATTGGGGGTCTCCAGAATCATAGGCTTGTCCCGGAGCAAAGGATGATTCACAATCGCTGCGAATGTATCCTGACCCAGATATCCCTGACCGATACATTCGTGCCGGTCTTTGTGGGAGGACATCGGGTTCTTGGAATCATTCAGGTGCAGCGCCTTCAGCCGGTCGATGCCGACCACCCGGTCAAACTCTGCAAGGACGCCGTCCAGATCGTGGACGATATCATAACCGCCGTCCCAGATGTGGCAGGTATCCAGACAAACGCCGACCTGATCAGAGCCTACGGCATCGATGATCTGCTTCAGCTCTTCAAAGCGTCCGCCGACTTCGCTGCCCTTTCCCGCCATGGATTCCAGCAGAACGGTCACAGGATAGCCCGGCTCCAGCGCACGCTTCAGCGCTGTGGCGATCTGATCGATACCGGCTTCCACGCCCTGTCCCACATGGGAACCGGGATGGAAATTATAGTACTGACCCGGAAGGGATGCCATGCGCTCCAGGTCTTCTTTCAGCACATCCGAAGCAAAGCGGCGAGCCTCCGGGTCAGCAGTACAAAGATTCATCGTATAGCTTCCGTGAGCAACCAGAGTTCCGAACTCCAGCTCCTTCAGCATATCCATAGCCTTTTCGCAGTCCAGAAGATCCACCGGCTTTGCCTTGGAGCCTCTGGGGTTGCGGGTAAAAAATGCAAATGTATTGGCACCGATTTTCTGTGCCGTTTTCACCATCTCCACATTGCCTTTGCTGGAAGACAGGTGACATCCTATGTATAACATATATCGTTTACCTCCGTTTTGCATATCATAACATCTTCACGCAAAAAAATCAAACCATAGTACCAATCCCGGTTCTTATGTGGTATAATCCCGTTATGAGGTGATAAATTATGCCAAAATCCGATCATCAAAAATTATCTCTGCTGTATATCCGGGATTACCTGGAGCAAAACTCCGACGAAGCACACCCCATTAACGCCCAAACTCTGATTGATATGCTGGCCAACAAGGGTATTCGATGCGAACGAAAGACAATTTACTCAGACATTGCCGCATTACAGGATTTTGGCGTTGATATTGTCAATCGGCGGGGCAAAAACGGTGGATATTACATCGGCTCGCGCAATTTTGAGATTCCCGAGCTGAAACTGCTCATTGACGCTGTGCAGTCCAGCCGGTTCCTGACCCAGAAAAAATCCCGGGAACTGATTGGCAAGCTCTGCCAGCAGTGCAACCATTACGATGCCACCCTGATGCACCGGGATGTGGTCATTGACCGCCGGGTAAAAAGCATGAACGAAACCATCTACTATAATGTAGACCGGGTTCAGGAAGCCATCTCCAAAAACACCCAGATTCGTTTCCGCTATTTTGACTGGGGAATCGACGGCAACCGCCACTATCGGGATAAGGAATATATCGCCAGTCCCTACGGTCTGTGCCAGGACAATGAAAACTATTATCTGCTGGCCCACTCCCCCAGACACGGAATCACCCACTACCGTCTGGACCGGATGACGCAAATAGAGCTGATCGATGCAGCCAGAGTTCCATGTCCGGAATTAACCGGAGCAGCACTCATTGACCACGCCAATCAGCTCTTTCAGATGTATTCCGGCAAGCAGGTCAGTGTGAAGCTGCGCTTTCACCGTTCCCTTGCCAATGTTGTCGTTGACCGTTTCGGTCGTGATACCATGATGATCCCCGATGGCGACGATTATTTTACTTTCGTCGTCAATGTTGCCGTGTCTCCCCTGTTTCTAAGCTGGGTGATCGGATTTGGGGACAAAGCTCAGATCCTCTATCCGCAAAGCGTCATTGATGAGTGCATACAGCTGTGCCAGAAGGTTATTTCACAGAATCACCGGACCTGATCTGGAAGCTGCCAACCATTCGCGCATACAGGTCTTCGGAATTAACATCTTCAGGATTCAGGAGGCTGACGCAGTAATGATAATTGCCGTCATCGGCTACCATGGCTCTGCCGCACAGAATGCCTTCGTCCCCCACTGTGCTCCAGACCGTCTGATACAGCGTCATGTCTTCTTTTTCCTGCTTCATGATGGTCAGTGCATCTGCCTTCAGCCCAGTAATCTTCTGCATCGTGGAAAAAATATCTCCCGACGGCTGTGTTTCCATACGCACTTCATACGAATCCCAGTTGTATACCTCGACACCTTCCTCTTCGGACATAGTCTGCGAAGCTGCTTCATCCGGCAGATATACATCAATTATGCCGGCGGCAGGACGCTCCGGCCCCTGGTAATCCACATTCCCTACCGTTTCAAATACCGGCTGCTCCTGTGCGCCGCATCCGACCATGAGAAACGCCAACACAATAACCAATGCTAATTTTTTCATTTAGATTCCCTCCCGAAAGGATTTTATAATGCAATACTTATTCCTCTATCTTCTTCTAATCAATGCAGCATCCTTCGTACTTATGCTTGTGGACAAGTACAAAGCACGACGAAATTTATGGCGAATTTCTGAATCCTGCCTGATGACCTTTGCACTGCTAGGCGGAAGTGTGGGCAGCCTGCTGGGAATGTACCTTGTCAGACACAAAACCAGGCATCCCAAGTTCACGATCGGTGTGCCCGTAATTCTCATTTTTGAAACAATCGCCATAATCTGGTTTTACATTCATTTTTTCTCTTGACAAAACCCATAACCCATGCTAGAATGTAGCAGTACGATTCAAGTCGACCTCGTACCTGGAGTGATACCCAAGAGGCCGAAGGGGCTCCCCTGCTAAGGGAGTAGGCGGTGAAAGCCGCGCGAGGGTTCAAATCCCTCTCACTCCGCCAGTAAAAAACCGGAAGTTTTTCAAAAACTTCCGGTTTTTTCTTACTTTTTATTATTCTGTAAACTATTGATATAATCTTTTTCGGACGCTCGTTCGTCCTTTCGGATAGCTGTGTGCAATTTTCGGAATCATTTTGCACACGGAATTGCACACGAAAATTTCTCCTTCTCATTAACAAAAATCCTCCTCACACCAATGTGGTGGCTGAGGAGGATTTTTACGCACTCTATATGATATTGAGATAATTCCGTTACTCACTTGTTTTGGGAATAGAAAGGTGAACCTTAATACATTCGGAGCACTTCTTATTAAAGTCAAGTTCTACTACGCAGCATGAATAGGTAAAGCCCCTTAATAATCGATCGTAAATGGCTCGGCTATAATATCTTGGAACATACCCTAAAACTTCTCCACAATCTGTTTTCAGCAGGATAGCAAACTTATCTTTTGGATTTTCAGTTTCACTTTGTAAGATTAAGTTGTCACCAATTGCAATTTTAGGTAAACGGTCACAATACTGTCCGCAACATTTCGTTGAATGTCGAACACCCATGATATAAAAATCACGCTGGACGAACTCGTCGTCCGAAAAAATTGGATCAATAAACTCATAAGTGTCAATAGGTAGTCTTGCACCACTTTTTTTCAGAAGATCAAAGTCGTCGTATTCCATTAGGCCATACTTCTCTAAAATCTTTTGAATATCACGTCGTTTTGGATCCGGCAGTCTGCTAGAGAAAACAGGAAACAGTGATTCACTTTCATATGTTTTATTTTCAGGAAATGCTTCTAGCATCTTCCATCCACGTTCTTCTGCTAAAGCATATTCTTCGCAATATTCAAATTGATAATTGTTGTTTCTAGTTAACTTTCCAACAATAAAATTTCTCCGTGTGTTTGGATCTTTCCAAATCAAATATAGAAAGTTTAATTTATGTGTAGTCGACATTTAATTGCCTCCTTCTAGTAGTGTGCTAAGTATCTCTATTTTTCTTCTCAAGTACCGTCTTATGAGTTTGTTTTTTTGTTCGTTGAGTACATCTGGTTGATACATATCCAATAACATATCGATTTTGTTCTCATCAAGTCTATCTATAAAACGTTTTGCTATCTTAGCTGTTTCCGGAAAATGTGTAAGCAAATGTTGCACAACCATTTTATGTGGTGGTTTGGTCTTCTTAGTCCCATCGATACGAATAATTGAACGGGATCTGGAATCAACCAACGCGTTAAATGGTCCCGGGTCTTTCCCAAACATATTATTCACTTGGTCATTATTGACGTAGCAACATAATGATGACCCATTGTCATATAATGGGCATTTACGTATTCGAATTGCTTCCTCTGATGTATTGGTAAACGAGGCTAATATTGCCCAATTACTTTGATGTCTATCCGCATTTCCTATAAGAAAATCAAATAACATCATTTCCAGCCAAATACTTTCTGGAACAAATCTTTTTGTTGAGGTTAAAATATGGTCGATACAATAATAGTGTCCAGTGCTAGTATCAATCATCTCATTGGAATCATACCCAGGGTAAATGCCCGAGATGAAGTTAATACCTTCTATAAGCGCTTCATTCGGTCTACTAACTAGGTAACTCATACTTCCAATTCGGCCATCGTAAACACCTAACTCAACCCTAGCTGTGGGTACATCAAGTACATCACCAATCTGATGAGCAAGGTGCTCCGAAATATGTTCAGTTGTCTCTTGATTTGTTGATGGATCAATTTTCGGGAATTTAAAAAGGCCAATATCTCCATCTGATGATATTAACCAAATTTTTTCACTCCGGCCGCTACCTTCTGATGCGCCATCATACACATCCCAACTACTATAATCATTAACTACTGCCATAGTATTCCTCAATCTTCGTATAACTACCCCATTTATACTTATTTTTAGTACACATTAATATCAATACATATTAATAACATATTTTTGTACATAATGTCAATTGACTGTTTGTACAATCTTTTGAATGTCATTTTCGGTTATGATGTGTTAAACAATACTATGCTATACACCATTAAGAGTTTCGCACAACATTTTCACCCCATTTTTGTTTTATAGCTAATGTTTTTTCTCAAAAAAGCACAGCGACAGAAATACCCTGTCACTGTGCCTTTTCACTTAACAATATATTTAATCCTGGATTTCCTTACACACCTCCGCCCTTTGCCTCTAGGTATCTTTTCCCTGCTGCACTGTTAAATGGATTGTTCTTCGCAGTCTTGCTGGTGGAGAACATCTGCCATAGGATGCCCTGCTGTTCGCTCGTTAGGCTAAATACTGTATGATCGCCACCAGGCAGCATCAAACCGCTTGTGGAGATGGAATTGATTGCAGCCGTAATCTCAGCACTGGAATAACTGCCATTGCCATTTTCATCGAACTGCGGCAGCACTTCCTTGACCCGTACATAGGCAGCTGGCTCCAGACCCAGATCATATCCGACTTTGACTTTCGCATATGTCTTCTCATCCATCACGGTAGAAAGCAGGTTCAGTTGCCCCGTTGTGGTCACCGCAGTGTCGATGGCGGTTCTCCACTTCTGTACCTCTGCAACCTGTTTCTTTCCTTCCATGGGTTCCAGATCCCCAACCGCCTCCAGATACTTCTGCGCATCCTTCGCTTCTACACCAAACTCACGCAATTCCACAAAATCTCCCAGATCAATACCATCTGCCTGCATCCTCAGGGCATCGTCGGTACTGATACCCTGTTTACTGGCAGAGAGCATATTGGCATACTGAGTGGATTTGCCTTTCTTGGTTTTCAGCTCGCTACCCATGACCATACCAGCCAGAGCAAGCGCCTCACGATCATTGAGCGGCTGATCTGCAATGATGTGGAGTTTATTCGCTGTACCTTCTGCATCCTTGATATCCATGATGGTATCAATTACATTGTCTGAGTAATCGCCCAACTCGTCTAGAATCTTATTGTCGCTTTCTTCTGCAAGCATCGTGCGGTAGATCAGCTTCTTTGCCTCACCAGATACATCGGACTTCCGCAGGATCTCTCGCTGAACCGCCTTCCGACTCTGATCAACTGCACCATCGGTTCCGGTGACCTTCGATGCATTTTTCATATCGATCAGCAGATTGACTGTTTGTTCCGGCTTGATGTCCGTATCATCCAGCTCCTCCATCAATGCGCGTTCTTTGTCATCAGCAAGCAACCCGTAATATGCAACCGCCTTACCCTCTCCGGAAATCTTTGACTGCTGCAAAATATCACGCATGACCCAATCTTTGCTACGCTCTTCGGTTTTCTCTGCTTCTCTCAGACTTTTTACCAGACCGAAAGAATCTTCTCCGGAAACGCCTGCTTCCATCATTGCCTTGTAGCAAGCCGTCTGTTCTGCTGTGAAATTACCGAAACCACCCTCAACCCAGTCCCGACCAGGCTTCAACGAGGTTTTTCCAAAGGTGGCTGCCTTTGCAAAGCTGTATGCCCCCTGCCACCAGTTATCTGCATAAACTGGATACTGCAGTTGCTCATTGCCTTCTGCATCTAGTGTATAGCTGCCTTTCTTGATTGTGGCTTTCAGTCCATCATAGATCTTCTTCAACTGGCCGCCGCCAAACGGAGGGACCAGATAGGTTGCAGGCTTGCCCAGTTCCTTTGCTGCTGTTGCAATTCTTTTCTTTGGACTCCACTCGTCATTAAACATAGCCTTGCCCAGATTATCAACACTGGGGATTGCGCTATTGATTGGCAGCCGTCCGCCACCCATCAATCCACCAATAAATGGCAATTCTTCTGCAACGCTTCCCATCAGATTGGTGGCAGTTTCATACCCACCCTTTTTCTCTGTTCGGAAGCTCGGTAAATCTCCGGATACAGCACCAACGCCCAGCTCAATCAAATTGGGTATTTCATAACCGGTAGCATCACCCACCGTATCATTCAGGATGCCGATGGGATCCAGTGCCGGCCGTCGGCCGATGATGTATTCATAAAGCTCATCATACAGCCATGCACCTAGCGCAAATTTCAGCAGAGCCACAGCTAATGCTGCCACACCCTTGTCCTTCATTTCCCGGGGAACATCCTTAAATACATAGCTCAGCTGGTTATTGACTTCCAGCTGGAACTGAGTAAATAGCTTCGTGAATGGATTCCGTTGTTCGAACAGCATAGGCATCGAACCTTTACTGCGATCTGCCATGACGCCCGCAGCCCAACTGTCAGCCTCGCTGATGGATTCCGATTCACTGAATCCCCGATCAAGATTCTGCCGATACCGTGCGCGGATCAAAGTATCCGATGTGAAATTATCAATCCAATCCATGGGTTTGGACAGAGCCGCCGAAGCACCTTGCTGCCATGTCCTGACAAGCGGATCACTGCCACGGCGATTGGTCAGGAAGGTACTCATATCAACCATTCCATCATCTGCCTTATATGCCTTCAAAGTATCCCGCATACCATTCATCAGATGCTTGGAGTCCAGAGCCGCCCATCCCTGTGTCAGCGGAACAAAGTTCGTCAGCCAGGATGCAGGGTTCACCGCAACCATGTTGGCTGCGACTCTGCTCTCCAGACTTTTCACCACATTGTACGCATTTCGGCCAATCTTCTGCTCCATGTTGCGGTCATCCCGAGATTTTTTATTTGCAAGCAGATTGGTGTATTCATCCAGCTCCACAACAAAATTGCTCAGCTCGAACTTACCCTTTTCATAGATTTCTTTGATCCGCAGTTCCTTGTCGGTGTCGCTCAGATCTTCTCTTGCCCGAACCTCATCTACCTGCTTTTGGATCCCCGGTTCACTGGTTCGGTACCGGATCTGACTTGCCAGGGCACGAAGCTTTTGGATGTTGTCCGTATAATGGATCACATCTGCCACGCCCTCGATATACTTATCAAAACCTTCTACCGCATCATATGTAGTTTCGAAACCTTGGCGCTCCAGCGCATTTCCAAACCAACGAATACCGGGCTTGAATGTGTGGGTCAGTCCATTGATGGTTGTGGGCAGTGCCGTCACCTCTGTGTCGATACCCAGCGCCTTGCCGAATAGTGCCATAACACCGTCACGGCCTTCTGCTTGAAAGTGCGGGAAATATCCGTGCCGGTAGTTCACCGGCTCATAGCCATTCCGGATACGGACTTCATTCATCTGTTGGAACAGATCATCATATATTTTCCGGAACTGATCTACCGCATCATAGATTTTTTGTTTGTCCAGATTTGGGTTTTCCTTCCAGAGATCCTGAACGGTACCCTTCCAGTCATCCAGGGATTTACCATCCCGGTACTTGATCCGTCCCTTGCTGTTTTGCATCATCTGAATGTTGTCTGTCGCTTCACCAATCAGCTGCACTGCATAGGCTTCTGATACTTTGTTACCCGGTTCTACTTTTCTGGAAATGTTCAAATCCTGAATCTGACTGCGATAGCGGTTCTTCATTCTGGTAGCCGTTGCCTGGGCCTCATGGACTGGCTTGAAATAGGTGTCAATTACTTTCTTCGCTACCGTCTTATCCTTGATGATATCCTGGACATTGCGCTCCATGGTCTCCCGCTGATATTGGATTACCTTGCTTTTATCCTTCCAGAGGTTGGCAGTCTTGGTGATCTGATCTGCTTCTTCCATGCGCTTTGCCTTCTGGACACGGTTCCAGTTGCGAATCTGTTTCGAAACTTTTTCATATTCTGCCTTGGCTTCATACACCGCCAGAATACCCTTGACATTGTCTTTCTCCTGATTCAGATGTTCGGGCCGGATATCTCCGCGCAGAAGTCTGGATGCCTGCTTCTGGTCTTCTTCGGTAAGCAGGTTCTTCGCAGAGGCCTTCTCATACGCCCGCCGGGTTTCTTTCAGCAGCGGATACAAGGCAGTGACTTCTTCCTGCGTCATCTCAGGTTCTACGGCATCCAGTTTGATGTGATCTTCCATATACCGGGCCACATCCCGCATCTGTATAATGGCATCACTGAGCGCTGCGTCAAACTCATTCCGGGCGAACTTCTTATACATCTCAGCTTCCGGGCCGTAGTATTCATCCAGTGTTTTCTCGGTCTTCTGAATACTTTTTCCCACATCATACATATGCTGCAGCTGATCTGCCGGATGGGTGATATTTTCTGGGAATAGATTAGGGGCCATGTCATGCAGATGCTCCCAGAAGGAATCCACTGGGATACCATCCTTTTTGACGATTCTCAAAGTGCCGAACGCCCGTTTCCTAAAATCATTATAATCTGCGATATCCGCTTGATCCTGTTCAGACAGTGTCACCGCCGTTGTCCGCAGATGATCCTTGACCTCCTTGTACTGGTCATAGAACTCTGTGTCTACTTCCACACCCGCTGCATAGGCTTCCTCAAATAGATCATTCCGAACTTCCTCAGAAATGGTTCCCTTCTGCAGATACTCGTTGGTGATTTTGCGGATCACGGGCATCAGGGTTTCACGACCTGCTTTATGAGGCACACTCATAGTGTCGCTAATTTTTGCCAGAAGTGTCCGCTGGGTTCTTGCCACATAGTCCGCAGCCTTGACAGGCAGTCTCTTAGAAAGATCGATTGCCCCATCATCTACCTTCGGCAGTTCAATGTGCAGCTTCCCATCATCCGCTGGCTTACCTTTGCCGATGGAATACCGAATATCCTTGTTGTGTTTGTCAAATGTACCCATATTGTCTGTTGCAGATTTAATCTGGTTTGGATTAAAAACAACATAAAATGTGTCCGCAGCATATTCGTCTTCGGTGTCGTTTTCAATAATCACACCGTCATAATCACCGGCACGAGCCTTTCTGATAATCGGTCTTTCAAATGTAGGATCACTGAATTGATCTGGTTTGAGTTTGGCATAAAAAGGTTTTTTCATATTCAGATAGACCTGTTTTACCTCATCTCCTCCGCGTTCTTCCATCATAGCTTCCGCATAGTCCTCAGATTGACTGAACCAGTACTCGTTGCTGTCAGACTCAAAAACATGAAAGTTCTGATTTGTCCCATGATATACAATTCTGGGTGTGCCATCTTCATTTACAATAACACTTCCACTCACCGGATGAAAATCATGATCTTTCACCTTGACAGCATCAAACAAATCTGCTACACTCGATATAGCATTTGCAGTATTTGCATGGGAGCTAGGGGATTTTCTCTGAACTCCGCCATCTACTGCAGATGCTTTTTCTATATTTTGAAGTTGATATGCCCTTTTGACTGTATTTATTCGATTTGGGTCATTCATTTCTTCTACAAACAGTTTTAGTAGTTCTGGACCATTGCCGATATCTGCCACACTGTATAGACTATGCATCAGAATGGAATTGTTAGATTTTAACTTTCCCATCCCATAGCTATCTAATAAGACTGCCTTTTTAACAATATCGTTTATATATGGCAAATAATTTAGTGCCAATTGATTTTTTAATGCTTTGTGATTTGACTCTGAAAATACCTTTCCTGAAACTTGAATATTCCATCCGGTATCCCTATTTTTTACTACGCCTCTTGAATTGCCTTGCTTGTCAGCAATCTCAATCAATGTATGATCATTTGCTCTCCAGTCTCCGAACCACGCACGGAAGAATGGTGACTTTACCCCCATCTCTTTCCAGTATCTATTGGCTAGAGGTGTGGTTTTTAGCATATCGCTTTTATCAAAATCAAAAATGCTTTTTCGACCAATACTTTGAATTTTCTGCAATTCCTCTTGTGTAATCGTACTGGTTTGTTCAGTACGATGTTTTTCTGTCGCAGTGCTCCGCTTTTTGCCCATCTCCTGCGCCGCATCATCGAAGTCTGCTTCGTCTGCCGCACTGACAGAGAACTTCGGCTTGACATCAGATTTCACCTGTGCTAGACTACTGTCAGAGGTCGATGGAACTACTCCGTAATCCGACATTCCGTACAACATTTTGTTATGCTGGCCGGGGTCGTGGGAGCCATCGATCTTTTTTGTTGCAATCTGATAAATTTGGCTTCGCAAATCAGTGTCTATGGTTCTAATTTTGAACACGACAGGACATATTTCGCCATCAATCATTGCTGTTGAAACAAAGCAATCCCAATCGATTTCACCTTGAATCCTCTTGTTTGCATTGCTATGTCTATCATTTTTTGAGCTAAAAGCATACTCAGCGTTTTTAATAAGCTTATTATATTTAGAAAAAATCGCATTTCTTTCAGCATTTATGATTCCACCAACAGAGTGGTTAACACCTTCTCTGGTCAAATACGCTTCAGTATATTGACCATTGTGATTGAAATACACCGACTTCCCCATAAAACTTTCAAGAATTTTCTTGAGATATTTCCTAGCAGACTTCCTGTCTTCAAACTTTCCGAAGACATCATAGCTTTCGACATCATCGCCGGAAATGCTAACTACTTTTCCTCTTTCCAGCATATTCAATGCCACATTGTCAATTTTCTTATTCTCTTCCGCCACATTTCCATATTCGATAAAGACACGGTCAATATCAATGTCTCTAAGAGAATACTGCTTTTTTCCTGTAGTAGCACTGTTGCGGACAGCGCTATTTTTTTCTGTGGAATCATCGAAATCTGATTTCTCCACCGGACTGATGGAGGACTTTGGGTTGACAGGTATATTCTCCTCTGATATACTATCGCTAGAAGAATCCTCATTGATGACGCTTGTGGCATTATTGCCTATAGCGGCGGCCTTTGGGGATTCTTCTTTTTTATTAAAATTCGTTGGTTGAATTTTAACCACATCGTAAAGAATTTGCTCTCCATTTTCTGTGATACCTATGACTGTATTTGCCTTATATTGATTGGTGCCCGCTTGAATTAGTACATCGCCATGAATAAAATCAACAAAGTCATCTTTTCTAGGATGTTTTAACCCACCATCAGTCTTTGGGTTAGTCGTCGCCGCAATAACATCTTCAATGTTATTAGCGGCTCTCATTTTATCTGCAAATGCATTTTTGTCTTTTATTCTCAAACGCTCTGTATCTGCAGATCTTGTAAATTCCCGACGGCTGGTTCTGTTAATTTGATATGGTTTCCCATTCACCCAAATTGTACCAGCTTTTTCTGCAAGAACGCTACTTGCAATTTTCTTTGCCTGTTTTGCAATTTCTTCATTCCAGTTATCTACATCGATTTCTGCAAGTATATCGTTGTCTACTACCGCAACAGGTCTGTTATCTTCTGTTTTACTAATGGAGTATGTCTTGTCCAGCAACCCTTCCACATACCCCGGCTGATTCCATTGACTGTCAAACAGTGCATCGCCATATGCTTCATTGCCTTCTGCATAGGCCGTCTGCTTGTCCTGCTCCAAACTGGATGCCTCACGCATGCTGTCGGCCTGCTGCAGCGCCTTTGCATAGATATCCCGGGCATTGGTGATGAATTCCCGCTCCTGAGCTTTCTTATTACCCAGCTTTGCAAGCAGACGGTCAAACCATTCTTTGATGGCCTGGACTACGGTACGGTTTCGATTTGCCATGTCCATAATGGCTTTCTCGTCTGTCAGCAGATGCTTCTCTACATACATTGCGACAATCTCTTGGTCAACTTCCGCATCATTCAGTTTATGACCGTTCGCATCATAAAGCCTTGCTGTTTTCTTTCGCATGGTTTCCAAATCGCCGCCGGTGCGCTGAATCCGCTCCATAACCAGATTGGAGAGGCTTTCGTATACATCTGCAATCTCAGTGCTGTGAGTCAGCTCATGTCCGATGATCTGTGCAGTGGGATTCTGACTGTTGACATTGATATAGATGGTATCTGCATTGCTGTCATAAAATCCGTTTTCCATGCCGGATTCCGTGGCATCTGCCTGATAGAAGTTTATCTCTTTACCAATCACCTTGGATAACCGATTTACCTGTTGGATGATATCTTCTTTCACATCATACAGATATCCCGTTGCTTCAGCAGTTGTCTGAGAATTCTGAATCTTCTGCATCTTGATTTCATCATCAACCGTTGGCATCACCTTTGTTTCCAAAGGGTTCATGCTACTTTCTGCATCTCGCTTGATCTGCTCCAGACTTCTCGGCTTATGATCAAACAGCTTATGCCCACCAGCATTAACACTGGACATCAGTCCACCACTGATTGCACCGCCTGCAAAATCGGCAAACATTTCTTTTGCCTGATCTTCTACTGCCTGACTGAATGCATCCAGTTCGTTCATTCCCTGGCGCTTGTATGCTGCAATACTTTTTTTCCATTCACTTTCATCCTGGGCAATAAAAATGTCTGCATACATATTGATCAAATCGGATGCAGCTTCTTCAGAGCCTTCTGCTAATGTATTTTTGATGATGTATTTTAGCGTGCCATCTTTCAGCATATCAGGATTCAGCAAGGTATCAATACTAACCTTCTCTGTGACGATTTCTGCCAGTCCGGCAATGGTGCCCAGCGTAAATGCCTGCCGGTCATCCAGCCCCCGATCTTTCGCACCAATGGTGGCGTCTGCTGCCGCGCCAGTTCCCATGATGGCAAGCGGCAGTTTTGTGTTTCCGCCGCCCAGTGCAGTATTCAGCAGAAAGTCTGCCATACTCATGCCCGTCATGTATGTAAAGCTTCCAACCTTGCCCCACTTTCCGCTTTCCAGTTGCTTTGCTACCTGCCCGCGGATTGCGTTGTTGATATAGGAATACCGATTCCCACTGGTATTCTGGTCAACGCTTCCCTTGGTTGCCATCTGAACCGCCTGGTCTGCATAGCTCAATCCCTTCAGCGGACTTGTAAGTACAGAGAAAACAGACGCTTTCCCGGGGCTTTCAGAGGCATACTTTCTCCAGTGTGCCTCCTGCTCGCTTCTCTCCCGCCGTGTCAGGTCTTTCTCCAGATAGTTGATATATTCGTAGGCTTCTTTCTTTCCCTTCGTTTTGTACAGGTAGTTGAATGTGGCGATTTCTTCATCGCTCATTTGCTGCAGATAGTTCCAGTCCCATTCACTGCTGGCTTTCAGCGCCTGGACATCTTCGGCATCCGGGTTCTTGTTGATGAAATCGTAGATGTAATCCTCGAACCCGGTGTCGATCACGGTCTTTCCGTCTGCTGCAATTTTTGCCGGGCGGCCTGTTGCGGTCGTTTGATACTTGCTTTCCTGCCGGAAATCCGGTGCATCCGACAGATCCGCATACCTGAAATAATCGCCCCACCCGGCCTCCTCGTCCAGCAGAGCCTTTGATTTGGTCAGCTGAGCGATCTGCCGGTTGATCTGCTTCAGCTGGGCCATGTTATCATCGATCTGTTTTTGGGTACTGGCAGAGTCATTCCATATAGCCACACTGCCGGTATATCCGGCATTTGCAGCCATACGCATATTGATATTCTGCAGACCGTCTCTGCGGCTGCTCAGCTCCTGCAGTCGCTGGGACACGCTGTCAAGTTCTGCGTGCACGATGTTGGGCTGACGGATGCTTTTTCGCCAGCGATTATACTCTGCCTGCTGGTCTGCAATGAATCTGTTGTATCGGTCTGCCGATTGGTTGTACCGGGTCTCCGCCTCCTGTACCTGCTTGTGCATCTGGCCTGCATTGTACCCTGCAATCTTGGCCTGGCTATAGTTTGCCAGATAGTCCTGCTGCATTGCAGACCGCTCCGCACCAGGTGGGGTCTGATCGATCTGGCTGCGCATCTGCTCTGCCTGCTCCATCATCTGCTGGGCCCGGGCCTGCCGCTGTTCAGCGGCACGGGCCTTGGTCATTGCATCCTGTCTTGCCAGTCTGGCATTGGCTGCCATGGTATCTGCCAGCCTGTCGTTGAACTCCGGTCTTTTGTAATATGCCATTGTCTGCCACCTACCATTCTTCAATCGTGTAGTCCATCGCGCCGTTCTGCTTGTGGATCACATTCGGCTTTCTGTGGCCTCCGACATAAAAGCCTGCATTTCTCAAAACATCTTCTCCGTACTGGCTCACCAGCTGCCGCCACTGGCTTTCCGGTACCATTCCGTCCGGATAATCATTCAGCAAACTGTTCACGGCATCAATGCTCAGCCCGCCGGAGCTGGTTTCTTCCCATGTGTCACCACCGGAAGAATAGCCGGACCCGCCGCCTCGGCCACCTCCTCCGCCACCGCCGGAAGAATAGCTTCTGGCCGCTGCTTTCGCCGCCTGCTCTGCTTCGATGGCAGAAGTGTCCACACCCAGAGCCTTGAGACCGGAATAATCGCCGTGCTGTGCTTTCAGCATTGCCAGCTGATACTCTCTGTTCTGCTTGTCCTGGTTCTGCATGTACTCAAAATTCCTGTCAGCGTTCTGCTGGGCCAGTTTATCCTGATTCTGAATATGCTCAAAATTCCGGTCTGCGTTGTACTGGTTCAGCTTATCCAGGAACTGCCCGTACTCTGCCTTGGATGCACCCTCGACCATTTGCAGGTCGCTGCGCTTCATTCCCAGATCCTGCAGGTAGCGGTCATAGGCCATGCGCTCCAGTTCAGGAATCTTATCTGCCATCTGTGCTGCATACTGGTTTCCCGCCTGCTGGGCTGCGCTCACAGCGAAGGAAGACGGCATCCCCCCTGTAGCTGCTGCTGCAGATGCCATTACATTATCGGTTGCTCGTTTCCCTTCACGGGCGTACTGCTTTTCGTAGGCCTGGGCGCTGGGATCAGTGCTGGGGTCGTAGGAAAACTCTTTCCGGTTCAGGATGGCATCCATCAATTCTTTTTTCTTGTCTGCATAGCTGTCATCATAAGTAGGCGCGGTATTTTCATCCAGGTAAAACTTACTGCCATCGTCACCGCCCCGATAGCCGCCATATTTCTTTCGCAGCGCTTCAGCACCATGGTTTGCCAGAGCTCTCGCCTCTGCGGTTTTGGCGGTGCTGTAATCTTTTTTATACTGCAGCAGCGTCATACCCACATCCGGATTCTTGCTTGCCAGAGCCAGATCGCTGTCGCTGAATTTATGGCCGCTTTCCTTCAGTGCTTTTTCAAACTGATCGTATGTATATTTCATAGTTTCCCCTTTCATCGTTCGCTGCCGATATAGATTTTCCGAACAAGACTAAACAGTTTCCACTGACCGATGCCCACCAATCTGAGCCGGAAGTGATCGCACCGTCTCGGCACAATGGGCAGATAGAAGCTGCGCTTTTGGGAAGCTCCCAGCGTTGCAACCGTTTTCCATACTCCATTGCTGTCAAACTGAATCTGAACTTCCACCTGTGCCCCGGCCTCCAGTTCCATCCGCAGCTGAAATTTAGAGGTACCTTTCTTGTTGGGTGATCCTTCCACGAAATCCCCAAATTCCACCATGCTCTCAATGGCAGTTTCTTTGACTGCATCGCCCGGGATCTCAGCGGCGTTTCCATCCAGCCATACATTGCCCTGTGCATCCAGCCAATAGAGATTCCTGTCACCGGCAAAGGCCAGCACCTGCATATCATCTTCCTTGTGCCACATTCCGGTTGCGGTGTCATATACGAACATCACATATCCGCCGGCGCTGTTTTTCATGGATACCCGATATCGGCGGCCGTCGCTGCCGGCTACCGCATTGCGGTATTGGTCTTCGCCGAATGCTTTTGAAATACTCTGCGGAAAGCCGCCTGAATACGATACGATCCCGGTTCGGCTCAGGTAAAACAGAACTTCTCCGGCAATTGCAAGGCTTCTGCCGCTGCCATCCGTTACACCCAGGCTTGCGCTGTCCATCAGCTGATAGTTGGAAGGAAGATCTCCATACAGCTTGTAAATCAGGTTTTCCTTGAAGAAGCAGCAGTACCCCTTGAAGCTGCAGCACCCGGTAAACGCTCCGGCGCTTCCGGCATTTACAGTAAAGCTGTCGCTTGCCAGCCCATCAAACACATTCCAGTTTGTTTCATCTCCCCATTTGGAGACATAGATGGTGTCACCCTTGCAGCCAAAGAGCCTGTTTTCTCTGGTGCAGAGATAGTCCATATCCGGCACGGTTCGCTGAATGGTCATTGCTTCGGACTCTCCACCGCTTTTTATTGCAAAGCTGTTTTCGTAAAACCGCAGATAATCTCCATCAATTTCACGGATGATGATGGTTTTGTTGTTCTGGGGATGTGCTTTGCACCCGCTGATGCTGACAGCGTCTCCGGGCTTAAACCGATTCGCCCACTGGGCGCCTGATGCATAAATGGTGTTTGCTTTTGCGGCGATTCCGGCATAGGTCCCGTCCTGGATCTTTGCCGATCCGCTCCACTTTGCTTCCAGTGATCCATGCTTTTGGGTTTTGGCGTTGTACCACACCTTGTCCGGAAAGATGATGATGCGATCCCCGATGCTCACGAACTGCTTTCTGCTGTCTGTCACATCCATGATTGCAGTGCCGTTTTCGTACAGCTTTGTGCCATCTGCCCAGTAAAGCTTGTCTGTCATGTACAATCCGTTGGGCTTTGCAAGCTTCGCCACATGGTAGCGCTGTTTTCTGGGACTCAGCAGCGGGAAGAACTCTCCGGACATATTCTTCATGTCCCAGATCTCTCCATCCTGAGCCGTGACGGAATGATGATATCCGCCGAACTGGATCTGCTGGCTTTTTTGTTTTCGTTCCCCATATACCATCGGAGGCAAACCAGACCGCATCTAGCATTCCTCCTCAAAATTGATCAGGCCATCCACGGCCTCAATGATCGCGGCACGGATCTTCGCCGGAGCCTTGATGATCACAGGCTCAATCTCCGGCGTCACTTTCAAACCCTCAAGCTCTTTGTGCTTGGCGTTATACAGAGTTGCCGTATCTGCATCCTGGAACTGGAACTGGCCGTTTCCGTCCCACTCCACCATTCCTTCCTCGTTTTTTCTGCCATATGTCTGCACCAGTTTCATTTCCTCATTCAGGAAGAAATCAATATGGGGTTTCATCTTTTGTTTGAGCGATACCAATGAATAAGCGCTCTTGTAATCCAGTTCCTGATCCATCAGTTCCGTCAGAGCCTGGTATGCTTTCAACGCCTGATATAGCTGCATGGCGTATCCTCCTTACTGTTTAATAAAATCCTTCGCGCGCACAACTCCACCAATAGACAGCTCGCCATTGATAACCAAGCTGCAGCGCATTATTGCGCTGGTTGATTTCGTCATATAGAAACGGTTGGGACCGCACTGGATGGCAACACCTGCATCGGTGGCGATCACATAGCAGTCTGACGCAATGTTGCATATTCCGATTCCCTTTGTTACTCCGTCTCCCGTGCTGCCTTCCATGTACCCCAGATATCCGCCTATGGCGTTACCGCTATACACGGCAAACTTGCCTCGAAGCTTAATGGATTCGGCGCTCAATGTGCCCGTCGTAATGTTACTTCCGTTGATGGTGGTAGCACCTTTTTGGGACAGCGCCTTGAATGTGACAAGCCCGGACATTTCTATTTTCTGGGAGCTGATCGTGGTATTTCCAGCCTTCAGCGCAATGACAGAAGATGTCTCTTTGTTGGCTACACTCAGCGTGATACTGTTCACCTTTTGGACGACCGAGGAAACATTTCCTTCAACATCCGCAATCCTGCCATATATCGGTTCTGTAATTTCGTTTTCCCAGTTGGCTAATCCGGTCGGGTTGAAATTTCTCGTGTCCAGATTGTTGAACAGATACCGCTGGTGTTCCATCAATTGAAACAAGAAGTCTGAAATCAGTCCCAGATTTTCTTCAACGCTTTTTTTGCCATCCAGATTTGGGCATTCCAGATCCATTGATGCTTGCGCATTTGGCATTCCTTCCCCCTCCTTATTTTGCATTCCCCTCTCCGGATACTGATCCAGAGAGGGGGAATTTTTATCTGTGAGATCTGTGCAGGAATGTCACCATATCAGCACGGGTACAGGGCTTGTTCGGTGCAAAGTGCGTTGCATCGGTACCTCTGGTAATCCCCTTGGACACGGCCCACTGGACAGCCGGAGCATAGTATGCATCTGCCTTGACATCCTCAAAGGGCATCTTTCCAACCACTGCAGGAGAGCCGGCCGCACGATACAGCATCGTCACGACCTGACCACGGGTGCAGACATCGTCAGGTGCAAAGGAACCATCGGATACACCATTGGTGATGCCTTTTTCTTTCGCCCAGCGCACTGCCTTGTCGTAATAATCGGTGGCATCTACATCGTCAAAGCCGTGGGGCTTGGCGTCAGCACCGCCGCCGTACATCCGATACAGCATCGTGACCGCCTGAGCGCGAGTGCAAAACTCATCCGGGCTGAATGCGTCCTTGGATGTGCCGTTGGTGATGCCCTTATCCAGCGCCCACTGGACGGCATCATGGTAGTAGTCATTTACGGCAACATCCCGAAAAGGCAGCGGATCAATCCTGATGCCCAAATAGTCCAGAATACCGTGAGCATATGCCTTGCCCAAAGCTGCCTGCTCTGCCTTGGTGTCGAAATCGTAAGCGTCAGAGGTATCTACAAAGAAGCCCTCCAGCAGCACAGTGGGTGCCTTAACATTGCGCAGCCAGTAGTAATAGTCACCATGACTGCCCAGCTTGGTTTTGATACCTCTGCTGTTCTGCCCCATCGCCACCACACGGGATTCAATATTCCGAGCAATGCTTCGACTTCTTCCTGCATACCGGTTTGTCTGCACATAAGCCTCGAAACCATCACCGCCGCCAGCATTTGCATGGACAGCAATAACTACATCTGCACCAAATGCATTGGCCATGTTGACTTCTTTGGAAAGACCGTCTTCCTCGTCTCTGATACGGCTGATTCCAACAACCACGCCATTGCGCTTCAGTTCCGCTTTGGCAGCAAGGGAAATTTCCAGAGTTACCCGTTTTTCCACCACATGACCAACTGCACCGGCATCACTGCCGCCATGGCCTACACAAATAAATACGCGCTTACCCATTATGTATTTCCTCCTCATTATCTTTGCTCTTCAGGATTTCAATTGCATTCTGGAAGGCCTTCGGGATGGGCAGCCCCATCAAACCTGCATTCTCCAGGATACTAATACTTTCGTTAGCACAGAAACCAATAATCACCGCATCCCGAATGTACTGCACCCCCAGCAAGACATCCATCTGATTTGCCAGTACAACAATCAGCAGTGTGACAAACTTTCGGCAAAGGCCCTTCCATCCCGCCTGAGATTCAAGCCCACCGCCAGTGGTCTTCGGACTTGCGTGGAAAATGCCGGCAACCATCAACCCCGTCGCATAGTCAATGGCCATGAAAATCACAAGTGCCTGCAAGCCCGTATTCCATCCCCCCATTGCTGTTGCGATTGCACCTCCTACCACGCCAATCACAGCGCTTACCTTTTCTTTCATCTTTCGTTTTCCTCCTCTATTTTTGAACCTTTTCAGCTTCAGCCGTAGCCAGTTGCGTAATCTCCTGGTACTCAGCCTCAGTGAGAATCTTTTTAGTCACGGCATCATGCACCATCTTGGCTGTCCAAAGTCCCTGTCGATACCATTGCGAAATTTTTTCCTTCATTATGTGTTCCCCTCCAACAGCGTATTGGTCATCATAGCAGTGTAGGCCGTCTGAGCTTCCAGCTTGTCCAGCTGCGTAGGCTCTTTATGGGAGTCCGGAACATCTTCGATAGTAACTTTTCCAAGATATGCTTCTTCTTTGGCAACTGCCATATTGGAATCCACATGATTGGCTTCACACGCAATCTGACAACTGATAAGGTTAGGCTCTTTGTGATACTCGTTCGGGGCACCTATCATTTTTTGATACTTAATAATCTTCACGTTTTACCTCCTAATCAGTAGTTTTGAAATAATGAACTTCAACAACCACAGTGGCAGCCGACAAATTGGTGTCAGTCTTTATTTGCACCTTGCCGCCTTCTGCATAGGCATAAACAATATTGGGATAGCCAACAAGAGTGGAGCCAGTACCAACTCTGCCGCTTATTGCGATTGCTTTACAGATGCTTGCTTGCCCAGATGGAGCATAATCCACAGATTTAATACCATTGTTAGGCAAAGCACCAAAATTAACGAGCTTTTTGTATACAGGCTTGCCATTATACCGCTCTGTAGTACGGTATTCCACATTTTCCGCCATAGGAGGATTTACATATTCCCAAGCTTGCCATTTTCCTTCGGTTTTTGCCCGTTCAACTACAACGAATTCTGTGAGGCTATAGAAGCCGGCGAATCTTTGATAAGCGTAGGAATTGTCATTGTTCCGAGTCAAATGATATCCAACGACATTGAGGTTGCTGATTTCAGGCAAAGTACAAATGTAAAAACCAGTTGCTGCAATGTTGTTTGGATTGTCTACATAAGTTGCTGTTGTGCCCAATCCAAAACCGTTAGGCGCAAAATTCGTTTCAGCGTATTTCTTGGGAACAGCGTCACCATTCTCTTTTGGCTCTGCGAGACCTTTCAGCGGCTGTCCTCCCATATTCAGCGGTCCCTGCATCGTACCGCCGGCAAGATCCAGTTTGTCTGCCAACGCTTGTTCTGCCTGTTGGGCTGCCAGTTTTGCTTCTTCTGCCTTCTGGGCTGAATCAGCCGCAAACTGACCAGACTGCGCAGCTGCCTGTCTTGCTCCCTCCGCTTCCTGTGCTGAGTTGGATGCAAACTGCCCGGACTTCTCAGCTGCTTGCGTTGCCTGTTGGGCTGCCTGCTTTGTGACTGCCTCAACGACCTGCTCAATCGGAACGATGTCCAGCAGATCCTTCCAACTGTCATCCCCCACCAGTCGCCACTGGATCCATTTCCGCTTGGCATCATATTGCATCTCGACATCCCGGCCAGCCGCACCTGTCAGGGAGTCAAGCCATTGCTTCTCATCCCCATGAAAGCCGTGCTTTACGGCAATACCATAGGCTGTCAGAAAGTAACCTCTCCAGTACACACCAATGGTTTCCGGTGTCTCATTGCGGTAGAAATCATCATGCTCATCTGCAGGATGATACATCCGCAAAAACCACGAATTGAACTCGCACCAGTGGGCATTGAACATCTGCATGGTGTTGGAATACAGATCGTATTCCCCGTTGCTGAAATCAATCATGGCGCACAGATAGGTCCAGTAGATCTTACTGTGGGGTGGAGCTACCAGCAGTTCCTTGTTTTGATCGGCGTCCCAGTTGTATGTGATGATGTCGGTGGGCAGAACCATCATCACCTGAGTCTGCACCATGCCCTCTACTTCGTTGATCCAGGCGGTCTTGACTTCTTCAGAAAACGCATTTTCTTTCAGTCCGTCTACCATCTGGATCACCTGAGCCAGTGTCAATCGCATTCCCTCCTTTCATGACAAAACCGGACAGCGGCATTCTGCCGCCGCCCGGCGTAAATTATGGATTTAGCCGCCAATCAGCTGAGTGCCACCGCTGACACCGCCAGCGCAGGCAAAGCGCCAGTCGTTAAAGCCGGCAATGAATCTTGCATAGCCCTTCCACATGTTAGCATCATTTTCTGCGATCTTGCTCTTGACCTCCAGAGCTACACGGTCCAGCCATACCGCACCGCCATGTTCTTCACTGTAGTTCATATCCAGCAAAATCCAGGGCGCAAGACCTTTTGTCAGGAACGGGTTCAGATAGGGGTTGATAATCACATTCCAGCGGCCAAACTGATAGTTGAAGCCGTTGTTTGCAGTGTTGGGGTCCTTATCTGCGCCAATGGCTGCAAACACATCCTTCTTCAGCTTGTAGTCATTGGGGATCATGATGGTGTCGGGCGCAACTGCCAGGATTTCACCATTGTCACCTCTAAAGTCCTGCATTTTGCTCTCTGCAGCAGACAGCGCATCCACACTGAATGCATCTGCGAACTGGTTGGACTGGTTACCCTTCTTCAGGATAGAGGGGTGGTCTGTTGCAAAGACACACTTTTCGTCTGCGCCAGTGGTGGAGAAGTTCTTGCCCATAAACGAAGCAACGGTCTTCTTGCCGATGGCCGCAGCATACAGCGCAGAGCCGAAACGCTCACGGGTTCTGTAGTAGCCGGTCACAAAAGCCGCCGGTTTCTTCTTCAGATCCATCGTCATGCTGTCGTCGATGATTTCGCGGGAGATGGAGAAGGAATCCTTCCAAACCATGTGCTCCATTTGCTTGGAGTAAGACTCCTGCATGCCGTCCACGGGGTAATCACCGTTTTCGCCTACAGGCTGGAAGCCATCCATTGCGGTCATACTGGTGAATTTCTCTGCCCAGTGCTTGCTGGTGCCCATGGTGAAAATGTGAGGCAGCATGCTGTTCTGCTCGAATGCCTCCGCCTTCTTTTCCACGAACATCCGAATGGGAGCCTGGGACTTACCGAATACGCTGTCGGCAACGCCAGCGCCTTCCATAAAAGTAATATTTGCCATTATCTAATGTCTCCTTTCTTTTCTTTAGGGGAATCGCACCAGGCAGGTGTCGCCCACGGCTGTTCCCTGAATGTTTACAACTTCTGCCACACCGCTGGCGGTGGTGGCAGTCACCTGCGTGCCGTCTGCGCTCAGCGTCACCTTCTCACCCAGCTTCACAGCGGTAGCCGCTGCAGACCAGCTGGTGCCGAAGATGATATCGGGCAGAACTCTGATCACGGGGATCAGCTCCCCAGCCTTGCAAGGTTCGCTCTTTTCCACCATACTGATGTAGGTGGGGGCGGTAGTTGCAGATGCCAGAGCCAGCTTTCCGTCAGTCAGCACCAGCGCCGTACCCACCTTGGGGGTAATTGCGCCGCAGGGTATGTACTCGTTAGCCGGTACCCGACCGTCTGCGGTAGAGTGAATCATGAATGCCATTATCTTATGTCTCCTTTCATTACTTCTTGATGTACTTTGCGTAGTGGCTTCGGATTTCTGCATCCGTAGCCTTGGGATTCAGTTCCAGGTACGCCTGTTTGATATCCCTGGGGACCTCCACAGCACCAGCTCCTCTTGTCTGGGTCTGGCTCATGTGGCTCTTTCCCAATGCCTGATTGCGAACTTGCTGACGGGATGCAGCTGCGGCTTTCTGGGTCAGCTTGTCAAAGTTAACCAGCTTGTAGGCGTCAGACAGCTTATAGCCTTTCTTGACCATACCGTAAATCTGGTCATAGTTTTCGGCTCCCATCAGATCATCAACGGACCTGATGGACGGATCCTGCTGGGAGATTTTTGCAATCTCGTCATCCAGGATGGCTTTTGCCTGCTGTTCCTGGAGCTGTTTTTCTGCTTCCTTGGCAGCCTGAAGCTGCTGTTGGGCCTGCTGTACTTCCGGCAGGCTCTGGACGAACTGGTTGTACTGATCCTCTGTCATGCCGTTGGCCTGCATAAACTGATCCCGCTGCTTGTCCGCGTGAAGCTTTTGGTATGCATCGTATTCTGCCTTGGTCTTGATTGCCTGACCGGTATAGGGGTTTTTGATGCCCATAGCAGCCACGAAGTCATCCAGCGCCTTCTGACTTTCTGCTCTTACGGCCTGAACCGCAGCATCCCGTTCTTGTTCTGCCTGGCGGCGGGCAGCGGTAATGGCTGCATCATCATTGTGCAGCTCACTGACGCCGGCATCTTCAGGAACCTCTTCTTCAGCACCCTCATCTTCGGAAGGATCCTCTTCCTCAGCAGTTTCCTGTTCCAGCATTTCTTCGCCAGCTCCGGTTTCCTCACCGGTGGGACCTGTGTCTTCCTCGACGCCAAAAATGGCGGCGTAATCAATGCTTTCGGTATCTTCCATTTTCGTTTCCTTTCCTGAGATTTTTGCTGCTTACTTGCCGGTTCTCAGATCGTTGCCGGTCTTTACCTTGGTGTTACCCTTCTTGGGGGTCGTGGCAAAGGGAGCCTTGACCACCTGGGCACCGGTATTCTTGATCTTGCCTGCATAAGGATTGTTGGACATACTTCGCACCTCCTTTCATGTTCAGATATCTATGCTGAAAGCTCAGGCAAGCCCTGAGCTGCCTGCCAAGTTACATATTGCCCGCCGGCATGACAGAGCCTTCACTGGATTCTGCGGCTTCTGCTTCCTCCCGGGCCTGATTCTGCTGCAGTTCCATCTGTAACTTCATCATAGCCTGCTGCTCCTGCTGCTGCCGGTTCAGTTCCTCCTGCAGATATTCCACCGTGTCAGACGCACCGGGATAATGGAGCATCTGCATTTTGGTCCAGAACAGGATCAGCGTCCGCAGCTGGCTCCGGTCACCATAGGCACCGGATTCAAAGTTCATGCGCGTCTCCTGCCACATGGCCTCCCGGTTGCTTGCCAGGGGAGCCGTTGTGTCCACGCTGAACAGGAATTGATCATTCCAGTACCATTCCCCGGCATCATCCTGCCGCAGGAAGTCGTACCGGTTGAAGTCCTTGTACACCGTTTCTCCATGGGCATCTTTGGAAACCACTGGACGAGGCTCGTCTGTGTATGCCAGTTTGAACTTGAACATGGCTTCAAAGAGATCAGCGTAGAATGCGTTTTTCATGATCCGCTTGGATTCCAGACGACCGGCACTTTGGGCGGCGGAAAACTCCTTTGCCTTGCCAGATGTTGCGGTAGGATCTCTGCGGCCCTGGAAAGAATCGGTGATACCGATGTTCTGCCGGGCTTCCTCATAGACCTGATTGCGGAAAGCCATATCCTGGCCGATGTCACCTTCCATATTGACCACATCCAGCATTTGCTTATCTGCTGCATTGGCCAGAATGACTTCTTTCATTTCGCCCGGACCGGATTTAACGGTGCAGTTGGCGGGTCTTGTCATATAGCTGCCTGCGTCATTGAGCTTGTCGGAGATCTTGGCAGAAAGCCGGTTGGTGAAGTTCTGATTATCCTTGATTCGGTCAATGTCACTGCCGCCCAGGAACTTCCCGAACTTGCTGACATTCTTCTGCATGATGATGGGGTAAATGTCCGGCTTGTAATAGGGAATCTTGGTGGGGACCAGAATCGTTTCCATCAGGGGGGTTCCGTTCTGGTCAAAATTGGTTTCCGACGGAATTTCTTTGGATACTTCCCCGGGAATCACGCGCCCGTCTGACAGCGTGATGGGTACCAGGATTTCTTCAAAATCTTCTTCTGCATCTTCCCACTTGGTGCTGCCGCAGTACGGGCATACCTTCCGACGGCTGCCGGCACTGACTTTTTGTGTTTTCGGATCCATGTCATCGGGCAGCTCAATGCCGTTTGCAATGCCGGGCATGGTGCCGTCCAGTGTCGGTTCATCCATGGGGTTGGCTTCTGCCGGCTCGATGGCTCCGCACTTGGCACACTTGCGCAGACGGCGTGCCTGGTAATCGTCCAGGTCCTCCAGCTCTGTGTCACCGACCCAGCTGTACAGGCCGATGCCGCCGGCATCATTGCGATAATAGGCGATGTACTGGGTCACCATATCGTATGCCACACCGTCCTCCCCGTCACCGCGGATGTCCGGATTTTCTTCTGCCAGATCTTTCACATCCACGCCATACTTGCGCCGGATGTAGCCCTTGGTCTGTGGCACTTTCAGGATGATGTAATCCATGTCCTCAATCCGGGTCGTGACACCGTCCTGAGGAATCACCTGCTTCGGGTGCAGCTGAGTGACGCTCAGCTCGCCGATGGTGGTGTGGGTGCGCTTAGTGTTGTCCCACTCCACCAGCATGCAGGCACCGCCCTGGATGGGTACCGTGCGCTCCTGCTGATCGTTCATGGTTTCAAAGGGGAGCCGATCCAGCTCGTTGCGCAGCATATCCTCGATCATCTTTGCCAGATGCTCATCCTCTTTTCGGCGGGCGGTCACCTTTGGCGCAGGGATGTTGCTGTTGACCTGAGATTCAATCAGCTCCGAGCAGATGTTTCGGACGTAGGGTGTCTCGGTGGGCTTGTCCTTTTTTGCCACAGGGGTGACCTTCCGGCAGCCGTCATACAACGATTCCCGTGTATCCATGTCCGCCAGCTCCGACTGATACTGGGTTTCATTTCTCGACAGCCTGTCCTGCCACATTCTCAGCCGTTCTTCGTTGGTCTTTCGTTTCATTTCGCACTTCCTAACTGGGTCTTCCCCACTTCGTTATCAGCATTTGCTGTTCTGACGGGCTTGCGTTCTGGTAATCTTCCCACATGGATTCCGTCCACTCGACGCACTGTCCCGGCTCCGGTTCTGCCTGATAGCTTTGCTGAGACCGGATCTGATGGGCAATGGCCAGCGCCATCACCAGATCGTCGTGTTCTCCGGATTCCGCCTGAGGCTTCCAGTTCTGGTCATAGACAAAAACCAGCATCTCGCCCAGAGTTTCATAGTCCGTGATGTTCTGGATCTCGTATTTCGCCACATCCTTCAGACCGTCAATGATCAGAGGCCGGGACTTCGGCGTGGTCTGGAAGCCAAAGGACTGCGCCAGCTTTCCGGTGTAGGTATCAAACCGCTCCCGGACATATAGATTCCGATATCCCAGCCATTCCAGGCATTCCTCCGGATATGTGGAATAGTTGGTTTCGATGCCGATCAGGGCGGTGTTGTAGAACTTTCCCAGACAGTACATCTGCTCTGCGTACATACGCTCACCAAACTGGTGATGCAGTACCGCCACCTGTTCGCCGGTGCGGTTGTCCAGCACCTGCCCAACGAACTTGTCGCTGCCGGTGCCGGCTGTGTCTCCACCAATGACATAGGGCACACCCTTCTCCGGATGCTTCCTGATCCGGATGGGACCGCCTTCTTCCGGCTCCCACCGGAAAGACTTAATCTTTTCCAGGTAGTCGTATTCAATCCGGAATTTGCCCGTCTCCCAGATGTCTTTTCGCACCTGCTCCCGGCGCAGGACCAAAGCATGCTTGTCAAAAGCACAGCGGCCGGTGCTGATGAATGCTTCGTCCGGGGTGCAGGGGTATTCCTGGTGGAACTTGTCGATATCACCGCCGCAGTTGTTCTCGATGCACCACCGGCGCCAGGCCAGCTGTTCGTCATCCAGCCCAAAGGTCTGTGCAAGGTCTTCTTCCTCAGCCGTCCGCTGGAATCCGGGCAGAGGCTTGCGGCGATACTCGGACATTTCAAACCAGGCAAAAAAGATGGGGGTGAAACCATCCAGCCCCAGACGCTGATTTTCTACCGACCGGTCCCATTGCTTTTTGAATTCGTCGTAGCCGTTTGCCGTGGACTCGATGATGATCAGCGTCCCCGGGCGGTCCGGAACTGCCTGAACCAGACCGGAAAAGGTGTCCAGCTTGTCTCCGGGCCAGAATGCGTATTCCGACAGATGCAGACATTTCAGGGTGTAGCTTCGGCCAACACCGGAGCCGCCGGCAGTAGCACATCGGATCCGGCTGCTCAATCCCTGAGCATTGCTCTTCATTTTCGCCGGCCGGTCGAAGACCAGCTCCTGCGCATTGGATGCTCGTAACATCGGCTTGATGGGTTCCGGCAGCAGATCATAAAACCGCTTGCTCATGCGGAACAGGTTCGCGGTTGCTTCGTCCTTGTGGGCTACGATCATGCTTTCTGCGTACATGCTCGTCACTGTCAGAAAAAAGATGATTGCCTCTGTCACTGTGGAAAAGCCCATCTGTCGGGCTTTCAGGATGATAATTCGCACCGGCTTTCCAGCCTTCCACTGCCTGCGGATCTCGTCATATAGCCGCTGCTGGGGTTCGTTCAGGGTGAAAGGAATCACATCGCCATCCTTTGTGCGGATTTTCAGGAAATTCTGGATATAATCTTTTGCATTCAGGAGATTCAAAACTGCTGCGCCCCTTCACCGTTTTCCTGCAAGGCGCGGATGTAATCTTCCACACCGCTGCCGGAAACGACCGTGTTTTGCTTTTCCGCATACCCGTAGTTGTTCTCCAGGTTGAAAATGATTCCCTTGATCTCCTTGCCGGAGCGGGTCAGCAGCTGTTCTTCGTTCCATGTGCGCATGAGCCCCTGCGCGCGCGTTGTCGTGTCGGAAAACTCCGGATGCTTCTCATGGTCGCAGTATTCCGCCCAGGTACTCCGGTGAATTTTCAGGAATGCACATAGACCGCCAACGGTGGGCGGAATCACATACTCCGTCTGGATGATTTGATCCCCCAGCTGATTCAGCACCGGCACATCTTCCCAGATCACATGACCCATTTCGTCTTTCTGTCCGCTGTCTTTTCTCTCTGTCAGCGGCACTTCCCGGCTGATGGATTTGAAATACTTGTTCACAGCAGTATTCAGGGTCTTGTCCGTGTATTTTCTTGGTGCTGCCATTGGCGTTCTCTCCTTTCCTGAGCATGAAAAAAGCGCCTGAGCATCAAAAAAACCCACGCACAAATAACCACTACACAGGCAGCAGTTATTTGGCGCAGGCTCAAGGCTCAGGCGCAATATCAATCAAATATTCTTTTTTGCACTTCCGGCAATATACCGGGATGTTCCGCCCTCTTGTGGACGGATGCACATGGAAAAACTTTTGTTTTCCGCAGACCGGACAGGCAACCCACCGATCGCTTGCCTCTATTGTGCCACTTTTGGCAGGAATAATCAAGACTTTATTTTTATTCATCGGCACGCACTCCTGATGGGTATACTGCCCCCGTCCCACTGACGGGCTGCTGCTTTGCTGGCATCACATAGCGGATATACTGGGGCTGACCTTTTCCATAGGCCGCACGGAAGATCAGAGTTCCGCCCTTGGGTACACGGATCTCTGCATCTGTCTGAGCAAACCGGTCTTTGGGCTTCGGGCGTACCAGGTTTCGGGTGCTGCGGAATTTCTTTGCATCCGGGATCCGGCGCACCTGCTTGATAAAATATTCTGCAATGGGTGTCCGATCAATCTGATTCTCATACAGGCCATCGTAGTCCACACCGCCCAGCTCTTTCCAGGCATCCACAAAGGCGGGCATTGCTTCCCGGTTTACCACCATGTGATGATGGACCCGGACACACTCCCCTGTTTCCCCGTCCATGTCACTGGTGATGTATACAGCCTTCAGCTCAATGCCATCTTTTTTCAGCCGGTACTTCACCCGGCGAAGACACAGATCCAGCTCATGAGCAGCAGCTTCCCAGATCAGATCTCTCTGCTGGGCTTCATCCAGACTGTCAAGATTGATCCCCTTGCCTGCGATCCATTTGAGCAGCCGATCATATCCGGCAGGCCCATAGTCCAGACCCATTAGCGGATCCCCTGCAATAAAATTTGCATTGATCACTCTTGCCAGAGCCTTGACCGAGGAGTATTCATTCTGCTCCTGCTTCTTGATGGCATTTTTCTCTCTTCTGCGATCCTTCCCGGTGGGGCGAGTGCCCGGAACAAAATACTTAGACTTCTCTCCGACAGCCCCTGCCTGATATGTACGCGTTACCCAGTATCCCTCTTTCATCTGTTGGCACCCTTTCGTTGATTACTTAGGCCTAAACCAAGCCCACATACGCGCGCGTGCGCGTATGGTCCCTACATTCAATATGAGTATCTCAAAATCAGATTTTTGCCTGCTCCAAATTGGAGCCGCCACCAGTGCGGCCCCAGGTTGCAACCTGCAAAATGATTGCGTTTTGCCTATCCCGAACAAGTGTTCGTTTTTATTGTTTTGGAATTTCTTCCCGTGCCAGATTCTCTTGTTACCTCCGCCGGCAGGAAGTCATTCAGGTCAATCCATTCCCAGTCCCCTGTGTAGATCAGAGCCAGACAGCCCATGACCGCATAAACCGTTCTGACGATGCCGGTTTTCTTGTGCCTGACTTCAAACATCTTCGTTCTGCGGTCCTTCCTTGCTCATAATCGCCAGACAGTGCGGGCACCCTTTCCATTTGGATGTCCCAAGTTCATGGCAGACAGAGCACTCTGCTACATATTGGGATTTTCTGATCCAGTGCCCACGCCTGCGGTATCCGCCGATATTTTTCAGATTTCCAATGCGCTCAATGGCCTGCTCCGGCGTGTGACCGTCCCACTCCGGAGCGAATTCCATTTCCCGAACCTGAAACAGATCCCAGTAGGGATCTACATCATAGTGATAGGTAGCCTGTCCGTCCGGGGTATCGATGCCAACAATAAACATCCCATCATACATGGTGCCGTCGTGGTGCTGCCGTGCTTTCCATGCAATGTCTTTGTTGGCATTGCAGATCACGCTGAACAATACCGCCCGATGGTGGTATAACTCATTAAATGTGTTATACCCGTCGGACAGATCTCCAATGCCGCTGTCCGGCACCACCAGCATCCTGTTGGCTGACAGATTATCTGCTACTGTCTTTAGCTGCCGAATCGCTTCCTTTATGATCTGACAGCCGTGGGTTCCGCAGTTGTGCTCATAGCCGCAGCCCAGACACCGGAGCTTATCCAACGCAGCAATCCGTTTCAGTTCCTTAATCAGTTCCGTTGTTTCCATACTCATTGCCTTCATCCTTTCCGATATTTTGAAACTCTGTTTTTGTCAGTGAGAGTTTCTTTTTGAAGTACTCGTTAATAACCTTGATCAAATCACAATCCACCGGAATGCTAATTCCATGAACGGAATCGGTTGCAAACAGGAAAATCCCCGCCTCTTTCTTTCCTTCCTGCTCAGCCCTTAAGTTCTTGAAGTAGTTCACAAATCGCAGAATCGGGTTTTTGCCTCTTGCTTGCAGGTTTCTTTCATATTCTTCGATACTTCTATCTAAATGGTAAATTGTATCTTGCAGATTCCTAATTTCTTTCTGCAGTTCATTGGCCCTTTCTAAATCATTATCTGTCATCTGTTTCCCTTCCTCGATACTTCAAATCCATTTACAACGATTTTCGAGACGAATACACCTCTGTATTTTTGCTGAGTCAGAAATGCCAAAAGGTTGGCTTCGTTCCTCTGGACACCAACGCTCATCAGCAGCTTAACAAAGCGTTTCCTGGTCATGGCTGTTCCTCCTCATCCTGTTCCATTTCCTCAGCCCGGCGGACAATCTGATTGGCATTGGCCAGGATCACATTCCACATGGCATCCACCTGCATCTGGCACGCCATGTTGAGCTTTTCCTCCGGTGTGCAGCCATAATATGCGGTCATTACATTGCCGTCCTTGCACCGCATGCAGATCACAATCGCAGAGGGTTCTTCTTTTGCCATGGCTCCCAGTATCTCCTCCAGCCATGATGCAAACGGCATCTGCGTCAAATCTTTAGCCATTGATCACTCCTCCGTGTCCTCATCCATCTTTGCCCCACAATGCGGACAGTATTTATGTTCTTCGTGTGCCCACCTTTTCCCACGGCAGTGACTGCAGCTCAGAGTTCTAATGCCAGGGCGTTCAAGGTCTGCAACCCACTCCCAATGCGCATGAACTACAGGCTCGCACTCTGCTAACTTCGCCCTCAACTCCCGGACAATCGGGAGTGTTTCAGGATCGATGGTAGGTGCATTTTTTGCAACAGCTGCGACAGCCTTGCAAAGATCCTGCCGCTTAAAGCACAGGTTTATCTCTCTTTGCCCATCTGCGGCAGCCATCGCCAGATTCCATTGGTCATATGCGTGATCTGCGACTTTTACAATATCGTCCGCATAAATCATTCGCTTTTCGCTCATTCCTTCACCACCCACTCCCCAATTTCATCCAGAATCAGTACCTTCCTGCATACCTTGCACCGGCAGTGCCAGCGGCCGTCCTCTTTCCAGGATCTGCGATCATCAGGCCGGTGGAAACCCACCATCCCATGAAAGAACTTTGCGAACCAGCCGAAGCCGATGTACAGATAATAGGCCACCGCCACCATGCACCAAAAGCCTACTACAATCAGACCCATTGCAATAAACACCCTCATTTGTCTGCACCTCGCTTTTTCCCATACGAGCAGAAATCATTACCGCTCAACTCAAATAATCCACAGTGCATGTCACACTTCCCGTAATCTTCTAAAAATTCGCTCCTCCAATATTCACACTCCTTGCATCGAACTATCTCGATGCCATCATCCTCTGGCATCTCTTTGATGCCCTTGATACAAGCGTTGAAAACAGATGCTTCCAGTCCCTTGGCGTCACCTTTGAGCGTCTGCAGCTTGTCAACCGCTTTGCCTTTATCAATCATCTATCCTCCTGCTCCATGCCAAACATGCTCATCTGATCTGGGTCAACACCCAGCAATTCATTTCTTTTGGCCATTCGTTCTGCGGCAGCCTTCCTGTCCTTTTCTGCTGCAGCAGCTTGCAGTTCTGCCCATTCTGCAACAACCGCATTCTCTCGAGCTGGTTCTATCGCCTTCATGGTAATCGGGTCAAAATTCGCAGGTGATCGTCCTTTGGTTACGGCCTCAATAATCCACTTCTCATGCATTGCGCTCACCTTGTAGTTATCGCAGGTGCTGAGGCAGTGGTTCTGCCAGTAGTCAGGATTCGGAGCATTACCGCACCCACCGTACCCCAAAAAGAGTTGACGCTTATTAGGCTGTTCGTCTCTCCTGCAAAACCCATCACAGAACGAGCTGGAATATGCACAGGTTTGGCAAATTCCAAAATATGCACGCGGTGAAAAGTCGAGGCATTCTCCAGGAATCTTGCCATACTGTGCAATAGCAAAAATCTGGCAGGATTTTATACCCTCAGACTGGTAACTGAAAAGTATGTTTTCTGGAACGACCTGATTGTTGTGCTCTGGAATTCCAAATTTGCAATATCTGCACCTGTTCTCAAAAATATCATCTGGAATTTTCATATTTTTTCCTTTCTTTTTCCGGGCAAGCCGTCATATCTGTGCTCATATATAGCCAGTAAAGTTATCCGTGATGATTTCGTCGGCGCTTTCTCCTTTCCAGTACCTTCATTTCCGGCTTCAGTTCTTCCAACGGGAAGCACTCCCGGACTTTTCCCCAGTACCCCTCAAATTCCAGAATTGCAAATCTGCCCTTCATGTGGATCTCAATGACCCGGCCCTTGATGGCCTTGGTGCTGTCCTCCTGCTTTCCGCAGAAGGCAGGCTGTACCATGTAGCACTCTCCTACCTGTACACTCATGTCTGATCACCTGCCTCTTTCAGATCCTCTTTGTACTGATCTACCAGCTTCTGGGCCTCAATGAACTGCATACGGCCGCCACCGGATGCAGACTGTTCTTCTGTTGATGGTTCATAGCCCAGGCTTTTCAGGCAGAAATACAGCAGATCTAACTGAGGATCCGGAACATAGCAAGGTACAGAGGCTTGAATGGAGCTATCCCATCTTCTCTCCCACCATCTCCGCCAGCCATCCTCCAGCATCAGATAAGCCGTGTAGAGCAGTACCTTCTCCGGACACTTCCAAAGCAGTTCATCCAGCTGCTTCTGGTCGAGCCTGTCATCCTCATCGCAGTCAATGTTCAGAAAACCGACCAATTCTTCTTTATCAAAATGGCAGTAGTTCCGGCTTGGGTGCAAAATAAATGCTCTTGCGGCAAAGGCCTGAATCTCTTCCCGATGCCGCTCAAAGGCGCCAAAGTCGCAGATAAAGTCTTCTCGCAGATCCCGAAAATTCTGATCCTGATATTCCAGCTCCTCAATGATTGCATCCAACTTCCGTTTCAGCTCCCGGCGTTTTAGTTCCTTCTGGGAAACCTGCTCTTCTTCTGCGGTCTTCGTCCGGTACAGATCCACCTGACCCTTGCCTACCCAGAAGTAATACTGTACACGGTCTGCATCCGCTGGCTTTTCCAGCTCACGCTTATTGTGTATACCATAGTTCCTTCGGTACGCAATGGAGGATTCTTTCAGATTGTTTCGTTCATCCGCATTGATTTCCCGGCACCAGCCGGATTCCCGGAACTGTTCAACGATATGATCCAGCCACTCCCGGTCTTTTTCTTCCCGGACAGCTCTCTGCAGCTTCTGGTTGAAATCAGCCGTTCCAATGTGGCTCAGCACTTCATTTTTCTTTTCGGGATCCTTGATCTGGTCCAGCTTGGCGTAGTCCTGCAAAGTGGCACCACGCTCCTGAGCCTTCTGTACTTTGTCCCGATCCAGCTTGACGAGATTCAGCCGCCGGCGAACAGTGGTTTCAGAGATACCTGTCTGATCCGCGATGGAACTAACCGATTCGCCCATATCCAGCATCATCTGGAACCCGTCTGCTTCTTCCAGCAGCGTCAAATCGGAGCGCTGCATATTCTCGATCATCATCGTGCGCACCTGCTCCTGATCGCTCATATGGGCAATCACGCAGGGAACTTTCTTGATTCCTGCCAGTTTGCAGGCAGCCAAACGCCGATGACCGATGATCACCGTGTACAGGCCTTCCATTTCCCGCTTATGTACTTGGGAGTAATAGGGCACCACCGTCAGATTCTGCAGCACACCGTTTACCTTGATACTCTCTGCCAGCTCTGTCACATCCCCTACATCCTTTCGGGGGTTTGCCGGGTGCTCAAAGATTTTGTCTGTCTCAATGTATTTCAGGCCGTCTGCCTGTTTGCTTTCTTCATGCATGATCTGTACCTCCATCAAAACGGCAGCTGGGCATCATCATCTTCCAGCATTGCATAATCATCAGCAGCGCCGCCGGCAGAGTAATCCCTACCATAGTCCTTGTCATTCGTGGCATCCTTTTTACTGTCGCCAAAATAAACACTGTCTGCCACAACTTCAGCAGTCCGGCGCTTGTTTCCGTCTTTGTCGTTCCAGCTGCGGATCTGCAGACGGCCGGAAACCACCGCCATGCGGCCCTTGGCGAAATACTTGGAAACAAATTCACCCGTCTGACGCCAGGCTACACAATCAATGAAATCCGTCTCCCGCTGGCCTCCATCCTTGGGTGCATAGTCCCGATCCACAGCCAGAGTGAAACTTGCCACAGCAGTACCGCTGCCGGTGCGCCGTAATTCCGGATCACGGGTCAAGCGGCCCATGATGGTAATGTGATTCAGCATCCCTGATTCCTCCTGTACACCAGTTTGTCTTCGTCCCAGTCTTCGTATTTGGACTGTAAATACGCACGGAGCTTCTCCCGTTCTTCTTCTCTGTGATCCGTCTGATCGTAGCGCCTGTGGCATTCCGGGCAAAGGGTCAGCCCGTTCTCAGGAATCCCCAGACCGCCGTGCGATCTGGGGATGTAGTGGACGTTGGAATAGGCCAGCCGTTCCGGCGCAGGCATTCCGCAGCGGATGCAGCAGGGCCAACCGTCGAAGGAATCTCGCTCGGCAATGATGATCTTTACTTCCTTGGTGAAGTTCTGTGCCCTGGTATCATTTCTCATGGGAATCCCCCTGTTTCTTGTCCTTGATGATTGCAACGCCTGTGTGATGTTCTGAGTCATTCCATAACGGCGAATCCGGAGCAACGACTGTCTTTGTGACTACTGCACGGAATGCAGCAGCAAGCACCGGGTTGGCATGTTTTAACTGGGTGTGGATTCCGGTAATTACCGCCATCAGTTGACTCGTAATTTCCCGAATGTCGCCGGATGCATTCACTTTGACGGAATCTTTTTCAATCTTAACTTCAAGCATTGTTTCGCCCTCCTTCATGGCGTTGTGTAGTTTCCAATAAATTCATTTGACTTTTCTCTATTGAATCACTACAATAAAAGTGGTTTATATTTCCATGCCGCTTTCGATGTTCGTACCATCGAAGGCGGCTTTTTCTATCCTCTGCCCAGCGGACACCATTTCGGGGTACTTCCCGACCAGCTTTCCACGCTGCCGATCTTACGGACTCTTTGAGTCTTTTTGCAATAATAGTGGTGCAAGTCCAATTCTTTAATAGTCGAAGGCGGTAAGGTGATTGTCTCGCCCTCTTTAGAGCATTTGTACAGATGCGGGCAAACCTTTTTACCCTTGATACAATCAGCCACGCTCAAACCTCCCGGATACCTTCCCCACTTTGAAGCACAGCAGGCCGGTGGAAATAAGCACCACAGCCACGCCGAGCCATACATCCATCAGCTTGTCATAAGCCAGCAGGATCACCGTGGCATCCAAAAGAATCTTAACAATCACACTCTTAAACAGATCCCAGTATTCTGCCATTCTGGCTTCCAGATCCTTGTCTTCCGGCTTGCGGCAGATAACTGCTGTTTTGTTTTTCTGCTCCTTCCGCTGCTCTGCCTGAGCCTGGGCAACTACATCCGCCACCTCAATATCGTTGGCGTTTTCTTTTTTCTTGTTGGGTTCACTCATGATTCATTCCTCCGTTTTATATTCCGCATTGGCTCAGGATCGGAACAACTACATCCACATCCATCTTGAGCACTTCCATGATCCGCATCAGCTGCCATACTCGCAGCATCTTCGGCTCTGACAGCATATCGGATAGCGTGGATTTTGGCATTGGTACTTCCCGGGCCAGGTCGCATCTGCTCATACCATAGTAGCCGCATTTTGCATCCACCTGGCGAACGAATTCTTCCTCGGCTTCCCGCTGTTTCTTTAGCTTGTCTGCCATTTTCTTTCCATAGTTTTGTGATGCCATATGTATTCCCTCCTTTTGGGTTGTATTTCTGGTGGCCCCGTTCGGATTCGAACCGAAGTATCTACGATTATGAGCCGTGCCCTCTAGGCCACTGAGGTACGGGGCCAGATAACCGGAGGGATTCCCCGCCGAACCCCTCCGGCGCTGATACGCTGTGACCTGGCGAATCAGCAGGAGAACCAACATGCCACGAACTTATCGTCCGTGTTGAGATCCGGAGAGGACTCGAACCCCCGACCGTCCTGCACCTCCTGTGCAGCTGCTCTGCCAACTGAGCTACCGGATCATAAACGGCGGCATCCCCCCCGTCAGCCAAATGCTAGATTGTTTTGCACTGTTATTTTTTTGAATCATTTTGTTGCGAAAATTGTAGAATAAATGCATTTTATGCGGTTAGCTTGACAATAAGGTTCAAAAAGTATATAATTCAGGCATGCCGTTAGGCAAAGAAAGGAGTTGGTCTTTTGACCAAACTTTTGATTTTGCCTGTTCCCTTACTGCAAGGTCGCAATAGTGGTTCGCCAAAGCACTTTAAACTGGTGTAAAATGTAGCAACTGATGTGGCGAAATTCCTCAGAGAAGAGGTTAAAACACATGGTGACATACCGGCAATTATGTCTCACCACATCAAGTACTCCTCACAGCTTGTCAGCATTTAGGCATTCGCGGAACCAAAACCGCAAAAGTGGCATGGTACTTCAAGAAATTTACAGTGCTGTTGTAAATGGTGAAAGCCTGCAAAATACATAGGGTAAAAAAATTTGGGCATAGACTGATGGAGACAGCACCTCCATCAGTCTTTTGTTATAGATCCATTCCACATTCGGAACTGTAGCAAAAGTCACCTGCACACCATATTCCTTCGACATAATCTCAGAGAGATTCTGCATTAACCGATCATTGCTGATTTTCCCCATCACGATCCGCTGCCTCCCATACCTTCCGATATACCTTCAGCAGCTTGTCGCTCATATCGCACATGGTGTTGATGATGAAGTATTCATCACTGTTGATATTGGTGCAGATCAGCTTTGTGACTGTTCCATACAAAGCCGCATCTTGAATGCCGATTTCCACCAGATCTCCGACCTGTACATTTGTGGAAATCGGGCACTGTACAACAAAATCGTCATCCTTGGTATCTACCAGCAGCAGATACACATATTTCTGATCGTCCATAAATCAGTCCTCCTTTTTATCTCAGGAACCATCTTCATTCCTTATTCGTCCCTTCCGTCTTATTCCGGGCCGCCAGTTCCGCGGCCCGTTTCTGAATCAGATCCCTGTACCTGGGATCCTGCATCATGCGTCTGGCAAACTGCAGGGTGGCTCTACCGATATCAGCCATGTCACACTGGCGAATTTCGTAGTCAGCCCGCTTTCTCCTGATTTCCGCCTGAAATTCAGATCGTGCCTTTTCTTCGGCATTTACTCTCGGCCTGGACATAGTTACCTCCTCATAATAGTGTCTTTTAAGACACTTCCTCGTCAAAAAAAATTCCCATTGGGGATTTCAATTGCAAAATGTCTACAATCGCCTGAATTTCACTCTGCGTAAATTCAGAAATACCATTAACCTTTCGGTAGAATGCAGAACGGCTCATGTGTAGCCTGTCACACATTTCCTGACAGCTGATTTTACGCTCTGCCATTACAAAATACAATTTGTTCTTGTTCATATCTGCACCTCCTTTCGGTGTGTCTTAAAGGACACTTTTATATTAACGCTCAGTTTTTGTTTTGTCAACAAATATTTTGTCTTTTAAGACACTATTTTTTCTTATATGCCTTTTTGATGTTGCAAATAAGACACATACATGATATACTACCACTATAAGAACCCCAAAAGGAGTGAAATCTATGTCAGATAACAACATTTCCAATCGGATTAAAGAGCTTCGCGCCAAACATAATATGACACTAGAACAGGTTGCCCAGCAGGTCGGTGTTGGCCGAAGCACTGTTCGAAAATGGGAAACGGGTATTATTGAGAATATGCGTCGTGATAAGATTGCGAAATTAGCTGCAGCGCTCCACACGACTCCTGGTTACCTTATGGGGTGGGAAGATGAGCCTGAAACAGAATATCCTGCTAATATCATCCCAATACCCAAGATGACCCAAATCCCCCTGTATGGTGCGATTGCCTGCGGTGATCCGATTCTGGCACAGCAGGATCCGAACAACATGGTTGATCTTCCGGCACATGTCCACGCCGACTTTGCTCTCACCTGCAAAGGTGACTCTATGATCAACGCACGCATATATGATGGGGATGTCGTTTATATCCGCCGACAGGAGTCCGTAGAAAACGGCGAGATTGCAGCCGTTCTGATTGACGAAGAAGCTACACTAAAGCGTGTCCGACTTTTTGATGATCATATTGCATTAGAACCTGAAAACCCTCTGTACCGTCCTTTTGTCTATTGGGGCGAAGAAATGAACAATGTCCACATCCTGGGTAAGGCCGTTGCTTTCACCAGTGCTGTTAGATAGGAGTGGTTTCTTTGTCAGATGGCGAAAAGCAGCTACTTCACCTGGTTGTTGTCGTTCTACTCGCATTGTCACTTCTGTATTCATGGTCCAAAAATAATACCTTAGAAGCCGAACTTTATGAGCTTCAGCAGGAATACGACGAGATATCAAGGGAATGCGAATCCAGGTACGATAGTGGCTATGCCGATGGTCGTCAGGATGGCTACGAAGCAGGCAATGAACATGGCTATGGTAATGGTTATGCTGACGGGGCATCCTCTGGATATGATGAGGGATATGAATCCGGTTATAAATACGGATGTGAAGATGGATATGAGTCTGGGTATTGGGAAGCCTTTGATGAAGCGTGCAGCGATCCCAAATCTGATTTGTATCAAGACATATACGCAACCGCTTACGATATTGGCTATAACGACTGCCTTTCTGGGGCTGTCAATCCGTATTCGTGACCCCGCATATAGAGTTGTAAAAAGAGAGGTATAGTATTATGAAACGCACTTTCATTCTAGCACTGTCTCTGTTGCTGCTGTTGTCCGTTCCTGTTTCAGCGCATCCAGACAAATCTGATATAATTGAACACTATGGACGAGTATCTGATAGTATCAGTGGTAGTTGTGATCATTATCATCATGGTTATCCTGCTCATTTCCATTTTGACACTGACGGAGATGGTACATTGGAATGTCCCTATGACCCTGGAAAACCCTTTGTCGTCAGAGGATCCGGCCCGCTCACACCCCCTTCCACATCTGATTCCACACCTAACTCTACAGCTTCTCCAGTGCAAACGAGTGTCGATTCCCCCGATACAGCAGCAGCTTCTTCGTTTGATGAAGTTATTACCATTATTGTGCTTGGTATATCTGCAATCATACTGATTTTTATGGTGATTTATCTCGTTCCATTTTTCCGGGAAATAAAATCCTATAAGATTGACCGTTCCCCGGAGGCTGCAGAGCTGCGACATCGTAGGTTACACCTATTCTTGCGGTGGTGTGCTGTGCGCCTGCCCTGCCTTCTGGCAGCAACAGTGGTGACCTCTATGTTTACCCACGCTTTTCACCCCGAAGAGATATTCGGCAATACTGATGGTGCTTTATTCTTTGGCGGTTCTGTTATGAGCATTTTTGTTGCACTCTGCTACGGATTCTTTGTATTCTGGCTCCCGAATCATATTTGGGTGGATTGGCAGCATACAGTCCCACCACGCAAAGAGCGCCGTTCATCGACTGCTCCTGAAAATCCGTCGCATAGTTCCGATACGGATACACCCCAGACATCATCAGATTTAATACTTACCAAAGAGGAACGCTCTATGCTTTTAAAGTTCCGTTTACTAAATCCTAACGATCAGGCAGCCATTCGTTCAACCATTGAGCAGGCATACACCGATCTTATAGATAACTTATTTACATAATAAAAAACCGCCCGGGTGTTGCAGCACCCGAACGGCAAATATAGAAACCCCACCCGAATCACCAAGGGGATCGTCTACCCTTTTATGGTAGCATATCCCCACCTGAAAAGCAAGGAGGCAACATGCATACCCCGAAAGCAAAGAAATTGAACAGTGGTGCCTGGCGCTGCCAGGTCATGGTAGATGGTCAGCGGCTCAGTGTTACCCGCAGCACTGAGAAAGCAGCCGTTGCTGCTGCTATGGCCATGCGCACTGGTTTAATTCAAGTGACCAAAACCCCGGTTCAGGATCTCCAGCTCACCAAGGCCATTGATCGTTGGTTGGAAATGCAGACCAATGTCCTGTCCCCTGCCACCATCAGAGGATACCGCAATGTGCAGAAGAATCACTTTGATTCTATCATGCATCGCAAGTGCAGCCAAATCACTGATACCATGATTGCCCAGGCAATCTCCAACGAGTCCCGCCGGTTTAAAGCTAAGACAGTCACCAATTACTGGCGCTTTCTCAAACAGGTGTTAACCTGGGCCACCGGGAAGCAGTATTCCGCCAGTCTGCCGCAGGTCGTTCCGGCTGAGCGTGAATTCCTCGATTATGAGCAGATTGATATTTTCCTAAAAGCTGTCAAAGGTGACCGTATCGAGATTGCAGCCCTCCTGGCGCTCTCCAGTCTTCGCCGTTCTGAGATTGCTGCGCTTCGCTGGGAAGATGTAGATTTGGAGCTTGGTGTCATCCATGTTCGTGGTGCAATGGTCCCGGATGAGAATAACAATTTCATCCGAAAGGATACCACCAAAAACGCATCCAGCCGCAGAGATGTGCCCATCATTGATCCACTGAAACTGGCACTTGAATCTGTAAATAACCGCACCGGTCTGGTGGTTCATAAACACCCCGCCAATATTCAGTTAAATATCAACCGTGTTTGTCGGGAAGCTGGCCTTCCTGAGGTTGGCTGTCACGGACTCCGTCATTCCTTCGCATCCCTCTGTGAACATCTTCAGGTACCGCCAAAGATTGCAATGGAGATTGGCGGCTGGAGCGATCGCAGCACCATGGAGCGTATCTATACCCATGTGGCTAAACAGGATAAAGCTTACTATCAGAACGCTTTCACTGCTCACTTCAAATCAGATGCTTCCTCACCAAACACCTAGCTTCAACTTACTCATCAGATGTAAAACCACCATTTTGCACACGAAATTGCACACGGCATAAAAAAAGCATTGCGGCTCTAAGCGAATTTCCGTTTTTGTTCGAGCGTTCAAATCCCTCTCACTCCGCCAGTAAAAAACCGGAAGTTTGTTAAAAACTTCCGGTTTTTTCTTACTTTTTACCAACTTCTCCAAATTATTATGGATTTCGTTTTTTGAAACACATTTTTATATTTTGAAAGGTCATTGCCACTTCTCAGAACTAAAATGGCAATGAAAATTTTTCTATGAAATAGAAATTTCCCCTCTCCGGATTGAACAAGTCCAGAGCGGGGAATTTTTTACCTTTACGATTTGTCATACAAAACCTTGTAAAAAACCCTATGAACCAGAATCCTTACCTGCTTGACACCTAAAACATGGAGTGATATAGTAAATGTACTGTTAAATAAATGGAGGAGCAAATCTTTATGAAGTATTATGGCAATATTGAGAACAAAACAGAAGCTTTGCCCGGAATGTGCATCGTTAAAATCCAATCAGCATGAGTGCATAGATTCGGCGCAGGCTTCGGCCTGCGCTTTTTATATTATTTAATCTATATTGATTTTGGGGAGTAAGGAAAATATATCAGATTCGAGAAATTACCATGGATTCCTTATTTCAGGACGGTGCAGGGATATTATTAGGACGAAAGGATTTATAATGGAAATAAATTTTGATTTTTTACTTTCTGGCTGTAATACCAGATGCAAACATTGCTATGTAAATGGCGGGCCAGGGCCGATGATGCCTCTTGCGGATGCGCTGCTGTGCATTGAAAAACTGGAAGCCATCGGAAAATATCTGCCGGAGGGAACATCCTTTACGCTGGATCACGAACCCATGAACCACCCGGATATTGCTGAAATCCTTCGGGCAGCCTCTAAAAATACATACTGTAAGAACTACCACCATGGCATGACCAGCGGTATCGGACTCATGCACCGCAAAGACAAAGAAGCTGTTGTACAGGCATATTTTGACTGCGGGTATCGGAATTTTGGCATTACCATCCATGGAGCACAGCAGCACCACGATGAGATTGTCCGCAGGCCGGGGGCTTATGAAAAATCCATTGCGGCTGCGGAGTTTCTGCGGGATCAGGGGGCGGATATTGAGGTTTCTCTGATGCTGAATCGGTTCTTTGCAGAGGATGCGGCGCAGATTACGGAAATGCTGCATAGGCTTCAGACCAAACGAATTTATCTGGCAATCCCCATTTTTACGCCTCATGCCAATATGATGGACTTTGAGCCGTACCGGGCAACTCTGGTCACCTGGGAACAGTTACAGACATATCTGCCCCAATGGGGACAAGATTCCAAAGCAATCGAAAAAGCGGGCAGCATTCAGACCGCACAAACAGCAATCTCTCGGCTTCAAAAAATTGAAAGCCTCGAAAGCCTGTTTACTCAGGAACAGAATGAGTTATATCTGACCATTCATCCAGACTGTATGCTGTATGTTGGAAATTCCGGTGGAGAAACACAGTGCCTGGGCGATTTGCGAACATTGTCCGCCGAAGCAGCCGCAGAAACTATCAACGCATTGCCGGGAAATCGGGATTATACTGCCTACTACGATTTGTCTCAGCTGCCTGCACTGGATGATCAGATGCTTGCATTGGAAACGATTCCTCAGGATGCCATTTACGGAGATTTTGAAAGCATCCTGTATCGGGGCCTGATGCAAATGAGGGTTCCTACAAAACTATAAAAGGAGATAAACACAATGCTTAAATTAAAAGAACTACGGCAAAAAGCCGGATTATCCATCAATGCACTGTCTGCATTGAGCGGAGTTTCCAGAAGAACCATCGAGGACATTGAGTCACGAGGAGATTGCAGAATCTCAACTGCATACGCACTCTGTAAAGCACTGAACTGCAAACTGGATGACTTTTACAAAGGAGATGACGAGGAGTAATCCCTGGCTTTTCTTTTGTACGATTCGTCCACTCAGCTTAGCCATACACGGACAACATCACACCGTTTGCCTGCTCGCGGAAAAGTCGGAAGGATGAGGTCTTCAATCTGATCCTGCTACAGAAGCTGAAGAACAGGCAATTGCCATGGATCGCGAGCCGTGTTCAAAATGCCATTAGAAAATGAATCTGGAGTCTGCTCCCCCATTCATGCTATAAAAGCCGGAAGTTTTCAAAAACTTCCGGCTTTTTCTTATATTGTATTTATGAACAATCGGATGCTCGTTCGTCCGCTTCGATAACTGTGTGCAATTTGGGAATCATTTTGCAAACGCAGTTGCATACAGCTTTTCTCTTTCAGGGTTAATCTTTAATAATCTTCCCTGTCAATAAATTATTTCATATACAGCGCAGAAAGCACCTGGGCACAGCCATCGATTCCAAGTCTGCTGCTATCCAGAACGATATCGTAATTACTGGGGTCGTTCCACTTTTTTCTGGTGCAGAAAGAATAATAATTCGCACGGCGGCGGTTGGCCTTACGACAGACCGCTGTCACCTGACTTTCCGGGATGCCATAATCTCGGATGGCGCGTTTGGCCTTATCTTCTTCACTTGCACGAATAAAGACCCGCAGCACCCCATCCATATCCTTCAGTGCTTCCGACGCGCAGTGGCCCACAAAAATTCCGGGGCCCTGATGGGCAAGATTCTTAATCACCTGAGACTCTGCTACATAGAGCTTTGCCTCCGGTGACAGCAGATCCGGATTTCCGGTCTGAGACTGAGCCATCACAAACATGGAATAGATGAAGCTTCCCGACACGCTTTCTTCGTATTCTTCCAGCGCTTTTACAGACACATTCTTCTCTTTTGCCACCGCTTCCATGATTTCTCTGCCATAGCTGGCAATACCACACTTTTTAGCCGCTTCTGCCGCAATTTTCGTGCCGCCGCTGCCAAATTCCCGTTCTATGGTAATATAGCGAATATTCATCCCGATGCCTCCTTATACCGTTTTATCAAACTGGCTGTTGTATAGATCGCAGTAGAATCCGCCCTTCGCCATCAGTGTTTCGTGGTTGCCGCTTTCGATTACATCTCCGTCTTTCATCACAAGGATCATATCGGCATTCTTAATGGTAGAAAGGCGGTGGGCAATCACAAAGCTGGTGCGGCCCTTGGTCAGCGCGTCCATAGCCCGCTGGATAATGACCTCGGTGCGGGTATCGACAGAGGATGTGGCCTCGTCCAGGATCAGCATGGGGCTGTTCTGCAGCATAGCACGGGCGATGGTCAGTAGCTGTTTCTGACCTGCAGAAATGGTGGTGCTGTCCGACAACTCCGTGTCAAAACCGTTGGGCAGGGAGTGAATAAAGTGGGACAGTCCGCAGGCCTTGCACACCCGCTCCAGATCCTCATCGGTGATGTTCTCCATGTTGTATACCAGATTCTCTCGAACCGTGCCCTCAAACAGCCAGGTATCCTGCAAAACCATGCTGAACAGGTTGTGAATGTTCTCCCGTTTCAGCTCAGAGGTCGGAACGCCGTCGATGCAGATGGAACCGCTGTTGATTTCAAAGAACCGCATCAGCAGGTTGACCATGGTGGTCTTGCCGGCACCGGTGGGGCCGACGATTGCAACCTTTTGACCCGGACGGATGTGGGCGGAAAAGTCCTTGATAATCACCTTGTCCGGGGTATCGGGATAGCTGAAGTGGACATGGTCAAAGGTCACCTCGCCCTTTACAGTCTGAACCTGTGTATTCTTCTGACTTTCGTCGGAAAGCTCTTCGCTTTCCAGCAATTCAAAGATCCGGTTTGCAGATGCAGAAGCCGTCTGCAGGTTGGTCATACCCTGCGCAATCTGGGTAAGCGGTGCCGTAAACAGCCGCACATACAGGACAAAGGAAATAATCACGCCAAAGGGAATCATTCCGTTCATGGTCAGAATGGCACCGACCACGCAGACCACCGCATAGCCGATATTACCCATCACCGTCATCAGCGGCTGCATGATACCGGACAGGAACTGGGATTTCCAGTTGGAGTCGTAAACGGCCTCATTCAGTTCACCAAAGCGCTGGTTCACTTTTCTGCCGGCACGGGAAATTCTCAGCACCTCATGACCGGAGTACATCTCCTCCACAAATCCGTTCAGCGCGCCCAGGTTTTCCTGTCTTGCAATAAAGTATTTCTGGGAGCGGCTCATGACAAACATCAGAAGCAGCATTCCCAGGAAGGTCACTGCAATTACGCACACCGCCAAACGCCACTCGGTAACAAACATCATCACCAGGCAGCCAAGGAACTGGGCGCCTGCGCTGATGATATTGGGCATACTGTTGGAAAGGCCCTGCTGCAGCGTCTGCACATCGTTGGTGATTCTGCTGAGCACATCGCCCTGAGCGGTACGGTTAAAGTAACTCATGGGCACACGGTTGATTTTCTCCATCAGATCTCCGCGCATACGCTTGGAGGTGTCCAGCGTGACCGTTGCCATGATAAAATGCTGGGTAAATGTAAACAGCGCACTGGCTGTATAGATAATCACAAGGAAGATTCCAATTCTTCCGATTGCAGTAAGATCCATGTTTCCATAGAGACCTGCCTGCATCAGGTTGGTAATCTCGCCGATTTTACCGGGGCCGACAATGGTCAGGATTGCGCCGCAGATTGCCAGGATCATGGCAAAAACGATCATCGGGACTTTGCTTTTCATGTACCCAAAGACCTTGCCAAGGGCTGAAAACATATTCTTCTTTTTCATCATCGTCACTTCCTTACTGAGCCAGTTCCGCTTCAGAAAGCTGAGACTTGGCAATCTCACGATATACGGGACAATTCTTCATCAGTTCCTCATGGGTGCCGTCGCCCACGACTCTGCCCTCATCCAGAACAAGAATCTGATCTGCATGGCGGATGGTGCTGATTCTCTGGGCAACAATTACCTTTGTGGTTTCTGAAAGCTGCTCGGCAAGGCCTGCACGCAGCACAGCGTCCGTCCGGTAGTCAAGAGCTGAGAAGGAGTCATCAAATACCAGAATTTCCGGTTTTCTGGCAAGCGCACGGGCAATGGAAAGGCGCTGCTTCTGTCCGCCGGACACATTTCTGCCGCCCTGAGCAATTCTGTGGTCGGTGCCGCCTTCCATCTGACTGACAAAATCAGAAGCCTGAGCAAGAGAAATCGCTTTCTCAATATCATCCTCAGTGATTTCTGTCTGACTTTCACCAAAAGCGACATTTTCCGCAACAGAGCCGGAGAACATCACAGCCTTCTGGGTCACATAGCCCAGCTTGTTGTACAGAGCATCGAAGGTGTATTCTTTGACATTGACGCCGTCCACCAGCACTTCGCCCTGGGTTGCATCGTAGAACCGGGCGATGAGGCTTACAAGCGTTGTCTTGCCGCTGCCGGTAGCACCAATAATGGCAAGGGTCTGGCCTTTGCCGATCTTAAAGCTCACATCCATCAGATCATCATCCGCTGCACCCGGATAGCGGAATGTCACATTTCTGAATTCCACGCTGCCGGTTTCGGTTCCGTCCTTTTTGCTGCCTTCTTTGATAACCGGCTCTGTGTTCAGCACCTGATTGATACGCTCCGCCGAAACCTCAGCAGGCGGCAGCAGCATAAAGATCATTACCAGCATCATAAAGGACATGACCACATAGGTTGCATAGGTGCTGAAAACCATGACATCGCTGAACATGGTCAGTCTGAGCGCCGGATCCCCTGTAGGCATGGCGCTGAGCAGTGCAGCTCCCACCCAGAAGATGCAAAGAGACAGGCCGTTCATTCCCAGACCCATAATGGGCTGCAGTGCTGCAAAGGTGCGCTGGTTTTTCAGCTGTGTGGCTTTCATTTTCTGGTTGGTCTCATCGAATTTTTCGTTCTGATAGGCTTCTGCATTGAATGCATGAACCACATTGATGCCCGTGAGGTTTTCCCGGGCAATTCGGTTGAGCTTATCCGTCAACCGCTGAACCACACGGAACCGAGGCAGCACCGAGGTAACGATCAGCGTAACGGAGACGCAGATTGCCACCACAAAGCCTGCTGTGATAGCAGAAAGCTCCCAGCTCTTACCCAGAATTTTCAGAATCGCCCAGACAGCCATGACTGGGGACTTGATCATTGCCTGCATACCCATGGCAATGACCATCTGTATCTGGGTAATGTCGTTTGTGGTACGGGTAATGAGGCTGGGCACAGAGAATCCCAGCATCTCCTGCTGACCCAGGTCAGAAACATGGGTAAACAGTTCCTGACGGATACCATAGGTAAATCCGGAAGCCGTCCTTGCTGCCAGATATCCGCAGGCGATGCACAGTACAGCACTCGCCAGTGTACATAGCAGCATCTCTCCGCCGGTGAGCCAGACATCCGATATCCTGCTTCCGGGCGTCTGAATGAGAACCGTCAGCTGGCTCATATAGTCCGGCAATTTCAGGTCAAAATAAATCTGTCCCAGAAGAAGTACCGAACAAATCAGGCACATGATCATTTCTCTGGAACGCATTTTTTTCAAGAGCTTGAGCATATATAAATCCCTCCGTTTTATGGTTTTTTTCTCCCGTAAATCAGGTCTGCATTTTTTTCAATCACCTGGAAGCAATGCCTAAAGTCCTCCAGTTCCTGTTCTGTCAGTCCTTCTACCATGGAGAAAAAGAACCTCCGCTGCAAAGCACTTCCCTTTTCTAAAATGGGCTGAGCCTTGTCTGTACAAATAAGTCGGACTTTTCTACGGTCCCCCTCCACACTCTGACGAAGCAAATAGCCATCCCTTACCAGCTTATCTACATGCAGCGAAACCACATTGGCTTTGATGTTCTTCATGTCGCTGATTTCCTTTGCCGTGTAGCGATCCGGATGATTGGATAAAAACATCAGAATATCAAAGGAGGTTTTCGAGATTTCAAACTCGCTGAGAATCGGCTGGCATATCACTTCATAGGCGCCTTCAATTTTGGTTGTAAACGAAAGCAGGGTCGAAATATTCATACATCCATGTCTCCTCACAACATCAGTAATAGATAGTCCATATTTGATCTATTTTATAGTATACAAAGTTTTTGTTCATAATTCATAAATTAGATATAGATACTTTGTGAATAATCAATGAACGCAAGGCCTATTCCTGACCAAAACCGTCAGTCTTCCCCCATCACCGGAAGTACCATTCCCTCTAAGAAAGCGGGACACCTAAGGATTCTCTCCTGATGGTGCGCCGCAAAAAAGCACCCCTGCGGGTGCGCAAATATGCCGTATAAAAGAAGTAACCCTTGACTGGTGTATCTCCCGATTCCCACCAACCAAGGGTTACTTCTGTGAACTTTTAGGCTCTATCATCTTTGGTTAACCTCTCTTTCTCAGATTAGACGAGGCTTTTCGCATCTCACTCATCCAAAATTCCTTCCTCTGTCAACTCCTTTACGATCCCTCCATAAAAAATATGTCATCAGAAAATTTCGGAAAGCCCGTCTTGTGATTCCCCTAAATCATCGGAATCATGATGTACCGATCCATCGGTAACTCTTTACTGTATCTAAATCATACCATCAGATGTTTATGATTTCAATCCGATAAACTATACGAAATTGTTTCATTTTCTTCGTATATTACGCAGAAAAACCAATTATTCCAATTTCATAATTGCTTTTTATATTTTTGCGTGATATAATCATTTTAATAGGGCAGCTGTGCGGCTGCCCTGTTTCTTTATAATTCTTAAACTACACAAAGTCTTACCCCAATGGTATAATGAAAAAGCAGAATTGTTTTATAATCTCCAAAGGAGCGCAGATCACGATATGAATGGGTCTATTTTGATTGTCGATGATGAAAAAGAGATTGCAGACTTGCTTGAAGTTTACCTGAAAAATGACGGATACACAGTACATAAATGTTATAACGGCACCGATGCATTAAAATGTATTGCAACAGAACCGTTAGATCTTGCAATCCTGGATGTCATGCTGCCGGATGTGGATGGTTTTCATATCTGCCAGAAGATCAGAGAGCAGTACTTCTTCCCTATCATCATGCTGACAGCAAAGGTTGAAGATACCGATAAAATCATGGGACTGACCATTGGTGCAGATGACTACATCACAAAACCCTTCAATCCTTTGGAGGTGGTCGCCCGGGTGAAAACCCAGCTGCGCCGCTATGTCCGTTACAACAATGCATCCGTCGGCAGCGAAAAGCCAGCCCCCATCGACGAATACGACATCAGAGGACTTTTTATCAGCAAAAGCACCCATAAATGCACCTTATTCGGCAAAGAAATTGCATTGACTCCTATTGAATTTTCTGTTCTGTATTATCTGTGCGAGAACCAGGGAAAAGTCATTTCCTCTGAAGAACTGTTTGAAGCAGTGTGGGGTGAAAAGTATCTGGACAATAACAACACCGTCATGGCGCACATCGGAAGACTGAGAGAAAAGCTCCACGAGCCCGCCAGAAACCCGAAATTCATCAAAACCGTATGGGGGGTTGGCTACACCATTGAATAACAAAGATCGCTTCAATCGAACTGTCAGACAATATCGCAATTTAACCTTGAAAATCCTTGCGAACTATTTTCTTTCCATAATCGGCCTGATTGCAGGAATCTTCCTGATTGTCTTCATATCCTGGCTGGTCTTGAGTTTACGCACATGGTATGATACAGAGCCGCTGTATTGGTTTTTTATATATATAAAAGACCGTATTCTCTTTTTTGGGAGTATGGTATTTTTGGTTGGATGGGTTCTGATTACATACTATTTTATCTCCAAACCCTTTCGCTATCTGGATGAAATCGCCGAAGCCTCCAAACAGCTGGCCACGCCCACTCAGGACCCGATCCTTTTATCCGAACCCATATCCTATGTAGAAAGAGAACTGAATTTAGTCCGGGAAACGGCACTTGAAAACGCCAGAGTCGCAAAAGATGCAGAGCAGCGGAAAAATGATCTGGTTGTGTATCTTGCCCATGATCTGAAAACCCCGCTGACCTCCGTCATCGGCTACCTGACGCTTCTACACGACGAAAAACAGATATCCGAGGAACTTAGGGAAAAATATCTTTCCATCTCCCTGGAAAAAGCCGAACGGCTGGAAGATCTCATCAATGAGTTCTTTGAAATCACCCGGTTTAACCTTTCAGAAATCACGCTGGAATACAGCAGAGTGAATCTGACTCGCCTGCTGGAGCAGCTTACCTATGAGTTCAGGCCCATGTTTCTGGAGAAAAACTTAAAGTGTACCCTGCAAATTGCCCCGGATACCATGGTCAAATGCGATGTAAATAAAATGCAGCGTGTTTTTGACAATCTCCTGCGAAACGCTGTGAACTACAGCTTTGTCAACGGAACGATTGCAATTACCGCAGCTCAAAAAGAAAACGATCTGCATATCACCTTTAGAAATGACGGAAACACCATCCCGCCGGAAAAGCTCCAACGCATCTTTGAGCAATTCTATCGACTGGATACTTCCAGAAGCTCGAAAAGCGGCGGTGCCGGCTTAGGTCTTGCGATTGCAAAGGAAATCGTTGAGCACCACCATGGCACAATCACAGCAAGGAGCGAAGACGAAACAATTGAATTTGAGGTAACCCTGCCTCTTTCTTAAAGATAACTCCACCCAAAAGCCGTGCCTGCATACACTTTGCAGGCACGGCTTCTGTTGTTTCAATCTGTCTTTCCCAGTCGTAGGAAAATCGTAAGAATTTCCGCAGAAAAAAGGCAGGATCCTTTGTGAACAAACGGATAAATGAAACCGCTGATATTGATATAATAATGGCACAAATCAAACATATCCTGTTTGAAACAGAGAGTGGAGGGCGATTCTATGTTCAGAAAACGCACATTACACAGATTCAAAAATCACACCCATAACGCAATGAACTACATTTCAATTGCATTTGCTGTCTTTATGGTGGGATATGTAGGGGTCTGCTTTTCTCCGATCATGGATTGGGCTGACGCAGAAGAAGCACCGGAAAGCCAGACAGAATCTGCGCCCACTGTCGTCAGCAATTCGTCTTTTCAGCTTGCACTGGAAACTTTTGCAGAGGAAAATGATTTGCAGATGAATCAGTGGCCGGATGAGCTGCTGGAGGCTGCCGAACGGAATCCCGAGATGGAGGATTTCGTGCTGAATTATCCGATCAAAAAAGACGAAACCCCGGAAATAGATCTGGATGATTGTCGGGGCACCGATACCGTTCCGCTTTTATTTCAATGGGACGAACGGTGGGGGTACTCCGAATATTCAGGAGGCCCCATGGGGCTGACCGGCTGCGGGCCTACCTGCCTGTCCATGGTGTGCATCTATCTGCTCAACGATCCGGATTATAATCCCCGGTATATTGCTGAATTCAGCAGAAATAACGGCTACAGCGTCACCGGAAGCGGAAGTGCATGGGCGCTGATTTCAGAGGGCGGAGAGATGCTGGGGTTAGATGTGACGGAGATTCCTCTGGATGAAGAACGAATCATCCGGAATCTGGAAGCCGGGAATCCAATCATCTGCGTCATGGGCCCCGGAGATTTTACAACCACGGGCCACTTTATCGTGATGACCGACTATGTGGACGGTATGATCAAAGTCAACGACCCTAACAGCAATTCCCGTTCCGAGCAGCTGTGGGATTATGCCCGAATCAAAGATCAGATTCTGAATCTTTGGGTGTGCCGATAACACCGGAATATCGGCACATAATTTGCTTTTCCACTCTTTTTGTTCCAATCGTACATAATAGCGCAGGCACATAGCAAAATAGCAGCACCGATATCATCCGGTGCTGCTAAATCAGTTTTTACATCATCTCAGCCGTTCAGTGTAATATGGATCATCTTTACCATTTTGAACCAGTCAGACACTGTCATGGTGACCCTGGTCACAAGACCCAGCCCGTGCTTGTCTACATGGGCATAGTAAGGTTCCTCTGCAAGAAGCTTTGCCCCACCTTTTGGGCAAATTCCTCCCCCCTGTCCACATAAAAATACATTGCAGCATCGGCATGGCCCACCTGCTTCATGTATTTGCTGATTCGTTTCATGCAGGAGGAATTCACTGTATCAAAATCAGGCATTGGGATTCTCTTTTCCATGTTACAAATAAAACACATAGCCAATCTCAGCGATGTTCCCTCTCCCCTGAATACACCGATTGCTATGTTGGTATTGTTTCATGCTTGAATATAAGTTAGTTTTAGCTAATCAATATAATAGAACACACTTATCTGCTTTTCAATCACTAATTTATTCTGTCATCAGATAAAAATCAGCAATAACACCCTGCAGCATTTCCACCCCCTTTTTGAAAAACAGGTCAATCACGCGTTTCCTTTTGCACAAGTGCGTTCCATGAATGATTTATTCATTATTTTGAAAATTTTTTCATTTTAGGTCTTTACAAAGTCCGTTTTTCCTGTTATAATGCATCCCGTTGCAAATCACATACGGCCCGGTGGTGCAGTCGGTTAGCACGCCAGCCTGTCACGCTGGAGGTCGACGGTTCGAGTCCGTTCCGGGTCGCCAAAAAGCCCTTTATTGGGCAGTGTTCGTGCAACAGCGAAATGAATCACTTCGTTTGCAAAAGACGGCGTAACTTGGTTGCGCCGTCTTTTGCTATCCAATTTTCCCTGTTTTCCCGGCCTGCAGAATTGCTATACGGTTCCTCTCCTGCCCCGCAGCGTCAGAATTCACAGAATCTCTCTTGACAAAACCTGCTTTCGGCATATACTGGAATCATGAGTTCTATTGGCGGTTCATGACGGCTAAACCGTGCAACGCCGCAGATTTTGAATATTTTTTGCATTCAGAAATCCGCGAAGCAGGAGGTTGACCTATGAAAAAACTATTTTTAATGGGAAGAAGCGAAGCCGGTAAGACCTCCCTGACTCAAGCCCTCAGAGGCGAAGATCTGCACTATGTAAAGACCCAGTTCACAGACACATCAGGAGATACCATTGATTCCCCCGGCGAGTACGCAGAATCCAAAAATGTTGGTGTCGGACTGGCCTGTTTTTCTTTTGAAGCGGATGTGGTTGCGGTTGTCCAGGCGGCAGATGAACCTTTTAATCTGTTCAGTCCCGGCCTCCAGGCCTTCATTCTCCGCCCCATCATCGGCGTTATCACAAAAGTGGATTCCCCCAATGCCAATGTTCCCATGGTTACCCAGTGGATGAAGGATGCAGGCTGTGAGCGAATCTTCACGGTAAACAACAAAACCCGAGAGGGCATCAGCGAGCTTATGGAATACCTTCAGGAAGATCCGAAACCCATTTCACGGGAAGAAGCACTGCACAAGCAGGCGCTCGGTCTCCGGGATTGGGATCCCCTGCCCGAATCATCCCAGTTTGTGCACTGATTTCTTCAAATCTGCCGGAATTTCAAAAAATATACCCACCCGGAACATTAGCCAGAGATGGCTAATGACAGTTGGTATGTAGGATACGGTACAGCTCCGTTTGGAGCTGTACCTTTTTCATTTTTACGCTGATTTCCCAGCATTTAGCATTTCTTCCTGCACTTCCTGTATCATTTTGGCATCGGGAGCCTGAATGACACCGGCAAAGAGCTTGTCCAACTTCTTGATACGCTTCTTGTTCTTTTCAAGCTCCTTTTTCGCCTGATTCATGTTATTGGCAATACTTAATTTGTGCTGCTTTGCAAACAGATACAGGAACACAGGTTCATATTCTGTGATATACTCCGCCGCTTCCCGGATGGTTTTCAGTGCAATCTGCTCCAGAACCACATTGCGAATGTAGTGGATGGAACAGGTTCCTCTGGCAATAGTAGAGGAAACTCGTTCGCCATTATCGGATTTGGACTGCCACACGGCTCGTATCTTCTTTGAAGTCTGTGCCGCATACCATTCGTTAAAAATGTTGTAAAATGGCAGCTTCTTCCGCCATTCTGTGCATCCTCTGAAAATCATTTCTATCAAAGCTGGTGCCGGAAATACCGTCATCCGCAAAGAACATTGTGTTCTTGTAGCCATTTTTTCGTGCGTAATCTGAGAGGATCTGTTTTTGAGACGAGATTTGTCACGGTGTTTTTCTGCAAAAAGAACTTATTAACAAAAAAGCAAAAAATGAAAGCGAATTTGGGGTTCACTTTCATTTTTTGCTTTGTCTTACTCTACGATATTGCCTAACTCATCAATAAATGCTTCTAATTCATCATAGCTACCGTGAGGATAAACGGATATGTCAGCATTATTCTTGTTGATTAAGCAGTCCGTAAGTAGAAATACTTTTATTCCAAGTTGATTGCCGACCATATCATCACCTACATCGTTTCCAATCATTAAACATTCTTCGGGCGTTAGGTGTAACTGATCAAGAAGTTCTTTATAGTAATTTGGATTTGGCTTGCAATAGTGAGCGCATTCAAACGTGGTGTAAGCGTCAAAGTCACTTGGATCAAGTCCCGCCCATTGAATCCGACTTTCGGTTGCGACCGTTGGAAATAGCGGGTTAGTTGCAAGTACGACACGGTATCCCTTCGCCTTGATTCTCTTTATCAGTTCTTTTGCTTTGGGAGTATACCCGCAAACAGATTGAATGTTTTGAAAATCAGTCCGATAAAACTCATCAAAAATGTGCGTGTCCTGTCTTGCCCTGTTGCCATAAATATCTGCAATGGTATCCCAGAATGCTTCTTCATTCGTTTTGCTACCATCATTTTTAACCATAGCATATGTTCCGGCGATGACAGCTTTAGAAAAAGCTTTCGGTTCATACCCGGCAGATGCTGCGGTCATTGCCAATCCTTTTACATAAGCGTTTGTAAAAATATCTTGATCCATCGGCAGAAGCGTACCGTCCAAATCAAATAAAATCGTGGTAATGCTCATTATGTGGATTCCTTTCAAATCAACTGTCTCATAAGACAGTTTAGCACTTCTTTGTATGCTTTAAGCGGTTAATTGGCTGCTTTCAAGATTACATCAAGTTCCGGAAAATATTTTTTTAGCGGAATCGGCTTTCCATCTTGATTTATAAAGCAATGGATCGACGTTGCAGTTGCAACTAAGACATCATTTACCTTGTCCGTCATTGTGTAAGAAAGCGTCAATCGCACCCCTGTATATCCGGTCACGCACACTTCAATTTCAATTTCGTCACTATAAGTAGTTGTGTGCTTATATTCGCAGTTTACCGAAACGACCGGAGAGGTTATTCCTGCTTTCTCCAACATCGTCATAGGAAAACCGATTTCAGACAGATAATTCATCCTGGCTTCTTCCATAAAACGGATATAGTTTGAATGATGGGTTATTCCCATTTTGTCGGTCTCATAATAGTTGACCTTATGTGTATACTTGCTCATAAAAAGACTCATTTCTGGTTATTTACCAACTCTCCCAAGGTCGTTTCACCCCAACTGTAGTTTGTCAGATAACTCCCTTTGAAAAGCTGTGAGTATTCTTCTTTACCGGAAAGGTAATTATACAGATCACACTCGACCTTATCCATTACGATACGGCGTTTTCCGTCAACAGCTTCAACAATATCTGAAATTCCGTATTCCTCCAGCGTGCTTTTCAAGCGGAGAGCAACCTTACGGTATCTTGAAAGTGTCAAAGTGTTTGCCGGTTCATCCTCCCACAAGAAGCTGATAGCCTCTTCGGAAGTAACATATCCTCCTTTACGGTCAACAAGCAGAGCAAAAAGCTCCTTGGATTTTTTGTTGCGGAACGCAATGGGTGTGTCTCCCACGAAAACATCGAAATATCCAAAGGTGCGGATAGATACCGTGCGGTTTTCTGGCAAGGTTGGTTTACTGACTTCCGAACTACCTTCTACCGGATAAAGCATAACATAACGTGAAGAATTGGCATTCGGTTCTTTCTCGGAACAGATTGCTTTAATTTTGCGCTCTGTCTCAGATTGGTAGTCGAAATAGGCGAACTCCGCTTCTCCATTTCTTAGCAATTCTGCGAAATTCTCATAAGGGACTTCGCTGTCCGCAACGAAGTTCTCTAAGGGAGTAAATCGTTCGGTCAGTGGGAGCCATTCTTCTTTGGTATAGCCAAAGAACTCGCAAACATTTTGGGTTGCATACAGCGGCTTTACCAAACCTTCCGGTGAAACTTCAAAGGCTGCAATTCCATCAGAAAATTGCATAACCAAATCACGCATTGTTCCTTTCAAACGGTCATTTTCAGCTTTCAGTTCCACAGAATCTGCTGTTTCTTTTATCTCACGGCAACAATAAAAGCTTACAGACTCATCGACTTTAATAAACACGCCCGTATACTGTTTGATGGTATCATCGGTAGAGCGAGCCTTATAGGTAATTTGCGGCGGCTTGCCATCAACTCCATTTAACCTCTTTTGGCAGAAATCCTTGAAAAATCGACGAAAATTGTCTTGCTGTTCCGCATTCACGGAAGCGATCAGCCAATTTTCCAATGCGTCTTCAATCTGCATTGCTATATTTTCAAAACGCTTAAAATAGGATGCTTCCTCACAATGCAGGCATTTCACAGTATTGGCATCCAGATTGAACTCAAAAATCTTATCGTAAACATCGGTAAGAGCTTGCAGATAGCGTTTGCTTTCGCTCGTCTTTCGTGCTTGATAACGCTCCGTAATATCCATACAAACGCTTTGGAACTCTGCTTCGCCTTGTTCGTTGATACACTTTGTAACCCATCCGAAAATATGCGCACGGGTTCCGTCACAACGAAGCAAGGTCATATCACCAGCGATGGGAACATCCGCAGAGAAAACACGATTCAGATATTTTGAAAATCTGCGGCGTTCTTCCATTGGAATCATCAAGAAGATGTTGCTTTTATACATTTCCAGATAATCCATTTCCCCATTTTTCACTTTGGGAAAACGTAGAAGTTCGATCATCTTGGGATTGATATACGTAATTCTCGGTTGCTTTTCACAGGTATATCTTAAAAATCCGCAAGGAACGGTTTCGTTCAAAAATTGCAGATCATCATTTTCTTTTTTAATGTCGGTTATGTCTGTCAAAACAGAATGTCCGATAAGAGTCCCGTCTTCCCTCCTTCTGGGAGTGACGGTATCTCTTACATGGATAATCGTACCATCCTTTTTTACAAGGCGGTACTCACCAGTAAGAGTTTGTTCTTTCTGAATTATTTTTTGGGTAAAGTCGGAATACTTTTCACGGTCTGCAGGATGCACCATTTGTGCATAAAGATCAGTTCTATCATCCAACAGTTCATTTTGTTGAACACCGAGCATTTCACACAAATTGTGGCTAACGTAGTTCAGATGAACAGTAGGTGTCAATACAAACTGATGAAAACCACAGATTTGATGATCAAGTATTTCCTCCATATTCTTCAGTGTGTTGTTCATAGTATCTCCTTTTGCAGAGTTTCTGCCTCTGCCAATGGGACTATATATAAATTTACATTACATTATAGCACGAAATTGTGACGATTTTTTGTTTTTCTGTAAAATCAAAAAATTATTCGATCACAGCAAACGATAACGCTTGTTCTTTCTCATGCGAAATGCTGATATATATATTCTCGACATCAATCAATTCAGATTTTGTCTTTGCTCCGTTGTAAAGCACTATTTGCGGTGTTCCGCTTTCATTATGCCAACGCCCATCAAATTCTTTCTGTAATACTCCAGATATTCGGTTGCGGAAGGCGCATCTGCTATTTGTGATAGATTGTCACAGCTCGCAGCTATTGTTCTATCTTTATCAAGTGCTACACCAATAGCACCTGCTTTATGGCAAATATCATCGGGAAAATCTGTAGTCGTTAGATTAATCCCTATACCAATCATAATGTAGTTATACTCTGCGGATTTTGCTGTTTCGGTTAAAATGCCGCATATTTTCTTTCCGATGAAATAAAGATCGTTCACCCATTTAATATTTCTTCTGGTGCATTATCACCACCCATAGCATCTATAATCGCTCGCATATCATCACCTATTTTTGACTGCGTAGTACAGTTTTTTGAATTTTGCCGCTGATCGTTTTAGGCATTTCGGTTACGAACTCAATGAGACGAATCCATTTGTATTCAGCAAGCTTTTGATTGCAGAAATTTTTGATTTCCAATTCAAGCTCCGGCGAAGGAGTATATCCTGCGCCAAGAACAATTACAGCCTTGATTGCCTGACCTCTGAGCGAATCCGGTACGCCGATCACACTGCATTCCACAACAGCGGGATGCTCCATCAGTACATTTTCCACCTCATACGGGCCTACACGGAACCCGCCTGTCTTGATAATATCATCAAACCGTCCGTGGAACCAATAACGACCGCATTCATCCATATATGCCGCATCGCCTGTATGATACACGCCATCACGCCAAACATAGCGATACTGTTCTTCATTGTCAAGATATGCAGTAAACACACCGGGTTGTTTACCAGCTTTCTCTGGAACAATAACTACTTCTCCTACCTCACCAACTTCAACCGGCTGACCGTTTTTTCCACGAAGCTCAATGCTGTAAAAGGGTGAAGGCGTTCCCATAGAGCCTTCTACTGCATCACAGCCTTTGAAATTAGCCATTAAAAGAGTTGTCTCAGTTTGACCGTATCCCTCACAAAGCTGAAGCCCAGTGCGTTCTGTAAACTTACGAAACACTTCGGGTGCCAACATTTCTCCTGCTGTTGTTGCGTGTTTGAGCGTCGGCATATCGGGAATGCCCTTACGCACAAGATAGCGATAGACGGTAGGAGGCGCGCAGAAGGAGGTTACGCCATAGCGGTTAATAATAGCGGGTAATTGCTTCGGCTCAAAATTATCGAAATCATATACCATAACCGCACTGCCAACCAGCCATTGTCCGTATATTTTCCCCCATGAAGCTTTCGCCCATCCCGTCTCTGCCACCGTAAAGTGTAAGCCGTTATCCTCTGCTTGGTGCCAATATTTTGCCGTGACGATATGTGCAAGCGGATAGCTGTGCTCGTGAATTACGCCTTTTGGATAACCGGTAGTACCGGAGGTAAAATACAGCATCATTGGATCAGTCGCCAAAGTCGGCACACGTTCAAAATCTTCGGAAGCATATTCCATAGCATTTGTCAGATTTTCAAAACCTTCTGCCTCCTGCCCAACGCACCAGAGCTTCGCGGCCATTTCAGCTTCTTTAAGCGCTGTAGTGATTTTTTCTGGCACCTCGTTTTGAGTGGTACATACAATCGCCTTTACTTTGGAGGATTTGATACGGTACACAAAATCGCTAACCGTCAGCATATGAGTTGCCGGTATCATCACAGCACCCAGTTTATGTAGTGCTACTGCCGCAAACCAATACTCATAGTGGCGTTTCAAAATCAGCATAACACGATCTCCGTGACCGATTCCTGCACTGCGAAGCACATTTGCCATCTGATTGCTGTACTTTTTTATATCTGCAAATGAAAAAATATGTTCTTCACCCTCTACGTTGCACCACACGAGAGCACGCTTTTCTGGGGTTTCATCTGCAATTTTATCAACAACATCATAACCGAAGTTAAAGTTGTCGGGATATTCAAGTGTTATTTTTTTCAGTCTGCCGTTTTCATCGACAATTTCATTACAATACTGTTCGTATACGCTCATACTTACTCCTTAACGACTGCACTGACACCCAAATTACGGAATCTGTCATAACGGTTCTGTGTCAAGTCTATGTCGCCTGACAGTTCTTTGAGTTCTTCCGTTAAAAGGGTACGAATGCGGTCATAAAACTCTTTTTTGCCAATGTCATTCTCAGAAAGGATACGCTCGATCACACCAAGACTTTTGGCATCCTCAGCCGTTAATTTCAAACTTGCCGCAGCAGTTTCTGCCTTGACAGAATCCTTCCAAAGAATGCTCGCACACCCTTCGGGAGAAATAACGGAATATACTGCGTTTTGCAGCATCCAAACTCTATCTGCAACAGCAAGTGCAAGTGCACCACCGCTGCCTCCCTCGCCAATCAAAATGGAGATAACAGGGACACAGAGAGCGGACATTTCCAGTAGATTCTCTGCGATAGCCTGTCCTTGTCCTCGTTCTTCAGCACCAATTCCGCAGTATGCTCCAGACGTATCCACAATGCAAATAATCGGTCTGCCGAATTTCTCTGCCTGCTTCATCAGGCGTAACGCTTTTCGGTATCCTTCCGGTTGAGGCATACCGAAATTACGATATGTACGCTCTTTTGCACTATGACCTTTTTCGATCGCAATCACCGTCACAGGAGTGTTGTTCAGTTTTGCAATACCACCCACGATAGCAGGATCATCTGCATAACGGCGATCTCCGTGAAATTCGATAAAGCCTTTGAAAATGTTTTTTATATAATCCAGTCCTGTCGGTCTTTTGCTGTCACGGGCAAGCTTCACACGTTCGTAAGCAGCTTCGCTCATACCATCGCCCTCCCATCGTGCATTTTTAAAAGCTCGGTCAAATATTTTTTCTGATTGGAACGCTGGATAATACTGTCGATAAATCCGTGTTCCAGTACAAATTCCGACTTTTGGAATCCTTCCGGCAGAGCCTTCTTTGTCGTCTGCTCAATAACTCTTGCGCCTGCAAAACCAACAGTTGCACCGGGTTCTGCAAGAATAATATCCGCTTCCATAGCGAAGCTTGCCGTCACACCGCCGGTTGTCGGATCGGTAAGGACAGCAATATACAAAAGTCCTGCGTCGCTGTGCCGTTTTACCGCAGCACTTGTTTTCGCCATCTGCATCAAAGACAGCAAGCCTTCCTGCATACGAGCGCCGCCGGATACAGTAAAGCCGATAACCGGCAAACGGTGTTGCACAGCATATTCAAATAATGTAGTGATTTTTTCGCCAACGGCACTGCCCATACTGCCCATTATGAAATAAGACTCCATAACAAACAAGCAGCACTTTTGCTTGCCAATCATAGCAGTACCGCATACCACAGCTTCTTTTTCACAGCTCGCTGCGCGAACAGTTTCAATCTTGTCGTTATATCCGGGAAAATTCAGGGGATTTTCTGCTTTCATATTGGAATATAATTCGTGAAAGCTCCCTTTGTCGGTAATCATTTGTATGCGCTGGCGTGCTTTCATACGGAAATGGTAACCACAGGGGCAGACAAGATCATTCGCCCAAAGGCGGCTTAATGGAATATCCTTGTGGCAATTCGGGCAGTTTTTCTCAGGCTCACCGGCATCACGCTGAACGGGAGCAGAAGTGCGTCCACCTTCTTCCAACTGATTCTTAGGTTTCAAAAAATTAAGTAATGCCATTTCATCACCTGTTTCCCATAAAAGTCAAATCATAATTTCCGGATGTAAAGCGTTCATCTTCAACAATCCGCAGCTGCTCCTCAATGTTTGTCGGTATACCGTCAATTACCAATTCACAAAGTGCTGCTCGCATTTTACGAAGGGTTTCTTCTCGTGTTTTTGCATATACGATTAGTTTGCCGAGCAACGAATCATAGTACGGAGATACGACCGTACCGGTAACCAGGCAAGTATCAAACCGTACAGACGGGCCGCCCGGAACATGGAGCATTTTCAAAGTTCCGCAGCTTCCTGCATTGATACGACATTCGATTGCAGAACCTTTCATCATGACATCCTTTTGCGTGAAGTTCAGAGGAATGCCGGCAGCTACACGGATCTGCCATTTCACAATGTCAAAGCCTGTCAGCATTTCCGTTACACAATGTTCTACTTGCAGCCGAACATTCATTTCCATAAACCAGAAGTTACCTTCACGGTCGAGCAGAAATTCAAGTGTACCCGCACCGACATAACCATTTTTCTTAACGGCATCTACCGCAAGCTCCATAATCTTTTGGCGCTGCTCATCATTAACAGCGGGTGAGGGCGTTTCTTCCAACAGCTTTTGATTTCGTCTTTGAAGAGAACAATCACGGTCTCCGAGACACACCGCATTTCCGTGCTCATCGGCAAGTATCTGCAATTCAACATGTCTTGCGGGGAAAATGTATTTTTCAAGATATACGCTTCCGTCACCGAAAGCACTGATAGCTTCGGCAGTTGCCTGTAAATAAGCATCGTCCAATTCATCCGCAGAGCGAATCAAGCGGATGCCTCGACCACCGCCGCCCGCACATGCTTTGAGCATCACAGGATAGCCGATTCTTTCGGCTGCTCTTTTTGCTTCTTCCACAGATGCCACAGCCTTTGTACCGGGTATTACTGAAAGTCCCGTATCGCGGATAAGCTCTTTCAGGATCGCTTTGTCACTGAATCGTTCCATACTTTCGGGATTGGGGCCGATAAATGCCAAGCCGTTCTTTCTGCAAAGGCGAGCAAAATGAGCATTTTCAGAAAGAAAGCCATAACCGGGATGAATCGCCTGAGCGCCTGCTAAAATGGCGGTGCTTATTATTTGATTTTCATTCAGATAGCTTTCCGAAGCTTCGGGACCGCCGATGCAATAGCTTTGGTCGGCAAGTGCCACGTGTAAGGCGTTTTTATCCGCCTCGGAATATACAGCCACCGTAGCCACGCCCATTTCCTTACAAGCCCGAATAATACGGACAGCGATCTCGCCACGGTTGGCGATCAGTATTTTTGAAAACATAGTTTACGCTCCTGTAATCGCAAAGGAAAATTCAGCGGATACACAGAGTCTGCCTTCCACAGTAACCGTGCCTTCTGCAAAATAGAAGGGATGTTTTGCTCTTTTAATATGGCACTGTGTTTCAATCGTATCGCCCGGTTTTACGGGGGAACGAAATTTGACATTATTCAGTCCTGTGTAGACCGGTAGTTTTCCTTCGCTCATTGCATCCTGCATCAGTACGCAAGCGGACTGTGCCAGTATCTCACAGAGAATAACACCGGGAACAATGGGGTTATCGGGGAAATGACCTTTTAAGAAGAACTCATCCCCACGAACGGTATAATGCCCGATAGCAGTACCGTCCTTGTTCTCTACATCGTCCAAGAGCAGCATATTGTCCCTGTGAGGCAATATTGTCATTATTTCTTCTCTGTTCATATTCTTACCTCTTAATACGGAACAGCTCTGTGCCGTATTCCACAACCTGACCGTTGGTAACGCAGACCTCGGAAATAACGCCGTCTTCCTCGGCGGTGATTTCATTCATCAGTTTCATAGCTTCTACAATGCAAAGTGTCTGACCTTTCTTTACACTGTTTCCAATGGCTACATAAGGATCTGCATTTTCAGCGGGAGCAGCATAAAACACACCGACAATCGGAGATTTCACGCTGATATAATCTTTCGGTTCGGATGTTGTCTGTATATCACCGACAGATTCGGGAACAGAATATACGGTTTCTTTTGCTGGTGCTGAAACGGAACGCTCCAAACGAACCTTGCTGTTTTCTTCTGTGATTTCAAGTCCGGTTAGCTCAAGCTCCTTCATCAACTCGGCATATTTGCGAATATCTGTTTCTTTCATTGCCTTACACCTTTCTGAAAGCAAGACAAGCGTTGTGACCGCCAAATCCAAGAGAGTTGGAAAGTGCCAATGTAATGTCTGCTTTCACAGCAACATTCGGAACGCAATTCAGATCACAATTTTCATCTTGCTCGTTCAAATTGATTGTGGGAGGGATAACACCCTCATTCAGTGCGAAAAGGCAGGCCAATGCTTCAATGGCACCTGCAGCACCGAGCATATGTCCGGTCATGGACTTTGTGGAGCTTACATATGCCTTCTTCGCATTATCTTCTCCAAGAGCTTTCTTAATGGCAGCCGTTTCGATCACATCGTTCATCGGAGTTCCGGTGCCGTGTGCATTAACGTATACAACATCATTTTCTGTATAATCTGCTTCCTTCATAGCATCTACCATTGCCTGAGCACCGCCCCTTGCTTCGGGATGAGGAGCTGTGATGTGATGTGCATCGCAGGTAGAACCATATCCGCAAACTTCACCGTAAATTTTAGCGCCACGTGCCTTTGCGTGTTCATATTCCTCCAAAACAAGGGCAACCGCACCTTCGCCGATAATGAAACCGCCTCTGCGCTTATCGAAAGGCAAGGATGCTTCATCGGGATTTTCGGAAGTAGACAACGCCTGCATATTGACAAAGCCTGCAATGGCAGACGGAACAATAGCGGCTTCTGCACCGCCGGTAATCACAGCATCTGCATAACCGTGACGAACAAGGCGCATTGCTTCGCCAATGGCATTTGAGCCGGAAGCACAAGCGGTTACTGCGGGCATAGCAGAACCACGGCAATCGTGACGAATGGCAATCATTCCTGCTGCCATATTACCGATCATCATAGGAACAAACAGCGGGGATACACGGCGAGGGCCTTTCTCCATCAGCTTGGTATGCTCGGTTTCAAATGTGCCGATGCCACCGATACCCGTACCGAAGATAACAGCAAAGCGTTCCGGTTCAACAGCACCTTCAACGCCGCTTTCGTCCACTGCCTGCTGTGCGGCTGCAACGGCAAACTGTGCATAACGGTCGGTACGGAGCACATCGTTCACTTCCAAATATTCTTTTGGATCGAAGTCTTTGACTTCAGCGCCCAACTTTGCCTTAAATTTCTCTGTATCAAAAAGTGTAATGGGAGCAATGCCATTCTTACCGTTCTTCATACCTTCCCAGGTATCTGCCACATTGTTTCCCAAAGGGGTAATTGCACCGATACCGGTGACAACAACTCTTCTGTTTTCACTCATAATTATTCTCCTTACATAGCAATGCCGCCGTCAACACGGAGGACTTCGCCGGTTACATATTTTGCAGTCGCAAGGTATGCTACTGCCTCTGCCACATCCGCTGTTTCGCCCATCTTGCCGAGGGGAATCATATTCAGAAGAGGATTGTCTGTTTGATTTCCTGTCATATCCGTTGCGATAAAGCCGGGAGCAACTGCATTACAGCGGATACCTTTGGGTGCAAGCTCCTTTGCAACAGACTTTGTAAGTCCAATAAGACCGGCTTTCGATGCAGAGTAGTTACATTGTCCTGCGTTGCCCATCATACCGGCAACCGAGGTAATATTGATAACACAACCTTCACGTGCTCGAATGAACAGCCCCGTCATATGGCGGATCATGTTGAAAGCACCTTTGAGGTTGGTATCCAGAACCGCATCAAAATCTTCTTCCTTCATCATAGCAAGCAGACCGTCACGGGTAATGCCTGCATTATTAACAAGGATCTGTGCTGTACCGAAGTCAGCTTTAATCTTTGCAACAGTTTCCTTTGCCGCTGAAAAATCAGCGACATTGCATTGATACGCCTTTGCATCAACACCGTATTCCTGCTTGCATTTTTTACAAACATTCTCTGCGGCGGTTGCATTGCCTGCATAAATAACGGCTACATTGGCGCCCAAAGAAGCCAGTTTATAAACGATTGCCTCACCGATGCCACGAGAGCCGCCGGTCACTACCGCATTCTTTCCTTTCAGCATACTTCCACCTCCGCGAGATATTCGATAACGTTTGCAGTCCTTACGTCTGCGCTGATCTTCTTAATCATATTGGCAAGCGTTTTGCCGGGACCGATTTCAATGAATGTGTCCACACCGTCTGCGATCATATTTCGGATGATTTTTTCCCACTGCACAGGATTGCAAATCTGCTTTGAAAGCAATTCTACGACATTCTCTGTGTAAGGCTCAGCCGTCATATTGGAATAGAGCGTAACTGTTCTTTCCTTGATTTCTGCCTTCGTCAATTCCTCAGCAAACGCATTTGCCGCCTCATTCATAAAGGGAGAATGGAATGCTCCTTTTACCTTAAGCGGAATGGCTCTGCCACCGGCTGCCTTTACGTCAGCAAAGAAATCTGTCATTTGAGTAGAAAGACCGGATACGGTTATTTGTCCGGGGCAGTTGAAGTTTACGGGGTAAACATCGGAATATTTACTGCATATATCCCGCACCTGTTCGGGCATGAGCTTCACAACAGCAGCCATAGACGTGTCAAACTTCTCAGCCTCGCTCTGCATCAGTTCTCCACGTTTGCAGACAAGACGGAAACCTGTCTCATTATCAAATGCTCCACTAACAGTTGCCGCAACAACCTCACCGAGAGAAAATCCTGCAACCACATCGGGAGCAATACCTTTTGCCATCAGAACACTTGTCGCCGCCAGTTCCATTGCGAAAAGGCAAGGCTGTGTATTCTTGGTTTCCTTCAATTCGTCTTCCGTGCCGTTAAAGCATTGAACAGATGTACCTGGACGGATTCCGTCACATAAAGCATAAATCTTTTGGGCAGCCGGATATTTTTCATACAGGTCTTTTCCCATACCGGGATACTGGTCGCCCTGACCTGAAAAAACAAATGCTATTTTACCCATTGTGATGCTCTCAGAAGGATAGGCTCAGCTTCCTCCATAACTTCCTTAACAATTTCTGCCGCAGGCTGTTCTTTCTTAACCATGGCGGCGATCTGACCGGAGAGGAAACAACCCTTTTCATTGTCACCCTCTTGCACAGCAAGTCTTAATGCTCCTGTTGCCAGTGCTTCCAGTTCCTCATCCGGCATTCCGCCGTATTCAGCCTTAGAATACACTCTGGCAAACTGGGTACGGAGACTGCGAACGGGATGTCCCAAGCGTTTTCCCGTTACCATTGTGCAAAGATCGGTCGCTTTTAAGATTTTTTCTTTATATGCAGGATGAATGGTACACTCATTTGCACTAAGGAAACGGGTTCCCATCTGCACACCCTGCGCACCAAGCATAAAGGCCGCAGCAACGCCTCTGCCGTCAGCAATACCGCCTGCTGCAATAACAGGCAGAGTAGTCGCATCACAAATCTGCGGAACAAGAACCATTGTAGTAAGCTCGCCCACATGACCTCCGCTTTCACCGCCTTCTGCAATAAGAGCAGATGCGCCAAGTCTGGTCATCAGCTTTGCCATTGCAACCGAAGCAACCACCGGAATAACCTTAATGCCTGCCGCAAGCCAATCCTTAATGTATTTGGAAGGATTACCGGCACCTGTGGTCACAACCTCAACTTTTTCTTCTATAACAACTTTAGCCACTTCATCCGCAAAGGGACTCAGCAGCATAATATTTACGCCAATAGGTTTATTAGTGATACCCTTGGCAACCTGGATCTGCTGTCTTACATAATCGCCGGGAGCATTTCCTGCCGCAATTATGCCAAGACCGCCGCCGTTGGACACGGCAGCGGCCAGTTTACCGTCAGCGATCCAAGCCATACCACCTTGAAACACAGGATATTCGATACCCAGCATCTCACAAATTGCTGACTTAATCATAAGCATTAACCCTGCTTGCTCTGGATGAACTTATCCAGATCGTCGATGGTTTCCACTTTCTGATCCAATTCGATCTCGATACCGATTTCGTCCTCCAGATTCATCAGAAGCTCTACTGTGTCGAGAGAGTCGATGCCAAGCTCAGAGAACTTGCTTTCCGGCTTTACAACAGAAACATCGCAGCCTGTGCGTTCCGAAACGATTTTTGCAATGGCGTCAAAGTACATAATGAAATGCCTCCAAAATAGAATTTTCAAGCAGTTTTCTGCTGCCTGTTGCTATCTATTATACTGATCTGCCGTTCCGCCAAAGAAACTGTGGCGTTCCAAAAGCGTTCCTATTTTGTAAACAATTTGTGAAATTGACTTTTTTCAAAGTTCAAGATTCGCTTGCAATAGAGAACAGCATAAATCGACGTAAAACAAAAAAGCGGGAGTAAATCGTTCAAAATGCACTCCCGCTGAAATTTTTTCGTTCCCAACTGTCTCTGTTTTTCTTTTTGTCCTGCCTTTGCTGTGCCTGCTGTTGCTGTTTCTGACGCAGACGTTCACGGAGCAACGCATTATCTGCCTTGATCTGACGGTTGATTTCACAGCGGTCAGAGATGACATCCTTTTTCTCCAATTCACGGGCAACCACACCCTCGTGAATAGTCGGCTGCTCGGTCAAGCCCCGATCTGCATGGCTGCGGTGGTCGATGCGCTCGTCCTGTCCGTATTGCTCCAAATAGCATTAAACGCTTTGAAATGTTTAACAACTCATAAGGATGTGGGTCACCGCCGCATGGGTAATACCATGACGGCGGTCCTATGTTTTTACTGACCTATCGCTCCTACGCATCAAGATAAGTGGTACTGCACTTATGGATTTCCCAAAACAGATAATGTCCGACTTGTTTATACAACAGAATTCCCTCGTTTTTATCGCCTAAAGAAAAAGGGGGCAATCCCGAAGGATTGCCCCACACACCAATTTCAAATTTCGGCTGTTCCGGTAGTTTGATATCCGGAAGTAAATAATCTCCCTGCTGAGTATAGGTTCCGCCATTCTGTTCGAATATAGTTTGTTCCATAGTCTTGACCTCCTGTAATTTGATTGTACTTTCATTTTACAGGAGACTGTTCTAAATTACGAATGTGCGGATTAAAAAAGCCGAGGAGAACCATTTACGACCCTTCTCGGCTTTTTCATTGTCCCGCTGCAATGCTCGTTGTTCTAATTTCAGTAAACTGTCCTCTGTAACCCCGGAACATTCCCGGGTGGGTTTTTCTTATGTTCTGATGCGGAATGTCTGCGGCGCAAAGCGATAAACAAGAATGCTTGCAACGATAGAATACAGCACACAAAATGCAATGCAGGCAATACCAAACACCAGAATGGGCAGTTTTACCTGCATCAGTCCCCAGCAAACCAGATATGTTGCAGACATAATGATCTGGTAGGTACCGCTTTTGATCTCTGTACCTGCGTTATAGGGCTGGAGCAAATAATATATCGTCAGGTAATGGATGGAGAAAAACACACTCATGCAGAGGATGGAAACAACCAGCACCACATAATTGAGCAGATTGTCCGTGCCGCCGGATACATACAGAAGCAGCGCCAGACCTGCGCCGATGACCGCCGCCGGCACGGCGTTGATCTTCATGATCTCCCGCAGACGGATGCGGAACAGCTTCAGCACAGACTTCGGCTGTTTATAGAAGGAATAGGTCAGCAGACTGTGATCGCAGTTCATGAACAGCGCCTGGGTAAATCCGGTACCACGATTGATGGCATACATAATGAAAGTAAAATACGGAAGCCAGTTCAGAATCATGTCATTGATATCCGGTCTTGCCTCCGGGACGAAGTACAAAAGAATCAGAGCGCCGCAGAGAACAATCAAACAAATCGCTGCGATTTTCACGGTAGACTGCCACAGGATTTTCCGATGCCGCCGGATGAACAGCTCATTTAAGTACTCAAAGCCCTTGCGTTTGCTGGTAATAGAGGTATCTGTGGAAATGGCTTTCTGGCTGGTGGTTTTCGCTTGGGCCTTCAGGTCATCCATCTGATTCACCACTTGGGCCAGAAGCTGCTGATTCACATCCCGATAATGCCGGAATGTGACAATTTTACGAATGCTGAACACGCCCAAAACAGCAAATACAAGCATGACACCCATCGACACGGCAGAAGGCAGCGCAATTCCCAGCGCAGGCACGATATACGCCACTGCCATCAAGCAGGCTGTCATCACCCAGAACCCCTTGGGCAGCTTGTTCTCATTGTAAACAAAGCCCTTTTTCTCGTAGTTCCGCAAAGAATAAGCAACCACAAACAGCTTCACGCCCGCCACGCAAAACGGAATCATCAGGCAGAACCAAAGCGGAACCCCTTGATGCAGTCCGAAAAAGATTGAAAAAGGCAGGAATCCCACCAAAACCTTCAATGTAGCATAGCAGTAATTGGTCAGGGTATATTCTCTGGCGTCCATCCGCAGCAGGATCATGGCATAGTACTTGTCCCGGGTAGGGTCAAAAACCGTAGTATTGGCATATGCCCCCACCATCGTCAGGCAGAGCAGGATATGCAGGAACACCTGATCTGTCGGCAGATTTTCATACAGCAATCCCACACCGCAGATCATGAGAAGAAAATACAGGAGCTTTCCTGCAAAGATCGTGATAAGCTCCCAGATTGCAGCAATCACATTTGCAAAAATTTTCAGACCGCGGGACTGATAGAGCCTTTCCGGCAGGATCTTTTTCAGAAGCGGTACCTGCTTGAGGGCATACAGAATGCTGTTGACCCTGTATGTATTCTTCAGGGAAAAGGAAATGCGAAAAGTCTTATACATGCTCTTCCTCCCGCAGCGCTGCAATGATTTTATCCTTGAATTCGCTGTTATTCAGATTGGATTTCTCCACCACTTCCAGTTCTCCGTGGCTGAGCAGCACGATCTCATCACACAGATCCAGCGCAAGATCCATGATATGGGTGGAAAAAATCGTGATTCTGCCATCCTTGAGGGAACGCAGCAGCTGCTTCATCTCCTCTGCCACCACCACATCCAGAGAGGTCAGCGGCTCATCCAGCAGCAGGATATTGGGCTGTGCAATGATGTTAACCAGCATCTGCATCTTGTTTTTCATGCCGTGGGAGTAGTCCTTCAGCAGCTTATCCCTGTCTTCTGAATCAATACTCATCTCATCAAAGTATGCATCCAGAGTCTTGGGATTTTGGATGCTCGCCTCGTTGATGTCCATAAAGAATTTCAAGAACTCCCGGCCGGTAAGAAACTCCGGAACAGTAGGCGTAGACAGCACATAGCCGATGTCCTCCGCCTTTACCTCCCGGCGTTTTCCGGCTTCCTCCAGAAAGATGTTGCCCCGGTCGGCCTTGATGTCCCGGTTCAGGCAGTTAAACAGCGTAGTTTTACCGGCACCGTTTCGTCCCAGCAGGCCATAGATTTTTCCCTCTTCAAAAGTAAAATTGATATCCTTCAGAACTTCCTTTTTCTCAAAATGCTTGGACAGGTGTTCAATCACAAACTTCATACTGTTCTCCTTTTCCTGATTTTTATACTTTCCATGTAAAATATTGGAATTTGTTTTTCATTATTATATACGCAGAAAACCAAACATCAAGTTTTCTTCATATTTTTTAAGAAAGATTTTCAGATTCATTTTCCTCATATCATTTCCCCAAATAAAGTAAGGGCATGGAAGCAGATCACTTCCATGCCCTTTTTGCGTTATTTTATTGAAGAAGTACCGTTGCAAGGTTCTATCGGATGCTTACTCAGCGGATGCATTTTTCTCCTGCAGGAAGGTGACCTTCGCCAGCTGTACATCCGTGTTCAGCACATCCTTGACCCCGCCTTTTTTCAGCTGATACTGTACGCCCTGATACTCCGGGAACACGATCTTAACATAGTTCGTACCCTGAGGCAGACCGTATGCATCAAAGGTCACACGGGCAAATGCCGGGTGTCCGTCTGTATAGTTTTCCACGGTGGTTGTCTTTTCAAACAGCGTCCATGTCTGATTGTCTGCAGATGTATAAATCTTAAAGTCAAGATTTGCGCCGTTTTTCAGGGAGGTGCGAATGCTGCGACCATCATACCAGCCGCCGGAGTTCCAGACATTGCCGTCAGACAGCGTCTGATAATAGGTGGTCAGGTGTACATCCTTTGCCTGAGGAATGTGATAGACCAGCGCCTGCTCTCCGGATGCGCCTTCGCTCACAGCCACACGGTCTGTCTCCACACGGGGCTGACCGCCGTAGAAGAAGTTGTCTTTATCCTGCCATACCGGTGTATCGGGGCCTTCTGCGTGGTGGATTTCCATCAGGCCTTCGCTTGCAAACACGGGAGTCGTCAGATAGGGGTCCTCCACAGCCTCAGCATGAATGTTTTCCAGATCGTCAAAGCGTGCAATGGGCTGACCTTCCTGCTGATAGACACGAATCCAGTCAATCAGGAAATCGCTGTCCTGCTTTGTCTCCTGACGGGTATAGTCAACGGGGCCTACCCAGCCGTCACCGACCTGTGTTTCCAGAATCATGAACATGGGACGGGTGTGCATTGCGTCACGATCCCACTTGCCCCAGACCGTATCAAATACATGGTTGCCGTCAATATAGAATGTGATGCGTTCAGGGTCCCATTCCACTTCAAACACATGGAAGTCCTGGCACCAGGCCTCATAATTCTTTGTGGAAAGGCTCCGGGACATCTTGTTCTTGCCCAGAATTCCGAAGTGATTGGTGGTCCATGCATCCCAGGCATCCTGACCCAGGTACTCCAGAATATCGATTTCGTCGTGTCCGGTTTCGTCCTGGCAAAGCATCCAGATTGCAGGCCAGATGCCCTGAGAATCGTTGGGCTTTGCACGGGCAGCTACACGGCCAAACTGGAAGGAGAATTTGTTCTTGGACTCAACTCTGCCGGAAGACCAGGTAACATGCTCAGCAAGCTCCTGCTGCTGGTAGCGATCCCAGCCTACTGCATTGATAAGCTCTTCGGTAGTGCCGTAGTTTTTGCTGTTGAGAACCAGGCAGCCGTCCTTCACGCTGACAGCCTGCTTGTTGTAGATTGCACCGTGGTTTGCCATGCCGTCGATGATCTGCCACTTGCTTGTATCCAGCGTGTCATCGTTAAACTCATCGCTCCACACCAGAGTGTCATACTTGGAGGCAGGTGCAACATATTCAGGTCTTGTTTCGTTGTAGTTATCTCCGGTAGCCCAGATTTCGATTTCGGAGTATTTGGTAGGCTGTTCGTCAGCCTTGTTTACGGTGAAGCGTACATAGCTGCCTGTCTTGCCATCGCCCAGATCAATGGACATCATGTCCGGGCCCTGAGTCCAGTTCTGGGCGCTCCATACGACTGTGCCCGCACTGGTGGGCTTATTGGAAACCGATACGGATACAGACTGATAGGTTCCCTCTTCCAGCTTGAAATTGATCTTCTTGAAGCTGTACTGGTTTCTGTACTCAAACTGGAGCCAGCGCTGGCCCTGGCTGTTGTGTACGGCAAAATTATCGTCCACCTGACCGTCAGTAATTGCTTCGATATTTGTGGGAGTCAGACCGCGCACATAGGGCAGCTTATTGGCTGCGATGTTTCTTGCGCCGCCTGCAGTCGGAATTTCAGGTGCTTCAGCTTTGGGGACAGATGCAATTACCCGGATTTCATTGAACTGAACGCCGTTGCTCATGCCCTGCCAGACACCGAAGGGGATCTTGTGGATGTGATGGCCCCGCTGCCAGATTCGGATGTACTGAGCATCCACCGGTGCATCCAGCTTGATGGTCTGGGGCTGACCCTTTGTCTGATAGGTTTCAGCCACATCTGTTCCGGTTTCACCGCCGAAAATCACCACAGAATCCGTAAAGTCCGGATTTGCAGACAGCTCCACCTTTACATTTTTGAAGGTGCAGTATGCGTTCTTATAGGTGTTGCGGTACAGCTGTACTTCTTTTACCTTCTGAACCTTACCGAAATCATACTCAAGATACACATCCTGCCAGCTATCCCAGCCATTGTTTTCCTGATTGGCATTCTCTCTGCCTGCTACGATTTTGGTATTGCCGTGGTCATTTCTGTCGGAATCTGCGTTGCCGAGGTTTCCGTCAGTTGCGAAAGAAGGATTTGCAATAAAGATATTGGTCGAGGTAGAGGCATCACCCGCCACAGGAGTATTGCTGTTTGTGGTGGGAATCTTTCCGGCCAGGATGTTGGCATCCACCATTTCTTCGCCGGGCTCTGTTTCCGTCGCAGGAGGAACTTCCGTTTCTGCGGGGACTTCTGTTGTCACAGGAATCTCTGTTTCCGCAGGGGCCTCTGTTGTTGCAGGAACCTCGGTCGTAGGGGGAACTTCCGGTTCTGCATTGACTTGAGCATACACCTCAATTTCATTAAACCGGGCAGAATTGCTCATGCCGTTCCAGGAATCAATGGTGTTGGTAATGTAGTGACCGCGCTGGTAAATTCGGATGTACCGGGCGCTGATGGGGCTTTCTGCCAGAATGGACTGCACATCGCCCTTTGCTCCCAGTGTCAGGCAGTCCGCCGCAGCAGCATCAACCTCCTGGGCGGTTTTGGCTTTGCCGGTTTCGCGCACATCCTGTGTGTCGAACAAAACAATGGGGTCTGTAAAGGCTTCGTCGCTGGACAGCTCTACTTTCACATTCTTAAATGCGGAAACCGCCGACAGATAGGTGTTACGGTAGATATCCACCCTCTGCACGAGGCGCTCCTCGCCGAAATCATATTGCAGATAAACATCCTGCCAGCCGTCCCAGCCGTTATTGGGCTGGGCAGCGTCTTCCGTTCCGGACAGAATGATGGTGTTGTTCTTATCCTGTCTGGAGTTTGCTCTGCTGCCATCTGTAGCAGCGTTGGGATTCGTGATTTCCACATTGGAAGTAGGTGCTTTGCCTGCCAGAATATTCTCTGAACCTGCGCTTGTTTCTGCTTGTACCGGGCTGGCGGGGAACATTCCTACCAGCAATGCAGATGTCAATAACATGGACAGGCATTTGCGTGCGAAGTTTTTTTGCATGGTCATCTTCCTTTCAGGTTAGGTGTGCGCGCTTGCGCTGAATACTGATTGCTGCTTATCCTTTGCATTGTTTTCATTCTAAACTGCGGAGCCGTCAGACTCCTGCAAAAGACAGTCAAAGCACTTCCTCAGCGCTATTATAACAAAGGGATTCTCAAAAATAGGATACACAAATGCTACTACTATGCGCACAATTTTTAACCACTTTTCGGGATACTGCAGCAGAATAGTGCACACACCGTCATATCGCTTCATACAGGTTCCCCGTATTGCAGTTCTGCACGGAATATTGTATGATATAAAAAATCATCACTTTACAGAAGGGAGTCACCTACCCAATGACCCAAGAAACAATCGATATGGTGCTGAAATTCCGGGATGACCGCAACTGGAGACAGTTTCACAATCCCAAAGATCTGGCAATTTCACTGAGTCTGGAAGCTGCGGAATTGCTGGAGATTTTCCAGTGGAGCGGCACGGATCTGGAATGCCGGGACAAGCTGGATAAAATCCGGGAAGAGCTTGCAGATGTGGTATCCTACAGCGTGCTGCTTGCTGATGTCTGCGGCCTGGATCTTGACGAAATTGTTCAGGAGAAGATGAAGCGAAATGCCGAAAAATACCCGGTCAGCAAGGCCTATGGCAGCAAAGCCAAATACACAGAGCTTGCCAAGAAGGATTCTTCCAGATAACCGGAAGCAGGCGCAGCTATTCCATGATTGAATCCCATTACGAATTTCCGGACGCTTGCATTGACAATTCCCGACCGCTTCCTTACAATAAAAGAATACTACTATACAAAGGGAATGATCATTGTCATGCATCTTTATGAAATCACCTTCAGCCCCACCGGCGGCACCCAGAAATGTGCCGATCTGATTGCCGGAGGCTGGGAACAGGAACCGATCAGACTGAATCTGCTGAAACCGATTTCTGATTTTACATTTGAGCCGGATGACATCTGCCTTGTGGCGATGCCTGTTTTTGTTGGACGGATTCCCGCTGTGGCAGCTCAGCGGCTCGCCAAACTTCATGGCAACGGCGCAAAAGCGGTTCTGATCGCCGTCTACGGAAATCGTCTGGTGGAAGACGCTCTGGTGGAGATGGAGGATCTTCTGAAAGCGCAGGGCTTCCGTGTAGTTGCCGGAGTGGAGGCTGTTGCAGAGCACTCTGTTGTTCGTCAGTATGCCGCCGGCAGACCGGATGCAGCGGATGCTTTGGTGCTTGCAAAGTTTGCATCCAAAATCCGGGCAAAACTGGATTCCGGCAATCTGGAATGTCCGAAGCTTCCCGGAAATCGCCCCTATCGCGAAGCTGGCCCAGGACTGAAGCCTTTTGCAGATGATCGCTGTATCGAATGCGGCGTCTGTGCTGCCGAATGTCCCGTAGGTGCCATTTCTGTAACAAACCTGCGGACAGAAGATATGGACAAGTGCATCTCCTGTTTGCGCTGTGTTGCAGTCTGCCCGGAGCACGCACGGCACAATGACCCGCAGCGGCTGGAAGCGCTGGCCCAGCGGCTTGCCCCGGTATGTACCCTGCGGCGGGATAATCAGCTGTATCTGTAAGCAGCAGATTCAGCTTTTTCTGTCCAATTCCCAATAAAATAAGAAAAGCACTCCGAATCATTTCCTTGATTCGGAGTGCTTTGATTTATGCATATCAAAAATACTTGCAGGCACCCAGCAGGGCTTCCTGAGAAAAAGACGGAATTCTTCCCAATCCGTCAGGGCCCACATTGAGCAGATAATTCACACCCATGCTGTTCAGCTTTCTGCGCCGCTGGGCAATGGTCTCGGGAGTAATCCAATTCTGATCGTAGTACTTGAATCCCCAGGAAGAATTCAGTGTGCCCGGAGTTTCATACAGGTCAAAGGGAGAAACCTTGAATCCGCTCAGTCCGTTGGGGTCCAGATCTTCCTGCTTTTCCGGTCGCTTGGTAGGATACTCATTATCGTTCAGGGAAACATAGTCATAAGCGCCGTTTCCGATTCGGGAATTGATCAGGCAGTGAGGCTGATACTGCTTCACCAGATGGTTCAGCTCCAGGCTCTGTGCCGGGGTGATCGTATGGGGCACATCAAACCAGATCAGGCACAGATCTCCATACCGGGTCAGCAGCTCCGTGACCTGGGGCTTGATTTTCTCCTCAAAGCAGATGGAAAAGTCCTTTTTGTCTGCATCCGGATAATCCCAGCTGTTATCCCAGGACACACCGCCGCAGGGAGAAAAATTGTCATATCCGCCGCCATGAGGATGGTGCCAGTCCAGTTCCTGACTGTAGTACAGGCCAAAGGGAATCCCGTATTTATAGCAGGCTTCGCCCAGCTCTGCGACAACATCCCTGCCAAAGGGTGTCGCATCGACCACATTAAAGGGGTCTGCATCACTGTGGAACATAGCAAAACCGTCGTGGTGTTTTGCTGTAAAAACGAAGTACTTCATTCCTGCGTCCTTTGCCAGTCTGATCCACTCATCTGCATTGAAATATACCGGATTGAAGGCCCGGGCCAGCTGTTCGTATTCTGCATTGGGAATCGCCATATAGCTTTGAATCCACTCGGCGTAGGTTTCTACCCGTCGGCCCCGGTATTCGCCAGCCAGCAGGGAGTAAAGTCCCCAATGCGCCATCATTCCGTACTCGGCATTTGCAAACCATTCATGTTGAATATCCCGTTTCATATATTGTTCTCTCCCTTAAACATCAGGCTTTCAAAAGTCAGCTGGACTAAGTGTAGCACAACCGAAAATAATTATCAACGAGAATCGAAATCACCGGATGTAATCGCATAGTCCCCTGTTCCCTGAATTAAAGAATCTGATTTTCCATACACACTCCTTATTTTTTCTTAATGGCACTGTTCATTACGCCCAAAAAATGATATGATAAGGAAAATTATACTACTTTCAGCGCAATGTAAGGAGGCTATGTCATGGCTACAGATATCAATCATCCGAAAAAAACAATTCTGATTTACGGTCTTACCGGTATGCAGCTGCTGAACCTGAACGCATTGGCCGGCAAAATCGGAATCAGCTGCAAACCGGTATCCGATCATCAGACCATGCTCACAGTGGAGCAGCTTTTGTCCGGAAAGGACTATCCCCCTATGCCGGAGCATCCCCTGATTGGAAAATTTGCGCTTCTTTCCGGATTTGACGGACAGGAGCAGCTGGGAACCCTGCTGATCAATCAGGTCGCAAGCGGCGTGATCAAGGCCGTCCACACAAAGCACAATAACAACTGGCACTTTGCAGACCTGTGCTCTGAGATTCACAAAGAGCACCAAATCATGAAGTCCGGCAAGTAATACTGAATAAGTTGCACTGAAAAACGGCTGCTTTGCAAAAATCGCCCCGGAAAACCATCTTAAAAGCGGAGTGCTGTTGTTCACTCCGCTTTTCTGCATTTCACGGCGCACATGATGTTTTACTTTCAGCTTTTGCAGACAGCAGAACAAATCGCATATGATAAGGAGCGTGTATCATGCTACAGGTTCGCGGAATCAAAAAAACCTATTCAATCGGAACTGCGCAGGAAACGGCTGTGCTGCACGATATTTCAGCCACCTTTGAAGACGGGGTGTTTTATGCCATCATCGGAAAAAGCGGCAGCGGAAAATCTACATTGCTCAATATTCTGAGCGGTCTGGATACGCCGGACTGCGGACAGGTCCTTTGGGACAATGTAGATCTGTCCAAGCTCTCCAGACGGGAGCGGGCTATCCTGCGCCGCAGAAAAAGCGGATTTATCTTCCAGTCCTACAATCTGCTTCAGGAGCATACCATCTGGGACAATATTGTCATGCCCTATACGCTCGACCGCAGAAAGCCGGATAAAGAAAATATCGAAAAGGTCTGCAGCATTCTCGGCATCGACCAGATGATGCACAAATACCCCTCTCAGCTGTCCGGCGGCGAGCAGCAGCGCGTAGCCATTGCACGGGCAGTGTCCCATAACCCCCGGGTGGTATTTGCAGACGAGCCCACCGGAAACCTGGACCCCCAGACGGGCATCACTACGCTGCAGCTGTTGAAAGAAACCGTAGCCCAGATGGGAACCACACTGATTCTGGTTACCCACGATATGTCTGTTGCCGCAGAAGCAGGAAAAATCATCAAAGTCGAAAACGGCTCCATCATATGCTGAAATTTTCTGACAGACTAACACAATATAAGGAGGTATTGTAATGTTCAAAACAGCATTACACGGCCTGAGAGGTCAGAAGCGAATCTCCGTTCTGATGTCTGCGGTTCTGCTTCTGTCTTTTCTTTTTCTGACGCTGTCTTCTGTCATTGCCTCGTCCGTTCAGTTTACCCAGCAGCAGCACCGCCAGCGGCTGTACGGACGATATCAGCTGCTCTATCGGGCCAGCTTAAAATCCACAGAGGAATTGCAGAGCCAGTTTCCGGATGCCCAGATCAGTAAAATTGCAGGAACCACGGTTGACGGAAAACAGATTGGTTCCATTACACAGCCCTACCAGCAGATCGCCAATCTGACGATCAAAGAGGGTCGTCTGCCCCAAAACGATCACGAGATTCTCCTGGTGGGAGATGACTGGAGTGTCCCGGTCGGCCGGGAAATCGAAGTAAAGTACCTTTATCGCTACATTCCAAAATCTACAGATACCGGAATGTGGGATAAAATAAGCCCCTATTATCTGGAAGGCTTCCGGCAAAACCGGGAATATTACCTGACTCAGCTGGAACCCCTTTGGAACGATCTGATTCAGTCTAAGCAGGGCGAGCGTGTTGCCCCGGAGCTGCGGCACCCACTGAACGAGCTTTCTGAGCAGCAACAGGAGGAAGTCTTTTTCTACTTTCCTTCCACGCTGCCGGACTTCAATATGCGAGTCGACTCCACACTCAATAAAGAGCAGCGCAACACGGAGAACCTGTCTGCTCAGATGGAGCTTACCAGCGAAAAATACTGCATTTACGGACCGGGCTTCGGCAGTAATTCCGGAAAACGGTTTGAAACTGACCCGAGACTTTCCGCTGTAAAAATTTACGCTACATACACCGTCTGCGGCATTGCAGACAACTATGCCGAGCATTGGGATGTCAAGGGTCTTCAGATGCCGGATGCATTCATCGGCGAACAGGACTGCCAGAACATCTACGACCTGATGGACGGCATTGAGCAGGATCATCCGGAGGCATTTCCCCGAACCGATGACGGACTGCTGCTGTATTATCAGCCCGGAGACAATCTGGCGCAAAACCTGAATTCCCTTTTAGATGAATACAACCGGCTGCACAATGCAGCCTATGAACTGACCGGAGTTTCTGTGGATGGTGAATACACCTATGCCTATTTGACAGGCCAGGACCCCACAACAGGACAGCTGCAGACCTATGATGTGCTGGGCTCCGGTCAGATGGGCCAGATCTCCGTCATGGATCAGCGCCAGCGTTTTAGCTTCTCCGATCTGACAAATGCGGATTTTCGTTTTGAGGGTCTGGACCCCATCGCTCAGGAGCCGGTCACGCTGGACGGTCTTTACCGGAACAACTCCGGAAACCTTCGGGTGAATCCCCTGGCCTTCCCGCCTGTGGGTGACACCGCTCAGGTCATGGAAATTGCTCTGTCCGGCGTACTGATTGGAATGTCCGCCTGTGCCAGCTTCCAGCTGTACCTGCAGTCCATGCGCAGAAGAAAGCAGAAAATCAGCACCCTGATTGCCATCGGCGCCACCGACGGTCAGGTCGTCCTGATGGTGCTGATTGAGGTGGCTGTGCTGCTGCTCCTCTCTGCTCTGGTCGGATGCCTGCTTGGTCTGGGAATTGCAGTATTTCTGCTGCCCCGTTTCATGCAGGTCTCCGTCTCTGTAAACCCGGCAAATCTGCTGACCGGCACACTGTGCGACATTGCCGCCATTTTGGTGGGTGCTATGCTTCCGATCTTCAAAATTCTGAGAGAATCCCGCAGCAGCCACAAAAAGCACCCCAAAACTGTTGTAAAATGCTCCCCCCAGCGAAAACATACAGAAAACCACACCGGCTACCACCAAATCTGGATGCGTCACTGTGCCGCCAACCCAAAGCAGACCTTGCTTCGCGGCTTTGTGGCACTGCTCATGGCAGCCATGATGATCCTGCCGCTGTTTCTGAGCCACAGCGCCTATGGAGATTATCACGAAAAGGTAATCAATCAGGATCGCCCGGACTACGAGCTGGTGCTGCCATACGCAGCCTCCAGCCGATATCTGCGGGAAATCACCGACAGCATGCAGGTTCCCAACCGCAAAATGCGTACATATACCACAGCAGAAAATGTCCTGATCCACTGTGACGATCTGATGGAACGCAGCCCCTTGTTGCAAGCCCTGCACCAGGATGGCAACGGCGCTGAACTGTTTGAGCAGCTGCCGGATGGCGGCGGTCTGGGTGTCTCTGCCCGAATCATCGGCGCAGACTGGGACAGCGATTTTGTGCAACAGGTTCTGCGCAATTCTTCCACTCAGATCAGTCAGGAGGATTTCCAGTCCGGCAGAGCCTGCATTGTGATGATTCCCAGATTCCATCAGGATGACGGCAAGCCTGTCTTTACAAAGGTTCAGGATGCGGTTATTGCCGATGTCCAGAACGATGTCAAACCCGGCACCCTGCTGGAGTTGAGCTATCTTCCCCAGTTTTCAAAGGTATACGGCACAGACACTTCCATTGCCAGCGGCGATTGCCTGACCATCTCCGGGTGGACCCAATCGCTGGATGGCGATGTTAGCATTGTAGAAAGGCTCTATACCGTTCAGACCACTGCCGCCTGCGTGGTCAGCGAACTGAAAGAAGCCGTCTGGCCCGTGTCCGACACTGACAATATGGGCTGTATCACCATTATTTCCGGCTCTCCCCTGGTCAGCACCGTCTATCCCCACGCCTCTGGCCGGAAAGATGCTCAGCAGACCGCCTATTTCTGGGCAACCACAAAACTCTACTATCCCCACTGCTACGGCAAAACCTATCTTCAGCTCTGGAGCCCCGAAGAACTCACAGGAGATTCTGACTATGAAAAACAGGTCATGGATTTCGCCGCACAGTACGGATTCGATGTGGTAAAACACAGCCTTGAAAATCAGAAGCTGCTGTATTCTGCCCAGAGAGCCAAGGCCATGTATCTCATGATGGGCACCAATATGCTGGTTATTACTGTGATTCTGCTTGAGAATCTTCTCAGCGCCGAGGTGGAGGAAGACCGGAAACGGATCGGTATTTTGCAGGCTCTGGGCATGACCGACGGTCAGTATCTGGGCGGTCAGAGTATTCAGGCGCTGCTATCCGGAATGATTTCCCTGTTGCTGACGCATCTTCTGCTGCTGATCATTACCCTGCTGGGCTTTGCCGTCACGGGCGGAGGCTTCGGTCTGGTACTGTGTAAGCTGAAACTGTTCATGCAGTTCTATCCCTGGCAGATCCATATTGTGTTGTGCGTTGTGTATCTTGCGCTGCTACAAATCATTCACCTGCACACAGCCCTGCCGATTTTAAGGAAAGACCCCTCTGACAGTCTGAAAGCATAACCGCAGTCTGTTTCCCTGCGCTTGATAAACGCCCTCTGACCCGCTATTATGAATTTAGACACATCCCCACTGATGACGCCAATGGCTTAAACACCTGCGGCGGCGGCCTTTGGGGATGTGTCTTTTATCTTTTAAGATGCAAAAAACGCTGCTCTGGATTTCAGAGCAGCGCTTTGATATGCTTTATTTCCGGTAAAAGGTATTGCCACCGATGAACTCACGAATCAGACTCGTAGGCGGAATCTCATCGTCCACACTGGCTTCCTGAACAAAATTCAGGATCTTGACCATGGCGCGAACCTGGTCGTAATACGGGTTCTCCGGCTGGACAGCAGTCAGCAGCGGATAGATATGCTTTTTCAGCACTGCAATCTCATACAGCGTAGAGCTGTTAAAAATCACATCGGCTGTTTCCTGGTAGGGGAAAATCCACCGTCTTTCTCCGCGCTGAACAGAGTCCCACATGGACAGGGTATGCTCAACCGAAGCGCCTCTTGTTTCGTAGTCACGAACTGTTCGCCGCAGCAAACGCAGATAGCTTGTGGGGATTCTATTGTGATTGTCCAGATTCAGAGGAATCAGTGCGCTGACATACATTTTGAAAATCAGCGAGGGGTCCACATTGTCCGGATGCAGCGCAGGATTCAGTGCGTGCAGGCCCTCTACAATAATCACACTGTTGTCGGCAAGCTGTATACGGTTTCCGTTCCACTCCCGCCGGCCGGTCAGGAAATTAAACTCGGGAATCTCAATTTCTTCGCCGGAAAGCAATCTCTGCAGATGCTCCCGGAAAAGGTCGGTGTCAATGGTATTGATGTGTTCCAGATCCAGCTTTCCATCCGGGCCGGGCTTAACCAGATTCCGGTCAATGTAGTAATTATCCAGACTGATCAGAACCGGACGCATTCCATGCACCCGAAGCTGCACCGCAAGGCGGTGGGCAGAGGTGGTCTTTCCTGAAGAACTGGGGCCAGCCAGCATCACAGCCTTGGCACCACGGTCACAGACCATGTCCGCAATCTTGGAAAAGTTCTTTTCGTGGAGCGCTTCATTCACACGAATCAGCTCTCTGATTTTGCCGCTGCACACCAGATCATTCAGATCTGCAACACTCTGGCAATCCAGAAGCGTACACCACCGCTCTCCTTCTGAGCAGACTCTGAAGAAATTGGGCATCTGCGTAAACTGGGCCAGCTGATCCGGGTTCAGAGGATCCGGGAAAATGAACATGAAGCCACCGTCTACCGGAACGATGTCCCATACGGTCAGATAGCCGGTAGATGGCATCATCTCTCCATAATAGTAGTCGGCGAAATCTCCATAGGTATACACATCGAAATGAGGAACCGTTCTCCAGGAAAGCAGTCTTGCCTTATCCTGCTGACCGTCCTTTGTAAAATACTCGATGGCATCCTGGGTAGAGATTCGTTTACGCATGAGGGGGATATCCTGAGCGACCAGTTCAGATACCCGGGCTTTCAGCTGCTCTGCAGAAAATTCCGCACAGGGAACTTCAATATATACCCCCTGCCCCACTGTAAAGTTCATCTTTGCAGTGACACCGGGATACAGCTGGCGCATTGCCAGAAACAGTACGAACTGGACGGTTCTTGTATATGCCTCACGGCCGGTAGGATCGCTGTAGCGCAAGAGTTTGACCTTGCCGCCGGAAGCTGCCATCGCTCTTCTCTGGGACTGCATGGGTTCTGCATCAACACTCTGCCGAACCGGAACATAGTTCAGGGTAAAGATTTCACCGGCAATCTTCGCTGCCAGAGGGCGTGAAGATAATTCCGGAGAATCCAACCCCAGTTCCTTAATCAAATCCAGCAGCGTCTGCCCCGGCTTTGCCTCAATGACCTTATCATCAATCCATAATTTCATCATCTGGCCTCCTTCTGCTTATCCTATGTGCCGCTATGAGGCATCATGTCTACTTTCCGATGGACATAATGTCATAGGGTGTCGTCTGATATACAAAATAGTTTAACCAATTGCTAAACAGCAGATTTGCATGACCTCTCCAACGAACCATAGGCTCCTTGGTGTCGTCATCACCCGGGAAATAGTTGGCAGGGACTCGAATCGGCAGTCCCTGATTCTTGTCACGGATGTATTCACGCTTCAGTGTGTCCGGGTCGTACTCAGAATGGCCCATCACGAAAATCTGGCGTCCCAGCTTGTTCATCACCGCATAAACACCGGCCTCTTCCGAGGATGCCAGGATCTTCAGGCCCGGGACAGCCTCGATATCCGCCCGATCCACCGTGGTATGGCGGGAATGCGGTGCCCAGAAGATATCATCAAAGCCTCGCAGCAGAATCGCCCGCTTATAGTCGGCCTTATGGGGATAGACACCGAACAGCTTCTCCGGCAGGGGATGCTTTTTGATACCATAATGGTAGTAAAGCCCCGCCTGAGCACCCCAGCAGATGTGGAAGGTGGAATGGACATTGGTTTTGCTCCATTCCATGATTTCGCACAGCTCCGGCCAGTAGTCAACCTGCTCAAATTCCATCTGCTCTACCGGCGCGCCGGTAATAACCATTCCGTCAAACTTGCGGTGTTTGACTTCATCAAAGGTCTTGTAAAAATTCAGAAGATGCTCCTGAGAAACATTTCTGGATTTATGCGAAGACATGGTCATCAGCTCCAGCTGCACCTGCAAAGGCGTGTTGCCCAACAGCCGGGACAGCTGGGTTTCTGTGATAATTTTTGTAGGCATGAGATTCAACAGCAGAATCTCCAGTGGACGGATATCCTGGGTGCATGCCCGTTGCTGGTTCATCACAAATATATTTTCCTGGTGCAGCGTTTCCACCGCAGGCAGGTCATTGGGGATTTGAATGGGCATGAAACACCTCTCCTAGTTACACATTGGAAATTGCCTGATCCAGATCTGCAATCAGATCCTCTGCGTTTTCCAGACCGCAGCTCAGACGAATCAGGTCTGCGCCGACACCTGCTGCATCCAGCTCTGCGTCAGTCATCTGACGATGGGTGGAGCTTGCAGGATGCAGGCAGCAGGTTCTGGAGTCAGCCACATGGGTCTCGATAGAGCCCAGCTTCAGGTGCTTCATGAACACCTCTGCTGCATGGCGGCCGCCCTTCAATCCGAAGGAGATGACGCCACAGGAACCCTTGGGCATATACTTCTGAGCCAGCTCATAGTACTTGTCGTTTTCCAGGCCGCAGTACTTGACCCATGCAACCTTCTCATTGCTCTGCAGGAACTTTGCGATTGCCAGAGCATTGTCGCAGTGCTGCTTCATACGGAACGGCAGGCTCTCAAGGCCCAGATTCAGATAGAATGCATTCTGCGGAGACTGCACGCAGCCCAGATCTCTCATCAGCTGAGCAGTGCACTTATTGATATATGCGCCCTCCAGACCGAAACGCTCGGTGTAGGTAACGCCGTGGTAGCTTTCGTCCGGGGTGCACAGTCCGGGGAAACGGTCGGGATACTTGGTCCAGTCGAACTTACCGCTGTCCACGATCACGCCGCCCAGAGCTGCGCCGTGGCCATCCATATATTTGGTGGTGGAATGGGTCACGATGTCTGCGCCCCACTCCATAGGACGGCAGTTCACAGGTGTTGCAAAGGTATTGTCCACAATCAGAGGAACGCCATGCTTATGGGCAGCATTAGCAAATTTCTCGATGTCCAGAACCGTCAGTGCAGGGTTGGCAATGGTCTCGCCAAACACGGCCTTGGTGTTGTCCCGGAATGCAGCATCCAGTTCCTCCTGGGTGCAGTCGGGATTAACAAAGGTCACCTCGATGCCCATGCGCTTCATGGTTACGCCAAACAGGTTAAAGCTTCCGCCGTAAATTGCAGAACTGGAGACGATGTGATCGCCGCAGGATGCAATATTAAACACAGCAAGGAAATTGGCCGCCTGACCGGAGCCGGTCAGCATGGCAGCCGTACCACCTTCCAGCGCAGCAATTTTCTTTGCAACCGCATCACAGGTGGGATTGGCAAGGCGGGAATAGAAATATCCGTCTGCCTCCAGATCAAACAGCTTGCCCATATCTTCAGAGGTCGCATATTTGAATGTGGTGCTCTGACAAATGGGAATCTGACGGGGCTCACCGCTGGCAGGGCTATAGCCCGCTTGAATACATAATGTTTCGGTATGAAGCTTTGAATCCATAGTTGTCACCTCAAAGTATTAGATAAAAGCTATTTTACTGTTTATTGAAGGGTTTGTCAATCCGACAGCAATGCCTCGATTCCGCTTTCCAGACGCTCCTGCGTCAGCATACCTCTTGCGATATTACGGATATAACCGTCTGCATCCACAAACAGAGTCATGGGAACACCACTGAGGCCATATCCGATTGCAGCTTCGGAATTGTCATCGTAGAACACAGGGAAAGTAAAGCTTCCGTCGGTCAGGAACTTGGAAGACTTTTCTCTGGTGTCGCCGAATCCGGTGGACATATTCACCATCATAAACTGAACTTCCTCGCCGTAGGTCTCCCAGGCAGTCTGGAAGTGGGGCATTTCTGCCTTGCAGGGGCCGCACCAGCTTGCCCAGAAATTGACAATGACGGGCTTGCCTCTGTAATCGGACAGCTTATGCTCGACACCATCTTCGTCCACGGCAGTAAAGTCGGGGGCAGTCTTTTGGGCTGCATCACCGGATGACTGCATCTGCTCGTCCAGAGAAATCTTATCTGCCAGAGTCTGATAGAGCAGAACACATCCGCCGATGATAATCGTCAGAGACAGCAGCATTACAATGAGTTTATAAGTGGAATTCTTCATATAAACACTCCTTATTTTACAAGATTCAACAGGCGGTTCAGCACGCCGGTTGCCATCAGGATACCAATCACAACCAGCAGAATACCGCAGACACGATTGATGATGTCATAGTTGCGCTTGATCCAGCTGATGGTGCTCTTGAGCTGATCGATCAGGACTGCGCTGATCAGGAACGGCACGCCGAGGCCTGCAGAGTAGCACAGCAGCATACCAACGCCCACCATCATACTTCCCTGCTGAGAAGCCAGCAGCAGTGCAGAGCCCAGGAACACGCCTACGCAAGGAGTCCAGCCAATGGAAAACACGATGCCGAAGATCATGGCAGACCAGAAGGTCATGTTTGCGGTATTGGTCTGAATCTTGGAACCACGAAACAGATTCCACTTGATGACACCAAGGAAGTTCAGGCCGAACAGGATGACTACCGCACCGCAGACAATATTAACTGCTGTATGATAACGCTGCAGGAAGCTTCCCACGGTACCGGCCAGAGCACCCAGTGCAACAAACACAATTGTAAAGCCCAGCACAAAGCCGGAAGCACATTTCAGCGTTTTCCCCGTAGTGCGAACCGATCCGCCGGCAAAATAGCTGATATAGATCGGCAGCATGGGCAGTAAGCAAGGGGAAATAAATGTAATTACGCCCTCAAGAAAAGAAATTAAATATTGCATATATTCCTCCTAAATTTTTGGTTTTCTAATCCTATCATATAATTGGGAAATTGACAATAAAAAACGCACCGCCGAAGCGGTGCGTTAAAAAAAGTTTACAATTGCCGATTACTTAGGGCGCTTGCGAGCCAGATACTCGTCCAGCTTTTCCTTCATATTCTCAGGAATCTCCTTTTTCACCGGGAGGAACTTTGCTTTTGCCATCCGCTCAACAAAGGCACAGATAAAGTCAATATCCTTTGCCATATGCTCCATTTTCATAACAGCCATGGTATCATAGCTATTGTGGATGGTTGCTGTATTTCCGGGTGCATCCCGGGCAAAAGTGACCGCAGGGATACCCGCATCAGCAAAGGGTGTGGAGTCACTGGAATACACGCCCTGTCTGGATTCGATTCCGAAGCCTACTTCATTTGCAAAATAGGAAATGTAGCTGCACAGCTTTTCTTCTGCCGTGGACACTGCAACGAATTTACCCATGATCGAGCCGATCATATCCAGGTTTACATTCAACACAATGCGGCCCAGCTCCTCGGGGTGATTCGCAACATACGCCTTTGAACCCAGCAGGCCACGCTCTTCGCTGCCGCACCAGAGGATGCGAATGCCATAGTGATGGCTGGTCTTTGCAAAATGCTCGGCCATTGCAAGGATTCCCACGCTGCCGGACATATTGTCATAGGCGCCCTTGCTCAGGGATGTGGAATCATAGTGTGCCGACAGCACGATATATTCATCTGTCTCACCGGGCAGATCCAGAATCACATTTCTGGACTCTCCCTTGTATTCATCCTGAACCAGATGGATTTTAGCCATCTTTGCATCCTGATTGACCAGTGCAATAGCATCCTTGGCATTGATATTCACGCCGGGGATCTTGTTGCCGTTGCTGACATAACTGCGCAGCTCCCGCTGATCGATATCCCGGTCAACATAGTTTGCGTTGCCGTCATAGGTGATAAAACCAACAGCTCCGTTGTTCAGGATATCCTGATAGCGCCAGTAGCCCATGTAGCCATCGATCATGACAATCTTGCCCTTGCACAGGGACAAACTATAGGGATCTGTATTGGTTAAATAGTAAAATGGAGCCTCAACAGTGGCAGTTCCGGCATTAAAATAACCTTTACAGGGGATTGTCTTCCCGTCTACGGTCAATGCAGCTTCCTTGATGGTAGCCATATCCACAGCAAAAGGCTCAATTCGTGCTTCGCATCCAAATTCAGCGCACTGCTTCACCAGATACTCAGCACACTTCAGTTCCTCAGCCGTTCCGCCGGTACGGATAAAAGCCGTATCCAGAAACAGCTGGTTCATTCTCTGTATATCCATAGCAAATCCTCTCCTTACCATAATGAGACCATTGTATCACAGTTTCAAAGAATTGCAATCGCAACTATTATACAAAAAAAGAAGCCGAAAAATCGGCTCCTTTTAATCGTCCAGATGTCGATGCACATGATCCTTGATTGCCTGAAAGCTCTCACGACTGATCACATGCTCGATTCGGCAGGCATCTTCTGCTGCAGTTTTTTCGTCTACGCCCAGTGCAACCAAAACCCGCTTCAAAACTGTATGCTTTTCGTAAATATTCTGAGCAATATCTCTGCCCGCTGGAAGCAGCTTAATCTCGCCGGACTTGTCCATCTCAATGTATCCATTATTGCGGAGGTTCTTCATCGCAACGCTGACACTGGGCTTTGAAAACTCCAGTTCAGTGGCAATATCAATCGAACGAACCGTTCCGTTTCGCTGCTGCAGAATCAGAATTGTCTCCAGATAGTTTTCTGCAGATTGCTGAATAATCATCAGTTTACACTCCTTCCAGAAATTTATTCTATCCTATCACAAATTGACCAGACTTGCAACTATAAGGAAAAAGGAACCCCATACATCTCAGGGATTCCTTTTGACTCACTTTCATTCGTAATCAAACATGAATCTTAAACACAATTTTCCGAACGAAGCAATCCTTCTCCACCGAAAGTCCCGGCAAATGTGCATCAGCGGGCTCCAGAAGCAAAAATGTACCCGCTGTCAGGGCAAAGTCCATTTTTGCGTCGCCTTCGTAGAATGCGATATCCTTGCCTTTGCTGTAATGCTCTTCCACCAGCTGCACATCGTCAAGATTTGCATAGCGGATCTTTTCCATTCCCTTTGCAATGTACTGCACATCGATGTAGTCTCTGTGCGCTTCAAACATCATATCAGGTGTTTGCTGCTTAGAGCGGAAGCTCTGAATTGTTGCAAATACACGCTTGCCATCGATTTCGTAAGTGCCGTCTTCCATGTTGCTTTCATTAAATTTGGCAACAAAGTCAGCAACCAGCTTCAAATCTTTATGAGAATCATAGTATAAAGACGCATTTGAGATTTTATCAAAAATCATTTTCATCACCCTGGCTACTATAACAAAATCATCCGTAAAAATCAAGGAATTCTGTGCAAAATAAATATAAAAAACGGCAGAAAAACTGGATCCCATTTCTGGGATCCAGTTTTGAAAGCATTCTCCGGGTCAGAAGCTTCTCCCGCGAAGAATGGAAGATCTAAAAATCGGTTCTGTTAAGCCTTAATGGACTTGGCAATCTTTCTCCAGTTCCAATAGCCGTATGCGCTGTTACACAGATTGATGACATCCATGATAATGATCAGCACAGCAGACTTGTCTCCGGATGCCCACACCATGACCCACATTACGATAGACAGAGCGTTGACAATGACCCACATCAGCCACTGTTCAGAATAGCGCAGCAGGTACAGCATACTTGCAATGACAGCCACAACCGTTGTCAGAGAATCCATAAATGCGAAATTGCCGCCCATCCATACAAGCATTTCTGCGTACAGGAAGGTTGCCGCAATGGTTCCAATCGTAGTAAACAGTGCAAACTTGGGAGTCATGTTGCGGAATTTGACCTGGCCATCGTTGGCAGAGTTCTTCTTCCACATAATAATTGCAGTTGCGCTGACAGGAATGGAATACAGCATATTGTACATTACCTCGCCGTAAAGAGGAATCTTCAGACAGCTGAGCGAATACAGCAGGCTGTTGATGATTGCAAAATACAGGCCAGCGATTTTACCCTTTGCACCCAGAACCAGATTCAGGCTGCTGGACAGCGTCATTGCCAGCATAAACCAGCTGTCCTTGCTGATGATCCATGCAATTGTCTGGAAAATTAAAACGAATGCCAGCCATGCTTTTTCCAGCAGGCTCCAGTCTGCAAAGAACTCCTTAATTCTTTTCATAATATCTCTCCATCTTTTCTTCGAAAACTTTTTTGTCCATTGTAGGCCCCTGTACGCTCACCACGCACGAAGCCACATAATTTGCCAGAGTACAGCATTTTTCCATATCGTATCCTTTGGAAAGGCCGCCAATGATGGCGCCGATATGGCTGTCCCCTGCTCCGATTGTATCCACAACCGTTGTCTTTACCGGCGGAACCGTGTGAATCTGCCCGCCGTCGTAATAAAGCGTGCCGTTTTCGCCCAGCGTGACGATCACGAGATTGCCTGTCTGGCGGTACAGCTCGTGAACCGCCTGTTTCACATCCTCTTTTCCTGTGTAATCCAATGCCTCTTTTTCATTCAGATGCAGCACAGGATGAGCCAAAAAGATCGTTTCCATGACCTGAGGATCAAGACTGCAAATAACGGGGCCAGGCGCAAAGAAAACCTGTTTTCCGGAAAGCTTTGAAAGCCAATTGGCAATCAACATTCCGCATTCTCCGCATACCTCGTATCCTGCCACATAGATTCTGTCATACTGGGTCATGTCCAGAGAATCCAGCCACTCCTCTTTGAAGGTTCCTTCACTTCCCTGTACGGTAATAAAGGTCCGTTCGCCGGTAGCTTCCACCAGAGCCAGGCAATAGCCGTTATCCTGACTCTCATCCCGAATCAGAATATCGTATCCGGCCTGTTCCAGGGTTCTTGCAATGATGTCAGCGTAGGGCCCCCGGCCTACCGGGACACACAAATCGAGGGGGCAGTCCAGATTTTTCAGTGTGCTTGCAACATTATATGCGCACCCGCCAACCATGGTCTTGCTCTCTCTGCAGAGGATATCTTCGCCGCTTTTGGGGAGCCGGTCGATTTTCATCAGAATGTCGATGATCGCCGCTCCGACCACCAGTGTCTTCATACGAAGCGCTCCCTTCCTCTCTGGAGAATATCGATATATCCCTCAAAATCCACATCGTTCTGCTTTTGCAGGATTTCAATATACTCCTTTTTAATGGTGTGCATTCCCGTAAATGCACCGCAGATTCCACAGGCCATCGCGCCGATGGTATCAGTATCGCCGCCCAGATTTGCGCACATGACACCTGCCTTGTTGGGGTCCTGCGCAAAATATGCCACGGAAATTGCCGCCGGAACAGATTCAATGATGCCAACACCGGTTCCAACGATATCGTACAGCTTCTGAGAAAAAGCCTCCTCATCACCGGCGTATGTTTTTGCCAGCTGAATACCGATTTTGGTGCGCTCCTTCAATCTGGGGCTAAAGGTTTCCGCACCCTTGCGGTAGCCATAGTCCTCCACCTGCAGGATGTCTTCAATCACCGCATCAAAATCATCGTTTACAATGGCGGAGCTGACGCCCATTGCGATCATGGCCGCGCCGGCAATGGTCACATCGCTGGTGTGGGTTGCCCGAGATACTTCGTACACATAATCCACCAGCTGTTCCTTCTGGGATGGATGAAACAGGCATCCAACGGGCGGAATGCGCATGGCACTGCCGTTGGACAAAGCACCGTCCGTGGGCGTGGAATCTTCGATTCCGTCACGGATATTCGCAAGGGCGACCTTTGAAGTCGGGCCCAGAATGTTGTTCTCCCAGGCATTCTCCTTTTCTGCCCAGGCAATCATCCGCATTGCAATATCCTTTACACTGGGGACAAAATCCGTTGCGGACAGTGAATCCAGCAGAACCAGCGCCTGGCTTGTGTCATCGGTGAACTGTCCACGGGCGTAGTTACAGGCTACATTGTTTTCCGGAGGCCCGTCCAGGAAGTCTGTGATTTTCTTCCCGAAGAATTTTTGGGCTCTGTACCTGCTCCACAGCTCTGCGGGCATTCCCATTGCGTCGCCCAGTGCCATTCCGTAAAGCGTACCTCCCAGCTTATCTCTCATATTTCCCTCTCCCTTCATATGAAGTTGATATTACGAGCCGTAACTCTAATATTATATAAATCCGGCACAGCGATGTCAATTGAGCATTCCTTCCCCAAAAATCCTTAGTTACAGATAAAAAGACAGGTTCTGACCGAACATTTCGTCAAAACCTGCCTTCATAGTTATATTTTCCTGTTTTACAGCATTTTCTCTTTCTCAATGACCTGAGCATATTCCGGGATGCTGGAAATGCCGCCGTGCCTGGTCGTAGACAGTCCTGCGCTGGTGCACGCAAAGCACACTGCATCCCGCAGCTGTTCTTCTGTCAGGGTTTCAGGAGCTTCATCCAGCTGAAGGAGCTTCCACACAGCGCTTCCGCCGAAGATATCTCCGGCACCGGTGGTGTCGATTACCTGGATATCCATTAGACCGGGAACCTTTCCTGATGCAACGGCATTCTTGAAATAGCAGCCATCTGCACCGCAGGTGACGAACACCAGCTTGACCCCGAAATTCTCCAGAATATAGTCCGCACCTTCTTCTGTGTCCAGTCCAAAGAGGAATTCCACTTCTTCATCGCTGATTTTCACCACATCCGCCTGAGCAAGTCCCCAGAGCAGCTGTTCTTTTGCCGTGTCCAGATCCTTCCAAAGGGGTTTTCTCAGATTGGGGTCGTAGGTAATCAGCTTGCCTTTCTGCTTTGCATAAGCCACGGCCTTTTGCGTGGCTGTGCGGGCAGGCTCGTCGGTGAGGGACAGCGTACCAAAGTGGAAAATCTTTGCTTCGTCAATGATGCTCAGGTCCAGCTCTTCAAATCGCAGCTGGGTATCTGCACCGGGCTTGCGGGAAAAAGAGAATTCCCGGTTGCCGGTTTCGTCCAGCGTAACAAAAGCCAGAGTTGTAAATACATCGCCTGATGCAATCAGACCTCTGGTGTCGATGCCGGCTTTCTCCAGAGTCCCGGTCAGCATTCTGCCAAAGGCATCCGTGCCCACCTTGCCCAGCAACGCAGTTTTGGCACCGAATTTTGTCAGCGCAGCCAGAAAGTTTGCAGGCGCACCGCCGGGATGAGCAGCCATTGTGGGATAACCGTCAGCATCCGTGCTGACGCAGGTAAAATCAATGAGCAGTTCGCCCAATGCAGCCACATCAATCATGCTCACACCTCATTTCGCCGCTGGATATTCGTTGCACAGCAGCCGATACGCAGGCTCGTCCTCCTCGATTTCCGGGAAACGGCCGACAGGAGGATTAAAGCGGTTATCAGTGTTGTCGTCGTTGCACTGGCTGACCTCGCCCAGCAGAACATTGCCGGTACCGGGCTCTACATTAAAATCATGATACATATACTGCTGCACATGGATGCTCTCGCCGGGTGTCAATCGAATCACAGAACCGGCTGGGACTGTGTAGGTTCTTCCGTCGGTGTGGACCGTCACATCGGATTCGTAGTCGATGGACTCGTCGGGCAGGCTGTTATAGACCTTAATGAGCACATTTCCACCGCCGCGGTTGATGATATCCTCCGTCTTGTACCAGTGGAAATGGTTGGGAGAATACTGCCCTTCCTTCAGATACAACAGCTTTTCTGCATAGACCTTGGGATACTTGTCCTTCATCTTCATGTTGCCGTTGCGGATGGTGATGAGAGAAAATCCCACCTTGTCAAAATCCCCCAGGCCATAGTCGGTAATATCCCATCCCAGCATACAATCTCGGACTTCATCATACTCATGGCCGATGGTTTGCCACTGCTCCGGGGTAAAATGGCAGAACGGAGGCAGGTAGCAACAATACTTTTCGCACATTGCTTCCAGCTCCTTCAGAGCCTTGTTGATCTCGCTGCGTTTCATAGATAATTGCTCCTTTCCAGTACCGGATTTCTTTTAATCGTATCTTAGCAAATCTGTTTTTACTAGTCAACTCAGCCGGGAGCCGTCAACCAAATTTTACATGAATGAAACCTTACACACAAAAAAGCAGCAGATGACGCTTCACCTGCTGCCTTTGCATATATCAAGTCAGATTGCTTCCTGTTTTGCCAGTTCCCTGTTCCGATCAGACAGATACTGGATGACCGCCTTACGAGTGACGATGCCGGAGAGGCAGTTTCGTCCGTCCACAATCGGAACATAGTTCTGGTTCAGGGCAACCGAAATCACTTCTTCTTCATTGGCATTAATCGGCAAAGCCTCACAAAAGTCAGGCCGGAAAATATCCTTGACCAGATAGCGTTCATGGTCTTTCAGATCGGTGCTTCCCACGCGCATAATATGCCGCAGAAAATCTCCCTCTGTAACACTGCCCATATACAGCCCTTTTTCGTTCAGCACAGGAATCGCAGTATATCCATGGCGGCGCATAATTTCAAGTCCCTGCCGTACCGAGCTGTTTTCCTGCAGGCAGGCCGTACTGCATTTGGGAATCATCAGTTTTGCAAGATTCATATGTATTCCTCCAAAATGCCTGAAGCATTTTCTTTCTAATATAACTTCTTAATATGAATTATATGTAAAATTCAGAGGAATGTCAAATCTTAAGAAAAATTAACACTTTATTATCCAAATAGGTACAAATTGTGATATGATAACTATAATATTAACCAGTTTGGAGTGACGCATATGGCGTTTGTAGAATTTCGCAATGTATCAAAAACATATCACATGGGCGAAGTGGAAATCCGCGCTTTGAAGGATGCCACTTTCCGGGTGGAAAAAGGAGAACTGGTGGTCATTGTCGGCCCTTCCGGCGCCGGTAAAACCACCCTTCTGAACATTCTTGGTGGCATGGACACCCTCAGCGAAGGACAGGTTTTCCTGGACGGAAAGGAAGTCTCCGCCCTGAACAAAAAGCAGCTGACCCAGTACCGCCGGGACGATGTGGGCTTTGTGTTCCAGTTCTATAATCTCGTCGGCAATCTGACTGCTCTTGAAAATGTAGAGCTTGCCAATCAGATCTGCGCAAATCCCCTGGATGCAGAGACTGTTCTAGAAGAAGTGGGTCTGGGTGAGCGAATGAAGAACTTCCCCAGTCAGCTCTCCGGCGGCGAACAGCAGCGTGTAGCCATTGCCCGAGCCCTTGCAAAGAATCCCAAGCTGCTGCTGTGTGACGAGCCCACCGGCGCACTGGACTACCAGACCGGTAAAACCATTCTGAAGCTGCTTCAGGACACAGGACGCAATACCGGCATGACCATTATTATCATCACCCACAATGCCGCCCTGACCGATATGGCCGACCGTGTCATCAAGGTCAGAAACGGCACCGTAGATACCGTGTACACAAATCCCAACCCAAAAGATATTTCGGAGATTGAATGGTAATGAAACGAAAAAACATGATGCGCAAAAATCTGCAGCAGACCATTCGAAAATCCGCAGGCAGATATCTGGCCATCGTGGCCATTATTGCTCTGGGTGCCGGATTATTCTGTGGTCTGCGTGTCACCAAGGTCGACATGGTTGCCACCGTCCAGGATTTCACGGACAGGCAGAATATGTTCGATCTTCAGATGCTCAACACCTTTGGCTGGACCGATGAAAATGTGTCCGCCCTGGCAAATACTCCCGGTATCGCCGATGCCGAAGGATGTATCTCCGTCGATGCGCTGATGCATATGGGCGATCAGAAGGACAATGCATACAAGCTGATCTCGATTCCCGATACGGTCAATCAGGTCTCTCTGGTGGCAGGCCGGATGCCTTCTGCGCCGGATGAATGCCTGGCAGACAATTTCTTCAATGATTCTTCCATGATCGGTCAGCAGATCCATGTCTCCTCCCTCAACGACGAAGATACTTTGGACAGTCTTGCCTACGATACTTACACGGTTGTCGGTCTTGCCGCCACTCCGCTTTACCTCAATATGCAGCGTGGCTCCACCTCCATCGGTACCGGCTCCATTTCCGATTACTTCTACATCCCCCGGGATGGTTTCAGCATGGATATCTTCACTGAAATCAACCTGACTCTTCCCGGGCATTATGATGTCTATACCGATGAGTACGACGATGCCATGGATGACATGGCGGAAACCCTCAAAACACTCTGCGCTCCCATGGCGGAGCAGCGCCGGGTCGATGTTCTGACGGAAGCCGAGGCAAAATACGCCGACGGTCTCAAAGAATATGAAGATGGCAAGAAGGAATTCGAAACCTCCAAGGCCGATGCACTGAAGAAGCTTGCCGATGCAGAGAAGGAACTGCGCGACGGCGAAGCAGAACTGCTCGAGAATCAGAAGCTTCTGGAAGACGGCAGACAGCAGCTGTCCACCGCCCAAACCGAAATCAAAAACAAATGGGGTGAGCTGGCTTCCGGCCGGGAAACCCTGAAATCGGAAAAAGAAAAAGTATACGCCCAGCTGAACAGCACTCAGGCCGAGCTTGACCGGAACTACGCCAAGGTCACAGGCGGTCTGGAGCAGGTCAATTCCGGCCTTACTCAGATAGAAAGCGGTATTTCCCAGCTGGACAGCGGTCTTGCGCAGCTGAACGATGCCATCACCAAGATTGATGACGGTCTGGCCCAGATCAATGACGGTCTGGCTCAAATCGACGATGCCATTCCTCAGCTGACAGATGGTATCCAGCAGATTGATGCAGGTCTGGCGCAGTTGGAGCAAACCTTGCCCACACTGAATGCGCTGGCAGACCTGGCGCAGCGGGCTCTGGATTATCTTGAGGCCAACCCCAATCCCGAGATCCCTCAGATTCCCAATCTGCCCGATATCCCCGGACTCCCCAATCCCAACGACCCGAATTTCATCGAACAGCTAAAAGCAGTACTGCAGCAGGCCATCGATCAGCGGGATGCCGCCGTTGCAAAGCAGCAGGAGCTGACCGATACCCGTGCCGAGCTGGTAGCCCAGCTGGAAAATGCCCGGGTACAGCGGGAAGAACTGATTGCCAAGAAAGCTGTTCTGGAGCAAAAACGCTCCGAGCTGGCTCCTCAGCGGGATTCTCTTCAGACGCAGAAAGATGGCCTGATGCCCAAATACAACGAGCTTCTCTCCACCAAGCAGGAGCTGGAAAGCGCCAAATCCGCACTGGACGACGGCTATGCACAGCTGTCCGCCGGCCGTGAGGAAGCTGACAGTCGGTTCACATCTGCCGAGGCAGAGCTTAAAAGCGGCGAAAATCAGCTGGCAAACGCTCAGAATCTCCTGAATGAAAAGCAGATCGACCTTCATGACAGCGAACAGCTTTTCAACGACGGACGCAAGAAGCTGGCTGACGGTCGGGCTGAGTATGAAAAAGAAAAGGCCAATGCCATGAAGAAAATCGACGACGCTCAGGTGGAACTGGACGACGCCGCCGCAGATTTGGCAGATGCCCGCAATAAAATCGACAGCATGGGAAAAGCCTCCGTCTACGCTTTGACCAGAAACTCAAATCTGGGCTATGTGGTCTTTGAAAGCGACTCTGATATCATCGCAGGTATCGCAAAGATCTTCCCCGTATTCTTCCTCTCCGTTGCTGCACTGGTGTGTATCACCACAATGACCCGAATGGTGGATGAGGAACGCACCCAGATCGGTATTCTGAAAGCCCTCGGCTACAGCAGTACCTCCATTATGGGCAAGTACATGGCCTACTCCGGCAGCGCCGCACTGGTCGGCTGTGCCACCGGCGTTATTGCAGGCAGCATCATCTTCCCGAAAATTCTGTGGAAAGCCTACTGTATCATGTACGGCTTCAATCCCAATGTGACGCTGACCTTTGACTGGGGCACCTACGCTGCCATCGTGCTGAGCTATACCGCTCTGACGCTGTTCGTTACCTGGTACTGCTGCCACAGAGAGCTGGCAGAGGTTCCCGCAGAGCTGATTCGCCCCAAGGCACCCACCGCCGGCAAAAAGCTGCTGCTGGAGAAGCTGCCCTTCTGGAAAAAGCTCAGCTTCCTTAACAAGGTTGCCATCCGGAACATCTTCCGCTACCATCAGCGGCTGGCCATGATGCTGCTGGGCATCGGAGGCTGTACCGCATTGCTTGTGACCGGCTTCGGAATTAAGGATTCCATTTCCGATATTGTCAACTACCAGTTTGAATCCGTCACCCTTTACGACCAGGCTGTCTCCTTTGAAGACGAGCAGACACCTGAGCTGCAGGCCCAGTTCCGTGCCCAGTTCGATGACATAACCGAAGATATTCTCTTCTGTCACCAGAGCAACATCGATCTGGAATTTGATCAGCAAATCAAGAATCTGAACTTCCTGGTCTGTGATGAGCCTCTGGAACCCTTCATGTCCCTGCATAGCGGTGAAACCACCATTGATATGCCGGGCGATGGAGAAGCACTGCTGTCCGTGGGTGTTGCCAAGTCGCTGGGCATTCATAAGGGCGACCAGATCGTCCTGCGCAACGCTGATCTTCAGGAGCTGCATCTGACTGTTGCTGACATCTTTGACAACCATGTTTTCAACTATGTGGTCGTCTCCGGTGACACGGTGCGTGCCCAGTGGGGCAAAGCGCCTGAGGTCAAAACCGCCTATGTTCTTCAGGCTCCCAATCAGAATGTTCACGAAGTCGGCGCTGCCCTCGCCGGTTACGACGGTGTGCTGAATGTGCTGGTCAATCAGGATAATGCCGATCAGGTCAACGGCATGATGAAGGCAATGGACTCCATCGTTCTGCTGGTGGTCTGCTGTGCCGGTCTGCTGGCAACGATTGTTCTGTATAACCTGACAAACATCAACATCAAGGAGCGAATCCGTGAGATTGCCACCATCAAGGTTCTGGGCTTCAACGGACACGAAACCGGAAGCTATGTGTTTAAGGAAAATCTGGCACTGACCTTCATGGGTATGATTCTGGGTCTAGGTGCCGGCAAGCTGCTCCACGCTGCGGTCATGAGCTTCGTGCGAATTGACATGGTGTGGTTTGACAGCATCGTTAAGCCCTCCAGTTACCTCTTTGCAGCCATCCTGACGGTGGTTGCAGCATTGGCGGTGGACTTCCTGATGTACTTCCAGCTGGAAAAGATCAACATGGCAGAAGCCCTGAAATCCGTGGAGTAAGCAAACTTTACATCTCAAAAATGAAAACTCCGGGGATGTCTCCTGAAAAGGGCTCCCCGGAATTTTTATGCATTTACAGATAAGTGATGATATGCAATCAGAGTCAAGTCAGCACCTGCTTCAGACGGGCGTTAAGGGACCCAAGAAATATACTTTATCACGCTCTCTCCATTAAACCAACACGGTAAAATTATTATACTTCGGATAAGCATTTTCGTGGCTTCCAATGCAGCGCATAAACAGGATCATATGGCAAACTCGCTTTGCTTGTTAATATAAAAATTGCATATATTTTGTATAACATGAGTATAGAATAATCGCATATCTATGCTATAATATTATATGAATAGAATAAGGTATACTTTTGTGGCCTTGTGGCGGTAACAGCCCCAAGGATGTACAAGGGAATCGGGTGAAAATCCCGAACGGAAATCGCCGCTGTAAGCACGGGAGTTTATGATCTTGTTGACGAAAGTCAGTCACTGAGAAATTGGGAAGGCAGAGATCATAAGCGCGGAACACTCCAAACCGTGTAAGTCAGAAGACCTACGAAAGGAAAAAACGGGATTCCCGGGCCAACAGAAATACGACTGTGGCGAATTGTCTGATTATGACAGTTCGCCACAGTTTTTTTGTTTCCCCGATCCAAATATATAGAGTGAAAGGAAAGAAAACTATGAAAACGAAGTTAGCAAAGCGAATGCTGGCATTGTTTTTGGCAATGGTCATGACAGTTGGCGTTATGCCGCTGACAGCCTTTGCTGAAGAAACACCAGCATATAGTTCTCAGGTTCTGAGCACATCAGAATCAGTGGAACTGCCTGCGTACATTTTCTCGAATTCTTGGAATACAGAATACGATGTTTTGTACCACGAGGATGGAAAATCCTACACCTATAATGGTCAGGATGTAACTTTCCCCGATGAAAATACCGTAAATGTAGGCAGCAAATCCTACACAATCAAAAACGCTGTGACATCCGTCACTGTCGAAACAAAGGACGGAAAAACCGAGATCAAGCTCAGCAATCTGAAAGATCCGGTTGGATCGATCGATGGTCTATGGAATTCCGGCTGGGAAGGCAGATTTGCGCTTCACTATCAGCTGGATGGCAATCCCGTTTCCAACGCAGAAGTAGACCGAATTTCCAGAGTAAAACTGACAGTGGATACTCCCGAAGCCGGAACCTATAAGCTAACTGGCGGCAAAATTTTTGAAGGCGCCAATACATACAGCCAAGGTTTCGACTTCCAGGACGGCAAAGGAGAGGTAACTGAGAGAGAATTTGGCTATCTGCCGGATATTACATTTGAAGTCAAATCCGCAGAGACTCCGGAACCTCCTACACCTTCCAAGCCCGATGCTTCCGAAGCACCTTTCACCGCTAAAATCGGCGATCAGGTACTGACTGTAACCAAGCGGGCTGAGCGTGAATTCTGTGATGCGACCTACAAAACAGTAGATGTCTATGACATTACGGTTCCTGCAGATGCCACAAAATTCATGCTCTGTGGTCTGGGCAGCGGATACACCTACAATGCCGAGGGCATTACCGGCGGCGATGTATTTTTCGATGGCGATATCGAGCTGGATATTGAAGACAGTACCTTCTATCACATTATGAAGGGTTGGAGCAGCGGCTTCCACATCTACTTCATTCGTGAAAAAGAAACAGGCCCTGTTGATCCGGAGCCTTCTACGCCTCCCGCACCTCCCGCTATCGACGCCCCCTTCACCGCTAAGATCGGCGATCAGGTACTGAAGGTCGAAAACGGCGGTCAGGAATACTGCGGAAAAATGTATTCAGATGTACCGGTCTATACCCTGGTCATTCCCTCCGGCGAGACCGCAAAAACCTTCACCCTGTATGCAGACGGACTTTCCTATATCAAGGGCGGTGGCTGTGCCGACCGCATCTGGGATATCGAAGGCTCTGTGGAGCTGGACATCCTGCAGGGAAAGACCTATCACCTGCGCAAGGGATGGGAAAGCACCTTCCACATTGGCTTCCGTTCTGAAGACGATGTGCCTTCCGGCGGCGGTGAACCTGAAAAGCCCGCAATTCCCATCACTGCAAAAATTGGTGATACCAACCTGACGGTTGAGCGTGTGGATGATGTACGCTGCGAGGCAACCTATCAGAATGTCCCCGTATATCAGATCACGATTCCTGACGGAACCACCCAGAAGACCCTGTCCATCAGCGGTGCAAAGGGCTGGGGCTACAGTGAAAACACCTGTATCGGCGCAAGTGACGGCACTGTGCAAACCGATGTCTGGGAAACCAACATTCTGGGTGCAGATCAGTACTATCACATGAGCAAGTACCCGGAAAACTACCACATCACCTTTAAGCACCTGGGAAATTTTGAACCCGAAGGTCCTGTGATTCCCTTTACTGCCAAGGCCGGCAGCTACGATCTGGCAGTTGTAAAATCTCCCAGAGGCGGAAACTGGGGCAATGATCTGTACACCGTGCAGGTTCCCGCAGCTGTCAAGAGCAGCAAGGTCCAGCTTGGTGGTCTGTCCGGCTTACTGTTCATGAAGAATGAGCTCTTTGGACAGTACAATGACATCCCCGCAGATCCCTGGGAAACCGAAATTCTGGACAAGGGCGGATTCTATCTCATCTATGATTCCAGCAAGAATAACCGCTACGAGATCAGATTTGAAAAAGAACAGGCTCCCAGCGTTTCTGTAAGCCTCACCGGCCAGATGGATGGCGCATTCCTTCTTCCTCCGGAAACAATGGTTCCTGTAGAAGCCGGATTGGCCGGATTCTATGGCTATACCTATGGCGATAATGTAACTGAAAATGATGTCACCGCTCTGGATGCACTGGTCAAGATGCATCAGATCGTCTTTGGCGAAGAGGATGTATCTGCCTATCTGGCCGTCAATGAGAGTGGCTGGATTACCAAGGCATTTGGCGTTGAAACCGGCAACCTGGGATTCCTGGTAAACGGTGCAATGACCAATACCCTGGTCCATGAAACCATCCTGGAAGCAGACAGTCGTTTTGATTTCTTTAACTATCAGGATACCGCTTCTTTCAGCGACAAACAGGTCTGGCTGGAGCAGAATGGTCAGAAGCAGACCCATTTTGACGCTGGTATGAACCGTCCCCTGATGCTGACGGTAAAGAGCGCAGATTATAACGGCAATGAATCCGCAGTTGCAGGTGTTCAGCTGGCAACAGTGGACAAAAACGGAAACACAACGCCCATTGATGGCGCAGTTACCGATCAAGATGGTAAGGTTTTCGTTACCTTCGACAAGCCCGGTGATTATACCGTCACAGTTCTCAGCTCTGATACCACTAAGGTAATCATGCCCATCGTTCATGTGGCGGTCAGCAAGGGTAGTGTCGGCATCAGCGTGGAAGCCCGTACCATTGGCGAAGGCGACCTGCTGGAGCAGGTATTCTTCCCCATTAAGACTGAAAACACTACCGCAAAGGACATTCTGGATACTGCCGCAGCAAAGAATGGTCTAACCGTAGAATACGACGCACAGGGCCTGGTTCAGTCTGTCAACGGCTTTGGTGCCGACGGCGAACACAGCTGGAGATGCGAAATCAACGGCAAGGTTATCAAAACTGCCATGGATCAGCAGACCGTGTCCGACGGCGATGTGATCCGTGTTCGTTACGCAGCTACCTCCGATGGCGCAGAACTGAATGCTCCGCTTTACGATTATCTGAAGAAACTGGTTCAGGACGCAAAGGCAAAGCTGAACGGTGCATACACCGAAGACAGCAAGGCTGCTCTGCAAACTGCCATTGACAATGCCGAAGCAGTTCTGGCTGACTCCAGCAACAACAGCACAGATGCAGATAAAGAGTGCCTGATCAGCCACCATATCGGCGCAATTAACCAGGCTGTTGCCAACTTGATTGAAAAAGACCTGCCTGTGGCAGATTCTTCCATCCCCGATGATTTCGAAAACGACCTGTGGCTCCAGTATAACTATCTGGAGATGAAAGTTGGCGGCAAGGCCACCATCTATCCCCGGCGCGTACCTCAGATCATTGACAGCGCCATTTCCAACAATGTGACAAGACCCAATTTCCACTTTGAAATTGTCCGTGGCGACTCCATTACCCTCAGTGGTACAGAAAGTACCAAACAAGTACAGGTAAACGCAGTCCGTGACGGTATTTCCATTGTCAAGGTGACCTATGATGCACTGGGAAATTACGGTGCCTGCAGCAGCGTCAACACCGCATATGTTGTCTATGATGTCAATAGTGATCCTGCAAATCTGAAGATCACCACAAGCCTGTCTGACATTCGCTCCTATGACACACTCTATTACACAGATGGTGAAACCCTCCCCTACTCCTTCAGCGTTAATGTCCCCGGTGCCTCCAAGGTTGAGGTCACCTGCAACGATCATGTTCTGACTGCCGGTGAGGATGGTTCTTACACCGCACAGCTGGAGAACAGAAGCAACATTCTGGGCATCCGTGCTACCGATGAAAATGGTAAGGTGAAGACCAGCTATCATGTGATCGATGCCAGAAAGATCAAGATCAACATCGAGAACCTGACTCATCCCGGTAAGCCTTTCCAGATCAACGACAAGGCAAAGATCAGCTTCTACGGCATCACCATGCCTGTCTACAAGCTGGCAAAGATCTACAATCCCTGCTTCGGCGGACACGATGACCTGAATAACAAGAAGACCTGGCCCACCTCTGTAAGCTATCAGAACGATCAGCTTGGAGAACTTCATGGATTCTGCGGTCAGTGGGATCTGGCTACTCGCAACAGCTTTGAAGTAACGCTCGAAGAAGAAGGCGTTTACAACTTCACCAACGGCCAGATTCTGTGTAACTGGTGGGGCTCCCCTCTGGGCGCAGATAAGGAACAGTACGGCGATGGTGATCCCAACTTTGCGGCACCGATCCTGAGCGATCATTTCTCCGCTTTGCCTGACTTCTCCATCACCGTAGGAGAACATTCCGGTGACAATGTTCCTGTTAAGGGAATCACACTGAACAAGACGGAATTGACTCTGAATGAGGGTGAAAAGTTCCAGCTTGTTGCTACTTTGAATCCGGAAAATGTATCCAACCATAAGGTGACATGGACTTGCGATGATGCAAACGGCAATTTCATCACCGTAGACAAGACCGGTGAAGTCGTTGCCCTGCACGCAAACAACGATCAGGTTCCTTTTGTCACCGTAACTGCTACCACAGACGATGGCGGCTTTACCGCTAAGTGTAAGGTAATCGTCACCAAATCCGAAAATCCCGCATTTCCTCCTGTTCCTCCTGCACCTGAGTCCAAGGAAAATGTTGTCCTTTCCATTGAGGCACATACCATCGACAAGGGTTATATTGCAGAGCCGGTGGAACTCAAGCTGCAGAAGGGTGACACCGTTTACACAGTCCTGCAGCGGTATGCAAAGGAACATAATATTCCCGTGACCGCATCTTACAACAGTGTCTACGGCAGCTTCTATGTTTCCGCAATTGACGGCATTGCTGAAATGGACTATGGCTCCGGCTCTGGCTGGATGTATTTCGTAAACGAGAAAAAGCCCGAGGTCGGCGCAAGCAATTATACCCTTGAGGGCGGCGAAGTCATCCGTTGGCGTTATACCACCAATCTGGGTGCTGACCTGAAGCCCGGACAGCCCCTGCCCGACTCTGTCCACAGCGTAACCGCTGCACAGGCAGAAAACGGTACCATTACAGTTCCTGCTGACAAGGTCAAGGCCGGCGATTCTGTTACCATCACCGTCACTGCAAATGCCGGCTATTCCCTTAGCAAACTGACTGTTACCGATCAGGACGGCACCGCAGTCCCCGTAACAGCAGGAAAGAACGGACAGTTTACATTCGTAATGCCCGCTTCTGATGTGAAGGTTGCAGCAGAGTTTAAGAAGATTTCCACCGATATTCCGGACTACAAGAATATTCTGGAAGAAACCGGTAAAAACCTCTCCAGCAAGCCCAACAGCTTTGGCGGCGAGTGGGTGGCAATGGGTCTGGCCCGTCATCCCTACCCCGTAAGCAAGGACTACTTCGACAACTACTACAAGAGCGTAGAGAACTATGTCAAGGAAAAGAAGGGTGTACTCAGCACCCGCAAGTATACGGAATACTCCCGTACCATTCTGGCTTTGACTGCAGCTGGTTACGATGTAACCAATGTAGGCGGCTATGACCTGACTGCACCTCTGGCTGACTTTGACAAGGTGAATTTCCAGGGTATCAACGGTACAATTTTTGCACTGATTGCTCTGGACAGCGGTAATTACAAGATTCCTGCTGCTCCCGAGGGCAAGACACAGACCACCAGAGAAAACCTTGTGCAGAAGATTCTGGACAGCGTTCTTCCTGATGGTGGTTGGTCTCTGTCCGGTGACAAGGCCAATATTGATACCACAGCTATGGCAATTCAGGCTCTGGCGCCTTACTATGCATCCAACGAGGCTGTCAAGGCTGCTGTGGATCAGGCTCTGGAACTGCTCTCCCAGATGCAGGGTGAAGACGGCAACTGGCTCAATCAGGACGGCGAAGCCTGCAGTGAAACACCTTCTCAGGTGCTGGTTGCTCTGACTGCAATGGGAATTGATCCTGCAGCAGACGCTCGCTTCATCAAGAATGGCCGCACTGTGATAGACGCTATCTGCGACTTCTACCTTGGAAATGGTCAGTTCTCTCATACCAGTGGCGCACCTGCCAACGGTATGGCTACAGAGCAGGCCTATTATGCACTGGTATCCTACCTGAGATTCACCGAAGGAAAGACACATCTGTATGATATGTCTGATGTAACGATTCAGCAGCATAATCCCGATTCCGGTAAGCCCGTACAGCCCAGCAAGCCTGGAAAGACTCCCAATACCGGCGATGAATCTCCCATTTACCTGATGGTAACACTGATGGTTGTTTCTATTTTGGGAATGGCTCTGGTTCTCAAGAAAAAGCAATTCGAAAATTCCTGATAGAGAATTTTGCGTAAGTTCTCATAGGAAAGTCGGTCGAACCGGCGAATCACCGTCCCTGTAAAAAGGAACACAAATATCCCGCAAACAGCTGCTGCCGCAATGGCAGCAGCTGTTTTTATCTTCACCGCACTCCCAGAGCCGGAAAACCCACATTTCCATGTCCCTGCGCAAATTCTAATAAAAGAACCGCTGACGAAATCGTCAGCGGTTCTTTCTGCTCTGATTCAGAAAAGGGATCAGAGATACACACGAATTAAACCTCCACAATCAGCACTTTTTCTGTGTCGTAGTCCAATTTTTTCTCCACTCTGCCGTTGTGGAAATAAAAAGCATTTCCATGGGAAACCGGATCATCTGTGATGGAGTTGATCATAACTGCTTTCGGGCAGGCAAGCAGCGCCTGCTGTGCATACTCTTGTTCACAGGTCTTCCATTCCTCCAAGTCGAAATTCACATAAACGGGCCAGATCAGCAGTTCCTTTGTCTGAAACCGTTCCGGAAACAGCCAGAGATCTCCACACAGTGCAATCATAATTTCGTGTCCATGATAGCGAAATTCACCGGTGGTTGTTCCTTCCTGATAATGGTTGTCCGTCCTATTATATTCTTTCCAGTTTTGGGAGATTCGTCTGTAATTGTGAATCAGCCTTCCCTGCTCAATCACCGCACAGGATGAATACAGGCTTTCTCCCTCTTTTTCAATGTAGCCGAACAGAAGATCGGTTCCATAACGCAAAGTTAGGTCGCGAAGTTTCCGCATCTGCAGCGAATCCTGTGTGATTGCCATATTTTTATCTGTTTCATAATTCCAGACAAGAGAATCAAACCCCTGCAAGAAAGTTTCGCCAAAACACAACAGGTCTGCCCTGCCCTGACATTCCTTCAATGCCTTCTCAATCTGAGAACGGTTAAAATCTATATCTCCGTTCCTGAATCGATAAGATGCAAGTCCTAATTTCATATTCATACTCCTTTCGTGAAGTATTCAGGCTAACAGACAGGAAAACCCTGAGATTTTCCTGCCTGTTGTTGCGACAATTCCACAGATTATCGGAATTTGTCCTTTAACTTTTCAATGTCTCCACGATCGATCCATTCTTCTGAATATCCGCAGGAGCAGCAGACATATCTGTCCACCAGCACAGCCGAGAAATATGTCATTCCCACCTGAATATTGTTGCCCGCCCCGTAAGGGCCAGCTTTACCGGGAATCTTCAGAAGATCCGTTCCGCCGCATTTGGGGCATTTGTGACTGTTTTTCATGGCACCCGTTCCTTTCTGATTTGAGATAGCAAAGCCAATCGTCCGCCGAATCCTTCTGATCAGAATTTACCCAGCCTTTCACCCACAAGCTGCATCTGTTCCGGAGTCGGCTCCCAGTCAAATTGGATTTCTACCAGCGTGCGGTCATAGCAAAGCAGGTATGTATCACGAAACAGATTGTATTCCGGATCATACAGCCGATAGACCTCGTTTGCTCCCCAGGCCGCCGCATCCTGCGGCTCATAGCGCATAGGTGCACCTGCAGTCAGAGATTCCTTCTCAAAAATCAGACGGTTTTTGCAGATATTATAGAGGGCAGGCATTTTCACCGCCACAATTCTATATTGCAGACACGGGATTTCGGCGAAATTCTCTTCCGTATAGCGCGGATACTGCGTCATTTTGAAATTCCCCAGGAACATGGACTGCGTCCCCTGGCGCTCAGTGATATAGCCGTCGTAGTCTACATCCAGCAAATCCTCTACCGTTAAAGGCAATTCATCGTGATTGGCAATCCAAATCATCCCGCCGTGCTCATAGGTTTCCTCATCGTCCTCTGCAAACAGTCCGTGAGAACTACCCCACAGTGTGACACCGGTCATGATTCCCATCATTGCAAAAGCAAGTACAAAACTTGTAAGGATTGTAACCGTTCTGTTTACGCCTCTGGATGCTTTTCTGCGTTTCAGGAAGGATTTCACGGCATTTACCAGGAGAATCAGCGCAGGCATATAGATGCACATAAAAATGCCAATCCATCTCTGCATCTTATTCCCCGCCACAATAAAACCAACCAGCCAATATGCGCCGCATACTAGCACCAGAAGCAGCATGATCCTCTGAAACACAGATGTATCAGGAGTATTCAGAAATTCTCCCTGCTGTGCAGCTTTCGTTGCCCGGTGATACCAAGTGAAATAGCAGATCATTTCAACCCCGCAGATCAGTATAAGCGACATCCAGCAAACCCCGGTGAACAGCTGCGTGGGATTGGCCAGCACGGCAATGGGATTGCCAAGGAGTCCTGTAACCAGCAAAATTCCCTGTAGCAAACCGACCAGTGTCAACATGCCATACGGCAAAAGAAAACTCTTTTTTACTGATGCATGGATGCTCTCCAGCTCCAAGGTCGGCTCTGTTTCAATTGGAGTGGGATTTTCTTCCTCGTTATAGAAAACCTGCATCTGTGCTGCGGTGCAAGCAAGCTTCCACCCGGTGTGGGCACAGAATTCCTGAAAATCCTTCTGATATTCGGAAGGCTCCGGGTCAAATTCGGATGCTTTGGGATAGTAAGAAACCGCAAAACGGATTTTCTTTGGCTCGATTCGTTGATAAACCCAGAAAAAATTGGTAATTCTCTGAATCATCCACCCTTTCAGAGCCATTTTTTCCAGATGCGCTGCGATTCCAGTGTGGTTATAAAACGAAAATACTTCCAAACGGCGTTTTGTATTTTTCATAAAGTTCACTCCTTCCCGAAAGTCAGGCGGTAGTCCCGTAACTGCGCTTCCAGCCGAACACATTCCCGATCCAGCATCTGTTTGCCTTTCTCTGTGAGAATATAGCTTCGGCGGCGGCCTTCCACTTTTGTTTCCCGAATCATTTCTGCCTCCAGAAACTGCTCAAGCAGTGTATACAGCGTGCCGGAACCAATTCTGACGCGCTGGTCTGTCATCTGAGGGACACGGTCCAGAATGTCCATTCCGTAACATTCCTCCTTCAGACAGAGTAATGTATAAAACATCTGCTCTGTCAGCGTTTGGAATTTCTCCCTCGCCATATGCTGCACCTCCTTTTCTCGATTATCGAGTATCTGTGTGATGATTATATTATCGATTATCGAGAATGTCAATATCTTTCATGCCCTGGCGAAAATTTTTCTGCATGGATCCTATATTGTCCCTTTCCGGCAAAGATAGCCACTGTCCTGAGTGGGGCTACTGGACAGCTCAAAAATCCTGTGATAGAATTGGCACAACTGAAACACAAATCATAGCCATCACGGCGGGCGTAATCATTCCGGACAGCTCCACACCACTTGAAATATTTACAGGGAGGATTGTATCATGTCTTTGCGGAAACTGAAAAAACGGCTCCAGTATCAGTTTGGAAAAGTTCCGGAGCTTCTGTATTTTCCCGGCGATATGCAGAACATAAGATCCTATTATGATTATCGTAAAGAGAATGATCTGGATGCATTTCTGATTGATGACATCACCTGGAACGATCTGGATATGGATCACCTGTTCAAGCGGCTCAATCCCGGCCTGTCCACCTCCGGAGAGCAGTATCTGTATTATGAATTAAGAAGTCCCGCAATTGATCCGGACGCCTACGCCCAGCGGAAGAGCCTCATTGATCTGATGACTGAATGGCCCCAGCTTCGGCTGAAGCTTCAGGTCATTTTTGCCCGTCTGGGCAGATTCCGGCGAGCGGACCTGTGCCGAGCCTTTCATCCGTCCGAGCATAGCACCGCATGGCTTTTCATCTATCTTCTACTGGCGCTTCTGGTTCCCGCTGCTGCCATCAGCGCTGCGCTCATTGGACCATACGGGCTGATTGGTTGCATTGGCATTCTGTCCTTTAACGCCCTGATTCACGAATCCCGGCTGAGAAAATGCCAGAAGGACTTTGACACGGTCAATTACACGGTGTCCATGATTTTTGCGCTGCATAAAATCCGGAAGCTGAAAAACGCTAAACTGGATCAGCATCTGCAGGACTCTTATGAATGTCTGGACCGGCTGAACTCCGTAATCCGAACCGGAGGTATTTCCTCCTTTTCCGACGGCGGCGTCAGCGATCTGTTTGCAACATTTCTGCTATACGACCTGATCACCTATGAGTTTCTGAAAAACAAACTGGGATGCTGTCACGATGATGTCTTTGCGGTACACGAGAGTCTGGGCAAACTCGATGCAGCAATCGCCGTCGCATCGTACCGGGAAAGTCTTGACCGGTTTGCTGTTCCTGATATCGATTTTTCCGCAGACCACCCATTTTTTGCCGCTTCTGACATGACCCATCCCCTGCTGAAAAACGCCGTTCCCAACAACCTGAATACAAAACGATCCATTCTCATTACTGGCTCCAACGCCTCCGGAAAATCAACTTACCTGAAAACAGCGGTGCTGTGTGCATTATGCGCTCAGTCAATCTGTACCGTCACAGCCGGTTCTTATCAGGCCTCTGCCTTCCGAATTTTTTCCTCCATGGCACTGAGCGATGATTTGCTGGCCGGCGAAAGCTACTATATTGTGGAAACGAAGTCTTTGAAACGGATTCTCAGTGAAATAGACGGAGATGTCCCCGTGCTTTGCACCATCGACGAAGTGCTCAGGGGAACAAACACGGTAGAACGGATTGCTGCATCCAGTAAAATTCTTGAAAATATTGCTCAGCGAGGTGCTCTGTGCCTTGCTGCAACACATGATATTGAGCTGTGCGATCTTCTGTCCGGGCAATATGAAATGTACCATTTTGAAGAACAGGTTGGCGTTGACGAAATGCTCTTCGACTACACCATCCGAACCGGAAAAGCGGTTTCCCGTAATGCTATCAACCTCCTAAAGCTGATTGGCTTTGATGACGGAATTGTTGAAGGTGCCCACGAACGGGCTAATCGTTATCTGGAAACTGGCATCTGGAACTGACCGATTATCGAAAATGTTTGGTCCTTTACCTGAATCCACAACAAGAAATCGCCGACTCTGAGAAAATCTCAGGGGCGGCGATTTTCTATCTATAATTCAAGAGGCTGCCTTTCCTTTACATTCCGGTGGATTCGTGATATAGTCATTTTTCAAAGCGAGGTTTTGAATCATGAAAAAGACATTTTTCTTTCCTGTTCTCCTGATTGTGTTTGGAATCTTCTCCAGCAGCTGCGGAAAACAGGAAGCACTTCCCACTACCACCCCTACCGAAGCAACCGCCGTAATCATGGAAACTCCCACAGAAAAACCTGTGACGATTCTCGATCATGCACAAAATCTGGGCGGTGAACTGTGGTACATCCCCAACCAGGCAGTTGAAGCTGCTACCTGGCCCACATTGGAAGCTTTCCAGGGTAACCTGCTCCTTTCCCAGGCAGAAAACTCCAACGGCTACGGCGCGGATATGCACACCACGCTGATCGACAGCCGCAGCGGTGAGACTCTGGCCGAAACAACTCGTAAAATGCAGGAATACCAGATGCCAAAAGCCCTCCAGGATACCGTTGCTTATCTGGACGGCAGCAATCAGGTGTCCATCACTTTTCTGAATGAAAAGCTGGAAGAGGTTTCTTCGGTCACCGTGGACGGGCCCTGTCCCAACTGCTACCTGAGCCCTGATGGCTCTACTCTGTATACACTCTCCCCCGACACCGGAATCAGCGCTGTAGAGCTGCCCTCTGGTTCTCAGAGGGCAATTCTGACTGGGGTATCCAATCTTTACAGCTTCACCGCCTGTGGCCCCTATGTTCCCATTGCCTATGACGATCTGACCACAACGATGCGTATATATGCCTCCCTGAATCTGGAGACCGGAGAAGTGGAGCTTTCCCCTTGTCAGGATGCCTGTGCAAGATTCATCCGCTGGGAGAATACCTGGCAGGCATCGGACTATAATGATGCATCCTACTGCCGGATCGGTACCGGTGAACACCCAGACTATCTGCATCTGGAAAATGGAGAACTGCAGCTTCTTGATGGCGGAAAGCTGCTGGGCATTTTCTATACGGACGGCAATTTAGCAATTTACGAAGCCAACGGCACCTGCCTGTCTGCTGCATCACTTCCCGAGGATCTGTATCTCAACAGAAATATCGCTCCAATCTGGTCAGAAGCCCTGGGCGGCTATTTCCTGCTGGCTTCCAGCAATGCTTCCGGCAACTGCAGACTCCTTTTCTGGGACCTTTCAGGGGCACTGAACCCAGGAGAAAACCTTTCTATGGTTTCCTGGGATGAAATGCATCACGCCGGTGGCGGTGAGTCTGCAGATCCTTCTCTGTATGCCTGGGCAGAATCTATCTCCAATCAATACGGCGTATCGGTCCGCATCGCTGACCAGTGTACCCACCAGTTCCCCGATTTTTCCTATGATCAGCTGAATGATTACGACATCCTGACTAAGGGGCTTACCTGTGTCGAGCAGGCCCTCCGTTGCTACCCGGATGGTTTTCTCTCCCAGCTTCCCTACGGTTCTGTCCGTGAAATTCAGATTTATGTGGCATCCGGACTGAAAGGCGGAGAATATTTCGGAGAAGATCGGAGTTACTACGGCTTTGCAAACGAAGACGGTTCTGTATACTATATTGTTCTGGATGCACAGATTATCCGGGAAAGCAATATTTTCCACGAAATCTCTCACATCATCGACCGCAGGCTTGAATATGATGCCTCTTTGCGGGATGACGCACTTTACTCCGAAGCTGACTGGATGAACCTGCAGCCAAAGGGTTTTGAATTCCGCTATGATTATTCCGAAATTCCCGCACTCAGCCAGGAGTATACCGGCTGGTTTATCGATGACTACTCCCAGTCATATCCCACAGAAGATCGAGCAAGAATTATGGAATACGCCATGAACGAAAACACATGGGAATATACCTTCCGGGATGCGCCGCACCTGGTCGCAAAGCTGCAATACTACAGCGACTGTATCCGTGACTGCTTCGATACCACCGGCTGGCCCGATGTCACCTATTGGGAAAAGCCGCTCCATATTGCAGAATAACTTATTGAAAGATACGAACCTTTTCCCCGTTAGAGAATAAAAGAGACAAGGAAGTAAGAGGAAATGTTAAAAATCAAGACATTTAAGGAACTGACCACAAAAGAATTATATGAAATTCTGAAGCTGCGGGCTGAAGTATTCATCGTGGAGCAAAAGGGCTGCTACCAGGATCTAGACGATATTGACTATCGCAGTACCCATATTTTCTGTGAAAATGAAGATGGAACGATCTCCGGTTGTATCCGGGTCTTTCCGAAAGATGACGAACCCGGCACCGCCCAGCTGGGTCGGCTGGTCACTAAAGCACGGAAAACCGGTCTTGGGACTCAGCTTATGGAGTGCGCCACACGGATTGCAAAAGAGCGCTATCATGCAACCGAGCTTTATCTGACAGGCCGGGAAAGCGCATATGGATTCTATCAGAAATGCGGCTTCTACGCGCCTGTCCCTAAAATCACAACCGAACATGGATCATATTACATTCTTCGCAGATCCATCTAACAATGCTCTGCTTATAAACATAACCACCGACATAGTTTGAAATTGCAAAGAAAAGGCAGACACATGGAAAACAACCATGGGTCTGCCTTTTTCCCTTTATAAATTGTGATATCTGATACGACAATGTTCAAAACAATAATGGGGTTGTATGGGAGTGGACACTCCTATTAGATGCCTTTAGCAATCAACTCATTTCTCCCCAAACTAACTTCAGTAATCGGAAACGGTAAGCCATATTATCACTGTCTTGAGAAGTTAAAGCAGCTTATAGGAGGTAGACGAGAGGATCAGACACCTCTGGTACTCTTCCACACTGACCAAGGTTCTGCCTACTCCTCACGGTTTTTCCAGGGCCATAATATAATTATAACAAGCCTCGTTCTATGTTGAGAGCTAAAACACCCACCAATAATCCAATGATTGAAACATTGACCGGATGGATTAAGGAAGATTTGAATATAGATTTCAGCCTGAACATCACAAATGTGTCGTATTTTAATAACAACAGAAGAACATGTGCTCTGAGCTTTTGATGATGGCTATTTCGTGTCTAATTTTACTTAATAAGCTCACATAGCCAGTGGTTTTCTTTATACAAAAAAAATCCTGAAACCGCTTTGGTTTCAGGATTAACATGGCTCCCCCTGTTGGACTCGAACCAACGACACACGGATTAACAGTCCGTCGCTCTACCGACTGAGCTAAGGGGGAATATTGATGTTGGCATTACCTATTTTCACGGCCCGTTACCAGGCAACTATCGTCGGCGTAAG
>JAHHRV010000020.1 GCA_020025595.1 Oscillospiraceae bacterium
GCTGAAAGCGAAAGACATGATGGAATGGGTCAGAAGGATGAACAACATCCGCAGCCAGGTCAGAGAAATTATCATGGCCGAGCTGATTTGCGTGTAAGGAGGCGTCAGGAATGATTTTAGGATCTATGTTCCGGGGCAACTTCGCCCCCATGGATCTGCTCTACCCCTCCGACCCGGAGTATAAGAAGCTCAATCAGGAAGTCTCTGATCTGGCACACAAGCTAAGAGAAAATCTCAGCCCGGAGAATCAGAGCGTTCTGGATAAGATGCTCCGTAAGATCTATACCGCCCAGTGTATCGAGTGTGAGTCCTACTTCTGCTTTGCCCTCGCCGCCGGCATGCAGCTGCAGGCGGAAGTCCAACACCAACTCAAATACTTAGGGGAGAAAGATGCATGAAGATACTCAAATTCCTGCTTAACCTGGCCCTCGTCCTGGTGATGGTAATCATCTCGTTTTTCCGTCTGATCTTACGCCTCCTGTCCTTCATGTATCGCTGATTTCATCACTCATTTTATCACTCATTATGGGTGAGGAAAAGTATCCTCGAACAATTTCTTATATCAGCTAGAGCCACAGAATCGCTTCTGTGGCTCTAATTATAAATTTAATAGTACGGAAGTACGGAGAACAATTCTGTTGCTTTATGGACTTACACATATCGATAACGATGAAGTATACTATGCTTTGCCGTTGGTCTAAAAGGTATTACATCAGAAAGAGATTTCTCATCGTGTATATTTTTGTCGGTATCTAAAAAAGTTATATGAATTTTCTTTTTTATTGAGAAAGACAAGTCTTTGTGTTATAATTACTTAGCCAGTATAAACAGCCAGATTAGACTTCGAGTGGTTCACCAACTTGTGAACGGTACTTGCGCTTATGCGTTAGTACATTTATTTGCGGCACATGCGCCCTTTGAATTACAGTACATGCATCCCAAAGAACTGTAGATGCTGTTTATATGCTTGTATGTCTGTAAGCGAGTAACAGTGTCCAAATGCTAAAGACTATCCATATACATTGTCAGTTTTGGAAGTCGGATTTGTGCTGGTGCGAAAATATGATATAAGGCTGTATATCTCCTATGTTATTAGAGGATTGGAAGTCCCCTCAGCTGCAGATGAGGGCCAATAATAACAAGGAGGTGAATCCCGTGAAAAAAACGGACAAACCTGTTATCAACATTCGTGGTGATAACAATAATGTAGAAGTCAATGTAACTACAAAGACTTCTTCTAGTACTCCTGCGGCTATTACAATTACGCTTGGCGTAGTCTTAGCAGCCGCATTACTGGCTGTATCATATTGCTGTCCTGAAGAGTTTGCTGATTGTGTCCGTTGGATAATCAGCGTAACTTCTGGTAGCTAACACCAGCACATTTTTTAAGAATAGAGGTGTAAAAACCTTTGAAATATTCAGATTGTCCGTTGTATGGTCTCCAATCTAAGAAAATGCTAAAACGCTTGTTGCACATCGATAATAGTGAGTTATTAAAGCAAAACTACATTGCCAAATTAGTCTCACCATATATAGATATGACACCCAAGCCCCGTTTAATTGAGCCTCCTCGCTCTGAATTAAAGGTAATACAGAAAACTCTAAAAAAACTCTTAGGGAAAATTGTAGTACCTGAAAATGTTTTTTCGGGCATAAAAGGCCGGTCATATGCAGATAATGCATTTATGCATGTTGGATATAAAACCAGGAATCTTTTTAAAATCGATTTAACCGCCTTTTTCCCGTCAATTAGCAGAGAATGTGTATATCAGTTTTTTTATTCTGATTTATGTTGTTCCCCTGATGTCGTTAGAATTCTCACAGATTTAACGACTATTGATCTTGAAAAAAGCAATGTCCATAACATTGAATCTATATATCAGTTTCTCAACATTAAGAAGGTTTCCTGTACGAATCATTTAATTTCAGGAGCCCCAACTAGTCAGATACTGTCATATTTAGTTAACCACAGTATGTTCGATGAATTACAAAAACTAGCAGACAAAAATAATATTATTATGTCTGTTTATGTAGATGACGTAACATTTTCAAGTGAGCACTGGATATCGCATAAATTTAAAGAGAAAGTGTTTACGATTATCAGAAAATATGGATACCAGCTCTCTGTTTTCAAGGTTAAAACATATACTAAATTATACCCCAAATTAGTTACTGGAGTTGTTATTGATCCTACAGGAAAACCTGTGATAAAGAATGCCATCCGTGAAAAAATAATAAAAGAACATACTTTTCTACTGAAGCACCCTGAAGATTATAGTAGTCGGCAGAGATTGCGTGGCCTTTTAACTGCCGCACGTCAAGTTGAGCCATATGCTTTTCCTAATATATATAAATTCGCATATGCTGAAAAGTAATAACAATAAAGAAAGCCGCTGCACCGAAGCAGGTGCAGCGGCTTTCTTTATATCAGGATTACAGTAGCAGGTTCATATTCCGTCACCCGCAGGACTGGGTACCACCAGGTCAGGTATTACAACATGCTCACCAAGTGCACTCTGTATCTTAGTGGAGACAGAGGCAGAATATGAAAGATGTCCGTATTTGCTGCTGAATATAGGCTATAAACGATTTGAAGCAGCCTTACGATAGCAAAAGTCCCTCATTATCCGGCAGATAACTTTTTTTCGGTTTATCGGGATTGTACATCACTCTGACTTCGGTTCCTTCTTCAATATTTTGCAGCGATGCTGTTGCATGATGACCGATGGGAATTCCGCCGACTTTATATTTCTTGGTAATCCGGTACCGCAGCTGCTCCGTACAGGTATACCGGATACCTGCAACGGTGTATTCTACCGTCAGAAACCACACATTGCCGTTCCATCTTTTTTTGATCAGCGTCCCTGTGGTTTCCTGTGTACATCTGTCCTTACGAAGCAAAAACATATTGTATTCTCCTTATGTATCCTTGGAAAAGCCCGGCACTCCGTACCGGAGCGCAATTGGTGTGAAGATCGGAAACTATATCAGGGTGATTTCTTTCAGCTCATACTCCGTCACCTGCAGGACCGGGTACCACTGGATTCTCTCAGCCGGTTCAAAATGCGGGGCCGAGCAGGCGGCAAATTCCTGATCCGGCTGGGGAGCACCTACGATCACAGCCACGGGGCCGTCGGCACCGCCGATGATGGCAATGGCGGCAGCTTCGCAGCTACTAAACTCCGAAGGCTCTGTTCCTTTCGGTCTGGGCTGGTCACATTCGGAAAGATCCTGAATGTAGAGCTTTTCTGCCTCCGGCTTTGGCGTGAGGGTGTAAGTCAGCATGGTATAGCAGGTGGGATATTCCATGTTGTCCGGGGAAATCATGGAAGGATCCAGGATCTGCGGCTCATAGTTCTTCACAGTCAGCGTGAAGGGATTTCCAGGGATCTTCAGGTCAATCTGTTCTCCGGGATAAGAAACTTCAAATACCTCTCCGGGAACTTCCACAGGTTCCTGAGCCATGGTCAGTTCCAAAGATTTGATTTTCGGACGCCGTCCTCTTTTCCAGGGAAAGCACACCCGGGAGAAGGACCAGGCAAAGCTCTGATCCAGGTGGTAATGCTCTACGATGAACCGGGTTTCTGGCTCGCTGGGATCGCCGGGAATATAGCAGATGCCGCTGCTGTTGCGCCGCTTCAAAATCTTTCCGTTGACCGTGATCTCTGGCGTAAATTCAAAGTGCAGCGGGTTTTCCAGATAGCTCAGCTTCCGCTCTCTCTGGTTCAGATTATCCTCGTATCGGTCCCCCCACTTGGCCCAGTAACGCTGAAATTCTTCCAGCTCCACCCGCATACAGAAGTCCACCACCAGTCCCTTGGCACAGGAATACACTGCCGGTACCAAAAAGGTTCTGCCTGCGTACTGGAATTCTTTGTCTACCGGAATCTCCACACCGGCCTTATCCCGGCCAGTATGGCCGTAAATGGTACCGCCGTAGTACACCGCCCATTCCGGTGCAGGGGCATTTTCGTTCATTTCAGGGTCGTAGAATTCCTCGGTGTACTGGATCTTGCTGTAGTCAAAGCTGTCCTGAAGCTCCCGCATATAGGCCCAGGGCTGCTCCATAGGGGTGAGTTTCATGGATTTCTGAATCTGATCCAGTGTCTCAGCTGCAGCCCGATCCGGTGTACTGTCCGCAACCATCTGAGAGAAGTCCTCCGGTGACCATTGCCATACCTGCTCCATGAAATTACAATCCTTGCAGGCAAGCAGCAGCCGCAGGAAGTCCTCAAAGCTACCGGCAAGAGGGCGCACATAGTTTGGGGCAACCTCCATGGGACTGACGGCAAATACCATCTCTCCAAAGCCCCGGATAAAGCAGTAATGAATGCCGTCCACACCGGCCCAGCCGATGATGGACGCCCCTCTGGGCGTGCAGAAATAGGGAGAATTCTCCTCCCGGCGCTCAATTCCCAACGGTGCCAGATCGATATTTTTTCCTAAAAACTTATTGTAGTATTTTCCCATATGAATCACAGCTTTCTCATCTCTATCCGAACAGCTTTTTCAGCATTTTACAGCCGTATTTGTACAGATAAAGATTGTGTCCCTTGCCCATGTCCAGATATCGTCCGATGCCGGTCACAGGATCTACCCCAACCACAACCATCGTCTTTGACGAGTACATATCCAGCACCATATTGTCTGCAATTTGAATCATTCCGGCATTCCGCAGTAATTGAGTGTTCTGATCCATCGGTTCATTGCTGTAAATCATCAAAATCAGACAGGTATTCTTTCCGTTTTGAAACTGTTCATCCCAATAATTGCACTCGTTGCGAATGGTTTTTTCCATGTTGGAGCTATCCAACATTTTCACATAGTAAGATACGGAGTCCTTCAAAAACGAGAACTTTTTTCTCCGGTAATAACCGCTGTCATCAAATTTAAATTTGTGAGAACGAAGTGTTTGCTCTGCTTCATATTTCTTCATGCCGTGCAGCTGCGTCAGTTCACATTCGCCGTATTTTTGATCAATTCTGTTAATGTCCGAAAGTGCCAGTCCGGGCAATGCGTTGATTATCAGGATCAGTCCTGCAATATCGCAGGCAAAAAAAGCTGCAATCAGCGCAACGATTCTCCATGTGTCCTGTACATCCAGTAGGGCACCTGCCAATAGCACCGCAAAGCCCAGCAAGGCCAGAAGAATACCAAGGCAAAACTTCCTTTTTGCTTTTCGGATGGTGACTTTGTCGTTTTCCTGTTCATGCTTCTCTGTATCATTCATGCGATATCCTCCTTACAGTGTATCAGGTATTCCCGGATCATCTCAAGAATCAGAAATTTGCCTTCAGCGTAATCGGGGCAAGTTCCAGTACGAAATGTGACTCTGAAATACCTGTGTCGGGGTAAGAATCTGCTTTTCGAAGCTCAACGTCTCCGATTTTATCGCAGTAATCCTCTTCGCAGGAGCCAAAGACAATGTATTGGCAGGCGCAATATGTCAGATACCCGTTTTCTGGTTCCAGAGGAGATGTTTCAAAGGGTTTCTCGATATCAACCCCAAAACGCTGAAGATACGCTGTCACCTCCGGGTATGCTGCTTTCACCTGCGAGTAATAGTTCCGGCAGTAGGCGCAATCACACAGCGCATTGGATGAAAGCTGCAAATAATAAACTCTGTTTCTTTCGAGATTCACATCCATCTGATTGACGCTCCTTCCTGCTCAGATCTCCAGCTGATAGATCACCAGATCTTCCGTCATACCGGGATAGCGGCGGCGCTCCTGCTCCTGAAAACCGCTTCGTTCCACCATCCGGCGGGATGCGGTATTGCTTTCCAGAATGTAGGCACCCAGCGTCCGGTACCATTTTTCCTTCCGGGCCAGTTCCACCATATCGCTGATAATCTGATTGCCAAGGCCATGGCCCCACTGTTCGGGAATCAGCATCTGGGAAAGATCGGCAGTATCTGATCCGGGCTCGCTCTTAAAGGCAAACACGCCGAAGAGCTTTTCTTCCGGCTGAAAGCGCAGGGCAAAGGTGCGGTTTCCTTCGGAAAGGTAATCACCCAAAACCCGGTCGCTTTCCTCCCGGGTGTGGGGGCAGTCAAACCGCATGGTTGCGGCGACCCGTTCATCGCCGGCGAGACGATAAAATTCTTCGCTGTCCTCCATGGTGAGAGGGGTATATAAAATCTTCATGGTATTCTCCATTCCTTTGTGATCTGAATTAACCAAGCAGCTGTTCGTATTTCTCAATCTGCTCCAGCACCTGATTGAGGCTGAAATAACCGCTTTGCTGCAAGCTGAGCTTCCCGTCCACATACACGAAAATGGTGGGCACTGTGAATACGCCCATCTGGGCGCACAGTTCCGGCAGCTCGTCCACCGTCACGTAGACATGGCAGACAGCGGGGCGCTCCTGATTCCACGCCTTGATTCTGTTTTGAAGGGCCTTGCAGGGAGCGCAGCGCTCGGAACCGAACTGCAAAATCAGAATCTGGTTCTGCCGGATGGCTGCCTGTAACGCTTCCTGACTGCTTAAAATTTCCATAGGATTTCCTCATAAAAAAAGACGCAAACAGAGATCCCTGTTTGCATCTAATTATATCGTTATTTGATTTCCTGTTCAAGTCCGTCGAAGAGATCGCTGTCAAAAAACTCCCGAATGGAGATGTCCAGCCCGTCGCAGAGCTTCTTGATGGAAACCACACCGGGATTCTGGCTTTTTTCGTTGAGCATACTGTAAATGGTGGACGGCGAGACGCCGGAAACAGTGCCCAGAGCATTGACGGCCATATGGCGCTGCTCACACAGTTCCAGAATGCGCTTTGCAACGGCTTCTTTGGTATTCACTTCGCATTCCTCCCTGCGATATATCGTGATTTAAGTTTACCCAAATCTGTGACATATCGTGTGGGATATATCGTAATTTTCAGAGAATTATGCTATACTTACGATATATCGTAAATCAGGAGGAAGGAAGATGGCTGTTTGTACCTTTTTCGGACACCGGGATTGTATCGGTCTCTGCAGATCGGAGCTGGAGGAGGCCATTGAGGAGCTGATCCGCAACCATGGTGTTGATCGGTTTTATGTAGGAAATGAGGGCCAGTTTGATGCGCTGGTGCACTGGGTTCTCTTCGCTATGAAGAAGAAATATCCGCACATCCGCTACGCTGTGGTGCTGGCTTATCTGCCGAAAAATATTCCCGGCGAAGACTATTCGGACACCGTGCTGCCAGAAGGGATCGAAACTGTTCAACCCCGGTACGCCATCAGCTGGCGCAACCGCTGGATGCTTCAGAGGGCAGACTATGTCATTACTTATGTAAACCACCCCTGGGGCGGGGCGGCTAGGTTTGCGGAGGAGGCAAAGAGGCAGGGGAAACAGATGATCCCTCTTGCAAAATAAAAAACCTCCCACGATTTCCGTGGGAGGTGATTGCATGATAAAGAAAAAAGAGCGCACATGCCTTCTTTACGGGAACATGCGCCCCATCCCTGCCAAAACCCGGATCATGCCAATGACGAACAGGTGGGCCGGATAATAGACATAGAATACCCACTTCATCTGTCTGCAGGTTCCCCGGGTACCGTTGTAAAAATAGAGAACAGGCAGACTCAGCAGGGTGCCGAACTGGAGCAGACCGTAGATTCGGTCCATGGCAAAGAAATAAACAGCTGCATAAATGGAGGTCCAGATCAGAATATCCAGGGACTGCTTTTTAAAGTCCCCTCTGTGGGAATGAAGAAAGACCGGGCACATGACCGCAATGCAGGACCAATCTGCCGGTAAAGTGATCAGGCAGACAAAGGCGGTGAAGAGAAACTTTGCCCACAGGGGATATTTTTCCTCGGCATAAACCATCATCACCACGACGGACCAGGCCAGAGACCATATCACACTGGTCTGATTGAAAAATCCATTGGGAATCAGGGGAAGCCCTCCGGCTATGGTGTAGGCGAAATGGGAGACAAAGGCAAAGAGAAACAGTCTTGCCGCATATTTCTTTGGGTTTCTGGTATAATGATAGCCCTCTGCAATGAAAAACCACATGATAGGTGCGGTGATCCTGCCGATCAGATGCAGGAGAATGACCCAACAGAGATGCTGGCAGCCGGGCCAGAGCAGCCAGGTAATGTGGTCTACCGTCATGGCGATAATGGCAATGAGCTTGCACGCATTGGAGCTAAGACCTTTCTGCATTCCTGTTTTCGCCCTCTTTCCGATTTGTTGCCACTGGCGCAAAAACTAACCCTCGATTGACTCTCTGATAGTTCAATCGAGGGTTAGTTCTGATGATCCTTCGGACTTCTCATTTCTGAGTCCTCCTTTTATTCGGGAGCTTTTATTTGTTTGCTCCTTTGTTGTGCCTTAAAGATACCACAGGAAACGGATGTTTGCAAGATGGCAGAGTGTTTGAAAAAAGGCCCAAAATATTAGGTCAAATGCGAATAGACAGGAAAAGCGAAAAGTGGTAACATAAATATGTTGGGCAGCCTGCAAAGGCTGCCTTTTTTTGTACTGTTTGGACGGAGTATATAAGAAACACGCCCGGCTCTCCTGATAAGAGCCGGGCGTGACTATTTCTGTTCGATTACAGTTCGGTCTTCCACAGACCGTGGAGGTTGCAGTACTCATAGACCGCAATGGCCTCTTCGCCTTCTGCCAGAGCAAAGGTGACTTCTGGAGCGGTGTCGGGCTTCAGATACTTGATCTGGCTGCCCTGATTGGTTTCCATGGCAATCCACTGAATATAGTGGGCTTCCAGCATGGGATGCGTCACAGAACCCACATTGACAGTGACGGTATTGCCGCTGCGGGTGACAACAGGGACATGCTTTTCGGTTGCGGCATCCACGCTGCCGGGGATCAGCTCAGTCATTTTCTGGCCACAGCACATTTCCGGTACGCCGGCGTTGTGCAGGAAGGTGATCAGGTTGCCGCAGTGCTCGCAAATATAGAATTTCATAATATATCCTCCATAGGGCGCTCCACTAATTGGGAGCGGAAGTGTTGGTTTGTTTTGATATTCTTATTATACCCAACTTTTCCGGATTTTCTGTGACAAGATCACAAATAAGAATGATTCTTAAATAAAAACTTAGTTTGCAGATGCACATATATCTTTCCACAGCTCCATCCATGAAACTGTGCAGAAATGTTCTTTCCAGAATGTTTCTGCGTACTGGCTATGTGGCTGTCCTCACCTGTGGTGCTCTGAGGATCAGAGCTGGAGGATGCTATTGATGGGGTAATACGTAACCACGATGTTACGCTGTTCTGTATGTGAGGTGAGGGTTGTTTGATGTATTGGCTTATCCTATGAAATACATTCTCGGCGAAGATTACTCGGTTACTATGCTACTGGAGAAAATGGAAACCCAGGTATGCTATTTCCTGGCGTCACTGCTGGATGCTTCAAAGGCCGGACTTTATAATTACTTATGTAAATCACTTCTGGGACGGGACGGCAAGACTTGCAGAGGAGGTAAGGCGATAGGGGAAACAGATGATCTCTCTTGCAAAGTAAAAACCTCCCAGGAAATCGCAGAGGCTACAAAGGCAACAATTGAGACCATCTTCAAATTGGGGAGAGTAAGGCAAAGGAAAGTACCGAAGACAGTAAAATTAATGCTGTCTTCTGCATTTTCTTTATTATCGCTTTCAAGTTCGCCTATTTATATTTCTTATATGACTTTTGAAAAATCTAAGCAAAATTACATTACAGGAGGTTGAGATTATGGCAAAAACTTTATTTGAGCAGAACAGCGGTACTTATTCCAAACAAGGTGATTACTTTTTGCTGAGTGTAAAATCACCTGATCAAGCGAAGTATGAGCTTGGTGCTTGAAGGGAATGTTACGGGCAGTATCTTAAGCAGCATCATTAGATCAAGTATTATAATATGTTCACTTGATGTACCTTCTATTCCTACTTAGTAGATATAGACAATCTGGCTCAAGGAATGTTTGACGAGCTAGTAAACAAAAAGGCAAAACAGGCGGGCGTCACCGAACAGTGAAAAAGCTGAAAATATGATGAAATGGGTAGGTCTTATGAATGTCATAAGATCCTGTGCAAAGGAAGTTGTTGTGAAAGATTTAATCAATGCATAGGAGAACAATATGAAATTCATTCTTGACAGTTTTTATCTCGGTGTTCTTATAAACGGCCTTTACAAGTACCAGCATTGCTGCGAATACGAACCCAGATTTTCTCCTTCAATTGGTTAATTGATGCGAGGATTTGAAGATTGGACGAAAAAGATCATAAAGATCATTTTTAAATAGAGTGTCTTAATCTGCATTTGTCTTCTGGTTTGGTACAATGAAGAAATACGAGATGAAAAAGAGACTGTGTTCCGAGTTGTCAATGAGTATTTTTAAATATTCTAGTCAAGTAAAGCTTGAATTCAAGCTTTAGATATGGTATAATTTTAAAGGAGGTGATTATTGATGAATATAAAAATTACGAAAGGTGCAAGACAATACGGGTATCTTATTTGGAACAGTCAAATTGAGGAAACTATTGAAGAAATGCTTCGAGGGCTTGACTCAGTTCCCGTAAAGTTTAATGGATTTATTCTTGGAGAAAAACGAATTGATTGGAAATATCATCGAATTTCATTGGGATATAAACTGACTCGAGCATTATCTCCAGATCAAACTATGTTCTCTGTCTTGTTTAACGATGGCATTTTAGAGGTAAAGTCATATAATGGAAAACAATAATCAATCATACAGAAGCCCAGTGATCAGAGATGTGCCTTCATCTGATGAGCGCCTTATTGATACTGGTATGCTTCACTTCGAATCATCTGTGGCCGGTTATAATGAGCGTTATCATCGGGGTGAAACCTCTCACACCATTCATGTATGGTGGGCACGGCGACCTCACAGTGCGATGCGCTCTCTGATTTTCTCGTCTTTATGTAAAGATAAAACTGAGGAAGCCACGTCAACGATGGCAGAACTCGCCATGAACTGCGATCCCAAGTGTGTGCAGCATGCACATGATATGATCATGACAGGCTATAAATCCACTCCACGAGTATTAGATATGTTCGGCGGTGGTGGTACAATTCCCTTTGAAGCTAAGAGACTGGGGCTTGATTCCTATTCTATCGATTCTAATCAGCTTTCGGTTTTTATCCAAAAATGCAATATGCAATACGCAGACAGAATTGACTTAAAGAAAGCCGAAAAAGCTGTGCAAAAAGTCGGTTCCCAGGTGCTATCCAATCTTAAAGAGCGTACTAACTGGCTCTACCCGTTACGGGGACAAAGTGAAGAATCTATTTTTGGATATATTTGGACTTATCGGCAAACTTGTCCCCATTGTGGCCATAAATTCATTATTTCTAAGAGGCCATGGCTTTCCAAAAAGAAAGGTAAGCGAATTGGATTTTTTTCAAAAGAGATAGAAAACGGAAATTCTGAAACGCTTATAGTAAAAGATCTTGGAGAAAGTGAAGAACCCTTTTCTCCTCCGTGGGAACGATATACAGGAATCCTGCATTGCCCTAAATGCGGAAAAACCATTGATAAGGTTGATGTTCTTGAGTGCGAGGATGTTATGACCGCTCTCATTAAGAATCGTGTTGGTCCCGGAAAAGATTTTCTAAATGCCGATCAATCAATTGCTATTCCGAATACTGAAAAGATTATAGATGCTGAAAATAAACTCTTAAAAAAACTTGGAACTACACTTCCAACATCCAAACTTCCTGTTTGGTCTGGAATTGTGAACCCGGCACTTTACGGAATTGTCACGCATGCCGACTTCTTGAATCATAGACAACGTTTGCTGATTCTCTATCTCATAGACGAGCTTACTACTCAATATTCCAACATGGAAAGCGACGATCCAGATTTCGCCAAGTTTGTGGTTGGAGCTCTTTCGAGCCTAATTGACCAGGTCATTGATTGGAATTGTCGACTGTCAATGTGGATCTCACAAAATGAACAGGTAGGTCGAGGATTTTGTGGGCCTGGAATTGCAATGCTTTTTGACTATGCCGAGACAGACCAGCTCTTAAACGGGCCTGCAAATTTGTGGGATAAACTGAAGCGCATCGTGAAAGGCGTAACTTCCTTCGAAAATTGTAATGGAAACATTACTATTAAGCACGCACATGCACAAGAGCTTCCATTCGAAGATAATTATTTTGATGCGATTGTTACAGACCCCCCATATTACGATAATATCTATTATTCCATTTTAGCGGACTTTTTCTATGCATGGAAAAAAATACTCCTCGAAAAAATTGAGCCGAGCCTGTTTGCTAACCAGATTACCGATTGCAAATATGAACTTGTAGCATCTTCCCGACGAGTGGAAAAGGGACAATCAGCCCATGAAGAATATTGTCACCAGTTAAGTATGGCATTTAAAGAGGCTACTCGTGTTTTGAAAGATGATGGTATTTTCAGTTTTGTTTACTCCCATAGTTCTGTTAATGGCTGGGAGGCAGTCATCAGAGCATATCGACAGTCTTCTTTTTTTGTTAGCAGTGTTCAGCCTTTGAGTATTGAAAGAAAAGGTCGGCCCAGAGCTGTACTATCTCAGGCAGTTAATACTTGTATGGCTATCGTAGCCCGCAAAAGTAACGATGTAAAAAAGCCTATTTCTTTAGATACTGTTCTGGAAAAAACTCAAAACTATTGCGACTCGTTCGGCAAACTGCTGATAGAAGAGTCTGGATGGACTCAGCCGGACGCCGGTCTTGCCGTGATTGCGTGTACCGTAGGACTAATAGCAAACTCCAGTGAGGTCACAAATACAAAAACGGATGCAGATGCACTTGTTGCAGCATCAAAAATTGTTAAGAGTAACTTTCCTGAATTCAGTATTAAGACCAGAGACTCGTTATAATCATCTAATAAAAAGGGGAACGGACACAATATCCGTTCCCCTTTTGCTATAAGATTTATTTTTGATCCCGATAGTATCGGAAATCATCAATGTGTTTTAAGTAATCAAGCGCAATTGCGTTATCTCGTTGTTCAATTTCTCTGAGAGCAAATGCTTTAATTTCATCTACTGTATTATACTGGTTCAACTGGTCTAAAATTTTTCGTTCTACTTCGTCAACAGCACTCTGTACAATTTGTCGATATTGAGCAGCAGCGGCAAGAATAGCCCCATGGTACTCTTTCATCTCGGCTGCATATTCGACCTCAGTCATCTGCAACATACAACAGATATGCCGAGTAACATAGCCCCAATAGTTGTGCTTCTGCCTGGAAGTAACAACACCATTTTGCTTATAGTTCCACAGTTTGAAGAATTCATCAGTGGTAAATCGTTCCTTGTGATGAAGAAGGAGTGCCAGAACCTCATATGGGAGCATAGCAACGGGTGTCTGATGATTTGTGCATTCTTCGTATACTTCGCTATCGCTTTCCCATTCATGCAGAGAGGAGTAAGTAACCAATCCCCCAATGGTGTGGCGTGTGCTATGGGCCGCCGCATAACCGTCATTAAGATTATTTATCCATAGTCGAACACTTGCCAATTTCAAGAAATCCTTTACGTTCGGTGCCTTCTGACTTCTACCTAAACGAAACACTTTTGCATCACAAGCAATAGAGATATCATTATAAATGAGTTCTACATCTTCAGTACCCGACTTCTTTGTAGGCAAACGATAAAAGCCGCCCATTCGACGCCACCACTCACCAACCATCAACTCAGTCAATTTGGTGAACAGTTTTTCACATTTTCCCATTCCAGAATACAAATCCGGAATAAAGCAGCTGATAATGACTTCGATGAAATCTTCGTCGGTCAAAGACTTAATTTGCTCCTTAACTTGACCTACAACGGCTTGAATATCTACAGCCGCCCTGTTTTCATCTGGATAGTACCGATCTACGATGTTCTTGAAATAGAACACATTATTCAAATTCATCTGTCTCTTCCTCCTCCATATTTTCAAATAATTGGCTTATAGGAACATCTAAACCCTTGGCGATTTTCTGTATGTTACAAAGAGAAATATTTCTCTTTCCAGATTCCACTGATGCATAATAAGTCCTGTCCATATCTATCAAAAGAGCAAACTTTTCTTGGCTAAGTCCTTTCTCTTTGCGAAGTTGTTGAATAGAATTTCCAAAGGCTTTTTGTATTGTCATAAAATCACCACCGTATATAAAATGAATTTACAAAATAGATGCATATAAATCAACGGTTTTTAAGTAACAATTCAAAGGAACGACCTCAAAGTGTTGACGATTGTTGAAAAGATGTAACTATTAACAAAATTACCCAAGTAACCGAAAGAGATTAATACAAGAATTGCACCGATCAGGGTAATTTACTATAGAATCAAACGGAAGACGAAAATGGCCCTTCCAAGCAGGAGAAAGGTGTCGTAGAAATACGGCGGGTTTGTTATCTAGAACCAACAAAACACAGAGAATTTACCTAAATATGTCTAATTTTTTGCTTTCATAGAAGACAATAATGCCGCCAATACGCACTAAATCTCTATAGATAATAAAAAGTGCTAAATGGGTGTTTTGCATTTAGATACTAAGAAAGCTGGAAAAAGCTCGTTCTTCTATTTTATAAGAAATGACGGCAATAATGAAGCATTCGCTATATAAAGAAAACGCTGTCACAACAGTCATAAAGGGGAAAGATAACCCAAGGAAGAGAAAGTGTCTGCATCATCTTAACGAGTAGGTCAAATGCGAATAGACAGGAAAAGCGAAAAGTGGTAACATAAATATATTAGGAAGATGCAAGGTTGCTTGTTTGTCCTGTTTGGACGGAGTATACATGAAACACGCCCGGCCCTCATCAGGAGAGCCAGGCGTGATTTTTTCTGTTCGATTACAGCTCAGCCTTCCACAGGCCGTGGAGGTTGCAGTACTCATAGACAGCGATGGCTTCTCAGAGCAAAGGTGACTTCCGGAGCGGTGTCGGGCTTCAGATACTTGATCTGGTTGCCCTGGTTGGTCTCCATGGCAATCCGCTGAATATAGTGGGCTTCCTGCATGGGATGCGTCACAGAACCCACATTGACGGTAACCGTGTTGCCGCTGAGGGTAACAACTGGGACATGTTTTTCGGTAGCAGCATCTACGCTACCGGGGATCAGCTCAATCATTTTTGGAGATAGATAAAGAATAAATGATTTATTCTGCAGAAGACAAAATCAGCCGAAGCTGATGCATTCAGTTCCGGCTGATTTTTTAACGTCCCAGACAATACTTAATTGGAATGAAACCTGTTTGCACTCAATCCATAAAATATGACACAACCTGCTCCTTATTACACAGAAGCTCTTCGGTAGGTACTCCCATGGACTGTGCAAGAGCAACGGACCCGTCCAATGCAGTCTGCAAATCCGGTGAAAATGCACATGTAACCAACTCAAGATAAACCGAAAAGTTCGATCGGATTGCGGTGATGGCTTGTTGATAGTCTGCGGATAGTTGCGTATCATATTGCTGAATTTCTCTCAAATATCCGTTGATGATCGCTTGCTCTTTCTTGGATAGCTGGTCTTTTCCTACCTGGTAAATCAACGTTCCCACAGTATTTCCAATCACAGCACCCAAAACAGGGATAGGAATCAGTACTTGACCGGCAAAGGAAGACAGTGCACTGACTGCAGTATCTACACAAAGAATCTCAGAATTTTCAATAAATGTTGCCTCATTGATGGCTCCGGTCCTGAAAAGATGGGCCTGTTCTGCAATGCCAAAGGATGCCGTTACAACTGCGCTTGCAACAGCTGCAGGTGTGGCCGTGTAATTAGTCAATGCATACACACTCAGGCCACGGACACCGCCCTTCAACGATCCCATTCCTGTGTCAGTCGCAATTTGGTTCCAATCTTCAGAATCAAATTCTGAAAATTTCTTACCGCTTTTTCGCTTCTTTACAATAGCGCTTCCAAAGGCGGTTGCGCCTTCAATAGCAGCAGAAATTGCAGTAACTTTAGCCCCTTCTGCTAATGTTGGTTTGCTGTTTTGATATGCTTTGCTGCGCATATCCTGATTTTCTTCCGCAATATGATCTTTTTCCCGCTGTATGGTGCCTGAAATAGCATCCTTTTGAGCATCTGCGTATGTTATAGCAGAAGGCTCTATATCATTGACCGAAACATCTCCGGAATCAAAAAAATCATGTACCTCTTGCCACTGTTTCAAGGAGAATTCCCCTGTGCCAGTGGGCATTTTGTTTGCCTGCTCTGCGGGAATTGATAGATAATACTGGATCTTTTCGTAATGATCTTCAGAAATTTGATAAATTCCGCCTTTGCCGAGATAGTCAGGATAGTGTTTCATGTGTTCTGCAATGGCATGCAGGGATAAATGTCCGCCAGACTGAACAAACTTCTGCTGAATCTCTTGACCACCACGTATCAGATCGACAGGTCCGTTATCATTAACCCAATGATAATCCGGTTCTTGCCCTAAGATTTGCTTCCTTGCATTTCCAATACCGCATTCTGCTATCTCTGCGATAAAACCGTGCATTCCTTTTGTGCCGCCCCGATTTCGATCAATGATTTCTGTCCTGATCTGAGTAAGGGCTTTGTTCAAAGATTCCATGGCTCCGGCCATATTATTATCCTGCTGAGTCAGCGTGTTGACAAGCCGATCCAACCGCACTTGATTCAAATAATTAACCCAAGATGCAACAGCTTGTTCCTGGTCTGTTTTTACCAGCTTTTCTATATCCATTCGGTTCACCTTTATTCTACGCCCTTGCTCAAGGATGCGGCCAGGGCTTTCGTATTGTTTACCAAAGTTCCGAGCATCATCTGCCGATCCTCCGGAATAGACATAAAGTCCTTACCAAATTCATGAAGTGCATCGCTGTACATGCAGCTCAGTTTTTCCCGAAGCAAAGAATCTTCGTCAATAAGTTCCTGTACTTTTTCGGCCAGAATTCGGGTGTCATTTGTGTTCTTCTTTACCGCTTCAATCTCTTCTTTTTTCTGCTTGTTTATTTTGAACTTGTTAACTGTAAAAAGCGTAATGGATGCAAGTAAGGTTGCACCAGCAACGGTCCATCCCACAGGACCGGCCATTGCCAGTAAGGCATGACCGGCAGCCATACCTCCGCCTCCGGCTGTTAACGCTCCTCCTCCGAGCCAGGCCAATGCAGCACTTTGTGCAGCAGCTCCCGATAATGCAGATATAGCAGTTCCTGTTGATGCAGTTCCAAAAGTCGTTGCAATCCATATTGCAGTAGCAGGAGCAACACTGACAATAGCTGCCCCAGCTGCAGCACCGGCTCCGGCTCCAAGCGCAGATTTTTTGGCAGAACTCAATTCTGCTTTTGCAAATTCGCAAGCATCAATAAAGGCTGTACGCTTTGTATGAATCTCCAAAATATCAGTATCAAATGACTTTGGATGATTAGCAATGCTGTTGATGAGGTCCTCAATGTTTTTAATAATATCAACTGCACGAGTTCTCATAACATACAGTGCATTTCCGTTTGCATCAAGCTGGGTATATGCATCGTTGTATTCCATTACCGCAATATGAAGCTGATCATCTAAAGTGACTTTGGGATTCGTATTTTTCTTCTCCTGATCTGGAGAATTATCATGCTTATCTTTGGCTGTTTCTGGCTTATTTCCAATCTTTTTGAGCTGTTCTTGCGTGAATGCTACGGCATGATTTGCACCTTCTGAGATGCTTTTCCCAGCTTTCTCTGCAGTATTTTGTATTTCTCCTGCAATTTTAGCAAAATCTGGTTTCTCAATTTCTAACTTTCTCTTAGGTAAGCTCATAACGTGCATCTCCTCTTTGCTGTTATCAGAATTTAAGTACGAACCTAATTACTTATGTAAATATTATAGTACAGGCCATATCCAAATAGGTCGCCTGATTGACGACTCTTAAACAAAACAGCCAATACATCTTATTCGACTACTTCCTTCAAAAGGATTCTCCTATCAAATGCGCCCCGGGCCGCTTTCTTTTCCTTGCGGACTCTGGTTAAATCGTCCCAAGAATATCCTCTGGCCTTGACAACAGCACCCATCACTTCCAGAAGGTCTGCCAATTCCTCCAGAGACTTGCATTCCAGGTACTCCTGTAATTCTTCGGTCAGCTTGGCATTCAGCTTTTGAAGATATACCTCGTCTGTCATAATTTCATAGTTACACTTTTTCCCAGAAGCCTCAATGATTTCTGGAATCCGATCCCGGACAAGCTTGTTATACTTTTTGATACTCATAAGTAAGTCTCCTTAGAATTTCCACATCTGCCGGGCAGAATTCGTAGTCTGGAATCTGGTCTACTGTAATCCACTGGATGTCGTTATGCTCCAGCATCTGGGGAACACCCTCTGCGATGGTTGCATGGAAGAGCGTCAGCCGGACCGTGATATCCGGATACTCGTGTACCACGGTCATAAACTCATCCCCAACAGAAAGGGTGATGGCCAGTTCCTCCTGGCACTCCCGGATCAGCGCCTTCTGCTTGGTTTCGCCAGGCTCTACCTTGCCGCCAACAAACTCCCAGAGCATGCCCCTGGCCTTGTTGGCCGGCCGCTGGCAGATCATAAATTTATCTCCGTCCCATATCAAGGCGGCTACTACTTCTGTAATTTTCTGCTTCGTATGATACACACCTGATTCCTTAATACCACTTGGGCGTTTTCTTAGTACGGTAAATTGGTTTCATCTCCAAGCGTTTTAATTTGTCCGATATAGCGCCTGGTGTCCTTTGCAAACAATGGGCAATTTGATAAATATTCTTTCCTGATCGATGCATTTCCAGCATCCTTTTTTCTTCGGCTTTATCCCAGGGGAAACCGGCCCTTGGATACTTTTCTGCTCTTATTGCCATACGCTCCTGGTGCTTTTCACGCTTTTCTTCTTTGATGCGAAAAGCATATTGTTCCGTTGATTCAATGGTACAATGCTCCAGAATTTCGGTGAGGGCTTCTTGAATGGATTCATCGGCACAACTGTCTGAGTCCCGCAGTGCCAATCCTGAGACCGGATTAATTCCCTTACTTAACGTTTCTATCATTGTTCTGGCTAAAAACGGGTCCATGTTTCCTTCACTGCCTTTCATGTGGTTAACCCACTACCAATTTATTTGTTTTCTTCAAAAACTTTGCGGGAATTGGGTGGTCCAACTTCCAGGTGATATTCATAGGCCGGGAGCCTTCGTGCTTTACATAGCTTGCCGTACCCAAGAAGGTGTAGGCCGCAGCACCATTTGTGATTCGATCATTCTTAAACTCACGGACAAAGAGCAGGATCTTGCTGCCCTTTTCACGGTGATGAATGTACCGCTGGCCAGTAGGAGAAGCATCAGAGGTCGTACTCTGGCTCTGCCAATGGAACAGGGTGTCATTGATGGAATAATCGTTGTACATCGTGGTCGGAGAATAGTCCTTATCCGCTTTGTTTAGGGTGACAAAGAACACATCTATATTCTTTTCTTTGAAGTATTTTACGCCGATTCCAGCCATAGCGCCAAAATTGAGATAATCAAATGCACTGGCAATTTGCCTCATGGAATAAGAACAATGAAGATCCAGGGGACAATCAAAACCCAAATTGACAGTAGCATCCACAAAATCGATTTTCCCAAATTGATAACGCAATAAATCAAGTAGCTCGTTAAGCATGGTCGGACTATCCGAAAGGGAGTATATATTATCTAAGAATTCATCGCTGTCCAAACTCTCTATTCCTTTTCCCCAAATCGTCACATAAAACATCTGCATCATCCGCTGTTCTGCAGAAGACAGCGATGAGAAATCCACATCGTCAATTCTCGGTAAAATATCCAGAAGGAACGAGATCCAACGGCGGGAATCCACGCAGGAGAATCGTGCCAGAGCCTTCGTCAGAATGTCTTCCACCGGCTCTGTGAAGTCTTCGATCAAATCTGCCCGTGCACACAGACGGGAGAAGGACGAAAACTTATAGATCGCTCTGGGGTCAATATGGTAATAATCCAGGAAAGTTCCCAAAGTCAGTTCCAGGCCCGTATCCTCCTCGAAAGAGGCAATTCGTGTCACTAGACCGGCGCTATTTCCGTAGGACGCCCGGATATTGTCCAGGATGATCTTCGCAGCCTTCTTTTCCAGCTGAATATAGCAGCCCTTGGGAACGGAAACAAAGCCGTCCTTGATCTCTCGGGTCACACTTCGGGTGGTGTTGGACAGCAGTGCTGCAAACTTATCTTCAAAATTGTATTTCTTGTTGGCCTGACCGATAAAATCCAGAACGGTCAGGCACTCTTTCTCCTCGCTCAGACGCAGGCCACGGCCCAACTGCTGCAGGAAGATCGTCAGAGACTCCGTAGGACGCAGGAAGAGAACCGTATTGACTTCCGGAATGTCCACGCCTTCGTTGTAAATATCCACGACGAAAATAAAACGAACCTTGCCGGAAACCAGCTGATCCTTGGCGTTCTTTCTCTCCTCATCGGGAGATTTTCCTGTCAGGAACATGGAGGGAATCCCATGCTCGGTAAAGTACCGGCACATGAATTCTGCATGATCCACCGATACGCAGAAGCCCAGGCCCTTCACATCGTCAATATCGGTTACATATTTGAGCAGAGACGTCACCACATGGTCTGCACGACGATTGGCTACAGCGCCACTGAATGTATAGACGTTAGAAAGTGCAGTCTTGTCATAGCCGCCAGCGGCCCACTTGAGCTTGTCCAAGTCAACGGTATCGGTGATACCGAAATACTGGAAGGGACACAGCAGCTTGCGGTCAATGGCCTCCGGCAGACGAATTTCTGCGGCGATTCGATTATTGAAGTATGGCAGAATGGATGCATCATCCATACGTTCTGGTGTTGCAGTTAGTCCTAACAAAATCTGCGGCTGGTAATGATGCAGTGGCTGCTGATAAGATTTTGCTGGCATATGGTGGCATTCATCAAATACGATATAATCGTAAAATTCAGGATCTGTCTTCTTCCAGAATTCCTGAGAATTAAGTGTCTGGATAGACATAAATAGATATTCAACGCTATCCGGTTTCACTTTTCCAATAAATAATTCGCCAAAGTTGGCGTCCTTCAAAACTGCCCGAAACGTATAAAGGCTCTGCTTCAGGATTTCCTCCCGATGGGCCACAAACAGCAGCCGGCACTTCTGCCCGGGATGCTGCTTCCGGAACCGCTTGTAATCCAAGGCTGAAATCACCGTTTTGCCGGTACCGGTCGCTGCTACCACCAGATTGCGGTTGAAACCACGGACTGTCCGCTCTGCTTCCAGCCGGTCCAGAATCTCCTGCTGGTAGGAATAGGGTGTAATGTCCATGGTGTAAATCTCAGCCTGGTTGCCGCCTATGTACTTTTCAGCCTTCAGCGCCCGGGCCAGTCGCTCCCGCTGATCTTCGGAATAGTATTCAAACTCACTGGAGTTCCAGTAGCTCTCGAAGGTGGCTGCAATCTTGTCAATGGTCTCCGGAAGATCCTTCCGAGTGACCTTTACATTCCATTCCAGTCCGCTGGATATGGCTGCATTGGAAAGATTGGAAGAGCCCACATAGGCTGTTGTAAATCCGGTATCCCGATAGAAAACATAGGTTTTGGCGTGGAGCCGGGTGCGTTTGGTATCGTAGCTGACCTTAATCAGCGTGTTGGGGAGCTTTCTCAGCTCTTCAATGGCCTTCACATCCGTGGCACCCATGTAGGAGGTGGTGATGATCCGAAGCTGACCGCCATTCTGGGTAAACTCCTGCAGCTCGTCGATAATCAGCCGCAGGCCGCTCCACTTGATGAAGGACACCAGCATATCAATCCGGTCAGCAGATACGATTTCCTTTTTCAGTTCTGTGAACATCTGAGGCTCATGGATGGCACCAGTAAACAGGGAGCTTTGGGCAATGGAGGTCTCCGGCCGCTCCACATCCTTGGCGCTCTTTCCGGCAGCAAGCCTCGGATCAGACTCCCGTAAAAGCGCAAGAAGCTGCTCTGCACGTTGGGCAACGCCCATAGATGCAAAGTCAGCTTCTTTTGTCCGGTTCTGAATGAGCCGCACAATCTGGTTGGTCAGCTCAATTTGCGCAGAGAGGTCCCCACCGTTGTCCCGCACATTATCAAGGCCGGTTTCGATCACTTCGCTCAGGTACTGAGAAAGCACCTTGGAGGCTTCCGCCTTATCGATAGGCGCAGTAGATTTCCGGGCTTCTGCAACCGCAGAAAGCTCGGTGTCCAGCTGATGGTTGATGACTTGTTCGTATAAACCAGGTTGTAACATGGTGGCTGCTCCTCTATAACAGAAAAGCCCTGCCAGTTTGGCAGGGCTTTCGTTGGTATCATTCATTGCTGCCCTTATATTGGGGAATTCAGCGTCGCTATTATAATACCAAAAACGATTTCATTTTGCAAGGAATATAGAATCTATCAAATCATGGTTTCTTTATTCCACATAGTAACCGTATTTCTGACAAATTTCATGGACAGAATTTGCAAAAATTGTTCTGGAGTGTACATTAGAGTCCTCGTTCTGATCCTTCTTATATATGTACCAGTCTCGCAATGCATTCCATAGTTGATTATCTTTTATCCATTCAATTTTTTCGGGGAGCATATAATAGCCGTCCGGCTGTTTGCACCAGATATAGGAATTTTGCTGTTTATTATAACGAATATATTTTTGACAATCATATCCGTCTTCATCCTCGTAATTATTTACAATCGCCAAGTCACAACTATATAGAATACGTGAATTTCTCCTGTCTTTGACTTTGATTGTCAAAACACGTGTAGATCCTTCTGGGTAGTCGTAGCCATATTTATTCGCAACCTTGTTTAAAGCGGACTGGATGATTTCTCTGATTTGTTTAGCCGAATACTGACATTGATTGTTGTTAACCTCAATATTGATATCAAAGTCAAACCCAATATCCGATTTTGTGTCATAGGTAATCATATTCCTGGAATAACTACCAACAGGAGTAAATTGGAATGTGAAGTGAGCTCTCGTTAAATACTGTACTTCGTTTATGAGCGACACTAGATTATGGAATGCCATTTCTACGTCAGGGTCATGTTTAGAGATATATTGAAAGTCATGTTTCATTGTGGTCAACCTCCTAAAATAATCCCTATCCGTCCATTTGAATACAGTGAATCAAATCGTTGTATTATACTCCACTCAAAGAAATTGTCAAGTGTGTTCTGAATAAACCTTAATAAAACCTTGTAAATGCTAACCAATCACACTATAATAGCCATACATAAGCTATTTTACTCGATGGTGAAGGCTTAATATAAACGAAGTTAAGGAACGTTGGTTTTCGATGAAAGAAATTATAGGGCATCTTGACGTCAGTAGAGATACCGTTCTTTCATGGACTGAAAAGTATAATAAGGTACCAACACGTACTGGTTGCTTGTTGAAATTTCGGATTAGCGATGTGGATGCATGGATAGAAGCCAGAGGAACAATAAAATAGCTTTATGATTATTCTTAATTTATAAAATGCTAGTATTCTATATCACATTTCCTTTAGGCATACTTCCCATACTGACTCCTAGACGATTTTGGATACGTCTGGTGCCAAAAGTCTATTGGGCAAGGGAGATATGCTTATGTGTACGGAAAGCCATACAATTCACATGCAAGGTCTGCTTATTTCTGAGCACGAGCTTGACGAGTTCATTTCGACATTATAAAGGAAGATCATATATGCAGGCAGTATCTAATTCAGAATTTATTACCGGAATCTTTAAGCAGGAGCTGAAGAATCGTTTTCTGTGCGAAGTTAATATTTCTGGAGAAGATACTGTCTGCTATGTGCCCTCCTCTTGTCACCTTGGAAATTTTTTGAAGCTTTCAGGAAAGCAGGTCATATTAGTACCAACGCAAACACCTGGAAGCCGTACTAAATATGCTCTTTATGCTATTCCATATAAGAGAAGTTTTATTTTGCTTAACCCAAGTATAGCAAACAAGGCAATAGCAGAAAGCATACACCGTAGAACCTTTTCTTTTCTTGGCAAGAGGCGTACAGTTTACACAGAGCATAGTATAGATGGATATAAAAGTGATATATTTATAGCCGATACAAACACAATTATGGAGATAAAAGCCATAATTTCTACAGAAGAAAATGCAGTTTTTCCAACTGTATATTCAGAGAGATCTATAGTCCAATTAAAAAAAATCAAGACGTTGCTTGAATCTGGATTTCAAGCATGCTTCTGCATTGTCTCGTTGAATCCATATGTGGCTGTAATTGAACTGGACAGAACTACTGCATTTTATGAAGAATTAGTAGAGTGTATAAACTTAGGCCTTCTATTAAAAGGATTCTCATGCCGTTTCAAACAAGGAAAGTTGGTAATTGATAGGGCTATAAAAATTAAAAAGTGATTTATGCTCAGATTTCAGCAGAAAGGTAACGCTTTCAAGCATCACCTCTGTTTTGTTTCTCCAAAGGGGCTTGACTTTTGGAAGCAATGGATTATTATATGTCTATATCGAACGGATGTTCTAATTGAGACATCACCGATATGAAAACTGAATATCCCTACGATTTCTAATCGAGCAAGCGGAGCAGGATCCTCTATCGCAGAGGACTGAAAAAACTACCAAGCGCCGTACGAAGCCGGATAAGTTTATGGGGTTACTATACCCATCGGCCTATCTCATTCGACGGCGCTTTTTTGTTGCCCGAAGGACTTCGTACAGTGTTAGGCCTATCCTCGGCTTGTCCGGGGATAGGCCTTTTTTGATCTTTGCTTCAGATTGCAAAATACACAAAAATACTTTCCCAAGCGGAGTCTGCAGCGCCTCGCTTTTATGAGGGTATCCAAAAAATAAAAATTTTTCTGCCGAGGGGGTACAGAAGGCCTTTCCCGGTTGGAACAAATGAGGGGACTTATTCATCTGTCCTCCAATAAAATATTTCTTCCAGAAACTTAATTTTTAGGTTCTCCCAGTGGGAACAGGTGAGAGGAAAAATTTTTTTCAGAAACAGGGGGGGCAAAAGGCGAATTTTGAAGTAATTAGTGAGAGGTATTTTTCAAATCAGGGTGTGCATTTGGCCCCTCCCAGTGGTAACAAGTGAGGAGAAAAATATTTTTTCGGAAACACCCCCCCGAAACAGGGAGACCAATTCAGAGTAAGTGAAGGGGCAATGTCCCTGGATGTACCTTGACAACTGAACAGCGCCGATACAAGCCACCTGCCGGAATACCGCCATGACCTTTCTCTGAAAGCGAGCGTATGCGTCAGCTTTGGCCTTGCGACTGGACAAAACTCGCAATCGGGCAAACGGGAAACAGAACAGTAAGCATCGGTATGCTGATGCTTCGTATGTAGCATAAACGCCTCCCGGTTCTGATTCCTGATACATAGCTATGAAAGGAGGTAATGAGGCTATGAAAATTACAGAGGAAAGGAGGACACATATGGAAACCAGATTAAAAACCATTGATGCCGAAACCCTGCAGGCCATGCCTATGGGAAAGACTATGTTCATTGTAGACGGTCTGATCCCCCAGGGGGTGAATGTACTCAGTGGTGCCAGCAAGATTGGCAAGAGCTGGCTGATGCTTTGGCTGGGGCTGCAGGTGGCCCGTGGCAGGCCTGTCTGGGGCATGTCCACCATGCAGTGCGATGTGCTTTATCTCAGTCTGGAAGATACTGTGCGCCGCATCAAAGACAGGCTCTATCAGCTGACAGATGATGCGCCGCCCAACCTGCATTTTGCTGTGGCCTGCGGCCTGATTGGAAGCGGTCTGGAGGAGCAGATCACGGATTTTCTGACGGAGAATCCCAACACCCGGCTGATCATCATCGACACGCTACAGAAGGTCAGGGATACCAAAGGCGGGGCCGGGAAAGTCGGCGTATACGGAAACGACTACGACGATATTGCTTCTATCAAGCAGCTTGCCGATCAGTACAGCATTTCAATTCTGCTGGTTCACCATCTGAGAAAGATGCAGGACAGCAGCGATCCCTTCAACGAAGTGTCTGGCTCCACCGGCATCACCGGTGCTGCCGATACCAACCTGATCCTGAAGCGAAAACGCAGCACCAACGAAGCCGTGCTTCTGGCCAATGGCCGGGATGTGGAATATCAGGAGCTGACGCTGGAATTTCACAATCTGGTGTGGGAGCTGGTGGAACGGAAGGATAGTGAGGAGATTCACAAGGCGGAAATTCCCGGCTTTCTTTTTCGGGTTGCCGACTTCATGCGGCCCCGGAAGGAATGGGTAGGAACTGCCACAGATTTGCTGGAGCAGATGCAGGAATCCGAGGTCACGCCCAATATGGTCACCAAGTACCTGGGACAGTTTGCCGGAGAGGTTCTGGAGCCAGAAGGCATCCGCTATAGGACTAAGCGTACCGGTCAGCAGCGACTGATTGGTTTCAAAAAATATGACAGCAATGACGCAGATGACGGTTCAATTGATATATAGCAAAAAGGCCGTCATAACTGTCACGGGTGTCACAAAGAAAGGAACTGAAAACGAATGATTCATTATGAGATAACAAAAAAGATTGCCGTCTTAGGCGGTGAAACGGGAGCAAATACCAAAGAACTGAATCTTGTGAAGTGGGGTATCTATGAGCCCGCTTTTGATATCCGGCGCTGGGAACGTGGAGCACCCAGAAAGGGAATTACTCTGAACCGGGAGGAGGCACAGCTTCTTCTGAAATACTTAAAAAAAGAATTGGAGGAAGAAGAGAACGAGTGACTAGACAATGTCCTGCACTGTAGCGAGCATAGATTTTGTGTTGCCCCAAAATCGGCGGCAGAGCCGAGAGGGGACAAAAGTCCCCTATAACCCCCCGGAGATTGTCCGTTTGCAACAGGCGGCTCAGCTACACCGCTTAAAGCGGTTTGCTTCCCCGTGTTGCTGCACAATCTGCGCACTCGCTTCATCTGCCACAGGCAGCGCTCGTGCTCGATTCCCTATAACCCCATCAGAAAGGAGGATGATTTTATGAGAAACAGAAGCATCGGAATCCATATCCGTGTCACGGAAAATGAAAAAAGAAAGCTCTGCAGAAACGCCCGAAAGAGCCATCTGAGCCTGTCTGAATATCTGCGGAAGCTGGGCACTGAACAGGAGGTTCACAGCCTTCCTCAGCAGGAATTTTACGAAATTTACCGGGCTGTTGAGGCCCTGAAAGAGGATGCTGAGTTTTACCAGCCGGAGGAAATTTCCAGAGAACTGCAGGAGATTTCTCAGCAGATTCTGAAGGTGTATCTGCAGGAATGCAGTGGTGATGACCATGGGTGTGACGAAGATCTGGCCGATTAAGGACAGTGCCAAACGCCTGATCGAGTATGTCAAGAACCCGGAAAAAACAGAATACGCAGACATTCAGGCAGTGGTCCACTATGTGGAAAACGGAAAGAAAACCGTCATCGGTGAGGAGAAAACCATGTATGTCACCGGCCTCAACTGCAACGCAGAAACAGCCTGGCAGGAGATGGAAGCCGTCCAGAAACGTTTTGGAAAGGTACACGGAGTCCTTGCTTATCATGCCTACCAAAGCTTCAAAACAGGCGAAGTAACACCGGAACTGTGCCACAAATTGGGCGTGGAACTGGCAAAGAAAATGTGGGGCGATCAGTACCAGGTGGTGGTCGCCACTCACTTCAATACCGGTACCTATCATAACCATTTTGTGGTCAATGCCGTGAACCTGTGGGACGGAAAAAAGTTCCTCTGCAACAAGGGAACCTACTTCCATTTCAGAGCCCTGTCCGATGAACTGTGTGAGGAAAACAACCTGACAGTCATAAAAAATCCAAAGGGAAAAACACCTCGCAGCATCTACTTTGCAGAGAAAAACGGGGAGCCAACCAGGCACAATCTGATGCGGGAGGCCATTGATTTTGCCATCTCTGTCAGCGTTGGCAGGCAGGATTTTTTGAAAGTCATGCGCAATCAGGGCTATGAAATTACCCTGAACCGGGAGCATCCCACCATCAAATCTATCCACGAAAAGAAGGCCGTCCGGATGTGGCGTCTGGGTGAAGAATACGAACCGGAGCGAATCTGGCAGCGAATCCGGGAGCAGGATTCTGTACAAAAATTCCAAAACAGCAACCGGTATTGGGACGAGCGTACAAAGGCGAGGCACACCTATCCCAGACGCTGCACCTTCCGTGGCAGCTTCCGAAAAGCAGGAAAGGTCACGGGCCTGCGTGCCCTATATCTACACTACTGCTATCTGCTGGGCGTGATTCCAAAGAAGCAAAACCGCCGTCCGCTTTCCCCGGAAATGCGAAAAGCCTGGCGGCAGATTGACCAGCTCACAATGGAGGTTCAGCTCATCGGAAAGGAGCATCTAGACACGCTGGAATCGGTCAGCGCATTCATAGAGAACACCGAATCCCAGATCAATCTGGTGACTGCAAACAGAACGCAAATCTACAACCAACTGCGCCGCTGCACCGATCCGGAGAGAATTGAGACGTTAAAAGAGCAGCGAAATGACTGCACCGCTGTTTTGAAGAGACTTCGAAATGACATCAAAACCGCAGAAGGTATTCTGGACCGAAATCCCAGAATGAAAGAAGAAATCGCAATAGAGCAGCAAATGCGGCAGGAACTTCGCCCGCCGCAGAAAACACGAAACAGAAGTTATGAAAGGAGAATTTGATATGACCAACACTTACACTTCCATGGAAGAACTGCCCGTTACGCTGAATGCACAGGATGTGGCTACGGTTCTGGGAATCTCCCGGGCCAACGCCTATTGTCTGATGCACAGCAGGGGCTTCCCTACCCTGCAGATTGGCAAGCGCATGGTGGTTCCCAAGGACAAGCTGATTGAGTGGATAAACGAACATATTAAGTAATAAAAAATGGCCTCCCTCGGGAGGCCACCAATGAATTGAGTTTGACTGTTTACTATAAAAATTTTTGATTTAGCCCTAGTGTTAGAACTTGTTTCACTTTGTAACTTATGCTTCTTCTACCACAAAGTCGACTTCATCAGGATCAGTAAATGAGTACCCAGCATCATCAAGTACATCAGCTCCACAGGAGAAATCATTGTTGCTTTCACGTGCGTAATCTTCTGCTTCTTCCAAGGAGTTGAATTCCTCATCCATAGTCTCCAAGACTTCCCCAGTATGTGCATTAACCATCTGAACAATATACTTAGCCATTTTGAAATTCTCCTTTTCTACATTCTGTATGATGCATCATCGCTCGAAGCACACATTTTCTTTAAGATCCAGAAACAGCTATCACAAAACTACTTATTGCTTGATCTTTCTGTATTAGTATAACTCAATTCACGTAGATACCGCAAGTCCATTATGTATACAGTTTTATTTTATGATACCAAAAATCGCCCCGTGTTTTTGTTGAATATGCAGTTTTCTGTATTTTTGATACTGCAATATATAGCGGTTGCCTTCCACCTAAGGGAGGCCACCACAATTAATTTCGTTTTACTGTTTACTTCTCGGGAGCGGCAGTTCCTGCTCCTGACCTTCTTTGAGCTTTTGGACCAGGGACAGCTCCTCCAACATATCACGCAGCCTCTTCGCACTGCTGCGTAGTGAAGGTCAGGCGACTCTCATACTGAGCCTTGCTGCTGTCATCGACCTTGCTTTCTAGCATCAAAAGTTCTATTTCGGCCTTGGCCTAAATTTTCTCCACGGTCTGGATCTGCACCAGCAGGGTTGCAATTTTTTGAGATACTCGTTGTAAATTTCAACCTTACACCAGAATTCATCGATATTCTCTTTCACAAAAGCGCCTCCTTACGCATGTCGTCGTAGATACTTAGAGTATAGCATGCTGGTATTCGTCTGGTAATCTTCTACTTAATTCAAAAGAGCAATTTGAGTGACTCTATAATCGTATTGCTCGGTACTGAAAACGATAACTATCGTCCGCCGCAGTCAACATTCACTAAATTTTTGAAAAGGCCTTTACAAAGCAAAAAAGTTATGTTAACTTGAAAGCGTCACAGTGAAGGCCTATGTTACAGGACAGAAAGGAGTAACATGGCTAAACGATCAAACGGCGAAGGAAGTATTCGCCACAGACCTGACGGCCGCTGGGAACTGCGCATCATGGATGGGTTCCTGGAGGATGGCCGCCGCAACATCATTTATTTTTACGGAAAAACACAGAAGGAGGCTCGTGAAAAGGCGAAGGCCTATCAAAATTTACGCAACTCAGGAATCGACAACACGGTCAAGCACACCTTTGAAACCTGGTCAGATTTCTGGTTTGAACACCACAAGGATAATATTACACCTACCACACAGCAAAACTACAAGTATATTCTGCAGACACTGCAGGACCGGATTGGTTCCAGACGGCTTCTGGACATCAAGGCCTTTGATATTGAGGAGCTTCTGAAAGGTCTTAAAAAGGACGGAAAATCCGATTCCTATGTATCCTCTGCCAGAGGCATGCTGTTCCAGATCTTCAACAAGGCGGAGGCCAACGATCTGATTCTCAAAAACCCTGTCCGGTTTGCCGAGAAGATGCGCTCTTCCCGAGAGGAACCCAAGCGCAAAGAAGCCTTCCATGCCGATGAAGTGAAAAAGCTCATGGCGGAGCTGCCCTATGACCGCATGGGATGCAGCATCCGGCTGATGCTTGGTACCGGCATGCGGACCCAGGAGCTTCTGGCGCTGGAGCCCAGGTACATCGAAGAGGACGGCTCTGTGCTCTACATCCGTCAGGCAGTTACCCAGATCAAAGGGACGGTCACCATCGGCCCGCCCAAGTCCAGAGACAGCTACCGGGACATTCCCGTGCCGCCCAGTCTGAGAGGCTGTGCCCTGTTTCTTCGGGATACGAAAAACCGGTTCATCTGGGAGGTGGGCAAAAAGGGAGTCCCCTGCAATCCTTCCTACTTCCGTGACAAGTTCAAAGAGGCTCTGGAAAGTGTCGGAGAAGTGCGGGTGTTGACACCCCATTGCTGCCGGCATACCTATGTATCTCAGATGCAGGCTCTGGGCGTGGATCTGCCCACCATCCAGAGCATCGTGGGACACGCCGATATCGACATGACCCAGCATTATCTTCATGTGCAGGATAACGTCCGGCAGGAGGCCGTGGAGCGCTTCAGCGAGGCCTTTGGCGGTTCAGATTCTACTGTGTCCAATGCATCCTGACGCTGATGTGGTCAGATTAGAGGCAAAGGTTTCCCCCCTGCGAAACCGCAGGGGGGAGTAAGGAACATTTAAGGCAGTATATAAAAAGAAAAAGTTCCAAAATCCTAAGATTTCGGAACTTTTCTGGTGGAGATAAGCGGGATCGAACCGCTGACCTCTTGAATGCCATGATAGACCACTTATAAAAATATATAAAAAATGCGCATTTCTGTTAAAATAATCCAGAAATTGCGCATTTTTAAATCCATAAAAGTTCCTATATTTTCAGATATATTTTTCATTTCCACCCATATTCAGCCCATATATTGCGCTTATCACGTAGTTTTTATTTCTTTCAAAAACGATATAAGCGCAAATTTTAGTTTCTTGGCTTACTATCATAGGTTTTTCCCAGTTTCATATAGAGCTAAAAGGCAACAACTCTTAACTATTGTATGACGGCGTTCTGTGTCAATACACTGAATACCGTCTCTCTCCGTAAAGGAAACCTCTTTGGAAAGGATCCATCCGCTTGAGGGTACATAGGCTCCCTTGGAGGCCTCCTGCGCCAGCAATGTAGCCATGTTGTCCTCTTTCAGCAGTTCATCACAGCGAATGTTCAGTGTACACTTGAGAGGAGGGTCGGTAGGCGCATCTGTTGCAGGCGGTTCCGTAGGCTGGGGCTTTGTTTCTTGGGGAGAGGTTGCCTTGGGGGCCGATGGCTTTGATTTCTCCGCCTTGGGCAATGTCTCCTCCTGCACTGCGGAGCTGTGCACCGTGGTGTCCGGCTGTAAAACGGCCTCGGTCGTGGGAGCTTCTGTGGCCTCCTCCACTGTTTCTTCCAGTATTTCCTGAGAGGTTTCGGTCTGCGCTGTATTTTCTTTTGACCCACAGCCGGGCAGGAAACACACCGTCAGGCAGATTATCAGGAGCACCATTGCCGTCAGTCTCTGTGTATGCTTTTCACTGTTTTCTCCCCATTTTTCCGGATTCCGTCTTAAGCAATACGGCAGTGGTCGCCCACTGCCGTATTTTAGGAGAGAAATTATCTTACTGCGTGCTTTCTTCTGCGCTCAGCATAGACAAGTGCTGCCAGCACCATCATGGAGCCGGTCATCAGCACAAACACCATTTCCACAGGGCTGTTATCGCCGGTAGCAGGTGTAACGGTGTCGGGCTTGGTGGGCTGTGCCTCAGAACCGATCTTCACATCGGTCATATCGTACAGCCGTGTATTGCCCTTGACAAAACGATTGTATGCTGTCAGTGCGTAATAGACCTGCTCAGTAGCCATCTGATCATAGCCCTTGCCGGGCAGATGGGAAAAGCCGCCGTCCACAGCAAAGCTGCACAGTGCATCCACAACACTCAGGCCGTTCTTTACGAACCGGGAATCGGTTGCAGGATCGATGCCCAGTGCAGTCAGCGCAACTAGCACCTGAGCGTTAGACTCACTGGTTATCAGTGCCGTACCGTCAGGCTGTGCTGCCCCGAATTCACCCTTGGCGGTCTGAACACTGCTCAGCCAGCTGAGGGCCTTATCTACTGCTGCCTTAACCTTTGCGTCGGTGCGGTAGTAAGGAGCCAGTGCCTGCAGAGCCATGCCGGTAAAGTCGGGATCGCTGACGCCATCCGCCATCAAAGCCCAACCGCCGTCAGGCAGCTGTGCGTCCAGAATTGCAGCAACCAGCTTTTCACGGGTCACCTGCTCCTTGGCAGCACTGTTTGTGGGAATTGCATAGTTGTGGGAATCGAATGCGATCAGTGCCCATATGGGGCCGTTGATTCCCTGCTTGCTCAAATACTTCATATCGGTAAGACCCATCAGCAGGTTGTGTCCGCCCACATTGGTAACATCCTTACCGATGGAGGTCAGGGCCAGAATGACACGGGAGTTGTCCGTGGACTTGGCCCGGTGGAGCTGCTCCTGTGCGTTGATGTTTTCCTTTACATACTTGCACACATTGTCATAGTAGCCTGCGGGAACGGCTCTGCCGCTTCTGGCAAGACCCAGAATCAGCCACTCACCGCCCACGGAGCCTACCTGAGGAGTGTTTTTGGCAGCCTGTGCCTCCAGAGTATCTCCGGCAGCCTTGTAAACTTCGTTGTAGCCGTTGGCTTTCAGCAGTGCCAGCTTTGTTTCTGCGGCAGTCAGCTTATCATAGTTGCCTACCAGCTTCTGCTGCAGCTCTGTCAGACCGTCATAAGCATCCCGGACTTCCTGGATCTTTGCAGCGGAATCCAATGTGACAGTTCCGATGGCATCGATCTGGTCTTCCACAGCCTTGGCTGCCTTCTTGTCGGCCTCAGATGCCTGCAGGACTGCAAGCTCCTTTTCTGCTTTCTCAAGCTCCGGGTAGTTGGTTACCAGCTTCCGCTGAGCAGGAGTCAGCTGATTATAGGCATTTCTAGCCTGAACGATTGCCTCTGCGCTGTCCAGAGTAATGGGGAACTGAATAGCCGTAATCAGGGTGATTACATTGTCAGCTTCGGGACTGTGGCTCTTTTCCTTGGTGTAGTCATCTGTATAGTGCAGTACGACCACATCCCCCTCAGACAACTTCTGCTGAGCAACGCCGTTGTCCGGGTAGATACCGTTCAGAGTGTACATCCAGCCGGAGTTGGCACCGTTGGTCTTTTCACCCACAGTCTCACCCTTGTAGGTGATGGACTTGATGTAGTTTCCGCTGGGATTGTTGCTGGTAGCACCGATCTGAGCCAGTGCCATGTCAATCAGCTCCCTGACGGTGCTGTCCTGATTGACAGCAAAGGACTTTTCTGCAAGCCAGGTGTTCAGATTTCCCTCTGCATTGGTATGAACCTGACCGTCTTCACCGTGGGCTGTGTCGCCCAAAATGGCAATGGATACACTGATCTGTACAGTGTCACCGTTTACTGTTACGGGAATTTCCAGCTTGGCTGTACCGTAGGTCAGGGAAACCGTCTGCTTACCGACCTTGGTCTTATCGTAGCCGGTGACCTGAACATCGCTCAGGTTCAGTTTGGTGGTAGTGCCGTTGCTCCAGTGAGCAGTCAGCTCAATGCCGGTCAGATCCAGATCTTCCCCTACCATGTAGTCCTTCTTAAAGTTACCGGAAGCTTCCAGCTTGAGGACTGTGGGCTTTTCGGTCTCTACCCGCCACAGCTTTTCCGCATCGGCACCCAGCGGGTCGTCGGTACGGTTATGATTCTTTCTCAGCTGACCCCAGGCGCCCATATCCCCAATATCCAGCTTGGGGATGGACTTGGAGCTGTCAAAATAGGTAGCACCGGAAGCGGTCTCATGGGTAGCGCAGCTGGTATCCACATACTTGATCAGGCCTGCGCCCTTGCTGACACCGCAATCCTTGTTGTAAATATTGTTGGAAATCTCATTATAGCGGTCAAGGCCAATCATAACGCCTACAATGCCGCCCGCGTTTGCTTTATTGGCATGCAATTTGCCGCTGAACTGGTTATTCTGAATCTTGCCGATACCGTTGTCCCAGCACTGCACGGTCTTTTCGCAGCCCAGAATGCCGCCTACCTTGTCATCACCGGAAACATTGCCGGAAGCTGTGCAGCCGATGATCTGTACGCAGGGGGAATTGGCGGCCGGGCCAAATTCCGTATCACTGTAACCGGCACCGGCAATACCGCCGACCATTTCACCGGTGGCTGTGACCGTACCGTAGAAGCGGCAGTCCTGAATCAGGAATTTGCCCATGGTCTGACCCATGCCGCCGACGATACCGCCCACACGATTCACGCCGTATACATCCGCATAGCTGACACAGTTCTTTACCGTGCCGTTCATTCTGCCGCCAAAGGAGCCCACATAATCCATGCCAGAGGGGGTGCCGTCCTTCAGGCAGCCGATCTTTACATTCTTTTCGACTACGCAGTCGGTGAAGTTTACCACATTGGCACCGGATGCATAACCGCCGATAAAGCCGCCGCACTTGATCACAGAGCCGCTCTTGATGGTCACATTTCTAATTTCTGTAGTGCTTCCCTGGCTGTATACCTCGTGATTATCCACAAGGGCATAGCCGTCCATAAAGGGCGCATAGATGTTCAGATTGCAAATCTTAGCGTTAAAGACATAATTGAACAGAGGCTTGCTGTTTTCGGGGAAGGTCAGGGTATGACCGGCACCGTCCAGAGTACCGGCAAACGCACCGGGGCCCTTCCCCTTGCTGATCGGCGCCCAGTTTGCGGGCATGGTGATGTCCTGCTCCAGCTTAAAATAGCAGTCGGCATAGTCAGTGCCCTTGTCTACGCCTGTCTTGATGGTCTCAAGATCAGCAACTGTCCGCAGCAGATAGGGATCTGCCTCTGTGCCCTGTCCGTCCAGAGCAGAGCCAACCGTGATCGGCTGCTGCACCTGCATTTTCTTATAGGTAATGGTAACCGCCCGGTCATCGAGAGTCAGTTCTCCTGCGGGGCTGTAAGTCAGCTGATCGGCCTTCAGGGTTTCGGTGGTACCGTTCTTGTAGGTCACCAGAATTTCCATTCCGGCAGGATCAAACTTCTCTCCGATGCTGTACTTGACCTTATCGGGAGCGCGAGAAATTTTCATACTCTCTATGGCAGAGCCGGTGCTGGTGAAGTGGATCACATACTCCAGGCTTCTGGCATCAGAACCCTCTGCGCATACGGTCAGGTCGAAGGTTCCGTTTTCGCTCCAGGAAGGAGTTACCTGAGAAACATACTGTCCGTTTACCTGAGAAACATCCTGTCCGTTAAGTGTAATTTTGGCTTTATATACAGTGGGCTTTGCTGCGACAGAGATCACTGCATCCTCAGGGACAGACGCCTCGAAGACCGTCTTGCCGTTCTTGAAATCCTTTGTGATCTGTGTCAGATCAGTATTGTTGGTTGTATCCTCTACGGTCAGCTCTTTCAGGGTCGCCTGACGCACCATAGTGATCCGATAGCTCTCCTGTCCGTCCACAGTCAAGGGCAGCACAGTGCTGGTCAGATAGTCAGGACTCAGAGCAGATCTAATACCGGCTGCATTCTTCGAACCACTTTTAATCGTTACCGTCCGTCCATTCGGGTACACTGCCTGGATTTCTCCGGTAGCAGCAGTGCCCAGAGTTGCCCATACACACAGATTGACGTCAGTGTCCGGCACTACAAGGGTATAATCCTTTACAGCCGGGTCGAAAGCAGGCTCCGGCATCAATTCTCTGCTGGATTTCATAAAGCCATCCCGGAAAGTCAGAGAAGACAGCTGTAGGTTTTCAGGAACAGCAGTCTCAGCAGGCTTCTCTACCGTAACCACGCACCCGGGTGCAATAATGGGCGCATCTGCATCCACCATTGCTCCGCCATTGCTCCAATCCTGAACCTTTGCCTTAACGGTACCGGAGGCCGTCACATAGTAAGTGCCGGGGGTGGCAAAGGACAAGGTTACATTGCCTGCCGCATCGGTGGTCTTGCCATCCAGAGCAGTAAAGGCCCCGTTATCCCATGTACCCACAGAAACACCGGCCACAGGCCGATCTGCTTTATCTGCAGGCTCATATGCCATACCCAGATGGCCTGTCAGGTTCAGGGTAAATTCCTCATTGACGGATACCTGCTTGGAGGAAGCGTCAAAGGAAGTATACCAGTCAGAATAATAAGTATCATCCTTGTTGACGGATGCCGTCAGGGCATCCCCGTTCTTTACGGTATCCGTGCCAACACCGGTAGAAATGCCTGCACCGTTTACAAAGAACAGTGCATTGGTGGTGGCAGTGCCCCAGAGTTTATTGACCATTTCTCCCTGAGTACCATAGTCTGCCTGGGTCAGATAAGCCTCGTGTGCTGCCACCAGGGCCTCATCCACAGTCAGCTTGCCGTCGCTGTCCAGATCGGAAACCGTAACCGACCGATTCAGCATAGGACTGCCGTTTTTATCCTTCGCCAGCACTCCCTTGTCATTGACGGTCACAGTGACCTGTGCGTCAGCCGCAGCAGCTACCGGTGTGGCTTCCGTATTATTTTCTGCCGCAAAGGCCTGCACGGGGATCATGGAAAAGACCATAACCAGTGCCATTGCCATTGCGCACACGGAATGCAGCAGATGCTTTCCATATTTCTTTTGCATACAAATTTTCTCCTCTCAGTTTACATAATTATTGTATTGCGTCATCGTATTTACACGCTCTGCAAACAGCCGTCTAACCTCCTCCTTTCCGTACACAAAACTGTTTTCGGCAACAAAAAAAGGACCATGGCTCAATGCCACAGTCCGTATTTACTGTTCTTTGATTCCGTCACCTTCCATCGAGATCTGGAATGATTCTATGCAGGTCTCCTGACTTTTGGATCGTCACCCTCCGCTGACCTTCCCGGCATGCAGCCAGTGGTACCTGTAGCGGACGGCTCCCCAATTACAGTGGCGGGACCGTGCAGGATTTCCACCTGCTTCCCTCTTAGCTCCTCATTACAAGGAGAACATAAAATGCCATTATCCAATTATTGTCTATGTGCTGCCCGATCGCTTTCACGGTACAGCACACCTATGATTATTATACATGTTCCAAATGCAATGTCAATAATACATGGTCAAAAAAGCCCGCATACACCGGAAATCATCACCCCTGCTCTGCAATTTCTTCATAGCTTGCCAGATGGGAGAAGTGCGCCTCCGACCTGCGGTTTGCAAAGGTGTCCACGATGCGGCTGATATTTTCGGCGGTCAGCTTGTTGTTATTCGTGACCTTGATGCACTCTTTGGTGGCATCGATGAACAGGGTCTTGTTGTCCTGCTTGTTCTTTTTCAGAACCATAATGCAGGTGGCGATGCTGGTGCCAAAAAACAGATTGCTGGGCAGCTGAATCACGCAGTCAATGAAGTTGTTATCAATCAGATACTGCCGGATTTTCTTTTCTGCGCCGCCACGGTACATAATGCCGGGGAAACAGACAATGGCAGCGGTGCCGTTGGCTGCCAGCCAGCTCAGGCTGTGCATAATAAAGGCCATGTCCGCTTTGCTCTTAGGGGCCAGCACTCCGGCAGGGGCAAAACGGGGGTCGTTGATCAGCAGCGGATTTTCATCACCTGCCCACTTGATCGAATAAGGAGGATTGGAAACGATCAGCTCAAAAGGCTCTTCGTCCCAATGCTGGGGATTGGTCAGGGTGTCCTCACAGGCAATATCAAACTTGTCAAAGCCAATATCGTGCAGAAACATATTGATGCGGCACAGGTTGTAAGTAGTAATATTGATTTCCTGACCGTAGAAACCGTTGCGGACTGCCTCATGTCCCAGCACCTTCTCCGCTTTCAGAAGCAGCGAACCGGAGCCGCAGGCCGGGTCATAGACCTTGTTAATCTCAGTTTTTCCCACGGTTCTCAGACGAGTCAGCAGTTCAGACACATCCGCCGGGGTGAAGATCGCCGCCGGACTTGCCTGCATTACTTGCGTACATGGTCATCAGGTATTCGTAGGCATCTCCGAATGCATCCTTTCGACAGCCCTGATGAGAAAAATAATCATCTTTCTCATCAGTTGGAACAGAATGCAAAAGAAGCGCGCAAAATAACCAATATCCTTTTTTTCTGTTTTATGTCCTGATTTTCATCTGGGAATCAGGCTCTGTGTCAAATGTTCCTTGTTGAGGAAATGTTATAATACTTTATCCAAAATAACAAAAAACCCGCCAGATTCTGGGTATAAGAAACCCATAAAGTCAAAAGCAGGTTAAAACATATGTCAGATATTTATTATTGTAATCTACGTCACTGTGATAAATGAAATAATGCTGTTCGTCTCAAAATACTTACCCACCACTAAAATCAGGCAGGAAGTAATAATGGGCAAGGAAATATCCTAAAGTAGTAAAATATTATAAAGTCTTTATTAATATATGTCATTATACCACATCTTTTTCTAAATTTTGTCAAGAGCTTCTTTTTATTGTTATTAACGGCTTTAGAATTGTGGTGCGTCGCAACCACATATAGGAAATCTGCAATACGTTTCCTCCAATACCGAAAAAACTTAGCGTTTATTGTTTGTTTTCTCTATAATTACTACAAAATACTACTTCCCCTGCTAAATACAACTGATAAAAAGAAATCCTGGTGCACCAGTTATGTGCATAAAATAAAGCTCCTATCTGATCTAACACCAGGTAGGAGTTTTATTCTTCAATTGGATCTTCGATATATTCCATAATATCAGAAATATTACACTTTAACAGTCTGCACAACTGATCCACAGTATGGGTGGAAATGTTTTCTCCATGCTTCATAGCATAATACGTAGACCGAGAAAATCCCATTTTTATCAAACGATAAGAGGTAATCCCTTTTTCATTCATTGTTCGAAAAAGTGGGTCATAGCTGATCAATCCTGCACACCTCCAAACTATGTTTAAGTATAATTTGAAGATATGGCCTTGAATATGTACGATAACTCGTATATACTATAAATCGGAGATACTCATTCTCACAAAGAAAGAAAGGAACTGATAAAATGAAGAAATTTGCAAGAAATATCGCATGCATCACTCTGGCTTTCGTACTGATATTAGGCGCAGTGCCCATCGCTCATGCCGCACACCCTTTCCGCGACGTCCCAGCGAATGCATGGTATTCAGGTTCTGTTGATTATGTCTATAATCACAAGCTCATGAATGGCACAGCCACAACCCAGTTCAGCCCTAATCAGGTCATGACTCGTGGTATGCTGGTTACGGTTATTCATCGTATCGCAGGATCTCCTGCCCCCACTGGGAAAATCCCGTTCCGTGACGTTCCTGCCAATTACTATTACGCAGGTCCCGTAAAGTGGTGCTATGCAAACGGGATCATCAACGGTACAAGCGCTACCACTTTTGATCCGAACAGCTATGTCTCCCGTGAACAGATGGTCACCATTATGCATCGATTTGCCAAATTCAGCCATACGGATTCCAACAAGCGAGCAAACCTGTCGGGCTATTCTGATCAGTCCCGCATTTCCTCCTACGCAAGAGACTCCTTTGCCTGGGCTGTTGCAAATGGAATCATTAAAGGCACAACCGCAACCACATTGTCCCCGAAAAGTGGAACCCCTCGTTCTGAAT
>JAHHRV010000021.1 GCA_020025595.1 Oscillospiraceae bacterium
GCATTATAAGCACAATGCCACCAACACGGCGGCCAATGCGTGGTGCCGATCCGTCTATTCGAGCACCAGCAACCTTTTCTGCCTTGTCAACACCGGCGGCAGCGCCAACTATATCGGCGCGAGCTGGTCCTGGGCGCTGGCCCCCTGCTTTTTTGTCTAATCGCCGCAGCATATCCGGCAAAATCCCGCCCACGGAAGTGGGCGGGAATCCGGACAGAGAAAGAAAACCCCGTGAGGTGAAAAAATGTCAGTTCTGAAAGAAAAACGGACCGTGAGCAAAGCGGAGTATGTGAACACCGCGAACCAAATTTATATGGAAACGGTGGGGTTTTTGACGCGGCTTTCCGCCCGTTACTCCCGCCTGATTGCGGAGGGCACCGCGCAGCTGGCCGGCGAAGTCATGGACAATGCCGAAAAGGCCAACAAAATATACCCGTCGGACGAACAACGCAAAGCACAGCGCAAGGCACATTTGCTGGAGGCGCTGGCCTCCCTCTCTGCGCTGGACGTGCGCTTGACCCACGCCTATCTGGTTATGTATCAGAACCCGCAAGGGTGCTTTACGGCACCCAGCGGAAAGACAGCCACACCCAAGGAAGCCATGGACAAGCTGGACCGCATGGCACAGAGCCTGGGCGAACTGATAGACCGGGAGGACACCTTGCTGCGGAATATTCTGGAGAGCGACAGGAAGCGGAAATAAGCCGTTTTTGTGGGTGTATCTTTGAAAACTAGCCGGGAGGCAGGGCGGCTTTTCCCTCTGACGGCGGCCAATGCGTGGTGCCGATCCGTCAATTCGAGCAACAGCAACAATTTCTGCCTTGTCAACACCGACGGCAGCGCCAACAATAACAACGCGAACTGGTCCTGGGCGCTGGCCCCCTGATTTTACATAAGCGAAAGCTGGGTCAAATGTAGTAACGGACGTGAACCGGACCCATGTAAAAGGAAAGATACTTCCCTGGCGAAAGCCTAAAACTGCCCGCTGATGATCCCGCGCGGACGCTGCTTGCATGGCGGAGGCATTGTGCTAACTCCGTTTCATGCGCTGGATCAAAGCAGTTTAGAAGCACACCAACACCACAACTGTACGGAGGGCGAATACTTTTCTATGACGAGTGAACAGCGCCACGAGGCGCGTTACAGACGCCGCCAAGCAAGGCGGCAGGCGAAACGGCAGGCCCGCAGCGACGCCCTGGGGCCGATTGAGGAAGTTTTCAGTTACCGGACCATGTTTTCCTTTGGCCGGAAGTGCTGCAACGGCGTGAGGTGGAAAGCCAGCACACAGCGGTTTGAAATGCACCTGTTTTCAGGCACCGCCAAGCGCCGACGCAAGGTTTTGAATGGAACGTGGAAACCAAGAAAAACCGTCCATTTCACCCTGAAAGAGCGGGGCAAGGTTCGGACCATAGACGCGCCGCACATCGAGGACCGGCAGATTTACAAAGTGCTGACCAAAAAAGTTCTGGTGCCATTGTATGTGCCCAGCATGATCTATGACAACAAGGCCAGCCAGGAAGGCGGTGGCCTGCATTTTCACTACAAGCGATTAGCCAAGCACCTGCGGGATCATTACCGCAAGCATGGTATGGAGGGTGCCCTATTTCTGATGGATTTTCACAACTTTTTCCCGGACGCGCCCAATGCACTGCTGTATGAGCGCCACCAGAAAATAATCCTAAACCCGGACTTGCGGCAGCCAGCCGATCTGGTGGTGGCCTCTGCACCCGGCGGCGTGGGTATGCCATTGGGTGAGGAAACCAGCCAACAGGAAATGGTGGCGCTGCCATCTTCCCTGGATAACCGGATTAAGGCCCAGCTTTCGATCCATGGTGCCGGCCATTACATGGACGACTATTACACTATTCTGCCGTCGAAGCAGGCGGCAGAGGCAATCGCGGCAGACGTGATCGGCCACGCAGAGGCCATGGGCCTACAGATCAATGCCAGAAAGTCAAAGGTGATTCCGTTCTCGAAACCGTTCAGGTTCTGCAAGGCCAAGTTTCAGGTGACAGACACCGGTGCCGTGAAGATCCACGGTTGCCGGGACGGAATGAAGCGGGCACGGCGGAAACTGCGCTATTTCAAGCCTCTGGTGGACGCCGGGAAAATGACCGTCAAACAGGTAGCGGAATGGCTGCAAGGACAGATCTCCTATTACCAAAACTTCAACGATCACGGCAGGGTGCTGAAATTGCGGCGGCTATTCTATGCAATTTTCAAAACGGAGGTGTGAACCATGTTCAAGATCACAAAAGACGGGGCGACCCTGGCAATGACTGAAGCCCCCAACTACATCAAGCAGGCGGGAAACGGCTGTTTCGTGCTGTGCCCGGAGGCGGAGGCCACGGGGATCGCGCACAACGGCACCGTTTACCACCTCCTGGGCCGACCCGGTATGGAGGGGGCGGAAATCACTGTCATGCTGGAGGAAACCGACGCAGGCGCAGAAATCCAGAGCGCCAGCGAAAGCGCTACGGAAAACGCAAAACTGTCCGGGCAGTTGTCGGCTGCTGCCCGTATGTATGTGCAGGCGGCCACGGATGTGCCGGACAAAACGGCCCTGGAAATGCCGGATCTGTTCAAACCATGGGCGGAGGTTCTGGCAGCTGGCCAGACCGTGCCGCAAAATACGATCATCAACGACAGCGGAACCCTGTACCGCGTTGTGGCCGCTGGAGGCGTTCTCCCACAGGAACACCAGCCGCCCCATGGTGAGGGTATGCTGGCGGTGTATCGCCCCATTGACGCCACCCATGCGGGCACGTTGGAGGATCCGATCCCCTGGGTGTACGGAATGGACTGCACCAGCGGCCTGTATTACTCCCATGACACCGTTGTGTACCTTTGTAAAGCTGACATGAAACCATGCGTATGGGCGCCCGGAACTGCCGGCGTGTGGCAATGGGAGGAGGTGGCGTAAAGAATGGCGGCCTATATCGCAAGAAAACGGGCGCGGTTTGTGAGTATCAACGGCCCCGTAAACCTACCGTATGGCACCCCTGTGGACGCTGTGGACGGGTTCCTGGTACATAATGGCCGCCCGCTGTGCGCGGCCACCAGCGAGAGCGCACACCGCTATTTTGCACGGAACGACGACGGAAACGGGAAAGCCCGCGGCGCCCTGATTGATGCCATCACAGGAAAACTGGAGCAGAAAGGCGCCGGCCATCAAATGCGGTGGGACCTCCTGTGGAGCGACCCGGAGGCGCAGAAATTACGCCACCCGGATCATGTGGATTTCTGGCTGTGGGGCCACGCCTTTTTTGAGGCGGACATGGCAGACCTGGAACACGTCGCCAGGCTGATCGGCGCAAGGGGGTGACGCTGTCATGGATTATATGAAACTGGTGGCAGACCTCTGCCAGATCATTGACCGGCAGAACGAGATCACCAAGACCATGGCGGAGCAGCTGGGCCAGCGCGATGCCCTCCGGTATGCGGAGGAAATGGCGGCGGTTCGGCGGGACTATGCCACCGCCATGGGGGAGGTGGACCCGTGCAAAAGCTGATTGAAACCCTGTCCACCGTGAGCGTGGGCCAGGTGCTGGCCGGCGGTGCCGGTGTGGTTGCGCTGGTATCTGTGTTCATCGAAATTACCCCGGTGAAGATCAACCCTGTTTCCAAGTTTCTGGCCTGGCTGGGACGGAAGATCAACGGCGAAGTGATTTCAAAGGTGGACAAGCTGGAGGGCCAGATTACCACCTTGCAAAAGGTAAACGACGAACAGGAGGCCATAAACTGCCGTTACAGGATCCTGCGGTTCGGGGACGAAGTGAAGCACGGAACCCGACACAGCCAGGAGCATTTCGAGCAGATCCTGGCCGACATTGACGCATACGAAATCTTTTGCAAAGATCACAAGGATTTCAAGAACAACAAAACCAGAGTGACCACGGAGCGGATCCTGGACGTTTACCGTGAGTGCGTGGAAACGGACGATTTTTTGTAATGGGAGGCAACCGTGAAAATCTTTATTGTAGCCATAGCGGCGTGGGCTGCCGGTGCCATTCTGGGCTACTGTATGGCGCGGCGGGCATACAGACGCCTGCGGAAACGTCTACGGGCGCTGCGTGAGGAACAGGAACCGACTAAGGGGAAAATGGGCACCATGGATAAAGTCCTGGTACTGGAGGCTGTTTTTCTGGTTTCCTACACGGTAGCCAATCTGGTGGTTTTCTGGCACACCGGATCCGAGCCTGCCACGCTGACCGGCTGTGTGTTCGGCGTGTGCGGCCTGGAAAACGGCGTCATGGGCTGGATCAAGACCAATAAGGACAAGGCGGCGGAGGCCGCCGGAACGAGCGGGAGCGGCGCCAAGCCGCCCCATGAGGAACCACCCGCGGGCACCGGTGAACCACCGGACGCGGGCCTGTAAGGAGGTATAAACATGACCGGAAATAAACTGCGCCAAAAGGTAGCGAACATTATCAACGCATGGGACGGAGCGACCAGAGGCAGCGCCAAGCACCTGGAGATCCTGAACATCTACAACAACCACAAGCCACTGGCCAGAGGCTACCCTGTGCAGGTGAGTGACGCTTATTGTGCCACCACCACCTCCGCGGCGTACATCAAGGCCGGGATCGCGGAGTACACCGGGACGGAGTGCGGCGTGGGAAAGTACGTCGAGATTGCCAAGAAAAAAAGGATCTGGACGGAGAGCGACGCACACACCCCCAAGGTGGGTGACGCCTGTGTGTATGACTGGCAGGACGGGGCCGACTATGCCACCATCGACAACACCGGCGCCCCGGATCACATCGGCATTGTTACCCAGGTGGGCGGTGGCACATTTGTGGTCACAGAGGGCAACATGAACGGCGGCAAGGTGGGCAAGCGCACCATGAAAGTGGCCGGGCGTTATATCCGCGGTTTTATCACCCCGGACTTTGACATGATCGCCCAGAAACTGGGCGGCACGTCCGGCGGAACGGCAGACAAGCCCGCGAAGCCGACGACCACGGCGGCGGGTACATACACAGTAAAAAGTGGCGACACCCTTTCCTGTATTGCGGCGGCGCACGACACCACCGTGGCCAAACTGGTGGAGATCAACGGCATTAAAAACCCGAACCTGATCCGCGTGGGCCAGGTCCTCCACCTGCCAGGCGGCGCCGTCAAGCACACCGTTGTGGCCGGTGACACCCTTTCCCGTATCGCGGTGAAGTACGGCACAACCGCGGCCAAGCTGGCAGCAGACAACGGCATTAAAAACCCGAACCTGATCCGCGTGGGCCAGGTTATCACCATCAAAAAATAATTTTGCCGGAGGTGCTGAAATGGCCATTTTTGAGGCACTGGCCTGTGTTCTTTCACTGGCCGCTGTGGTCACCTGGCTGGTGGCCCTGGTACGCTGGGACGGTTCGGCCCCCTGTGATTGGAACCAATGCGAAAGCTGCCCATTTCCGCGGTGCCACGAAAATGGACTGGACGGCACCGGGCAGGAATGAGAGGTAAAAATGGAACAGACTATTATCCGCCTGGCCATTGGCCTGGTTCTCCTGGTAGCTGTCAACGTCGTGCTGGGCAGCCTGAACGCCCTTTTTGACGGGACTTTTGACCGTATCAAGTGTCGGAACGGCGTCATTAAGGGGATCATTATTGCGGCCTGTTTCGTCGCTTTCTATGTGGCGGGACGCCTGAACCCCGACATTGTAGCAATCGACATTGACGGCGAAACAGTCAACGTGGCCACCGCTGCCAACCTGGCTATGGTGACGGCCTATGTGCTGTACGCGAAAGACGTTTTTTCCAAGTTGTCCAAGCTGGTTTTGAGCAAAACGAGCGGGGCGCCGGGGCAGACCGGCGGCACCACGCCGCCCGCGCTGGAGGAACCGGCGGACGTGGCGGAGGAAGCAACGGCGGAATAAAAAAGGAACCCCGGCGCCGTCCTGGCGTCGGGGTTCTTCTGCGGGTCACCTGCTGGCAGGCATAGCCCGCATGACTGCTTTTCTACTGTGTTCGCCGGTGCCTGCAACTGGCTGGCGTCATTGTGGAGCGGGACGTGATAAGCAGGATCGAAAACGGCGGCAGGTTTGTGGCTGACTTTGAGGTGGTGGTGATCGCGGACGTTCTGGAGGTTTCCGTGGACTGGCTGCTGGGCAAAGAATAGGACGGCGTGGAGTGCTGTATGCACCGCGCCGTCCATATTTTTTGAAAGTGAGGGTACGGGCATGAAAGGATATAAGCACCTGACGGAGTTTGACCGGAACAAGATCGCCAGAATGAGAAAAGAGGGCGCCACCATGCGCGAGATCGGCGCGGCCCTACACGTCAGCGCAGCCACCGTATGCCGCGAGATTAAACGCGGGACATACACCTATATGAACGCGGATTATATCGAAGTGACTGAGTATATACCGGAGCGATCACACGCCCGGTACAGGGCCAACATGGCGGCAAAGGGGTGCCCACTGAAAATTGGAAATGACCGCCGCTATGCCGAAACCCTGGAGGCTCTGATTGCTGACGATAATTACAGCCCGGAGGCAGCCTTGCATGAGATTGAAGCCCACCCGGAAAAATACGGCTGCTTTGAAACACGGATATGTCGTCAAACCCTTTACGCCTATATCGACAAGGGCGTTTTTCTCCGTTTGACCAATAAGGCGCTGCCATTTAAGGGATCCCGGCGGAAGAAGAAAACAAAGCACGTCCAGCGAGCGAAGCAGCAGCCAAAGGGCGAGAGCATAGAAAAGCGCCCGCCAGAGATCGGCGGACGCCTAGAGTTCGGCCATTGGGAAATGGACCTTGTGGTTTCCTGTAAGGGTGGGCATAAGTGTCTTTTGGTGCTGACCGAGCGTGTCACCCGCATGGAGGTGATCCGCCTGATCCCAGACAAGAGCGCGGCCAGCGTCGTCCGGGCGCTGGACACCATAGAACGGAAATGGGGCGCCCGCTTCCCGCTGGTGTTTCAATCCATTACCATGGACAACGGCAGCGAGTTTGCGGACTATATCGGGATCGAACGATCTGTGTATAAGCGCCGCGAGAGCAAGCGCACCCGGACATATTACTGCCACCCGTACTGCAGCAGTGAGCGCGGAAGCAACGAGAAGCAAAACCAGATGATCCGGCGGAAGTTCCCAAAGGGGACAAACTTTGATAAGATCACCCAAAAAGATGTTGCGGCGGTGGAAAGCTGGCTGAACAGATACCCACGCTTGTTGTTGGGCTGGGCCTCTGCCGGGCAGCTGTTTGAGGGCTATTTGCAGACCATCTAAAAATATTTTTTCACTTTGTTACACTTTTCTATTGACATTTGCGCCTGAAAATGCTATAAATAAGAGTGACAAAGGGGAACCACTTGTTACTCTTATTTTTTGTCGCAATCGGAGGTGAAAAAGCCATGAGTGAAAAATACATTAGCCCAACCGAACGTGAGTATATCGCCAAGGCGTGGGGTAATTACGCGAGTGTGGCGGAGATCGCCACGCACCTGGGGAAATCCAGAAAAACGATCTACGCAGAATTACGGAGAGGCCAGGACGGAGAAAAGCTGGATCACAACCAGCGCCCCGCCTATGACCCGGAACTGGCGCAGCGCCGTTTCCAGGCTAACCTCCGACGCAGAGGCAAGCCTCGGCAGGCGGGAACCTGATACGGACAAATTGAAAAGGAGATACGACGCAATGGGCAAAAGAAAAGAAATCAAGTTCGTGTGTAAGGGTGGGCAGACGCTGGAGGGCCGCCAGGACGGCGTGAGGTTCTGGATCCGTAAAAAGCCGAGAGGACGTCCCGGAACCCCGGTTTTTTCCGTGGCAGCCAATGACACTAAGGGCAAGGGACGGACGGTTTTCACCGGGCGTTTTTCGCTGCCTGTCTGGGGCGGCCTATGTTGACAATCGAAGTCCACGATGTTGACGGGAAACAAATTTCCAGAGAAGTCCACCACCCAACCATTACGGCCCTACGGGAGCGGGATATGGTGGAGGAAGTCACCACCGCCATGGAAAGGAGGCGGCAGGCGCATGGCGAAGCGTAACGACATAGCCGTGGCCATGCCTGACCATATCCCCCTCCCCACCAAACAGTATAGCGTGATTTATGCGGATCCGCCGTGGGCATACCGGCAGGCCGGAGCCACTGCAAAAGCCCGCGGCACCGCCGTGAAGCATTACCAAACCATGACCACCGCGGAAATATGCGCCCTCCCGGTGCGCGAAATCTGCGGGGGGGGGTGCGCTTGTTTCATGTGGGCGACATTCCCCAATATTGCGGATGCTATCAAGGTCATGGAGGCGTGGGGCTTTACATACAAAACCGCGGCTTTCGTGTGGGTCAAAAAGAACCGCAAGAACGGCGGCAATTTCATGGGTATGGGCGCCTATACCCGCGCAAATGCGGAGGTGTGCCTGCTGGGCGTCACGCCGGGCTTTAAGGCAAAGACGCAGATCCGCGCCCACAATGTTCACCAGATTATTGAAGCCCCATTCGAGGGGCACAGCAAGAAACCAGACGAAACCCGCCGGCGGATCGTGGAACTACTGGGCGACGTGCCCAGGCTGGAAATGTTCGCCCGCCAGAGGGCTGACGGCTGGGACGCCTGGGGCAACGAAGTCCCGGAAGCATAGGAGGAACAACAAATGTCTGATTATTTAGATAGAAACGGCCTGCAAACCCTGGCCACGCATTTTAAGGATCTGTTTCTGTCCAACGTCCACCGCGACGGTGCGGAGGAACTGCTGGAACACCTGGAGCATGAAACGGACTTTTTCGAGGCACCAGCGGGAGCAAAGCACCACGGCGACTTCCCGGGCGGGCTGGTTATTCACAGCCTGAACGTTTATCGCCGCCTGCGGGAAATTACGATCCGCGACCTGACAGAAAAGGACACGCCGGTGCCTGCCACCCTCTCCGAACAGGAGGAGGAAACCGTGACGATCCTGGGGCTGCTGCATGACGTGTGCAAGGCTGGCGTGTACCACATTGAAAGAAAGCGCCGCAGGGACCCGGAAACGGGTGTGTGGGCGGACTATCTGGGTTATACGTTCCGGGATCCCCTGCCACTGGGGCACGGGGAAAAGAGCCTGTACCAGATCGCCCGGTTTATTCACCTGGAGGATCACGAAGCCATGGCGATCCGCTGGCACATGGGAGCCTATGACGCGGCGGCCCGCACAGACCTGCGGGATCTGTCCGCAGCTATGGACGCGACGCCCTGGGTGTGGCGTCTGCATGAGGCTGATATGTGCGCCGCCCATATCGACGAAAGGAGCGCAGAAGAATGACCCGGCTGTTATGCAAGCCCTGCGCCGTCGATCTGGCGGCTAGGGGCAAGACTGTAAAACCAGTCGCGCAGAGATGCGAGAAAATCACCTGTTCGGAGTACAGACGTCGCCGGTTCGGGATCGCCTATGAGGTGACCGGGCGGCCCGCCAGGAAAAAGGAGGTAACGAAGGAATGAGCCAGAAAGGCGAAAAATACGCCCGCCGCATGGAGCGACGCGTGGACAAGCTGGAGCAGGACGTGGTGGCCATCACCACTGAGCAGACTGGCCAAGGAGTGCGGATCTGTGCTGTGGAGGACGACCTGGCCGTTTACCGGGCGGCGGTTTCCGCCCGCGAGTTGAAACAGGCTGCGGCACAGGTTGAGGCTGCCAAGGAACACCGAACCGCCCGCGCGGCAGAGCGGGAGCGCAAGGCCCAAAGGCACAATAAGATTTTGGCCTTTATTGCCCTGGTGCTGTTCGTTGCCATCTGCGTGGGCATGGCGGCCAAGGCATATAGCAAAGGACCGGCGGCGGAACCTGCCGCGCTGGAAACGTCGGCAGTCCCGGCAGCAATCCCACCCACGGAACTGCTGTTCACCGAGGCACAGGAGGAATACATGGAGGACCCGCAGGAAACGGAAAAGATCGAGGAGGCGCTGCTGGAGCAGGGCTATTTCTCCCTAGCGGTGCCTATGCCATACGAATGGCAGGACTACATGAGGACGTACTGTGAGGAATACGGCTGCCCATATCCTCTGGCCCTGGCTGTGGCGCAGACGGAAAGCAATTTCGACATGGACGCCGTGGGCGCCTCCGGCGAGGTGGGGATCATGCAGTTAAACCCCGGCCCAGGCGGTTCCTATCATGCAGAGATTCAGGCGGCCACAGGGCTGGACCCCACCACCGCATCCGGGAATATCGCGGGGGGCTGCTACAAGCTGGGCCTGTACCTGGTCAAGTATGGCAACGTCGAAAAGGCCGCCATGGCCTACAACATGGGCGCCCAAGCCGCGAAAAGCGCATGGGCCAGTGGGGTCACCTCCACCGAATACTCAAAGGCAGTCAAGGAGGCCATGGAAGCATGGGAATGTACGGTGAACGCCTGGGGCGGGGTGTAACCCGCGAGGCCGCCCGCAAGTATGAAACACCTGTGACGGAGCGGGCGCGGCGGGAACGCTGGGAGGCCAAAACATTTGCGCGGGTGATCCACCCAACGCGGGGCACCGTCGTGGTGCCGCACCGCTCCAATTACGCCGCCCTGCTGAACGCGGCGGAGGTGTGGGGATGTAGCTGGCTGGAGATCCGGGACGCCCAGGTGATCCGCCCCTTGCCAGGGGACACGCCGGTGGCCATGCCACACATTATATAAAAGGAGGAAAGACAATGCTGATCAATGAGGCCGGACTGGTCCGCGCCATGAAAAGCGCCTACAAACACGGTGGCTATGCCGTAAGCAACCAGGGGGACATGGTTTCCATCTATACGGAAAATTGGTATGTCCAGGCCAATCGCGCCCTGCTGCCCCGCAAGGTGCTGGCCACCATCGTGGAACACATGGGCCTGATCCCGGAGGTGGATGTGCCGCTTTCCATTTTGAAAGACGAAGATCCCCAGCTGATTTTGAAAGAGGTGGCAGCCGACGAAATGGACCACTGGCGCGGCGGCGACCGCGGCGAGGAGGTCACCATGGTGCCGGTGATTATGCAAGGGTTCCAGATTTACCAGCCGCCCGGTGGTGGTGCCTGCTGGGGCGTCCCTCTGTATCTGGTGGACATGATCGAGCGGGGTCCAGCGGAGCATATCAGCGCGGACGTAATCGACAAGGATCGCCTGCTGTGGGAGGCCGACGGCGAGGCTGTAATGATTACCGCGGTACGCAAGGCCTGTTCAGGCCGGGCAAAGGAATGGGAACGGGCTGTGTGGGCTGCCCTGGAGGGTGTAGACCTCCACAAAGAGGGGGCTTGACCATGACCGGCTACAAGACCCAAGCCAAAAACTTGCAGACAGAGGCCGCATACCAGCGGAACAGGTTTTCACGGTTTACGCTGGCCGAAGAACTGGAGAACGCGGCGGACAGTATAGCGGCCCTGGCTGCTATTATTGAGCTACAACAGGTGGAGCAGGAGAGGAAAGCACAGCGCCCGACCAATTTTGACCGGGTGACCGCTTCCCCGGAGGCCCTGGCGGAGTTCCTGGACAGCCTGCCCATTATGGACGGCCCATGGGACGACGCTTTCCAGCGGACTTTCTGCGACGCCTGCCAGGCAGAGGACTGCGACACCGCCCCCTGCCCCCATGAAGCGGAGCGAAACAGCCCAGCGTGGTGGCTGGGCCTGGAGGTAACAAAATAAAAAGAAAACCACCTGCGCCTGGTGCTGACAACACGGCGCAGGTGGTCATATAAGCGACGGCGAAACCGTCCGGGATACCTATATTATATCATTCCACCGGGCGGCCTGCAAGCTGAAAAACAGACGGGGCCACGGCCCCGTATAGCGTCGGTAAGAGCCATTAGTAAAGTGACCAGCTACCCAAAGGAGGAGTACCAAATGGCCTATGTCCATAGGCGGGTACAAGCTGGCCGGACCGTCGAACACAGAAAAATGCAGTCTTTCCGGGTACATACCAAGGGGACCACCAGACAGCCAAACCAGGGGACCACCTCCGAGAAGCAAGCGCGGATCAACGAGCGGGTGGCAGAGGAACACCTGCGCTGGGACCTGAACGCCAATTTTGGTTACTGGGATCTACACGCCGTCCTCCACTACTACGCCAAGGACACCACATTCCTGGAAATCCTGGAGGACAAGGCGGCCTTTCTCCGAAATCTGCGGAAAGCCTGTAAAAAGCGCGGGATCAAGTACAAGGCCGTGGTGGTCATAGAAACCAAACGCATGACCAACCCACACATTCATGTGGTGATCAGCAAGATGGACCCGGAGATCATCACCGAGGCGTGGGAGGCTGTCCCGAGAGGCGGCGGCGGTATCAGCTTCAAGCCGCTGGACAGACGCGGCAACCATGCCAAGCTGGCCGCCTACCTGATGAAAGAAAGCCGATCCACCATGGAGAAATACCGGGAGATCGGGCGCCGGGGGAAACGATATAGCAAAACCCAAAACATGGACAAGCCGGTGGTCACCTACACCACCGTGTCCGCCTCCTCCTGGCGCAAAGAGCCAAAGGCAGCCAAGGGCGCCGTGCTATACAAGTTCGACGACGGCGCCACCTGCAGAAGCGGGTGGCACGAAATCAGCGGTTACCCATACCAAGAATATTTTGAGGTTTTCAACGAATAGGAGGCAAAACCATGAAAATCTACATTGCCGGTAAGATCACCGGCGACAAGCATTATAAGGCCAAATTCCGGGACGCTGCCAAAGTCCTGGAGGCTGTGGGCCATGTGGTCCTGAGCCCCGCCACCCTGCCGGACGGCCTGACCGACGGGGACTATATGCGGATCACCCTGGCCATGCTGGAGGCGGCAGATCTGGTGGTATTTCTCCCTGATTACCAGGAAAGCAAGGGCGCCCTGGTGGAATGGGCCTGGTGCCACCGCACCGGGAAAGAGTGCGCCCTGCTTATGGATATGACGGGAGGCGCAAGGAAATGACCAGTGAAGAAAAGGTCCAGAAGTTGGAGGACGAAGCGGGCACGGCGGAGGAGGATCTGAAAACGGCAATCTGCGACACTTGCGTGTGGCCGTTCAGGGAAACCGATCAGGAAAAAATGACAGAGCGGTGCGACAACTGCCCGATCATGGAAATGCTGTCCGCCACACTCCAGCAGGCGCGGGGCGCCGGATATGCCAGGGCTATTTTGGACGCCATGGAAAGCGTAGTGGCCGCCCACGAAAATGTTTTCGGAGGTGCAGGAAAATGAGTGGGGCACAGATCAATTTCCTGGATGAAATCATTGTGGACAATTTCGCCGGCGGCGGTGGCGCGTCAACCGGGATCGAATTGGCCACGGGCCGCGTGGTGGACATAGCAGTAAACCACGATCCTGATGCCATTTTAATGCACAAGACGAATCACCCAAACACGCGCCACTTTCAAGCCAGCGTGTGGGACGTGGATCCGGTGGAAGTCTGCCAAGGGCGCCCCGTGGGCCTGGCCTGGTTCTCCCCGGACTGCAAGCATTTTTCCAAGGCCAAAGGCGGGAAACCCGTGGAGAAGAAGATCCGGGGACTGGCGTGGATCGTTCTACGCTGGGCCGGCAAGGTCCACCCCCGTGTGATTATCTTAGAGAACGTTGAAGAATTTCAAACCTGGGGGCCGGTCCGTAAGGGCCACCCAGTCAAGAAACTGGCTGGTCAGACGTTCCGCAAGTGGTTGGGGCAACTGGAGGCCATAGGTTACACCGTCGAGTGGCGGGAACTGGTGGCCGCCGACTACGGCGCCCCGACAACCCGCAAAAGGTTTTTCCTGATTGCACGGTGTGACGGGCGGCCCATTGTGTGGCCGGAACCGACCCACGCACCAGCAGATAGCCCGGAGGTAAAAAGCGGAAAGAAAAAAGCGTGGCGCAGCGCGGCGGAGATCATAGACTGGGGTTTACCCACGCCGTCCATTTTCGCTACCCGTGAGGAGATCAAGACCAGGTACGGCACAGCCGCCCAGCGCCCCCTCCGCCCCAACACCATGCGCCGGGTGGCCAGGGGTGTGGACAAGTTCGTAATCAAATCCGCCGACCCGTTCCTGGTGGTGGTCAATCACGCCGGGGAGTTCCGGGGACAAACCCTAGGCGACCCGCTCCAGACCGTGACCGCCAAACACGGTTACGGGGTGGCCTCCCCTGTTATGGCCCCGCTGACCATGCACAACAACGAGAACGCCGTGGGGACGGCGATCACCGAGCCGGTAAACACCATCACCGGGAGCGGAGCGGGCGGCCACCAAATGCTGATTACCCCCGCCCTGGCTGCTATTGGACAGACCGGCGGCGGGGACCGGGGCAGGAGCGTTGAGGAGCCGACCCACACACAAGTTTCCAAGGCAGAGGAGTGCGTGGTGTGCCCGGCCATGATCCAGTACCACACGGAACGGTCTGAAAGGGTTCGGGGCCAGGGCGTCACGGATCCGGTTATGACCATTGACGCCTCCAACCGCTACGGGGTGGCGGCGGCTACCCTGACCAAGTATTACGGCACCGATCAGCACGGCCAGAGTATCCGGGACCCGCTCCACACCATTACAGCCAAGGACCGAGAAGGCGTTACCACCGCACACCTGGTCAAAATGAAAGGCACCAACCTGGGCGGCCCGGTAACGGATCCGGTGCAGACCGTTACCGCCGGCGGCGGCCATCATGGCGTGGTTACAACCAGGATCGCCAAAGCGGAACTAGGTGCAGACCTCCAAAACTGGCCGAAGATCCGGGACCTGCTGAATACATATTGCGGCTACCACCTGGCAGACAATGAGGTGATCCTGTTCAACATCGGCGGCACCTGGTATTTCATGGCTGACATTGGATTACGTATGCTGACGCCCAGGGAGCTATACAGGGCAAACGGTTTCCCTGACGATTACAAGATCGAGCGGGATTATACCGGCAAGATCTACGGGAAAAGCAAACAGGTGGCTAGGTGCGGAAACGCTGTGCCACCGCCTTTTGCCACGGCCCTGGTTCGGGCAAACCTGCCGGAATGGTGCGGAACGACGATCACGACTATGGCACAGCTGGAGCGGCTAGTGGCTGTGTAACTGAAAGGGCGGTAAAAGCATGAGTATTATTTGCATAGCCAAGGGAACGGCCACCATAGGCCAGACGATGCGGGGCGCAGATGGGCAGATCATAAGCCAGACCCCGGCGCGGTGGGAACATGACCCAGACGGCGGGTGCATCGCCCTCTGGACGATGAACCCGGAAACTGAGGAGCAGGAAGCCGCGGCGCGTATCTATGGCGACTGGCAGGCGTCGGAATACCTGGGCGACGTTCTGGCGGAACTGAAACCGCGCCATAAGGTAAACCTGCCGGATCTCCCGGCAATCGTCCGCGCGGCCATGGCCGACGGCATGGACATTTGCGTGTACTGCCAAAGTTTCGGCTGTAACGAGTGCGTGGTGAACGAGTGGAAAAACGAAAGGAGCGACGAAGAATGAACAAAACGAAAATTGACTGGGCCACAATGTCATGGAACCCCGTAACAGGCTGCCGCCATGGCTGCCCGTATTGCTACGCCAGGCGGACGGCCACACGCTTCACCGCTGGGCTGGAGGATCCGGTCCGGCTGGCTGGAGGCCTCCATGTGCTGCCAGAGAAAATCAAAGCGACGCCGTACCCCTATGGTTTCGAGCCTACCCTGCACCGCTACCGCCTGGATCAGCCGCAGCGCACGGCGGAGCCGCAGACTGTTTTCGTGGGAAGTATGACGGACCTTTTCGGACGCTGGGTGCCGACTTCCTGGATCGTGGAGGTGTTGGACGCCTGCCGGCGGGCACCGCAGCACAGATATTTGTTTTTGACGAAGAACCCGGCCAGGTATCTGGAGTTGGACCACCTGGCCCTCCTCCCGCATGAAAATAATTTCTGGTATGGCAGCACTGTGACGGATATGGACGCGGTGGGAATGTACGCCATGCAGGGCGTGAACATCAATAGTTTTTGGAGCATGGAGCCGCTGCTGGGGCCGGTAGACATGGACGCGGCGGAGGGCCTGCCCCAGTGGGTAATCCTGGGCGCAGAAACCGGAAACCGCACGGACAAGGTAATCCCCCGCCGCGAATGGGTGGACCAGATCACCGCCTTTTGTGCGGAGAATGAGATCCCCGTGTTTTTCAAGGGAAACCTGCGGGACCACTTCCCAGACCTCCCCGCCTCTGCGTTTCCCTGGGAAACGCCGGAGGCCCACCCGGATTGGTCCGCGCACTATATGGGCCGATTTGAAAGGCAGATGTAAACGGTGACTAAAATCGAAAATGGGTACAGAGTGGAAAAGGCGCGGTGGCTGGCCGTTGCCCGGGAAGAACGGAGGTTAATATGCTGGCTGTGCTTATGAGTATGAAGCCGGAATGGTGGGAAAAGATCCTGGCCGGGGACAAACTGCTGGAAATCAGGAAAACGCACCCGCAGAGTAAAAACCATGAAGATCTGGAATGGCCGTTGACGGTACTGGTGTATGTCAGCGGCACCGGTGCGGTACAAGGTCAATTTCTCTGCCCTGGCTATATGGAAACCAATTTCATACCGTATCTGGAAAAACTGTCATGTGTGCCGCTGGCAGATCTGAAAGAGTACTCCGGCGGGAAATGCCTTTCTGGCTGGATGATCCGATCACCGGAAAAGTTCGACACGCCCAGCCTACTGGCAGAGTTTGGTCTGGACCGTCCACCAATGTCGTGGCAGTACATTGAGATCCCGGACGTAGCGGAGGAATAGGCCGTGGCTATAAGCGTTTCCGACCTGCCGCCGAAATATCAGGCGCAGGCCATGAAAAAGTATATGGAGCAGCAACAGCGGCGGGGACCATCACCTCCTGCCCCGCCGCCGCAGGATCCAGCAAAAGGCACGAAATACCACAACACCCCCACCAAGCGGGTGACAGCCTCCGGGGCCGTCCTGCATTTTGACAGTCAAAAAGAAGCCCGCAGATTCGACACCCTGACCGCCCGCCAGGCAGCTGGGCAGATCCGCGATCTGCGCCTCCAAGTGGATTTCACGCTGCAGGAAGCGTTTACCGACACGGAGGGGAAACGAGTACGGGCGATCCGCTACAAGGCGGATTTTACATACTGGGAGCGGGACACAGCAGAAGAAAGCAAGGCCTCCGCCGCAGGCTGGCGATATGTGGTGGAGGACGTAAAAAGCAAGGCCACCAGAACGGCCAAATATGCCATGAAAAAGAAAATGCTAAAGGACCGTTTTGGGTACGATATTACCGAGGTGTGAGAATGAGCAAAAAGACAACGGACGAAACCCTGGGCCGTGAGGCTGTCAAGGAATATCTGCAGCAGTACCACACGGCTGTGGGGAAAAAGCGGATCCTGGAGGAACGCCACCGCGTCCTCTCCAGTGAACTGCGGGCGCCCAGTACGGGGTCCGCGTTCAGGCTGACGCCGCCGACCAAGCCAACAAAGACGGACGGATCTGTGTCTGTTGTTTTTCGGATCTCCGAAGTGGAGGACAGGATCGAGGAACAGCGGGAGGAAATGGCCAAGGCTGTCCTGAACGTTATGGACTTGATCGACGTATTACCGGCCAACTCCACCGAGCGCACCGTGGTGGAAATGCGGCACATAGATTGCAGGGGCTGGGATAAGATCGCGGAGGCCCTTTACATGAGCCGGTCAAATGTTTTCAGGTATTACAACACCGCCCTGGATAAGATCCTGGAGAACAAGCGCAACCGGAAACTGCTGGAGGAATACCTGGCCGGGAAGCGGCGGCGGGCAGGGACATACGTGCAGAATAATCGCCCCTGAAAAGATTGGACGCTTTTGGACCACTGACCGTGCTATACTGATAGCATGGAAAGCAGCGCAGGGGTGAAGCCCTGAAACAAATACCGAGAACCACCAGCCGAAAGGCCGGTGGTTCTTTGCTTTCCACACCATGGCCGGGGAGTGTACCGCGGGGTTTTCCTCCTTTCGCCCTGCGCCGCTGCGGCGTGTGCATACGCGGCGGCCCGGCCTAACCCTCCCACCCTGGGCGCCTTTGCAGATGGTCACCTAGGGCACCCGTTGAGAACATCACACCCCCGTGCGTAGGTACTCCCCAGCAGGAAAAGCCGTGCGGGGCAAGGAAAGCCCGATGTTTTACCCTGTGGAAATAGGAAAAAATCCGGCTGTTACGTTACGGTTTTTTGAAATGCCGGAAAAGTTATACCCCCCTATGGGGGTATAAGCCGAAAAAGGAGTGGCGAAAAAAGCGAAATCGACCAAAACCGGAAAAGCGAAACCGGCGGGGCACCCTGCCGGGGTGAAAAGGAGGTGGCGCCGGTGGCGGAAAAGAAGCAGACCGGCGGCACCGGAAAGCGGGCAAAGAGCGAAAAGCCGGCGGTGCTGTCCGGCACCGTGCCGGAGTGGTCCAGCACTACGGTGATCTCCCAACTGCTGGGGAAAACGGTCCGCCGTGTGCAACAGTTGACCCAGGAGGGTGTCCTGGAAACAGAAATCCCGCCCGGCGGCGGCGCCCGCAAATATCGCACCTGCACAACGATCCAGCGTTATGTGGCATACGTCGAGGCGAAAGCCAAGGAAACCGGAGAAAATAGCCGAGCGGCGGAGTTGACGCTGAAAAAGCTGGAGGCGGAGGTTGAACTGAAAGAAAGTCAAGGCCAGCTGCACCGCCTGAAAACGGCGATTGCAGAGGGGCGTTACCTGGCAGCAGATCACGCCACCGAGGAACTAACCGAGTTCATGGCCAGCTTTAAGAAATTCGCTATGAATATCCCGCCGCGCATGGCTGGAACCATGTCCGGCTACGCTGACGCGGTGGCAATCCGTGCCATGGAAAAGGCCATGCGGAAAGAGTTGGAAAGCCTACTGGCCGCGTTCTCTGATGGTGCGATCATGGAGGAACGGGAGGACGCGGCGCCATGAGGAAGTACAAGCAGGAACCATATACCGTGCCGCCGTGGATTTATAACGCCATTCAGGTGCTGCGCCCGGTGGAGCACCTGACGGTTTCGGAGTGGGCGGCCAAATACCGCATACTGCCGGACGGCAATGCGATCCCCGGCCCATGGAGCAACAGCGTGACCCCGTACCTGGTGGGGATTATGGACACCTTTTCCGACGACATGGTGGAGGAAATCGTGTTCGTGAAGCCCACCCAGGTGGGCGGTACGTCTGCCATGGAGAATATGCTGGGCAGCCTGATTGCACAAGATCCAGCCCCAGCCATGGTGGTTTACCCGTCGGACGATCTAGCGGAGCGCACCACGGAAAGCAAACTGGAGCCAATGGTGAGGAGTTGCAAGGTTCTGGCTGATAAGTGGCGGAAGAACGACAGCAAGAAACTGGCGCTAAAGTTTTCCGACATGACCGTGTACCTGACGGGTGCGAACAGCCCGGCGGATCTGGCCAGTACGAATATACGTTACCTGTTCCTGGACGAAGTGGACAAGTTTCCCGGTGCGTCCAAGAAAGAGGCTGACCCTGTTTCCCTGGCACGAGAGCGCACAAAAACCTTTTTCAATCGCAAAATTTTCATGGCATCAACCCCCACCCTGAAAACGGGCCATATCTGGAAAGCCAAAGAGGCGGCGGAGGTTGAAAAGCATTATTTTGTCCCGTGCCCACATTGCGGACAGTACATAGAACTGAAATTCGGGTGCCTGAAATGGCCCAGCAAGGACGACGTACCGGAGAACACGGACCGGGCGGAAATGGCCGTATATGTGTGCCAAGCCTGCGGGGCCGTGATTACGGATCAAGACAAGGGGAAAATGCTGCGGGCTGGCCGTTGGCAGGCAGTGAAGCAGCGGACGAAGCACCCCAAAAGCGTGGCCTTTTGGCTGAACACCCTGTATTCACCGTTCACCCGCTTTTCTGATATTGCGCGGGAGTTCATGCGGAGCAAGGACGACCCGGAACTGCTGCATAACTTCACCAATAGTTGGTTGGCGGAACCGTGGGAGGACACGAAGCTGAAAACCAATGCAGAGTTGGTCATGGAGCGGCAGACGGAAACACCGGAGTGGACGCTGCCACCCTGGACTAAGCTAATTACCGGCGGGATCGACGTGCAGGAAAATTGTCTGTACTGGACGATCCGCGCCTGGGGCGACTACATGACCAGTCAGAACGTGGCACACGGGCAGGCGCTTTCCATGACGGAAGTGGAAAAGGCCATGAACGTGGAGTTTTTGCTGCCGAACGGTGACACGGCCATGGTCAACCTGGCCCTGATGGACAGCGGCGACCAGACCGACGAAGTTTATGAATTTTGCGCCATCAATTCGGACTGGGTGCTGCCCTGCAAGGGCACAAGCACCATGTTGTCCCATTACCGCCTTTCTGTGGTCAATAAGGCTGGAAGCAAGGCCAACGGCATGACCCTGGTTCTGGTGGACGGTGGAAAGTATAAAGACCAGATAGCGGCCCGTATGCGGAAACCGAACGGGACGGGATCCTGGCAGGTTTACAAAGACTGCGACATGGAATACGCCGAACAGGTGACGGCGGAACACAAAGTAGCCGAGCGATCCGGCGGAAAAGAGGTTCAAAAATGGGTACTGAAATCCTCCCATGCTGACAACCATTACCTGGATTGTGAGGTGTACGCAGCCGCGGCGGCGGACGTTATGGGCGTTCGTTCTCTGTACCTGAAAAGCATGGAGGGACAGGCCACGACGCCGGAGCCGCGCAAGCCTGCCAAGCAGGAACCCAGCCAAACCAAAGAAGAAAGCTGGATCGATCAAAATGACACATGGATCTGACAGGAGGCCACAAAATGAGTGAAAACACAAAAGCGGTTGAAATGCTGGAACAGGTAAACAACGCCATTTCCGCCGTTCTGGCCGGCGGGCAAGCGTACAAGATCGGCAGCCGATCCCTGACGCGGGCGGACCTGGCCCAGCTAAAAGCCATTCGGGACGACCTGGAGGCGCAGATTGACAGTGGGCAGGACAACCGCCTGCTGGATCGCACCTTTGTGGCGTTCTTTGATGGGAGGTAACCACATGGGAGCCTTTGACAAAATTGTGGCCGCTGTTTCCCCGCGCCGCGCCTGTGAACGCGAGGCATGGCGGCAGCAGCTGGAGATCCTGCGCGGATATGACGCCGCAGGGTACGGACGCCTAAATGCCGGGTGGCGGGTACATAACGAAAGTGCGGAAATTACAGACCGTTTCAGCCGTGACGTGGTACGCGCCCGCGCCCGTGATCTGGAGCGCAACAGCGATATTGCACAGTCTATCCTCCACGCCTACAAGCGCAACGTGGTGGGCAAGGGTTACACCCTCCAAGCACATACCGGCGACGACGAAATGGACGAAAAGCTGGAAAAGGCGTGGCGCCAATGGTGTAAAGCCAGGAACTGCGACGTTACCGGCGAACAGAGTTTCAACCAAATGCTACGTATGGCCGTGGACCGCAAAAAAGTGGACGGCGGCCTGCTGTTTCTTTACCGCTACACCAATCAAGGACTGGTCCCGTTCCAGCTGCAGGCCATTGAGGTGGACGAACTGGACGTGACCGCCAGCAAGCCGAAGCACCAGGGAAACCGCGTCGTGGGCGGAATCGAATACAACCAATGGCGCAGACCGGTGGGCTACTGGATCAATCAATACGACATTGAGGGCTGGAAGCTGAACGACCCCGTTTACGTCGAGGCCAAGGACGTGTATTTCTACAAATCCAAGAAGCGGCCCAGCCAGCTGCGCGAAATGTCCGATATGGCCCCTACGATCACCAGAGTGCGCGACACGAACGAGTTTATAACCGCTGTTTCCGTCAAAGAGCGGATCGCGGCCTGCCTGGCAGTGTTCATCAAGCGGGCGATTCCGGCGGGCGGTTTTGGACGCGGCGGCACCAGAGCGCAGGATGGTGGCATGGACTATGAGGGTAAAAAACTGGCCCCAGGCATGATTCAGAGCCTAGGCGCCGGTGACGAAATCCAGGTGGTAGACCCGAAAGGTTCCGGCGGCGACGCAGCCGGGTTCCTGAAAACACAGCAGGGGCTAATTGCCGCAGGCCAGGGCCTAAGTTACGAGGCCGTCAGCCGCGACATGAGCGGGGCCACCTACTCCTCCGCGCGGCAAAACGCAATTGAGGACGAAAACACATACACCGAGGACGTGGAGCTGTTAACCGATTTCATGTCGGAGGTGTATGAAACATTTGTTATTTCTTGTTATCTCTCCGGGCTGGTTGATATGCCCGGCTTTTGGGATAAAAAGGCGGAATACCTTTCCCACACCTGGACGAAAGCCCCCAAGAAGTGGATCGACCCGGCCAAGGAAAGCACCGCCGGTAAAACCGCACTGCAATCCGGGCAAAAGACGTTTCAGGATGTTTGCGCGGAGCGGGGCAAGGACTGGAAAGAGGCCGTCGATGAAATGGCCGAAGTCCTGAAATATGGCCGATCCGTCGGCGTCGAGTTAGGAGGTGTAATTTTTGGCAACGGAACGACAGCAGCACAGCAGAACACCGCAGGCGAATGACCCCAGGAGGGACAGAAACAGCGGGCAGCGAAGTATGGGGCACATTGAGGACAACAGCCGCGCAGCAGGCCAGGAGGGCAGCCGCAGGCGCACAATCAGCTTTTCCAGCGAGGAACCATACCGCCGTTGGTTCGGCATGGAAATCCTGGATCACGCGGAGAACGCGCTGGATCTATCCCGCCTGAACGACGTGGGCGTTTTGCTTTTCAACCACGACACCGACAAAGTGGTGGGAAAAGTGATCCGCGCCTGGGTGGAGAACCACCGCGGCATGGCAGAAGTGGAGTTCGACGCGGACAGCGACGCCGAAAAGATTTTCGGTAAAGTCAAATCCGGCACCCTGAAAACCACGTCCGTGCGTTACAGCGTGGACAGCTGGGAGGAAGTGGTGGCCGGCAAGACCTCTGCGGACGGACGTTTCACAGGACCATGCCAGATCGCCCGCAAATGGACGCCGTTGGAGGTGTCCATTGTTTCCGTACCGGCGGACGCTACCGTGGGCGTGGGTAGATCCGACGACCCGGAGCAGGCGGCCCCAAGCCTTTCTGTTTACGAAAAGCAGATCCAGATCAACAAAAATCTCTATCATTGAGGAGGAAAAATAACCATGACCATTCAGGAAATGATCGCCCGTCAGCAGGCTATTGTGAGCGGCGCCCGCGCCGCTGGCCACGATCTGACGGCGGAGGAAAGAACGGAGTTTGATGGCCTGCAGCGCCAGATCGACGCAGCGGGCAACAACCACGGCCAGGGCGCCGCGGGCCAGGACGGCGAGGAACCCACCGACGGCGCCCGCAGTGTGGGCAACGATAACGGCCAGGCCACCCGCCAGGCCGTCGTGGCGGAGCGTCAGCGCGTGAGCGACATTACCGCACTGTGCCGCCAGGCGGGCATGGATCCCACGGAGTATATCCGCAATGGCGACAGCATGGACACCGTAAGACAGGCAGCGGTGGACTACCTGCTGAAACACGGCGCTCCTGTTTCCAGCCGCATGGCCGGCGACGAGAGCGACAACTTTCGCCAGGCAGCTGTGGACGCCATGCTGCTGCGGGCCGGCGTGAATGTCCAGAACCCCGCCAACGGCGCGGAGGAAATGCGCGGCTATTCCCTGCGCGATCTGGCCATTGAGTGCATGGCCCGCGACGGTGTGGGCACCACCACTTCCCTGCTGCGTATGAGCAAGGACGACCTGTGGAACGAGGCTTGCCGCCAGTTTTTCAACCCCACCGCAGCGTTTCCCGCGATTCTGGACAATGCGATCCGGAAGAACATTACCCAGATGTACCAGGAGATCCCCACCACGTTCCAGCTGTGGACTACCAAGGGCAGCGTGAGCGACTTCAAGCCCACCAAGGACCACAGCTATCTGGCCGGCGGCGCCGGGGAGTTCCTGCGTGTGGGTGAAAACGGTGAACTGAAAGCCGACACCCCCAAGACGGAACTGATTCCCCAGCGCCAGATCGACACCTTTGGCCGCCAGTTCAGCATGACCCGCCAGGCGTTTATCAACGACGACGTGGGTTTCATCACCGAAATGCCCGGCCTTTACGCCATGAGCGCCAAGCGCACGATCAACAAGCAGGTTTACAAAATTCTGATCGACAACCCCGCCATTTTCGACGGTGTTTCCCTGTTCGACAACGCCCACAACAACCTGGTTGCCAGCGGTGCCGCCCCGTCCATTGACACCCTGCAGGCCGCCATGCTGAAACTGCTGCACCAGAAAGATCCGTTTGGTGACTCCATCATGGTGGAACCTAAGTATGTGATCGTCCCCGTGGGCTATGGCTTTAAGCTGGCGCAGATTCTGGAAACCGCGCAGATCGACGTGAACGGGATCGGCAGCCACACCGCAAACGCCCTGTATCAGTACCGCAACAAGCTGCAGGTCATTGAGGAGGGCGCCCTGAACGTCCTGGCCGGTGACGGCAAGGCGATCCCCTGGTTTGTCGCCGGAGATCAGCGTTACGCCAAGAGCCTGCAGGTTGACTACCTGAACGGCCAGGAAACCCCCACCATTCGCCGTAGCGAGGTTCCGGGCCGTCTGGGCTTTGTGTGGGACATTTGGCTGGACTGGGGCATTACTGCAGTTGATTATCGCGGTATTGCCAAGAACCCCGGCACGACTATTTAACAGGAGGTAAGAGAACATGACCGCAAAATACTGGCAGAAAGGCGAGGTGCTGGACTATAAAGCCGGCACTGCAATCAAAAACGGCGAAGTTGTGAGCCTGGGGACCAGAATCGGCGTGGCCGGTGAAGATATTGCCGTCGGTGAAACCGGCCACCTCCATGTGGTGGGCGTCTTTGAAATGGAAAAGGCCACCGGCGCCGTGACCATGGGCGCGGAGGTATACTACGACAAAACCGCCAAGAAGATCACCACCGTGGCCTCCACCGGTGAGAGTTCCAGCAAGGTGAACAACATTCCGGCGGGGTATGCTGCTGCCCCGGCGGCCAGTGCAGACGAAACCGTGCTGGTGAAACTGCTGGGCTAAGAACCGGGAGGAAAGGAACATGAAGCGACTGACAGCACAGCGCCCGATCCTGTACGGCGGGCGTATGTATCAGGCGGGCGACACCCTCCCCGCCTACGACAAGCGCATGGTGCAGGCGTGGCTTTCCGCCAAAAGTGCCAAAATGACCAACGACGCGGTAGAGGAGGACACGACCAACGCGCAGGACACTGACGGCGGCCAGGACGGAGCCGAGAACGCCGACACCACCCAGGACACCGCGGAAAGCACCGAGAGCAGCCAGGAGAACCTGGACGGCAACGCCATGGTGCTGGGTCACCTGGACCCCGTGCAGTTGGAGGAAATGAACAAGGACGACCTGAAAAAGTTGGCCAAGGACATGGATGTGGATCTCCCGCGCGGCGCTACCAAGGCGCTGATCGTGGAACGTCTGGCGTCGGCTATCGTCCAGACCCCTGCGGCGGCTATTGTGCCACCTGCTACGGATGACGGCGGGGGTGCCCGGTAATGGGCGCCCCTACGTTCAAGGAGCAGATCGCGGCGGATATTTCCACCACATTCCTGAACTGCCTAGAGTTCGCAGACACCCACACAGTCAACGACAAGAAAATGGCCGCAGTGGTGGACGACAATGAACTGCTGGAGCGGGACAAGACCAAGATCATGGCCGCACAGACGGAGGGCACATACAAGGCCCGGCGCCTGGTTTATGTGGCAAAAGCCGATTTCGGCCCCCGCCCCGCCCAGGGCGTCATGCTGACGCTAGACAGCAAGGCGTACAAGGTGAAATCCTGCACTGAGGAGGCCGGGGTGCTGGCCATTGAACTGGAGGCGGTGAGATCGTGAGCGATCAAAACATTTTGCAGATTGACACCGACGAAGAACTGGCCAGGGTCATGCGGCAGCTGAAAACGCTGCCCCAGCAGCTGAGGGCACCCAATGTGCTGAAAAATGCTCTGAACAGCACCGCCAGAAAGGTCCGCCAGCAGATCATAAAGGACAGCAAAGGCCGGTATGCACTGAAAGAGAAAAAGGCACTGCAACAGGAAAGCAAAATTCTTTCCGCTAGCGCCTCCACTCTGGAGGCTGCCGTGCTGGCCAAGGGTCCTATGCGGGACATTATGGACTTTATGACGCAGCCGAACACGGACACAGCCGCGGCGGCGGCCAAGGTTCTGAACAGCGGAACAATGAAACCGCTGGAGGCGGGGGGGCTGAAAGCGTTTATTACCACGTTCCGATCCGGGCACACCGCCATTGTGCAGCGGTGCGGCGCGGAACGCATCCCCGTCAAAAAGCTGCTTTCGCCTGCAGTACCCCACATGATGGGAAACGAGGAAGTAAGGGCGGAGGCGGAGGCTATGGCATACGAAACCCTACAGCGTGAGATTGGAAAGCGGATCGAGAAGCTGACAGGCGCCCAAGCATGAAAAAAGCGGCGGCCATGCGGCCACCGCTGTGGATTATTTGTTGCAACAGGCTTTACATGGGCGCAAGCCCTGGTATTCCGCCAGCGCCACCGTGGTACGGCGGGAATATCGTTTCCGCAGGCTGCGGCAATTCGGATCTGAGTGGTACACACGGCACCCGTCAGCGTACCACACAACATCGGAGCGGGCCGCATAAAAGGCGTCTGGAGAATAACCACGGGCAAGGGCCAGCTTGTAAACGTGTTTGCAGGGCAGCCCGCGCCGCTGGAAATCTTCACAGGTGCAGGCGTCCAGCGTGGTTTCATAGCTTTCTCCACGCGTTCCGAGGATTTCAGCAGTTCCGGCGGCGGGGTCATAGCTGCGAATCACGATATTCTGGAACATGGCCCGGTCAAAGCGGAGATCCTGACCGTCGGCGCCGTGGATCGACACGTCCCAGGAGCCAAAACTGGGGCCGTCGAGATCGTGGGCAACGGCGGCGGTTTCGGGAGCAGCCGGAACAGGTTCCGTGGTAGCGGGTTCGGGCGGTGCCCCGACAGGCACCTGCGTGGGCGTCTGCGGCGCCCTCCTGCGCTTCAAGAGCGCGGCAACGAGTAAGGCGGCGGCCACAATCAAAGCCCCGCCAAAGGCGCTATAATCGCCGCCAATGAGGCAGGCCAACGCCATGACGCAGACAACGCCGCAAGCGATAAACAAACCTTTCCCTTTCATGCTGGATCCCCTTTCTGTTGGAGCATTACGCGGTGAAATGCTGATTATTACCACATTATGCTGATTATTACCACACCGCAATTATAAGTGACAAACGGAAAAAAGTCAAGGAGGCGTTACCGCGTGACACAAGAGTTTTTGCAGGACGCTATTGTGGAGGATCTGAAACAGCTTTTTGCCCACTATACGCTGATCAATTCCCTGGGCGTCGAGAGGACGGTGAAAATCGTTCCGCAGGGCCTCCCAATTCGTGAGGGCGACGACGAAGAAACCGACGCGGAAGCACCACCGGAGCCTTATGTGGCCGTGAAACTTTCGGACGGAGAGGTGACGGCGCAGGACGCACGGCAGACCGTAAACGTGGTCATGGTCATTTGCGTGTGCGACCCGGATCCAAACCGCCAGGGCTACCGCGACGCCCTCCATATTGTCAACGAGATTGTGAGGCATTACGAACGTGACGGGATCGTTGCAAACCGCTATGAGGCGCAGCACCCGATCCGGTGGGCGACCCAGGAGGAGGACACACACCCGTATTATTTCGCCGCCGTGGGGCTACCGTTCTACGCGCCGGCGATTTTCAAGGAGGTGCCAGAAACATAATGGCGAAACTCAAAAAGGCCGAACAGGCCACCACCGTGGTGTACTGCGGCCCGTCTATTCCAGGCGTGGCGAAGCAGTACACCGCATACACCAACGGGATCCCCACCGCGCTGGCGGAGGCTATCGTGAAGCAGCCGGCCATGGAGGGCCTGGTGGTGCCCCTGGAGCAGTTACCGGAGGCCATGAAGAACCTGCGGAGCGGCACGGGGCATATTTCCCGCCTGTATCGTCTGGTACAGGCCAAACACTAAACAGGAGGTAGAAGAACATGGCATACAAACACGGTGTATATAACGCCGAGCAGGCCACTAGCCTGACCGTACCCGTTCAGGGCAGCGCCGGCCTGCAGGTCATTTTCGGCACGGCGCCCATTCACCTGGCGAAAGACCCCACGGCGGCGGTCAACACCCCCAAGCTGGTCTATAGCTACAAGGAGGCTGTGGAGGCCGTCGGCTATTCGGACGATTTCGACACGTTCACCCTTTGCCAGAGCATTTCCGCGTGTTTCCAGGTTTTCAACGTCGCGCCCATTATCCTGGTGAACGTGCTGGATCCCAGTAAGGCATCCCATGTCACGCAGAACCAGGCGGAAAGCTGCGACGTTGTGGACGGCGTGGTGCTGTATGACAAGAAATATGTGCTGCTGAACACCCTGACCGTGAAGAACAACAGCGCCACCCTGGCGGCCGGCAGTGACTACGAGGCGGCGCATGAGGACGACGGCAGCGTGGCCATTACGCTGCTTTCCGCGGCGGCCAAGGAGGCCGGAAGCCTGACCGTGAGTAGCACCAGCCTGAAACCCTCCGGCGTGACAGCTGCCGACATTGTGGGCGGCGTGGACACCTCCACCGGCAAGGAAACCGGCCTGGAACTGATCCGCCAAATTTACCCCACCCTGGGCATGGTGCCCGGTCTGATCCTGGCCCCCGGCTGGAGCCACAACCCAACCGTGGCGGCAGCTCTCCAGGCCAAGACCGAGAACATCAACGGCAATTTTAACTGCAGCTGCCTTTTGGACATTTCCGCGGACAGCGACGGCGCGGTGGTTTACACCAGCGTAAAGGGCGCCAAGGAGGCTCTGGGCGCCAGTTCCAGCCATGCGGTGGCCCTGTGGCCCATGGTGGCCGTGGGCGAGAAGAAATATTATTTCTCCGCCATGTTTGCCGCCCTGACGGCCTACACGGACGCCAACAACGCAGACGTGCCCTATGAAAGCCCGTCCAATAAGGACCTGCGGATCACCGCCACGGTCCTGAAAGACGGCACCACGGTGGCACTGGATCAGCAGCAGGCCAACGACGTGCTGAACGCCAACGGCGTCATTACCGCGATCAACGCCAACGGGTTCAAATCCTGGGGAAACAACACCGCGGCCTATCCCTCCACCACGGATCCGAAAGATCGCTGGTGGGCTGTGCGCCGGTTCTTTGACTGGGACGGAAATAATTTCATTCAGACTTATTTTCAGAAAGTTGACAAGCCGGGCAATAAGCGCCTGATCCAGTCTATTGTGGACAGCCAGAACATTATCGGCAACGGCTACGTTGCCCGCGACTACTGCGCCGGTTACCGCGTGGAGTTCCGCAGCGACGAGAACCCCGTCACCAACCTGCTGGCCGGCCACCTGACCGTACATACCTACCTGGCCCCGTACATTCCCGCGGAATATGTCGAAAATATCCGCGAGTATGACGTGGACGCCCTGGAAAGCGCAATCGGAGGTGAATAAAGATGAACACGATCCCCACTAAGATCAACCGTTACAACGTCTACAACAAGGGAAACCGCCTGCTGGGTGTCGGTGAGGAAATGACGCTGCCGGACTTTGAACCGTCCAGCGAAACCGTGACCGGCGCCGGGATCCTGGGCGAGATCGACGACCCCACCGTGGGCTATTTCGGAAATCAGGAACTGGAAATCCCGTTCCGCCTGCTGGACAAGGAAACTGCAGACATGATGGACATGACCAAGGCCGTGCAGCTGGAGATCCGCGGCGCCCAGCAGACCACCAGCACCGAGGGCGATATTGAGTTCAGACCCATGCGCGTGGTGGTTCGTGGCCGCGGCGGCAAGCTGACCACCGGCAAGGTCAAGGCAGGCAGCCCCATGGACACCGCGATCACGCTGACCATTCTTTACATTCTCATTGAGGTGGACGGAAAGACCGTGGTGGAACTGGACAAGCTGAACGAGGTTTACAAGGTCAACGGCGTGGACGTTCTGGCCAAGATCAAGGAGATGTGCTGACATGAGCGACGAAAAGAGAATGGACACCGCCCTGCTGGCGGAGAACGACGAAAACACCGCGGCGGAGGAAAACGCCCTGGTTATGCAGCTGGACAAGCCTTTCATCTTTGAGGGGCAGACGTACACTGAGGTGGACCTGTCCGGCCTGGAGGACACCACGGCGGCAGACCTGCAGGCAGTGGGCCGTTTCGTGACCAAGAAGAACCCGGCGGCGAACCCCGCGACCGTGGAAATGACGCTGGAATACGCCCAGTTCATGGCGGCCCGCGTTGCCCACCTGCCGCTGGAGTTTTTCGAGCGCCTCCCCGCAAAGGAGGCAATCAAGCTGAAAGGCATTGTTGTGGGTTTTCTTTACGGCGGGGCTGGGGACAACTAACGCCTGCCGTCATAAACAGGGCCTGCGTCGGGTTGTCCATACAACTGCGGACAGGACTGGATTATCTTCTGGCCCTGTCCGTTTCGGACTTGAACGAATTGGCGGACACGGTGACGCAGTACGCGGAGGAGGTGGCAAAACATGGCCGGCAAAAATAAAACCTATGAGTTAATGCTAAAAATCGGCGGCAGGGTGGACGGTTCTCTGAAAACCGCCTGCAGCACAGCAGACAAGAACCTGGCTGCGCTGGGAAAAACGGCAAAGACTGCGGGAAAGATTGCTGCCGGTGCCATGGTAGCAGCCGCCACCGCTGTGGCGACCCTGGGAACCGCTGCGGTGAAATCCGCGGCGGAGTATGAAGCCCAGCTGGCCAACGTTTCAACGCTACTGACCGGCACGGAGGCGGAGGTGGCCGCACGAACGGCGGAAATCGGGGATCAGGTTCTGAAAATCTCCAACCGCACAGGCGTGGCCACGGCTGACCTGACAGATGGAATGTATCAGGTGATTTCTGCTTTCGGTGACAGCGCAGACGCCGCGGCCATTCTGGAAACTGCGGCAAAATCCGCGGCGGCGGGAAACGCAACCACGACGGATAGTATTAACCTACTTTCTGCCGTAACCAAGGGTTACGGCGATACCTCCGCAGAGGCGGTGCAACAGGCGGCGGATCTGGCATTTGCCACCGTAAGACTGGGCCAGACCTCTTTCCCGGAACTGGCCGCAGGCATGGGCAAGGTCATTCCTCTGGCCAGCACCCTGGGGCTGGAACAGGAACAGCTATGGGGCGCCATGGCTACGCTGACCGGCGTTACAGGTTCCACAGCGGAAGTAGTTACGCAGATGAAAGCCACAATGCAGGCGTTCCTCTCCCCGTCCAAGAATATGCAGGCCGCCTTAAAAAATATGGGCTATGAAAGCGGGCAGGCACTGCTTGAAAGTAAGGGGCTACAGGGATCCCTGGAAGCCCTAAAGGACGCCGTGGGTGGCGATGAACTGGCGTTCGCGGGCCTGTTTTCCTCTGTGGAGGCACAAACGGCAGTGCTGGCCATGGCGGGCAGCCAGGCCGAAAACCTGACCAGCAAGACGGCGGAAATGTACGAAGCCACCGGCGCAGCAAATACCGCCTTTGAGCGGCAGACCAACAACCTGAAATATGACATTCAGATGATTAAAAACCTGGGCGCAAATTTCTTGACGCAACTGGGTACCAATATTCTGCCGTATGTGCGAGAGTTCGCGGAGGCAGCCCTGCCGGTGGCGTCGGAGGCGCTGGAAAAAATCGGCAGCTACATGACCGGGACCATCATTCCGGCGGCGGAAACCGCGGTGAAATGGATTTCGGAACACCGAACCCTGATACTGGCACTGGCGGCGGGTATCGCCACCGCTGTGGCGGCCTATAAGGCGTATAAAGTGGCGATCACCGCCTACAACGCAGTTATGGCCGTGTATAAAGTGGTCACCGCGGCAAGCGCCACGGGCACCTTTACACTGGCGGGAGCCATGACGGCGCTAAACATTCCCGTGCTGGCAGTTGTGGCCGCTATCGGCCTAGCTGTGGCGGCGGGGATCCTGATTTATAAGAACTGGGACAAGATCAAGGCCAAAGCCGTGGAACTGGGTGCGAAGATCTCCGAGGTATGGGGAAACATCAAGACTGGCGTTTCCGAGGCCGTGGCGAACCTGGTTTCTGCGTTTCAGTCTAATTTTCCCCTGCTGTCCGCTTATTTGAGCGGGTGGTGGGAAAGCGTTTCGGCGGCCTGGAATAACGTCAAGGCTATTTTCACCAACATCATTGACTTTGTGCAGAATGTATTTGCAGGCAACTGGAGCGCCGCCTGGGACAATATCGTGGCCATTTTCGGAAACGTGTTTGGCATGATTGTGAACCTGGCGAAAGCCCCCATAAACGGGGTCATTTCCGCAATCAACTGGGTGCTGGAGAAGATCAACAGCATTTCCGTGACGATCCCGGACTGGGTTCCAAGTGTTGGCGGGGAAACTCTGGGCTTCAATATTCCGACAATACCAGCCCTGGCCGCTGGCGGTGTTGCCACGGCACCAACACTGGCGCAGATCGGTGAGGGCGGAGAGCCGGAGGCGGTGCTGCCGCTGTCCAAGCTGGCGGCCCTCCTGGACGAATGGACGAAGCCGAAGCCGACGCCGGGCGGCGGAACGGGCGGCGACGGTGAAACCGTCGTTTTCTCCCCGGTATTCAATTTCTACGGCGGGACGCCGAGCCGCGAGGAGGCCGAGGAGGCCGGGCGGATCAGTTTCGCAGAGTTTAAGAAGCTGTATAGGCAGATGAAAGCCGAGGAGAAGCGCAAACAATTCAGCCCGGCATAAGAGGAGGACCACACCATGGAAAGCACCTACACCACCAAGCAGGGGGACGTATGGGACAAAATCGCCTATGAGGTGTACGGCGACGAAGAATACACCGGCTGGCTGATGGAAAACAATTTCCCACTGCTGGACACGTTCGTGTTTGACGCCGGGGTGGTCCTCCAGACCCCGACGCCGCCGGAGCAGACCGCGGCCAATGACCTGCCGATCTGGAGGAGCAAAGTATGAACACACGGCGGGCGTATGTAGACCTGATTTACAACGGAACTGCAGCCACGGCGGAAATTTCCAGTTTCACCACGGATATTTCGTACACAGATCCGGCCAGCGGAGAGGCAGACAGCCTGGACATTACGCTACAAGACCGGGACCGCCGGTGGACGGGGGCGTGGATCCCCGTTGCCGGTGACACTCTGACCGCGACGATCCGGGCGCTGAACTGCCAGTATTCCGGGGACAACCGGGTCCTGCCGTGCGGTTTCTTTATCGTGGACAGTTTCAGCTTTTCCGGCTGGCCGGTTTCCGGGAGCATTTCCGCAATCTCCACGCCACTGGACAGCAGTTTCACCACCACCCAGCGGACAAAGACCTGGGAAAACGTGACCATAAAGGAGATCGGAACCGAAATCGCAGGCCGCGCCGGTATCGCGCTGGCCTGGGATGTGGAGGGCGACCCGTTCACAATCAAGAGCGTGGAGCAATCGGAACAAACCGACTGCGAGTTTTACATGAACCTGTGCGACACCTACGGGCTGGCCATGAAAGTCTACGCCAAAAAGATCGTGGTGTATGACCGGGAAGCATACAAGAAAAAGGGCACGGCGGCGGTGCTGTCACCGTCCAGTATGAAATCCTGGTCATGGCAGCAGGATCAGGCCGGCACCTACACCGGCGGAGAGTTCACGTACACCAGCCCGGCCACGGAAAAGGAAATCAAGGTGACCGTGGGCAAGGGCAGCCGGATCCTAAAGCAAAGCGGCAAGGCCGACAGCAAGGCCGACGCAGAGCGGAAGATCAAGGCAGCGGTGGCCAAGGCCAACCACGGCAAAACCAAACTTTCCGCCACCATCGTGGGAAACGCCTCCCTGGTGGCCTCCCAATGCGTCCAGGTGGTGGGCCTGGGGAAACTGTCCGGCAAGTATTACATTGATACCATTACCCACAACGTCAGCGGATCCGGCGGCTACACCATGGACCTGGAAATGTCGCTGGTAGAGGAATGACGCGAGGAGGAACGCATGGAAAACAATATCCGGCTGGGTAAGATTTCAGCCATTGATTACGCAGCGGGCACGGTCCGCGTGGTGTACCACGAAAAGGACGACGCCGTGACCGCCCCCATTCCCATGATTTCGTCGGAGTATTTCATGCCGGAGGTGGACGACATGGTTATGGTTCTACACCTCTCCAACGGCACGGAGGCGGGCGTGGTCCTGGGCCGCCCGTGGAGCGAGAAAAACAAGCCCCCGGAGGGTTCCAAAGGGCTTTACCGCAAAGACCTGGCCCGTTCGCCGGGTGAGGCTATGATCCGCTACAAGGACGGCACACTGACCATAAAGGCAGCCGAGGTAGTGATCGACGGCACCGTGACCGCCACCGGCGACGTGACCGCCAACGGGGTTTCCCTGGACAACCACACCCACACGGACAGCATGGGTAGCGAAACCACTGGGCCGTCGTAAGGAGGCGATTTACACATGATCGGAACGCTGGGGCGCAAAATCATTTTTGAGGTGAGCGACAGCAGGGTTTTGACCTTTGAGAGTATGAGCCGCGAGGTTTCCGGGCGCTGGACCGAACACGAAGTTTTAGGCGTGAAGCCGAAAGCGGAGTTTTTGGGGCCTGGCCTACAGACCATAAGCCTGACCATTCACCTGTCTGCTGCCCTGGGCGTGAAGCCGCGGCGGGTCCTGGACACGGTGGAGCGCATGGTGGAAAGCGGTTCGGCGGAGTACCTGGTGATCGGCGGTAGGCTGGTGGGCCGCCGCCCGTTCCGCGTCACAGGTTCGAGTGAAGCCTGGGACAAGGTTTACAGCCGCGGAGAACTGGCCAAGGCCACCCTGACCATTTCGCTGGGGGAATACGCATGAACGAAAACGACCTTTTCAATTTCCGACTGGAGTATACGTTCACGGCGGACTGGCTGGCGGAACTGGATCGCCAGCTGGCCCTCCTGCTGTCCACACGGGAGGGCACCATGCCGCTGGATCGGGCTTTCGGCCTGAACATGGATTTTGTGGATATGCCGCCGGAGGCTGCAAAGAGCCTTTACACAGCGGAGGTCACCGAAAAGGTGTCCAAATTCATACCGGAGGTGCGGGTGCAGGAAGTGACCTGGACCGGCGGCAACACCGGCAAACTTTTTCCCAAGGTGGTGATAACAAGTGCCTGATATTTCCGCAATTCAGAACACCCCGGACGTGTCTTTCATCGACAATAAGACCATTGACGACGTGCGCGGGGATATGGTGGCAGACTTTGAGGCGTTTATGCTCCAAGCGACTGGCAGCAAGGTATCCCTGGGCCGCGCCTCTGTCCACCGCATGATCCTGTATTCGGCGGCGGCACAGATTTACCAAGCCATGCAGTACGTTGACCGAGCGGGCAAGCAAAGCCTACTGAAATACTCCTATTCGGAGTTCCTGGACAATCTGGCGTTGCTGAAAGGCGTAACCAGAGAACCAGCCAAGGCGGCCACAACCACAATCCGCTTTACCGCGTCGGCCACCAGGACGCTGGCCACGCCGATCCCGGCGGGCACCAGGGTTTCCTCCAGCGGCTCCATTTATTTCAGTACGGTGGAATACGCGGAGATCCCAGCGGGCAGCCTGACGGTAGATGTGCTGGCGGAGTGTACCGCCACCGGCGACGCGGGCAACGGCCTGGCACCCGGTGAGGTGTCCACCATTGTGGATCCCGTCCCCTACATTACCAGCGCCGCAAATCAGAATACGACAGAGGGAGGCGCAGACGTGGAGGACGACGAAAGCCTGGCGGAGCGGGTTTACCTGGCCCCTGGCGCCTATTCTACGGCAGGCCCGGAGGACGGCTATCTGTACCACGCGAAGAAGTACAACGCCGCCATTGGTGACGTGGTGGCCACCAGCGACCACGAAGCGGGCCAGGTGGATATTGTTTTCATCATGGCCGATGGTTCCAAGCCGGGCGCGGCCATGATCTCCGGTCTGCAGGCGTACCTATCCGGCAAAACAATCCGCCCCATGACGGACAAGCTGACTGTGAAAGCCCCGGAGGAGGTCACATACAACATTAACCTGACGTATTACATCAACCGAAGCGACAGTGCTAGAGCGGTGGCAATCCAGGCGGCGGTGGCCCAGGCCGTGGAGGAATACAAAACCTGGCAGCGCACCATTGGCCGCGACGTGAACCCGTCGCAGCTGGCCGCCATGGTCATGGAGGCAGGCGCCAAGCGCGTCACCGTGACCGCCCCAACGTTCGCGGCGGTGGCCGCCACCAAGGTGGCAGCATTGACCGGATCGGCCACCGTGACGTATGGAGGGCTGGAAGATGATTAAACTTTCTGGTAGCCGCTTCACGGACATTATGCCGGAGAACCTAGCGGATCAGCCGGAGATTCAGGCGCTTGCCTACGCCGTGGGCAGGCAGGTGGAGAAGATACTGGCCTATGCCGACGGCGCCCGCACCTATGCGGTGATCTATTCCGTGCCGGAAAAGGTGCTGGATCTGCTGGCTGTGGAACTGCGTACACCGTCCTATGACGAAAACTTTTCCATTAAGGTCAAGCGGACCCTAATTGCGGAAAGCCTGCTGTTTTACACACAGATGGGCACCCCGGCAGCGGTGAACCGGATCATTGAAACTATTTTTCAGGACGGTCATATCAGTGAGTGGTGGGAATACGGCGGGAAACCCTATCACTTCAAGGCATACACCACGAACCCGGCCATTACGTCGGACGATGTGGAGGAGTTCAAGCGGGTGCTGGGCACCGTCAAGCGCCTTTCCGCCTGGCTTGACGAAATCGTGTTGGATCTGTCCACACCTCCAGCGGAGATATTCGTGGGCCATTGGATCCACACGGGCGACTTTATCACCCTGCAAAGGGTGACTATGTAACAGGAGGTTATAAACCATGTTTCAGGCCCCGAAACTGACAGACGCCGGCAAAAACCTGTATTACAGGAATATGGCCGGTGAGGGGATCAAATTTACAACCATTCAGCTGGGAAACGGCACGATCAGCGGCCCGATCTCCGCCATGACGGCCCTTGTCAGCGCTGTGGTGACTATCGACGCCGCGGTGAAGAATAACGCGGAGCAGTACGCTGATGTGTCCGGCCATTTTTCCAACGCCGAACTGGAGAAGGGTTTTTACTGGCGTGAGATCGGCGTGTTCGCGGCGGATCCTGATTACCCCGGCGACCGCAGCCACGACATTCTTTACTGCTACCAAAACGCTTATGACACGGCGGACTTTATCCCCGTGGCGTCGGTGGAAACGGTGGAAAAAAACATTACCGTGCCCATTATCGTGGGCGACGCCTCCACGGTGTCCTGCACCCTGTCCAGTTCGCAGGTTCTGGTGTCGGAGGCAGACCTGGAAGCACACAACAAGGACGCGAACGCCCACAATGCCCTTTTTGAGAAGATCAACAAGGAACTGGAAAAGAAGCAGGACACGATCACAACCAAGGGCATTTTGAAAGGCGGCCAGAATGCGGAGGGAAACCCCACCGTGACCCAGGCCACGCCGGGCGTGGACTACCAGCAGCCCACCCAGGCGCTGACGGAAAGCAACGCCATGGCTCTGACGGATACGGTTCCGTTTTTCTCCGGCTCTGCCGGGCAAAATCGCAAGGTTACGCTGAAAAAGCTAAAGGAGGCCCTAGGCGTCCAGTCTGCCAGTATCAACGTGACGACCTGCGCCGGTGCGGTGGTGGTTTGCACAGACGGAGAAACCACCCTGAACGGCGTGGGGTCCACCAAGTTTTCCCTGCCGGAGAACACCGGCGCCTGGGAGGTAACCGCCACCCTGAACGGACACACGGCCAGTACCGTGGTGGAGGTTACCGGCGCCATGCAGTACAACGTGGATCTGGTGATTACCTCCAGCGTGGCAGTCACACACACGCCTGTGAAAACCACCTACAACGTGGGGGAAACATTCGACCCCACCGGCCTGGTGGTCACCGCCACCTATGCCGACGGCACCACGGAGGACGTAACCGACGGCTGCACATTCAGCCCCACCGTTATGACAGCCGGAACCAAGGTGGTGACGATCACATACCGGCGGGCGGGCGTGACGGCCACGACCACCCAGGTGGTCACGGTCCTGGAACTGTCCAGCATTTCCGTGAAAACCGCCCCCACAAAGACCGCGTATTACATCGGTGAGAGTTTCGACGCCATCGGAATGGTGATCGAGGCCACCATGTCCAACGGCACCAAAAAGACCGTGACGGGCTGGACCTACGCCCCCAGCGGTGCCCTTTCCAAAACGGACACAGCGGTGACGATCTCATACGCGGAAAACGGCGTCACCAAGACCTGCACCCAGGCCATCACGATCCGTACCCTGTCCAGCATTTCCGTGACGACGGCACCCACGAAAACCGACTACAAATACGGGGAGAAGTTCAGTAGCGCCGGAATGGTGATTACCGCCAAATATTCGGACAACGCCACCCGCGTGGTGACCGGCTGGACCTATTCGCCCACCGGCTCCCTGGGGCTGGCCAACACCACGATCACGATTACCTACGCGGAGGGCGGCGTGAGTAAGACCTGCACCCAGGCTATTACCGTGAGCAACTACCTTTCCAGTGTCGCCGTGACGAACCCGCCCACCAAAACCGCCTATTTCACCGGCGAAACGTTCAGCAGCGCCGGAATGGTGGTCACCGCTACCATGGCAGACGGCAGCAAAAAGACCGTTACCGGCTACACCTGCAGCCCCACAACCATGTCAGCCAGCACCACGGCGGTCACGATTACCTACGCGGAGGGCGGCGTGACCAAGACGGCCACCACCCGGGTGACAGTCACCAGCATTTCCAACACCCTGGCCTCCAACAGCTGGGCAACGATCCGCGCAGTGTCCGACGCCGGAAAGGGATCCAATTACTGGAGTGTGGGCGACGCCAAGGGTATCACGATCAACGGCAAGGTGGGCGCCACGACGATCTCCAACCTGTCCATTTCTGTGTTTATCCTGGGATTCAACCACAACGCCAGCCGCGAGGGCAGCAACCGGATCCATTTCCAAATTGGCAAGATCAACGGTACCCTGGTGGGCCTGGTAGACAGCGATTACAGCAACAACACCAGCAGAACTGGCGCATTTTCTATGAACACGTCGAACACAAACAGAGGCGGGTGGAGCAACAGCCACATGAGAAACACAGTGCTGGGAAGTAACAGCGCCAGCGCTACCAACCCCACAGCCAACACACTGCTGGCGGCCCTGCCGGCGGATCTCCGGGCGGCTATGAAACCGGCCACCAAGTACAGCGACAACACCGGCGGCGGAGGTGACACCGCCAGTTACGTCACCAGCACCACGGATCTGCTTCCGCTGCTTTCAGAGTTTGAATACCACGGGGTCAGAACCTACGCCAACAGCGCAGAGAAGAATTACCAAGCCCAGTATGCCTATTACAAGGCCGGAAACAGTAAGGTGCATTATAAGCACAATGCCACCAACACGGCGGCCAATGCGTGGTGCCGATCCGTC
>JAHHRV010000022.1 GCA_020025595.1 Oscillospiraceae bacterium
GAAGCATCTGCTGCTGCATCTTCTGAGCCTGCTTCATCATTGCCATCTGATTCATTCCACCGGGCATTCCCCGGAATCCACCTTTTGCCATGATAATTCTCCTTTATATCAATCAGTTTGTTTAATATGAATTATATCCGAATGGTCCCGGCCAAATGCCAGAAGCTGTTCCATCTGAGCAGATTTTTCCGGCTTTGCCATTCGGTCGACAACCTTCACGGTCACGCTGCGGCCCAGCATCGCAGATGCTTTTCTTGCCACAATCTGCAAAACCTCGGGTTTGTTGATCATTTCCATTGTAAATGCGTTGGAACACAGCAGGACCACCGCATTCTGCTGCAGCTTACCCACCACGGGTGAGTTCGGTGTCGATGCAAAGAATCCCTTGATCGGCGGTTTCAGCTCCTTCTGCAATCCTGCCACCAGATCTGCCCAGAAGCCAACCGGAGTGTCATCTCTGGGTTCAGGTGCATTCATATCCGGTGGAGCCTGATCATCGTCGGGAGGCGGCGGCAATTCATCGTCCACCACATCCTCGGGCACAGAAGCCTTCGCCTGAGGCATATTCTTTACCACAAAATCGCCGGTTCTCAGCTGATCTTCCAGCCGGGAAATCCGGGCATTCAGGGATTCCGCATCCATCTGAAGACCGGGGTCACAAAGGTTCATCAAGCAAAGCTCTGCATCCATCCGGCGGCTGGCACTTCTTGTAAAGCCTGCGGCAGTCTGTTGCAAAAGCCCGATCATGCGAACCAATTCTCCTGAGGAGAACCGATTCACAAGTTGTTTTGTTTCTTCATCCGATGCCACACCCGACAGCATGGAAATTCCTGCCTCCGGAGCGGTTTTCAGAATCATCAGATCCCGACACAGAGATGCCAGTTCATCGATCAGCGCTGCAACATCCTTGCCGTCAGCATACAGACGGTTAAACAGCTCCAGCGCAGCCTTTGTGTTGCGTTCGGCAACATATTGAAGCATCTGTCCGCAGGTCTGTTCGCCGGCAATGCCCAGACATTCGTACACTCTCTGAGCCGTCAGCTCACCCACCGTGGCCGATGCGCACTGATCCAGCAGACTCAGGCCGTCACGCATACCGCCGTCGGCAAGTCTTGCCAGAACTCTCGCAGCGCCTTCGTCCAGGTCAATGCTCTCCTGATAGGCAACATACTGCAGTCGGGCTGCAATATCCTCCGGAGAGATTCTGCGGAAAGAAAAGCGCTGACACCGGGACAGAATGGTAGCCGGAACCTTGTGCAATTCTGTAGTAGCCAGAATAAACAGCAGATGCTCCGGCGGTTCTTCGATGATTTTCAGCAGCGCATTAAATGCAGAAATCGAAAGCATATGCACCTCATCGATGATATACACTCTCTTTTTCACCTGGCTGGGTGCGTAAATGGCATCGTCGCGCAGGTCACGGACATTGTCAACGCCGTTATTGGATGCTGCGTCGATTTCCAGTACATCCATACAGGTTCCTGCGTCGATGGCCCTGCAGGCCTCGCAGCAGTTACAGGGATTGCCTCCCTGGGGATTCAGGCAGTTCACTGCCTTGGACAGAATTTTGGCACAGCTCGTCTTACCGGTACCACGAGAACCCGTAAACAAATAAGCATGGCTCATATGCCCGCTTAACAGCTGGGTTTTCAGGGTCTGGGTGACGGCCTGCTGGCCCACCACATCATCAAAGCTTTGGGGCCGATACTTTCGATACAAAGCCTGATACATGGCTTGCCTCCTCTCATAGAAAAAGACCGACTCATAACAAGATCGCACACCCACATTTGAACGAGCTGAACACCCGTACCGAAAGCAGTTAGCTCAAGAACGGCAACCCTGCGGCACACGAAACGGTCCGCTTAATGCTGCTTGGTTCCCCACCTGACATGGTTCACGGGATTCCGTTGCGCAAGACCGATCTCTCAACACCACTTACTTTGGCCAGACAGTACTCAAACAGGTCCGGGTGTGGGACTTCATCCCTGCTATAGCGGATTGCAGGTATAGGGCACCGCTAACTCCCCGACTAGTGCGACCTTGTTATAAGCCGGTCAGCTGTAACAAGGTTATTCGATTATGAAACTTAGTTCAGTTTGGATTCAACGAATGCAGCCAGTTCACCGAAATTGGTGATGTCCTGATCTTCTACAGCAAGCTCTACACCCAGCTCATTCTCAAGATCCATGATCATTTCGACAATATCCAGAGAATCGATGCCCAGAGTTTCAAAGGTTGCATCAGGGGTAATATCTGCAGGATCTAATTCCAGCTGTTTTGCAGCGTAGTTAACAAGCTTATCGTACATTTCTATAAACCTCCAAATATGTAGAACCACGCTCTATCGTAGTCTGCATCATTTTACTTCATTCTATGCCGTTTGTCAATGGGTGGTTTGCAGGATACCCACTCGAAACGCTGTGCAGTTCGTCATATTGCTGCATTACTGTGCTGCAGCTGTGCCGGCAGCGTAGCCTGTAGCCCATGCAATCTGCAGGTTGAATCCTCCGGTATAGGCATCGCAGTCAATGATTTCCCCGGCAAAATACAATCCGGGTACCTTCTTGGATGCCATGGTTTTGGGGTCAATTTCCCCTACTTTCACACCGCCGGAGGTGATAATTGCCTCAGCAACCGGGCGTTTTCTTGTTATTTCCACCGTAAAGCCCTTCAGCTCTTCCACCAGAGCTCTCCGGTTCTGCTTGGTAAAGGAATTGGCCTGAAGCGAACCGTCCACGCCGATTCTGCGCAGGATCACCGGAATCATGCTGCGGGGCAGCAGATCCGTCAGCGCATTTTCCATGCTCCGATTCTGATATAGATCCAGATCCCGCAAAATCCGCTCATCCAGCTTCGCTTCATCCAGCGCAGGCTTCAGATCGATAACCAGTTTCCATCCGTCGCCCTTTCCAATGTGGGCACTGGCAGACAGAACCGTGGGACCGGACACGCCGAAGTGGGTGAACAGCATCTCGCCGAAATCTTTATATGCCGCCTTACCCTTGGGATTCAGCAGCTTTACCGCCACATTCCTCAGGGCAAGTCCCTGCATATCCTGACAATCGTTTCCGGCGGTTTCCAGGGGCACCAGACTTCCCTGAGGCTCTACAATGGTGTGACCCAGAGCCTTTGCAATCCGGTATCCGTCGCCGGTAGAACCGGTTGCCGGATAAGACTCACCGCCTGTCGCCAGAATCACCTTTTTGCAGAAGATCGTTTCCTCTGTTGTATTTACGCCGGTCACACCGGATTCATCGGTAGAAATCGATTTTACTTTGCCGGTGTGAACCGTTACGCCGCTTTCCTTCAGCTGACGCTGCAGGGCATCCAGCACAGACTGAGACCGGTCGGATTCCGGAAACACCCGGTTGCCCCGCTCTGTTTTCAGTGCGCAGCCCGACTTCCGGAAGAAATCCATCACCTGCTCAGGAGGATATGCCGCCATGGCACTGTACAGGAACTTTCCGTTGCGTGGAGTATTTTGCAACACCTGCTCTGCAGTGCAGTCATTTGTTACATTGCATCTGCCCTTTCCGGTGATCAGCAGCTTTTTTCCCAGCCGTCCGTTTTTCTCCAGAAGCAGTACTTTTGCTCCGGATCGGGCCGCTGTAATTGCTGCAAACATACCGGCAGGGCCGCCGCCAATGACGCATACATCAATGCTCATTGTCACCCTCCTGTTTTTCATAGACATTGTGCTCGTCCCAGATGTGTTCCAGCGCAGTGAAGATTCTGGACAGCCGCTGTTCCCGCTTAGCTGCGATTGCAACAATCAGCGCATTGATCACGCTCATAGGCGCAACCAGAGAGTCAACCAGGGAAACCATATCGCTCTTAGCCTCCAGGACAATATCGGCATTCTGGCCCAAAGGAGACATACCGTTGTCCGTAAGACCGATCACAGTAGAGCCGGCATCACGGCAGTAGCGGGCGGCGTTCACCGTCGCACTGGAGTAACGGGGAAAACTAATTGCAACAATGCAGTCCTCAGGCTTCACTGCGACAATTTTTTCAAACATTTCACCCTCACCGGAAGTGGTAACCACATGGACATTGGGAGACATATAATTCAAATAATAACCCAAAAAGTTTGCCAGAGGTGCAGAAGACCGAACACCCAGAATATAAACCCGTTCTGCATCCAGAATGGCCTGAACTGCCTTCTGGAACTGTCCACGGTCGATGATATCTTCTGTCTGTCTGAGTTTTTCTGCGTCAGAGTGCAGTACCAAGGACAAAACATCCTGGTCTCCCAGACGGTCGTTGGCAACTTCAATTCTCTGAACGGAAGTCAGTCGGTTCAGGACCATCTCCTGAATCGCCTTCTGCATACTGGGATAGCCGTCATAGCCCAATTCCACCGCAAATCGAACAACTGTGGATTCAGATACGCCAACCTTCTTTCCCAACTTGCTGGCTGTCATAAATGCAGCCTTGTCGTAGCATTCTGATATGTACTTTGCAATCAATCGCTGTCCTTTGGAAAAGGTATGTGCTTCCTCGCGCAATTTGGTCAAGATATCGCTGCTCATAATTGCCTCCTGATGGAAATGAGATATTCTTAGGTCGTGCTGTCCATATTAGCAGATATGAGCCGATTTTGCAAGTCAAATTCCGCAAAATTGCAAATTAGTCTTTCAGCTGCTCCACTTCCCGGTCAGTCAAATAACGCCAGCATCCGGATTTCAAATTCCCCAGCTGCAGCTTACCCTCGGAAATACGCAGCAGTTTCTGTACATTCATCCCGGCATTCTTACACATCCGACGCACCTGCCGATTGCGGCCTTCGTGAATTGTCACTTCCACAATTGCTCCATTTTCCTGAGTCCGGATCAGCTGAACCCTGGGCGGACGGATCAGATATCCGTCCAGCTCAATGGGCTGTTTCAGCTGCTGCAGTCGTTCATCCGTAAATCCGTTCACCCACACCCGATAGGTTTTCTGCACCTCGTGTTTGGGATGCATCAGGAGATTGGCAAATTCTCCGTCGTTGGTAAACAGGAGCAGACCTTCTGAATCCATATCCAGTCTTCCCACCGGATAGACCCGAACGCCACAGCCTGCTACCAGCTGGGCGGCATTTTTTCTGCCCTGTTCATCTGAAAGCGTTGTCACATAGCCCCGGGGCTTGTTCAGCATGAGATACACATGCTTTTGGTTGGAGGGAAGCGGTTTTCCGTCAATCGTGATCTGATCGGCTGTTTCATCGGCGCATTGCCCCAACTGAGCAACCTCGCCGTTGCAGCGCACCCGTCCCTCAGTAATCCATTTTTCCGCCTGGCGGCGGGAACAAACACCACGCGATGCAATTATTTTCTGTAAACGCTCCATGATAAGCTATCCTCCGAACCATCCTTCAAAGATGGATTTTTTCTCTGTTTCTTTTTTCTGCTCTACTGTGCCGCCATAGATAAGCGGCACTTTTCCAATGATCTTATCCCCCAGCATCACATAGGCAACGCCTGCATCGGCACCCTCTGTTACGGGAGCATATAGAAATTCCCTGCAATCCAGTCGAATTTCCGGAACTTCTCCCTCCGCCAGTGCATAGGAAAAGCCCTCCTGCGCAATCAGTGCCACTTTTGCCGCATCACCGCCGACTACGGGTCGGTACCCCAGCACATCCTCTTCATAAACAATGGGTTTGACGCTATAGTCCTGGAATCCCTGCTCCAGAAGCTGGGCATGGTCATTCCAGTCGTCCGGTGCGTTGATGGTAACGCAGACCAGTCTGCGACCGTCTCTCTGGGCGCTGGACACAAGGATTCGTCCTGCGGCCTTGGTAAATCCGGTTTTGACACCTTCGGCACCTTCTACGCGCCAGAGGAGTTTATTGTGATTTGTGAGATACCGGTCTCCGATTTTGATCTGTTTTGTGGAAACGGTTTTCCGGAAAATCGGATCTTCCATGGCATAAGCCGCCAAAACCGCCAGATCCCGGGCTGTGGAATGATGCCCCGGCGCATCCAGTCCGTTAGGATTTTCAAAATGGGTATTTTTAAGTTCCAGGGCTCTGGCCTTGTCATTCATCATCTGCGCAAAGCCTTCCACAGTCCCTCCTGCATAAATTGCAAGCGCCACTGCGGCATCATTTCCGCTGTGCAGCATCAGCCCATAGAGCAGCTCCTGCACGGTGAGGATTTCCCCGGGCTTGAGATACATAGAACTGCCCTCGATGCCCACTGCTTCTTCCGGAATCCGAACCCGGTCCAGAACATTGCACTGCTGGCAGACAACCAAGGCCGTCATAATTTTTGTGGTGCTGGCAATCAGACTTTCTTCGTCCGCCCTCTGCTCAAAAATCACCCGTCCGGTGGTCGAATCCATCAGAATTGCCTTCTGCGCAGAAATCGCCTGCGCATCCACTGAGAACAAAAGGACGGCAACCAGCACCATGGCCGCCGTCCGTATCATAGATCGTTTCATTTACTTCACCCAGAGCTAGTTTCTCCCGGGCAAGTAAAATTATTCTGCTTTGTTCTGATTTTTCTTGTCGATCATGGCAGAAACCTTGTCCAGCACATCCGGAACCATTTCCACCAGACGATCTGCCGTGGTATTGGGTGCAGCAGACACCGGCAGCATCCGCACAGAGTCACCCTTGATTACCAAAAAGGCAATGGGAGTCACCTTAACACCGCCGCCTGCGCCACCGCCGAAGGGCATCTCCTGATTGGAGGGGGTTTTGTGATCAAAATCAGATCCGCCGCCGCCAAAGCCCACACTGACCTTGGAAACAGGGATAATGGTAACTCCGTCAGGAGTAGTAATGGGAGTTCCCACCACCGAGTTCACATCTACCATCTCACGGATCTTTGCAATGGTATTTTCTAACATATTAGGTAAATTCTGGCTCATAGATTCGCACCGCCTTCTCGTTGTTTTTTAATGGATAAATAGGTTTTGAACGCACGCAAGCCATAGCGTACCGCCAGGCTTACAATCCTTGCAACTGTTATGGTCAGATCCAATCTGGCTGCCACAACCGTTTGCTCTGCTGAAAAGTCGCAGTCAATTTTCACATCCTGCCTGCGAATCACGAACAGCCGGTCAAACTGGGCCAGCAGTCCTGCCACAGCAGCATTCATTCTGCCGTAGTTGATCGCCAGATCACAGGGGTCCTCAGACGCAAGCGTCAGATGCATTTTCAGATATTTCACGCGGATTTTCTGCCGCAGGTCTCCCAAAAAGTCCAGCGCCACATGAACCAGCGGCAGGAAATCCTTCCAGCTTCCGCCTGTTTCTTCTTCGGCGGCCTTTCGGGCTTTTGACACGGCATTCTGCGTTTTTTCAAGTGTTTCTTCCGTTTTTTCGTCTTTATCATCCTTTTTGGATGGATAAATCCGAATCCGGACAGGTCCCACCAGAACCCACGCCATGAATCCGCTGTGCTGGTATACTGCAGATATGCCCAGAGGAAAAATCGCCAGCAAAACAATGATTCCAACGGCAATCAGCCAGCCCATCATGCCTGCTCCTGGGGCTGGGCCTGCTCCTGAGGCTGCTCCTCCTGCTTAGGCTCAGAGTCCTGGGCTTCCAGCTGGCCGAAACTGACCCGTTCGATTTCGGGCAGCTCATCCAGAGAGCTCAGACCAAATGTCCGCAGAAAATCCGGGGTCGTCGCGTACTGAATGGGTCTTCCCGGTACATTCAATCTTCCTGCCTCGCAGATCAGACGCTTGTTCATCAGCGCAGAAATCGAGTAGGACGAATCAACGCCGCGAATCTGCTCCACCATTGCCTTTGTCGCAGGCTGGTAATATGCAATGATCGTCAGGCTCTCCAACTGTGCAGATGAGAGCTTGGGCGGCTTACGAGTTTCCAGTGCTTTGGTCACATAATCCGCCATTTCACCGGAGGATACCATCTGGTATGCATTCTCCAGCCGGATAATACGGACACCCCGCCGCTCGAAGGAATACACATCCATCAGCTTATCTGCGGCCTCACGGACTTCATCCGGATCCGTTTCCAGCGCCATCGCCATACGGGAAACCTCTACGCACTCACCCGCCGCAAACAGGATGGCTTCGATGGCACGCTTTAACTGTTCAAATTCCATTCGGATCCTCCTTTCCCTTGTCTTCTGTCTTTTCCAGCAATCGGACATTGGGATTGTCTCCATTTACATCGTCTTCCAATGTTACGGAGTTAGTCTTACACAGTTCGAGAATTGCAAGGAAAGTCGCCACCACCTCAGAGCGGCTTCGATTTCCCTTGAAGAGATTTTTAAGTCTCAGGACACCGTGCTGAATCAGCCGACGCAGCACCTGGCTTGCCTTTTTGGTAACCGGATACGGTTCCTTACCCACAATACCCTTAAAGTTCACAGTAGGAGGCGGCAATGTACGCTCGTTGCGCTCAGAAATCTGATCCAGCGCTCGAAGCAAGTCCTCCGGCTCGTGCCGGTAGCGATAGGTCTTGTCCTTGCGCAGAGGCTCGGGATTCTTTACAAAGATACACCGGCCAACTTCGTTCAGCGGCTCCAGCTGTGCAACTGCAATCCGAATCTGCTCCATCGCCTCTTTTCGCTCGCGCTCTTCCAGAGATTTACGCAACAGATCCAGTTCACTCTCTGCCTCTGCAGCTTCCGCTGCCGACAGCAGCATCTTTGTCTTGATGAGCATCAGGTGGGATGCCATGATGATAAATTCGCTGGCAATTTCCATGTCCAGTCGCTTCATCTCATCCAGATATGCCAGATACTGTTCCAAAATGGCGGTGATGCTCACATTCTGTATCTCAATTTTATTTTTACTTAACAGCAGGAAAATGACATCCAGAGGGCCTTCAAAATCCTCCATCTGCTCTGAACGCGAGCGGACAATTCCCTCAAGTTTATACTGCGGCTCTGCCATAGAACCTCCTAGAAATAGATTACTTTCAACAAATCGTACGGCCAGCTGCACAGGCCCGAAAGCCCATCAATCAGGCCATTGCGTAGGAAATACAGCGGTGCATCCAGCACACCGGTCAGCAGCAAAACCATCAGCGCAATCATGCCGTAGCGCTCATAGCGCATGAGCTTATAATACTGACTCTCCGGCAGCAGGGCAAACAGAATCTTTGAACCGTCCATGGGCGGAATTGGGAACAGATTGAACACAGCAAGACCTGCGCTCAGCACAGCGGTATAGGTAAAGAACTGCTGTAAATAGAATATCCATTCCATCTGAAAGTTAACCAGATAAAATACACACACGGCATTCAACATCATGCATACTGCCGTTAAAACCACGTTGCCCAGGGGGCCTGCAAGTGCTGTAATTGCCATGCCCGCTTTGGGATTTCGGAAATTCCGCATATTCACAGGCACCGGCTTTGCCCAGCCGAACTTCGCAACTGCCAGCACGAAAAGTCCGACCAAATCGATATGCTTCAGCGGATTCAGCGTCAGCCTGCCGGCACGCTTGGCCGTGGGATCACCCAGCCAGTAGGCCATAAGCCCATGACAGGTTTCATGAAATGAAATACACAATACACAGCTTGCTGCCGTTATGAGCATCTGCCACAGATAATCCAACTGAAGCTGTGATAACCACGCCTGAAATCCGCTCACCAAGTTTTTCCTCCACCTGTTTATAGTTGGCCTACATTATAGCACTGATCAGATTTTTTCGCAAGACCTGCATATCAAAAAGCCTTTTTCCGCCCTAATCTTGCAATTTACAACCGACTATGCTATGATTGTGTCAATTAATTTGCTATGGAGGAAATGTATATGGTTCCCAAAGATTTCAATCATCACCGCAGCTTTAAGCAATTAGAGCAACGGCTCACTTATGCGGTTTTGGGCGATCTTGCCCTGTTTATTTTCACGCTGGTCGCCGCAGGCAAGGGCATTTTCTGGCTGAAGGTGATCCTGGGTATTTTGACCATAGCGGTTTCCGGCAGCGGATGCGCATTCCTGGTTCTGATCAACGAACACCGCCGCAGCAGAAGCTGGTGGATCCTCGCTGCTTTCGGCGCCATGCTGGTGTGTACGTTGGTTTCCTTCATCACCGGCTACCCTGCCCCTGCATTATAAGCTGAGTTCACTTCAAACAGCAAAAAGCCACAGACCTGCGTCTGTGGCTTTTTCTTTATATTTATCTAATCTTGATCAACGGAGTTTTTACCATACACAACAAAAATATACGGCTCAAGCACTTTTATCACAATTCCAATCCACCAGCCGTTTGATTCGGTGATCTTATATGCCAGCTGAGAAAAGAAGCTGCTCCATTCAAATGCTACAGGCAGATACCACAGATACCACTGATTTACCCCTGTTGCCGCAGGTCCTTTGGTCAAAACCCAGAAAACCGCCTCAATTGCGAGCTGGCACAAAGCAACGATCGATGCAGAAAGAAAAATTTCTTTTTTCGTCATGCTGTGCAGGAACGGCCAGCCAAATAACACACCGACAACAAATACTACTCCGTAAACTACCAATGTCCGCATCGGATCATTGGTAAGCGATCCATCCGGAAGTCTTACAAGCGCAAACCACCTGGTCAAATAAGTCCTCAAATAAAACAACACAAAACTCGCTACAATGCAGTAAACAGGAACCTTCCATAATACGCTTTTTCTGACGCTCATATAGATCTCACCTTTCTCAACACGGGCATTGGAATCTATGAAATTTCATTTGCAAATCCGGCTTTCTCATCTCCTGATTTCAGAATACTATATACAATCGGATTTTTCAAGCACATATCCTACATTGAAAAGAAAATCCCCCATTGCAGCATACAATGGGGGATTTTGTTATACTTCAACCAATCGTTTCAGATGGAACAGATACAGATACCGCTGTTTGACGCTTTTTTCATAGATTCGTTCCAGCGCAGATGCGTATGTCCTGACCTGAATCCGGTAGCGCTCCGTAATCTCAGGAATCGTGTCCTCTGTCACATAATCCGTTTTGAAATCCACAATGGTGATGCCATCCGCTTCGATCAGCGCACAGTCCACAACACCCTGCAGCAGGACTTGCTCACCGGACAATCCCGGGCCGTATTCGGATGCATCCTCCAGTATCGAGAACTTAAATTCCCGCAGCACTTCCCCTGTCATCATCTTTGTGCCAAGGTCTGTCCGGAAGAAAGCCAGAACCGCCTGGCGATCTGCCCGCTGCGCCTGCTCCGGGGTCAGCAGCTTTCGCTGGACCAGCCGGTTAATCTCCGCATCCAGATCTTCCATCGTCCGGCACTTGTCAAACTGAACATACTGCATCAGGGTATGCATGGCAGTTCCGTATTCCTTGCCCCGGTTATTCTGCCCGGAATCCAGTGTGCGCCAGGTTCTCACCCATTTCTGAGGCGCAGACTGCTCTGCAACCTCTTTGTCTTTTTCCCGACCCTTTAACTGGGTCGCCGTCTGCTTGGAAGGCGTAACCGTCGCCTCCATGTGGGGATACCTGTATTGCAGGTGCGTTTTCAGTCGGTCAATGGTGCCCTCGGGCAGTTCATCCGGGTCAGGCGTTTCCTCCCGTGCGCAGATAACCTGTTCACTTTCCTCCTGATGAACCTGAATCAGCCAGGGATACTGGGCAAGATGCGTATTGGCAGGGCGGGCATCTGCCAGTGCAAACAGCTCGCCGGCCTCCGTGCGGCACATAGCCTCCATCAGCACCCACTCACCGGGACAGGTCGCCTCCGAGGCAAGCAGCTCCGTGCCGCCCAGATCCATCTGTCTTGCAATAGCTGCCAGTTCCTTTTCCGGGCTTTTGGCTGCATAGGTCATGATCAGCCGGTCCTTTGCTCTGGTCATGGCAACATACAGAACTCTCAGTTCTTCGCTGAGACTTTCTCCGGATGTTCTTGCCACGATAGCGCGCTTGGCAATGGTGGGGTAGCGAACCCGGGTCTCATGATCGACCGCAGACAGTCCAAGCCCCAGCTCTCCGTCGCACAGCACATTGGCACGAAGGCTTTCTCTGTTAAAGCTCCTTGCAAGGGAACTCAGGAAAACCACAGGATATTCCAGGCCCTTGGACTTGTGAATGCTCATAATCTCGACTGCACCGCCGGTGGAGCTGTCCCCCACAGTCAGGCCTTTTTCCTCCATCAGCTCCAGGTGCTCCAAAAACTGGCTCAAATCCCTCCGTGTGGTGTTTTCAAACTCCACCGCCATACGGAAAAATTCCCGCAAATTGATGATTCGCTCCACACCGGATTCCATGGCTGCATAAATGCTGTCGAGTCTGGTCAGGCAGAAGATCTCTTCCAGGAGTCCTGCCAGGCTGGCGGTTCTTGCAACGATTCGCAGGTCCTCCAAATCTTTCAGAAAATCCTTTGTTTTCTGTGCATCGTCCAGAAGCAGCGCATCATACACATTTCCGTGCTTGCACAGGCTGCGGATTCTGGCAAGGTCATCTGCTGTAAACGCATAAACAGGACTCATCAGCACCGCCAGCAGTGGGATATCCTGGCGGGGGTTTGAAATGATCTGCAGCAAAGAACGAAGCACTCCGATTTCTCCCGTCTGAAGCAAATCTCTGCCGCTGCCGAAGCTGCTGCGAATGCCCCGTCTTGAAAGGGTATCCTGAAACTCCTGTCCCACCGAACCGGGAGAGCGAAGCAGAATCACGATATCATCAGGTTCAATAGGACGAAGGCCTTCCTTCCCCCGGATCATCTGGCTGCCGGACAGAAGCTGCGCAATTCGATCCGCTACAAAATCCGCTTCCTCCCGATAGGCATCTTCCTGAGTTTTCAGAACATGAAGCTCCACCTCCGGATCTCCCAGCGGCTCGTGGGGAACGCCCTCTACCAGTGCTTCATCTTCTCCATAATCCAGTCCGCCCACCCGGCTGCTCATACAGCGATAAAATACATCGTTGGTCGCTTCCAGCACTGCACCACCGGAACGGAAGTTCCGGCTGAGCATTACCTTGCGTCCTTTGCCCTCCACTGCCTGATCTGCATGGTCATAGGTATTGTACTTTTCCAGGAAAATTCCCGGGTCTGCCAGACGGAACTGGTAAATGGACTGCTTCACATCACCGACCATAAAGCAGTTCTGCTTTTCTCCGGTCAGTGACATGAAGATGGCATCCTGAACCGCATTGGAATCCTGATACTCATCTACCAGAACTTCCCGGAAGCGCTGCCCCACCTCTTTGGCAATGCGAGTGGGCGTAGTTCTTCCCTTGCCTAACAGCAAATCCAGGGTCTTATGCTCCAGATCGCTGAAATCAAGGACCCGTCTTCTGCGCTTGAGGTCACTGTATCGGACGCCAAACTGTCTTACCAGCGCAATCAGGCCCCGGATTGCACTGCCGGTCTGGAGCAGATCCTCCACAACCTGACTGGACGGATCGCAGAAAACTTTCAGCCGCTTCTCCAGGCCTTTCTTGCAGCCCTCTCTGACCGATTTGATTCGCTCAACGGCCTCCTGATCTGCGATTTTCTTGGAAAACACCAGCCGTCCATAGTCAATATTCCGGCGCAGGCGAACCTCATCCCAGGTTTTCGCCTCTGCCAGATACTCCAAATCTGTCACAGTCTTGTGCAGCACACCGGCAGGTTTTTCCATCAGCGGATCGCCGTCCGCCAGAGCAATACAGCCCTTCATTGCATGGATCTGGAGTTTGAGATAGCGCATCAGATCCTCCATCAGATACCTGCCCCAAACCGTCTGAGCCGCATCCACGGTATCCTCCAGATTGGCGCTGTTCAGGCAGTGATCCAGCCACTGCTCAGGGTTCAGATGGCACCGGGCGCTGTCGTACACCTTCAGCAGGATATCAGGAACCATTCGGTCATCCTTACCCAAGCCCTGGGTGTCGATAAAAGAACGGAAATCCGCATCTCCCAGATCGGTTGTGTATGCACTGTCCAGAAGCTCCGTCATTGCCTGCTCTCTGAGCTGTCGGCATTCATTTTCATCGGCAACCCGGAAATCCGCCGGCAGATCCAGATCATAGGCATATTCCCGAAGCAGGTCAGAGCAGAACGAATGTACCGTAGAAATTTTCGCCAGGTACAGACGCTGCATCTGCCGCTGCAGGTGATGATTCTCCGGCTGTTCTGCCAGATATTCAGACATCCGGGTTGCAATCTTTCCGCGAAGCTCTGCCGCTGCCGCTTTCGTGTATGTAATAATCAGAAAATCATCAATATTACAGGGCGAAACCGGGTCCAGAAGGTAAAGCAGCAGGCGGTCTACAAGGACCTTGGTCTTGCCGGAGCCGGCCGCCGCAGACACCAGCAGTTTTCCGCCCCGGTTCTCTACAGCCTGCCGCTGCTGAACGGTCAGATTATTTTCCATGACGCTCTACCTCCTTGCCGACTTCTTCCCAGAATCGCTTGCTGTCCATCGCTTTGTAATTTCTTCGTCCAGCCTCCCGGGTCTGAGCGCAGATTGCACCATACGGACAGAAGGTGCACGCACTGTGGCTGGAGCCGCGGGTATAGGGATTGGGTGCCACATTGCCCTCTGCGATGGAATCCACCATCCGTTCAAGCAGGCAGAACAGATATTCTTTGAGCATTCGCAGCTGCTGCGAATCTGCCAAATCTCCTGTAAGAGTTCCGTCAGATTTGCGCTTGCAGCTGAGTCTTTTCAGTTCATCGCCCGGTTCCATGGCCTCAATGACGATATCATCCCGGATAATCAGGCCCTGACGCTTCAATTCCTTGGCCCGTTCCTTTTCTGCATCTTCCACGCTCAGTTTTCCGTCCTCCGATAGATACGGATAACGGGCCGGGAAATACTGAACGCCTGCTGCAACCGGCTTGTCGCCCAGAACGCAGTCTCCTCCCTGTTCCAGAGCAAACAGATACAGCAGCATCTGCAGTCCCACGCCATTGAATACATCGCAGTAATCAAAACTCTTCTTGCCGGTCTTGTAGTCCACGACCCGGAAGAAATTCCGGTGACCGTCATTAAACGCATCCACCCGGTCCACATATCCCCGGATTTCTGCATCCATGGTCTTTCCCGGAATATGCACCGCCGGCAGATCTCCCTGATGGTCAAAATTCAATTCAAAGGCCACCGGCTGGAAGGAAGATTCCGAAAGCTCCTGCCACAGCTCCCGCACCACCGCATCCAGCTCCTGACCGTTTCGGTTGAACAGATACGCAATTCGGCTGGAATCCAGCTGCGCAAAGCGTTCTTTTGCATACTCCTTTGCATACTTGTGGGCGATATCCAGGGTTTGCTCCTGGGTAATCTGATGGAATCCGCCCAGGGACTTGATTTCCCTGGCTGTCTGCTCCAGCACCGCATGAACGAATGTACCGAATTCAGCAGGGTCAATGGTGATCTCCTTGCGTTCCTGGGCCCGCAGGCCATATTTCAGGAAATAGGACAGTCGGCATTCTGCTTGGGTATCGATCTGAGAAGCAGACAGCCGCAGCCGCTTGCCGTAGAGCTTTTTCACATTCTCTTCATCGACCGTTCCCAGCGTAAACTCCGCCTTTTCCTCAGTGCTGCGATACTGCTCCTCCAGGCCCAGCTGCGCCGCACTTTGCTGTTGGTGGTGTCTTGCAAGGTATGCACCTGCCTCCCACGCATCCGACAGTGCAGGGCCCAGCTCAGAGCTGAACGCTGCTCCGTCCTTCATACCCAACATAGCACACAGTCTGCGGTAGGAAAACGCAGTCTGTCCGGCAGGACACGACACATATACAGACTCGGTTGCTCCACAGAAGCAACCGTAAATCTCAGAAAACTCCGTAGCAACATTTTCCATGGCTCCGCCGGTCAGATGTACGCCAAGCTTCTGCAGCTGAGTACGCTCCTGATCCGTAAGGATGCCAAAATATCCGGCATAATTGGGGAACTGGCCTTCTGCCGCGCCCAGAATCAGCAGATGTCTGACCTGCTGACACCGCATGGCACTGGTCGGGCCTACCGCAACGCAGTCCAATACCGTGGGAATCGTACCGACATCGTACTGGCTCAGCAGCAGCCGGAACAACCGGGTGAAGTTTTCCTGCTCCCACCTGCTCTTTCCGAGCATATCCGACAGCTGCTCCAGCGCCGACAGCAGGATTTCCCACAACTGCTGGTATTCCTGCGCCTCCCGGTTATTGCCCCGTTCATCCGCCTGATCTGCTAGCTTTTCCAGATTCTGCGCCAGTTTGATTTCCGTCAGGAATGCGTACACAGCCTGAACCTGCTGCTGCACATTCTCCGCAGCATTCAGCCCCCGGCGCAGGTGGATCAGCGGGTCAATTCCCTGCTTGCGAGCCTGATTCAGCTCATCAAGCAGCGCACGGTCCTCCTGCGTCCAATCTTCTCCCAGGCCGCTGGGGTTCATTGTCCATTCCTGCGCCCACTTTTCGCCCCGAATGCCCCAGAGCACTGCATAGTTTTCGATTCGGTCACACACATCCGATTCAAGCCCCGAAAGGATCGATTTCAGATACCGCAGAACATCCCGCTGCTGCAGACCGTCCATCGCTGCATCCAGTGCCGACAGCACAGTCGCAATGGCTGTCTTTTCCAGAATATCGTCGGTTCCGGACAGATACAGTGGGATGCCGCATCGGCGAAACACCAGCGACAACACATCACGGTACTGATCCATATTGGTGCAGACGATTCCGATATCCCGATAACGGCAGCCGTTTGCCACCAGATCAAGGACCCGCTCCGCTGCCACAGAACATTCATCAAAGATGCTGTCGCACCGGGCAGGAATCAGACGACCCTTCATCTCAGGCTTCGGCTCAATATTCCCCTGGAACAGCTTCTGCCATGCATCCACCAGATCGTCCTTTCTGGGGCTGACCACCGTAACATTCACCGGAATTTCCATGTCCTCTGCCATTTTCTGCAGCTGCGCAGCGGTCTTTCCGGCGTTTTCATATGCCGCCTTGGGAGACTTGATTATGTCGCAGTTCAGACTTACCGTAACATTCGGGCTCACACGAATCAGATGCTTCAGAATTGCCAGATTCTGCTGAGAGAAATCCGGAAATCCGTCTATGTAAAAGCTGTGTTTTTCCGCATAATCCGATACTTCCAGCTGCTCCAGCAGCCAGTCCAGCTGGTCTCTGGGATCTCTCAGGCCCTGCTGGCAGACGCTGTTGTATCCCTCCAGAATCAGCGAAAGCTCTTCCAGCTTCTGAGCCAATGTTCCCTGGCTCTGCACAGATGCACCCATCAGATCCGCAGGAGTCACGCAGCAGCGCTTGAACTCATCCACCGCATTGAGAAGTTCCGACAAGAATTCCGGTCTTGTTTCCACGGAGGCATAGCTTTTCAGCTTGCTTGACAGCATTCTGGTAGCAGCAGCCATAGCAATCAGTCTGCCGCCGTTGTCAAGGCATGGCTCCGGTACGATCTGACACCATTCCGAAACACTTCTGACCATTCTGGTAAAGGACAGGACCTGGGCATATCGGCTGGCGGTATCTCCCGCCGCAGCACACAGCCGCCGCTCTGTGTCGTGGCTGATCAACTCCGGGACCATCAGAATGATTCCGTCTTTTTTATCATGAACATCCCGGCTCACCCGGGAAAGGACCTCATCCCGATTGGATATCCAGTCTGTACCCAGTAAAATATTCAGCATAAGTTCACCACCCTATCTTTCTATGGCATTCATTATAGTGGTTTAATGATATCATATATTGGACTTATTCGGAAGTGCGGTGCAGGAAATTCTGCAATTCTCCCAGCTTGTCCAGAACCCAGAACCGGATCTCATAGTCCCCTGTCAGGCTTCCGGTCAGAGAATCGGGCATATTGCTCATGCTGGCTGTCTGGGTAAATTTCTCACTGGTCGCCCCCATGCACAGCTGCGGGAACACCACGCACCACCAGTTGTGTCCCTCGCCCTCGCCGATAGTGATGCGCAGGGACTGATACACCCCGGAAGGCAGGGTGAATGTGTCGTAATACCGAATGGGAAATTCCTCTTCCCCAAGGCTTACCGTGGCACAGTCTGTGAATCCAGCCTGCTGCAGCACCTGATTGGCTGTCTGTTCGATCTTCGGCAGCATGGAAAGAATATACTGATAGGCCTCTTCCGGACTGGAAAGCTGATCCAAGCCTTCCTTTAACGAGCCTAAAATCGCATCACGGACCTGCAGCTTCACCGCCTGATCTTCTTCAGAATCCGACGCTGCCACTACATGCAATCGCAGAATATCCTCTCTCAATCGGGCAGAATCCGCAATCACTCCCCCCAACCAGACAAGAGCTACCACGCAGGCAAGGGCCGCAATCCGTTTAATATGTCTGAACATAAAAATTCACCGTCCATACTGTCATTTCTGGCAGTATGGACGGTTTTTACAGAATTTATACAGGTTTGCAGATGAAGATGTTGGGATAATTCTCTCTGAGCATATTGCATACCACCGCAGCGTACTCAAAGCTGGGCAAAATCGCAAACACAGCGGAGCCGGAACCGGTCATCTGCTGACCCAGAGAACCATAGGAGTTCATAATGGACTTAACATAGTTCATTTCCAGATGCTCTGCCGTGACCACCGGGTCAAATACATTGTAGATATTCTCTGCAATCTGTCCCAGATCGCCAGCCAGCAGCGCACGCTCCATGGCAACATTATCAGGATGCTTGGGAATTGCCTTCTCGTCGAGCTTTGCGTACAGCTCCGGAGTAGATGCGGAGAAATCGGGCTTGCAGACCACGAAGATGCAATCCTCCGGCATATTCGGCAGCTTGCGCAGACGCTCGCCTTTGCCCTCTACCATGGCAGTGCCGCCCAGCACGCAGAAAGGCACATCGCTGCCGATTTCAGCACCCAGCTCTGCCAGAGCCATAATGGAGAACGGATAATCATAGTGACGGTTCAGCGCACGCAGAACTGCTGCTGCATCTGCACTGCCGCCGCCCATGCCTGCCTGAGACGGGATCCGCTTGGTGATCCGGATCTCGATACCGCCCAGATCCTTCTTGGCTACTTTAGAAAATACCTCTGCAGCCTTCCATGCAAGATTGCGCTCATCACAGGGGATTCCCTCTTTGTCGCAGGTCAATACCCAGGGCTTGCCGGTGCCGATGTCGATTTCAATATCATCCCGGATAGAAACGGTCTGCATGACGCTCTGCAGATCATGGTAACCATCTTCCCGCTTCCCCAAAACATCCAGGGTCAGATTTAATTTGGCAAATGCACCTTCATAAAGTGTGGTCATTGATCATCCATCCTTCCAAATCGTGTGATTTTTATTCAGACGGTCAGGCACATCCTGTCATTGTAACCGCGTGCGCTGGCCATCATAGTGTCGACTGATGTTTCATTATAACCTGAAACGGCGCAAAAAGCAATCTTTCATCCAATTGCTGCATATTCTTTTCATAACAGGAAATACTACAGCCAGCACACTTCAAGATTGGAGGTAAAACAACATGGATATGCTGGCACTGATTCTTTCCATCATCGGCTCTATCAACTGGGGGCTTGTGGCACTGTTCAAGTTTGACCTGGTGGCATGGCTGTTTGGTGGACAGACCGCAATGCTTTCCCGGGTGGTCTACGCACTGATTGCCCTGGCCGGACTGTGGTGTATTTCCTTTTTGTTCCGGAAGAATGCCATTAACGGAGACAATTGATGTCCCAGAAAGAGGACGGAGGGCAGTTTCCCTGTTCTCCGTCCCTTTTTGATATGTTGCATTCTTGCGTGTTATCGGTTATCATGGTTCCCAAGGATGTGATACATATGCAAGACATTACCATTCAGGTCATCGCCCGAATGCGCAGTGATTTCCCTTCTAAATTCGGAATCCCCAGACAAAGCAATCTGGTAGAGGGTCTGCGCTCTACCATCGTATTTGAACCGGAGTTTCGCAACAGCGATGCTCTGCGCGGCATTGAAGGTTTCAGCCATCTGTGGATCATTTGGCAGTTTTCCGAGGCAGTTCGCTCCGGCTGGTCTCCTACGGTTCGGCCTCCCAGACTGGGGGGAAACACACGCATGGGCGTATTCGCCACCCGGTCCCCCTTTCGCCCCAATTCCATGGGTCTGTCCTGTGTGAAGCTGGAGAGTGTGGAGGTTACCCCCGATTTGGGAACCGTGATTCATGTAACCGGTGCAGATCTGATGGACGGAACTCCCATTTTTGACATCAAGCCCTACATTCCCTATGCCGACTGTCACCCGGAAGCCATTGGCGGATTCACCGAAAATGCCGAAGACTATCTTCTGGATGTCGTATTCCCGGAAGAATTACTCTGCAAACTCCCTGAAGACAAGCGTCAGGTCGCCGTCAGGGTCCTCAGCCATGACCCCAGACCTTCCTACCAAAGAAAACCGGAGCGCATTTACGGCCTGCCCTTTGCCGGATTCGATATTCGATTCCGGGTTGCAGAAAAAACACTGACCGTATGCGAAGTTGTACCATTATAAAAAATATAAAAAAGAAAAGCCATCCAGAAATCGGATGGCTTTTTCTTATGTAACTGATTTTATCTGCTTTCGATAACACGCACGATGCAGGTAAAGGTCTTGCCGTCAATGGTGGCAGTCACATCTACCATACCCACAGACTCGCCCTTGATGGTATTTCCATCGATGGAAACGACGCCATCGCGGTCGGCACTCCAGGTCACTTCTGCAGTCTCACCGGCATCGTTGGTCAGCTCCAGGTTGAATTCTTCGCCGATGATCAGCGTAGCATCACCGTACTCATTACTCATTGTCCAGTTGCTGTCCTGATAATGGGAATCCTGGGTCTGCTCGGTGGGCTTTGTTGTTTCTTCCGTCTGACCGTTTGCATCGGTAGCAGTGGTGGCAGAACCTTCAAAGTTGCAGATGACCTTGCATTCACGGACGCTGTCGCCGCAGGTGATGGTGATCACAGCTTCACCGGAGCCAACGGAAGATACACGGCCCTGTTCGTTGACCGTAGCAACTTTTTCATCGCTGGATTTATACATAATGGGCTGGGTGGTATCTTCGGGGACAGGCACCACAGACAGCAGCCATGCACGACCGGGGCCATCAAAGGTGATGGACTCATCGCTGACACTCAGACCTACGCAGGGAACGCCGGTAGCTGCAGGCGCAGTCTCGGTCTGCTGAGTCTGCTCAGAAGGAACCGAAGGATTGGTGGCCTGCACAGTGCTGGGCCGGTCATATGCCTCTGCGCCCTTATAAAAACGCCAGCCGATATAGCTGCCAACACCGATCACTGCCACAGCCAAAACTGCAACCGTTGCTTTCAGAGCAGGACTTGCTTTGCTGCGTCCGGGCTGCTCCTGTACAGGTGCTGTCTCCGAAGCATCTGCATTTCTGGGCGATTCTGTCTTTCTGACAGGCTCGGATTTCTTAGGCCGGCGGGGTAACTCTGTCACGCCTTCCTCACGATGTCTCTTTTTCACATTCTTGGTCGAGAAGCGGCCGCCCTTAACATAAGTTCCGGAAGTTCTGGCAGTGTTTGCCTGCACTTCTGCATCATCAAGGACTACCTTCTCACTATCTTGACGGGGATATCCACAGATGGGACAAACCGTAGCATTATCCGGGTAAACGGTTCCGCAAATATCGCAAATAACTTTACTCATCGTATTCCTCCATAGCAAAATATGTGGTGTAGGACACCAGAGTTTTGTCTATCATATCATTTAATGCAAAATAAAACAACTGCTTATTCCAACAATCCTGTTGCAATTTTTCTGATTATATCATATCATGTATGTGTATATGCAAAAGGAGGTGATCGTTTTGTCAGATCCCAGACTGATTTCTCCCATGTTGGACGGATTCGCTTTGGGTGGTTCTATCTCTTGCCACAGCGGTGTAAATTGCTACCCCGCGATGCGCAATGACTCTGATGAACGGTATATAGTGAAAACGATCTCCATTCCCGCCTCTCAGGTGCAGCTGGAAGCACTGCTGCTCACCGGAGCATATCCGGATGAAGAAGCCGCCAAGGGCTACTTCAAGGACCTGGCCAGAGGGATTCGGGACGAAGTGGAGATTCTGGATAGATTGTCTGCCCAACGGGGTTTTCTTCCTTATACCAAGTATCAAATCGCTCCTATGGAGGAGGGGGTTGGCTATGATGTCTTCCTCTTGAGTCCATACAAGCGAAGCCTTTCTCAGCAGTTCAAATCCAAGCCTTTGACCCACCTGGCCGCTGTGAACATGGGCATCGATCTGTGCGCAGCACTGAGTGTGTGTCGTGAGGCAGGTTTTTTGTATGTGGACCTGAAGCCCGGTAATGTTTTCCTAAACGACAATCAGGAATATCACATCGGCGACCTTGGATTTGTTTCTCTGAATTCTCTGAAGTATGCATCCTTGCCGGATCGATATCGCAGTGACTATGTGCCGCCGGAAATTTCCGATGCCTTTGCAACACTGAATACGACCATGGATACCTATGCATTGGGCCTGATTCTTTATCAGGTGTTCAACAATGGACAGCTCCCCTTCTCTTCTGAAGAAGAGCGCAAGGATCTCATGGATCGGCTGGCAAAGGGCGAGGCTCTGCCGCCGCCTGCTTATGCAGACTATGAGATGGCAGAAATCATTTTGAAGGCCTGTGCTTTCGATCCGGAAGACCGATGGGCCGATCCCAGAGAGATGGGCCACGCGCTGATTGCTTATATGCAGCGCAACCCTGTGAACGATGTTCCGATCATTCCGCCCGTGGTAGAACCCCCGGTTGTGGATACTCCCGATGAGGAGCCTGCTGAGGACGAAGCATCTGACACCGAATCACAGGACAACCCCCAGAAGGATGCCGCCCCGGAAGAATCCGCCGGCGAAGAAGAACCCGAATCCGATGAACAGGATTTGCCAGAAAACGATGCGGAAGGCGACGAAGAAAACTCTGATGCCGAAGCATCGGAAGATGAGGCAGAAGATGCCGATTCTGAATCCGAAGAGCCTGAGGAAGGCGACTGGATCGATCGAATGAGTACCATTTTGTCGGAAGATGAAACGGCAGCGCCAGAGGAAGCTGATTCTGATGAGCCGTCCCTGCGGGAGCTGCTGCAAACCGATGAAGAGGAAGCTCCGGAGCTTGGCGAGGACGAGCTGACCGGCGAAGCTGCTGAGATCCTGAATCAGGCTCAGGAACTGATCGACCACGAAGCTCCCGAACCTGCAGTGGCACCGGAACCCATCGACATTCCTATGCCCCCTCCCATCGTGCTGGAGGACGAAAAGCAGGACGATGAAGATGACGAAGACAATGCAGATGCACCGTCTGAAGAATCCGATTCCGAAGAAACGGACTCCGCAGAATCTGCGGAAGAATCGACTGCTGAAAAGCCTAAGAAGAATGTCAAGAAAATCATCGCTGCAATTCTGATTGTGATTGCTCTGGCAGCAGCCGCTTACGGTGGCTACTATGTGTACGAGAATTATTACCTGGTTCCCATTGACACCTTCACACTGGAAGGTCACGATGATATCCTGGTTGTAAACATTGGAACAACCCGGGATAACAGCCTGCTGACCGTCGTGTGCAAGGACAACTTCGGCAACGTTCTGAAGTCCAAGGTGGAAAACGGACAGGCTTCTTTCAGCGCACTGACCCCGGGCAGCCAGTATCTGGTAAACCTGGAAGTCGAAAAGAGCCACAAGCTCACCGGCGAGATCGGCGAGCGCACCTACTCCACACCCCCGAGAACCCAGGTCGTCAGCCTTGCTGCCACCGCAGGTCCTGAGGATGGCTCCGCTGTGATCAGCTTTGGTGTGGAAGGTCCCGAAAGCGAAAGCTGGACCCTGCACTACTCCACCGAGGGCGAAGAAGAAAAGACCTATGAGTTCTCCGGTCACACCGCAACCGTAACCGGCCTGACTCTTGGAAAAACCTACAGCTTCCATCTGACCGCAAGCGACGATGTGTTCCTGATTGGTGAAAACAACATCGAGTTTTTCTCCGGCGAGCTGGTCTTCGCAGAGAATGTCAAGGTGTTCAGCGCCGATGACGGTACTCTGACCGCAACCTGGTCTGCACCGAAGGACACCCAGGTGGAAAGCTGGACCGTTCACTGCTACAACGATGCAGGCTACGACCAGACTCTGGAAGTAACCGAGCCCACCGCAGTCTTTACGGAAACTTCCACTTCCGCAGCCTACACGCTAGAAATCCTTGCAAAGGGTATGTCCGAAAGCAAGGTTACCGAAATTACTGCAAATCCCGTAACCGTAACCAAGATCGATGTTCAAAGTTCCGGCACGAGCATTTCTGTAAACTGGGAATTCCAGGGCGTTGCTCCGGCAAACGGTTGGGTCGTCTCCTATACTGCAGACAAAACCAGCGAGCCTCAGACCGTAACCACCGATACGACCGGCGTTACGATTTCTCCCGTGGCTCCCGGTGCTCACTATGACATCGCCATCAAGACCGCTGATAACACCAGCGTCTTTGGCGGAACCGGTTCTGCTGACACCGCAGAGATCACAACAGAGTTCTCCGGTTATCGTCTGTCTGCATCCGATTTCACCGTCACCATGCACCCCGGCCCCGAAGCTGAGGACTGGTCCCGCGGTGATCTGGGCGAAAGCACCACCACCTTTGCTCCCGGAAGCAAGATGGCACTTCGCTACTACACCAGCAGCATTTACAATCTGAGCAGCGAGGATCTTGTATCCATTTTCGTCATCCGCAATGCCGATGGCAAGGTTGTTTCCACAACAAGCCATACACGCACCTGGGATGATATGCTGGAAAGCGGTTACTGCCTGGAAGAGATCAAAACACTTCCTTCCACTGCCGGTAACTACACCCTCGAGATCTATGTTGACAGCATGAAGCTTGCACAGCTCAGCTTTGTGATTCAGTAAAAGATTAAACCTCTGGCTAACACCAGAGGTTTTCTTTTTGCCGGGATGTATGTATGATTGGATCATTCTAAGGCAATAAATCAATATGACGAAAACAGCTGTCAAATCGGCTGCTTTTTTGTGAAAAGATTCCCTTGAAAAATTACGCTTTTATCGATATAATATTATCGAATTGAGAAAGGAGTGTCTGATATGAAGATTGCATTTTTTGATACCAAACCCTATGATATGCCCGGCTTTGATCACTATGCCGCCGGTACTGATCTGGAAATTAAATACTTTGAAACCAAACTGAACGAAGATACCGTTTCCCTGGCAGCAGGATTTGACGGTGTCTGCGTCTTCGTCAATGATACCGTCAACGAAACCGTCGTTAACAAGCTCTATGAAATGGGCGTTAAGGTTATTGCTCTGCGCTGCGCAGGCTTTAACAATGTTGATACCCGTGCCTGCTTCGGAAAGATCCATGTCTTCCGTGTTCCCGCCTACTCCCCCTACGCTGTTGCAGAGCACGCTATGGCTCTTTTACTCACCGTTAACCGTAAGACGCACAAGGCATACAACCGCACCCGTGAATTTAACTTCAGCCTGTCCGGTTTGTCCGGATTTGATCTGCACGGTAAGACCGTTGGCATTATCGGCACCGGCAAGATCGGTCAAATCTTTGCAGACATCTGCCGCGGCTTCGGCATGAAGATTCTGGCATACGATAAGTTCCCCAACCCCAACACCGGTCTTGACTATGTGGATCTGCCCGAACTGTTCACCAAATCCGACATCATCTCCCTGCACTGCCCCCTGACTGACGAAACCCACCACCTGATCAACGAAGAATCCATCGCAATGATGAAGCAGGGCGTTGTTCTGCTCAACACCTCCAGAGGTGGTCTGGTGGATACCGAAGCGCTGATTCAGGGAATCAAATCCGGCAAGGTCAGAGGCGCCTGCCTGGATGTTTACGAGGAAGAGGGCGACCTGTTCTACGAGGACTACTCTTCCAATGTCGTGCAGGATGACACCCTGGTCCGTCTGATTGCAATGCCCAATGTCATCGTCACCTCTCACCAGGCTTTCCTGACTGAGGAGGCCCTGAACAACATTGCAGAAACCACCGTTGACAATCTGGTGAAATTCTTCAATGATGTCCCCAATCCCGACCGGGAGGTCTGCTACCACTGCAGCCGTAAAAACGACTGCCAGAAGGAGCGCCACAAGAAGTGCTTCTGATCCAATCTTTGTAATAAAAAATCCGGAACCGTCAGGCTCCGGATTTTTCTTTTAGTCTTTTCTTACATACAGACACATTTCATATTGGATTCCGTCTTCCTCGCCGGACTGAAGCACTTCCTTCAGCTCCCACGCATCCGACTCATCCAGGTTTTCAAACCATGTATCCGATTTGGGAGTCACATGAACCTTGGTAACATAGGCCCGGTCGCACAGGGGCAGCATCTGGCGGTAAACCGTACCGCCGCCGATCACAAAAACCTGTCCGTCCTGAGCTGACATACCCATGGCCTCTTCCGGGCTGTGGGCAATTTCAACGCCTTCGATCTGCACATTCTGTCGAGTCAGCACGATATTGCGTCGCTTGGGCAAAGGCTGCCCTCCAGGAAAAGTCTGAAGCGTTTTTCTGCCTACAATTACCGTCGAGCCCTTGGTGGTGCTGCGGAAAAACTTACGGTCTGCAGAAACCGCAATGGGCTGATCTCCGTCGCAGCCAATGCCCCAGTCATCATATACTGCTACAATTGCATCCATACTCTGTCCTCAAATCGCAATGGGAATTTCAAAATTGAAATCGTTAAATTTATAATTCTTCATCTGGAAGCTATCCTTGGTGAACTGGTAAAAGTCCGTTACGGAAGGATCCACGCAGAATTCAGGTGCGTCAAATGCTTCGTTTTCCAGCATTTTTTCCACGAGAGGGATATGTCTATCATAAATATGGCAGTCGGCAATGACATGTACCAGCTCGCCTGCCTTCAGTCCGGAAACCTGAGCCATCATGTGTACCAGCGCTGCATACTGGCACACATTCCAGTTGTTGGCCGTCAGCATATCCTGGCTGCGCTGATTCAGAATTGCGTTTAGGGTGTTTCCACTCACATTGAATGTCATGGAGTAGGCGCACGGATACAGATTCATCTCGTGCAGGTCCTGGAAATTGTAGATGTTGGTCAGAATCCGGCGGGATGCAGGATTATGCTTCAGGTCGTACAGTACCCGATCCACCTGGTCAAATTCGCCTTCCTTGTACTGGTGCTTGATGCCCAGCTGATAACCATAGGCCTTGCCAATGGTGCCGTCTTCGCCGGCCCATTCGTCCCAGACATGGCTGCCCAGCTCATCGATCCGGTTGGACTTTTTCTGCCAGATCCACAGGATCTCATCGATTGCACTCTTCCAGTAGGTGCGGCGCAATGTCATAATCGGGAATTCTTCCTGAAGGTTGTAACGATTGACCACGCCGAACTTCTTCACCGTGTGTGCAGGGGTTCCGTCTGCCCAGTGGGGACGAACCTCCAGATCGGTATCATAGAAACCGTTATTCAAAATATCCAGGCAGTTCTGGCGATAAATCTCATCTGCTTTGCTCATAGCCTTGTGCCTCCTTGTGATGCTTTTGAATCGATTTTAGCATCATTACAGTATATTTGCAAGAAAATCCTATTGACTGACAGAATCAGCTCTGATAGAATATTTGTTGCGCAAATTTGCGCACAAGTTTTCAACTTTTTACCACACAGAACTTCCACAGAAAGGTTCACAACATGAACGCAAAGAGCAATCTGACCATTGATGATATTGCCCGAGACCTGGGTGTGTCGAAAACAACGGTCTCCCGCGCCATTTCCGGCAAAGGCCGAATCGGTGCAGCCACCCGTGAGCGGGTACAGGCGTATATCCGGGAACACAATTATCGTCCAAACGCAGCGGCAAAGGGTCTGGCAGAGAGTCGCACCTATAATGTGGCGGTGGTTCTTCCCCATTCCATGATTTTCCTGGATCAACCCTTTATGCGGCAGAGCATGAGCGCCATCTGCGAAGAAGCATTTCTGCATGACTATAATGTCATGCTTTGTCTGGCAACCTATAATCAGTCCGATCCCTTAATCCGCACCCTGGATTGCCGCAAAGTAGACGGCGTGATTCTATCAAGAACAACCGAAAATGACAGCCTCATCGAGATTCTGACCAGCAGAGATATTCCCTTTGCCACAATCGGTTCCCTGCCTGCCCGATATCAGGGCGTTGCCATGGTGGAAGCCGACCACGATCAGGCAATGGGCTGCTATGACTTTTCAAAAGCACTTTTAGCTGGAAAAGAAGGAAAAACTGCTCTGCTCGGCAACGATTTGAGCTATATTGTCAACCAGAGCCGACTGTCCGGGTTCTGCCGAGCCTGTCGGGAATTGGATATTCCCATGGAACAAACTCCCATCCGGATCAACCTGTATGACACCAACGCCTGCCATCAGGCCGTTGACACGCTTCTGGACGCAGGAATTCGCCGTTTCATCTGCATGGATGACGAAATCTGCATGAGAACCATCGCCAGGCTGAAAGAAAAGGGGCTGCGGATTCCCGATGATGTGGAGATTGCATCCATGTACGATGATCACAGTCTTTCCTCTCACGAGCCGTCTATTACCGCCGTTCATTTCGATGCAGCCGAGCTGGGACGCGTTGCCTGCAGAGAACTGCTGAACGCTCTGAACGGTCTGCCGTACAATCCGGCTCCCAGACTGGATTATGAGATTTTTATCCGTGAAAGCACCAGGTAACCCAGAAAAAAGCGCTGAGTTCTTGACAATTTGGGATATTTGCTCTAAAATGGATAACTGTGACTAAATAAAGAAGAGGCATATATTATGGATGAATTAATGGAACTTTATGTTGGCATGGGCATTTCCCCTGCCGTGTATGAATATGGCGAAAAGACGCTGAAGAAGCTGGAAGAGCGTTTCGCCAGAGTTGACAAGATTGCCGAGTACAACCAGGCAAAGGTCATCAGCGCCATGCAGAAGAATCATGTTTCTGCTGCTTGCTTCGCCGGTACTACCGGTTATGGCTATGACGATCTGGGCCGTGACAATCTGGAGCGCGTCTACGCAGATGTCTTCCACACCGAAGCTGCTCTGGTTCGCCCTCAGATCACCTGCGGCACTCATGCGCTGACCGTTGCACTGTCTGCAAACCTTCTGCCCGGCGACGAGCTGCTCAGCCCTGTGGGTCTGCCCTATGACACCCTGCAGGAGGTAATCGGTATCCGACCCAGCCCCTGCTCTCTGGCAGAATACGGCGTATCCTACCGCCAGGTTGACCTGCTTTCTGACGGCACCTTTGACTACGAAGGCATCCGTGCCGCCATCAACGAAAAAACCAAGCTGGTGACCATCCAGCGCTCCAAGGGCTATGCTACCCGTCCCACCTTCTCCGTCAAGCAGATCGGTGAGCTGATTGCATTCTGCAAGTCCATCAAACCCGACCTGAAGGTAATGGTCGATAACTGCTACGGTGAGTTTGTAGAAACCATCGAGCCTTCTGATGTGGGTGCAGATATGATCGTCGGTTCTCTGATCAAGAATCCCGGCGGCGGCCTTGCCCCCATCGGCGGTTACATCTGCGGCACTCAGGAGTGCGTTGACCGCTGCGCTTACCGTCTGACTGCTCCCGGTCTGGGTCAGGAAGTCGGTGCAAATCTGGGCCTGATGACCGCTCTGTACCAGGGCTTCTTCCTGGCTCCCACCGTCACCGCAGGCGCTGAAAAGGGTGCCATCTTTGCAGCAAACCTGTATGAGCCTCTGGGCTTCCGCTGCGTTCCCAGCGCCAGCGAAGAACGCCACGACATCATTCAGGCTGTGGAGCTGGGCAGCGAGGCCGGCATGATCGCATTCTGCAAGGGTATTCAGGCAGCTGCTCCCGTAGACAGCTTTGCCGATCCCATGCCCTGGGATATGCCCGGCTACAATGATAAGGTCATCATGGCTGCAGGTGCCTTCATTCAGGGAAGCTCCATCGAGCTGTCCGCAGACGGCCCCATCCGTGAGCCTTATGCAGTCTACTTCCAGGGCGGCCTGACCTGGCTGCACGCCAAGCTGGGCATTCTGATGAGCCTGCAAAAGCTGGTTGATGCCGGTCTTGTTCAGCTGTAAAGCATCACATATATAAAATAAGCCCGTCAGCAAATTTGCTGACGGGCTTTCTTTACTTTGCAGACAGATCCACAGATCTTCTGAGAATGGATTTTGCAGGAACCTGCTCCGGCAGACGGATGGTAAATACCATCTGCGGCGTTCTGGGTTCGTCCAGTACCTCGCCGTTTTCATCATGCATCTCATCGACCGTAAAGGTAAACGGGCGCTTATCGGGGCCTACAGCCTCCAGCTGGTCACCCTTAGCGAACTTATTGCGCAGAGAACAGGTCGCCACGCCGTTTTCGTCGCAGCTTTCCACGATGGCGCAAATCTGCCATTCCCGGATATAGCGGGAGTTCTCCGTGTACTGTCCGGGCTCTCCGTAATAGAATCCCGTGGAGTAAATCCGGTGGGACACATGATCCACTTCGTCTCTCCACACGGGATCGATCTGCCGTCCGGCTGCCACATCATCGATGACATGGCGGTATGCGCCGGTGACGATGGCCGCATAGTAGGCAGATTTTGCTCTGCCCTCGACCTTGATGCAGTCAACACCTGCATCCATCAGATCGCCGATGTGGTCGATCATGCACATATCACGGGAGTTCATGATATAAGTACCGCCCTCGTCTTCAAAGACGGGGAAATACTCTCCCGGGCGCTTCTCTTCCATCAGCGCATACTGGTAACGGCAGGGCTGGGCGCAAGCACCCCGATTGGAGTCCCGTCCGGTCATGTAGTTGGACAGCAGGCATCTGCCGGAGTAGCTGACGCACATGGCGCCATGACCAAAGGTCTCGATTTCCAGTTCCTTGGAGGTCTTTTCCCGAATCGTGCGGATCTCCTCCAGGTTCAGCTCACGGGCCAGAACCACACGCTGGGCGCCCAAATCAAACCAGCTCTGTGCGCACTCATAGTTTGCAATAGACTGCTGCGTGGAAATATGCCGTCCGCAGTGGGGCGCATATTTTCCCGCCATTGTGAATGCGCCCAGATCCGCAAGGATCAGCGCATCTACCCCGGCATCATCCAGACGCTCCAGATGCTCCGGCAGATTTACGACTTCATCATTGCGGGGCATGGTGTTTACGGTCACATGGACCTTAACACCATGGTCGTGGGCATACTTTACGGCTTTGGGCAATTCCTCGGGAGAGAAATTGCCTGCGAAAGAACGCATACCGAAGCTGGTACCAGCCAAATAAACAGAATCTGCACCATACAGAACGGCCATTTCCAGCCGTTCCATATCACCTGCAGGGCTTAATAATTCGAGTTTTCCCATTATTCATCACCTAAACTTGCCAAAAATGCATTGTGTTCATCCAAAGTCTCCGAGAAATGATGTGCTTCCGTTGCAGGATCCAATGCATAGCAGTAATAGCCCGTATCGTTGGGATTCAAAGCAGCCTTCAGGCTGTTCAGGCCGGGATTTGCAATGGGTCCGGGAACCAAACCGGGATACTTATAGGTATTGTAAGGAGTGTCTGCCTCCTTATCCTCAACAGAAATCTCCTCACGGTGACCAATCGCATAAAGAAGTGCAGCGTCGATGTTCAGATATGGCCACTGATCCTGGTTGGTCAGACGGTTGTAGATAACGGAAGAAATGTTTGCACTTTCTTCGCTGCCTGCCGTTTCTTTTTCGATCAGGGATGCGACGGTTACCACATCACGCATACTCATCTTGTACTCCTGGATGTACTCATCTCCGTAGCCATTGGCACTCATCTTTGCAGCAAGTCTTTCATTCAGAGTGTCAATAGATGCTTTCATATCATCATTGAACCGGTAAGCAAAGTTATCCAGCATCTTGTGCAGGACCCGTCTTGCACTGGAGTTTTTATAGAATTCATAGGTATCCGGGAACAGGAAGCCCTCCAGACAGTACTTGTCTCCGCGCTTGACACCCTCCAGGAACCAGTATTCGTCCAGCTCACCGTCTTTAGCGTAGTTCTCCAGCTCTTCCGCAGAGCACACGCCCTCTTCTTCCATCAGTGCAAAGATCTGGGCACAGGTGTAGCCTTCCGGAATCAGAACGGTAACTTCCTCATTGGACGAGGAATAGTTGCTCAGAGAATCCACCAGCGCATGATAGTCATAGAGGGTGTTCAGTGTAAAGGTTCCGGAACCAATTTCCTCTCGGGCATCGGTAAATCCCGCATAGAGCTTAAACAGGCCGGGATAGCGAATCAGGCCGGCATCGTGCAGCTTCTGAGTAATTGCATCCAGAGTATCATCGTTGTCAATACGAACCTCTACAATTTTCTCTTCTCTGCCGAAAGCCAGAACATCCGACACACACACCCAAATCATACGGCCCATGGAAACGCCGATTGCTACTACGATCAGCAGCCATGCACAGGTCGCCAGAATATGAGGAATACCAAACATTCCATAGCCGTTCTTACGCTTTGGGCGACCTTTGCGCAGGTTGATTTCCTCTGTTTCCTTTTCAGGCTCCTGCGTATTCTGTACAGGCTCCTTTTCAAGTTCCGGAATACCCTGAGGCTGGGAAGAATCCTGAGAGGGCTCATTTTCTTCAAACATCCGGCGCAGCTCGTCGCCTTCCCCGAAAATCTGGCGATAGGTTTCGTCCTTGAATGTTTCTGCCGGCTGCTCCGGTGCAGGAGACTTTGATGCAGGCTCCGCATCCGTCATATCTGCACTCTGTCTGGCATCCTCAAGCAGTTCGTCCAGATTCATCCCTTCCAGACGATCCATTTCTTCAGATGCAATTTCCGTATCTTCAGGCAGGATCTCTGCATTCTCCTCCAGATCCGTCAGCCGCTTAGACTCACGGTCATTGATGTTGTTTTCGTCCATAGTTTTCTCCTTTCGCTCTGTCAGCGAATCACAATCTGCTCTTGAATTTTACGAGCAGCTTCTTCTCCGCCCAGAGCATCGATCAGCGCCAGAGCAAACTTCGTTGCACAACCGGCGGAGGTTCCGGTGATGACCTTTCCGTCACGAACCACCGCTGTCTGCTCGACCATATGGGCATTTCCCATACCCGTTTCGCAGCCGGGATAGCAGGTCGCCTGTTTCCCGTCTGTAATTCCAAGATCTGCAAGCACTGTGGGGCCGGCACAAATCGCAGCAACGAATTTATCATGCTCGTAAACATACTTCACTGCATCCAGTGCCTTCTGACAGCCTCGGATGGAAGCGACACCGCCCAGTCCGCCGGGCAGAACCATCATTTCTGCGTCTGCAGGATCCAGTTCATCGAGCCGGATATCTGCCTCCACGCCGATCTTATGACTTCCAACGATAACCTTTCCGTTCAGACCAACCGTGCGCACCTCATATCCGGCACGGCGCAGCAGGTCTACAGGAGTCAAGGCTTCAATCTCTTCAAAACCGGTTCCAAGCAATACATAAATCATAACTTATCCCTCCAGACAAGCCTTCACATGGTGATAGATTTCCTCATGAATGTCTTCGATAGAGCGCATCTTTCCGTCCTTTACGCACTGGATCACCGTCCAGCCATAGAACTGTGCAGCTGCTTTTCCCGTCTTGCGGCAGGTAGCCAGATACGCAAGATCCTGCTCGTGGATGTCTGCGCTGGTTCCGGTTGCCGCTTCGCGTCCCCGCATGAGCATTTCAGTGTATTCGGTAGGAACATCCAGATAAATCGTCAGATCCGGTCTGGGCAGGCCCAGGCGCTCATATTCAAACTCATACAGCCAGCTCAGGAATTCCTGCTGCTTCTCCGGCGGCTCTTTCGATGCCTGATGAACAGCATTGGAGGTAGTATACCGGTCAGACAGCACGACACCGCCATTCTCGTACCATTCGCCCCACACTTTTTTATAGGAAGCGTAACGGTCCACTGCATAGAAAGAAGATGCCGCATACGCATTCACATCAGAAGGCTTATGTCCAAATTCACCGCCCAAATACATCCGGATCAGTGCAGAGCTTTCTTCCTTATACTGAGGAAAAACGATTTTCCGGAACTTCGTTCCTTCCTGCTCCATACGCTCGGTCAGTCTGCGAAACTGCGTAGACTTTCCGGAACCGTCGGTTCCCTCGATTACAATCAGTTTACCCATTTTTCTTCCTCCGAAGTTTCTCTTTGTAACAGATTATCACAAATTTCGGCAGGCGCATCATTCTTCCCAAACGCTTGGGATCTTTAATCAGGCGATACAGCCACTCAAGACTCAGGTCGATCATCCATTTAGGTGCACGCTGCACTGTGCCGGCATAGCCGTCCAGGCTGCCGCCCAGACCAAGCATCAGTGTGGCATCCAGTTCGTCAAAATGGTTCTTGATAAACCGTTCCTGTTTCGGTGCGCCCAGACATACAAAAATCACATCGGGCTTTGCTGCGTTGATTTTCTCTACGACCTCGGCTTCATCCTTAAAATAGCCGTCTGCCGTGCCGCAGATCATCAGTCCCGGATATTTCTGAGCCAGCTTCTCACCGGCCATTTCAGCAATGCCAGGCTTGCTGCCCAGAAGATACAGCCGACCGCTGCGCTGAGACAGCAGCTTGCAAATTGCTTCTCCGAATTCGATGCCTGCAACCTTTTCCTTCATCGGAGTGCCCAGGATCTTCGCTCCCAGAATCACGCCTGCTCCGTCAGGCAAAACCAGGCTTGCTCCATTCAGCAGTTCCCGGAAACTCTCATCTTGAATCGCCTCGTATACAATCTCTGCATTGGGGGTCACGCAGTACCCTCTGTCGTGCTTGCAGAGCATATCTTCGGCCCGCTGGATGAATTCTGCTTTCGTCAGATTATCGAAGCCAATGCCCATCACATCTGTCCGCAAAATATCACACCTTTCCCATTGTACATTTTGTATAACAATAGCACATTTTAGGCGGTTTGTCCACGAAAATCCCCTTATGTTTTCTTAAATTTGATGTTTGCCCCAAACTCCGGGGAAAATAGTTGCAAATATTCAGAAATACTGATAGAATAACCATGATTAGCATCACGGAAAAGGAATAAAATCATGACTGATACAAATATTACCTTTCAGCAGCTGGGATTGAGCGATTCCATGCTGAAAGCTCTGGAAAAAAAGGGATACGGCTATCCCACCACCATTCAGGCCGAGGCAATCCCCCAGTTTATGCAGTGGAAGGATGTAATCGCCAAGGCTCCCACCGGAACCGGAAAAACTTTTGCTTTCGGTATTCCCATGATCGAGCACATCGACCCCGAAAACGAACAGGTTCAGGGTCTGATTCTTGCTCCCACCCGGGAACTGGCCATTCAGATCGGCGATGAACTCCGGGGCCTGCTGACTTACTACAGAGGCATCCGCGTTGCGGTGCTTTACGGCGGTGCCGGAATCGGCGCCCAGATCAAGCAGCTGGAGCGCAAGCCTCAGATCGTTGTGGCTACTCCCGGACGACTGATGGACCATTACAACCGCAAAACCATTCGGCTAGACAAGATTCAGACCGTGGTTCTGGACGAAGCAGACAGGATGCTGGACATGGGTTTTTTCAAGGATGTTACCAAAATCATCGAAAAGGTCAAAAACCGCAAGAATCTGGGCCTGTTTTCTGCCACGATTTCTCAGGAAGTCATGACCGTCAGCTGGATGTATCAGCGCGACGAAGTGGAAATCACCGTTGAGCCCAGCAAGGAAGACCGTCCTGATATCGACCAGTTCTCTCTGACGGTGTCCCCCCTGGCAAAGGCAGAGACCGCTCTGCGTCTGATTCGCACCCAGGGCTTTGAGCGGATCATCGTATTCTGCAATACCAAGCATATGTGCCAGCGCCTGTCGGATGAATTCCTGCGGGCCGGTCTGAGCTGCGACTGTCTCCACGGTGATATCCGCCAGAACCAGCGAGAAAAGACCATGCAGCGCTACCGCAAGGGCCAGCTGCCCATTCTGATTGCAACGGATGTCGCTTCCCGAGGCATCGATGTAGACGATGTGGACTGCGTCATCAACTTTGACATTCCCGAAGAGAACGAATACTATGTTCACAGAATCGGTCGTACCGGCCGTGCAAAGCGCAAGGGCCAGGCCTGGACCCTCATCGGTAATTTCCCTGAAAAGGCAAAGCTGGACGAAATCGCAAAATTCTCCAACTACACCATTAAACCCATGGTTCTCCACGAAGACGGTACCCTTACCGAAGAAGTCACCAAAACTCCCACACCTGTAAAGAGGCGATTCCGTTGACAAAACTTGAGCAGGGGTTTCTGTTACTGACCTCTCACCTTGGCAATCCCGATCGCAGGCCTTTGACATTGGCCCAGCTGCGCACATTATCTCAGCGGGTAAACAATGCTGCCAGGCAGACGGATGCCAGAGAGCTTCTCCCCTCTGATTTATATGCAATTGGATATGGAAAAGAGGATGCAGCGCGCATCCTCTCTCTTTTAGATGACACCATGCTTCTGGAGCGTTACCTTGCCAAAGGAGCAGACCATGGCTGTTATCCGCTAACAAGGGTCAGTGAACACTACCCTTCCCTGCTGCGCAGCAGGCTCGGCGTGGATGCTCCCCCGTGTCTGTGGTACAAGGGTGACCCCACCGGGCTGACACGCCCCGCAATTGCCCTGGTCGGCAGTCGTGAATTATCAGCCGCAAACAGGCGTTTCGCTCAGGAGGTCGGCACACAGGCTGCCAGGCAAGACTATGTATTGGTATCCGGAAATGCACGAGGCGCAGATATCACGGCACAGCAGGCCTGCATCCGGGAACACGGTCAGGTAATCAGCGTCGTTGCTGATACCCTGTCTGACAAGCAGCCATCCGATCAGATTCTCTATCTCTGTGAGGACAGCTACGATTTTCCATTTAGTGCCGCCCGGGCTCTCAGCAGGAACCGCATCATTCATGCCCTTGGTCAGTGCGCTCTCGTTGCTCAGTGTGAACTGGAGACCGGCGGAAGCTGGGATGGCTCCGTAAAGAATCTGCGCAACAACTGGAGTCCCCTTTGCTGTTTTGACGACGGTTCTGCTGCATCCAAAGCGCTGCAGGACAGAGGTGCATCTCTGATCACCGCAAAGCAACTGTCAAATTTAGAAGATCTGTGTCAGCCACAGCCCACTCTGTTTACAAACTAAAAGCGTGCAATTCGGTCTGAATTGCACGCTTTGCGTTATGCTTATATGTAAGGATAAAAAGAAAAGACTTCAACAGAAGTTGAAGTCTTTTGGAGCGGGTGACGAGGCTCGAACTCGCTACCTCCACCTTGGCAAGGTGGCG
>JAHHRV010000023.1 GCA_020025595.1 Oscillospiraceae bacterium
ATGAATCAGATGGCAATGATGAAGCAGGCTCAGAAGATGCAGCAGCAGATGCTTCAGATGCAGGAAGAGATGGAGAAGAAGACCTACTCTGCAACTGCAGGCGGCGGCATGGTAACCGCTGAGGTCAACGGCAAGCACGAAATCGTGAACCTTCAGATCAACCCCGAAGCAGTGGATCCCGATGATGTGGATATGCTGCAGGACATGGTAATCGCTGCTGTCAACGAGGCTTTCCGTACAGCTGATGCAGATGCTTCCAGCAACATGGCAAAGCTCACCGGCGGTCTGAATCTGGGCGGCCTGTTCTAAGGAGGAGCCATGCAGTTTTTTCCTGCCGCATTGCAGAATCTGTCTGACCAGTTTGCAAGACTGCCGGGTATCGGCGGCAAGACCGCTCAGCGGCTTGCGTTTCATGTGCTCAGCCTGCCGTTGCAGGATGCTCAGGAGTTTGCTGATGCCATTATGGAGGCAAAGCGGACGGTGAAGTGCTGTCCCGTATGCCAGAACCTCACAGACCGCGAAATTTGCCCGATCTGTGATGATGACAGCCGGGATCACGGCCTGATCTGTGTGGTGGCGGAGCCGAAGGATGTGATTGCAATGGAGCGCAGCCGGGAATACCGGGGCGTTTATCATGTACTCCATGGCGTTATTTCTCCGCTGAACCATGTCACCCAGGATGATATCCGTGTGAAGGAGCTTCTGATGCGGGTATCCAAGGGTGATGTAAGAGAAGTCATTATGGCGACGAACCCGGATACTGAAGGCGAGGCGACCGCAATGTATATTTCCAGATTGCTTCGCCCGATGGAGGTCAAGGTGACACGGCTTGCCTATGGCGTGCCTGTGGGAAGCCAGCTGGAGTATGCAGACGAAGTCACACTGTCCAGAGCACTGGAAGGCAGACAAGAAATCTGAATATAATCAGTAAAGAGGATGCTTCGGCATCCTCTTTTTGTGTTTTGGGCGAAATGAGTATTGATATTGTGAAAGAATTTTCGTATAATGAGGAAAAACGAACAAAGAGGTGTGTTGCTATGGACTTTGATAGCAAACTGAATCTGACCATGCTTTGCGACTTCTACGAACTGACCATGGGTAACGGTTATTTCGAGAGAGGCTACGCAGATCGTATTACCTATTTTGATGTATTCTATCGTCAGATTCCTGACGGCGGCGGATTTGCCATTGCTGCCGGTCTGGAACAGATCATCCAGTACATTCAGGATCTGCATTTCGATCCAGCGGATATCGAATATCTGCGCAATCGGAACCTGTTCTGCGATGAGTTCCTGGATTATCTGGCAAACTTCAAGTTTACCGGCGATATCTGGGCAGTTCCGGAAGGAACCCCGATTTTCCCCAGAGAACCGATCATTACCGTTCGCGCTCCGGCAGTGCAGGCACAGCTGGTTGAAACCTATCTGCTGCTTTGCATCAATCACCAGAGCCTGATTGCGACCAAGGCAAACCGTGTGGTTCGTGCAGCAGAAGGCCGCACCGTTCTGGAGTTCGGCTCCCGCCGTGCACAGGGTGCAGATGCAGCCATTCTGGGCGCCCGTGCTGCTTATATCGGCGGTTGTAACGGCACTGCCTGTACCATCGCAGATCAGCTCTATGGCGTCCACGCAGGCGGCACCATGGCACACGCCTGGGTGCAGATGTTTGACAGCGAGTACGAGGCTTTCAAGAGCTACTGCGAGATCTACCCCGACAATGCAACGCTGCTGGTGGATACCTATAACACACTGAAGTCCGGCGTGCCCAATGCTATCAAGGCATTTAACGAGGTCCTGAAGCCTCTTGGCATCCGCAAGTGCGGCATCCGACTGGATTCCGGTGATATGGCTTACCTGACCCGTGAAGCAAGAAAAATGCTGGATGAAGCCGGCTGGACAGAATGCCAGATTTCCGTATCCAACTCTCTGGATGAGCACACCATTCAGGATCTGCTCCGTCAGGGCGCTAAGATCGATATGTTCGGCGTCGGTGAGCGTTTGATCACAGCCCGTTCCGAACCGGTCTTTGGCGGTGTGTATAAGCTGACTGCTGTGGAGCATGAGGACGGCACCATTGAGCCTAAGATCAAGATTTCCGAGAATGTGGGTAAGATTACGAATCCTCATTTCAAGAAGCTGTATCGTTTCTTCGGCAACGACAATGGCAAGGCAATCGCCGACTACCTCTGCGTGCATGACGAAGTGGTGGACGATTCCGGCAAGCTGGAGATTTTTGATCCCGAAGCAACCTGGAAGACCAAGGTCGTTGATAACTTTACTGCAAAAGAACTGCTGGTGCCCATCTTCAAAGGTGGCAAGCTGGTGTATAAGTGCCCCGAGTTGGACGAGATCCGTGCTTACTGCCTGGATCAGGTGGACAAGCTCTGGGATGAGGTCAAGCGCTTTGATAATCCTCACAGCTACTATGTGGACCTGTCCAAGAAGCTGTGGAACATCAAGTATGATCTGCTGAAGAAGAATAGTTGATCAAAAAATTCTGGGTCGAGGGAAACCTCGACCCAGTGCTGTATCAGGAGATTTATGGACAAAAAATGGGTGGTTTATATCCTTGAGTGCGGCGACGGAAGCCTTTATACCGGAATTACGGATGATTTTGATCGTCGGTATAAAATGCACGCAGAAGGGAAGGGCGCCAAATACACCCGGGGCAGAGGTCCTCTGATTCCCCGGTACCGGGAAGAATGCGAAGACCACAGCGCGGCGCTGAGACGGGAAATTGCAATCAAGCGTCTGTCGAGGCAGGAAAAGCTGCAACTGTGTGCTGCCTGGCAGGAACAGCAGAGCGAAACTGCAGAATAATTTCGGCAGAAGAAAATGCTGCGCCGGGGCAGTACGGAATGCTGTTTATCATAGAATATCTTTAAGTGAAGCGGCACAGCAGCAGCGGTGCTGCTTTTTTGTGGACATACCTTTATTTTGGCAAAACAATACCCCTTGTGCAAAGAGATTTCTGCACAAGGGGGCTTTTGCTATTTGTCCGTATTTACCGGCGCTGTTCAATGTGCCGGGATGTTTGTTTATTCTTCTTCGAAGTCAGCATCGTCTGCGACGGGAGCTGTGTCAGTTTCGGTGTGGGTCGGTTCTGCGGGAGCTTCCTCTGTGACAGTCTGTGTGAAAGACTCGGTGGAAGCGGGTGCAAAGTGCTCATCTACCACGAAATCATCCTCGAGCGTGCAGCGGGGACACAGCTTGCATAACCAGGCGTGGATGGTATCAAAGTACCGAACAACAAGATATGCGATGCCTGCAACAGCGGCTGCGGCTGCAATACATTTGATCAAGGTGTTCTTCTTTTTCATGGCGTAACCTCCATTCATGAGTTCATGTTACCAGTATAACCAATTGTCCGCATAATTTCAATAGTTTTTTATTTATACATACCCGTACAGACCCCGGATGCTGACTTCTCCGGAGTTTACTGCTTCGGTGGTTCCGTCTTCGTATGTTACAACCAGAGCACCCTGGTCATCAATGTCTGTTGCAGTGGCGTGGCGGATATCTTCCCCTCGGACGATGCTGATTTCCTTGCCCAGAGTGAAACAGTCCTGACGATACCGATCAAGAATGCCGGCCTTGCGGGGCAGCAACTCGGCATCCATGGTATACAGAGCTTTGATCAGTTCACTGGTGAGTAAATCTCTGTCGACAGCAGTTCCGGTAATCATTTGGGCAGAACAGGCCATGGAACGGATAGATGCATCGAAATCCATTTCTGTCTGGCAGCAGTTGATGCCGATGCCGACGATTGCGTATTCCACACGAAATGTTTTCGGATTAAGGGAAAGCTCGGTGAGAATTCCACCCAGTTTTTGATTTTTCCAAATCAGATCGTTGGTCCATTTGATAGCGGGGCGAAAACCCAGAGCGGCCTGAACAGCGTCGCAGGCGGCGACGGCAGTTGCGCAGGTCAGATGCATGATTTCACTGGGCATACAGTTCGGACGGAGAATGACCGTCATATAGATTCCCATACCGCCGGGAGACAGAAAGCTTCGGCCCATACGGCCTCGGCCTGCACTTTGGCGGTCAGCAATCAGAACAGTGCCTCCGGGAGCACCCTGTGCGGCCAGCTCCTTTGCCAGTGTGTTGGTGGAGTCAACCACATCAAAGTACTGCACGGTGCTGCTCCAGGGGTGATTGCCTAAATAGGCTTTTATTCGCTGTATTGGTTCATTCATATCAAATCACCTTACCATGTTTTATCCTTACTTTATCACGAAACGCAAAAGGAGTCAAAGAAAATGCCCACCGTCAGGTGGGCATTGTGGGTGTATCGTTACAGCCGCTGTGCAATGGCACGGATGTGGTCAGGGGTTGTACCGCAGCAGCCGCCAAGAATGGTCGCACCCATGCTGGCACAGTCGAGCATGATTGCTGCGAAATCCTCGGGACCCAGAGAGTATTCTGCGATGCCCTCGGGGGAAATGGTGGGCGTACCGGCATTGGGCTTGCAGACCAGCGGCCCGCGGACCTGTCTGCGGAGCTTGCTGACCAGTCCTGCGGTCATGTTGTCTGCCGTGACGCAGTTAAAGCCTACCGCAGCGGCACCGGCGCTTTCCAGTTCGTGCAGAATCTTTCCGGCGTCCATTCCGGAGAACAGGGAACCGTCAGACTGCATGGTAAAGCTGTAGATCACGGTCTCGGCACCTTCCAGCTCTGCGGCGGTCAGGATGGCTTCTGCGTCCTGGGGGTACAGCAGGGTTTCTGCAGCCAGAAGATCTGCGCCGCCTTCCAGCAGGCCTGTGATCTGGCGGCGGTAGTTCTCTACCATAGTGTCAAACAGAGCGGTATCATATGAATCGATGAAAGCTGCCAGAGTAGTCAGGTTGCCGGCAATCAGTGCATCGGGGGCTGCCTTGCGGCTGAGACTGACCAGCATGGCGTTGATGGTTTCTGTCTGGCGATCCAGCTTTACATTGGCAAGGGGGATGGGCTGCGCCTGAAAGGTGGGCGCATAAATAACGCGACTGCCTGCCTGGTAATATTTGCGCTGCAGATCAATGATGACCTCAGGGTGATTGATGATCCATTCTTCTGTGCAGCAGCCACGCGGCATGCCGGATTTCATCAGATTGGAACCGGTGGCACCGTCCAGAAGGAGAATGCCCTGATTGATGAGGTTCTGAAATTCCTGTTTACTAAGCATAGGCGTCGCCCTTTCTATATGAATATACAAAATATCCTATCATGATTTGTTTATTTTTTCAAGATAAACCCTATAATGGATTGACGGGCGGAAACAAGTCTGATAGAATGGGTGGAAAACCAGCAAAGGAGTTTTTTATGAAGAAGACAGTTCTCAGAGAATACGCCCGCCTGATTGTGCGCTGCGGCGTAAATGTTCAGAAGGGACAGGAAGTTATCATCTATGCCGGACTGGATCAGCCCGAATTTGTTCAGATGGTAGCCGAAGAAGCCTACAAGGCAAAGGCTAAGAAGGTTATTGTGGAGTGGAAGTACGCTCCTTTGGAAAAGATTCATGTGCGCAATCAGTCCGTGACCACCATGGGTACCGTGGAGGCATGGGAAAAAGAGCGCCAGCAGCATTACTGCGATGTGATGCCTGCACGCATCCATCTGGTGTCCGATGATCCTGATGGAATGAAGGGTATGAACATGGAAAAGGTTGCAAAGGCCCGCAAGCTGAGCTACCCCATCCTGAAGCCCTACAATGATGCACGCAACGGCAGACAGCAGTGGTGCATTGCAGCAGTTCCCGGCGTGGCCTGGGCAAAGAAGGTTTTCCCCGGTCTGAGCAAGAATCAGGCAGTCGAGAAGCTGTGGGAGGCAATCCTGTCTGCTTCCAGAGTGGACGAAGATCCCATCAAGGCATGGGAGAACCACAATGCTGATCTGGCTGAGCGCTGCGAGTATCTGAATATTCTGGAAATTGAGAGCCTGCACTATACTGCAGACAACGGCACCGACCTGACCGTCGGCATGATTCCTCAGGCTCAATTCTGCGGCGGCAGCGAGACCAGCCTGGACGGAATCACCTTCAATCCCAACATTCCCTCCGAGGAATGCTTTATCTCTCCCAAGAGAGGCAAGGCTGACGGTATCGTCTATTCCACCAAGCCTCTGAGCTATCAGGGTCAGCTGATCGACGGCTTCTCCCTGCGCTTTGAAAACGGTAAGGCTGTGGAAGCCAAGGCACAGCAGGGCGAGGAACTGCTGAAAACCATGATTTCCATGGATGAGGGTGCAGCATATCTGGGCGAGTGCGCTCTGGTTCCTCAGGCAAGCCCCATTTCCGAGAGCGGCATTCTGTTCTATAACACCCTGTTCGACGAAAATGCTTCCTGCCACCTGGCTATGGGCAGAGGCTTCTCTGATACCATCGAAAACTATCAGAACTACACTCTGGAGCAGTGCCGCGACATGGGCATCAACGACTCCATGATCCATGTGGACTTCATGATCGGCTGCGACAGCATGAATATTGATGCAATCTGCAGCGACGGCAGTGTGGTTCGTATTTTTGAAAAGGGTAACTGGGCATTTTAATCATTCACTGTTTTTACAAAAAAATTAAAAAAACACTTGCATTCTTCCTGCGAATGTGTTATGATAGCTGAGCGATTGGAATTGCTGGGGCGATTGTGCCCTTTCACGATGATTCAGAAAGAGGTGAACTACATGAAGGAAGGTATCCATCCCAATTACGAACAGACTACGATTCGCTGCGCTTGCGGCAATGTCTTTACCACTGGTTCTACCAAGAAGGACATCAAGGTTGAAATCTGCTCCAAGTGCCACCCTTTCTATACCGGCAAGCAGAAGCTGGTTGACACCGGTGGACGTGTTGATCGTTTCAACAAGCGTTTTGGCCTGAAGTAAGACCTAAAGCCCGCACTGCGTATGTAGTGCGGGCTTTTTATATCTTTTTGACGAATTGCGGATGTATTCCGCGAGGTGATATATGGATTTACAGTTTGAAGAACATGTACAGGAACGGGCTGTTTTGGTAGGCTTGAATGCCGATTGCTTCAAGGCTGACCAGACGGCAACAGATGAAACTCTGGAGGAGCTGGAGGCTCTGCTGGAAACCGCAGGCGGCTTCTGCACAGCAAAGATTCTGCAGAATCGCCACACCCCCGATGCCCACAGCTTTATCGGCGAGGGCAAGGCACAGGAGGTTCGGATGCTGATCGAGGCAACGGCTTCTACCATGGCGGTATTTGACAACGAGCTCTCTGCAGGCCAGATTCGTGCTTTGGAAGAAATTCTGGGAGTTACGGTTCTGGACAGAAGCGCTCTGATTCTCGATATTTTCGCCCAGAGAGCAAAGACCAGGGAAGGCAGACTCCAGGTTGAGCTTGCACAGTATAAATATCTTCTGCCCAGACTTTCCGGCATGGGCACCAGCCTGTCCAGACAGGGCGGCGGCATCGGTACCCGTGGCCCCGGTGAAACGAAGCTGGAATCGGACCGCCGTCATATTCGGGAGCGTATTTCCCGACTGGAAGGGGAGCTGAAGCAGGTTCGCCAGGTCCGTGGTGTTCAGCGTGAGCGCCGCATGAAGAACTCGGTCCCGGTGGTTGCCATCGTTGGCTATACCAATGCGGGTAAGTCTACCTTGCTTAACCAGCTGACCGGAGCCGGAATCCCTGCCAATAACCGACTGTTTGATACCCTAGATACAACCTCCCGCCAGCTTACGGTTTCTGACAATCTGGATGTGATCCTGTCCGATACCGTCGGCTTCATTGCCAAGCTTCCTCACCATCTGGTGGATGCCTTCCGCGCAACACTGGAAGAGCTTGAGTATGCAGATGTTCTGCTGCATGTGATCGATTCTGCCGATCCCCACCGGGAGGAGCATATTCAGGTGGTTGAAAAGCTGATCGGACAGCTGGCAAAAGAGGGAACCCCTGTCATCAACTGCTATAACAAGGCAGACCTTGTGGAACCCACGGATATCCCCGTCGGGGAAGATGTGGTTGCAATTTCTGCACGCAAAGGCGATAATATGACAGGATTGCTGAAAGCCATTGAGAAGGCACTGGACAAGGGACTGCACCATGTTCGCATTTGCCTTCCGTATTCCATGGGCGGCATGGTGGAGACCCTCCACGATGGTGCTCAGGTGAAAAGCGTTGATTATACAGCAGACGGCATTGAAATCGAAACCGTTGTGGATGAGATTCTCTACGGCCGTGTGCGTGAGTATGTAATTGAGGAGTTGTAAGTTTCATGGAAGAGTATCTGGTGCCTACCGCCTATGGCGAGGATGAATTTATAGAGAAAAAGTCTCGATTTATTGGCCGGATCTGGCCGGTTGAAACAGAGGAAGAGGCACTGGAGCGCATTCAGGAAATGAAGAAACAGCACTATGATGCCACGCACAACTGCTGGGCTTATATCATTAAGGATGGTGCGGTGCGCTTTTCCGATGACGGCGAGCCCGGCGGAACGGCAGGAATGCCCATGATGCAGGTTCTGCAGCGAGAGGGAATCAACAATGTTGTATGTGTTGTTACCCGTTATTTCGGAGGAATCCTGCTGGGCGCCGGCGGACTGGTTCGTGCCTACACAAAGGGCGCTAAAATCGCCGTTGATGCAGCAGGAAAATCCATGAAGCGTGTTTGGTCTGTGCTGTATGTACCCTGCCCGTATAACTTTTACGAACGGGTAAAGCTGGAAGTTGCGGCGTTTGGCGGAATCATCCGCGACACCCAATTCGGCGCAGAGGTGGATCTGGAAATCCTGGTTCCCCAGGCCCAGAGCACACCTTTTCTGGAACGGCTGATCGATATGTCTGCCGGAACTCTGGAGGGAATGGAAACCGGACAGGAGTACCGGGCATTTCCTGTGACGCAGGAGTAGTTTTTTAATTTCATATAGGGGGTATTGTTATGTCAGTTCGTGAATTTTTGGAACAGCAAGAGCATCTATACCTGGACCCGAGAGCGGCATTTTCTGACCGAAGCAAGGGACGACCGATTCCTGAGGAAGTCCGTGACGACGAAGTGCGCACCTGCTATCAGCGGGATGTAGACCGGATTATTCATTCCAAGGCCTTTCGTCGGCTTATGCACAAGACCCAGGTGTTTTTGCGGCCCGAAGGGGATCACTACCGAACCCGAATGACACATACCATCGAAGTGGCACGGATTGCCCGTACCATTGCAAGAGCCCTGCGGCTGAACGAGGATCTGACTGAGGCAATCGCCATGGGACACGATCTTGGACATACCCCCTTTGGTCATGCCGGCGAGCTGGCCCTTTCGGAAGTGATGGGCATTCCGTTCCATCACAATGAGCAGAGCCTGCGTGTAGTTGATGTTCTGGAAAAAGACGGAAACGGACTGAATCTGACAAACGAAGTGCGTATGGGCATTGTCGGTCACACCGGATCTTATATTCCGGAGACACTGGAGGGGCAGATTGTCCGCCGCTCTGACCAGATCGCCTATGTGAATCACGATATTGACGATGCTATGCGTGCCGGAATTCTTACGAATGACGATATCCCGGAATCGATCTCCCGGTTGCTGGGATATACCCATAAGGACCGTATCAACACGCTGGTGTGTGATATGATCGGCGCTTCCCGGGAGGCGGGAGTGCTGACGATGTCGGCGGATGTGGAAACAGCGCTGAAAGATCTCAGGGCATTTATGTTTGAGCATGTTTACCGAAACCCGGTGGCAAAGGCTCAGGAGTGCAAGGCAAGAGATATGCTTCAGCGGCTGTATGAATACTACATCGCGCATCCGGAGGCTCTGCCGGCGGATTTTCAGCCCCAGCTCAGCTTTGACGGCATGGAGCGCACAGTCTGTGACTACATTGCCGGTATGACGGATAAATATGCTGTCGATAAATATGCAGAACTTTTCATTCCGGCGGGGTGGAATGTTCGGGGATAATGTGATACAATATAGAGAAATGTTGCTTGAAGGAGAATATGGATGAAGAAGCGGACTGTTTGGAGCGTAGTTATGATGATGCTGTGTGCAGTATCATTGATGGTGGCATCAAATCCTGTATCTGTGACGGTGTTTCGCACCGGAGACACAGTGGCAAAGCACTATTCTTTCTTTCAGCAGATCGCGGAAGCTCCGGTGGGAGTCTGCCTGCTGATTGCTGCGATCTCCAACGGAGTGGCACTGATGATGTCGGTGGTATTCCTGATTTTGAAAAAGAATGTCTGGTTGAAGTGGGTGGGTGGATTCAGCTTTGTTTCCATGACTCTGGCAGTTATGCCTCTGATCGTCAGATCCGAGCCTGTGGTGCTGCCTAATATGGCACAGCCTCTGGCAATGTGCATCACCAGTGTTATTGCATATGTGCTGCTTCGCACGACCAAGGACAAAGAAGATCATGCTCCCAGAGGAGAAAGACTGGATCTTCACTGATTTATTTTGCAAATTCTAAAGAGGAGGAATCGGTTTGGCATTTCCGCCGTCGTTTATCGATGAATTGATTGCCCGCAATCCCATTGAGGATGTGGTGGGACAATATGTAAATCTAAAGCGTTCCGGTGCCAATATGTTTGGCCTGTGCCCATTCCATGGAGAAAAAACCGCATCCTTCTCGGTGGCTCCTGATAAGGGAATCTATTATTGCTTTGGCTGCCACAAAGGTGGCGGCGTCATCAATTTTATGATGGAAATAGAGGGCCTGACCTATCCGGATGCAGTTCGTGCCCTTGCTAAACGGGCAGGAATGCAGATCCCGGAGGACGAGCAGTACCAGAGCCGCTATCGCCATCAGGAGCGCCTCTGGGCACTGAGCAAAGAGGCCGCTCGCTTTTTTAATAAGCAGCTTTATTCGCCGGCGGGGGCTCAGGGACTGGCCTATGCCCAGCGCAGAGGAATGCCCAGGTCAATGCTTACGACCTTTGGTATCGGCTTTGCGCCCAATGCGTGGACGGCTCTGACCGATGCCATGCGGCAAAAGGGCTATACCGATGAAGAACTGGTTGATGCAGGACTGGTATCTGAAAAGAACGGTCGAATTTATGATCGGTTCCGCAACCGGCTGATGTTCCCAATTATTGATGTGCGGGGAAATGTGATTGGATTTGGCGGCCGTGTCATGGATGATTCTACCCCCAAATACCTGAATTCTCCGGAAACAGTGATTTTTAACAAGCGAAAAAACCTGTTCGCCCTGAATCTGGCCAAGAAAACGAAGCTGGGCTATCTGATTCTGGTGGAAGGTTATATGGATGCGGTGGCGCTGCACCAGTATGGATTTGACTGTGCAGTTGCGTCTCTCGGCACCAGCCTGACAGAAGAGCACGCAGCGCTGCTGACCCGTTATACAGAACAGGTAGTTCTGATTTACGACGGTGACGAAGCCGGACAGCGTGCCACCCGGCGTGCCATCCCAATGCTGGAAAAAGCAGGTCTGCAGGTTAAAGTTCTGCGGATGAAGGACGCCAAAGACCCGGATGAATTTTTGAAAAAGTTCGGTGCGGACAAGTTTAAGCTCCTGCTGGAGGATGCGTCCAACCGGGTGGAATACCAGCTCAACGCCATTGCCAGAAAGTATGACATCCGGGAAGATGAACAGCGTGTGAAGTTCATTCAGGAGTGCGCGCAGCTGATCAGCACGCTGCCCAGTTCTGTGCAGCGGGAAGTCTATGGCAACCGCATTGCTGAAAAGGGTGGCATCAGTTTTGATGCCATGAAAATGGAAATTACCAAAGCCTATAAAAATCGCCTGCGCAGGGAGAAAAAGGTTCAGGAGAGAATTGACCTTGCACCTGTACAGGCAGTACAGCCGAAGAGCCGTACGATCCGCTATGACGATGTAAAGTCTGCCATGGCGGAGGAGGGCATTATTGCCCAGGGCCTGCGCGACCCTGCACTGTTTGATCTGTGCAAAGATCTGCAGCCGGAGGCATTTTCTTCAGAATTGCTAGGCCGGGTGTACAAGCAGCTCCGGGATCGCCAGAGCATGGGCCTTCGTGTAGACCTTGCTGCACTGGAGGGCTTTGATCTGGATGAAACTTCCCATATTGCGGGAATTCTGCAGCGGCAGAATGGCCCGGTCAATGAGCGGGCGATGAAAGATTATGTGGCGATGATTCAGGCAGAATCCCAGAAACGAGAGGTTCACACCGAGGATGATCTGCTTGCGCTGCGCAATAAGTTGAAAGAAAGCAAAGGATATAAGGCATGACACCTGAACTGAAGGATAGAGAAAATCAGACTGTGTCGGCGGTAAGCTCTGGCGATGAGGATGTGCGCCAGTATCTTCAGGAAATTCGTTCCTATCCAAGGCTTACTCTGCAGGAAGAACAGGAGATTGCCCGTCGATGCGCAGAAGGGGACGAGGAGGCCATCCGTCAGATGGTCAATTCCAATCTGCGTCTGGTTGTCAGCGTGGCAAGAGAATATGCCGGCAGGGGCGTGCCGCTGCTGGATCTGATTCAGGAAGGCTCCATTGGCCTGATTGTTGCGGCCAAGAAGTTTGACTATACCCTTGAATACCGGTTTTCGACCTACGCAACCAAATGGATTCGTCAGAGGATCACCCGATATCTGGCAAACCACAATGGATTGATCCGGGTCCCCGTTCACACGGCGGAGCGTATGCGCAAGGTAGTTGTGGCAAAAAACACACTGATTCAGGAGACGGGTCAGGAGCCTACGGATGCAGAAGTGGCAGAACGCGCCGGAATTCCGGAATCAAAAGTGGAACAGCTTCTGAAGCTGACCCCGGAGACCTGCTCACTGGATGCTCCGGTGGGTGACGACGGCGAGGGCACCATGGGAAGTCTGCTTCCCACCAGCGAAGCGTCTGAGCCGCAGGCGGAGCTGATTCGTCAGGAACTGGTTTCCGTGATGGATGGTTTGCTGGGACAGCTGACAGACCGCCAGAAGCAGATCCTGCGTCTTCGTTTTGGCATGGAGGATGGAATCTGCTATACCCTTGAAGAAATTGGAAAGATGCTTGGAATATCCAAAGAGCGTGTGCGCCAGGTGGAAAAGCAGGCAATTGACCGGCTGAAGCGTCTGGGCGCAGACCTCGGATTGGAGGACTTTTTAGAATGAATGAATTTGTATTTGAACCGATACACTCTCCACTGGAGCTGGCGATGAACCGTCTGCGCCGGGGCGACAGCCTGAATGCGAAGCGGTTTTTGGTTCTGGTGGAATCCAGTGAGGATTCCAGCGCAGAGGATGCTGCACTGGAGCTGGAACAGCTCGGTGTGATTCTGGATGTGTCGGATTTGCCGAAAATTACTGGAAATCCCGAAACTCAGGCCCGGCTGGAGCTGGAGCAGAAGCTGCTCCAGCAGGGAACACTTCTGAAAAACCTGGACGGAAATGACCCGCTCAAGCTGTATTTGCAGGAAATGGGCAAATTCGAGCCGCTTGCAGATGGCTCGGATCTTGCTGCAAAGGCTGCAGCAGGCGATGAAAAAGCCATGCACGAGCTGACCAACGGCTACCTGAGCTGCGTGGTGGAGTGTGCAAAAGAGTTTATCGGCAGAGGCGTTCTGCTGATGGACCTGATTCAGGAGGGAAGCCTGGGCCTCTGGCAGGGAATCCTTGCATATGAATCCGGAGAGTTCCGTCCTCATGCCATCTGGTGGATCCGTCAGGCTATGGCAAGAGCAGTCACACTGCAGGCGCAGGCCAACGGTGTGGGACAGAATCTGTCAGAGCAGATCACCCGCTACCAGAAAACCGATAAAAAGCTCCTGACCCAGCTCAGACGCAATCCCACAGAGCTGGAAATTGCCCAGGAAATGGGCATCGATCTGGAAGAAACCATGGCTCTGGGAAAGATGCTGCGGGAAATCCAGTCTCTGGCCAAGCTGAAACACAAGGAAGCAGAACCGGAACAGACGCAGGAAGATGATCAGGCGGTTGAGGACACAGCCTATTATCAGCAGCGCCAGCGCATCGATGATATGATGTCGGGTCTGACTGAACAGGAGTCTGAGCTGGTCCGTATGCGCTACGGCCTGGATGGTCAGCTGCCCATGACCGCTGCGGAAGTGGCGAAAAAGCTGTCCATGAGTATCGATGATGTTGTGGCTGTGGAAACGGCTGCTCTCGGAAAAATGCGCCAGAACGGCGACTAAAAAGAAGGAGCATATGATTATGAACCATTATTCTGTTGCAATTGACGGCCCTGCCGGTGCCGGTAAGAGTACCATTGCCCGTCGTCTGGCCTCTGAACTGGGATTTTACTATGTAGATACCGGTGCAATTTACCGCACTCTGGGTTATTTCATGGACCTTGTGGGAATTTCTCCCAAGGATATCGACGGCATTTCCCGTCTGATTGACGAAGTGACCATCGACATCGAGTATGATGAAACCGGCGCTCAGCACATGATTATGAACACCATCGATGTAACCGACGATATCCGGACTCCGGAAATGTCCAAGATTGCATCTCAGATCTCCAAGCACAAGCTGGTTCGCGATGTTTTGCTGGATATGCAGCGGGATATGGCTAAGAAGCACAATGTCATCATGGACGGCCGGGATATTGGCACCGTGGTGCTGCCTCGGGCAGATGTGAAGTTCTTCCTGACTGCATCTCCTGAAGTCAGAGCAAAACGCCGTTTCGACGAACTGCAGGCAAAGGGTACCAAGGACTCTTATGATAAGGTCCTGAAGGAAATCATCCAGAGAGACTATGACGATTCTCATCGTCCTGTTGCTCCGCTGAAGCAGACCAAGAGCCACATTCTGGTGGACACATCTGACATGACCATCGATCAGGTTGTGGAGACCATGAAAAAGACTGTGGTGGAGAAGTGCAAACTATGAGCATTACAGTAGCAAAAAATGCCGGATTCTGCTTCGGTGTCAATCGTGCGGTGGAGCTGGTGGAGCAGCAGGCTCACTCCGGAAAACAGGTTTTTACTCTGGGCCCGATCATCCACAACCGTCATGCGGTGGACCATTTTGAGCAGATGGGCGTCCGGGTAATCGAATCTCCCGAGGATGCTCCGGCAGGCAGTACCGTGATCATCCGGTCCCATGGCGTATCCCGGGATATCCAGCAGCGCCTGGAACGGCAGAATGTAGAAATCATTGATGCTACCTGTCCGTTTGTAAAAAGAATCCACGACCTTGTCAGCAAGGCAGAGGAAGATGGCCGCCTCCCGGTAATCATCGGAACCAGAACCCACCCGGAGGTTATGGCCATTGCGGGCTGGTGCAACCACTGTGAGATTTTTGAGACTCCTGAGGAGCTTCAGGCATGGGCAAAACGGCCGGATGTCCCTTCTGACACCCCGATTTGTATGGTTTGCCAAACAACCTCTACTGAATTTTTGTGGAAAATGTGCGGTGAAATCGCAAAAAAAGAGTTTACTAACCTGAAAATTTTTGATACAATATGTAAAGCAACTGAATTTCGGCAGAGCGAAGCGGCAAAGCTAAGCGCTGTATGTCAAGCCATGGTCGTAGTCGGAGACGCCAAGAGTTCCAACACAGGCCGCCTCGCAATGATCTGCCGAGAACACTGCAATCACGTTTATTTGGTGGATAACGCCACCGAGCTGAACGCAGATGATTTTAGCGGTGTTACTGATGTTGGAATCACGGCTGGTGCATCTACACCGGCGTGGATTATAAAGGAGGTCAACAAGACTATGAGCGAAATCGTAAATGTTGAGACTGTAGAGGAGAACTTTGCCGAGCTTCTCGAGCAGTCCATCAAGACTTTAAATACAGGAGACAAGGTTACTGGCGTTGTTACTCACATTGGCAACACTGAGATCCAGGTTGATCTGGGCACCAAGCATGCCGGTTACATTCCTTATGACGAAGTCAGCGCAGATCCCACCGTTAAGCCCGAGGACATCCTGCATGTCGGCGACGAAATCGAAGTATTCGTTGTTCGCGTCAACGATCAGGAAGGTACCTGCCAGCTGTCCAAGAAGAAGCTGGACGGCATGAAGGTTTGGGACGAGATGGCTACCTATGTGGACGACAAGACCACTGTTGAAGGCACCATCACCGAAGAGAACAAGGGCGGCCTGGTTGCTACCGTTAAGGGCATCCGTGTGTTCATTCCCGCTTCTCAGTCCGGTATTGCCAAGGGCGGCGACATGGCCGGCATGGTTGGCAAGACCGTCAAGATGAGGATTACCGAAGTCAACCGCGCACGTCGTCGTGTGATCGGTTCTATCCGTGCAGTTACCGCCGAGGAGCGTAAGGCTGCTCAGGAGAAGATCTGGAGCGAGATCCAGGAAGGCGCTAAGTACCACGGCGTGGTTAAGAGCCTGACTTCTTACGGTGCATTCGTCGATATCGGCGGTGTTGACGGCATGGTTCATGTTTCCGAGCTGAGCTGGAACCGTATCAAGACTCCCGCTGATGTTGTTAAGGTTGGTGACGAGATCGATGTCTATGTCATCTCCTTTGACCCCGTCAAGCACAAGATCTCTCTGGGCTACAAGACCGCTGAGATGAACCCCTGGAATCAGTTCATGACCAACTACAATGTTGGTGATGTAGTTGATGCTAAGATCGTCAAGCTGATGACCTTCGGCGCTTTCGCTGAGATCATCCCCGGTGTTGACGGCCTGATCCACATTTCTCAGATCGCTGATCGCCGCATCGCTAAGCCTGAAGATGTCCTGTCCGAGGGTCAGGAGGTTCAGGTTAAGATCACCGACATTGACGCCGAGAACAAGCGTATTTCTCTGTCCATCCGTGCTCTGCTGGATGAGGCTGAAGAGGACGCTGAGTAATTCATTAATTGCTACATACCGGAGCCGATCATGTACCGGCTCCGGTATTGTGGTTTAGGGAGGTAAACTATGGTTAAACATATTGTTGTATATACTCTTAAAGAAGGTGTCAACAAGGAGGCTGCAGTCGAGGAAATCTCCGGACTGCTGGAACCCCTGGTTGGCAAGATCCCCGGACTGAACTGGCTGGAAGTTTGCCAGACCTATCAGGGCGGCATGGACTATTGCCTGTATTCTGAATTCGAGTCCCGTGAGGCTCTGGATGCATACCAGCAGAACCCCCTGCACCTGGATGCCAAGGAAAAGTTCCACCATTACATCGAAACCCGCGTCTGCGCAGATTACGAATACTAAGAGTATAAGAGGTAGTTGATATGAAAGCAATTGTTACCGTTGTAGGAAAAGATCAGGTCGGTATTATTGCATCTGTGTGTAATCATCTGGCTCAGCACAATGTCAATGTGCTGGACATCAGCCAGACCGTCATGCAGGGCTATTTTACCATGATGATGGTTGTTGATGTCTCTGCTGCCAACAAGCCTCTGGCAGAGCTGAGTATGCATATGGAAGAAGTCGGCAAGCAGGCGAATCTTTCCATCCGGGTTCAGCGCGAAGATATCTTCGAAGCAATGCATAGAGTGTGAGGTTTGATCATGTTAAATCAGTATGATATTTTCCAGACGCTGGATATGATTGATAAGCGTCATCTGGATATCCGTACGATCACCATGGGTATTTCCTTGCGTGACTGTGCACATCCGGATGTAAAGACCAGCTGCGACAAAATCTATGACAAAATTACCCGCCGGGCAGAAAACCTGGTCAGCGTGGGCGAGCAGATTGAACGGGAGTTTGGCATTCCCATTGTCAACAAGCGTATCTCTGTAACACCCATTGCGATGGTTGCAGAAAGCTGCGAAACAGATTCCTATGTCCCCTTTGCAGAGACACTGGATCGTGCAGCCAAAACCTGCGGCGTCAATTTTATTGGCGGATTTTCCGCGCTGGTGCAGAAGGGCTGCACCAAGGGCGACCGCATTCTGATTGAGTCCATTCCGGAAGCAATGGCTCGTACAGAGCGTGTCTGCGCCAGTGTCAACATTGGCTCCACAAAGGCCGGCATCAATATGAACGCTGTGTCTCTGATGGGAAAGATTATCAAGCAGACTGCTAATATCACCGCCGACAACGACGGTTTGGGCTGTGCAAAACTGGTTGTATTCTGCAATGCTGTGGAAGACAATCCCTTCATGGCAGGTGCCTTCCACGGCGTGGGCGAGCCTGAGTGTGTGCTGAATGTCGGCGTCTCCGGTCCCGGTGTTGTGTACCATGCACTGAAGAATGTAAAGGGACAGCCCTTTGACGAAGTTGCAGAGACCATTAAGAAGACTGCCTTCCAGATTACCCGGATGGGTCAGATCGTCGGCAACGAGGCATCCAAGCGCTTGGGCGTGCCTTTTGGCATCGTAGACCTGAGCCTGGCACCTACCCCTGCTGTGGGCGACAGCGTGGCCCGTATCCTGGAGGAAATGGGCCTGGAGACATGCGGTATCCATGGCACAACAGCCGCTCTGGCACTGCTCAACGACGCAGTAAAGAAGGGTGGCGTTATGGCAAGCAACCATGTCGGCGGCTTGTCCGGCGCATTCATCCCTGTCTCTGAGGACGAGGGTATGATCGAAGCAGCTGAAAGCGGAATCCTGACCCTGACAAAGCTGGAAGCCATGACCTGCGTGTGCTCTGTCGGACTTGACATGATTGCAGTTCCCGGTGACACCACCGCAGAGACCATCTCTGCAATTATCGCAGACGAGGCTGCCATTGGCATGGTTAACAGCAAGACCACCGCTGTTCGTATTATCCCCGCTCCTGGCAAGAATGTTGGTGATCGGGTGGAAATGGGCGGCCTGCTGGGTTCTGCACCTGTTATGCCGGTGTATAACCAGTCCAGCGCTGATTTCATTGCAAGAGGCGGCAGAATTCCTGCTCCGCTGCAGAGCCTGAAAAACTAAGACAAAAAGTAAAATCCCCGGACATCTGTCCGGGGATTTTTTTATTACTTCTGATACTTGCCTCTCCGTTTTGCGGGGAAAGCAAAAATACAGATGACGAAAACGAGTGCGCAGATGGCGCTGATCTTCCATCCGTAGGAGAAGGCGGTGTTGTGATACTCGAAGCGAATATCGTGATGACCTTCTTTTACCATGATGCCGATCATGGTGTCGCCGACCAGATCATACTGCACCAGGTTACCGTCTACATACACCTTCCAGTTTCCATCCTGGGGGATAGAAGTATAGATCAAACCGTCACGGTTGCAGTCGATGGTTCCTGCGATTCTGGTGGAGGAGAAAGAGTCGAGCTGCAGCGTAGAAGCATTCAGAATTTCGTGGCCTGTACGCAGGACACTGCCGTCAACAATACCTGCTTTTACGGTCATGCGGCCTTCTTCGCCGTCCTTGCAGGTCAGACGCACACTCAGCACATCGCCTGCCTGAACATCGCAGGCGGCGATCATCTGGGGAAGGCTGAGGCTTTCGGAGTAAAGCTCTACATCGTTCAGGAATACCCGATAGCTGTTCCGGTCGGTTACATCGAAGTCCAGACAGGCAAAGCCGTTCCGGTCTGCGGTAAAGCGATAGGTGATGGATGCGCCGCTCTGAGCGCCTTCGTAATTGCAGACATAGCCGTTCTGGGATGTGATATTCACATTTTCATCTTCAATGGAAACCGTAGAAATCATGTTCCAGACATCCTCGTCAATCCCAGTGGAAGCACGGAACAACTCATTTTGCATCTCAAAATGGTTGGTATCGTGGAAGCTCAGCTCTGCAAGCTCCGGCTGTGCCAGAAAACCAAGGGGAAGATAGGCGTTGTTTTCCAGAAGATAGACATTTCCAGAAGAAAAAATCGTGTTAAAGTAGCTGTTTTCTTCCACATTTCCGTCACGCTCAATCATATACTTGATTCCGAGGAACAGATTGGCAACAGGGCTGCTTTCTTCAAAGCAGTAACGGTTATAGGTATTCTTGGCACCGTAGCCCAGTGCTCTCATGAATTCAGTTACTTTGACATTGGCGGAGCTTGTGAAGGTGGAAATTCCGTTGTAGCGGTTTAGCGCACCGTCATTCAGGGTCTGGGAGTGGGTGGTTTCTGCGCGGTAGAACGGATTGCCCTGTTCCAGATCCTTCATGTGGGCAATGACAGCCTGTGTGTCCTGGGTGCCGGAGGGATAGTTGGAAACGGCAGTGGCGGGAAAACGCAGACCGAAGTTCAGCACATTCATGCCGATTTCAAGGATCACAACGCACACAAGACAAATGGACAAAATAGCCTGCCGTTTGGATCCGGATTTGGCGGCAGGTGCGGATGCGTTTGTTTCCTGATCCTGTGCAGGTTCGTTGTCTGCTTTTTTGGTTGCAACGACCAGAAGAATCAGATATATGGCGAGGAAACCCACATTGTAGCTCAGATAAATCCAGTCGCTCCGGCTGTCAGAGCAGAGGATCAGGCCGACACACAGTACTCCACTGACAAGAATCTGCCACGGCTTAATGTGGTGGATTTGCAGATAGGCACGGTAAGCCATATACAGCACCACAAAGCTGAACAGGAATGTAAACCGGTAGGGGATCATATTGGTGAAATGGAAGCCGTGCCAGATATAGTCCAGCTGACGGATAATGCAGCTGAGCATGAAGAAAATCAGAAGTCCCACGGAGCAGATCTTGTCCCGCAGCTTGACATCCTTGCTGGTACAGAACAAAAATGCAAGAAGCATACTTCCAACGCCGCAATACAGGTTCGGCAAACCTTCTTTGAAGGTGGGTTCCAAACCGCCCATAGTATTACCGGCAACCTGACGCATGGCATCAAACAGCCCGGCAATGGTGTTTTCCGATGCGATGTTCAAGATAAAGCCTTTGGGGAAGGAATTGACACTGGACTGGGTGTTTTGCAGACCGCCCAGGGCAGGCAGTGTGAGTACGGTCGTCATGCCAATGCCAATCACCGTGAAGCATCCAATCCGAACGAAATCGGAGAAGAAGCGCTTGAATCCCTGCCAGCGGCAAATCTGGTAGCAGATAAACAGCAGCAGTACGAAAATGCAGCTGAACAGACCTACATAGTAGTTTGCGTAAATGGAAAGGAACAAAGTGACCGTGTACAGGATGAATTTCCGGTCACGCAGCAGCTGAATGGTTCCCAGTGCCAGCAGCGGAAGCAGAGCAAAGGTATCCAGCCACATGATGTTCCACTGATAGCCCAGAGCCCATGCACACAGACCGTACATAGCGCCAAAAAAACTAATGGACAGGTCATCTTTTTCAAATGTCTTGTTCAGGAAGATAGCGAAAAACAGGCTGGCAAGTCCCAGCTTGATGGGCATCAGCAGGGAGTAAAACTCCAAAGTCAAACCTGCAGGAACTAGAACGGCCAGAAGATTTAACGGAGAAGCAAGATAATAGGAGATGAGCGACAGATAATCCATACCAAGACCGACGCGCCAGGTATAGAGCAGAGAGTCTCCGGAACGAAGCGCATCCCGAAAAGCCACCCAAAAGGGATAATACTGGTGGTACATATCGGAATACAGCATGGACAGGTTGCCAAAAGGCTCGTATCCGCCAATTATCATGACCATTAGCATGGAAAACACAGGGATAAAGAAAGCTAGAGCAAAAGACTTTGTTCGCTGCGATGGTAAATGAGCATGCATAGTGGAACCTCCAGAATGAATCTATATACAATTACTTATTTTACCACCAATTGCCAAAGGGGTAAAGAATAAAATGTCAGGAATTCAGGATATTTCACAAAAAAAGTACCGCCAGAATTCTGGCGGTACTTTTGATATTTAGAAAGTGCTATCGCAGTAGATGCAGCGATAAATGCGGTTTTCCCGGTCAGCCAGACGGAAAATCTGGGGCAGCTCCTGCTCGGTGGAGCAGATGCAGCGGGGATTCCGGCAACGAAGAACGCCTTCCAGCTCTTCCGGCAGAGCCAGGTTCTTCTTCTCGGTGACCTTTCCGTCGCGGATGATGGTCACTGTGATGTTGGGATCCACATAGCCCAGAATGTCGGTGTCGAGCTCGATGTTGCTGCCGATCTTGATGATGTCTTTCCGGCCCATCTTTACAGAGTGTGCATTGGTAATCAGTGCGACCATGCAGTTGAGCTTGCTCAACTCCAGCAGGCGGTAGATTTCCATGCCCTTACCAGCGGTGATGTGATCAATCACAAAGCCGTTCTGAATGGAATCAATATTCATAACTTATACCCCCAACAGCTTCAGAATCAGTGCCATGCGCATATATTTACCGTTGCGCACCTGCTTGAAGTAGCAGGCTCTGGGATCGTCGTCCACAGCTACGGAAATTTCATTTACGCGGGGCAGGGGATGCAGGACGGACATATTCTGCTTTGCGTTATCCAGCTTTTCAGCGGTCAGAATGTAGCTGTCCTTCAGACGCAGGTAGTCTTCTTCGTTGAAGAAGCGCTCCTTCTGGACTCTGGTCATGTAGAGAATGTCCAGAGTGGGCATAGAGCTCTCCAGATCGGTGGTTTCCACGAAGGGGATACCCTTGCGGATCATGGCATTGCGGACATAATCAGGAACCTTCAGCTCTTCCGGAGAGATGAGGGTGAAGCTGACGCCTTCGTAGCGGCTCATTGCATCGATCAGAGAGTGGACGGTACGGCCGAATTTCAGGTCGCCGCACATACCGATGTTCAGGTGGTCAAAACGACCCTTTTCCAGCTTGATGGTCAGAAGGTCTGCCAGAGTCTGGGTGGGGTGATTGTGACCGCCGTCACCTGCGTTGATGACGGGGATGGTTGCATTCAGTGCAGCAACCATGGGAGCGCCTTCCTTGGGATGACGCATTGCAATGATGTCTGCATAGCAGGAGATGACTTTGGATGTGTCAGCGACGCTCTCGCCCTTGGAAGCAGAGCAGGAATCAGCAGAGCTGAAGCCGATGACATTGCCGCCCAGCTCATACATAGCGGACTCAAAGCTCAGACGGGTACGGGTGGAAGGCTCAAAGAAAAGGGTAGCCAGTTTCTTGCCTTCGCAGCGATGGGCATATTTCTGGGGATTTGCAATAATGTCTTCTGCAGTAGCGACAAGTTCGTCAATCTCTTCAACGCTCAGATCCAGAATGCTCAGAACGCTTTCGATACCAAATTTATTGGTCATGATTAGCCTCCAATCCAGCTCTCATCGCTGGGATTGTTGCGGAACTGAATCAGGCGGGAAACATCTTCGGGCTTGATGTACTTTTCGTCAGCAGCAACCTGAGCAATGACATCGAAGTTGGTCAGGCTGACATTCTTGACATTTGCAGCAGCCAGACGATCCAGACCCTTCTGCATGCCATAGGTGAAGATGGAAACAACACCCAGAACCTCAGCACCGGCTTCGCGCAGAACATTGACAACCTCGATGCAGGAGCCGCCGGTGGAGATCAGATCTTCCACAACAACGACCTTCTGACCGGGCAGCAGCTTGCCTTCGATCTGGTTCTGGCGGCCATGATCCTTGCTGCCGGAGCGGACATAACCCATAGGCAGATCCATGATATGACCGACGATAGCAGCGTGAGCGATACCGGCGGTGGAGGTGCCCATCAGCACTTCAACTTCGGGGTAATTTTCCTTGATCAGCTGAGCCAGACCGTTTTCAACATCGTTACGAACGGCGGGAGCGGTCAGGGTCAGACGGTTATCGGTGTAAACGGGGCTCTTGATGCCGGAAGCCCAGGTAAAGGGCTCTTCAGGACGGAAGAAAACCGCCTGGATGGACAGCAAGTCCTTTGCAATCAGAGTAGACAGTTCCATAGTGTGTAAGTACCTCCTAAAATTAGTCGCAGAATTCAGCTACGCAGCGACGGTAAGCAGCCACAGGGTCCTCTGCCTGGGTAATGGGGCGACCGACAACGATGTAGTCGGAGCCGATTTCCTTGGCAGCAGCGGGAGTCATGACGCGCTTCTGGTCACCCACATCGCCGTCAGCGAAGCGGACACCGGGAGTGATGGTCAGGAACTTTTCGCCGCAGCGACCGTGAACCTTGCCAGCCTCCAGAGGAGAGCAGACGATGCCGTCAAGGCCGGCATTCTTGGCAGTTTCTGCGTAGTGCATAACAACTTCATCGATAGGCTCATGGATCAGCAGATCGCGCTCCATGCTTTCCTGATCGGTGGAAGTCAGCTGAGTAACAGCAATCAGCAGGGGACGGGTGCCGTCAGGGCGGGTCAGGCCTTCCAGAGCAGCCTTCATCATGGCAGTGGTACCTGCAGCATGCAGATTGGTGATATCTACATCCAGATTGCTCAGAACGTTCATGGCCTTCTTAACGGTGTTGGGGATGTCGTGCAGCTTGAGATCCAGGAAAATCTTGTGGCCACGAGCCTTGATTTCCTTTACGATTGCGGGACCTTCTGCATAGTACAGCTCCATGCCGATCTTGACGAAGGGCTTCTCATCGGTGAACTTATCCAGGAAGTTCATCGTCTGTTCGCGGCTTGCAAAGTCGCAAGCAATGATTACATCCTTTCCCATCAGTGGGCACCTCCAATAATATCTTTCAAATTCTCAATTCGGTATTTCTTCATAACAGCGGGCAGATCTTCAATGATGCGCTTGCATGCAAAGGGATCCACCAGATTTGCAGCGCCGACTTCAACTGCGGTGGCACCGGCCAGCATCAGTTCGATCACATCCTCAGCGGAGGAAACGCCGCCCATACCCACAATGGGAATGGAGACTGCTTCGTAAACCTGATAAACCATGCGCACAGCCAGAGGCAGCAGCGCAGGACCGGACATACCGCCGGTTTTGTTGGCGATAATGGGCTTTTTCTTATTAAGATCAATCCGCATTCCGAGAACGGTGTTGATCAGGCTGACGCCATCGGCGCCGCCTTCTTCACAGGCCCGGGCAATTGCGGTAATATCGGTAACATTGGGGGAGAGCTTGACGATCACGGGCTTGGTCGTGACAGCCTTTACAGCCTGGGTAACTTCCTTGGCAGAGGCAGGATCTGTTCCGAAGCTCATACCGCCGCCGTGGACATTGGGGCAGGAGATGTTGACCTCCAGCCAGCCGACCTGTTCCTCTTTGTCCAGCTTTTCGCAGGTTTTTACATACTGTTCGATGGAAAAACCGGAAACATTCGCCATAACCGGCTTGTGGAAGAACTGCTTCATTTCCGGCAGCTCATGTGCAATGACATGGTCAACGCCGGGATTCTGCAGACCAACTGCGTTCAGCATACCGCCGTTGAATTCTGCAATTCTGGGAGTGGGGTTGCCGAAGCGGGCATCCAGAGTGGTACCCTTGAAAGAGAAGGTACCCAGACAGTTAATGTCATACAGCTCTGCAAATTCCTTGCCGAAGCCGAAGGTGCCGGATGCGGGGATCACAGGGTTGTCCATTTCGATACCGCAAAGATTTACTTTGGTGCTCATCCGAACACCTCCTCTCTGACAAATACAGGGCCGTCTTTGCATACGCGCTTGTAGCCGGATTTGGTCTGAATGGTACATCCCATGCAGGCACCGAAGCCGCAGCCCATGCGCTCTTCAAAGCTATACTGACCGGATGTGGTCATGATCTGCTCCATGGCCTTGAACATAGGCATGGGGCCGCAGGAATAGAAGTAGGTGTAGTCGAGAGTCTTGATGACATCGGTGACAAAGCCCTTGGTTCCCACGCTGCCGTCAGCGGTGGCAATGTGGACATCAACGCCCAGCGCCTTAAACGCATCTGCCAGGAAAATTTCCTCGGCAGTATTAAAGCCCAGAACAACCTGAGGCTTCTTGCCTTCGCTCAGTAGCTTCTTGCACAGATTAAACATGGGGGGCACACCGACACCGCCGCCGACCAGTACGGGGTGATCTCCGGAAAGAGAAGTGTCATAGCCGTTGCCCAGGCCGGTCAGAACATCCAGTACTGTTCCGGCAGGCAGCTTTGCCATGATCTCGGTGCCCTGACCCACCACCTTATAGATGAGGGTCAGGGTATTCTGATCGTAGTCACAGACGGAGATAGGTCTGCGAAGATATTTTTCCGGGAGCCGCAGGTCTACAAACTGGCCGCAGTTGGTGACAGCGGAGGTGTCACCGGACAAAACCATTTTGAATACGGTTTCGGTCAGCGGTTCGTTGGAAATGATTTTGAAATAACCTTGCTGCATGGCTCCTCCTTATGCGTCGATAGTGGAAACGCTGAAGGTAATTTCTTCCAGGACATCAAGCAGAACCTTGACAGTATCCAGGGAAGTGAAGACAGTCACATTGTTTTCAGCAGCAACACGGCGGATCAGGAATCCGTCCTTGCTGGTGCCGTCGCCGTTACCCAGAGTGTTCAGCACATAGGTAACATGGCCCTGACGCAGGGAATCCAGAATCTCCTCGCTGCCTTCGCTGAGCTTCTTGCGGCGACGGGTACGGATGCCATGCTCCTTCAGGTAAGCAGCAGTGCCGCCGGTTGCCTCGACATTGAAGCCCAGATCATAGAAACGCTTGACCAGAGGCAGAGCATCGGCCTTGTCCTGATCGGCGACAGTTACAAACAGAGTGCCGTAGTTGGCAACCTTGGTGCCGCCTGCCTGCAGAGCCTTGTAGAATGCACGGTTCAGGCTGTCATCGTAGCCGATGGCCTCACCGGTGGACTTCATCTCGGGGCTCAGGGCAATATCTGCACCGTGGAGCTTGGAGAAGGAGAACACGGGAACCTTGACATACCAGCGCTTCTTGGCGGGCTGCAGGCCGCTCTTGTAGCCCTGATCGGCCAGAGAATGACCCAGAGCAACCTTGGTTGCAATCTTTGCAAGAGGAATGCCAGTAGCCTTGGACAGGAAGGGAACGGTACGGGAGGAACGGGGGTTGACCTCGATGATGTAAACATCTTCCTTGGGGTCAACGATGAACTGAATGTTGAACAGACCTTCCATACCCAGGCCCAGGCCCAGCTTGGTGGTGTAGTCAACGATGGTATTGCGAACCTTTTCACTGATGGAGAAGGAGGGGTAGACGGAGATGGAGTCACCGGAGTGAACGCCAGTGCGTTCTACGTGCTCCATGATGCCGGGGATCAGCACTTCCTTGCCGTCGCAGACGGCGTCAACTTCCAGCTCCTTGCCCATGATGTATTTATCAACCAGAACAGGGTGCTCTTCACTTGCAACGATTGCATTCTTGAAGTAGTGGCGCAGCTGAGCGTCGTCGTGGACGATCTGCATAGCTCTGCCACCCAGAACGTAGCTGGGACGAACCAGCACAGGGTAGCCGATGCGGTTTGCGACCTTGATACCGGCCTCTACATCGGTAACGGCTTCGCCGTTGGGCTGAGGAATGTGCAGCATTTCCAGAGTCTTTTCAAAGCTGTCACGGTTTTCTGCACGCTCGATAGCGGCAACGCTGGTACCGACCACGGGAACACCCAGCTTGTCCAGACGCTCTGCCAGGTTGATGGCAGTCTGGCCGCCCAGGGTGACGATTACGCCGTTGGGCTTTTCCAGATGGATGACATTCATGACATCCTCAATGGTCAGAGGCTCAAAGTACAGCTTGTCAGAGGTGGTGTAGTCAGTAGAAACGGTTTCGGGGTTGTTGTTGATGATGATGGCTTCGTAGCCTGCTTCACGGATTGCCCAGATTGCATGGACAGTGGAGTAGTCAAACTCAACGCCCTGACCGATACGGATGGGGCCGGAACCCAGAACCAGAATCTTCTTCTTGTCGGTTACGATGGACTCATTCTCCTGCTCGTAGGTGGAGTAGAAGTAAGGAACATAGCTGTCAAACTCACCGGCGCAGGTGTCGATGATCTTGTAAGCGGGGAAGATGTCGTTCTTCTCACGCAGCTGATACATTTCGATATCGCTCATGCCCCAGATGCCTGCAATGTAAGCATCGCTGAAGCCCATCTTCTTGGCTTCCTTCAGGACTTCCAGGTTGCCAACATTGGACTGAATCACCTGCTCGAAGTCGATGATGTTCTTGATCTTCTCCAGGAAGAACATATCGATCTTGGTTGCGCCGTAGATGATGCCCAGATCGCAGTCGCGGCGCATCAGCTCTGCGATAGCGAAGATGCGGTCATCCTTGCCAACGGTGATGTAGTTGAGCAGATCTGCACCGGACATGGTGTCGAACTTCTTGTTATAGATGTGGTTAACGCCGATTTCCAGACCGCGGATGCCCTTGAGCAGGCTTTCTTCCATGGTTCTGCCGATGCTCATGACTTCGCCGGTGGCCTTCATCTGAGTGGACAGGCGGTTGTCGGCGCTGGTGAACTTATCAAAGGGGAAACGAGCCAACTTGGTTACGATGTAGTCGATGCTGGGCTCGAAGGAAGCGGGGGTGCTTGCGATCATGATTTCATCCAGAGTCAGACCCAGAGCAACCTTTGCAGTGACTCTGGCGATGGGGTAGCCGCTGGCCTTGGATGCAAGGGCGGAACTACGGGAAACTCTGGGGTTGATCTCAATCAGATAGTACTCGAAGGAGTAGGGGTCCAGAGCAAACTGGACATTACAGCCACCCTCGATCTTCAGCTCGCGCAGGATCTTCAGTGCGGAGGTCTTCAGCATATCGTATTCCTTACTGGAGAGGGTCTGGCTGGGAGCCACGACCATGGAGTCACCGGTGTGGATACCGACAGGGTCGATATTTTCCATGGAGCAGATGGCGATAGCGGTATCGTTGGAGTCACGCATGACTTCAAATTCGATTTCCTTATAGCCCTTGATGCTCTTCTCGACCAGAACCTGGTGGACAGGAGACAGCTTCAGGCCGTTTTCCAGCAGCTCGACCAGTTCCTTTTCGTCGTCGGCAAAGCCGCCGCCGGTGCCGCCCAGAGTAAAGGCAGGACGCAGAACCAGGGGATAGCCGATTGCATTTGCAGCGGCGATGCCCTCTTCCACGGTAGTTGCGATCTGAGAGGGGAGAACAGGCTCGCCCAGCTTCTCACACAGCTCCTTGAACAGCTCGCGGTCTTCTGCACGCTCGATGGATTCGAAGCTGGTGCCCAGGATTTCAACCTGGCACTCCTTCAACACGCCCTTCTTAGCCAGCTGAACAGCCAGGTTCAGACCGGTCTGGCCGCCCAGGCCGGGAACGATGGCGTCGGGACGCTCTTTGCGGATGATTCTGGAAACATACTCCAGATTCAGGGGCTCCATATAGACCTTATCAGCGATCTGAGTATCAGCCATGATGGTGGCGGGGTTGGAGTTCAGCAGAACGACCTCGTAGCCTTCTTCCTTCAGAGCAAGACAAGCCTGGGTGCCGGCGTAGTCAAACTCAGCTGCCTGACCGATCACAATGGGGCCGGAGCCGATGACCATCACTTTTTTGATATCTGTTCTCTTAGGCATTGTTCTTTCTCCCTTCCATCATATCAATAAACTTTGCGAACATCTTGTGGTTAGCGTGAAGATTGAACTGAGCAGAGAAGGTGGGATACAGAGTGCTCTCCACTGCTTCAACGGTGCCGTCCAGAACATTCACGTGGGTAATGCGAAGGCCGGTGCCTTCAATGCTGGTCTCATCCAGGCAGTAATTGTGAGACTGGTCTTCCATTTCGATTTTGCCGGTATCCAGGCAGCGGACCGGGTGATTGCTGCCGTGGTGACCCACATGCATCTTCTTTACCTTGGCACCGTTTGCCAGGCAGATCAGCTCGTGGCCCAGGTCGGTGCCCAGGATGGGCAGCTTGCCCTGCAGAGCACGGATCAGTTCGATGACAGCGTGTACATCTTCGGGGTTGCCGGGGCCGTTGGAGATAAACAGGCCGTCCGGCTGCAGAGCCAGAATCTTTTCGGCGCTGGTGTCGTAGGGAACAACAGTAACATTGCAGCCCAGCTTGTTCAGATCCTTGACAGTGCCCAGACGAATGCCGCAGTCAATGGCAACCACATTATACTTGTGGTTGGGGGTACGGGAATACCAGCGCTTGGAGCAGCTGACCTTTGCAACAGCATTCTCGGTAGCATGCCATGCGCGGATTGCCTCCAGTGCTTCTTCGTTGGGGGTGCTGATGTCGGTCATCATGGCGCACAGACTGCCCTGATCGCGGACCATGCGGGTCAGCGCACGGGTATCCAGGCCGTAGATGCCGGGGATGCCGTCTTCTTCCATAGCTTCGGACAGAGTCTTGGTATAACGGAAGTTAGAGGGGATATCGTTGTAGTCACGAACAATCAGACCGCCAATATTGGGATTCTTGCTTTCATCGTCCTCGTCGTTAACACCGTAGCTGCCGATGATGGGGTAGGTCAGTACCACCATCTGCTCAAAGTAGTTGCTGTTGGATACAATTTCCTGATATCCAACCATCGAAGTGTTAAACACGAGCGTAGCGATGGTGTCACGGTTTGCACCGAAGCCATAGCCTTCGAACACAGTACCGTTTTCCAGCACTAGTTTTTTGTTCATTTGTTCTGCCATACGATATTTCCTCCTACAATTGTCATTTGGTTCTCTCCGAATACCTTCCAGCCGGCGAAAGGTGTAGCTCTGCCCTTTGTGCAGAAGGTCTCCGGGTCGATGGTGTATTCTTTATCAAGATCCCACACAGAAAAGTCCTCGGTTTCAGGAATGCCGAAGCGCTTTCGGGGATTCACTGCCATCAGCTCTACCAGCCGCTCCAGCGTGATGAGGCCGGGCTTGACCAGGTAGGTGTACAGCAGCGGGAAGGCAGTTTCAAGACCAACCACACCCATGGCACTCTTTTCAAGGCCTCTGCTCTTTTCCTCGGCGGAATGAGGGGCGTGATCGGTGGCGATCATATCAATGGTGCCGTCCAGAATGCCCTGCAGAATTGCCTTGCGATCTTCTTCAGAACGAAGGGGAGGATTCATTTTGAATCGGCCGTCTTCCTGCAGATCCTTGTCGGACATCAATATATAATGGGGGCCGGTTTCACAGGTCACATCCACGCCATCTGCCTTGGCCTGACGAATGAGCTCGACACTTTCCTTGGTAGAAATGTGGCAGACATGATATGCACAGCCTGTCTCTTTGGATAACTTCAGGTCTCTTGCGATGGGACCCCATTCGCTTTCAGAGCAGATGCCTCTGTGGCCGTGGGCCTTGGCATACTCGCCGTCGTGAATGTAGCCGCCGTGCAGCAGGCTGTTGTCTTCGCAGTGAGCAACCAGAATTTTGCCCAGGCGCTTGCACTCCAGCATGGCCTCGCGCATTAAATCTTCTGATTGAACGCCTCTTCCGTCATCGCTGAACGCAATGACATCCTTTGCCATCTCTTCCAGAGCGGAAAGCTTTTCGCCCTTTTCCTCTACGGTAATGGAGCCGTAGGGGTGTACACGGACAATTGCATCCTTTCGGATGGCTTCCAGCTGGGGTGCCAGATGCTCGGCACTGTCAGGCACCGGATTCAGGTTGGGCATAGAACAAATGTCGCTGTAGCCACCGTGAGCTGCAGCTAAAGTGCCTGTTGCGATGGTTTCTTTATACAAAAAACCCGGCTCACGAAGATGCACATGAACATCCACGAAACCGGGCAAAAGGAAACAATGCTCCAAGGAGCCCTCGCCGGACTCTGAAGCTGAAATTTCAAAAGAAACATCACTAGGAACAAAACGACCATTTCGGTAAACATGAGCATGGTTCAAGTTCATCAACACAGGTTCGTCCTCCTTGGTGTATTTTTATCCTTAGAATTATAACACGAGGGAAATGAATTGTCAACGACAATTTGCGATTTTTGTCAAAAATTGGGGGCGGAAAACAGTAAACTTGCACAAGAGAAGAAGGTGTAGGATTTGCTGCAAAAGCCGGGTACATAAATTGTACCCGGCTGAAAATCAGTCTCCGAAAGAGTCGTCGTCGGAATCATCATCCAGATCGGCATCATCGAATGTGTCGTCGTTGGAGGTGGAAACCTCGTTGATACGAACGCGGCGGCGAACCTTCATCTCTTCGACCTGAGTGTGGATCATTTCTTTGACATCAGACGGAACTTTGACATTTTTGATCTGCAGAACGGGCTGAGATTTGTCTGATGATGTCACAACAATGGTACCAACGCCAAACAGACGCTGTCCCAGAGTGCGGCTCAGTGACAGATCCCGGACACGATAGAGCAGAATCTCTTCATCCTTAATATTCAGAAAACCCTGTGACAGGAACAGACGATCGTCTGACATGGCGTAGCGGGTAAAGCTCAGGGGCAGTCCGAAATAGCGCTTACGATCTTTCCAGATATACTGGTTGCCTTTGAATCCCATTGTGATCACTCCTTTTGTCTGTATTGTAAAGCCACGATGGGATTCTGTCAAGCTATAGTATAATACAAATCAGACCGGAAGCACCTTCATTAATGATACGGGACAGGGAGGAACGGAATTTCTCCTGAACTTCTTCCGGGGTGCGCAGGAGCTTTGCGTTGAGGCCTTCCCGAATCAGGTCATACACGGACTTTCCGAAGATGTTGCTTTCCCAGAGTTTTTCCGGTTCTTCTCCGGTGAGGTAGCTGATCAAATCCTGGGACTGCTTTTCGTCGCCCACCATAGGATTGATCTCGGTGTCGATGTCCACACGAATCATGTGGATGGACGGAGCCCCTGCTTTCAGCTTTACACCGTAGGCGTTTCCTTTTTTCAGAACTTCCGGCTTCTCCAGCGTCATTTCCTCGGCCCGGGGCATTACCACTCCGTAACCTGTGGTGCGAACAGAGGTTAGTGCATCGGAAATCTGGTCGTATTCTGCTTTTACCTTAATCAGTTCGGTCAGCAGTGCCATCAGGTCTGCATCATTTCGGATCTGGGTGCCGGTTTTGCTGCTCAGGGTTTCATAGTACAGTCTGTCTGGCAGACGCAATCTGCATACGATGGAGCCGGTGGCCAGGTCGATCTCGTCAAGACTGACCTGTTGGATGAGATCCAGCTCGGAAAGCGAGTCAAGAGCCAGCTCTGCCTGCCCCAGTGTATGGATTTTCTGGGCTCTTTCAAGCAGCTGCTGATAGATGGTCTGCTTGATGGGATTGTCGGCTTCCAGACCGTCCACCCATCTGGGGAGATATACCCGAAGCTCGCCGAGTGGGAATGCGTACAGCAGATCCTGGAGCAGCGCAGCAATACCGTCAACGGAAATGGCCTGGCAGTCTGCAATGGCGGCATCCACATCGAATTCCGATTTCAGATACTCTCGCAGCGCAGCGGCGGCTTCTCCGTTGGGATTAGCGGTGTTGATGATGGTGAGGAAGGGTTTTCCTGTGGCTTTGATGTCCTGAATGGCCCGGCGCTCTGCCTGAATATAGTCTTCGCGGGGGATATCCGTGATACTTCCGTCGGTTGTTACGACGATACCGATGGAAGCGTGGTCATCCATGACTTTCTTGGTGCCGATTTCGGCAGCTTCGGTCAGAGGGATGGGCTGATCGGACCATGGGGTGGAAACCATTCGGGGTTTGTCGTCCTCCATAGCACCAACAGCACCTTCGACCATATAGCCGACAGAGTCGATGAGCCGCACCTTCAGTCGGGTCGCTCCGTCAGGGCAGATTTCAACTGCCTCCTCCGGAACAAATTTCGGTTCGGATGTCATAATGGTCTTTCCGGAGCCGCTTTGCGGCAGTTCGTCCTTAGCCCGAGCCGCCAGATTGGCATCCGAAATGTTGGGAATCACCAGGGATTCCATCATGCGCTTGATCAGTGTGGATTTTCCGGTCCGTACCGGGCCTACCACACCAATGTAAATGTTGCCGCCTGTTCTGGCAGCCAGACTTGCGTAAAAGCTTTCCATAGCCAGCCTCCTAATTCCGGCAGGAGGCTCGCTCCTGCCCGTGGTTAGAAAAAAGGTATGTCCGCTATGGCAAAAATAGAACCACCCACGCAAAGAAAGCGTGAGTGGCTTTTTATCAGTCGTTTGCAGTTGCCTGCATATAGTGATTGTTGATCTGCTCTGTGAACTCCTGTGCAGCGTTATATCCCATTTTGCGCTGGCGGTTATTCATGGCGGCGACCTCCAGGATCACTGCCAGATTACGGCCGGGGGTGATGGGGATGGTATTCAGAGGCACATCCACGCCCAAAATATCCATGTGGTTGTCCTCAAGACCAAGGCGGTCATAGGCCTGCTGATTGTCCCAGGGTACGATGTTGACCACAAGATTGATTTCGTTTTCTGATTTGACGGCGCCTACACCGAACAGTTTCGCAACATTGATAATGCCGATGCCTCTCAGCTCCACATAATTCTGGATCAGAGGAGGCGCAGTGCCAACCAGGGTCGTGGAATTGACGCGCTTGATTTCTACAGCGTCATCTGCAATCAGACGATGACCACGCTTCAGCAGCTCCACAGCGGCCTCGCTCTTGCCGATGCCACTTTCTCCGATCAGCAGAACACCTTCGCCGTAAACCTCCATCAGAACGCCGTGACGGGTGATTCTGGGAGCCAGTTCGGCGTTCAGATATGTAATGATAGACGAAACAATAAAGCTTGTAGATTCGTGGCAGCGCAGCAGTGTGATGTTGTGCTTTTTCGCCATCTCGATGCATTCGTCGCTGTGAACCATGCCTCTTGCAACCAGCAGGGCAGGGAACTTGTAGCGGAACAGACGGTCAAAGACGATCCTTCGCTCGGCAGGAGACAGCTTGTCCAGATAGCTCATCTCCACATTGCCCAGAACCTGCAGACGAACAGGCTCGAAATGATCAAAGTATCCGGATAGTTGAAGACCGGGACGAGCGAGGTCGGCAACGGTCAGGCGAATCTTTTCATAGTCGGTGGCGGCATAGGTAACTTCCAGATTAAATACCTTTACCAGTTTCGACAAAAGTACACTATAATTACTTGCCATTATGCGACCCTCCCAGTCCAAATTTAATTCTATTATAAACTGTACAGACAGTGTTGGCAATATAAAAATAAAAAAGAAATTTTTTTCAAAAAGGACTTGCTTTTTTTTACAAAGTCTGATATCATAGTTGAGCGCCTGTTATGGGTGCGTTTTATAGAATTATATCCGGATGGGAGGTGCAACGAATGGCGAAGTGTGATTATTGTGGTAAGGGCGTTACCTTTGGTATTAAGGTTTCCCACTCCCACAGACGTTCCAACCGTACCTGGAAGCCCAATGTCAAGCGTGTCAAGGCGGTTGTCAACGGTACTCCGTGCCATGTGTACGCTTGTACCAGATGCCTCC